>NZ_BCYX01000005.1 GCF_001598415.1 Sphingomonas mali NBRC 15500
CCCCCCGCCGTGCCTTGCGTCGGCGGGCTCGCGGCCGCCGCAAGCTGTGGCGGCCGCTTTTTTTGTCATTTCGATTGAGGAACCCGCGATGAAGTCTCGTCTGTTCGGCGCCTTGATCTGTATCGGTACGGTTGGCCTGCCGGCCGCGCTCGCCGCGCGCGAAGCCGAGCAGAAGCCCGTCGCCCCGGCGACGAATCGCGCCGGAGAACCGTGGCGCGACAAGAGCTTGTCGGCGGCGGCGCGGGCCGCGGCGTTGGTCAAGGCGATGACGCTTCAGGAGAAGCTGACCTACATCCACGGACTGTTCCCCAACAAGATCGATCCCCGCCCGGCCGACATGGTGCCCTCGGCCGGCTATGTGCCCGGGGTGCCGCGGCTCGGCATCCCGACCTTGCGCGAAAGCGATGCCAGTCTTGGTGTCGCCAACCAGATGAACCTGCGCACCGACGACGTCGCCACGGCACTGCCATCGGGGCTCGCGACCGCGGCGACGTTCGATCCCAAGCTTGCTTATGCCGGCGGCGCGATGGCCGGGGCGGAGGCCCGAGCCAAGACCTTCAACGTCCTGCTTGCCGGCGGCGTCAACCTGACGCGCGATGCCTGGAACGGGCGCAATTTCGAGTATCTGGGGGAAGACCCGCTGCTCGCCGGGACGCTTGCCGCGGCCGCGGTGCGTGGGGTCGAGTCGAACCATATTGTCTCGACCGTCAAGCATTTCGCACTCAACGCGCAGGAAACCGGCCGGACCATCCTCAACGCGCGGATCGACGAAGCCGCGTTGCGCGAGAGCGACCTCTTGGCGTTCGAGATCGCGGTGAAGGACGGCCGGCCCGGCTCGGTCATGTGCGCCTATAACAAGCTCAACGGCGACTGGGCGTGCGAGAACCGGTTCCTGTTGACCAAGGTATTGCGCGACGACTGGAAATATCCCGGCTGGGTGATGTCCGACTGGGGCGGGGTCCATTCGACGGTCAAGGCGGCGATGGCGGGTCTCGATCAGGAATCGGGCCAGGAACTCGACAAGGAAATCTATTTCGGCGCGCCGTTCGCCGCGGCGGTCGCGAACGGCACGATCCCGGTGGCGCGCCTGGACGAGATGGTTCGCCGCATCCTCACCGGGGTGATCGCCAGCGGCCTTTATGACGATCCGTCGCCAGCGGCGGTGCAGCCGATCGACTATCCGGCCCATGCGGACATCGCGCAGCGCGTGGCCGAGGCGTCGGTGGTCCTGCTCAAGAACCAGGGCAACGTTCTGCCGCTGGCCAAGCGTGCGCGGAAGATCGTGGTGATCGGCGGCCATGCCGATGTCGGCGTGCTGTCGGGCGGCGGGTCCAGCCAGGTGCGTTCGGTAGGCGGCGTGCCGATCGAGATCCCGCTGACATCGGGCGCGGCGGCGTCGTTCGTCCGCGTGACCTACCACAATTCCTCGCCGCTCAAGGCGATCCAGGCGATCGCTCCGGGTGCGCAAGTCTTCTATGTCGACGGCAAGGACCCGGCGGCCGCGGCAGCGGCGGCGCGCGATGCCGACATCGCGATCGTCTTCGCCACGCAATGGGCGACCGAAGCCGAGGATAATCGCGATATCGCGCTGCCCGACAATCAGGATGCGCTGATCGACGCGGTGGCCGCGGCGCAGTCGAAGACCGTGGTGGTGCTCGAGACCGGTGGTCCGGTGCTGATGCCGTGGATCGACCGCGTGCCTGCGGTGGTCGAGGCCTGGTATCCCGGCCAGCGCGGCGGCGAAGCGATCGCGCGCGTCCTGTTCGGCGATGTCGATGCGACCGGGCGGTTGCCGATGACGTTCCCGCGCGCATCCGCGCAGCTACCGCGCCCCGGACCTATCGGCCTGGAAAGCCTGAAGAACGACGCCGCGAGCAATGCCGGTTCGGGGACCGCCGAGCCGGTCGCATCGTTCGATGTCGATTATAAGGAAGGCGCCAATGTCGGTTACCGCTGGTATGCGGCGCAGAACAGCCAGCCGCTCTTCGCGTTCGGCTACGGGCTCAATTATGCCAGGCTGAGCTATGGCAAGGCCCGCTTCATCGGTGGGGCCAAGCCCAGCGCGACCGTTGCGATCACCAATCAAAGCGACCGGGCGACTGTTGCCGTGCCCCAGCTCTACGTCACGCTGCCGGACGGCAGTCCGTTGCGACTCGCCGGGTGGAGCCGCGAAGCGCTGGCGCCGCACGAGACGCGCACGGTGACGATCACGGCCGATCCGCGCGTGCTGGCGCGCTGGCAAGCCGGCCGGTGGCGGCAGGCTGCCGGCCGCTACAAACTGACCTTGGCGACCGATGCCGTGCACCCGTTGCAATCGGCCAGTGTTGCCTTGGCGCAACGCTAAATCGAACGATCCGAAAAGGACTTTGTCCGATATTGACATCGATGTCGGACTCGATACGAAGACACTCGAGGCGAGACCACATCGCTTAACATCATAGTCGTGTCGGCATGGGAAGATGCCGGCCAGATAGGGAGGATCCGGGGCATGAGAACATTGAGAATTTCTGCGTCTGCGCTGGCACTTGCGGTCGGGCTTGCAGCGCCGGGCGTGGCCGCCGCTCAGGCTCAACCGCAAACGGCCGCACCCGATGCGGCGCCGCCGGCCTCGCCGGCCGATGATCAGGCCGCATCGAGCGGTGACATCGTGGTCACCGGCGTTCGCGCGTCACTCGAACGATCGATTGCGATCAAGCGCAATTCCAACGGTATCGTCGACGCGATTTCGGCCGAGGATATCGGCAAATTCCCCAACACCAACCTGGCGGAATCGCTCCAGCGCATCACCGGCGTGTCGATCGACCGCGTCAACGGCGAGGGTTCGACCGTCACCGTCCGCGGTTTCGGCGCACAATATAACCTCGTCACGTTGAACGGGCGCCAGCTCGCCACGTCGAACATCCTCGCCGTGGGCGGGGATCAGGGCGGCGACGGCGCGGCCGGAAACGGCCGGTCGTTCGACTTCGCAAATCTCGCCGCGGAAGGGGTCAAGACGCTCGAAGTCTACAAGACCGGCCGCGCCGCGGTGCCGTCCGGCGGCATCGGCGCCGCGATCAACATCGTCACCCGGCGCCCGCTCGATGCGAGGGAGGGTGGGTTCACCGGCACGATCGGCGCGAAGGCCGGTTACGACACCAGCGCCGACGACTGCATCAGCTGCGGCAGCCACGTGACACCGGAAGTTTCCGGCCTCCTGAGCTGGAGCGACAAAGATCAGAAAGTCGGCGTCTCGCTGTTCGGCAGCTATCAGAAGCGCAACTTCAGCGTTCCCAGTGTGGCGAACGACGACTGGAACATCCGCACCTTGTCGGATTTCCTCAATCCGGCCAACGGCTTCGTCAATGCCGCGACCAAGCTCAATAACGTGCCGGGCAATTCGAACGTCCTGGTCTCGGTCCCCAATGACAGTCGCTACCATTTCTCGGAATCGAGCCGCGAACGCCTTAACGGCCAGGCGATGCTGCAATTCCGGCCGACCGACGGGCTGACCATCACCGCCGACGGCCTGTATGCGCAGCTTCGTCAATCGGAGCGCCGCTCGACCCAGTCCAACTGGTTCAACCGCCCGTTCGACGAAGTGACGTTCGACGATGCATCCAACGGCATCGCCACGACTTCCTATCTCCACGAAACGATCAACGGCGTGAAGGACGAGGCATTCGAGCAAGCCTATCGCGCGGAGAAGAATCGCCTGTGGGATGTTGGCCTGAATATCGACTGGCAAGCCACCGATCGCCTGAAGTTCGTGCTCGACGGGCATATCGGCAAGGCCGAAAGCCTGCCGGACAATCCCAATGGCCAGACCTCGACCACGGTCGCGTTCAACCTGCCGGTCGTAACCTCGCACTCGCTCACAACCACCCCGGGCGGTTTCCCGCAGCAGACGCTGACTTTCAACGACTGTGCGCCGAGCGTCACCCCGACGGGCACGCCTTTCACCAAGGGCAATTGCAACAACACGCTCGATGCCGGCGATCTCTCTGGTGCCATCCAGCGCCAGTTCGCCTCGACCCAGACGCAGCGCATCAAGGAATTGCGCCTCGACGGCACCTGGGATCTGGGCGGCGGCAGCAAGTTCGATTTCGGCGGCGGCTATCGCACTACCAACACGCTGCAGACGCAGGTAAATACTCGCCAGGTCCTCGGCGACTGGGGCAATTCACTGCCGCCCGAGATCAATGCAGTGGCGCCCGGGCAGGTGTTTCAGTTCTGCACGGCGTGCCAATTCACGCACAATAACCCCAACGCCGACGCCAATACTTTGGTCGCCTGGCGCACGGAGGATGCGACCAAGCTCTACAACACGCTGTACCAACATTATATCGGCATCACGAACGACGGCGTGGGCCACCAGAACAACTTGGACGCCAATAACTACAATCGCGTCAAGGAGAGCATCTGGTCGGTCTATGGTCAGGTCACCTGGAACGGCAATATCGGCAACATGCCGGCGCAGCTCGTCGCCGGCGCCCGGTTCGAAAGCACCAAGGTCACCGCGAACTCGCTGCAACCGGTCCCGCTTGCGATCGTCTGGCAAGCGGACAACGATTTCACCGTTCTCAACTCGACCGATCGTCAGGCTCTGAACTCCAAGGGTAGCTATAACAATCTGCTGCCGTCGATGGACTTTTCGATCGATCTCACGAGCAAGCTGAAGGGCCGCTTCTCTTATTCGAAGACGATCGCGCGCGCGCCCTACAGCAACCTATTCGCTTCGGCGTCGGTGCAGAACGCCCCGCCGCGCCCCACAGCTATTGGCGGTGTCGCGACCGGTTTTGCCAACAACACCGATCTCAATCCGCTGGACTCGGATAACTTCGACGTGTCGCTGGAATGGTATCCGAATAAGGACACCTATTTCTCGGTCGGCTTCTTCGACAAGCGCGTCCACAATTTCATCGGCAACACCCTGGTCAACCGTAGCCTGTTCGGCCTGCGCGACCCAACCTCGGGCGCTCCCGGCACGCGCTCGGGTACCGCCAAGGATCAGCTGACGAACGTGTTCCACGCCGACATTACGGACGTGAACCTGTTCACCTATACCGCTGTTCTGCAGCAGAATAATGGCAACGTGGCGGCGGCCAATGCGGTGTTCGCATCGCATTATAACGCCGTCTCCCGGTCGCTCGATCAGGGCTTTGTCGACTCGACGCTGGCGGCAGTCGACATTCTCGCCGATGCCAATGATCCGCTGTTCAACTTCGCGGTCAATACGCCGATCAACAACAAGGACGCGGAGATTTACGGCGTCGAACTCGCCGGCCAATATTTCCTTGGCCGGACCGGTTTGGGCATCGCCGCCAGCTACACCCTGGTGCGCGGCAATGTCGGCATCGACGTGGCGGCCGACCCCAGTGTCGACCAGTTCGCGCTGGTCGGCCTGTCGGACACCGCCAACGTTACGTTGATCTATGAGAAATACGGGATCTCGGCCCGCCTGGCCTATAACTGGCGCGCCAAGTTCCTGAGTCAGCTCAACCGCGACACCTATCACAACCCCGTCTACACCGCGCCTTATGGCCAGCTCGACCTCAGCGTCAGCTACGACATCACGAAGAATATCGCGGTCAGCTTCGAAGGCATCAACCTCACCGAGGAAGGTGTCCGGACTTATGGTCGCGATCCCAGCAACACCTGGTATCTGGCCGAAGGGTCGGCCCGCTATCAGATCGGTGCGCGCTTCAAGTTCTGAACCGCATTACATGCTGAAAATGGGGAAGGCCGCTGCACAAGCGGCCTTCTTCGTCTAAGAATAGTAAGATGGCGAACCCTGTCCTTCTCAACAATGTCGACCATGCCGACCTGCGGGTCGTGCTCGACCGCGGCGCCGCTTATGGCGATGCCGTCAACCAGACGATGGTGTTCGCCACCGAGTTCGAGGAATTGCAGCGCGAGTACGCGATCCTGTTCCGGCGCGACCCCGCCGGCGCCTATCGCGCGACCGTCCTGCTCGGGTTCGATGCCGAGGAGAATCTCTATCTCGACGGTGCGCGCTGGGACGCGCGCTATATCCCCGCGCTGATGAGCCGCGGTCCGTTCTCGATCGGGGTGCCGCCGGAAGGCACTCCCGGCGAACCGATGATCCATATCGACCCGTCGCATCCTCGCATACGCCATGGCGGCGAGGGGGCCGCGATCTTTCTCGGCCATGGCGGCAACGCGCCGCTGCTCGACCAGGTCTCGGCCGCCCTTCAGCGCGTCTATGTCGGATCGCAGGTCGCCCCGGCCATGTTCGCCGCCTTCGACGACCATGGGCTGATCCAGCCGGTCGAGCTGCGGATAGAGACCGACGACGGCCGTCGTTTCACGGTGCCTGACGGCTATACGATCGCGCAGGACCGGCTCGCCGCGCTCGACGGCGCGGCGCTCGCGGCGCTGCATCGCGACGACTTCCTGCGGCCGGCAATCTGGGCGGCATCCTCGCTCGGCAACATCAATGCTCTGGTGGAGCGCAAGCGGCGCCGCGATGGCTGATGCGGCGCCTGCCCGGATCGCCGTGACCCGGCGAACCCGCGAGTTGGACGGAAATATTGCCGCCCCGGACCTCGCTGCCATTATTGCCGAAGGGGTGCCGACCATCCTCAAGGGTGCCGCGCGCGACTGGCCGCTGGTCCAGGCCGGGTTGGGCTCGCCGGAACGCGCCGTTGACTATCTGCTGCGGTTCCACAGCGGCCAGCCAGTGGTCGGCTATACCGCCGATCCGGCAGCCGGCGGCCGCTTCCACTATACCGAAGACGCGACCGCCATGAACTTTCGCGGCGAACGCATCGCCTTCGATGCCTTCGTCGCGCGCATCCTCGACCATCGCGGCAAGTCCGGCGCGCCTGCTTTCTATATCGGCTCGACCGATCTCGACACCTTCTTCCCGGGCTTTCGCGCGGAGAACGAATTGACGCCGGCGGGCGACCTGTTCGCGAAGCACCCACCTCTGGCCAGCATCTGGCTTGGCAATCGCACGATCGCGGCGGCGCATTTCGACATGTCGAACAATGCGGCGTGCTGCGCGGTCGGCCATCGCCGCTTCACCTTGTTCCCGCCCGATCAGGTCGCCAACCTCTATCCCGGTCCACTGGCGCCGACGCCGGGCGGGCAAGTGGTGACGATGGTCGATTTCGCGGCGCCCGATCTCGACCTTTATCCCGATTTCCCAAAAGCGGCGGCGGCCGGCGAGATCGCCGAGCTCGAGCCCGGCGACGTCCTCGTTTATCCGGCCTTGTGGTGGCACCAGGTCGAGGCGCTCGACGACTTCAACGTGCTGGTCAATTACTGGTGGAACGCGGCGCCCGATTTCCTCGACACGCCGATGACGACCTTGCTCCACGCCATGCTCTCGCTACGCGATCGCCCGGCGCACGAGAAAGCTGCGTGGCGTGCGATGTTCGACTATTACATCTTCGGTCCGCCGGAACGCCCGGCGGCCCATTTGCCCGCGCCCGCCCTCGGGCCGCTGGCGCCTCTCGACCCCATGGCGGCGCGGCAGTTGCGCGCCTTGATCCAAAGGCAGCTCAATCGATGACTGAAGCAACTCCCGATCGGATCCGGCGCGTCGTGGTCGCCGGCGGCGGCACTGCCGGCTGGATCGCCGCCACCACGCTCGCCAAGCATCTCAGCCCGATGATCGAGGTGGTGCTGGTCGAATCCGACGAGATCGGCACGGTCGGGGTCGGTGAATCGACCATCCCCACCATCCGCAGCTTCCATTCGTTCATCGGCATCGATGAGGACGCATTCGTCCGCGCGACCAATGCCAGCTTCAAGCTCGGCATCGGCTTCGAGGATTGGGACCGGCCGGGCGACCGCTATTTCCACTCTTTCGGCTCGGTCGGGCGATCGGTGTTCGTCGCCGATTTCCAGCATTTCTGGCTGGAGGCGCGGCATCGCGGGTTCGGTCGCCCCTATGGCGATTACTCGTTCGAGCTGCGCGCGGCGGCGGAAAACCGCTTTTCCGCCGATCCCGAGTTGGGGCTGGCTTATGCCTATCATCTCGACGCGACCGCTTATGCACGGTTCCTGCGGGGCATTGCCGAAGCCGACGGCGTGCGGCGCGTCGAGGGCCGGATCGCGGAAGTGTCGCAGGACGCGGAAAGCGGCGACATCCGTTCGCTGATCCTGGCGTCGGGCGAGCGGATCGATGGCGATTTCTTCATCGACTGCACCGGCTTTCGCGCGCTCCTGATCGAGCAGACGCTGAAGGCCGGGTTCGACGATTGGAGCCACTGGCTCGCGACCGACAGCGCGTTCGCGGTCCAGACCGAAAGTGCCGGCGAGCCCGTGCCCTATACCCGCGCCATCGCGCACGACGCCGGCTGGCGCTGGCGGATTCCGCTGCAGCACCGGGTCGGCAACGGCTTCGTCTTCTCCAGCGAATATATGGACAACGACACGGCGCGCGAGACGCTGCTGGCCGCGCTCGACGGCGAGCCGTTGTTCGAGCCGCGCCTGCTGCGCTTCACCGCGGGCATGCGCCGCCGGGCATGGCATCGCAACTGCCTGGCGCTCGGCCTTGCCGGCGGGTTCATCGAGCCGCTCGAATCGACCAGCATCCATCTGGTGATGATCGCGATCACGCGCTTCATCCAGTCCTTCCCGTTCACGCGCGACTATGACGCGCTGGCCGAGCGCTTCAACACGCGGTCAGCGGCCGAATGGACCGATGTGCGCGACTTCGTGATCCTGCATTATGCGCTCAACCATCGCGACGAACCGTTCTGGCGGCGCATGGCCGAGATGACGCTGCCCGATACGCTGGCGGCCCGTCTCGAACTGTTTCGCGAACAGGCGATGGCGTATCAGGACCAGGACGAGATTTTCCGCGTCGATTCCTGGTGCCAGGTGATGATGGGGCAGGGCGTGATGCCTGGCGGCTGGCACTTGCTGCCGAGCCAACTGCCCGACGCCAATCTTCGCCAGGCGCTGGACGGGCTCGATGCGGGGATCAAGGCCCGGCTGCCGCAGCTCCCGACCCTGGCTCAGTTCCTGACGCGTTACGCCGACCCGGTCCCGGCGGCAGCCGCTCACTGACGGATCGACATTCGGTTGGCCGGCGGCTGGCTCAACCCTAGGCGGCTAGCGTCGAAAAACGCTGGTTTGGCGGGGGGCTCTCATGCAGGAAAATGGTGGCCTACAGGACTCACACCAGCTCTTGAGACCCGCAGAAATCCTCGGGTTTTGGCACCCCCCAGATTTCGTGGTCCCTCCGTGGTCCCACCCCAAAAATCGTTCCCACGATCGGACTCGAACCCTCGCCAAGGGACATTTCCTGACGTGATTCGACCTGTTTTGAGACCGACCTTATGCGATCACCGTTCCGCGAGCGCCTCCTGAATGGGGCTCGTTGAATGTTCGTCGATCGATAAGTTGGCGTTTCAGGCTGGAGCGATTTCACCCCTCGAAATCTGGGCATCGCTGCGGGGTAGGATCGTAGCCTGTCAGTCACGATGACGTAGACTTGGCCGGGCCGGCTATCACGCTACGCTGTGGCTGCCACGTTGATCTGACAATGCCGTTTTACCTTGGCGATCCGGCGCGTCATTGCCGCTTTATGGTGATCGTGATTCGTTCGGCTTTTTCGATCCGAACTGACGCAAGCTGCTCCGCGAAGACAAGGTGGCCCCCGGCGACGTCGAAGGTGCAGCCGTTGGGATATTGGGTTCGCGGCACGTAGATTTCAGTAGGCGCCGCGATCGTTGGATCAGCGTCGAAGGTCAGCGCGAAATCGCCGCTCGCCCGGTCGAAATGCATGTTTTGGATTCGTCCCTGAACGTGCCTGGCGAACGGCCGGCAAAATCCCCTGACCCCACGACCGCCGGAATTGGAATCGCCCGATACCAGTTGGTCCCGTGAAAAGATCGACAGATCCTCCTGGTTCCAATTGTCCCCGACCCTGAGGTCGTTGCGGTTCGAAGCGGTGTAATTCCATTGCGTGGAACTGAGTTGCAGCGCGTCGAGCGCATCGTACATCAGCCCGAGCAGGAGATCGTGCTTCGTCCAGACAGAGGGATCGCGCTCGCCGCGATCCCAGGCGGCATAGGCCTCGCCTTCGTCGAGATCATAGGGGATGCCGAACTCGCCGATCAGCGTTGGGGCGCCATCGGGGCCGAAAGAATTGGCGCCGGCTGCCGCCTTGTAGCCGATCTGCGCTATATAGCGCTGCCGCACCTGATCCTCGCTGGTTGCCAGATCGCCGGTCAGGAAATCGTAGGAATTGTTCGGATCGAATGTCTTTAGATAGAGCGTCGACGCGTCGTACCAATGGCTGGCATTGACCGAGCGTTCGGGCATGACTGCGGGAAAGGGGCGCCCTGATGCCGCGCCGAACGCGTCGAGCTCGGCGAACACTGACCAGTCGGGATTGTGCCGCCGCGTGGTTTCCGCGACCGCGCGGAACAGCGGGCCGAAGCCATCTTCAGAGATGGTGATGCGGCGGCCACCTCGCGTACGGAAGAATTCCTCGTCGAGCGGGACCGCCTTGCCGTCCTCGACGCGATAGGCGCCTGCGGCGGCGAACGGGCAACTTACGCCGTCGCGCCAGATCGATACGCCGTCGGGATTGATGATCCGGCTGCCGACGGGTTCGGCATGGCCGGTGTCGAGATTGCGCCTGAGCACCGGCACCTCGACCGACAGGCCGCTCGCTGCAGCCAGCCCGTCGAGCGCCGACGCCGCCACACCGGGTCGTGGGCGCGATCGGTTCTCCTCGCTCGGGGCCAAGTGGCGATAGCTGAGCCCGTCGCCGACCCAACCTGTGCCTGGCTCGTTGAGCGTGTCGAAGCCGAGCACGTGCGGCATGTCGGCGATGCGCTCGGCAATCGCGTCCATCGAGCCGAGATAATGGCGCTGCAGATAATGCTGGATGTTCTCGCCGTCGACGCGATGGTCGGGGGTGAAGAGAGCGCCGCACCAGAACAGGCTCCACATGATTGCATTGCCCGACAGGCGATAGTTCGATCCCCAGCTCATCTGCGGATATTGCGGCTGGCGGCGGACGTCGCTGCCATAGTCATAGACCTGCTGCATCACGTGCGCAGCGCCCGCCGCGTGGAATTTGGTGAAGTCGAGCCCGGCCGCCTCGAACGTCCAGCCCGGCGCGCCGTCGCCGCCGGTCATCCGTGACCAGACGTCCTGATGGAAATCGACGAACAGATAGAGGCCGTGCTTGCCCGCGCGCGCGCAGACTTCGGTAAAATAATCGAGATAGTCCTGGTCGTGCTGGCCCGGTCCGGCATGCTCGACCGCTTCCCAGGTGGTGAGCAGGCGCAGGCAGTTGAAACCCCAATGCGCCAGCCGTGACAGATGCTCGTCGGCTTCGGCGATCGGGAACGGGCGTCCGACGAATGAGACGGTGCGATGATCGGAAAAATCGCTCGGATATTGGGTGCCGCCATTGGGGTAGGGCACCTTGCAGTCGCCACCCAGATTGACCCCGCGCAAGATGACATGGCGGCCATGGCGGTCGACGAACCGGTCCCCGTCGATCGAGAGGGTGGGGGAAAGAGCAGGTCGCGTCGCGACATCGATGGTCATGGTCTCTGAGCCTTGCCGGATGAGATGGACTGGCCAGAAATTTATCGAAAACGTAGAAAAAAATCAATTATGATTTAAAAAAGCACAGGGAGATGCGGCGTCGTTTCCGGAGCGCCTTTCAATTTACCGGGCCCGCTGCTCTATGATGCCGGCTCTTCTCGCCCGCTCAGAAAGACCAGATGTGACAGCATTGGTTTCCGTCGCGACCTTCACCGATCCCCGCCTGACTGCTGGGATCGACGCCGATAAGAACCCGACTCAGGCGGTCGCGCACTGGATGCGCCGCGACATCGTACGCGGCGTGTTCGCGCCGCTCGAACGCCTCAAGGTCGAGCAGCTCACCCAATTTTACGGAGTCGGGCACAGTCCGGTGCGCGAAGCGATCCTTTTGGTCTCGGCACGCGGGCTGATCGAGCACGAACACAATAAGGGCTATCGCGTCGCCGGCATGTCGCTGGCCGATTATAACGACCTGATCGATATCTATCAGCGCACCTATCAGCTCGCGCTGCAAATGGCGGTCGAGCGCGGCGGCGAGGCGTGGGAAGAGCGCGTCGTACTCGCGCTGCACCGCTCGCTCAAGGTCAGCAAGGTGATGACCGACGGCGATCCGGAAGCGCGCGAATTGTGGCAGCAGGCCTATAAGAGCCTGCACGAGGAAATCCTGTCGGGCTGCGGGTCGCCGATCCTGATGGGAGTGGTCGGCAATCTCGGCGACCGCGCCGAGCGTTACGTCAACCTCCATGCCGATCTCGCCACCGACCGCGCGCGCGACAGCCATGCCGAGCACCGCGTGATCGTCGAGGCGATCGTGAGCGGCGACGCTGACCGGCTGCACGCGCTGCTCGACAGCTTCTTCGAAGGCGGCGAACCGATGCGCGCGACGATCCGCCGCAACCTCGCCGAACTCGACCAGCCGAAGCGCGGGCGCGGCAGCGTTCGGAGTGTGCGCGGACGGCGCCCCGCTACCGCCGCCTGACGCCTGCGCCGGCTTCGCGTCAGCCGGATAGCTGCCTCGCGGGCGCGGTAAATCCCGCCTTTTGGTGTTGGGGAGGTCGGGATAGCATCGTGCCATGCCCAGCACTGATGGAACTTACTGGACGACGGACGAGAAGCTTTTTCGGACGCTGCCGGGGAGCGATGAGGTCACCATATGGTTCGGCTTCATCCCTTCTTTTCATGATTGGGAGATCGAGAGGTTAGACGTCACGGCCGGCAAGGCGACGATCGTCTTTAAAGCTCGCCGAACGACGAGCGAGATAGACGCCAGAGGATTTTTCGTCTCCGACCGCCATGCGCATGTCTCCATTCACGTCGATGAAATCACCGGCATTTCGCTGGTTGGAGACGCCGGCTCGATCGTTCACGATCTCGGCATCAGGCGGGTCGCGGCGGAGCAAGGTGGATGGGCGACGGCGGCCGGTCCACAAATCGGGGACCTCGAATTGACCTGGGAGAGCAGCATTGGGCTCGAGGGTTCGTTCTATGCTCGCGAGATCCGCTTCTCGGTGCAGCCGGCTCAAGCGCGAGTGGCCGGTTTGGGCCGACTACCTACGCCATTCCCGGGATAATCCCGAGCGCAGCCGAGCGCTGGAACCTCTCATCGCTCGTATCCGGCCACGGCCCCGGCTCCGGAAATGCCCCGCCCGGCAGTGGCCAGGCGATCGGGGTCGCCGGCCCATCGATCGCCGCCCCAATCGGGATCCCGGTGCGGTCGACCGATGGATGCGCGCGCTCGCCGCCGCGCGTGCAACCGTCGGCGAAATAGATTGCGGTATAGGCACGACGCGTGATCCCGGATTGATTGGGCAGCGCCATGTGCATCGTGCGGCCGTGATGGAACAGCACGTCGCCCGGCCGCGCGGGGACGAACACCGCCTGGTCCTCGACCTGCGGGCCGTTGCTGTCGTCGCCCGCGAAGATGTCGACGAACTGCCGTGCGTCGTGGTGCGAGCCGGGGACATAGCCCATGCAGCCGGTCACGCGGTCGACCTCGACGAGCGGGATCCAGGCGGTGATCGTCGCGTCCTCGGTGATCGGCCAATAGGGATGGTCCTGGTGCGCCTGGGTCGATTTGCCGCCGACCTCTTTGTACAGCGCCTGGTCGTGCCACAGTCGCACCGCACCGGCGCCAATCAGTTCGGCCGCCATCCGACAGACATTTTCGTGAAAGGTGAGGGGGCGGATGCCGGGCGAATCCTCCCACATATATTGGCATTGCACGAACGACTGCTCGTAGCGCGATTTCTCCGTCAGGCTACGCGTGTCGCGGGCCTTGCGCCGCGCGACCGCGGCATCGACCTCGGTGGCGAGCGGCGCGAGCTCGGCCGGATCGATCAGCCCGCGCACCGCGACGAAGCCGTCGCTGCGATACGCCTCGATCAGCGCCGCGCCGTCGTCGCGCATCATTGTTCGGAGCCTTCGATCACGAACTGGCGCTCGGCATCGTCCTGCCGGATCGCTTCGCCATCGACCATCGTATGCGCGCCATCGGGGGCATATTGCAGGATGTACGCCTTGCGCACGGTGCCGTCGCGCAGGTTCGGCCCGGTGCGATGCGGGGACAGCGACGAGAACAGGATGATGTCGCCCTTCTTCGCCGGCACCGCCACCGCGTCCTTGGCTTCCTCGAGGCATTTGAGCCCGATCGGCGTGCGCCAATGGTGGAGCGTGCCACCCTTGTGGAGGCCCGGCACGATCCATGGACAGCCATTCTCCTCGTCGACGTCGAGCAACGGGATCCAGAAGGTCAGATATTGCTGCGGCTCGATGAAGGTGTAGCCGTTATCCTGGTGCCAGGGGAATTCCTGCTTCACCCCGGTCTTCTTGTAGACCGACTGGTCCCAATAGAGCCGCACCGTCCCGCCCATCAGATCGTGGCACAGATCGCGGATCACGGGATGCGCGGCGAACCGGCGCAGCACGTCCGAATGTTTGACGATGTGCGTCGTGAAGGTGATCGCGTCGGTGTTGGTCAGGCGGAGGTTGCCGCCGTGTTCCTTGACGTATTTCTCATAGGCCTGTTCGATCGGGTCGATCGCCGCCTCCACCGCATTCAATTCGGCGTCGCTGAACGCGTTCTTGATGACGATGAAGCCGTCGCGATCGAATGCCTTCACCTCGTCGCGCGTCAGCCGGCGCAGCGGCCGCGCCCCGGGCACGTCCTGCCAGCGGAAATCAAGGTTGAGCGGGTGCGGGCGAGGATAGGTCTGGGTCGACATGGTGATCCGTTCTTCAGGCTGGGATGTTGAAGGTGGCGCGCCGCGCGGGGATCCAGCGGTTGACGTGCGCGAGCGTTGCCGCCGCGACCGCGTCGACCGGCTTGGTGCCGGCTTCGGCATAATGATAGACCATCGCCGAGCGGCGATAGTCGGCGACGTTGTCGGTCGAGCGATGCATCAGATAGGAGTGGAAGAAGAGTACGTCTCCGGGCTCCATCGTCACCGGGATTTCCTGCGTCGTGTCTTCCGACACGATCTCCTGATAGCCCTGCAGGCTCTCGGGCCGGCGATCTGGGACGTGCTCGAAAACTTGCTGTCGCTTATGCGATCCTGGCAGCACCCACAGGCAGCCATTCTCCAGGGTCGCGCGGCTCAGCGCGACCCAGACGGTCACCTGCGGCTGCTTGTCGTAGCGGAAATAATAAGCGTCCTGGTGCCAGGGCTGGCCGACCACGCCGGGGTTCTTGAAGATGAACTGGCTCTGGAAGCAGTCGATGTCGTCGATCAGGATGCCCTGCAGCGGGTCGGTGAGCACCGTATCGACGGCGAGGTCGTGCGCGGCGCCGACGATGTGGCAATTGAACACCTTGGCGATGAAGTCCTCGGGGTTCCGCGCCACCGGGCTGGGCGCCTTTTCGGGATAGATCAGCAAATCGTCGGCGGTCGAATAGACGCGCTCGCCGCCATGCCCGGCCGGCGGGTCAGCCCGGATTGCCTCCACCGCTTCGCGCTCGATCTGCTCGGTGACTGCCGCCGAGAGCAGGCCACGTTCGATGAAGAAGCCACGCTCCTCCCAACTGTCGCGATCCGGCATATCCGCCTCCATATGATTCGATCTAATATAGCACATTTATGGGATTTTAAATCGAAAATAGATCAAATTTGCAAGAGACGAAAGGGCTAGCGACGCGGCGCGTCGGGGGCACCCGCACACAACCGAAGCCACCCCGGCGAAGGAGCGCCGGGGTGGGAAGTAAACTTGATGGATTACAGCTGGGTGATCGAGTGCTCGGCTAGGGGGTGCCTGGGCCGAGTTACCGTCGCGAGACCTCACCCCATCCCCATGGTCAGGGCACGTTGCTCAATATGCTCTGCCAGTTGGTGGTCTCGGTGTAGATTTCGCCGGTCGAGGCCTTGAACGCCTGCTGCCCGTCGGCCGCGCCCTGGAGCTGCCACATCAGCCAGGCGGTCGGATAGCCGAGATAGGCATCGACCCCGTTGTTGCACGACCCGACGCCCGATGGGCAGGTCGGATTGCCCTGGACGTCATTATGGTTGGTACCCTTGATGATCGCCTTGGCCTTGAGCAGCGCCGAGGGCGTGGCATTGTAGTAGGCCGTGTTCGAGTTGAGTTGGCTGCCGAACAATTGCGTGTCGGGAGAGATCAAGCCGTCGGCCGACCCGCTGACATAGAGGAACGAGCCGGAAGTCGCCCCGGTCAGCGTCGCCGTCTGCAGGCAGTTGGACGATGAACTGCACCACATCTGTGCGGGAAGATGGAGCGCGACCGCGGTGCGGATCATGCCGCCCGAATGGATCATCGCGTTCATTACCCCGGTCGCGCCTTGCGAATGGCCGACCGCGCCGATCTTGCTGACGTCGAGCTTGCCAAAGAAAACGCTGCTCGCGTCGGTGTTGCGCGCCTTGATGTAACTGGCGCTGTCGATCAGCGTCTGGCCGACGCCGGTGGTGCCGTCCTTAGTCGCGATCACGACGAAGCCCCACGACGCCAGGTGGCGGAGAAAATAAGCGTAAGTGCTGGCCGCGATTGGCGTGGTGCCGCTGCCGTTTCCCCACACAATGATCGGATGCAGGAAGCCGTTGGCGCCCAGATTGGCCGGGAAATAGATGTCGCACAGATTGCCGGCGGAATCGCAGGCGGTGGCCGTGACCGTGGTCGTCACGGTCCAGGGGCCGTTGGCATAGTATTTCTGCTCGATGGGCTTGGTGGGCAGATTGGTCCCTGCCTGCGTACTCACCGGAACAACCGCGACCAACGCCGCCAGCAACAAGGCTAACCGCTTCATTTTCCTCTCCCTTCGCCGTGCTTGGCATCGGCCGCTTTTTGCTCGGGACGATTTCGATGCCGTTTGAAAATTGCCGACTCTCTTTATAGAAAGTAGAATTAAATTCGATAAATTATCGAATCAAGAGATATTTTCACGCGACTGCCGGCGGCGCGTCCGAGGCTTTCTAAAAGGAGAAGAGCAATGGCGACCGACCCCACCACCGCGCCCCGGATCGATCCGCGCAGCGCTGGCTTCGAATGGCGCGACGTACCTGCCGACCGACCGCTGCGCCGTCTGGCACGCGATGAGGTGGAGGCGTTCGATCGCGATGGCTTCATCTTCGTGCGGGACGCGTTCACGCGCGCGGAACTGGCCGAGGTCGAAGCCGCGATCGATCCGATCGAACAGGCCTATGAACGCTATGTCAGCGAGCAGCAGAGCGGTAATTTCCGGCTAACCTCATCGGGCACGATCACTTTCACCGCGCATCTCGTCGCCCAGTCGGTGGTATTGCGCGCGTTCGCCGCGCATCCCGTGATCCGCGATCTTTGCCATGACTTGGCCGGCGGCCGCATGCGGCTCTATTGGGACCAGTCGGTCTACAAGAAAACGGGCAAGAAGCAGGAATTCCCCTGGCACCAGGACAATGGCTATACCTTCATCGAGCCGCAGCAATATCTGACCTTCTGGATCCCCCTGGTCGATGTCGATGAAGAGAATGGCTGCCCTTGGATCGCGCGTGGCCTGCACAAGCTGGGCACGCTCGAACATTGGCTCACGCCGATCGGGCTAAAGTGCCTCGAGGAGGCCGACGACGCGGTCGCCGCGCCTGCCGCCGCCGGAGACATCATCCTGTTCTCGTCATTGGCGCCGCATCGCACCGGACCCAACCTCAAGGACGGGACGGTGCGCAAGGCGTACATCCTGCAATATGCCCCCGACGGCGCGCGGACGTTCGGCCCCGACGGTACCGTGGTGTTCCAGAACGATCCCGCTCGCCAGTTCCTGATCGACTAAGCGATGGAGGGGGAGGACGGTGATCACTCACCGTCGTGCTCCTCCCCCTCCGGCAATCCCCGCGGGGGACTGCCGCTCCCCTGGCGGGGAACCGATCAGGCCTCGCCGGCGACCACGCGGCGTTGCGCCTCGAGCTCTTCGACGATCTCGTCGTGCCGCTTGCCGCGCAATGGATAGAAGAACATCGCAATGCCCGCGATGACGAGCCCCAAGGCGGGCAGCGCGGTCATCAGCACTTTCATCCGCGCCAGCGTTTCGGCCGATTGCGCGACATTGGCTTGATAGCCGATTACGCCAAGCAACCAGCCGAACAACCCCGCACCGAGACCCAAAGCGACTTTCAAGAAGAACTGGCCCAGCCCAAACACGAAGCTTTCGGTGCGCCGGCCCGATCGCCATTCGCCATATTCGACGGTATCCGGCAGGATCGACCAAAAGCCGAGCGCGAGACCCAGGCCGGTCACCTGCATCCACAGGAAGAATCCGATCGCCAACGCCGTCGTCCGCACGTCGGTGATGGCGAACCAGGTCAAGCCGGCCAGTCCCCAGACCACCGCGGCAAGGCAGGCGTTGCGCTTGCCGATCCAGCGCGTGACGAGCATCCAGATCGGCACGACGATCAACCCCGATGCAGCGCAGAGGCTCAGCGCGGTACGCGCTTGCGCCTCATCATGGAGGTAATATTTGAAATAATAGAGAATCGATTTGCCCAAGGCGGTCGAACACATTGCCCCGGCACAGATCGCGGCGAGCAATGTCCAGAGCGCGCGATTGCCCTTCAGCGCTTGCCAATATTCGCTCAGACTGTGCGGCACGACTTCATGCATGTCGCCTTCCGGCTCGCGAGTGGCCGCGAACACGATCGGGAAGATTATTGTCGCTACCGCCGCAAACAGGGCAGCCGCGAGCAGATAGCCGTGCGGCGAGTCGACAGTTCCGCCGAAATGCGCCGCGAGCGGTTGGGTCGTGATTGCGATGGTCAGCCCAGCCAGAGTCGCGAAGATGATCCGCCCGCCGGCGATCGATCCGCGCTCTCCCGAGTTGGGCGTGATGCGCGCGCTCATCGCGGTATAGGGGATCGACACAACGGTATAGGCGATGCGGAACAGTATGTGCGTGCCGAGCATCCAGGCGGCGAGCGCCGACCCCGCCAGGTCCGGCTTGAAATAGAGCAGGACGAACGCAATTCCGACGAACGGGCCGCCGAACAGCAGATAGGGACGGTAGCGCCCCCAGCGCGTCCGCGTACGATCGGCGATCGCACCCATCAGCGGGTCGATCGTCGCATCGAAGATCGAGGCGATCATGTAGATCAGCCCCGCCGACGCCGCGCTCAGTCCGACCGCGTCGGTGTAGAAGAACAGCAGATAGAGCGAGATGCTCTGCCAATAGAGATTGAACGCGAAATCGCCGATCGTGAAGCCGATCACGCGCGAGATGCCTAATTTTGTACGCGCCCGTCCGGCCATCCCATCCTCCCGATTTTTCGAAGAGGAATAAATGGAGAATCGCTAATTAGCTAGAGAATTTATCTATTTTAACGCGGATTTTTGCGAGGCCGTCCGCGCTTGCGCGGCGCACCCTCCATATCCGGCGCGGAGTCTGCGTGAGCGGACTTTTCGTAGCTGGACAGCGTATGGCTGATCGTCTGGTGGAACTGCACGCCCATCTCGAACATGTCGGCGACGAGCTCGTGCAGCCGCTCGGCATCGCGGTGCACCACCGCGTCGACGATTTCGCGATGCTTGCTGTGATGGTCGAGCACGCGATCGATCTCGAGATCGGCGAACAAATTGACATAGCGTTCGAGCCGCCCGCCAAGATCGGCCCAGATCCGCATCAGGATCGGCGAGCCGCAGC
Source organism: Sphingomonas mali NBRC 15500 (assembly GCF_001598415.1). Lineage (GTDB taxonomy): Bacteria > Pseudomonadota > Alphaproteobacteria > Sphingomonadales > Sphingomonadaceae > Sphingomonas > Sphingomonas mali. The sequence goes on from NZ_BCYX01000005.1 coordinate 19,631, forward strand.
CCGACAGTAAGGTCCAGTGCAGCGTCGAATAAGCGAGCTGCCACATCTCGCGATGCTCGGGGTCGTCGAAATTCTTCTCGACCTTAAGCGAGCGGTGGAGCTGGAGCACCACTGCTTCTTCCCAGGCGTCGTCGCCGTGTTTGAGCGCGCTGTCGAGCATCAGCTGATAGATCTTGCGATAGGCGCGGATCAGATCGTCGTAATCGGCCAGCGAGACAGGCGCGACGCGATGTCCCTTCTGGTGCTCATGGATCACCAATCCACTGGTCGACAACAATAAAATCGCTTCGCGCACGGGGCTGTGTCCGACATCGTAGAAAGCTACGAGTTGCTCGATCTTGAGCCGTTCGAGCGGCGCGAAGACACCGCGGACAATGTCGCGGCCGAGCCAATATTGCACCGCCAGCGTCGGATTCCGCTTGGGATCGACCGGGGCGATAGCCGATGGCGCGGTGAAATTCTTTACGGATGGAATGTCGGTCGGCACGCCGTGACTATTAGACAAGCCTCGCGCCCGCGCAACCAGCACGCCTTCCAGCCGCGGCCGATCGTCGCGTGGGTGTTTCCGCGTCCCTTCGGCTTGACGGCTATTGGCGGCCATCGTTGCTCGCGAGCATCGGCAGGACCTGAGGCGCCGATGCGGCGGTGCCCAGGACGGCAGCGTCGAAACAGGCGCGCGCCTGCTCGGTGAGGAATGTGGCCTCCGTCCAGCGGTCGCTTTCCTCGCGCGGGTTGCCATCGGGGCCGGTGACCATCTTGGGATAAAAAGTGCGCGCGGGGAGCAATTCGCAAAGCGCGGGCAAATAGTCCCCGGAGCGGGCGGTGAGGAGGAAGCCGCCGATGCTCTCCGTCCACATCTGCCGGAAGATGGCGAGATGCTGCGCTTCGGCCGGGTCGCTCGCGGTGAGCTGGCCGAACGCGCCGGACGAGACGCGCAAGTGGAGGAAGCGGACGCGCTCGAACACCGGGCGCATGGCGATCAGCTTGGCCTCGATATCGCCATACGGCAGTTCGTGACCGATATACCAATGCGCGAAATCGCCGTTGAAGGTCAGCTCGGGGAAGCGCTCGATCAGCCCGAGCGTCCGCCGGATGTCCTGCGTCATCGTCGCGCGATGCGTTTCGAGGTGGAGCACGTGGCGCTCCTGCTCGGAGATCTGCAGCATGCCCTCGGCGAGCCGCCACAGATCGTCATCTTCTTCCAGCCCGGTGCCGAGTTGTACCGTGGTGCAGGCGCAGCCCTGGTCACGCCAGTGCCGCGTGACCGCGCGAAGTTGGTCGAGATCGTCGATCACCCGCGCGATCCCGAACGGGACCAGCCCGGCGCCGCGAGCGGTCGCGGGCTCGAGCGTTTGGATGCCCTCATATCCCGCCTCGCCGAGCGCGGCATAGATTTCTGCGGTGTCACCCTTCGGCCCCGACGACCAGGACGGCAGGTCGGCGATCGTGACGAAGCTCAATCCTGCGAACAGGCGGGGAGGGGGCGAAGCCTCCCCGTCCGCATCGCGTGGTTCAGAAACCGACATCGAGCGAAAGCCCCGCCGACCGTTGCGATTCGTACGGCCGGAACTGGCTCAGGCTGCGCGCACTGCCGAACGGGGTCGAGAACATCGTCACCGCGAAATGCTCGTCGAGCAGGTTCTTGCCATAGACCGACAGTTTCCACAGCTTGCCGCTGGCCAGCGCGATCGCGCCGTTGACCAGCACATAGCCGTCCTGCCGCGTGCGCGGATTGTTGGGGAAGGCGATCAGCTGCGACGAGCGATAGCTCGCCGACAGGTCGAACTGCAGCTTGAGCCTGGACGACAAATCGACGCCATACGAACCGCCCGCATTCAATTGCCATTTGGGCGAATAGGGTAGCGGCGCGTCGGTCAGATTCTGCTGCACCCCGGGCGATCCCGCCGGCGATCCGGGCGCCGGCACGCATCCTTCCGCCACGGTCTGGCCGCCAAAGCACGGCGCGTTGGGGAAATCGCCCCAGCGTGCATCGACATAGGAGCCGCTCAGCACCAGGTTGAGGTCGGTCGCCGCGATCGGCCGCCAGCCGAGATCGAACTCGACGCCCTTGGTCTTCGCCTCGCTGCTGACGATCGGATAGGTCGCGGTTACCGGGTCGCGGCCCGCCGTCTGGTAATTGTCGACATGCGTGTAGAAGGCAGTGACGTTGAACGTCACGCGCGCGTCGGGCCAATAGGTGCGGAGACCGACTTCGTAATTTGTCGGCCGCTCGGGCTTCACATAGCGCAAGGTCCTGACACCGATATTGGTGTCGAACCCGCCGCCCTTGAACCCTCGGGTGACGGTGGCGAACACGTTGGCGTCCTTGGTGATGTCGTATTGCGCGCCCGCGCGCCACACCAGGGCGTAGGATTGTTCAGCCTTCCGGTCCGAATCGGTCAGGTGATAGGCCGGGTCCTGCCGGTCCTTGGCTGCTTCCACGCGGTCCTTGAGGTAGCGCAGCCCGCCGATCAGCTTGAACGATTTCGATATGTTGAGATTGGCTTGGCCGAACAACGCCATATTGCGCGAATCCGAGGTGATGTGCGCGCGGCGATTGAAGAACGGCAGCGGCACCGTTGCGAAGATCTGGGTCGATCGCGAATTGACGTCGGCGTCGAAATAATAGGCGCCGAGCACGTAATCGATCAGCTTGCCGGTCGGCGAGGCCAGCCGGATTTCCTGGCTGAACTGCGACTGGGTGAAATGCGCGTAATTGACGTCGAGCAAGTTGATCGGCGCCGAATCCGAATCGAGCCCGTCGGTCGTCTCCCAAGTCCGCCACGCAGTGATCGAGGTCAGCGTGAAGCCGCCCAGGCGATAATCGGCCTGGAGCGACACGCCCTTGCCCTTGGCGTTCGAGAAGACGTTGCCATTGATATCCTGGTCGAGATTGTCCCTGCCCGGTTTGATGCCTTTTGCGATCTGGATCAGTTCGGGCGCGCCCGGGGGCGTCCCCACCGAATAGAGCGTCCACACGCAGCAACTGGAGTCGCGCTTGTAATAATCGGCGATGCCGGTCAGCGTCAGGTTGGCGGTCGGCTCCCATTCGAGCTTGGCGCGCCCGCCCCAATCGTCGCGGTCGTTGAGCTTGCGGCCGTCAAACATGTTAGTGACATAGCCGTCGCGCTTGTTGCGCCGTCCCGAGATCGAGAAGCGAAGCGTGTCGGTGATCGGCCCCGACAGATAGGCGCTGAAGCGACGGTCATTGTCCGGCCAGCCCCAACTGACGCTCGCATTGCCGGTCAATTCCTTGGACGGCCGCTTGGTCACGACGTTGACCACGCCGGCCGATGCATTCTTGCCGAACAAGGTGCCCTGCGGCCCGCGCAGCACTTCGATCCGCTCGATATCGGGGAGGTCGCCGAGCGACGCTCCGGCCTGGCCCATGACGACTCCGTCCAGGACATAGGCGACGCTGCCCTCGATCGCCTCGGACGAAAAGGTGCTGGTGCCGATGCCGCGAATGAAGAAACCGAAATTGCGCGGTCCCGCCGCGTTGGTCAGCGTCACGCTGGGGACCATATATTGCAGGTCGCTGGTCTCGTTGAACTTGAGCGAGGTGAGCTTGTCGCCGCCGATCACCGCGACCGACAGCGGTACATCCTGCAGATTCTCGGCGCGGCGCTGCGCGGTGATGACGATGTCGCCGCGCGTGTCGAACGGCTGTGCCTGCGATGTCGCGGCCGGCGTGCCCGGGGCCTGCGTATCGGGCGCCGGCTTGTCCTGCGGCACGTCCTGCGCCTGTGCTGCGGTCGCCCAGCTTAGCGCCAACATGCTGACGGCGACGCTTCCAGCCACCCGGAATCGAAAACTGAGCATTCACCTCTCCCGATAAATTACTATATTTATCACTAATATTTTATCGGATTCGTGACATTGTCAATCATTCGATATTTTTGGCGCGCGACGGAACGGCTCTCCCCCAGCTCCGTTCGCGGAACTGCGGTTTGGCTAACGAGGGGCTTTTGAGCGACGACGGTCGTCGGCTGACGGACAGCTGGGTGCTGTCAGCCCAAAGCGAACCGGTCTCCGAACGACGGATTCGCGATCATTCCACCGGGCCGGTCGAGCTCACCTGCACGTTCTTCCTCACTCGGATGTCGTCGGAGCCGCCGCCAATCAATAGCTGGTAGATTCCGGCACGCGCCATCCAGCGATGCGTCGCCACGTCCCAATAGGCGAACGCGCGGGTGTCGAGATTCAGCCTCACCGTCTTCGTCTCGCCGGGCTGCAGCTCCACCTTGGCAAAGGCCTTCAGCTGCTTGATTGGCTCCTCAGGCGTTCGATCGGCTCGCGCGACGTAAAGCTGAACGACCTCCTTGCCGGCGACCTTTCCGGTGTTCCTGAGCGATAGTTGAACAGCGACGGGTTTGCCGGGCCGGACAGACGACGGGGCGGTCAGGTCGCCATAGGCGAAGGTGGTATAGGACAGACCGTGCCCGAACGCGAACAGCGGCACAATCGATCTTGCTTCGTAGCCGCGATAGCCGACCAGCAGGCCCTCGCTATAGTTGCTCTTGGCATCGGTCAGCACCGCCGGATCGTCGGCGCTCTTCATCGGGAAGGTCACCGGCAGCTTGCCGGAAGGGTTGACCTTGCCGGTCAGCACGGCGGCAAGCGCGCCCGCGCCTTCCTGGCCCGGCAGCCACATGTCGACAATGCCGGGAACCTGTCCGGCCCAGGGCATGGTCATCGCCGCGCCGGCATTGACCACCACCACGGTCGACGGATTGGCCGCGGCGACCGCGGCGATCAGCCGGTCCTGCTCGCCCGGCAAGTCGATCGACGGCCGGTCATAGCCTTCGCCTTCGGTCATCGACGCCGATCCGGCGATCACCACCACCGCTTCGGCACGCTTCGCCACGGCGATCGCGGCGTCAAAATCGGGACGCGGCAGGCGGACGCCGAACGACAGCGATTCATACGGCGTCTGGCCGGTCCGATAGTCGAGCTGGACAGGATAGGTCTTGCCGCTTTCCAAGGTGAGCTTGACCGTGCGCCGCCCCACCGGAAAGCCGATGACGTCACGATTGTCGGGCGTCGCCGGGATAGCCTTGTCGAGGATGGTCTGGCCCTCGAACATCAGCACGGCCGAACCGGTGCCGCGCACGCTGAATTCGTACATGCCGCTGGCCGGCGCGCGAAAGATCCCCGACCAGCGCAGCGCGGCATAACCGGTCGCCTGGGGGCCGGCGATATTGCCGCTGATCCGCTTGGTGAAATCGGTCGCCCGCTCGCTCCGGGTCGGCGTGCCGCTCAGGTCGGGAGTGGCGAAATAGGTGGCGGTCAGGCCGGTGTCGCCACTGCCGGTGGCTGGACTGAACAATCGGGGATCGGCGGTCGGTGGCGTCTCCTCGCTGTCGACGCCCTTGGCATAGATCACCTCGACCCCGGGCAGTGCCGCGCGGATCGCCTCGAGCGGAGTCTGCAATTTGGCGAAGGGCGCGACAGCCGAGCTGCCGCCGCCCTGGATTCGCGCGACATCGGCATTGGGACCGATCACCGCAAGGGTGCGGATGCCCGGCTTGAGCGGGAGCACCCCGGCATTCTTGAGCAAGACGATCGCCTCATCGGCCGCCGCACGCGCGACCGCGCGGTGGCGATTGCCACCAATCTCGCCCGGGGGGAGTGGGCCATTGAGCACGCCGCTGCGTACGATCAGCCGGACGATGCGGCGGACATTGTCGTCGAGCTGCGCCGGGCTGACCTCGGCCGCTCTGACCGCGGCGGCTAGCTTGTCGCCGAAGAATTTGGCTGGGCCGGGCATTTCGAGATCGAGCCCGGCATTGGCTGCCGCGACGGTCGAATGCGTCGCGCCCCAGTCCGACACGACGAAGCCGCGATAGCCCCATTCCTTCTTGAGCAGATCGGTCAACAACCAGCGATTTTCGCTGGCATAGGTGCCGTTGATCTTGTTGTATGACGCCATCACCGACCACGGATCGGCCTGCTTCACCACCGTCTCGAATGCCGGCAGGTAGATCTCGCGAAGCGCTCGCTCGCCGACCACCGAATTGACCACGAAGCGGTTGGTTTCTTGATTGTTGGCGGCGAAATGCTTGATCGACACGCCGACCCCGCCACCCTGCACGCCGCGGACATAGCCGAGCGCGAGCCGGCCGGCGAGCACCGGGTCTTCCGAATAGCTCTCGAAATTTCGGCCCCAGCGCGGTGTGCGGACGATATTGACCGTCGGCGCGAGCAGCACCGACGCGCCATAGCCACGCGCCTCACCCGCGATCGCGCTGCCGACCGCGCGGATGAGATCCGGATTCCAGGTCGCCGCCAGCGCGACACCGACCGGAAAGACCGTCGCCGGCTCGTCCTCGGGCGAGCGCACGCCGGTCGGCCCGTCGGTCATCTTGACATCGGGAACGCCGAGCCGGGGAATGGCGTGGAGCGTCATCGAGGTGTCGCCGGCAAGCAGCGACACTTTCTCCTCGAGCGTCAGCCGCGCCATCAAATCGTCGACCCGCCGGTCGAGCGGGGCGGCCTTGTCGCGATAGATCATGCGATCCTTGCCCGGCCCCGCCTGTACGCCGATGGCAAAGCCCGCGATTGCCAGTGTGGCGGCCGCGACGCGCACCATTCCCCCTTTGCGCATCACTTGATCGTCGCGAGGTCGGTCGCCGTCTTTGCCAGCATCTCATCGGTCAGCTTGCCATCCGAATAGGCCTGGAGCTGCTTGAGGCCGATTGCCTTGAACATCTCATATTGCGGCAAGCCGATCAGTCCGGGCAGATTCTTTTCGAGCACCGCCTTTCCCGCGGCATCGGCAACGATGTCCTGGATCGGCGTATCGAGTGTGAACTTCGCGGCTTCCGCCGGCGCGGCGGGCGCCGGTGCCGGAGGCGTGGGCGCGGTGGCCGCAGACGGCGGGCTGGTCTGGGCCGAGGCGGCGGCCGGGATCAGCAGCAGGGCAGCGAGCGAGAGAAGCTTCATGGGTTCATCCTTCTTGTGGGGCGACGGCGCATTCGCTGTCGCCGAGCTCGGCGACCATCGCCTCGCGGATCAGATATTTCTGGACCTTGCCGGTCACGGTGGTGGGGAATTGGTCGACGAAGCGGACGTAGCGCGGCACTTTGTAATGCGCGATGCGATCGCGGCAGAAGGCGCGGACCTCCTCCTCGTCGCCGGTGGCCCCGGCGCGCAGCCGGATCCAGGCGCACAGTTCCTCGCCCATGCGATCATCGGGGACGCCGATCACCGCGACGTCCTCGACCGCCGGATGCGAGTAGAGGAATTCCTCGATCTCGCGCGGATAGATATTCTCGCCCCCGCGGATCACCATGTCCTTGAGCCGCCCGACGATGGTCGCGTAACCGTCGGCGTCGATCACCGCGAGATCGCCCGAATGCATCCAGCCATCGGCATCGATCGCCACTTCGGTCTTGTCGGGCTCGTCCCAATAGCCGAGCATGACCGAATAGCCGCGCGTGCACAGCTCGCCCGGCGTGCCGCGCGGCACCATTGCACCTTGCTCATCGACCAGCTTGCATTCGAGATGCGGCTGGACCCGGCCGATCGAACCGACGCGACGGCCGACAGGGTCGTCGATCGCGGTCTGAAAACTGACCGGACTGGTTTCAGTCATGCCGTAGGCGATGGTGATGTCGGGCATGTGCAACCGCTCGATCACCTGGCGCATCAAAGGTTCTGGACAGACCGCGCCGGCCATTATGCCGGTGCGTAGCGACGACAGGTCGAAGCTCGCGAATTCCGATTGCGCGAGCAAGGCGATGAACATCGTCGGCACACCATAGAGCGCCGTGCAGCGCTCCGCCGCCACTGCCGCAAGCACCGCGCCGGGATCGAACCCGGCGGCCGGATAGACCATGGTCGCGCCGTGGGTGATGCTCGCGAGATTGCCCATCACCATGCCGAAACAATGATAGAGCGGCACCGGGATGCAGATTCGGTCGCCGGGTGCGAGACCCTGGGTGAGCCCCACGAAATAGCCGTTGTTGAGGATGTTGCGGTGGCTGAGCGTCGCACCCTTGGGCTGACCAGTGGTGCCACTGGTGAATTGGATGTTCGTCGCGGCGGTCGCTTGGAGCGTCGCGCCAATCGGGGTCAGGCGGTCGCGGTCGGTGCCGCGCGCGTGCCCGGGCACGTCAGCGAACCGGATCCAGTCGTTACCCTCGCTCACTCCGACGCAGATGATCCTGCGCAACGCGGGCGAAGCGGGCGCTATCTCCGCGACCATCGCCGCGTAATCGCTGGTCTTGAAGCGATCGACGAACACCAGTGCCGCGAGGCCCGCTTTGCCTATCGCGAACGCCGCTTCGGAGGTTCGATAGGCCGGGTTGATTGTGACCAGAATCAGCCCGGCGCGCGCTGCCGCGAACTGAGTGACGGTCCATTCGGCGCAATTAGGCGCCCAGATCCCGATCCGCTCGCCCGGTTCCAGCCCGAGCGCGAGCAGACCCGCGGCGAAACGGTCGACCTGTTCGAGCAAGTCGGCGAAGGTCCACCTTATGTCCTGCTCGACCGATACCAATGCCTCGCCGTCACCCCAACGCGCAGCCGCCAAGGCCAGCGCCTCGCCGATCGTGTGCTCGATCAACGGCGGTGACGCGGTGCCGCGGACGAGGCTGGCCGTCAGGCTCATTTTTGGGTGCCGGGCGCCACGCAGGTGAAGTTGATGGCGTCATCGCTCGACCCCTTGCCGTTCCAGCGTGCGACCTTGGGATAGGCGCAGAGCGGCCGCGTCCGCACCGGCTTGCTAGGAAAGCCGAGATAGCCGAACAGGTCGTTATCATACTTGGTCGCGATCATGCTTTCGGGCGCCGCGCCCCCCTGTCGCCACTGGTCGAGCGTGCCAAGCGCGTCGAACACGTTCGGCCCCGGGCCGGCCAGGCAATGCGACATGCCTGGGACCATGAACAACCGCACCGAGCCTGCCGCATCGGCCTGCCGCTTCAGGACCGACTGGTAGTAAGCGATCGTATTCTCGGGCGCGATCGCGGCATCATTCCAGCCGTGATAGAGGATCAGCTTGCCGCCGCGCTTCAGGAACGCGCTGATGTCGGGATTGTCGCTGTCGAGGATCGGCGCCAGCCGCCGCGCCGCCGCATAGTCTCTGGCAAGGCTGAACGCCGAGGGCTGCCAGTCGGCGTTCGAATAGACCATGTAGCGGAAGAATTCGGTGGCGAAGATGCCGTGCTGCGCCTTCGGCCCGGTCAGCCAGGTGTCCCAGGTGCCCGACACCGCTTCGGCACCCGGCATATAACCGGGGAAGAAGCTCTTGCCGCCTGGCCCGACCGCGCCACGATAGAGAGCGCGAGCGGCACCGACCTGGGTCGCCGTCAGGCAGGACGGCCCGTCGCCCGCCTTGCATTGCAAGACGACAGGATCGAAGCGGCAGGCACGTGGATCGTCGATCACTCCGTCCTTGATGCCGTCCTTGCCGTCGCATTGGGCGATCGCGGCGTCCTGTAGCAGCTTGAGCTTGTCGTTGGGGATCACCGTTTCGGAGCGGGCGAATACCGCGCGGTCGTCGGCCATGAAGGCGGTCATCAAGCGCGTCCAGGCATTGGCCGGCGCGCCCGCGATGATGGCATCATAGTCGTCGGGATAACGCTGCGCCTCCATCAACGCCTCGCGCCCGCCGTCCGAGCAGCCCTGGAAATAGGCCGCCTTGGGCTTGTTGCCGTAATAAGCGGCGATCACCGCCCGCCCGGCCGAGGCGGCGAGATGGTTGGCGCGATGCCCGAAATCCGTGATCCGCTCGGGCTGGTTGAGCGCCCATTTGGCATCGGTGTCGGCGGTGCCGAGATGACCCATGTCGGTGCCGACCGTGGCATAGCCCTTGGCCAGCGCGCCCTGCATCGTCAGCTGGGGCAGCAACAGGCTGCCGCCATAGCCGCCATTACCGGCGCCGAGCATCGTGCCGTTCCACGCGGTCGTGGCCGGCAGCCACACTTCGACCTTGATCGATGATGCCGGTGTCGGCGTCAGCACGGCGTGGACGCGGCAGAAGGCGGCCTGCGATGGCAGACCGGGCTGGCCCTGCTGGGTCGAGACCATGCCGCCCTTGCCGACGTCCTCCGCCGCGACCACCTTGCCGTCGGCGAGCGCCAACCCGACCAAAGCGGTGCACGCGCTGGCGGGTGCGTCGGCGGGAGGGAGCGCGCCGGCCGGCACCGCGCCGAACCCAGCCGCCAGCGCGACACCTGCGAGCGCACCAAGCGCGCCGGCGAGACCGATCCTGCTCATTTGCCCAGCAACCCCTTTTCCCGGAACCATGTTTGCGCGCGGCCCGTCCAAGCGTCGGAGGCGGCGCCTTTCTTGGCGATGCCGAAGCCGTGTCCGCCGGTCGGATAGGTGACCAGGGTTGCGTCCGCGCCGGCCGCCTTCCACGCGTCGACTAGGCGGCCGGATTCGGGGCGCACGAGTGGGTCGTCATCGGCCACGATCGCGAGCAGCGGCGGTGCCTTGCCCGGAACGGTCAGCGGATCGCCTACTAGCCCTGGATACATCGCTACGACGAAATCGGGCCGGCTGTCGGCCTTGCCCGCCAGCGCGGTCCACATCGTCACCGCGCCGCCCGCGGAGAAGCCCATCATCCCGACCCGGTCCTGGCGCACGCCATAGCGTTGCGCGTTGGCGCGGACATAGCGCATCGCCTGCTCGCCATCGGCGGTGGCAAGCGGGCGCAACGGCACTATTGCTGCCTCGAGTTCCTTGAAGTTCATCAGCCGCCGCATCAGCACCAACGCGGCGTCATCGCCGGTCGGCAGCAAGCGATAATGCAGCACGAAGGCAGTGATGCCGAGGCTGTTGAGCCAGCGCGCGACGCCGTCGCCTTCATTGTCGACCGACAGGATATGGAAGCCGCCGCCCGGCGCGACGATCACCGCCGTGCCATTGGCGATCTTGGGATCGGCCCGGAAGACTGTGAGCGTCGGGTCGGAGACATTGCGGGTGACATAACCGAACGGCGGCTGGTTGCCGGTCGTTTCGGCCTGCATCGCGCCCATGCTGCCGGGCGGCCCTTTGGGCCACAGATTCACCGTTTCGGCATTGCTGGCGACTGCCTGGCCACCGCATCCCAGCAGCGCCAGGACCGACATAAGCATCGTCAACACGCGCATGTCCGGTCTCCTCATTTCTTGCCGGCGTCACGCGCCGCCGCGATTGCGCGCAACACCGGGCTGCCGGCGGGCGCTGCCTTGGTGTCGGTGCCGATTGCCAGCAACTGCCCGTCGGTCGCCGCAAAACGCGGCCAGGCAGGCAGGCCGGGGCCATTGGGATCACCGGTCCTGGCGAAATTGACCCAATAGTCGGCGACCAATTTTGCCGCGGCCATGTCGGTGGGTGTTACCTTGCCGCCGGCCAGCATCAGATTGTCGAACTGGAACGGCACGTCGGAAGCGTGCGATGCGCCGGACAACGACTTACGCTTGTCCTCGACGACATAGCCGAACCGATAGAGCCAGGTCGGCGTGCCTGCCGATTGCCGCGATGCCAATGCCAGCGCCGGCTCGTTGAAGGTGAAATCGCTCGGGATGTTGTGTTTGTAGAGATCGGGGGACCCGTACGCCGCGCGCACCGCGTCGGCACCGACGCCCAGCGCTTCGGTCGTCTTCTTGACGAAGCCGCCCATGAACAGCGCGGGGATGAAGCCGAGCTCGTCGCTGTTCGACCCGACGATATACCGGATGTCCTTGGCCTTGCCTGCCGCCAGCAACGTGTCGACATCGCCGGTGACGATCTGGCCGTCGGTCATCGGGCCCGAATAATGCTCCTCGTCGCTCTTGAGCAGGTTGATACCGCCCTGGACCTTCTCGGCCGGAAGTGCGCGAAGCGCGGCGAGGTCGTCGCCTTTGACGCCTTCCCGGGTCGCGAACGCGATCCCCTTGGTCTCGGCCGCCGCCACGGTCGGCCAAGTGTCGCGCCCGCCGCCCGATGCCGCGATCGCCTTGACGAACAATCCCTTGGCCGCCGACGACACCATCAGGCGGTCGACCGATTCACCGCCGGCGGATTCGCCGAAGATCGTGACGTTGGCCGGATCGCCGCCGAATGCCGCGATATTCCGCTGCACCCATTTGAGCGCGGCGATCTGGTCCATCAGGCCCCAATTGCCGTTCGCGCCAGCACCCACTTCGCGCGTCAGTGCGGGATGCGCGAAGAAGCCGAGGCGGCCGAGGCGATAATTGAGCGTGACGACCACGACACCGCGGGCGGCAAGCCGGCGGCCGTCGAGGATCGCCGAGCTTCCGGTCCCGCCGGTAAACCCGCCGCCATGGATATAGACCATCACCGCGAGCTTCCCAGCCGGTGCCGGTTTGGGCGTCCATACATTGAGGAACAGGCAGTCCTCACTCATCGGCAAGGTGGTATTGGCAATGTCTCCGGCGAAGCGCGCCTGCATGCAGTCGTTGCCATAACCCCTGGCGTCGCGCGGCGCAGTCCAGGGCTGGACCGGCTCGGGCGCGTGCCAGCGCAATGGCCCGACCGGCGGTGCTGCATAGGGGATGCCCCTGAAGCTGGCGACGCCATCGGCGACCGTTCCGCGCACCGGGCCGCTGGCGGTCGTCGCAACTGGCGCCTCGTCAGCCGGTGCCGCGGCGATCAGCGCGATGGCGAGAAGCGGTAGCAGGCGTCGCATCATTGTCCATCCGTGATAAATTCTGTCGCCCCTGGAGAGATCGTATAAATTCTTGCAGAATTTGTCTGTCGCGAAAATACCGCTCCGGCGGGTGTTGAAACACTGCCGAACTGCGTCGGCACCCAAACCTCACCGGCGCTGTTCATCGGAATGGTGACGGTCATCCGGAGCTTGCCGCCTGCGATCCGCCAGGCCGAGCGAGCCTTGCCCTGCGGCGTCTCCATCGTCGCCTCGGCCCAGTCGAGGCCCTTGGGAATCGTCGGCCGCACCAGCACGATGCGATAGCCCGGCGCACCAGGGCGCAGCCCGCCGAGCCGCTGGCGGAACCAGTCGGAGATCGACGCGAAATAATGGTGATCGCGCGACCTCGCATTGAGGCCCCACGATTCGAACAAGGTCTTGTGCCCGTTCTTCAGCAGGAAGCCCCAGCTCGGCTCGTCGGTGCGGGTCGCGACGCGATAGGCGAGATCGGTATGCCCATAGTCGCTCAGGATATTGAGCAGATAGCGTGTGCCGTAGACGCCCGCGCGCAAGCCGCGCGCATCGACATCCGCCGCGATCGTGTCGGCGACCTTCTGTTCCTGGCCGTCGGGAACCATGCCGAAGGCGAGCGGCAGGATATTCTGTGTCTGGCTGGGCGGCTTGACGGCACCCTTGTCGATCGTGCGGTACCAACCATTGGCGGCGTCCCAGTATCGAGCGTTGTAGGCACGGCGGATATCGGCGGCGAGCTTCGCGTAACGCTCGGCATCGGCGCGGTTGCCGATCACCGCCGACGATTTGGCCAGCAAATCGGCTTCGTGGAAGAAATAGGCGACCGTGACCGCGTCGATGCCGCCATTATTGGCATTGAAGATGTCGAACCCGCCAGGTGCCGCCCATTCGCTAAGGCCGCTGTCATGGCGATAGTCGGGGGCCTTGAAGACGGTCGCGGTATAATCAACCAGCCGCTTCTGCGTGTCGTGCATCCGCTCCAGGATGCGCGTGTCGCCATAGGTCTGGTAGAGTTCCCAGGGCAGGATCATCGCCGCGACGTCCCACGGCGTGGTCGGCCCCCACATGAATTGCCAGCCCGGCGACCTGTCATAGCCGTAATAAGGCGTCGCCGGCACGATCTCGGGCAATTCGCCGCTCGGCGCTTGTGCGTCGGGATAGTCGGCGAGCCATTTGCTCCACACCCGCGCCACGCCGAGGCTGCGCGCCGCGGCGCCGGCCGATGCCTGGGCATCGCCGGTCCAGCCATTCTTCTCATAGGTCGGCGTATCGGTCTGATAGCCGTGCATGTTGTTGAGGATGGTGCGGATCGCCGCCTGGTCGATCTCGGCGAGCAGTGGATTGGCGCTGGCGAAACCTCCGACCGCCGCAACCGACGAATGGGCCACCTTGCCGGTCAGCGTGGCGAGCGTCGGCCTGCCCGGAAAGCCGCGCAGCTCGACATAGCGGAACCCGCGATAGCCGAAGCTCGGCTCCCAATGTTCGCGTCCCGTGCCCGCCAGCGTGTAGCGATCGGTCTGCAGCTGGGCGTCGATCAGGCCCGACGCCGGCACGACCATGCCGTCGTCGCCGATCCGTTCGCTGGCGACGAGCGAGACGGTCTGGCCGCGCGGGCCGGCGACGTCGATCGCTGTCCAGCCCGAAAAGATCCGCCCGAAGTCATAGACCCAGATGCCCGGCCTCACTTCACGTATCGACATCGGGGCAATCGTCTCGACCGGCGCGATCGGTTCGAGGTTGGCGGCGCGCACGACACCGGCCGGGCCGGCAACCAATCGAGCCGCGTTCCAGCGGGCGCCGACTGCGCCGGGCCGATCCCAGCCGACGGGCAGCAGCCGGGCATCGTAACGCTCGCCGCGATGAAGCGAATCGTTCAGCGTCGGCCCCGACATCGTCTGCCAGCCGGCATCGGTCGCGACCGTCTGGCGCGACCCGTCGGCGAAGGTCAGCTCGAGTTGCGCGCCGAGCGCCGGTTCGGCGTGCCAGGGCGCCTGGTTGAAATACCATTCATTGGGATCGGTCAGCCCATACCAACCACGCCCCAGTTCGGCGCCGATCACGTTCGCTCCCGCGCGGATCCGGTCCGTCACGTCATAAGTCTGATAAAGCACGCGCTTGTCATAAGCGGTGAAGCCGCTCGCCAGCGCCGAAGGACCGACGGCCGCGCCGTTTAGATGAAGCCGCGGCCAGCCAGCGCCGGCGACGTAGAGGCGCGCCGCGGCAACCTTTTTTGCCGGCACGATGAAGCTCCGCCGGACGAGCGGCGCGGGCGCTTCGATCGGCAGTACGATGTCGACGGATGGAACGCCGCTCGCGACCATCAGGCCGGAGGTTTCGACCGCCCCGCCGACGAACGGATTGTCGTTAGCCTGGAACCGCGTGGTGAAGGCTGGGCTGCCGGTACCGGTCGCTCGAACCGAATGGATGATCGCCGCCTGCGCCTCTTTCGACGAGAAACCGATCGTCCCATGAGCTTGCGACGCATCGGTAAGGGTATCGACCAGCCGCCCGTCGATCGCGGTGGTGACGCTGTCGCCGCGCGCGGTGATCGTGACGCGATGGCGCACATTCCTGAGCGTCATGCCGGTTAATGGCACCCGCTTGAGGTCGGCGACCTTGACGCCCGAACTGCTGCCGCCCGGATAACGCCGGACACGCTCGATCAATACCGGCCCATCCTTGTCGTCGGCGAGCGTCCAGACATAGGCCTCGCCATAGGTCTTGCCGGCGGGACGCGCGCGGAACAGCAAATCGAGCGACTTGCCGGTCAGGGTGAGGTCGCTTTCGAAACTCAGATCGGTCCAGTCATGGTCGCTGCGTGCCGGCCCGGCGATCCATTTCGCCGACCAGTCGCTCGGCTTGAGCAGCCCCATTTCCCACCAGCCGGGCGCGCTCCAATCGCTCTCGCCGCCCTCGGCGTCCCACGTCCTGACTTGCCACCAATAGCGCGTGCGGGCTGTGAGCGCCGGTCCGGCATAGGGTATCTGAGAATCCGCCGCCGACGCGACTTTGCCGCTGTCCCAGGTCAGCTGCCCGGAAACGAGCGCGGCCTTGCTGGTTGAGACCCGGACTTGCCAGGCAACCTGGTGTTTCGCCGGCGAATGCCAGCCCAGGCGCGGTGCCGGCTCGTCTATGCCGAGCGCGGCGCCGGTATATTCGACAGTCAGCGCCGATGGCACGGCCCGTCCGCTATCCGCTAGGGCGGTGGCAACGGGGAGGGTTGCCACCGCCACGCTCGTGGCGAGCGCGAGACCGAAGAGCAGCGCGGCCGACGACTTTGATGGTACCGGCACACGCGCCCCCTCTTAGAATTTGGTCCGAAGACCGAACGAGACCAGCCGCCCCAAGGTGCTGCCATTGGTATAGCCGGTCGAGCTGTTGAGGTAAGGCGGATCCTGATTGAACACATTGTCGACGTTGAGCGTCAGCATGGTGTTCTTGAGCGGCCCGGTCTTGGCCAGATCGTAGCCCAGGAACAGGTCCACCGTCTTGAACGCACCGACCCGCGTCTGTGGCGCGACGCCCAGGATCGGATAGCCGCCCTTGTAATTGAATGCCGCCCGCGCGGTGACGCCGTAAATCTTGCCGCCCAATGTCGCTACGAAGTTGAAGCGGCCGACACCATTGGCGAGATCGTCGCTGAATGCCCCTCCGGCAATCGCTTCGGATTTGCGGCTGAGCGTGTAGGTCCCGGCGAAGTTCGCGCTGATCGCGCCGAAGCCGGTCTTGCGAACATAGGACAGGTTGAAGTCCAGGCCATCGGTGTTCACCGCGCCTAGGTTGTTCCGCCGCGCATCGATCAGAACATAAGGCGACGTACCGACATACAGGCTCTGCAGGCTCGGTGCGCCGTTGAGAAGTAGCGTGCCGACCGCTGCCTGCGTCTGCGCAAGCGTCGGATTGAGGATGTAGAAATTCTTGTAGTTAGGGTCGGTGTAGAGCGTCGGCAGCAGGAACGGTG
This sequence comes from Sphingomonas mali NBRC 15500, assembly GCF_001598415.1. Classification (GTDB taxonomy): domain Bacteria; phylum Pseudomonadota; class Alphaproteobacteria; order Sphingomonadales; family Sphingomonadaceae; genus Sphingomonas; species Sphingomonas mali. The sequence continues at coordinate 36,205 of NZ_BCYX01000005.1, forward strand.
CCAGGCCGATCGCGTCCTTGAACTTGACGTTATAGTAAGTGACGTTGACCGTCAGTCCGGAAATAGCCCGCGGCGTCCAGTCGAACCCGACTGACCAGGTGTCGGCGCGTTCCGGTTTCAGGTCGGGATTGCCGCCCGCCAGCACAATCGTCGGCCGCAGGAAATTGAATGGCGAATCGCCAGGACGGAGAAACGGACTGAACAGCAGGATTTGGGCGCGAGAATCCGCCGTACTGGTGGTGTCGGCAAGACTGGGTGCGTGGAACGACGTACCGTAATTGCCGCGGATCACCAGATCGTCGAACGGCTTGTAGTTGACGCCTACCTTGGGATTGGTGGTGCCGCCGACATCGTTGTACGAATCATAGCGCACCGATCCCGAAATCTGCAGACCGCGCAGCCCCGGACTGCCGTTTCCGGCCCCCACGATCGGGACCAGCAATTCGCCGAACAGGGACTTCACGTCGCGCGAAACGCTCGACGAAATGGCGTTGGTGAAGGCGTTGCGGCGGTCCTGCGAAATCCGCGACGCGAGGTTCTCGTAGTGATATTCGGTCCCGACCGCGAGCTTGATGTCGCCGCCCGGCAGGGTCGCGAGCGATCCGTCGAGGATCAGCCGTCCCTCCGCGAGTTCCTGCGTCGCGTCGCCGAAATTCTCGTAGTCGGCGATCGCGGCAAGCAAGGCCGGATTGCTCGCGGACGGGTTATAGGGATTGAGCGCGGTCGCCGTCGTCGTGCCATTGAGCGCCGCCGACGCGAGCGTGGTATTGAGCGCGGCCTCGCGGACGACATTATAGCTCCGGCCGAAATTGCTCTCGGCGCGCAATTGCCAGCCATGGCCGAGCGAGATCGCGAAGCCGGGCGTTACTCCATAGGAATCGAATCGCTGCCGGCTGGTCAGGCTGTTTCCCAGTGCGCCCGAGAAGGACAGAGCGACGCTCTGCGAGAGTTCGCCGGTGATGCTGTGGAAATAGGGATTGAACGCAGAGACAGTGCCGGTCAGCGTCCCCTGCGCTTCCATGATGGTGGTGTCGCGCCGCGAGAAATAGGCGGTCATCGAAAAATCGACGTCCTCGCCCAGTTTCTGCGTCAGTGCGGCGAACACGGAATGGCGCTCTTCGCGCGGATAGAGATCCGCATAGGCATTCTGCTCGCACCTGTTGGTGGTGTTGGCGGTGAAATTGGGCAGCGCATAGTTGGTGGCGCCGACCGTGACATTGCCGGGAAAGCAGGTGGTCGAGCGAAGATCGAGCCCGCCTTCCTGCGTGTTATCGGCGCTGACATAGCTGCGCTGGCGGTTGAGGATATTGTCGTGCCAGACATAGGCGTAGGAGACTAGCAGCGAACCGCTGCCCCAATCCTTGCCCAGCGTCAGGTTACCGTCGACCGTCCGGTAGTCGTCGGCGAAGCCGTAACGGATATTGCCGCCGATGCCGTCGAACCGCTTGCGCGTGATGAAGTTGATCACGCCACCGATCGCGTCAGAGCCGTAGATCGACGATCCGCCGTCGGGGATGACCTCGACCCGGTCGATCACGTCGGGCGGAATGATCGAGGGATCGACCGACGTCTGCAATACGCCCGCCCCGACCAGGCGATGGCCGTTGAGCAGGACCAGGGTAGTGGTGCCGCCCGAGGCGCCGAGATTGCGGATGTTGGGGCGAACGATCGGCAGGCCGAAGGCCGCGCCGCCGGCGGGAACCGTCCCGAAATTGCCGATCTGTGGGATCGACGCGAGCAGGTCGTTGGACGACGCCGCGCCGTTCTCAAGGATGTTGTCGCGCGATACGCCGATGACATTGGTGCCAGTCGGTGCGACGCCGCGCAGCAGCGTACCCGTGACGACGATATCGTCTCGATCCTGCTCGATCGCCGGGGGTGCCGCGTCATCGGCGGCGAGCGGCGTTACGGCCTGTGGCTTGTCGGCGGCTGGGTCGCTGGTCGGCGCAGACTGTGCATGAGCGGCGCCACTCCATACCAGCATCGTGGCGAGCGCCAGCGTCGACAGTCCGGCCAGCTTCGCGATGTTGCGCCCCTGGGCCTCGTTCGCCTTCTTGATGGTCATTTTTCCTCCCTCCCGGTCCTTTGGACTCTCAGTCTCCCGCGTGGTCTGGTGCCGTCGCTCGGTGGAATCGCGCCTTGGCGATCACCCACAGGCTGGCAAATCTCGATCTTTTCTTACCCTGTCAATAGTCATTTTATCATATCATTCTAAATTGAGCATTTCGATAAATTGTGTGATATTTTTCCATCAATTGATAAATGCGGCTGGGGGAATAAAGGCATATGCGTGAAGATCGGCTTCGGGGGAGCCGACCCTCCCTGAGCTCAATAGAGCGCTGTTTCGACCTCGTGGAACGTGCAGCCAATGCCGTCCAGAATGGCATCGCCGCTGGTCGCAGCCTGCCGGCCGTATCGCAACGTCGACGTAGCGCGGTTCGATCTCGATCGCGCAGGGACTCTGCCGTTTTCGGCGGGAACGGTACCGTGGGCTGTGCCCGTTTGGGAATGAGTCCGGCTGCTTCAAGGTGCGCAATGTGTGCGGGGCTAAGTCCGAAGACCGACGTTTGTGTACTAGTTCCTCAGAGCTCTTCATTCGTCTTGAAGCCCGGATCAGCGACCACCCCGTAAACGGGGGATTGAAATCGGACAGCCGGGCGGCGAGGCTGTTCCCTACATGGACCGATGCGCAGCAGCCCGTCAGACCATTGAAGCACGAGAGAGTGGGGAGAAGTGAAAGCGAACGTCGTCATTGTCGAGGACGATCCTCTCGTCGCTGCTCATGTTGGGCGCGGTGTGGAGGCGCATGTTGGTTTGTCGCTGGTAGCCACCACGGGCACGCTGGCCGGAGCACGGGCTCTGATCGATCGGAACGTGGACCTGTTCATCCTCGATCTCGGGCTTCCCGATGGAAGCGGGATCGAACTGATCGAGGAAATCCGCGCGCGAGCTGGTCTGGAGCCGAAAATACTCGTCCTCTCGGTGCTGGGCGATCAGGATACGGTGCTGGCGGCTGTACTGGCAGGCGCGGATGGTTATCTGCTGAAAGATATCGACAGCCTCGACATCGGCCAGCAAGCCGCCGATGCGCTGACCGGCGGCGCGCCATTGTCGCCCAGTATCGCCGCTTATGTGCTGCGGCACCTGCGCCGGCAACGCGAAGACGCGAAACCGGATGATGCCGATCCGCCATTGTCTCCACGCGAAATCGAGCTGCTGCAGCTGCTGGCACGCGGATACAGTAACCGGCAGGCGGCGGCCGAGCTGGAAATATCGCCGCACACGATCGGCGATCATGTGAAATCGATCTACAGGAAGCTTCGCGTGAGCAATCGGGGCGAGGCGATGGTACGTGCCTTTCGCAGTGGGCTGCTGCGTCTGTGAGCCTGTTGCCCCGGCTGACGGGATGGCGCCGTGCGCTGGCCATCATCCTCGGCGCGCAATTGCTGTTCTGGGGAGCCTATGCGCTCATCGTTGCCGGATTGCAGCCGGCGGGCACGCTGGAGCGCTACCGGTTGCCCGCAGCGCGGGTGCTGCTGGCGTCCGAGCAGGGCAAGTCGAGCGCCTTTGTTGCCGGGCTTTCAGGGCCGGCCCTGCTGCGCATCCCTGGCTGGCAGCCGGTAATCCTGTATCCGGCGCGGGCGAGCCTGTTGACGCGGGACGAAGCGGCGACGGGGATTGGATGGTCGCTCGCCTGCCTGGAAAGCTCCTGCCCAAAGGCGGTGACCGCCTATGCAGGGCCTTTCGACCGTATGAACAAGGCGGCCGACTGGGAGAAATTCCAGCGTTTCGACATGGTGTGGCTGGTCGTCGCGACCGAGCTGATGATGGGGGCAGCGCTGCTCGTGCTGTTGCCGGTCAATCGGTTTTCACGCCTCCAGGGCGTCACCGGCCTGCTGCTCATTCTGGTCGGCATCGACGCCTGGCTCACCACCTTCGGCGCGGAGAGCCTGCCCTATGTCTGGTTTCCGCTGCTGCGCTACGGCACCGAATATCTGATGTTGGCGATGGCGGCGCTTTCCGTGAACGCCTTTGTCGATTGGCGACCGCGCGAGGCCTGGGCCGCCTGTGGCTGTTTCATCGCCGTCTTCGTCATATTGCTCGCGACCATGATCGCGGGCGCCAACTTCGCGACAATCGTGCCCTGGCTCGATGCAATGACGCTGACCCTGCTGCTCGGATATGGCGTCGTCGCCTTGCTGCGGATGGGGCGGACGGCGCCGGGGCCGGCGATACGGGTACTGGCGATATTGCTCGTCGCGCTTGCCTCGATTGCCTTCGACCTGTTCCTTCTGCCACCGCCCACTGGCTTCGCGCTGCAGGCATCGGTTCTCGCCCCGCCGCTGACGATGTTCGGCATCCTGTTCGAGATCGCGCTGCAGGGGCACCGGCTCAATCAGGAGGCGGAGGAGGCACGCAGCGATCTGGAGCGTCAGGTGCTCGAACAGGACGCCAGCCTGCTGCGCTCGTCGCAATTGCTGCGTCATCAGGAGCGGTTGATCGCGATCGACGCCGAGCGCCAGCGCTTGCTACGCGACATGCATGACGGGGTGGGCGGTGTGCTGACGCACCTTCTTCTCGATGTCCGCGAGAATCGCCTGACCGAGCCAGAAATCGAGCAGGGACTGCAATTCGCGGTAGACGACCTGCGCAATATGGCGAGCGCGATCGACGCGGGCAATGAGCCGATCGACGAGGCACTGGCGATGTTCCGGGAACGGATGGCGGGTCGACTTGCCCGATCGGGCATTGCCATGGACTATCGCTGCATGTTGCCGATCCCCGCGCCGAGCCTGGACGTGCGGCGGTTGCTCAGCCTCTATCGGCTGTTGCAGGAGGGCATCGCCAACGCTGTGCGCCATGCTTCCGCTACCAGGATCGACCTCGCGGTGACGTTGGGTGACGATGGCGTCATTCTGGTCATTTTGTCGGACGACGGCATGGGATTCGAGCCGGCGAGCGCCATCGGCGCGGCCGGCGAAGGGCGCGGCCTTGCGAACATGCGTCGCCGGGCTGACCAGATGGGCGGGCGAATAGAGATCGAAAGCGCGCCTGGACGGGGCACGCAATTGACCCTGGCCATCCCGACCGTCGTCGCCGCGAGACGAAAAGGCTGAACTGGCTACATTATCATGCCGATATCCCCTGAACGCGGGATTGTTGCGGCGGCCCCAAGATGGGAAATTTCATCGCTGACGTAAGGAGCGCTGGCCCTGACGGGACCGTCGCTCGCGGCGTCGATCGCTGGCGTTCAAGCGCACGCCGCTCAAATGAGATCGACCAGGGAGACGGTCATGAACCTCCGCAACCGCTTCTGCGTCGCCGTCCCGCTGATGGCCACCGCTCCCGCGGCGCAGGCACAGCAATGGCTCGTCAACAACGCCATCAATAACCAGATCGTGGAAACGGCGATCTGCGATTCCGGCCTGAAAAAGGGCGAGAAATTGCCGAGCATCTGCGCCAAATATCCGAAATATTCGCGCGCGGTGCGGCCGAGCAACCCGACGCCGCAAACCCCGCAGGCGTTGGCGAGCGCCAAGCCGCGCGCCGCCGGCTCGGGGAAATTCGTCCCGAACCCGGGCGACGATTCGTTGCGGAAGCTGGCCGACAGCGTCGGCTCGACCGAGCAGGAAAGGCAGCAGCTGCGGCAGGTCGTACAGGCCGGAAACACGCTGTTCGAGCAAAAATATGGCGCAAAGGGCTGGAAGAACGACCTCGCGGGCGCCTTCGCCTTCTTCATCGTCTCGATCAGCACTGTCTATAACGACCAGGAGCCTGATGGCGCTGCCCAGGACCGGGTGTTCGATGCGCTCGGCACCACGCTGGGGCAGGCGCCCGACATCGCTAAGCTGTCGAACAAGGACCGGACCGCGCTGTACAACACGCTGATCGCCGCTGGCGGCCTGCCGCTCCTGTTCTACGCCGACGGCAAACAGCAGAACAATGCCGCGGAGGTCGAACAGGCCAAAGCGATGGCCATCGAGTTCAGCCGCAAGATCCTGAACACCGAGCCACAGGCGCTCGCGGCGATCGGGCAATGAGTCCGGGTAGGGCGCCGATGTGCCTCATCGATCCTCAGTAAGAAAGCACGCTTTTTTTCCGAACTCGAAACGCAAGGGAGTTGGACAATGGTATCTCGGCGCATTGCATTGGGCACAGCGGTGGGGGCCGCGACGATCGCTTCCCTGCCCTTGCTCGCCGCACCCGATCCCGCGAATGCGCCGATCGCGCGCTACGACATCAGGGCGGGAACGGTTTCCGGCACGGGTGCGATGGGCACCGGTTCGATGATGGGGATGATGTTCGGTGGGCGTGGGGGCAACAATGTCCAGCACGAACTGCTGTTAAGGCTCGGGTCGTCGCAGGCCACGACCAAGGGTGAGCCCAGGGCCGAACATTTCATGCCCGCTGGCGCCAGGCTCGGCAAATCTGTGCTCCTGAGCACGCCCAAGATCGAACGCCAGGAGGGAGATCAATTGCCGCAGAGGCCGAAGGGCCGGCTGCTGATATTCTGGGGATGTGGGGCGAATGCACCCAAGGGACAGCCCGTGATCATCGACTTCGCCAAGGCTGCCGGTGGCCAGATGCCAGCAGGCATCTGGACGACCACGATCCCGCGCGATTCGGGCCCCAGCCTGCAGAACAGCCGGACGTTCGGCCATTGGCCCTATGACGACGGCAAGTCCGCAAAACCCGACAGTTCGCTGATCGGTCTGCATCGTATCGCGAGCAATTACGCCCCGGAAATAGCCTTCACGGCCGCCAAGGACTTCATGTCGCCATTACAGGCCACCAACCGTCAGCAAGCCGGCGGCGCGACCCTGTTGAGCTGGAACGGCATTCCCGCCGCCACCGGATATCTGGCGTTCGTCAGCGGCGGCAAGATGGGGCCGAAGGGTGAGATGGGCGACATGGTGATCTGGACCAGCAGCGCCACGCGCCAGTTCGGGGGCGGGCTGTCCGACTGGCTTACGCCGACCCAGGTGGCCGGTCTGGTGCGCGACCGGACCATCCTGCCGCCAAGCGCCACCAGCTGCCTGATCCCAGCCGAAGTGCGGCAGGCGGCGCCGGATTTCACCGCCGGCACGCTGACAGCGTTCGGGCCGGAGGAGGATTTCTCCTATCCTCCTCGTCCGGCTTCGAACGCCACGCCTTGGCGTCTCGAATGGACAGCCCGGATTCGGCACCGTTCCACGACCAGCTGGGTGGAAGCGCAGGGCATGTCGATGGGGTCCATGGGCGCGCGTAGCGCGTCAGCCGAGGATGGGCAGCAGAGTCAGGGGCAACAGAAACGGTGCAAACCAAAAGGGCTTGGCGGCATGCTGGGCGGCATCGTGCGCGGCGGAGGCGGTTGCTGACTCCCGCTCGCGTCACGCGCCGGTAGTGCGCGATTCCTGAGCTTTCAAACACGGTGGCGTTGGGGCGAAAACCCTGAATTTACCAATATTATCGCGCTGATACCCCCTGAACGCGGGATTGATGTGCTGCCGCCGGCGCAGCAAAAGTGCGCTCGGATCTCTCCAGCGGGGTTGGAGAGCAATCAAACGATTACGGTCCCGCCGGCGATGGCGTGGGGTGGACGCATGTGCGCGCCGCCTTGCGCGCCCGCGCGGTTGGCCGTCGCAAGGGGACAGGAACGATGACCGCAAGGAATTCCGGCAAGAGCAATCGTTCGGAGACTATTTCCCTGAGGAGATTGTCGCTCACAACCTCGACGCTCGCGCTCCTCGCGGTCGCCTTCGCTCCCTCGTCCGCTCATGCGCAGGCTGCTACCTTCAACGGGACGGATTCGACCAACGGCCCGTTCAGCTACGACTTGCAGACCTTCAACGACTCCAGCAAGCTGAACGCCGCGGCGGCCGATACGCTCACCGGCGGACACCAGATTTTCAACGCAACCAGTACGTTGGATGCATCGTCGGCCAATGCAGTCCGTGACGGGCTGCAAAATTTCAAGCAAAACAGCGTCCTGATCGCGCGAGCGACCAACACTATCAGCGGCGGACAACAGGATTTCGACAACAGCAGCGTTCTGAATGTGAATGTCTTGGGCGCGATCGGCGGCGGAACGCAATATTTCCGGGGGTCCAGCAGCCTTAACCTCAACGTCGCCAACGCTATCGGCGGCGGAACCCAGACATTCTTCGAATCCGGCACCCTCAACGTGCGGGCTGCCAATGCCTTGAACAACACCAACGCCCTGACGTTCAATAACACGGTTGGTGGCGGGGTGGGCGGCTTCTTGATGCTTAACGGGTTCGACGCCACCGTCGGCCGGATCAATAGTGTTTCCTTCAGCCCCTCGACCGGCGGCTGGATCGCCAATGGCGAGGCGACCGCCGTCACGTTGACCGTCGACAGTTCCTTGCTTGGCGATTCCTTTTTCTCGGGCGTGATCACCGATGGCGGCGGTCCGCTGACCTTGGTGAAGAGCGGCACGGGTACGCTCACATTATCCGGTTCGACGGGCTATTCCGGTGGAACCAGGATCGAGGGCGGCACGCTGCGCCTCAGCGGCGGCGGTTCGCTGGGCAGTCAGACGGGCGCGCTTTTCGTCAGCGCCGACGGCACCCTCGACATGGGCGGCGCCTCACCCAGAATCGGCAGCCTTTCCGGAACAGGGTTGATCACCAGTTCCGTGGCGGTCTCGGGAGGGAACATCCTCACGATCGTCAATCAGACGGCCGACACTACCTTTGCCGGTCTGCTGCGCGACGGTGTGGGCGGGGCCGTGATAGGGCTGAGCAAGGGTGGCGCTGGCACGCTGACCCTCACCGGGAACAATAACTATAGCGGCGGCACGCAAGTCGTGTCGGGCACGCTGCGGCTCACGGGCAACGGCTCGCTCGGCGCGCCGAGCGGATCGCTCTCCATCGGCAGCGGCGGCACGCTCATTTTTGACACAACGGCCCTGACGGTCGGCTCGCTCTCTGGCGCGGGCACCATCACCCGGTCGGACTTGAATCCCGGTGTGCTCACCGTCGATCAGGCGACCGACACCAATTTCAGCGGCGCCATCAACGACTATTTCGACGAGATCAACGGCGTCACCACCATGACCGGGCTGACCAAGGCAGGCACCGGCACGCTGACCTTGGGCGGGAACAGCGCCTATACCGGCGCGACCGATGTGACGGGCGGCACGCTGCTCGTCGATGGGGCGCTGGGCAATGTAATGTGGGGGCCCATACAATTGGGCACCACGCAGGTCGCGGTTGCATCGGGCGCCAGCCTGGGCGGTGCCGGCTCGATCGCCGGCGGCGTTTCCGTGGCGGATGGCGGCATTCTGCTGGGCCGCGCCGGCCAGACCCTGTCGATGGGATCGCTGGCGCTGAGCGGCGGATCGGTGGTTAATGTCGCGCTGGGCGCGCCGTCCACCGCCGGGCTGTTCGACGTCACCGGCAACCTGACGCTCGACGGCACGCTCAACGTGAACAATGCCGGCGGCTTCGGCAATGGCCTCTATCGGCTGTTCGATGCGGGCGCCGTCACCGATAACGGCCTTGCCATCGGCACCACGCCGAACGGCTATGCCGCGGGCGATCTCAGCGTTCAGACGACGGCCAATCAGGTCAATCTATTGGTCGGGACGGTCGCGCCTGGCTCGTACAGCTTCTGGAACGGCGCGCAGACCACGCCAAACAACGTGGTCAACGGCGGCACAGGCACCTGGAGCGCCGCCGGAACCAATTGGACCAACGCGGGCGGCAGCGCGAACGGCGTCTATGATCCGGCCGCGCTGCTGATCTTCCAGGGCGCGAGCGGCACGGTGACAGTCAGCGCGGGCGGTGGAGCGCTCGACGTGAGCGGCGGAATGCAGTTCTTCGTCGGCGGCTATCAGCTGTCCGGTGATGCCCTGAACCTCACTCAGTCCGATGTTCCGATCCGCGTGGGCGACGGCACGGCCGGCGGCGCGGGCATGACCGCGACCATTTCCGCCGCGCTCACCGGCAGCGGCGGTATCGACAAGACCGACCTCGGCACGCTGGCGCTGACCGGCGCCAGCCACTTCAATGGCGAAATCACCGTCAACGGCGGTACGGTCGCGATCCGCAACGGCGGCAGTGTTACCAACGCCGCCGGCGAGATCGCCAAGGATGCCGGCACCACGGGCACGGTCACGGTCGATGGCGCAGGATCGGTGTGGACGAATAGCAGCGGCATCTCGGTAGGGATCGGCGCGAACAGCAGCGGCACGCTGAACATCATCAATGGCGGCAACATTCTCCAGACCGGCGGCGACGGCATTGTCGGCTTCGGCGCCACGGGTACGGCCTCGGTCGACGGCGTGGGCTCGAAGTGGATCAATAACGGCGCGACAAGCGCCATCCAGGTCGGTTGGGGCAGCGGCAACGGTACGCTGAGCATCATCAACGGCGGCAGCGTTTCCGATACGTTCGGCCAGATCGGCTATTCCGGTACCGGTGCCGGTAGCGGTGGCACGGTCACGGTCGATGGCGCAGGATCGGCATGGACCAATAGCAGCAACCTCAACGTCGGCGCTTACGGTAACGCCACGCTGAAGATCACCAATGGCGGCAGCGTTTCCAGCGCCACCGCCGTTGTCGGCAATGGCACCGGCGCCAACGGCACGGTCACGATAGATAGTGCAGGCTCGTGGACCAACAACGGCGTCCTCAAGCTGGGCCAGGGCGGTTCCGGCACGCTCAACCTTAACGGCGCGGTGGGCACGCGCGGCGTGCTGGCGACGCAGAGCATCAGCAAAGGCCAGGGCACCGGTGCCGTCAATTTCGATGGCGGCATCCTGCGCGCCGCGAGTTTTAGCGCCGATCTACTGAGCGGCTTCGCCGCCGGAGACGTGACGATCGGGGCGGGCGGCGCGTTCATCGACAGCAATGGCGGGAGCGGCAGCATCTCCTCGCCGCTGGGCGGCGTCGGTGCTTTGACCAAGCAAGGCGCAGGCTCGCTGACCCTGACCGGCGCGAACACCTATGCCGGCGGCACGATCATCGAATCCGGTACGCTGCAAGTCACCGGCACCGGAACATTGGGCGCCACAACCGGGGCGCTGAGCATAACCGGCGGGGCCATGCTCGATCTCGGAGGCACGTCGCAGACGGTCGGTGCGCTGTCGGGCGCGGGCAACATCACCAGCACTGTCCTGGGCAATCTGAGCCTATTGACGGTCGATCAGGCCACCAACACCACGTTCTCCGGCATCATCGGCGACGGTTTCGATTCCATTGCGGGCGGCACGGTCCAGGTCGGATTGTCCATGCGCGGCGGGGGCATTCTCACGCTGTCGGGGGTGAATAGCTATACTGGGCCGACCACAATTTTCGGCGGCGGCGAAATTCAGGTCGATGGTTCGATCGCCAGCGCCGTTACGGTCAATAGCGGCGGCGCATTGTCCGGTGCCGGTACGATCTTCAACGCGGTGACGCTGAACCACAACGGCCTACTGGCCGGGAAGTCGGGCCAGACCTTGACCATGAACAGCCTGACTCTGAATGATGGGTCGGTAGTTGTCGCGGCTCTCGGGCCACCGTCCACGACTGAGTTGTTCAAGGTCCACGGTGATCTCGTGCTTGTCGGAACCTCAACGCTGGATGTTTCCCCCGACACCGGCTTCGGCGCGGGCCTCTATCGGGTGATCAGCTTTGACGGGAACCTGACTGGCGGCGGCAGTCTGACGGTCGACCCGGCGGCGAATCCCGCGTGGAACCTTGAGGTTCAGACCGCCGCCCACCAGGTTAACCTGCTGGCGGGCACGTCGGCCAACCCCGGCGCCTTTGCCTTCTGGAACGGCGCACAGACCACGCCCAACAACATGGTCGATGGCGGCGCAGGCACGTGGAGCGCCACCGGAACCAACTGGACAAACGCGGCCGGCAGCGCGAGCGGCGTCTACGATCCGGCCGCCATGCTGATCTTCCAGGGCACGCCCGGCACGGTGACGGTGAGCGCAGGCGGCGGCGCGCTCGACGTGAACGGCGGGATGCAGTTCTTCGTCGATGGCTACAAGGTAGCGGGCGACGCGCTGAACCTCACGGCGGCGGCCACGCCGATCCGCGTCGGGGACGGCACCGCTGCCGGTGCCGGCATGACGGCGACTGTCTCCTCCGTGATCACCGGTAGCGGGGGTCTCGACAAGACCGACCTCGGGACGCTCGTTCTTTCCGGGTTCAACACGTACACCGGCGACACGACGATCTCGGCGGGCACGCTGAAGTTCGACGTCGACCTGGGTGGCACGCTTGGCGCACCAACTGGAGCGCTTGCGATCGCCGGCGGCGCCACATTTGATCTTACCGGTACCAGCCAGACGGTCGGCGCGCTGTCCGGCGCCGGCAGCATCACCAGTTCGGTATATGGCGGCCGGCAAAGCCCGCTCACGGTCAATCAGGCGACCAACACCAGCTTCAGCGGTGCGATCACAGACGGATACATGACGGGCGCTGGGGACGGCGCCGTGTGGCTGATCAAGGATGGTGCGGGCACGCTGACCCTGTCCGGCCACAGCGCGTTCTCCTTCACCACCGTCGATGGCGGCACGCTGGCGATCGCCAATGGCGGTACGGTCGCGAACGAAACCAGCAATTTGGGTAACGCGGCCGGCAGCAATGGCACGGTTCTCGTCACCGGCAGCGGGTCTGTGTGGAGTACGGATTATCTGTACCTGGGTTACGCCGGCGCGGGCACGCTTACCGTCGCGGATGGCGGCAGGGTCAGCATCGACACGGTGGATATGGCGCACGCGAGCTCCGGCAGCGGCACGTTGAATCTGAACGGCACGGCCGGGGCGCGCGGCGTGCTGGAAACCGGCTTCGCGGGGGGGAACCGCGGTGAGGTGACGGTCAATTTCGACGGCGGAATCTTGCGCGCCACCGATGCCGACACCTTGCTGAGCGGCGGCGTTCCCGGCTCGGTGACGATCAAGGCGGGCGGCGCCTTCATCGACAGCAACGGCTATCACATGGAGATCGCCTCTCCGCTAGGCGGCGTCGGCGCGTTGACCAAACTGGGCGCCGGGACGCTGACCCTGACAGGCAACAACAGCTATGCCGGTGGCACGATCATCGACACAGGTACGTTGCAGCTTGCTGGGACGGGGACGCTGGGTGCGCCTACGGGAGCCCTCACCATCGCGGCCGGCGCGGCGCTCGATCTTGGCAGTACATCTCAGACGGTCGGTTCGCTGTCCGGCGCGGGCGATATCACCAGCACGGTCACGACGGGGACACCCAGCCTTCTCACCGTCGATCAGGCTACCGACACCATCTTCAGCGGCGCCATTCGCAACGGCGTCTATGTAGCCAGTCCCGGCAGCGCCGGCCTCCCGCCGATCATCGTGCCAACGGTCGTCGGGCTGACCAAATCGGGCGCCGGCTCGCTTACGTTGAGTGGCAGCAACGCCTATACCGGCGATACGAACGTGACCGGCGGAACGCTTCTCGTCGATGGGGCTTTGGGCAATACCAAGGTAGCGGTCGGGTCTAGTGCCACCTTGGGCGGGGCCGGCACAATCGCCGGCGATGTTTCAGTGGCGGATGGCGGCATCCTCTTGGGGCGGGCCGGCCAGACCTTGTCGATGGGATCGCTGGCGCTAAGCGGCGGCTCGTCCGTCAATGTTTCGCTCGGCGCGCCGTCGACGAGCGGATTGTTCAACGTCACGGGCGACCTGACGTTGAACGGCACGTTGAACGTCGGCTCTACAGGCGGCTTTGGAGACGGCCTCTACCGGCTGTTCGATTATGGCGGCGCGCTGAGCGGTTCCGGACTCGCCATCGGCGCCACGCCCGCGGGCTATGCCGTGGGTGACCTGACGGTGCAGACGTCGGTGGCCCATCAGATCAACCTGATTGCCTCGTCGGGACCGTACATCTTCTGGGACGGCGCCAATACCATTGCGAATGGAACGGTCGACGGCGGCTCCGGGATATGGAGCGCCGCTGGCACCAACTGGGCCAACAACAATGCCACCGCCAATGGCGCCTATAGTCCCGCAACCATGCTGATCTTCGTCGGCACGCCGGGTACGGTGACGGTGGACGCGGCCGGGGCGGGTGCGCTCGACATCGGGACCGGTCTTCAGTTCGCGGACGATGGCTTCATGGTGAAGGGTGACGGCCTAGCCTTGACCGGAGCGAGTACCGTTATCCGCGTAGGCAATGGCATCGCCTCGGGCGGTAACGTGACCGCGACGATCGCGTCCGCGCTTACTGGCAGCGGCGGCCTCGACAAGACCGATCTCGGCACCTTGGTCCTCACCGGCACCAATAGCTACGCCCGCGGCACGACGATCGCGGCCGGTACACTCCAGCTCGGCAATGGCGGCACGACCGGCTCGATCCTGGGCGATGTTGCCAATAACGGCCGTCTAGTGTTCGACCGGTCGAATGCGCTCACCTTCACCGGCGCAATCTCCGGATCCGGCTCGCTCGAGCAGATCGGCGCGGGTGCGACCACCTTGACCGCCGCGAACACCTATACCGGCGGCACGACGATCTCCGGCGGTATACTGGCGATCGCGGCGACCGGCGGCATCACCTCCGATGTGACCAACAGCGCCACTTTCCAGAATGCCGGCGCCGTCGCGGGCGGCGTGACCAATAATGCCGGCGCGACCTTTACCCAGACGGGCGGCAGCGTTTCGAACGGCCTGGTCAACACCGGCACGGTCAATGCCAATGGCGGTGCGCTGAACGGCGCAATCGCCAACAATGCGGGCGGTAGCTTCGCGGTCGGCGGCACGGTGACGGGCAACGGCGCTTTCAGCAACGCCAACGGCGCGACGCTCACGGTGGCGGCAACCGGCGGCTTCACGATCGCGGGGCTGCTGACCAATAGCGGTGCGGTCAGCGTCGCGGCGGGCGGCTCGCTGATCGCCCCGGCCGGCATCCTCAACAAGGCGGGCGGCGTCGTCACCAACAATGGTACGATCACGGACGCGCTCGATAATGCCGGGACCGTCACCAACAACGGCGTCTACAACGCCAACGTTGCGTCCAATACCGGCACTATCACCAATAGCGCCGGCGCGACGTGGAACGGCAATTTCAACACGGCTGGGGTCGTCAACAACGGCGGTACGATCAACGGCGGCCTGACGCAGAGCGGCGGAACGACGAGCAACACCGGCGCGATCACTGGCGTCGTCACGATCGCGGGCGGGCTCTTTACCGGCACGGGGTCGGTCGGTGGCCTGAACGTCGCGGGCGGCGCAACGGTTGCGCCAGGCACGAGCGGCGGCATCGGCACGATGGACGTGGCCGGCGGCATCACCTTCAACAGCGGCGCGATTTATCAGGTCGCCGTGACTGCGGCGGGACAAGCCTCGCGTATCAACGCGACCGGGCAGGCCATTCTCAACGGCGGGACGGTCGATGTGCTTGCCGGAGCGGGCAATTACCGGCCGCAGACCGATTACACGATCCTGTCGGCTGGTGGCGGGGTCAGCGGTACCATTACCAATGTGACCAGCAATCTTGCCTTCCTCGACCCGTCGCTCCGATACGACGCGGGCAATGTCTATCTGCGGCTGCGCCGCAACGACATCAGCTTTGCCGGGATCGGCCAGACGCCGAACCAGGTCGCCATCGCCGCGCCGACCGAGAATCTGGGCTGGGATAATCAGGTGTTCGATGCGGTGGTGAATCTCTCGGCTGATCAGGCGCGCGATGCCTTCGATCAGCTTTCAGGCGACATCCACCCCTCGATGCGCACCGTGATGCTGGAGGACAGCCGTTTCGTGCGCAATGCGGTCTGGGACCGGTTGCGGGGAAGTGCGGGCGACGACGGGCGCGGTGGCGTCTGGGGGCAGGCAATCGGCTCCTGGGGCCATACTGGCAGCGACGGCAATGCCGCACGGCTCGACCGCTCGGCCGGCGGCCTGCTGATGGGCGTCGACGTCGCCGCGGGCAAGAACATCCGGCTCGGCGCGGTGTGGGGCTATTCCCAGGCCAGCGTCGACGCGCGCGGATCGGGCAAGATCGACAGCTACCACCTCGGCGCCTATGCCGGTGGCCAATGGGGCGCCGCCTCGATCCGCGCCGGTATTGCCTATAGCTGGCAGGACATCCACACGACTCGCGTCATCGCCTTCCCTGGCTTCGTCGATACGGCACGGGCCGGCTATAATGGCGGCACTTTCCAGGCGTTCGGCGAGCTCGGCTATGGCTTCGATGTCGGCCGCACCAAATTCGAACCTTATGCCAATGTCGCCTATGCGCGTGCTCGCACCAACGGGTTCAGCGAGACGGGCGGCGATGCCAGGCTCGCCGGTGCCAGGGCGGCGAGCGATGTGACGTTCTCGACGTTCGGCCTGCGGACCGCTACCGGTTTCGACCTTGGCGGCGCCCCTACGACCTTGCGGGTCGGCGTGGGCTGGCGCCACGCATTCGGCGATGTCACGCCGCTCACGGCAATACGCTATCGGGCGGGTGGCAATGCCTTCTCAGTCGCAGGCCTGCCGCTAATCAGCGATGCCGCCCTGATCGATGCCGGTCTCGATATCGCGATTTCCGGTCGTACCAGTATCGGTATCTCTTATGGGGGGCAGTTCGGAAACCGCCTCTCGGATCAGACCGCGAGAGCGAGCCTGACGTTCAGGTTCTGACATGGTCGCGACGAATCCATTGCTCGGCGGCTCGCCCAGACAACACCTTCTTGTCCTCGGACCATTTTATCGGGGGAGAACGAAAAGGAGCGGACCACCGGTAATTCGAACAAACCCTGCAGGAAAGTACTCACATCCCGCTTCGACTGTTCGATCGACGGTGCCGAAGCGGCAGCTTCGCGCCCTAATAGCCGCCATTGAGGCCAACTCGCCACGATCCCCAAAGCCGCCGTTCGTTTCGCTAGGCGTTAACATCTGCCAGTGGGTGGATACGAGACAGGCAGCTATTTTCCGTCGGTTTCGACCCCGTCGCTGTTCCAGAACCGCCACGTCCCTACTTCGACACCTTGACTGTAATTCCCCTCAGCCGCGAGTTGGCCGTTTTCATGATAGTCACGCCAAGGACCGTCTTCGCGGCCCTCGCTGTAGTTGCCTTCTGACGCGAGGGAGCCGTCTGGGTGGTATGCCCGGAAAAGCCCGTCTCTGATCCATCGTTCTCCATCGAGCGACATCTTGCGGGAATAGCGATAGCGGATACCGCCGTCCTCATACGGTATTTCGGCGATCTGGAGTTCGCTCATATCGCGGTTGTTGCGCACGATTTTAATGACAGCAAGTGGGTCGAGAGCTGACCTTCGCTCCGACGTCGAATTGATCGTCCGCAACGCGCCCTAATTTCGGCCATTCCGGACAGGGCCTACTGAGTCTGAAAGCCGCCGTGTGTTCAGCTGACATCAGAATTACCGAGTTAGAGAAATTCCAGCTGTCGATTTGCACGTGCTTGGACGTCGATCGCGGGTGTTTCCGGCGGGTCGTGAGCTAATTCGCTTTCAGTATGTGATTCGTCCGAGTCAGCAGCTTCTGCAGCAGACGCGAGCTGTTCGCCGGGCTGTAACCCAACGCAAGCTTGATTGTCGGGGGTGTGCCCGCCAGCGGCCGCGCGACTACGTTTGGGGTCAAAAGATCCTCAGCGTAGGCCGGGATGAGCGTAACTCCGCCACATGACACAACCACGGATATCGTCGCGGAAAGGCTTCCGGCATCGAATCTGGGGTTGAGGTTTATGCCGGCCTTCACAGCATATTTTTTGACGATTGCATCTACTGCTGGAGAGGCGGTCGCAGAACCAACGTAAATTTCTTCGGCAAGCTCCTGGGGTGTTATTCTCTCGCGTGAGGTCAAATGGTGGTTAGCGGGCAACATCACGATCAATGGTTCCGCGAATAGGCTTTTGAAGCATAGGTTGGCGACGTTCTCCTCTCGCCGCATGAGTGCGGCATCCAGACTGCCTCGTACCAATGCGAGGGCGAGTTCAGGCGAGGACTGGCTTGAAAGTTTGAATTCAACGCCGGGGGCCTCTTCCCGGAGAATGCGCATCACACTTGGCAGCCAGGCCTCATGGCCGGCGAGAAATCCGATAGCGAACACGGGCCGCTCTGGTCGGCCCGCGCGCTGGGCACCTTCGACCGCAGCTTCGACCTGCGCAAGCGCCAGTCTTGCGTGATCCAGAAAGACTTTCCCAGCTTCTGTGAGCGAGACGCCCCTTGCTTGCCGGTCCAGCAATTTCACACCGATCTCGGCCTCAAGATCGCGGATTTGACGGCTCAGCGACGGCTGTGAGGTGTTGAGCTGCTGTTGCGCGGCCGCGAGCACGCTCCCGCGCTCGGCGACCGCGATGAAATAGCGAAGATGGCGAAGATCCATGAACCACGTGCTATACCGCTCAGGCATAGCTTGGCCAGACAAGGTCTTTGTCGGCGTCGGA
The DNA here is from genome assembly GCF_001598415.1 of Sphingomonas mali NBRC 15500. GTDB lineage: Bacteria > Pseudomonadota > Alphaproteobacteria > Sphingomonadales > Sphingomonadaceae > Sphingomonas > Sphingomonas mali. The sequence goes on from NZ_BCYX01000005.1 coordinate 54,549, forward strand.
ACGAGCAGTTATTTCGCGCCTGCCTCAACAGGGAGAGCGGAATGCCTACGATCATCACCAAAGACGCCGTAAACATCTTCTACAAGGATTGGGGATCGGGTCAGCCTATCGTTTTCAGCCATGGCTGGCCGCTATCGGCGGACGACTGGGACGCCCAGATGATGTTTTTCCTGCAGCACGGTTATCGGGTCATCGCCCACGATCGACGCGGCCATGGGCGGTCCGACCAGCCCAGCACCGGCAATGACATGGACCATTGGGTTGCCGACCTCGCGGCACTGACTGAACATCTCGACCTGCGAGACGCGATCCATATAGGGCACTCGACTGGCGGCGGCGAGGTGGCTCGCTATGTCGCTCGCCACCAGGAACGCGTCGCGAAGGCGGTGCTGGTCGCCTCGCTCACGCCCAATATGTACCGGAGCGAGGACAACCCGTCCGGTCAACCACCGGAATGGTTCGAGACGATTCGCGCAGGCGTGCTGGGCAACCGGTCGGAGTTCTTCCGTTTCGTGCCGGAAAATCCGTTCTACGGCTACAACCTGGACGGCGCGGAACCGTCGGAGGCGGTCATCGCGAACTGGTGGCGCCAGGGCATGGCCGGCGGCGCCCTCGCCCATCACGCGACCGTCGCCTCCTGGCTCGAAGATTATACCGAAGACCTCCAGAAGATCACCGTACCGGTGCTGGTGATGCATGGCGAGGCCGATCAGGTCGTTCCCTTCGCCAGTTCCGTCCCGCGTGCGGTCGACCTGCTCAAGAACGGGTCGCTGAAGACGTATCCCGGCTACCCCCATGGCATGCTGACTACGCACGCGGATGTCCTCAACCCCGACCTGCTCGCGTTCATTAGGTCTTGATGACGTTTCTCATTCGCCACCGGAGAGACCGCCGCGAGCTGGTCTCTTTCGCAATTGGTCGCCGCTGTTGCGTGCCGGTCGCCCAACATCGTCCGCTTAGCGCCCCTAATCAGACATTCGACCGCCGACTTCAGGATCCCGGAAGCTGCCGTACGTTCAGGCAGCCGGAAATGGCTGCTAATGGGTGGTTAGGCGACGGGCAGCTCTCGGGTGTGAGAGTCAATTAGCTGCCGCACCGCGCGTTGAAAATTTTCAGGTTCATCCACGCAATGAGCGATGGTCGTTATGCTCTTTCCGCGTCGGCTGATTGGCTCCTTGAGGTCAAAAACCGTGGTCGGCCACACCGCCAAAGCCAAGTTCAGAACGTGGCGCGCTTTGATGTCGTCCTGGCTCCAGCTCGATCTGAACGCTGCAATATTTCCAAGGGCGATGGGCACGGACATTTTCCGGCCGGTCCTCATAGTAACGATCCCGTCGCGAACAGTGATCGGGCAACTCCTGAACGATCGTATCATCTGAACCAGCATAACGATCAGCGACAGATCGGCTATGCCGATCAGGATCGCGACTTTCCAACCCCAGTAGGCCACGGCGATGATGTGGAGAACGAATGTCTCTACACAGGCAAGCGCCAACACTACGCCGACTATCGGGCTGAGCTTCTTGTGATAGGTGAAGACCATTTCGCTTCCCATTCAGCGTCCTTTTTGCGCTCCGTCTCGCACGGTGAACGGCTGGTTGAAATTGGGCAATGCGATTCACATCGGGAGAAGCGTATGTTGGACAGGTGCCGTCACGCTGCTGCCGTTCCCGAAACCGCCAGTCTGATTTCGAGAAGGTTCGCGGCCGTTTTCGGCGCGGAACGCGGAATTTTTGTGGCTAGCTGCAAGTCCGCTATCAACAACGCAGCCTGGAAAGCCGACGGCCGCGGTGTTAGCCCAAGCTCATGACGCGGAGCGATCTCATCGAGTGCATGAAATCAGAGAGTATGCCCTTGGACATGCTTTGCTCGAGAACATCCGTGCCGTCCGAGTGCTTCGTGATACGCGAGATGCACGGCGTCTGGGAAACATTCTACGCTGAGCGTGGGCTGGAAACCGGATTATCTACCTTCCCGACGGAAGATGCCGCCTGTCGCGCCTTGCTGGAGGAAATGCGTCTATATGCCAATGCGTCAGGTTACCGACGTAGAAGCTAAGCTGCAGAATGGGCAGCTGACAGGGAGAGGGCGAGCGGCGCGGAAGGGCCAACTATGGGTCGTCAGCCGCCATCGCTCAGACGGCGCTCGGCGAAGGCAGCAAAGCGCCCTATGATCAGACATTCGATGACGTTTGCCCTAATCCAAAAAGCGGACCTCAACCCCGCGAACGACGTCGGCAGCCTCATGCCGTGGACAGCGATCTGAGCACACGGTTACGGCCAGCGTAGCAACGCCGCGTTTCCCCGGCTGGACAAATAGGCCTAGAAAACCCGCGCAATGGCAGGAGAAGGTAGCGATGGACGAAGACTTGGCACGCATCCTGGCCACCGGGGGAAGTGCGGCATCCAGAGAACTTTCGCGCCTGCATGATCTGGCTCGCGAGTTCCTTCCCGAGAACGAGGAGCTTCGATACGGTATTGCTTCGGCGCTTGCTGAGGTAGGCCTGAAGGTGATGCGGCCCGCATTCGATGCGCATCCCGGGTTGGAAGCGGAGTTTCAACGACGCGTCGACAAATACGGCCGAACCACCTGACGTCGCGGACGGTGCGTTGTTAGCTGAAGGCACTTCCGGTCGATCAAGCCAATATGGGCCCGGCCAAGTGCATGGACAACGGTGACCTGAGCACACCGCTTACGGCGGTGCGAACGTCTCGCAAGCATTGGATCAGGAGTGCTCGCTCGCAGGGCCGCTTTTGCGTGAGGCTCACCGGAAGCCGACAGACGACTGACGGCCCAGTTCCAGCCGTTCGTCGGTGCGGCGCAGTGACGTCCGCTTAGGCTCTTTTGCGAAACTTCCCCTTGATGACTTTCCCGCCAGCTCGAAGCTGGTCGAGATAATCAGACCACCACTGTGCCATGCGGACTCGTTCGTCCCAATGGGTACCGCGGTGGTAAGCTGCCCTGACCTTGTCTTTGTCACCGTGCGCAAGCGCTCGTTCGATCGCGTCGGGATGCCACAAACCTGACTCGTTGAGCAGTGTGCTGGCCATCGCCCGAAAACCGTGGCTGGTCATCTCGTCCGGTCCATAGCCCAACCGTCGGAGCGCAATATTCAGGGTGTTCTCGCAGATGGACCGCTTCGTCGTGTGAAGCGCCGGAAACACGAACTCACCAGGACGAGCAGCCGCACGCAGCTCGCGCAGGAAAAATAGCGATTGCCGCGAAAGCGGCACCGTATGCGGTTGCTTCATCTTCATGCGCTCGGCGGGAATACGCCAGACCTTGTCCGCGAAATCGATCTCGCTCCACTTCGCTTGGCGCAGCTCGCCCGGCCGCAAGAACACGTGCGGCGCCAGCTTCAACGCAAAGACCGTCTCGAGCCGGCCTTCGTAATCATCGATCGCTCGCAGGAGCGCGCCCACCTTCGCTGGCTCGATGACCGCGGCGTGATGCTTGACCTTGGGCACGATGAGCGCGCCGCGCAGGATATCCGCCGGATTTTGCTCGGTCCGCAGCGTTGCAAAGCCGTAGCGAAACACGCGACCGGCAAAGGATCGCAATCTGTTAGCGGTCTCGTGGTGACCGCGGCGCTCGATCCGCTTCAAGGCGTCGAGCAACTCGTGTGGCGTGATCGAGGCGATAGGGCGCTTCCCAATATCCTTCAGCAGCTCGAGAAACCACCGCGCCTTCTTGATCGTGGCGGGAGACTTTCCCTCCTTCTCCATTTTCTGAATGAACTCGTCGGCCACGAGCTTGAACGTGGTCTGGGCGGCGAGTTCGGCCTTCAAGCGGCGCTCCCGCTTCTCTTCCACTGGATCTATATCGTCGACCAGCTGGGCCAGCGCCTTGTCGCGCTCCTTGCGCGCCTGCTGCAAGGTGACGTCCGGAAAACTGCCGAGGGACATTTTCCGCTCGATGCCGAACTTTCTGTAGCGAAAGCGCCAGAGCAATGAGCCTGACGGCTGAACCAGCAGAAAGAGGCCATCGGAATCAAAAGCCTTATAAGGACGCGACCTCGGTTTAAGCGCCCGAATCTGCACAACGGTAAGCATGGGGCCACGCCTCCTGGACTGCTCGTGGCCCCACGATTCGTGGCCCCTTTTTAGTGGGCCACGGCGGAACATAATGAGATTTCGTGGGACCGCCGATAGGCAGTTTACCGCAGATTTCTGCGGTTTTCTAGGGGTGTTCCCCATATGTACTGGTGCCGCCTACAGGACTCGAACCTGTGACCCCCGCATTACGAATGCGATGCTCTACCAGCTGAGCTAAGGCGGCCCGCGCGCGCCTTCCGGCACGGCAAGGCGGGGCGCTTATCAGGCTTGTCGGGGGCTGACAAGCGCGCCGTCGAGATCGCGGCATTCAGCCCGTTTGAGAAGGTACGCGCCGCTGTGCGGATTGCGTGGCCGCCCGTCACGTAGCTCCTCGCAGCACCGCCTCGTATAGCGCGATATAGTCGTCGGCCATCCGGTCGGCCGAAAAGCGCTCGACGGCGCGCTGCCGCACCACCGCGCGATCCAGTTCGCCGATCCGCGCGATCGCGCGGACCGCCTCCTCGGCATCGTCGACCAGGAAGCCGGTCGTGCCATGCTCGATCAGCTCGCTCATCGAGCCGCGCCGCGTGGCGATGACCGGCGTGCCGCAGACCATCGCCTCGACCACCGACAGGCCGAACGGCTCGTTGAAATTGATCAGGTGGAGCAGCGCCCGCGCATTGCCCAGCGCGCGTGCCCGATCGGCACCGCCGACCGGGCCATGATATCGGATGTCGTTGTCTAGCTCCGGCGCGACCGATGAATCGAAATAGCCTTGGTCCTGGACGATGCCATAGATATCGAGCCGATGGCCGCTGCGGCGGGCTGCGGCGATCGCTTCCTTGGCGCCCTTGTCGGGATGGATGCGGCCGAAAAACACCAGCCCGCCGCCGCCTTCCGGATCGAACGGAAATTCGTCCAGCGCGATGCCGTGATGGATGGTCGCCGCGTAGCGCAGCGAGGGATGCCGGTCCGCCTCGCTGATCGCGACATAGTGAACGCGGTCCTGGAACGGCTGATACATCGGCAGGATGCGTTCGGACGAAAAGCCGTGGATCGTCGTCACCATCGGCGTGCGCACCAGCGGCGCGAAAGCATGCGCCGGGAAATCCGCCTGATTGTGGATCAGGTCGAAGCGATCGGCTTGCGCGAACAGATAGGAAAGGTGGCGATATTCCCAGACCTTGGCATCGATCGTCGGGTCCTCGGAATAAGGTGCGGGCACGACGCCGTCGAGCTTGGCCGACGTGATACTGTCCAGCGTCGCGAACAGGGTGACGTCGATCCCCCGCGCGACCAGCGCCTCGGTCAACAGGCTGGTCACCAGCTCCCATGGTCCATAATGGCGCGGCGGCGTGCGCCAGGCGATCGGTGCCAGCATCGCGATCTTCATGGCGTGCCCGGACCGCTCAGGCGAAAGACCATGGCTTCGTTCGGGCGCAGCATGCCGCCCAAATTCTCGCGTGGGTGCGTGCCGACAAGCAATTGCGCAGCGGGGCCGACGTCGAACGGCAAGTTGATCGGGTTGGCGGCGAGGTTGAGCGCCACCCGTACGCGCTCGCGATCGTCGAACCGATCATAGACCAGCAAATCGCCGTCCGCCGCGACCAGCTCGAACGCGCCAAGTGCCAGTGCCGACGACTCTCGCCGGCAGCGCAGCAACTGACGATAAAGCGACAGCATCGATCCGCTGTCCTGCTGCTGGGCCTGGACGTTGCGGAGCGGCCAGTCGTCGTTGAGCGGCAGCCACGGCTCGGCGGTGCTGAACCCCGCATTGGCCGAGCCGTCCCATGGCATCGGCGTGCGCGATCGATCACGGCCAAGGCCCATGCCGGGCTGACGAAGGTCCTGAGGATCGCGGATGCGATCCGGGGGGATTGTCACTTTGCCGATCCCGAGCTCATCGCCCTGGTACAAGGTCGGCGTCCCGCGCAACGTCAGCAACAGCATCGCCGCGACGCGCGCCTGCTCCTCGCCCAGTCGCGCCGCGATGCGCGGGGCGTCATGGCTGCCGATCACCCAGTTCGGCCATGCTCCCTCGGGCAAGGCGGCTTCATAGGCGCTGATCATCGCGGCGAGCGACTGGGCATGCCAGGGGGCGTCGAGCAGTTGGAAGTTGAACGGGAGGTGCACGCCCGGTGCACCCCGGCCGTAATAAAGCATCAGCGTCTCGACCGGCAGGCAGATCTCGCCGACCAGCAAGCGATCGCCATAGCTGTCCGCCAGCGCGCGGAACGCCGCAGCGATGTCATGGACCTCGGGCTGGTTGGTCGAATGGATCTGCAGCAGCTTGAGCTTTTCGCCCAGTTCGGCGCGGTAATGCGGGTTGAGCGGATTGTCGGGAAGGCCTTCCGCCTTGACCATGTGCCACAGCACGTCGATCCGGAATCCGTCGACGCCGCGTTCGAACCAGAAGCGCAGCACGTCGGTCATCGCCTCGCGCACCGCCGGGTTGCGCCAATTGAGGTCGGGTTGCTCCTTCAGGAAAGCGTGCAGATAATATTGCCCGGTCGCCGCGTCCCATTGCCAGGCCGAGCCGCCCATGTCGCTGATCCAGTTGTTCGGCGGCCCGCCGCCGGGCGCCGGATCGCGCCAGATATACCAGTCGCGCTTGGGATCGTCGCGCGACCGCCGGCTTTCGAGGAACCAGGGATGCTGGTCGGAACTGTGATTGGGGACGAAATCGAGCAATAGCCGGAGGCCGCGCGCGTGCACCGCCTTCAGCAGCCGGTCGAAATCGTCGAGCGTTCCGAACAATGGGTCGACGCCGCAATAATCGGCGACGTCATAACCGAAATCGATCATCGGCGACGGGAAGATTGGCGACAGCCAGATCGCGTCGACGCCCAGCGCGGCGATATAATCGAGCCGCTGCTCGATCCCGCGCAGATCGCCGACACCGTCGCCGTTGCTGTCCTGGAACGAGCGCGGATAGATCTGATAGATGACGCCGCTTTCCCACCAAGGCGCTTTCCTGGTCGATGTCACGCCGTCACGCCTTTCCGGGGCCTTTGGAACGTGGCTGGAATTCGTCGGACGCGGGTATTCCGCGGATCTCGCGTCGAACGATCATGATCTGCTCCCTCTGGATCCTGCTATAAGCCTGAAATCCGCTCCATGGTTCCGGCATGGATCGGCTGATCATCGATATGTTCGGCAAAAGCTTCTTCAGCCCCAGCTTTTGCGCGAACGCCGCCATTCAACGCAAATTTTCGGCCAGAAAGTCGACAAAGACGCGGATCCGTGCCGGGGTGCCGACACCGCCCACGAACACGGCGTGGATCTGCTCGACATCGCCGGGATTGAACTCCTCCAGGATCGGGACCAGCTGGCCGCTAGCGATCTCCTGCGCGACGCTGAACGCGCCTACCCGGGCGATGCCGATGCCGATCGCGGCGAGTTGGCCCAGCGTCTCGCCATTATTCGCTTCGATATTGCCTTTGACGCACAACGAGAAATCATCCCCGTCGCGGCGGAACGGCCAAATCGGCTCGGCGCGCCGGAAGTTGAAGTTGAGGCAATTGTGCTTGTGCAGGTCTTCGGGCTCGCGCGGCGCGCCGTGTTTCGCGAGATAGTCGGGAGACGCCACGATGACCCGGCGCGTCTCGCCGAGCTTGCGCGCCGTGAGCGTGCTGTCGGGCAGCGGACCGAACCGTATCGCGACGTCCGCTTGGCCCGCGGCAACATCGACCAGCGTATCGGTAAGCGCGATGTCGACCAGGATATGCGGGTAGGATGCGGCGAACTTGCCCAATAGCGGCACCACGCAAAGCCGCCCGTGAGCGAGCGCGGCGCTGACGCTTAGCCGGCCGCGCGGTGCGCCCTGGTCGGCGATCTGCTGCTCGGCATCGTCGAGATCGGCAAGGATGCGCCGCGCCGCCTGGAGATAGGACTGGCCTTCCGCGGTCAGCGCGAGCGTGCGGGTCGAGCGCAGGAGCAGGCGCACGCCGAGCCGCGCCTCGATCCGGTCGATCGCGCGCGCGACCGCCGAGGGACTAAGGTCGAGAATGCGGCCCGCCGCCGAAAAACTGCCATGGTCGACCACCGCCACGAACAGCGCCATTTCCCGCGCCCGATCGGTTCCGCTCGCCATCTTTGCGTCCACTGCAATAATCTTTCGCGTCAACCGAGGGTACACGGTCGACGGCTCGACGTCCATCTATGCGCCGAACGAACAAGGGATGAGCAGGTGATGGAATATCGGCAATTGGGATCATCGGGGTTGCGCGTACCGGCGCTGAGCTTCGGCACCGGGACATTCGGCGGTCAGGGGCCGCTGTTCAGCGCTTGGGGAACGAGCGACGTCGCCGAGGCGCGTCGACTGGTGGACCTGTGCCTGGACGCCGGCGTCACGCTGTTCGATACGGCGGACGTCTATTCCAGCGGCGCCTCCGAGGAGATTCTGGGCGCGGCAATCCGCGACCGCCGCGATACTGTGCTGATCTCGGCCAAAACCGGCCTACCGATGGGAGATGGACCGCAGGATTGGGGTGCATCCCGGGCCCGGCTGATCCGTGCGGTCGAGGACGCGCTGCGTCGGCTGGGCACCGATTATATCGATCTGCTCCAGCTCCATGCCCTCGACGCCTCGACACCCGCCGAGGAAGTCATGGGCACGCTCGACCGGCTGATCGCCGCGGGCAAAGTCCGTTATGCCGGCGTTTCCAACTATCCCGGCTGGCAGATCATGAAGGCGCAAGCGATTGCAGATCGCCATGGTTGGCCTCGCCTCGTCGCGCATCAGGTCTATTATTCGTTGATCGGCCGCGCCTATGAATCCGAGCTCATGCCATTAGCCGCTGACCAGGGCCTTGGCGCGCTGGTCTGGAGCCCGCTCGGATGGGGGCGCCTGACGGGAAAGATCGGGCGCGATCGTCCGATCCCGGCGGGAAGCCGGTTGCACGAAACCGAACAGTTCGCGCCGCCCGTCGAAACCGAACAGCTTTACCGGGTCATCGATGCGCTCGAGGTGGTGGCGGCCGACACGGGCAAGACCGTGCCCCAGGTCGCGATCAATTGGCTGCTGCGGCGCCCCACCGTCTCGTCGGTGATCATCGGCGCGCGCAACGAGGATCAATTGCGCGATAATCTTGGCGCGTTGGGCTGGTCCCTCACGTCCGAACAGGTCGCGGCGCTCGACGCGGCAAGCGACGTGCTGCCGCCTTATCCGCATACGCCTTACCGGCAGCAGGAGGGTTTCGCCCGCCTCAATCCTGCGATGGTTTGAGGGGAGGCGGTGATGAAGTTCAATCTCGGCCTCCTGGCCTTGTCCGTCGGTGCCTTCGGCATCGGTGTGACCGAGTTCGCCCCGATGGGACTCCTTCCGGTGATCGCGAAAGATCTCGGCGTCTCCATTCCGGCCGCCGGCCTGCTCATCAGCGGCTATGCGCTGGGCGTGATGATCGGCGCTCCACTGATGACGCTGACTACCGGCCGCGTGCCGCGTCGGACTCTGCTGATCGGACTCGCCGGCATCTTCACACTCGGAAATCTGCTGGCGGCGATCTCGCATAGTTATGCGCTGTTGCTGGCCGCGCGCATCCTGACCTCGTTCAACCATGGCGCCTTTTTCGGCGTCGGGTCGATCGTCGCGGCCGGGCTGGTGCCGCCGCAGCGGAGGGCGAGCGCGGTGGCCGCGATGTTCATGGGGCTGACCATCGCCAATGTCGTCGGCGTGCCGCTCGCGACCTGGGCCGGTGAGCATCTCGGCTGGCGGGCATCGTTCTGGGGCATTGCCGCGTTGGGCGTGGCCACGATCGTCGCGCTGCGGCTGACGCTTCCCGCACTCCCGGCGCCGGAAGGCGGCGACGCGGTCGCCGAATTGCGCGTGCTCATGCGCGGCAAGGTGCTGGGAGCGCTCGCGCTCACGGTGATCGGATCGAGCGCGATGTTCACCGTCTTCACCTATATCGCGCCGATCCTGCGCGAGGCGACCCATGCCTCGCTCGGCTTCGTCACCGCGATGCTGGTTACCTACGGCTTGGGTCTCACGGTCGGCAATTGGGCCGGCGGTAAATTCGCGGACCGGCACGTCGATCGTACGTTGATTGTCACCCTGGCGTCGCTGTCGGCCATCCTGATCGCGTTTGCCCTGACGATGTCCCATGCCGCCCCGACCGCCATCCTGGTCTTTGCCTGGGGCGTGGCGAGCTTCGCGCTGGTGCCGCCGCTGCAAGTGCGCGTGATGGCGGCGGCCGCGGATGCTCCCAATCTCGCTTCGTCGGTCAATATCGGTGCGTTCAATCTGGGCAATGCGTTCGGCGCTGCGTTGGGCGGCGGCGTGATCGCGGCAGGATGGGGCTACCCTGCCGTCGCATTGGCCGGAGCGGCGACGTCGGCGATCGGGCTGGTCGCGGTGGTGCTCGCCGCCAGGCGGCACTCGCTTCCTGCCTATCGTCCGAGTTCGGCGATGTAGATCGTGATCCGGCCGCCCCCGTTCACAGTGGGGACGCTGGAGAGGCGATGTTTCGGTACGTAGAATTGCGAGATTGATTGGTGGTGCCAGAGGACGAAAGGGGTTCCGTCCTACGTGACCTGCGCTGGCAGATGGCTGTGCTCTTCTTGGGACAATGCACGCTAGAGATCGTCTGACATTTCCGTGTCGATGGTGTATTATCGCGGCCGGGGGAAGTGAGTGACGGGCGAGTTTGCAAACGGCCTTAAAGAGGCGCTGAGGCGCGATCTCGGTTATTCGGTGGCGCATGACGTTGTCGCCGCCGGCCGCACGCTGCTCGCGACGATCGCATTGGGCATCGTCATGGCGATGCCCTTCCCAATTCCGGCGCTCAATCGTGCGGCCCGCTGGTGCTTCATAGCCTATCTGTTGCTCGCGGTCGCGGCGCTGGTCGTGAGGTTGGTATCCTGGAAAGCAACGTGGTTGATGCGCCGTATCGGCTCGGTCGCGGATGAGGCGATCGGGCTTGGCGTGCTGATCTTCTACCCGACCGTCACCATTCTCTATCTGCCGTTCATTGTTTTCCTGCTGGTCGCCAAGCGGATTCAGTCGAGCATCGCCAGCGTCGCGCTCGAATATCTGATCCTGTCGCTCGTCATCCTTCTCCATGACCGGGCGGCGGCATTGTGGCCGGCCTTGCCCCGTATCGGCGATGGCCAGCGGATGCTGCAATTCACGGTGCTGACCTTTATTGCCGCCGCCGCGCTGGTGGTGAAGATGCGGCAGACCGATGCTGCGTCGAGCGACCGCTGGAACGGCGAGTTGCTGGCCACGGGCATGCGCGCGCGATCGATGCCGATCGAGGAGATCGCGGCGCGGCTGGCCAGCCGGTTCCAGGTGCAGACAATCCTGATCTGCTGGCGGGGCGGGGAAGATGACGATCGGCATTTCTATCGCTTCGCGGGCGGCGCCTTGTCCCAATTCGATCCGCCGTCCGCGATCGCCGACCGCATGCTGCTGCCGACCGGCTGGGACGAAGCCTATTTGTGGGAGGCGCGGACCGGAAAGGCGATGGTCAACAGCAAGGCGGGGAGCGACCCGGTCGTCCGCGCGGTCGAGCCCGGTTTCCTGTCGGACGAGCTGATCGACGGGGCGGCGATCGTTGGCGCGATGCCGATCGCGGCGAATGCGATGGAGGGCTATGTCTATCTGATCGGATTGCCGCGCGTGTCGGAGATCCTGCTGGGTCAGGTCGCCAGTGCCGGCCATGCGGTCAGCGCGACGCTCGACCGTTACCAGATGTTCGAGGCCTGGCGCGAGAATGCCTTCGCCAATGCGCGACTGGAGATCAGTCGCGACATGCACGACAGCGTGTTGCAGACGCTCGCCGGGCTCAGGATGCAGGTCGCGGTTCTGATGAAGGAAACCGACATGCCGATCGCCAAGCGGCAGGAGCGATTGAAGGGCCTGGAGTCGATCATCTCCGCCGAACAGGCGTGCCTGCGCGAGCTGGTCAACGACAGCGCGCAGCCGGTCAGCGAGCGGATCGACCTCGCCAGCCACCTGGCGCAGCGCGCCGAATTGCTGTCGCGGCAATGGGGCATCGATTGTTCGGTCCAGGCCGAGCCCGCGGTGCTGCCCGTCTCTCCCGACATCGCGCTCGAAGTCGAGTTCCTGGTACGCGAGGCGGTGTCGAACGCGGTGCAACATGCGCATGCCTCGGTGGTCAAGGTAGCCGCGGCACTGCGCGACGAGGCGGTGTTCGTCGCGATCAGGAGCGACGGCGCGACGATCATCGATACCGCTGCCGACGGCGCTGATGTCGAAGGCGTCTTGTCGCATTCGCTGACCAAGCGTGTGAAGGCGCTCAACGGGCGCGCTTATACCGATCCGATGGAGCGCGGTGTGCTATTGTCGCTCAGAATTCCATTAAAGGCTGGTGTCCATGTCGAAACTGCTGCTGGTTGACGATCATCCGATCTTTCTCGAGGGGCTGCGCCAGTTCCTCGAGACCAATGGCCATGTCGTCCAGGATACGGCGCGAACCTCGGTCGATGCGATCGACCGTGTCGCGCACGGTACGTTCGACTTGCTGGTGCTCGACGTCAGCATGGCCGATGGTGGTGGCTTGCACATCCTGCGGACGTTTCGCGGCGCCGGCAATCAGATCCCGATCGTCTTCCTCACCGTCGGCCTGAAGCCGGTCGAGACGATGGAAGCGGTCAAGCTCGGCATCAACGGTATCGTCCTCAAGCACAACGACCCCAGCAACCTGATCACCTGCATCGAAGCGGTTAAGCGCGGCGACACCTGGATCGACCCGACCATCATCGAGCGCGTGTTGAAGCGCAGCATGGCCGGCCAGTCGGTGCCCGTGCTGCCGCAATATGGGCTGACGCGCCGGCAGGAGGAATTGGTCAAGCTGGTCGGCGAAGGCCTGCGCAACCGCGAGATCGCGCGCCGCTGCGGACTGACCGAAGGCACGGTCAAGCTCCACCTGCACCATATCTACGGCAAGCTGGGGATCAGTTCGCGCGCTCAGCTGATCATGATGTTAGCCGCCGAAGCGATGTGAACCGGTCAGGCTGGCCGGGTCGAGATTCCAGGGCTTGGGCTGCGGATTGATATAGCCCCCGACGATCGCGAGGATCGCGCCGGCCGAGATCGCCAGGCCATAGGGGATCGGCCCGCGCGCCTTGAGGCTGGGTACGCTGGTCGATTGCGCGATCCCGGCGGGCAGCATCCGCCGAAGCACGATGAAAGCGATGGCGAGCAGCGCGCCGCCGATTCCCATCCACAGGTACAGCGCCGACGCGCCCTTGAAGTCGAACCACAAGGCGATCGCCGCCATCAATTTGACGTCGCCGCCGCCGAGCCATCCACGCGAGAACAGGAACAGCCCGCCCAGGAAGGTTCCGAGGAACACGAGCGCGTTCTGCCACAGCTGAGCGTTCCAGCCGCAGCTGTATATCCAGACCGGGAACAGCAGGATGACCGCAGCCGGGAATATGTTCGGGATGCGCAGTTTCCACACGTCGGTTAGCGCGGCGAGGGCCAGGACGAGGTACAAAGCGATCAACAGGATATTGTGAAGCGACGTCATTTCTGGGGTCCCAGCGACGAAAGGATGTTGGCGGTTGCCGCCGGATAGATCGGTGCCGCGGCGATCGACTGGGTCAGCCATGCCCGCGCATCATCGCTCCGGCCGGCGAGCGAGGCGGCGTAGCCGGCGTTGGACAATCGCTCCGCCCATCGCGCCGCATCCTCCCCGCGGCGGCGCACCGGCGCCTCGCCCATCGATGCGGCGGCAATATCGAGATTGTTGGCGATACGCCGGTCGTCGGGATCGGCCGCCAGCGCTTGTTGCAGCAGCGCCCTGGCTTCGGGATAGCGGTGTTGCATCAACAATGAGATCGCCATGTCGTTGAGCAACGACGCACGCGGTCCGTTCAGCGCCGACGCCCGCTCATAGGCGGCCTTGCTGTCGTTCCAGCGCGCGCCCGAATCGTAGGCGTGGCCGAGATCGGCCCATAGCCGCCAGTCGGCCGGGCAGCGCGTTGTCGCATCCTTCAACCGGGCAAGCGCCGCCTCGGTATGTCGCAACGCCGCGGCCGCGCTACCCAGTCCGGCGACTACGCGGCAATCATCGCTAGGCGTCGCCGCCAGCTTGCCGAACGCCCGCTCGGCCTCGGCATATTGGCCTTGCGCCAGCATCAGCTGTGCGCGGAGCACCGCGACCTCGAACGTGTCGGATTTGGCATCGGGCAACAGGTCGAGCATCGTCTGCGCCTGCACCAGCCGCCCGCTCCTAATCGCGGCGTCGACCAGCGCGAGATCGTCCGGCGGCGCCGCCGACGCCGTGCCAAAAGCAAACAGGGCCGCCAGGGATAGCAGCCGGAAGCCGAGGATCACCGTCGTCCCCCGCCGGGCTTGGTGACGAAACGCAGCGCATTACCGCCGACCAGCAACTGGATCCGATTGGCCTGGGTGGTGGCGTAAAGCCGGGTCGGGAACGGCACCGCGCGCGCAAGCCGGCGTGCGGTCGCCTCGCCCGATGGTGGATAGAGGATACGGCTCACCGCGATGCGCATTCCGCTGTCGCCGCGATCGAGCGGGCGCCAGCCGCGCCCGGCAAGATAGGATTGGACGCGCCCGGCAATGCCCTTGCGCCCGGCGGCGTTGACCACCATCGTGTTGCGCAGCGCGCCAGGCGCCGGCGTTGTGGCCATCGGCTTCGGCGACGCCACCCGCGAGGGCGCGGGTAAGGGCACTGGTGTCAGCGGAGGGGCGAGAGCAACTCCCCTGCCTGCGCTACGCTCGGGCGGCAGGATCAGATGGACCACGCCCGGAGCTGACTGTTCGAGGCGCGGGCCGGCCGCGATGACGGGGGCTGGCATGACAGGTACCGCCGCGGCGCTCGCCAGCGCAGGGGCGGTTATCGGAGGCGGCGCAACGGGCTGGCTCGGCGGCGTTGGAGCGGCAGGCGTAGCGGAGGCGGAAGCCAGCATGGCGCGCATGTCGACGTCGAGCAACGCTGCGGCGTCTTGGCGGCCCTGCGCGGTCAGCGATGCGGCATAAGCGCGGTAGAAGGCGTCGTTGCGCGGGGCCAGTGCCAGCGCCTTCTGGAAATAGACGTCGCTCAGATCGTAGCGGCGCAACCGGTCGTAACAGAGCGCGAGGCCTTCGACCGCTGCCGGATCGTCGGGCGTCGCGGCCAGGATGCGGCGATACATTTCGATCGCCAATCCGTAATTGCCGTCGGCGAGCAGCCGGGCGGCGGCCACCGACGATGCATCCGTGGCGGCGGTGAACCGCGTTCCCTCCGGCAGTGCGGTCCGCTTGGCCGAGCTCGTGCATCCGCAGGTGGCGGCGACCAGGCCGATCAGGGCGACACGCGAGGCGAGATTCCGCTTCATTCCGTCATCCTCCCATCATCGGCAGAAGCTGGCGAACGACGCGGATCGCCGCAGGCAGCATCAGCACGCCGATCATCACCGGCAGCATGCAGGCGACGAGCGGAATCGAGATCAGCACCGGCAGGCGGTGCGCCTTTTCCTGCGCCAGCATCTTGCGGCGTTCGCGCATCTCGCCGGCATAGATGCGCAGCGTCTGGCCAATGCTCGATCCCAGCTTGTTCGACTGGATCAGCAATGTCGTGAACGACCGGATCTGGTCGACCGCGGCGCGGTCGCCCATCCGGCGCAGCGCTTCCTCGCGTCCGCGCCCGGCGCGCAGTTCGAGCACCGTGGTCGCCAGCAGATTGGCCACCAGCGGATGCGACCGCGCCATTTCGCGTCCGACGCGATCGAACGCCGCTTCCATGCCGAGCCCGGCCTCGACGCAGACCAGCATCAGGTCGAGCGCGTCGGGAAAGCCGTTGACGATCTGCTCCTGGCGTCGCGAGGCGCGCGCCGACACCCAGAGATTGGGCAAATAGAGCCCGAGCACCGCGAGCGCCGCTCCGAACAGATAGAGTTTGAGCAGCGACGGCGCCTCGCCGCGGAAGACGGTTGCCGCCACCAGGATCAGCGGCAGGCCGAGCGTCAGTGCGAGTCGCGCGAGGGTGAACACGCGCGGCGCCTGGGGCGAGGTATAGCCCGCCGCCGCCAGTTTCGCGGTCAGTGTCGCATTGTTGGTGTCGAGCAGCGACACGCCGCGCTTTTCGATCGCGCCGACGATCCGGCTCCAGGCATCGGCGCGCCCCGTGTCGCGCAAGGTCGCCGCTTGCCCCTCATGATGTCCCGCCGCCGCTGCTTCGGCGAGCCGGCGACGCACGGCGGCGCGCCCGGTGACGACGGTGGAAACGCCGAGCACGATCATCACGACCACCGCGAACAGGCCGGCGAGTATCGCATAGCGCGGGAATTGCTGGATAAGGGCTTCCCACATCGCTCTAGACCTTGATGTTGATGAGACGGCGGATGATGAAGAACCCGATCAGATAGAGCCCGATCAGACAGCCGAACCCGATCGAGAAAGCAGGATCGCCCGCTACCTGAAGGTAGAAAGGCGGGTTGAGCAGGAACAAGGCGACGAACGCCATGACCGGCAAGGCGGTCAGGATCGTCCCGGTCATCCGGCCTTCGGAACTGAGCGCGCGGACCATCAGCACCATGCTGGCGCGCTCGCGGATGACCTGGGACAGGTTTTCGAGGATCTCCGCGAGGTTGCCGCCGGTCTCGTTCTGCACCGACAGCGAGACGACGAACATCCGCAGATCGTCGAGATCGCAGCGATCGGCCATGTTCTGCAGCGCGTCGCGCAATTCCGCGCCATATGCGACTTCGTCGGTGACGATGCCGAACTCGCTGCCGATCGGATCGGTCATTTCCTGCGTCAGCAAATCGAGCGCCGAGGCCACCGGATGCCCGGCACGCAGGCCGCGCACGAAGATGTCGAGCGCGACGGGGAATTGCTCGGCCATCTTCTTGCGGCGGCGTTCGGCACGCTGCGCGATCAGCATCAGCGGCAGCACCAGGCCGGCCGCAACGGCGAAGCAACCGGTCATCAGCACCGTGCCCAGCCCGATCCGGAAACCGAACATCACGGCGCCGAACAACGTCACCATGAACAGGACCGCCACGATCAGCAGCATCAGCATCAGCGTACGCCCGGGCGACATCCCGAACCCGGCCGTGCGCAGGACGCTGTCGAGCTTTCGGCCGGTGCCCGCGAGAAAGCCCGGCAAGCGGATCGCGTCGCCCCAGGCGTCGCGGCGCAGGCGCGCGAGCACTTCGGGCCGGTCGAAGCCGCTGGCGATCAGGCGCAGGCGCCGGTTGATCGCCATCGCGCCGCCGCGATTGGTCCGGTACCAGCGCATACCGCCCTCGATGCCGAGCACGACCGCGGCGAAGACCAGCGCGAGGACCAGCAGCCGGATGACGTCGGCGGACATCAGTCGAGCGCCGCGCTGGGATTGAAGATGTCGGCGGGCAGTTTGATGCCGCGATCCTCCAGCTCCTGCATGAAATGCGGACGGATGCCGCTCGCTTCGAACCGGCCGAGCACGGTGCCATGCTCGTCGCGGCCGGTCATGCGGAAGCGGAAAATCTCCTGCATGGTGACGACTTCGCCTTCCATGCCGATCAGCTCGGACAGGCTCATCAGGCGGCGCTTGCCGTCGGACAGGCGGCCGACCTGGATGACGACGTTGATCGCCGACGCGATCTGCGCGCGCGCCGAGCGCGGCGCGATGTCGATCCCGCTCATCCCGATCATCTGTTCGAGCCGGGACAGGGCGTCGCGCGGCGTGTTGGCATGGACCGTGGTCATCGACCCGTCATGGCCGGTGTTCATCGCCTGCAACATGTCGAACGCCTCGCCGGCGCGGACTTCGCCGACGATGATGCGGTCGGGCCGCATGCGCAGCGCGTTCTTGAGCAGGTCGCGCTGGGTGACTTCGCCATTGCCTTCGATATTGGCCGGACGCGTTTCGAGCCGCGCGATATGCGTCTGTTGCAGCTGGAGTTCGGCCGAATCCTCGATCGTGACGATCCGCTCGGCATTGTCGATATAGGCCGACATCGCGTTGAGCAGGGTGGTCTTGCCCGACCCGGTGCCGCCGGAGATCAGGATGTTGCGCCGCGCCTCGACGATCGCTTCGAGCACCAGCGCGACCGACCGCGGCACGCTGCCGTAGGAAATCAGCCGTTCCATATCGATCGGCACGCGGGCGAACTTGCGGATCGAGAGCAAGGATCCATCGACCGCGAGCGGCGGGATGATCGCGTTGACGCGCGAGCCGTCGGCCAGTCGCGCATCGACATAAGGCGACGCTTCGTCGACCCGGCGCCCGACTGCGGAGACGATCTTCTGGATGATGCGCAACAAATGGCGCTCGTCCTTGAAGCGGATCGACGACGGTTCGAGTTTGCCGTGGCGCTCGACGAATACCGAGTCGAAGCCGTTGACCAGGATGTCGGTGATGCTCTCGTCCTTGAGCAAGGGCTCGAGCGGCCCGAGCCCGAGCAGCTCGTCGAGCACGTCGCTGACCAGCCGCTTGCGCTCGGCGAGGTTGAGCGCGTGCTTCTGCAGCGACAATTGCTCGTGGACGATCTCGCCGATCTCGGCCTGGATCTGCTCGCGCGACATGGTCTCGAGCGCGGACAGGTTGATCAGGTCGAGCAGCCGCTGGTGCAATTCGACCTTGAGCGCGGTGTGGCGATCGGCCTCGGCATGCGCCTGGTCGTCCTTGTCGGGCACGATCTCGGCCTGCCCGGAGGCAGTGCGTTCGCCCGCTCGCCTGATCTGCCAGGCGCTCATCAGCCGCGCTCGAGCAGCATGTCGATCGCGTCGAGCAGCTTGTTGAGGTCACGCGTCACCGCGCTCTTCGACTTGATGTCGCCGATCATCACGCCGCGGTTGAGCGCGGTGTTCATCAACGCGAAATCGCTGGTGACACTGAGCCCGATCTGGCGGCCGATCGTGTCCGACGCGTCCTTCAGGTTGATCTGCTGGAACAGCCGTTTCTCGACGCGGTTGACGACGACCTGGACCTTCTCGGACGCGACGCCCAGCTTGAGCAGCAACGCGAGCTGGCGCTGCGCCTGGCGCAGGCTGGCGATCGACAGTTCGACGATCAGGAACACGACGTCCGACTGCGCGACCAGCGACAGCGACCAATTGGTCCAGTCGCTCGGCAGATCGAGGAAGACGGTGCGATATTCCGCGGTCGCCAGGTGGACGATGTCGCAGATCTGGTCGGTGCCGACGGTATCGGTCGGCATCAGCTCGGAGGGGGCGGCGATGATCCGCAAGCCCGACGAATGTTCGGCCGCGACCGACGCCAGCACGGTGGAGTCGAGCCGCTTGCCGGCGTCGAGCAATTCGCTGACGGTCAGGGTCGGGCTGATCCCCAGATGGGTCGCTGCATTGCCGCCCTGCAGATCGAGGTCGAACAGGCACGCCTTGAACCCGCGTTCGGCTTCGCGCTGGGCATAGAGCGCCGCGGCCTGGGTCAGCAACGCGGTCGCGCCGACGCCGCCGACGCTCTTGATGATCGACACGACCTTGCCGGTCGGCGTCTCCTGGGCCAGCCCGCGCTCGATCTCCTCGCGCATCCGTTCCAGCACGGTTTCGAGATCGTTGCGGACCAACGGCAGCGCGATGACGTCCCTGATGCCGGCGCGGAGCAGTGCCTGCATCGTCGGGACCGTCGGGTTGCGGACCGCGGCGATCACCGCGATCGAGGGATTGGCGACGTGCAGCTTGATCAGCCGCGCGAGCGAGGCCGGCCGGTCGGGCCGCACCTCGATCACGATCACGCGCGCGCGCTTGGCGATCTCTTCCGGGACATCGTCATCGGGTTCGATCTTGCTGGTGTCGAGCGACCAGCCGCCGACGACGCTGGGGCCGAATTCGGCGGTCAGCACTTCCTCTTGCGACAGGACCAGCTCGACCGCCGCGCCGGGCCGCCTGATGGTCCAGCTGTTCGGTTCGAACTCGGACAACTCTACCGCTCCCACAACGCTAACTCCCAGTTCATGTGTTCTTGCCGTCTTCCAGCGTCAGCGAGGCAGCATAGGCCGGCAGGCTGACGGTAGTGTTCCCGAAGAAGCGGAAAAGCATCGGCGTGAAGGTGGTCGGCTTGAGCCGGACCGTGACGACCGGGGATACCTGGATCCCGTTGGGATCCCCGGCATAGCCCAAACCCGAATATTCGTAGCTGACCGTGACCTTGTCGGCGGTCAGACTGGGGTAGAATCGCTGCATCTGGGTCACGATGGCGTTGAACGCCGCCGTGTTGATGGGGGTGAGCGTGGGGCAAGTCGCCCCAGTCCTGCAGGTGCAGCTCACCGTGCCGCTGGCCGAATTGCAATCGGCGCCACCGAAGGAGCTCAACGGGATCGGATCACCTTGCGGGATGCCGCCGGCTACCGCGAAATCGTATGTAGCAAGCCCACTCGGCACGACGTCGTTGGTGACCGCGTAGCGCACCCCCATCTGGGTCGCCTTTTCGGCGCGATTGCACGTCCACAGGAACCGCCCGAGATCGACCGTGCCGATCATGAACGACAGCAGCAATGGCGTCAGCAGGCCGAATTCGGCGGCGGTCCCGCCATGCGTCGATCGCAGCATGGCACGCCAGGCGATCATGCGCCCACCACCGCCGCCTGCGCGGTCGCGTTGAGGTTGATCGTCGTCTTGGTGATCCCGAATGCCTTGAACAGCGACGGATAGGGTACTGTCGCGGTCACCGAGACCACGGGCGCGCCCGCGGTCGATGCGGTATAGATACCGCCGCGATACGTAGCGTTGGTGTTGCACGCGACCGACACGACGATCGTCGTGTTGCTGCTCCAGCCGTTGAGGCGAGGCGCACCGGTGCCGTCGATGGTGTTGGTGCGCACCAGATTCTGGGTTGCGACGGCGATAGCGCTGGTGTCGGTCGTTACCGCGACACAATTGACCGGGTAGCGCCGAGACGCGTAGCGCGCGCCGTCGCGCACGCCCTTCAGCACGGCATGTTCCGACAGGAAGTAATTGCCCAGGTCGACCGAACCGAAGCCGAGTATTAGGAACATCGGCGTGACGAGCGCCATTTCGACCGCTGCGGAACCGCGGCGGCACGCCAGCGCCCGTGAGGCGATCGAGAAACGCCGCCGGATCATTCGATCAGATAGGGTACGTCCTTGCGTACCACCTGCCCCGCGGCCCCGCCCGCGCTCCCGTTCGTGGTCGTGCCGATCACCTCGACATAGACCTCTTTCTGATCGGTATAGGTCGCCTTGTTCGAACCGCTGCCGCCCGTACGATTGAAGGCCGGCTCGACCAGGAACACGTCGAGCCACTTCGCGACCGGAATCTGTGTGGTCTTGCCGTTGATCGAGAGTGCGTTGCAATTGAGCACCGCGACCGACATCCGGCGGCGGTCGAGGTTCGAGCCGCCTGGCGTCAGTCCCGCACGGCCGGTCGCGGGAACGCCGAACCCGGTATTCTTGCCCGACAGCGCCTGCGCGACTCCGATACCATGCGCGGACCCGTTCGAGACGATCGACGGATGGGCCAGTTCCCATTGATAGACGTCGTAGCGCGACGCGGTGGAAGAAAGCCCGGTCGCCGCCACCCATGTCGACTGATTGGCATAGCCGTAATTGACGCGGAAATAGGCGTCGCGATCCCAAGTGCCGTTACCGGTGATGCCGCACGCCCCGGACGTGCCGGACGGCACCGCGTGACACAGGTCGCGGGGATAGCCCATCATGTCCGGATCGGCGCTGCCGTTGCTGGGCAAAACACCAACGGTCGTCGGCCGATACGGCTTGGGCGACTCGCTCCATTTGTCGTTGTTACAGGTGGCGCCGTTATTGGAATCGCACACCAGATCCTTGCGCGTGTTGGCCGATGGCGAGCACGTGCCGCCGTCCTGCGACGGGCAGGTCGAATTGCCGTTATCGAAGATATCGAACCGCGTGTTGAACGCCGACAGGACCGACGTACTCATGCCCGGCTTGGTAGTAACGCCGGTTATCGGCGAACAATCGCCCGGCGGTACGTTGTAGCCCAGAGATTCGGCGAGCGCGTTGGCGCCGTTGCCGAAATTGGTGTCGAGCCAGCCGAAATTGCCGGGCGCGGTGGCGTTGCCGGTCACCAGCTTGAGCCCGGTGCCCGTCGCCACGTTGAAATCGGCGAGATAATCGGTGTTGGTGGCGCCTTCGGACGGATTGCAGATCATCACCGGCGGCACCTTGCAGATGCCCGATGCCACCCCGGCGAATGCCTTGGCGTTGATCGATGCCGATGTGAAGGCGGCGACCACCGGGGTCAGCGCATAGCGGGCCTGCTTGGTGTCGACGGTGACCTGGACGAAATAGGCATTGGCATCGCTGGTCGACAGCGTGGTCTTGGCCTTGTCCTGATAGAAGACCACGTTGCCGCTCGCCACCGACACGTTGCGGTTGGCGCCGTCATTGGCGAACAGCGCCAGATTGGTGATCAGGCTTTGCGCGGCGGAGATCGCGCGGCTGCGGGCATTGGTCTTGCCGTCGAGCTGGCCGGCAGCGGCCAGCGCGGCATGGTCGGCGGCGTCCTGAAGCTCGGTATGCAAGCCGACGAGGCGCGAATAATCGAACCCGATGCCGGCCGCGCCGATCAGCGCGAACAGCGATATGGCGACGATGGGCGCGACCGATCCGCTCTCGGATTTCCAGAGCTTTTGGGGTGCGCGGCGCATGTCAGTTGGAACTGGGGGGGGATCCCCCCCCGCCTCCGCCACCACCGCCGCTGCCGGAACTCCCGCCGCTGCCGGTGGTCTGGGCCTGGGGCTGCTTGACCGCGCCCTTGCGATAGCGTTCGGCGGCGCCCGCCGCCTGCGTGCCCGATCCGCCTTCCATCACCGCGGCCTCGGCCGGAACGGGCTTGGGATCGGGATTGATCGTCTGGAGCGCATAATCGGTCTTCACCGAATCGCCCAACGTGGTGTCGATCGGCGTGCACCCGGCCAGCAAGCCGATGCCTCCCAGCAAGGTGATAGCCGTGATCGGATGGATGAAGCGCATATCGGTCACCTTTGCGGCGCGTAGCCATTGGGACCGGAAAAGCCTCCGGCGGGTGGTGTCGGCTTCGGCCCATCTTTGGGCGGTTCGTTCGGGTCGAACGGATTGGTTCCGACCGCCTTGTCGGTCCGCCCGTTCAGGAACAGGTCGAGTTCGCTGGGCGGCTGGACGCGATCGGTCGGCAGGCGGATCTGCCCCGCCGGCACCGGCCGCACCAGGCGCGGCGTGACGATGATCACCAGCTCGGTTTCCTGGCGCTGGAACCCTCTCGAGCTGAACAAGGCGCCGATGATCGGGATCGACCCGAGCACCGGGAATTGCCGCACCGTGCTCTGGAAATCCTTGCGCAACAGTCCGGCGATCGCGAACGACTGGCCGTCGCGCAATTCCAGCGTGGTCCTGGCGCGCCGCGTCTGCAGCCCGGGAATGGTCAGGCCGTTGATCGTGACCGAGGCCGAAGGATCGATCGAGCTGACTTCGGGCGCGACCACCATGTTGATCACGCCGTCGTCGAGCACGGTCGGCGTGAACGCCAGGCTGACCCCGAACGGCTTGTATTCGACCGTGATCGCGTTGCCGCCGTTCTGGCCGGCGCCGCTGCTGCCCTGCGAGATTGGCACCGGGAATTCGCCGCCCGCCAGGAACGACGCGGATTCGCCCGACAGCGCGACCAGGGTCGGCTCGGCCAAAGTCGTCACCAACCCTTTGCGCTCCAGCGCGTCGAGCGCGGTGAAGATGTTGAGGTTGCCGAGCGAGATGCCCTTGGACACGACACCGAACGTGTCGAGGATGCCCGACAGGTTGACCGTCGGCACGCCGTTCTTGTTGGTCAGCAGCGCGGTGCCCGGCGCGGTATTGCCGATCCCGCCCTGGAACGTGTTGGCGCCGTTGCCGTTGGTGAAGGCGGTGTTGAGGCCCAGGCTTTTCGCCACGTTGCGGTTCATTTCGGAGAACCGCACTTCCAGCATGACCTGTTGCGAGGCGCCGACCGCGAGCAGATTGACGACCTTGTCGCCGGCATAAGTCGCGGCGATCTGTTTGGCCCGATCGATGGCCGGGCCGCTCGAGACGGTGCCGGTCAGCACCACCGAGTCACCCGACATGCGGACGCCGATCTGCTCGCTCGGCATCAGCTCGCTGAGCTGGCGGCGCAGCGAGAGGACGTCGGGCCCGACCGCGACGTCGATCACGGAGATCAGATTGTTGTTCTTGTCATAGAGCGTCAGGCTGGTCGTGCCGATCTTCTTGCCCAAAACGTAGAGCGAGCGATTGGTCAGCGGCAGGACGTCGGCGACATCGGCATTGCCGATCAGCGCCTTGGCGAACGGCCGATCGGCGGTCAGCACCTGGCTCTTGTTGACGGCGACGTCGAGCTGGCCGGCGCGCAGATTGACATCCGCGGTCCTGACCGTTTCCTGCGCCTGGGTCATCGCCGGGGCGATGATGGCGGCGGCGCTGGCCGCCAGTGCGAGCACGCGACAGCGCGCCTTCATATCAGCGACCGACATAGCGACCCACCTCATAGCTGCTGTCCTTGGTACCGCGGACGATCATGACCGTGAGGTCGGGGTTCGCGGGCTTGCGAGCAGGGGCGCGTGGCCCCGCGGGTGGAGCGGAAAGAAGTGGTGGCGGCTGAAAGCGCGGCGCGCCGTCCGAATAGCCGCCGACATAGGCGCCATCGCGCAGATCGTCGGTGCTGACGGTTTCGACCGTCGGGCTGGTTTCCGACGCGGGATTGACCAGCGCCAGGCTCAACTGCCCGACCTGCTGCGCCAGCGCGAGCTTCTGCGCATCGACCTGCGCGACTTCAAGCGTCGCGGTCTTGCCGACCGCGGGCTTGTCGGTGCTGTCACTGGCGTCCTGGTCGATCGCGATGACGCGAACCTTTTGCAGCAGGACGTCGGTGATCTGCTGGCTGCTGCCGTTGGCGACCATTGGCGTGCGCGTGACCAGCACGTCGACGACATCGCCTGGTAGCACGAAACCGGCGACGCCGGCGACGTCGCTGACGCGCACGGCGACCGCGCGCTTGGTGGGATCGAGCACCGCGGAGATCGCCGCGCGGCCGCCTTCACCCGAAATCTTGGAGCGCAGGATCGGCTCGTTCGCCGCCATCGGGCGGAGCGCGACGCGCGTGTGGTTCATCGGCAGGAGCTGCGGGATCGAACTGAACGTCCCCTCGGGCAGAGCGCCCGCCGGCCAATCGACCAGCCGCACCTTGTCGGGCGTGATCGGCGTGCCGAAGTCGAGCGGAACGGCCGCCACCGCGACCTTCACCATGCCCTGGGGTGTGGTGACCTGTTGCTGTTCGACCCGGCCAAGATAGGAATTGGCAAGGAAAACCGCCGCGAGCCCGATCAGGATCGCGACGCCCAAAATTATCAGTCCTTGTCCACGCATATCCCGACCCCCCGCCGGTCAATTGTAGCCCAACGAAGATTGGGGACGTGCCGAAGCACGCCCCCTCCCCCCCCCGGGGATAATTAGCACGCAGTAGTTGCGGCAGCCTGCGTTCCTGCGTTGATGCAGTTGGTCGCCTTGTTCATTGCGCCACCGATCGCACCACCGAGCGTCCATGCCGCAACGGCGATGCCTGTTCCGACGATCGCCAGGATCAGCGCATATTCGGCGGCCGAAGCGCCGCTGTCGTCCATCAAAAGATTCTTGATCATGGTCATGTCACTTCCCCAACTTCCCGCCGGATAAAACCGGCCCCAACGATTCCGCGAGCAGTCTGGGATCGGGTGTTCAACTCGTTTGAGAGTTCGTCCGACCAGTCGTCCCTGGAATGCCAGTTGATGAAGGGGTCGAACCGGGTAACGTGTCAATAACCCACTATTTTTATATTTCTTTCAATAGGTTACGCTTAATCTACGTTAACCATTAAGACTTTAATGTAGCATTATCAGACACTTGACCGAAATGACTTGGGGAAGGGGTGCTGCCGGTTAACCATCAAGAATTGCAGAAAAAATGTGCCGTTCGGGACAAAGGGCATAGGTTCTATATCCTTCGTCATACCCAAATCGGGCCGGACTGGGTATATCGATGTGTCGCTTTTATCCAACGGTATGAATCGCCTGTCCGATTAGTCCAAATCGCGCGAATCACTTTTGCAAAAAACGAATCACCTATTAGGTCGGGGAAAGGGCCGAGGGGAAGATTTATATGCGGCAATTAAGTATGCCAAAATGAGTAACGGTAAAGTCAGCGAAGCTGACCTTCCCGATATTGCCTTCCTATTACTGGCGAGCTTCATCGCGTTCGCATTCGTCACTGTCTTATCCTCGGCCTTCGCCGACGGCGATACCGGCTGGCACATCGCGACCGGACAATGGATCGCGACGCACGGCGCGGTTCCGCGATCCGATCCCTTCTCGTTCACTGCGCGCGGCCACCCCTGGGTCGCGCACGAATGGCTGTCCGAGTTGCTGATGTACGGCGCCTGGCGTTATGGCGGCTGGAGTGGGCTGATCCTGTTGTTCGGCACCGCGGCGGCGGCGCTCTACGCCATTATCGCGCTCCATTTGCGGCGCTGGCAGCGACCCGGCGCCGCCGCGCTGATGATGGTCTATCTGTCGATCGGGTTGGCGCAGTCGCTGCTGGCGAGACCCCATCTGCTCGCGCTGCCGATATTGGCGGCATGGCTGATCGCTCTCTTACGCGCGCGCGAGCGCGAGCGCGCGCCCCCGCTCGCGCTCGCGATTCTTATGTTCGTCTGGGCCAATGCTCATGGCAGTTTCGTGTTCGGCCTGGCGCTGGCCGGTGGGCTGGGGCTGGAGGCGCTGGTTGCCGCCGCGCCGGGCGACCGAGTGCGCGTAGTCCGGCAATGGGGGCTGTTCGGCATCGTCTCGCTCGCGGCCGCGGTGGCAACCCCGGCCGGGCTGGATGGCTTGCTCTACCCCTTCTACGTCAACAACCTCTCTTTGCTGTCGCTGATAGCCGAATGGCAGCCCGCGCGGTTCGGCAGCGCGTCCAGCCTCGAAGTGCTGCTGCTCAGCGGGCTGTTCTTCCTGCTGCTGCGCCCCGTCCGTGTTCCAGTGCTGCGCCTGCTGATCCTGCTGGCCGCGCTGCACATCACGCTCGATCATATCCGCAACCAGATGGTGCTTGTGACCTTGGCAACGATCCTTCTGGCCGAGCCGCTTGGGCGTGCCTGGGCAGAGGGCGCCGAGCGACCGCGACCGGCATTGCTGCCGCGGCTCTGGGCGGGGCGGCGCGAGCTTGCGCCGTTGCTGGCGGTCGGATTGCTGCTGTTCGTCGGAACAGCGACCTATCGCCTGATCACGCCGTTCGATCGGCCCGACAGCTCTGGCGTCCCGGTCACCGCGTTACGCAAGCTGCCGCCCGGGTTGCGCGATAAGCCGGTGTTCAACGAATATAGTTTCGGCGGGCTGCTGGCGTTCGAGGGCATCGCGCCGTTCATCGACGGACGGTCGGACATGTATGGCGATGCCTTCACCGCCGACTATTTCGAGATCGCCAAGGGTGACGTTGCGCGCTGGAAAGCGGCGGAAGCGCGCTGGAAATTCGGTTGGACGATCCTGCCGCCCGATAATGCGCTGGTGAAGATCCTCGACCACGAGCCAGGCTGGCGGCGGATCTATGCCGATAAATGGGCAGTGATCCATGTCAACGACCGGCCGTCCCGATCGATCATCGATTGTGCGCCCGTTCCCGCAGGCACAGGATCCCCGTGCGGGAGGAAAGAGAATTGACAGGTTCGCTCATCACGCGGTTGCGGACAGGCATTCCCCGCGATGAAATGGGGCCGTGGTTCCCGCGCGAGACAATCCCGGCTTATACGATCACGTCGATCGGTTCCCTCACCGTGATGCTGACCTTCACGCTGACGTCGTTCACCCTTGCTACCTCGGTCCCGACACAACTCGCGATCGTCGCTATCCTCCTGATCGTCAGTGGCACTCTCGCCCGCCGCTACAGGTTGGGGGAGTTCGATACGTTGCTCGAAGGCATTGGTCTTATCGGGCTGATGTCGCTGCTATGCCAACTCGGGTCGATCTTGTTGAGCGCGTCGCAAATGCCGCTCGCCGACGCTTGGCTGGCACGCGCCGACGCCGCGATGGGCTTCGACTGGTTTGCCATGGTCCGGTTTCTGCGAACGCATGACACCGTTCTGGCTACTGCCGAGTATCTCTATCACGCCCTGACGTGGCAGCCTGGCCTCGTCGTTCTTCTCCTAGTCGCGACTCGGCAGCGCGATCGATGTTGGACCTTTCTGACCGCTTGGGGTGCCGCCCTCGTCGTAACACTCGCTATTTGGCCGTTGACGCCGGCTGTGAGCACCTTTCCCTATTACGGAGTCCCGCGATCGGTCTTGCCGCACATGGTGAGCCGGCTGCCTTGGGCAGTCCCCGATGTGATCGGCCCGATCCGGGCAGGAACATTGCGTTCGATCGACCTCGATACCTTCATCGGTCTCGTCTCGTTCCCCAGCTTCCACGCCGCCGGAGCAACAATATTGGGTTGGGCGATGTTGCGTACCCGCCTGCTCTGGCTGCCGTTCGCGCTGCTTAACATCGGCGTCACGGTGTCTGCGTTGGTCGACGGCGGGCATTATCTGGTCGATCTTATTGCCGGATGCGGTGTGGCATGCCTGTCGATCGGACTTGCCAAAGTAATAATGGCGCGTCTTTGCGGTAGCCGTGCTTATCCTGCGAAGGCGCGGGCCCAGTCACCGTTATAGGCCACCGCATCCGCCAACGGACCGGCGAGCGCGACCGAGGCGCCTCGATTAAAATTCCGAGCTTTCAAGCCATGTTGCCGTAGGCCGAAAGAGTCGCTTGGAGAGTTCAAAGAGGACCCAGACGTTCACGACGCAGCCAATGATCGGAAGCCAGTATATTTCCGCCCAATAAGCGATATATCCCGTACTCGATGCCCCGATGACGGCGGTCGCAACAGCCCCGTTGACCCGTTTTGGAGAGATGAAGGCGAGCGAGAGGGCGAGCAAATCTGCCAGAAGAGTGAACCTCTCGAGCATCTTCGGGAGCAGGAAGGGCAACGCCAGGGCAGATAGCAAGGCGGCTTCTATCATTTGCTCGCGGGATAGTCTGCGGCGACAAAGCGATGCGACATATATCGCCGAAAAAATTACCCCTGCCGCATAGCCAATCATGAATAAGTCGGTCGGCTCTCTCGGTAATATCGCGGCACCGATGGCCCATAATCCGGGCGATGAGCCGATCGTCGTGAAATATTCGGCCTGGCGCAAATAAATCGTCGCAAGATCGGTCGCAGGCCATCCGACCAACCATGCGGGTAGCATGGCGATGCAATAGATCGCGGGAGGGACGATCCAGAGGACGATATTCGCTCGGCGCTGTAGCAGCATTGTCAAAACAAAAGGCGCAATGAACGCTGCCTGCGCCTTGAACGCGAAGGCTATACCGCACCAAATCACCATTGGCAGCATCCGTCCCTCAATGGCCGCCGCGACGCTCAGAAGGCACAGGGCAACCCAAATGCCGTCGCATTGCCCGAGCACAGGGCCATCGATGATCATCGTGGGAAGTAGCAGGCTCATCGCGGCAGCCTCGATGGAATTTCGTTCGATACGAACGAAGCGCCAAACGGCGATGGCGGCGAAGCCACATGATATCGTACTAAGCGCTTTAACGATGACCAACGAATTGTCGGTCAGCAACGTCCCTATGGCGAGCAGGTAGAGATAGGGAGGCGTGTAGTTTCCGAACGGCCCCCCGAAAGCATCCACGGCTCCCGCCGCTCGAATGTGCGCGATCCACGGAAATAAATATGTGTCTAGATCTGAGGGGATGACCGTCGAGCACACGCCGTAGATCACGCAAATCATCAGCGCGATGGACGCGATAACCCTCACGTTAGCGCTCAACCGCACCCCCCATGTATCGAGCCTGCGTCCGTTCAGGAGTTGATGCAAGTCATATCAGCCGCGACGACGTGCCAATGATATTGCCGCCAGGACGCATCGCCACTGGCACCGGCATCAAGGTGCGGCTCTACGCCGGGACCCGCAAGCGATAGGTCAGGTTCACCCGCCGCGACAGCAGCAGATAGGGCAGCCAGATGGCGACGCTGATCAGCACTTTCTTGAGATTGCCCTCGAGCATGTCGGCGAGCGACGCGCCCACCGGTCCCGGTAGGTTGGCGACATTGCCCATCACGCGGGCGATGCAGATCTGCATCAGGATATCGATCGCCCAGACCGCGGTCAGGAAGCGCGGGAAGATCGGGACGTGGCGCAGCGCCAGGACGAAGGCGAGGGCGTAGAGGCACGACAGCAGCACCAGGTCGGCCAGCATCATCGCATAAAGCGTGCGGAACCAGTCGGGCGCCATGCCGCCCAGGGCCGGGATGCCAGTCAGGAACTCGAACGTGCGGACGGGAACGTTGATCAGGATTCCGACCAGCAACGAGGCCATGAACCCGGTCGCGCCATAAAGCGGCATCGAGCGCGCGGCGATCGCGTCGACCCGCCGCCAGCGGCCGAACCGCGCCAGGCGCGTCGTCGGCTGGGCGTGGAGCGTGGCGGCCGGGAAAGCGGACAATCCCAGCATGACGGTGACGATCGGCGCGACGACCAGCAACAGATAGGGGAGCGCATTGCCGAGCTCGTCGCCCGGCGTCAGTATCGGCGTCGCGGCGAAGGCGACCCTGAGGCCGCAGGCAAAGCCGGCGAGCAATACCCAGATCAGCATCAGCCGGGGCAACCCGACCTCCAGCTTGCAGACCAGGGCAAGACTGCGTGCGGTCAACGCGCGGCCCGCCGGGTTTTCGCTCAACGACCTCAATCGGACCCCCTTGGCTGTTAACTAGAGTATCAACCGAAATCGTTGCCGTCTCGTAAAGGTTCCGGGCCGGATTTCTCCGGTGTTCCTTTATGGTGCGGGTTGTTCGGGGTGGGGCGGGGGGTCGACCTTCGTCCAACTCCAAGTCCGGCATGACGGTTAAAGCTGGTCGCATCCGAGCCGCACGTCCGCCGCGACATGACCCGATCGGCATATATCCTTTGTTTCGGTGCCCGCAGCATCGTCCTGAATTGATTCTCTAACTTTTGTTCCGCGACTCACCGCCGATTCGGAGCGTTCCGTCGCCGAGTCGTGCCGAGTCGTGCCGAGTCGGCCATGTCGATTCCATCCAAGCGTTAACAATCTAACTTAACAAAGTAATAATTATACACGAATCAGTAACTATATTCCAAAGCAGCGCTCGACCTTCGCATCGGGAGGGGCGCAAAGGCGAGGTGCCAGCGTCAAGTATGGGCTCGACTAGTTATCGGAAACCAAAGTTATAATATCGAACTATTTTCGACGTTTCGCACAATAGATTTTGCGACTGACTTTGAATCTAAAGTTTTGTCCCAATAATAAACAGCAAATTTCACAGATGTAGTGATTCCATATAACCAAGGATATAGGGGCAATAACCGTAGCTATACCGTCTCTTCTGCAGGTTACCTAAATTGGTTAATGAAGCGTAAAAAATTCTTCTTGCGTTTTTGCCTGCCTCGTCAACAAAAGGGTCATCGTTCATTTGTCCGGGAGGGGGCAGCGAACTGTGACTTGCCGGGGTTCATTGACTACGATCGTGTTGGCGATCGGCATCGCGCTGCTTCCGCAGGGCGCCGCCGCGCAAACGGTCTACGCTGACGGTCAGCCCGGCGTGGTTGGCGGCAATCGCCAGCTGCCGGTGATGGTCACCGCGTCGGTTGGCGGCCATTGCGGCTTCGCCACCGGATCGGCGCCCTCGGGCACCTATACGCAGCCTGATTTCGACGTCGTCGGTCTCAACCACGATTTCTCGTTCGTACTCGATTGCACCGGCCCGTCGCGGGTCGCGGTGGTCTCGGCCAATGGCGGCCTGTTGACCGGCGGCTCGGTGCCGACCGGTTATGCCACGCTGGCACCCTATGACGTGGCGCTCAACGTGGTCGGAACGACCGCAACCGCGACGGGGTCGTGCCCGGTCGCGACGCTGACCGCGACTTCCGGCGCGCCGTGCACGTTCCGCGGCCCGGTCAGCCAGTCGCAAGGCCTGCTGCTCAATTCGACGTCGGTCAATCAGCCCGGCACTTATCTCCGCGTCAGCGCTCCCGCCTATAGCGGTCCGAGCATGCTGGTCAGCGGCTCCTATTCCGACACCCTGACGGTGACGGTGAGTGCGGCGTCATGAGGATGACCGCGCAAACGTCCGCTTTTCCCGCCCTCGGGGGAACCGGTCGATCTTCAACCGAGGGTGGGCGGAACCGTCCGGGGGGGCAGTGCTCGCCAACGGCAGTAATTTTGAAAGGGACAGTACAGTGAACAAGTTCATGCTTATGGCGCTCGGCGCCGGTTCGATGATCGCGTTGGCCGCTCCGGCCGCCGCGCAGAATGTGACGGGCACCGTGAACATCACCGGTTCGGTGGCCGGCAAGTGCCTGGTCGTTCCCGGCTCGGGCTCGACGTTCGGCACGACCGTTGCGCTCGGCGAACTCGCCGATGCCACCGGCAAGCTTCGCACGAACATCGCCACGGACTTCAATGCCGCGGCCGGGCTCACCGCTCGTGTGGTCTGCACCACGGCAGCGCCGACGATCAGCGTCGATGCCGATCCGATCACGGCGGCCACCGCCACGGGCGGCGGCGGCTATGACAACAGCATCGACTTCACCGCCAGCGTCGCCGTGACCACGACCGCCGGTGCGGCTGGACCGTTCACCAACGACAGCGCCGCTGCCGCCGGTGCCGATACGCTGATCGGTGGTCGTCTTGCCAATAACGGCTCGGACAATATCGCCATCAGCGCTTCGAACTTCCGCACCGATACGGCGAGCGACCTGCTGGCCGCCGATCCGACCTACACTGGCAAGATCACCGTCGTGATCAAGCCGGGTGCGTAAATCGATCTTCAATCAAGGAAACCAACGATGAAGACCTCGATCCTTGCCGTGGCAGCGGTGATCGCCGCCACGGCCGCTCTTCCCGCCGCCGCTCAGACGACGTCGGCGACGGGCACCGTCACGATCAACGGCTCGGTCGCCGACCGTTGTCAGTTCACCTTGCCGTCGGACGTGATCAATGCCGGCGAACTGTCGCTGCAAGGATCGGGGGCCACCGCGGGCAAGCTGGATAGCAGCAAGCTCGATGGCCAGACCCGGACGCTGCAGGGCTGGTGCAACGGCACTGCCGCCACGATGAGCGTGGAGGCGCAGCGCCTGGTCAACACGACCTTCACGACCACGCCACCGGCCGGTTTCGACCGCGTCGTCAACTACACCGCGACCGCCGCCGCCAATAGCGCCAACGCCACCGACACCTCGGTGACCGATGGTGCCGGCAGCGCGGTTCCGGTGGGCATGTTCACGGGTGACGTGAAGGTCACGCTGTCCGGCTCGTCGAGCCCGACCAGCGGGCTGCTCGTCGCGGGCGACTATTCGGGTCAGGTCCTGGTGACGCTGACTCCGTCGGTTACCCCGGCGCCCTGATCGGTCCTGACGGAGAAGCTGCGATGAAGCGCCTCGCTCTTGCCCTGCTCGCCGCGGTCGCCCTGCCGGGTATCGCGCACGCCCAGGCCACCGACACCGCGACCGCCGATGTCGGCGTCTCGGGCACGGTCGCCAAGCTGTGTATGCTCGGCACGCCGACGCCCGCGCCGGTCGATGTCGGCCAGATGGCGAACACGTCGGGAGCGCGGGTCGGCAAGATCGCCGTCATCGCACCGCGCATCGTCACCTTGCCGGGCTCGTTCTGCAACTTCGCGGGATCGGCCATCACGGTGACCGCGACCGCTTTGGTGTCGAACGACGCCAGCGCGGTCGAACCCGGCTTCGCCAAGGCGGTCAATTACACCGCCGATGTGGCGAACTGGGCGGCGGGGTCGGCGTCGGTCACCACCGCCGCCACCGCCGGGGGCGGATCGCCGACAGCGTCGGCGACCGGACCCACGCAACCGGCGCCCAAGGTCGCCGATCTCGATGTCACCTTGTCCAATTTCACCGCACCGTCCGACTTCCTGCTCACTGCCGGCGCCTATAGCGGCCTGGTCGTGGTCAAGCTCGGACCGGTCGCGTCGGGGGGAGATTGATCATGACGCATAACCTGAAGCGCCTGGCCGTCTTGTCGGCTGCAGCAGTCGCGATCGCCTGGAGCGGCAGTGCCGCGGCCCAGAGCAGCGACACCGACACCAAGAACTTCGCCGTCGTCGGCAACGTGCCCGCGATGTGCGTCGGCGGAACGATCGCCGGCACCGGATCGACGTTCGACATGGGCGTGCTGATCGACCTCAACACCGGCCTGTTGCGGACCGACCTGGCGGCACCGCCCAAGGTCCTGTCGGGCTCGTTCTGCAGCGCGCGCAGCACCATCACCGTCAACGCGACGCCGATGGCCGCGCAGACCTTTACCAGCACGCCGCCGGCCGGCTTCTCGCGCGTGGTCGACTATACGGCCACCGCCGCCGGCTGGACGACGACACCGGCCTCTTTCGCGACCGGCGCGGGCAGCAACCCCGCCGCGGTGCAGACGCGCGGGACCGCGTTCTCGGGCGATATCACCGTCTCGGTCGGCAGCTTCTCGACCAATGGCGGGGCGACCCAGCGGCTGGTCGCCGACACCAATTATCAGGGCAACGTCACCGTTACGTTGGCCGTGGCGTCCTGACGATGTCGCGCTGCCTCCGCCTTGAAACGGTCTTGGTCGTCGGCGGGCTCCTCGCCTGGGCATCCCCCGCATTTGCCCAGTCGACCGTGGCGACCAAGACCCTGCCGGTTACAGGCAACGCCCCACCGGTATGCGCGGTGGGGTCGCCCCGGGTGGCGGCGGGCAACCAGATCAATTTCCGCGGGCTGAGCGGCAACACGCTGCAGATCGACCAGATGATCGATCCGACCACGCTGGCGGTCGCCGCCGCCTCGGTCGACGTGAAGTTCGACGCGGTGTGCAACTATCCGCACCGGCTGCGCCTTGAATCGCAGAATAACGGCCTGTGGCCTACGTTGCAGCGCACCCGGGCGCCCGCGCCGGGGTTCGGCTCGGCCGTGCCCTATCGCGCGACGGTGATGTGGGGTGTGGTCAATGGCGTGCTCAACGCCGATGCCCAGGCGCGCCGCGTCAACGACCAGCAGTTCAACATCGACCTGCCGACGGCGGGCGAGATCGACCTGAAGCTCAACATCGCGCCGGGCGCGTCCAACGCCCGCGACAATGCCCCGCTACTGGCCGGCGATTATGCCGACACGATGCGGATATTCGTGGAGCCGCGCTGATGCATCGCATCGCCCTCATTCTGCCGGCCTTGCTCGCGACCAGCGTCGCGGCGCAGGCACAGGCGCAGACCATCAATCCGAACGACACCGGCCAGGGCCGGCTGGAGATCGCCGGGCGCGCGCCGCCGGCCTGCGTGCTCAACGCGCCGACCGCGTCGGGCGCGCAGAACGCGACCTTCACCAGCACCGGTGCCTCGAGCGGCGAGATCCGCATCGTCGAGTTCGGCGATCCGCAGACCGCGCAGCCGCGTGGCGCCGCGATCAACCTGGCGCTGCCGGTGATCTGCAACGCGCCGCATCGGCTGACGGTCACCAGCACCAATGGTGGCTTGCTGCGCGACGGCGGCAACGCCCGCAATCGGCAATCGCCGACCGGATTCGGCGAATTCGTCGGATATCAGATCAGCGCGACCTGGGCGGGCCAGAATGCCAGCGTGCAGACGATCAACAACAACGTCCTCGCGATCGCGACCGCTGATGGCGGCGCGGGCGACATGGACCTGACGATCGCGGTTCCGCCGGGGGGCGGAGCGCTGGTCGCCGGGCGCTATGCGGACACGGTCACGGTACTATTCGAAGCAGCGTTCTAAACGACCCAGCGGGAGGGGGAAGTGAAGAGAATGAAGAGGATATTGATGAGTGCGGCCTTCGCGGCTGCCCTCGTTCTGCCACAGCAGATTGCGGTGGCGATGACGGTACAACCGGTCATCATCAACCTGAAACAATCGGGCAACGGGATGACTCAGATCATCACCGTGGAGAACACGTTCGCGACGCCGTTACCGGTCGAGCTGCGCGTGCAATCGCTCGAGTTCGATGAGAACGGCGTCAAGGAAACGGGCAAGGATCCAGGCGATCTGCTGATCTTTCCGCCCCAGGCGCTGATCCAGCCGGGCCAGACGCAGTCGTTCCGCGTCCAATATGTCGGCGACCCCGAGCTCAAGACCAGCAAGCATTATTACGTCACGGTGGCGCAGCTGCCGGTGAAATTGCCCGCTGGCCAGTCGGCGATCCAGATCCTGTACAATTTCCAGGTGCTGGTCAGCATCGCGCCCAACGGCGTGAAGCCGGCGATCAAGGTACAGAGCGCGGAGATCGGGCATAATCCGGCGGGCAAGCCGATCCCGTTGGTCACCCTGACCAATGCGTCGGCCGCTTACGGCTATCTGTCCGAAGGACGGCTGCGCATCGTCGAAAAGGATGCTGCGGGCAAGGAAGTGTTCCGCCGCACGTTGTCGGGTCCGGAAACGCAGCAAACGATTGGGTTCGGTTTGGTGGGGGCCAACCAGACGCGGCGCATGTCGCTGCCGATTGAGTTGCCGGTGGATGGGGGCAGCGTCGATGTCAGCTTCACCCCGGACGGCTAAGCGGCTCACCAGCCGCGTGATCGGCCTGATGCTCGCGAGCGCGAGCATCGGCGGCCTGTGTGCGCCGGCGCGCGCCAATAGCGCCAGCCAGCAGGGCACGGTGCCGCAGTCGCAGGAACGGCGCGTCACGATCGACGCGCCGACCGCGCCGACCGATCAACCGCAAGCCACGCTCAATCCGACTGGGCGCGACATCGTCCTGACGGTGCCGGTCAAGGATGGCGGGACGTATCTCGGCGACATGCCGTTGACGATCACCGCCAACAGCAAGCTGGAATTTCCGGCGCAGCGGTTGCTCGACTTGCTGTCGAACGTGCTCAACCAGCAATCCTTCACCGCGATCCAGTCGAGCCTGTCGACCAAGGCGGTACTGACCCCGGCCGATTTCGAGGCCGCGGGGGTGGGCATCCGCTACAATCCGCAGACGCTCGAGCTCAATCTGACCATCGCCGCCGAACGCCGCGCGTCGCGGTCGCTGACGGTCAGTCCGCTCGACCGCAACCGGGTCGGCACCTTTGCCGTGCCGGCGGACTGGAGCGCCTATATCAACATCCGCGGCTCGGAAGATTATATCCATGCCGGCGGCGAAAAGGGCTTCGCCTCGCCGATCTTCTCGCTCGACGGCGCGATGCGGGTGGGTGGTGTGGTCGCCGAGGGCGAAGGGATCTGGCAGCCCGGATCGACCGGTGTCGATTTCCAGCGGCTGGGATCGCGGCTCGTCTATGACGACGAGAAGAACCTGGTGCGCTGGACCGCGGGCGACCTGCAGACCGTCTCGCGCGGTTTCCAGTCGGCGCCCGACATTGCCGGTCTCTCGATCTTCCGGTCTTACAGTGTGCTCCAGCCGCAGCAGCTGGTCCGCCCGCGCGGCGACCGCAGTTTCCAGCTGAGCCGCCCCTCGACCGTCGAGATCCAGGTCAACGGCCAGATCGTCCGGCGCCTTCAGCTCGCGCCGGGCACCTATAATCTGCGCGATTTCCCGTTCACCCAGGGCGCGAACGACATTCGCCTGTCGGTGATCGACGATACCGGGCGCACCGATCTGTTGCGGTTCAACCTGTTTCTCGACCAGTCGCAGCTGGCCAAAGGGCTGAGCGAATTCGGCCTCTATGCCGGTGTGCTCAACCCGCTCGGGCTGCACGGGCCGCATTATACCGACAAATTCGCCTTCACCGGCTTTTATCGCCGCGGTATCAGTGACTTCCTGACCCTGGGCGTTAACGCCCAGGCCGACAAGCACACCCAGATGGGTGGCGTCGAGGCGGTCGTGGCAACGCCGTTCGGCACCTTTGCCGGCAATTTCTCGCTGTCGAACATGAAGGGGTCGCACACCGGCCATGCCGCGACGCTGACTTTCCAGCGGCTGATCCAGCGCTCGGGCGGGCAAGCCGATTCGCTCAACATATTCGTCGAGACGCGCAGCCGCTATTTCGCCCCGGTTGGGGTGCTGGTGCCCGACAACCAGTTCCAGTTCGAAGTGGGCGGCGGCTATTCGCACACCTTCAACGAGCGGCTCTATGCCGGGTTCGACGGGCGCTTCTCCAAGGGGCGCGGCGCACAACCCGATTTGCATACCTACCGGGTCACCACCGGCTACCGGATATCCTCGACCGCGACGGTGACCGCCGACGCACGCTGGGAGCGCGACAATTTCGGGTCGCGGTTCGGCGGGCTGGTCTCGCTGGTCATCAGGCTTGGTCGCTATTCCACCGCGCGCGCCGATTACGATTCCCGTGGCAACCGGGTACGGACATCGTTCCAGACGCTCTACGGACAGGGGGTCGGATCGTATAACATGACCGCCGATGTCGAACGCAGCGATGCCGGATCCGGGATCAACTTCACCGGCAATTATTACACCAACCGCGCCGAACTGGGCCTCAGCCACTTCGGGACGTTCCAGGACACGTTCGGCAGCGTCACGTCGCAGCGCACGTCGTTCCGGTTCGGCACCTCGCTGGCGATCGCGGACGGCGCCTTCTCGGTCGGACGGCCGATCTACGACAGCTTCGCGATCGTCACGCCGTACAAGAAGCTCGACGGCACCAACGTGGTCATCTCGCCGTCGCCGTTCGGTTACACCGCGAACAGCGGCGTGTTGAGGGCAGGCACCGAGCCCAGCCTGAGCTCTTATGCCGAGCGGACGATCGCGGTCGACGCACCCAATGCCAAACCGGGCGTCGATCTGGGGCAGGGGTCGTTCCGGCTGCTGCCGCCGTACCGGAGTGGTTACAGGCTCGTGGTCGGATCGGCCTATTCGGTGACCGCAGTCGGTCGTCTGATCGACATTGACGGCGAACCCGTCTCGCTGGTCAGCGGCACCGCGGTCGAGCTCGCGCATCCCGAACGCGCGCCGATCACGGTCTTCACCAACCGCGAGGGTCGCTTCGGCATCGGTGGACTGGCGCCCGGCAAATGGCGCATCAACATGCTCGACGACAAGAAATCGGTCTTCGAGATCACCATTCCCGGCGATGCGGACGGACTTGTCCGGGTCGACGAACTCAAAGCGGTCAAAGGGCAGTAAGTATGGCCTTGTCTCTGTTTCGACACGCACTTCTGGCGCTGGCAGTCGCCGCCGGGGCATCCCCCGGCGCGGCGCTCGCCGTCGGCAAATGCGGTCTCACCACCGTCAGCGGCGGCATCGCCAACCTGACCTATGACCCGTTCAGCGGCGGCACCACCTCGATCAACCTGACGGGGGTCACGTTGTCGCGCGTCAATGGCGCGGGCGGCGAGAAAACCGCGAACATCGAATTCTACGTCAAGGGCACGACCGCGGCGCAGAACGGCACGATCCTCATCCCGATCAGTGCGACGGGATCGGGCAATGGCGGGCCGACCGGGAGCAATATCTTCTTCGGCACCAATCAGTCGCCGCCGATCCTCAACATCAATGCCGGGAGCCCGGCGCCCGGCGTGTTCCGCTGGGCATTCTCGGGCAACAACGCAGGCTCGGATACCTTTACGCTCAACATGACGCTGCAATTGCCGGCCAATCTCAACATCAACGCAGGATCGACGCTGCCGTTCGACATCGTCTACAGCTGCAACGGCACCGGCGGCGGCGGGCCGTTCACCGATACCGGCACCGTCACTAATGCGATCGTGGTCAACGTGGTCGTGTTGAGCGGCCTTCAGGCCAGCTATGTCGGCACCAATCTCGATTTTGGCGAGGTCGGCAACCTGACGACGGCGCAGGTCCTGGCCGCACCCGCGACCTACACGACGCCGACCACCAACTATATCCGCGTCGCCAGCTCGGGACCCTATAAGATCGATGTCGCCTCGCAGAACAATTACAAGCTGACCTTCTCGGGCGGCTCGCTGGCCAACGCCAACCAGACGCTCGCCTACAAAGCGCTGTTCCTGGGACAGCAGCGAACGACTGCCAGCCCTACCTTCACGACAGTCACCTGCGTGCGCGCCGGCCTCGACGCGGCGGCCGGCATCCTGCCGATCCGGGCGACGTTGCTCGAGGGCGGGCAAGGCAAGACGCCCGCCTCGGTCTATAGCGACACGATCACCGTCACGGTGACACCGTTATTGTCGACGGTGCCATCGCAACAGAATTGTCCTGCCTTATAGCGCGACGATCCGGAACGAGATCGCGCCCGGCTCGATACCTTTCGGCAAATCCAGCGACACCGCGTGGGCAGCAATGCCCGCGCGGTTCGACTTGGTCACGCGGACAGTGCCGTCCTTGCCGAGCGGAAGCTTGTGGCCATCGACCAACAAGCTCGCCTTCGCCATGTTCGCCGAATAGTCGGCATAGACCTCGTAACCGTTGGGGCTGTTGCAGAATTCGTTGAGCGAGCCGAGCGAGACCTGGCCACCCTGGGCGGGGACCATCGCCGCATCGACCGTCGCACGACACACCACTGGCACGTAGCCACTGATGCCGATCGTGTATTGGGCCGAGTTGACCGCAACATGGGGATCGACCGCCTGGGCGGCCGGAGACGCGACTGCGAAAGCCGCGACTAAAGCAATACAAACGTTCTTCATATCGGCATCCTTGGGTAGAAACGCGAGGATGCTTATGACGGCGACGTGTGAAGATGCGGTCGTCCGGCGTGGTAAAGGCGCGGATAACCTTTGGCGTGATCTTCCCGGATAGTTGCGGGAAGATGTCGGCAACTAATGCGCCGCGGTCGACTGGCCCGAACTGCAGCGGTGGCCGTGGCCTGGCTGAGCGCTGACAAGGACGAGGAGGAATCGCCAAGCGCCCTCAAGCCAAGCGGGCCGTCATCGGGGCACGCCATTCGGCGCCTTGCGATATTTTGTCAGACAAATAGGGTTTCTATCTTTGTTTGGTTGACGCTATCAAGCCAACCGCAACGGCCCTGATTACGAGGGCAGGAATACGGAGAGGCTGATGGGTTCGGGGTGGTCGCGCGGATTGGAAAGCCGTCGTATTACCGTCCGTCGCCGGGCCGGG
Organism: Sphingomonas mali NBRC 15500; assembly: GCF_001598415.1. Taxonomy (GTDB): domain Bacteria; phylum Pseudomonadota; class Alphaproteobacteria; order Sphingomonadales; family Sphingomonadaceae; genus Sphingomonas; species Sphingomonas mali. The sequence continues at coordinate 95,526 of NZ_BCYX01000005.1, forward strand.
CTCACCACCGCAGAACGCGTCTTAGCGCCGGCCATGGACGATCAGCGCAATGCCCAGCGCGGGCTTCTCCGGGACAGCCATTGATGTCCGATGTCCGCGTGATCGAACGCGACCGCCGCGACCGGCTGGGGGAGGGGCTGTTATGGTCCGCCCGTGAGGCCGCACTCTATTGGGTCGATATCCTCGGCGCGTGCGTCAATCGCCTCGATCTGGCAAGCGGCCGCGTCGACGATTGGTCGATGCCCGACACGATCGGCTGGCTGATCGAGCGCGAGCGGGGCGGATTCATCGCCGGGCTGGGCCGCGCCTTTGTCTCGCTGACATTCGATCCATTGAGCATCGAAACGATCGCCGCGCCCGAGCCCGAGCGCGATGGCAATCGCTTCAACGATGCCAAGGCGGATGCCGCCGGGCGCATCTGGGCGGGCTCGATGCCGTTCACCTGCGACCGGCCGAGCGGCGCCTTCTACCGGCTCGATCCTGATGGGCGGGCGACGCGGATCGAGGACGGCTATACCATCCCCAACGGTCCCGCGATCGGCGACGGCTTCCTGTTCCACACCGATACCGCGCTCGACACGATCTTCCGCTATCCGGTCCATGACGATGGCAGTGTCGGTCCGCGCGAGCCGCATATCGTGTTCGAGCCCGATTGGGGTCATCCCGACGGCATGACGATCGACGCCGAGGGCCATTTATGGGTGGCTTGCTGGGGCGGGTCGTGCGTGGCGCGGTTCGATCCGGCGGGCCGGCGTGAGCGGACCATCGCCTTGCCGGCGTCGCAGATTACCAATGTGGCGTTCGCCGGCGATGCGCTCGACCGGATGTTCGTAACCTCCGCCGCCGATGGCGTCGACGAGCCGCAGGCCGGATGCCTGTTCGAAGTCGATCCCGGCTGCCGCGGCATTCCCCCCTATCGCTACCTTGGATGAAGGAGACAGACATGGCGCTGCGTTCGCTAGCTCTTGCCACGATGCTGATCGGCGTCGCCACGCCCGCAATGGCGGCGGAGGCGCGGCAATCGAATTTTGGCCGGCTGCCCGACGGGCGGTCGGTGGCAGCGGTGACGCTGACCAACAAGGCTGGCGTGTCGGCGACGGTGATCGCCTATGGCGCAACGCTGCAATCGCTCGTGATGCCCGACCGCACCGGCAAGCGCGCCGACGTCACGCTCGGCTACGATACGATCGACGACTATCTCAAGACGCCGCAATATTTCGGTTCGACGGTCGGACGGTTCGCCAACCGCATCGCCCGTGGTCGCTTTTCGCTCGACGGGCGCGACTATCGCGTGCCGGTCAATAACGGGAAGAACTCGCTCCACGGCGGCACCGTCGGATTCGACAAGGTGTTGTGGTCGGTGGTCTCGGTGAAATCGGGGCCGACCGCGTCCGTCACGTTGCGCTATGTCAGCCGCGATGGCGATCAGGGCTATCCCGGAACGCTGACCGTCGATGCGACTTATTCGCTCGACGAGAAAAACGCACTCAGCATCGAATATCGCGCGACCACCGACGCGCCGACGATCGCGAACATCACCAACCACGCCTATTGGAACCTGTCCGGCGAGGGATCTGACAATGGCGCGATGGGAATGGTGCTGACGATGCCGGCCGATTCCTATCTGCCAATCGACGACGGCTTGATCCCGACCGGAGAATTGCGGCCGGTCAAGGGAACGGCATTCGATTTCCGCACGCCGCGCGTGATTGGCGACCGAGTGCGCGACGCGCGTGACGAGCAACTCGTTTACGGCCGCGGTTACGACCATAATTGGGTGTTCGGTCGCCGGATCACGCCCGATCAGCACTTGATGGCGCGGGTCTTTGATCCGAAATCCGGGCGCGGATTCGAACTCTGGTCGAACCAGCCGGGGATACAATTCTATTCGGGCAATTTCCTCGATGGCACGTCGTCGGGCAAAGCCAAGCGCATCTATCGCGAGGGCGACGCGATCGCACTGGAGCCGCAGCTCTTTCCCGACACGCCCAACCAGCCGACCTTCCCTTCCGCCCGCCTGGCGCCCGGCCAGGTCTATCGCAACGTCATGACCTATCGCCTGACGACGGGTCAAACTGCCGGCCGCCGCCGGTAGAGTTGGTTTCAGCGTCGCCGGACCGGCGGCGCGACTGTTTCAGCCATGCTGAAATGGAAGTCCTGAGGGGAAGGGAAAGCGCATGCAGCTCGCCACCATCGATATCGCGGTCGTCGTGATCTACTTCGTCTGCATTTTCGGGCTCGCCCAATGGGTCAGCCGTGAGAAAGCAGGGCATACCAAGGATTCGTCGGATTATTTCCTGGCGTCCAAGAACCTTCCCTGGTGGGCGATCGGCGCGTCGCTGATCGCGGCCAACATCTCGGCCGAACAGATCGTCGGCATGTCGGGGTCCGGCTATGCCATCGGACTCGCCATCGCGTCTTACGAATGGATGGCGGCGGCGACGTTGCTGATCGTCGGCAAATGGTTCCTGCCGATCTTCCTGGCCAACAAGATCTACACGATGCCGCAGTTCCTCGAACAGCGTTTCGGTCCGACGATCCGGACCGTGATGGCGGTGTTCTGGCTGATCCTCTACGTGTTCGTGAACCTGACCTCGATCATCTGGCTCGGTTCGATCGCGGTGACGCAAGTGACCGGCCTCAACCAGGATGTCGCACTGATCGGGCTCGGCGCCTTTGCCTTGCTCTATCAGCTGCGCGGCGGGCTCAAGGCGGTCGCGCTGACCGATATCGTCCAGGTCGCGTTGCTCGTTTTCGGCGGGCTGGTGATCGCGTATCTGACGCTCGGCAAGATCGGTGGCGACGCCGGCATCATCGCCGGCTTCACCGAGCTGACACGGCGCGTGCCCGACCATTTCGACATGATCCTGTCGCCGGATAATCCGCATTACAAGGACCTGCCGGGTATCGCGGTGCTGGTCGGCGGGATGTGGATCGCCAATCTCAGCTATTGGGGATTCAATCAGTATATCATCCAGCGCGCGCTGGCGGCCAAGAGCCTGTCGGAGGCGCAGCGCGGCGTGGTATTCGCTGGTTTCCTCAAGCTGCTGATGCCGGTGATCATCGTGCTGCCGGGGATCGCCGCCGTGGTGCTGGCGCCGGGCCTGACCAAGCCCGATCAGGCCTATCCGACGATGATGCGGCTGTTGCCGACCGGGTTGCTCGGTCTGGTCTTCGCGGCGCTGATCGCGGCGATCATCGCCTCGACCGCGTCGAAGATCAATTCGATCGCGACCATCTTCACGCTCGATATCTACGCCAAGAGGAAAGGGGTGCAGACGCGCGCAGAGGACGCCGCCGGGTCGATCGAGCATGAGAAACATCTGGTGCTGGTCGGCCGTATCGCTGCGGTCGTGGCGATCGTCATCGCGATGGCGACGGCGCGTCCGTTGCTCGGCAGCCTCGACCAGGCATTCCAATATATCCAGGAATTTTCGGGCTTCGTGACCCCGGGAATCACGGTGATTTTCCTGCTCGGCCTGTTCTGGCCGCGCGCGACCGAGATGGGCGCGCTGGTCGGCGCGATCGCGTCGGTAGTGGTGAGCTTCATCTTCTGGTTTCCAGCCGCCTGGGGCGGCTCGGCAATGCTCAACGCGATCCCGTTCATCAACCGCATGTCAATCGTCTTTTTCGTTGCGCTGGCGCTGGCGGTGATCGTCTCGCTGCTCCGCCCGGCTCGCGCGGAGAGCAATCTGATCACGATGCGCGGCGTTTCGTTCCGCACGACGATGGGGTTCAACATCGCCGCCGGCTTGATCGTGGTGATCCTGATCGCGCTCTACGCGACCTGGTGGTGACGGCATGAGTGCACGACCTTTACTGGCGATCGATTGGGGCACGACCAATCGGCGCGTCTATCGGATCGAGGACGGCGCGGTCACCGCAACCGAGCGCGATGCGCTCGGGGTGACCGCGGTCAGCGACTTTGCCGGCGAGCTGGCGGCGATCCGCGCGCGGTTCGGCGACGGGCCGGTGCTGATGGCGGGGATGGTCGGGTCGACGATTGGCTGGCGCGAAGCGCGCTATGTAGCGGCGCCCGCTGGTCTCGACGATCTCCGCGACAATTTGCTGCGCCTCGACGACCGTACCGCGATCGTTCCCGGTGTGTCGTTCAGCGACGGCGTGCGCGGCGACGTCATGCGTGGCGAGGAAGTGCAGTTGCTGGGCGCCGTCGCGGCCGGGCTGGCGCCGTCCGACGCGCTGCTCGTTCAGCCGGGCACGCATTGCAAATGGGTCGAGATGGCGGGCGGCCGGATCGCGCGCTTCACCACAGCGATGACCGGCGAATTGTTCGCGCTGGTCCGTGCGCACGGCATCCTTTCCGCGCAACTGGGCGCCGATGTCGTGCTGGGGGATGCCTTCCGCGACGGCGTTCGCGAAGGAGCGAAGCGCGACTTGACCGCCTCGCTCTTCGGCATTCGCGCCGCCAAACTGCTGGGCCTGCGCGACGACGCCGACGCGGCGTCCTTCGCCAGCGGCCTGATCATCGGCGCCGATGTCGCCGCGCGCATCGCTGAAAATCCGTTCGACACGGCCTATATTCTGGCCGACCCGGTGCTTGGCGGCCTCTATGCCGCGGCGATCGCGGTCAACGGACGGACCGCGACGATCATCGACAGCCATGCGGCGTTCGTCGCCGGTATTTCCCGGATAGGAGCCTCTCTCTCGTGACTTCGCTTGCCGCTTTCGACGCCGCCTTTGCCTCTTGTCCGCTGATCGCCATCCTGCGTGGCGTGCGCCCCGATGAAGTGGTCGCGATCGGCGAGGAGCTGGTCGCTGCAGGCTTCACGCTGATCGAAGTGCCGATGAATTCGCCCGATCCGCTCGACAGCGTCGCCCGATTGGTCGCCGCTTTGGGGGACCGGGCGATGATCGGCGCCGGGACCGTGCTGACCGTGGACCAGGTCGCGGCGATGCGCGATGCCGGCGGGCGGATGGTGATTTCGCCCAACACCAATAGCGACGTGATCCGTGCCAGCGTCGCCGCCGGCCTGGTCTCGCTGCCCGGCATCGCCACCCCGAGCGAGGCGCTCGCCGCGCTCGACGCGGGCGCGACCGCGCTCAAGCTGTTTCCCGCCGAAGCCGCCAGCCCGGCAGTGCTCAAGGCGATGCGCGCGATCCTGCCGAGCGCGCTGCGCATCTTGCCGGTGGGCGGCATCGTCCCCGAAGGCATGGCACCCTGGCGCCAGGCGGGCGCGGCTGGCTTTGGTCTCGGCTCGGCGCTTTACAAACCCGGGATGACGGCCGGGGACGTCGGCGTTCGTGCCCGCGCTTTCATCGCGGCGCTCGCCTGACGCGTTGACCGCAGGCGCGCGTTCACCCGGCACACCCCGATCGCCGCGTCAGCTTCAGCGTTCCCTGCCCTCATAATAGCCTGCCAGCACGCCGAACGCCTGCTTGCGCTGGCCGGTCTCGGAGATCAGGCCCTTGCGGTTCCAGCCCTGCTGAAACTCCGGATTCTGCCGCCGCGGCGAGCGGAAGTCCTTCAGGATCCAGGGCGACATGCCGCGCAGCGTCGGGATCCGGTCGACCATGCCCAGCGTCTTGCGGTAGAATTCGGCCTGATATTCCTCGGAGAATTTCTCCGGCATGCCGCGCAGATCGTGGAATCCCGCTTTGGCGTCGGCGCCGAATTCGGAGAAGATCAGCGGCTTGTTCGCGGGCACGCGGAACGAGAAGCTGGCCAGGTCGCCGAGCCGATCGGGCGTATACCAACCGAAATAGGTGTTGATCGCGACTATATCGAGCGCGTCGGCGAGCGGATCCGCCATCGCGATGATCGGCTTGCCGTCGGGCCCCTGCGATCGCTCGGTCAGTAGTGCCGCGCTGACCAGTCGCGTGTCGTCGAGCTTGCGCACATCGCTGACCAGGGTGCGCAGGAAGATATTGCGCGCGTCTGTCACCGGGGTTTCGTTGGCGACGCTCCAGATCGCGATCGAGGCGCGGTTGCGGTCGCGCATGATGTTCTCCGCGATCATGTTGCGCGCGGTCGCCAGCGTATCGGGATTGCTCCAGGCGACGCGCCAATAGACCGGCACTTCGCTCCACACGATGATCCCCATCTCGTCGGCCAGCCGGGTCATCACCTCGGAATGCGGGTAATGGGCGAGGCGGACATAATTACCGTGCAGCCCGTCCTTGATCTCGCTGAGCAAGGCGCGCGCCGCGGCCGGCGTCATTGCGCGCGTCGGTTCGGCGCCCAGTTCTTCCTCGTGCAGCGAGATGCCGCGCAGGAAGATCGGCTTGCCGTTGAGCAGGATGTCGGGGCCGCGCACTTCGATCGTGCGGAACCCGATCCGGTCGCGCCACTGGTCGTCGCCCGCGGCGATCGTCACGTCATAGAGTTTGGGCTGCTCGGGCGACCAGCGGACCAGCGCACGCGGGGCAGCGACCGTCGAGCGCCAGTCCCCCTTCGCATCGGTGGTGCCGGCAAGGTCGAGGCCGAGCGCGGCGATCTTCAACCGGATGGCGTGGTTGCCGGCCTGGGCGCCATCGAGATGCGCATCGACCGCGAGTTTGCCGTCGCGGGTCAACCGCACCCAGGCGTCATCGACATAGGTATCGGGAGTCGAGATCAGGCGGATCGGCCGGGTGATGCCGCCATAATTCTCCCAGTCGGTGACGGGCGGCGGCACGGTCGCTTCGGTCGCCTGCGAATCCACCCCAACCGTGATCTGGTTGTCGCCCGCACGGAGCAATTTCGTCACCTCGAATGCGAAGGGGGTGAAGCCGCCCTCGTGCCGTCCGACCGGTTTGCCGTTGAGATAGACGACGGTCGAATAATTGGCCGCGCCGAAGCGGAGGAAATAGCGGCCCTTGCGCGCCGTGGGCGCGGGGAAAGTCCGCTGATACCACATCAACCCCTGATAATAACGCAGCTCGGGGGCTTCGGTCAGCCAGGACGAGGGCAGGGTGGTGACGGGCGAACGCGCGAGATCGAACTCGTACATCGCGCGATTATCGTCCTTCATCGCCTTGGCGACGTCTAGGTCGAGATAGCGCTGCTGGCTCTCGCCGGGCGCTTCGCCGTGAAAGCCGGCAAGGCCGGCGCGGAACGGATCGACCGAATAATGCCACGGTCCCGACAGATCGAGTCCGTCGCGCATATCGGCCGAGACGAGCAGCGGCCCGGTCTCGACCGTCGCCAGCGGCAGTGTCGGAGGGGCGGCCTGCTGCGCCACCGCGGGCGCCGCGCAGACCATCGCCGCGGCGATCAGTCGCCGGATCATCCTTGCCATCTGCACTTCCGCTCTCCCGTTTTTTAGCGTGTTGTTGTTGTGTCGTCGCGGCGCGCGAAGGCGATGCCGCGTTCGAGCCCGCGAAGCTCGGCCAGCCCGCGCATGCGCCCGAGCAGCGAGTAGCCGGGGTTGGTCCGCTTGGTCAGGTCGTCGAGCATCTGATGCCCGTGATCGGGGCGCATCGGGATCGAGCGGCCGGTCCGGCGTTGCAGCGCGTGCACGGCGCCGACGATCGCGGTCATGTTCGCGTCGCCTTCGAGATGCGCTGCCTCGTGAAACGCGCCATTGGTCTCCCGCTGCACCGACCGCAGATGCAGGAAGCCGATACGATCGCCGAGCCGCTCGACCATGCCGGGCAGGTCGTTGTCCGGCCGCACCCCGAACGAACCGGCGCAGAAGCAAAGGCCGTTCGACCGGTTTGGCACGCGCGCGAAGAGATCGGCCACGTCGGCCTCGGTACTGACGACGCGCGGCAGGCCGAACATCGGAAAAGGCGGGTCGTCGGGGTGGACGACGAGCCGAATGCCGAGTTCGTCGGCGACGGGGCAGACCGCTTCGAGAAAGGCGACATGGTTTTCGCGCAGCTGGTCCGGGCCGATATCGGCATAACTATGGATCGCCGCCAGGAATTCGGTCGCGGTGAAGCTTTCCTCGCTCCCCGGCAATCCGGCGATGATCGTCTGCGCCAACATGGCGCGGGCGCTGTCGTCCATCGCCTGGAAGCGGCGCGCCGCCGCCTCGACCATGTCCGGTGCATAATCCTGTTCGGCGCCGGGGCGCCGCAGGATGTGGAGGTCGTATACCGCGACCGCCTCGAGCTCGAAACGCAAGGCAAGCGCGCCGTCCGGCATCGGCCAGGCCAGATCGGTCCGCGTCCAGTCGAGCACCGGCATGAAATTATAGGTGACCACGCTGATCCCGCACGCCGCCAGGTTGCGCAGGCTCGCGCGATATTGCTCGATCAACCGATCGTAATCGCGCCCGCGGGTCTTGATTCCCTCATGCACGGGCAGACTCTCGACCACGGTCCAGCCGAGCCCGGCGTCCTCGATCATGCGCTTGCGTGCGGCGATCGCTTCGCGCGGCCAGACTTCTCCATTGGCCGTATCGTGAAGCGCGGTCACGACTTCGGTCGCGCCCGCCTGGCGGATATCGCGTAGCGACACGGGGTCGTCGGGTCCGAACCAGCGCATCGTCTGCGTCATGAACATCGTCGGTAACTGCTCCTGCGTGTTGGCGTCGACCGATGGGTGCCGCCGGGCTGTTGCTTGGTATCGCCTATTCGGCGGGTTTGAATTCGAACGACATTCCCGATGCCTTGTTGGGCTGGAAGCCCTTCCACAATGTCGCGGCGGGCGGGCCTGGACTGTATCCCGAATAACGCCCGGGCGGCGCACCTGCCCAGATTCCGTCGTTGGAGTTGGGCGTGAGCCCGTCAATATAGGCGGCCTTGGCGCTATCGTCCTTGACGTAGCGATCCAGGAACGCGGTGATGAAGTGCGTCTCGATCGCCATCAGCCGGTCCTTGCGCCACACCGCATCCTCGAACCAGTCGATATCCCAGAAAGAGCCGCGCATTCCGGCCGGGGCGCCGATCAGCGCGATGCTGTGTGCCGCTTCGCGGAACGTCAGCAGATAGCGGGGCGCGTGCGCCTCCTGCTCGAACAATGTTCGTACGCCGGGGTCGTAGCCGACGACATGATCCTGGCTGCCGACGATGAACAATGTCGGCGCGCGGATCGCGGCGACGCCGGGGGCAGCCCACAAATTGGTGCCGCGAAGCGTGCCGGGCGGCGAGATCGCGACCACCGCTTTCAACCCGGCGACCTTGAGTTCGCCTGCTTTGGGTCCGGTCGCGACATAAGGCGCGAGCACATTGCGGGTCGCCCCCGCCAGCGCCGGGTCGAGCGGCGCGCCGGCGGCGGTGAGCATGCCATAACCGCCCATCGAATAGCCGATCAGCACCGTCCGGTCGGCATCGGCGGTCGCGAATGGGCCGAGCCCCGCCCGGGCGCGCCGCTGCGCCTCGGCGGCGACGAAGGCGATGTCGAGCGGCCGCCGGGAGAGCGGACCAGCCGCGGCGGCGGCGGTACGGATGGTGATCGGCGGATCGCGAAAGTCCGGGGCGACGACGACATAGCCCTTGCTGGCGAGATTCTCGCCGAGCCAGGACAGCACCACGGGCGTGTTGCTATAGCCGTGCGCGAGGATGACGAGCGGAAATCGACCCTGGGCAGCCCGCGCGCCGGGCGACGCGATGCCGGCGACGGAGAAGGTCACATCCTTTCCGTTCTCGCCCGGCAGCGCCGAGCGATAGGTCGTCCCCTTTCCGGGCGCGGCGGCGGGATACCAAATTTTGAGCGCCAGGCGCCGGTCGACGATCGCCGGCCGATCCTGACCCTGGAGCGGATCGGCCTGACGGGGCTGAACGAAGGCGATATCGGCGACGCCGACCGGATGCGGGCCGAGTGCGGCGAGTTCGGGAGCATCGATCGCGGGCTTTGCTGGCGCATCCTGGGCCGGCGCACCTGCCGCCGCGAGCAGCGCTACGGCACTTGCCACCGGCAGCGCAACACGAACCATCACGTCACTCCCGATCCGCTCGAGGCGGCGGGGCAGTATGCGCCCCGCCTTTCCATCAGAAGTTCACGCCCAGCCGCAGCCCGCCATAACGGCGGAAGTCGCGCGGCAGCAGCGCCTGGGTCGCGATCCTGTTGTTGAAATTGCCCGCCGTGTTGACCAGCGCCGGATAATATTGAACGTCGAACAGGTTGTTGACGAACGCGACGATTTCCCACTTGCGGTCCTTATCGCGGACGCCGAGGCCGGCGTTGACGATGCTATAGGCCTTTTGGAAGGTCTGGGGGTCTTCGGCGACATAATAGACGCTGCTCTGATATTGCCAGTTGGCCTGCACGACGCCCTTCAGATTGCCGCCCAGCGACGGCGAATAATCGGCGCTGATCGCAAACTTCCATTTAGGCGCCTGGATCGCACGTGCGCCGGTCAGCACTTGATAAGCAGGCTGTGCCGGGGTCGTCGGCGTGGCCGGCACCGCAGCGACGCATCCTTGCGCTGGGGTCTGCAACGGATAGCATTGGGCCTGCGCGTACGACGTGTATTTGGCATCGAGATACGCAACCGACCCCGTCAGGTTGAAGTCTTGGCCGATCCGCGCCGTGCTGTCGAACTCGACGCCCTTGGTGTTGAGCCCGCCGACGTTGGTCAGGCGGAAATTGGTCGTACCGTCTGACAAGGTCTCGATCGTCTGCGCTTGCAGGTTCTTATAATTGGTGTCGAAATAGGTGAGGTTGAGCGTCACCCTGCGATCGAGCACCTGCGCACGGATGCCGATTTCCTTGTCGCGTGAACGCTCGGGCTTGATCGGTCCCGCATTCGCGCGATTTTGGTTGAAGCCCGTCGTCAGGTCGTAGGTTTGACCCTTGTAGCCGGTCGAATAGCTGGCAAAGGCCATCACGTCCGGCGTGAACTGGTAGCGCGCAGCAAGCCGATAGGTGCCGGCGGTGTCGGAGGCGTTGCCGCTGAAGAACTGGGCGCCTGCAGCCGCGCGATTATCCTGGAAGGTATAGGATACCTTTTCGTTTTGGACGCGCCCGCCGGCGGTCAGCGTTAGCTTGGGCACGATCTCCCAGTCGATCTGGGCAAATCCGGCCAGCTGTTCCGATTTCGATGTCGCATACCAATCGGCCAGCGAGAAATAAGGCCCGCGCATGAACGGGCGCTCGAACTTCACGTTCGCGTAATAGGCGCCCAGCGTATAGCGAAACGGCTTGGCGCTGGACGATAGCAGGCGGACTTCCTGGGTGAACAGCTTCGAGTGGAATTCGCCCACCTGGATATTGCTGCCGATCGTCGCCGGCGAGGACGTGTCGTCATGGTCGAGATAGTCGTTGAGGCGGAACTTGTCGTAGGAAGTGATCGATACGAGCGTCATGTCGCCCAGTCCGATTTCCCCGCGCAGCGACGCGCCCCCGCCTTCATATTTGGTGCGTGAATTATAGTTGTTGCTGATGTCCTGATTGTCCGGACCGATCGTCACCCCGGGCATCGTCACTGCCGGCGTCTGGCCCGGCGTGCCGCGGAGCACTGCGGCCGGGTCCATGCGGATGAACGGGCGCCCGACCGTGGTGTTGCCGTTGAGATAATTGCCCGACAAGGTGATGGTGACGTTCGACGCCGGTTCCCAGCGGAGCTTGCCGCGGGTGTTGAACGCCTCGCGTCCGTTCACTTTCTTGTCGTTGAGCAGATTGCGGACATTGCCGTCCCAGTTCGAGTAGCTCGCCGACAGGACGTAACCGAGCTGCGAACTGATCGGGCCGGAGACGCTGAAATTGCCGCCATATTCGCTGTCGGTGGTGCCCATCACGTTGAACCGGGCGTGGAACGTGTCGGTGGGCTGGCGCGTGATGATGTTGATCAGGCCAGCCGAGGCCGACTTGCCGTAGAGCGTGCTTTGCGGCCCGCGCAGCACTTCGATCCGCTCGACGTCCGGCAGATCGGTGAAGGCGCGCGCCTGGAACGCGAGCGGCACTTCGTCGACCAGCACCGCGACGCTCGGTTCGACGCCGATGCCGAACGCGAACGTGCCGACGCCGCGCAGCGAGACGTTGGCGTTGACCGGATGCTCGGCCGGGCGGACCGTCAGCGACGGCGCGATCTTGCCCAGATCCTGGAACTGGGTGACGCCGGAGGCCTTGAGCTGCGCCTCGCTGACCACGGAGACGGCCAGCGGCACCTTCTGGATATTTTCCGAGCGCTTCTGGGCGGTGATGATGATGTCGCCCGGCACGGGCTCGTTCGTCTCGGCAGTTGCAGGGCTGTTCTGGGGTGCAGCCGCGTCCGGCGCGCTCTGGCCGGGATCGGCCGGTTTGTCCGCTCGAGCCAGTGCCGGCGTCGCGCAGAGCGCGAGCGACAGGGCCAGCGCCCCCTGTCCGACAGATGCATGCAATCCGATCATCCTACCCTCTCCGATGTCGTGCATCGGGTCTTTTCGCCGATGCTTCGGCGGCTCAACTAGCAAATGGTCTGACCACATGCAAGGATTGCCTGACAATCGTCCGTCAGACCACCTTACCAAAGAAGGTCGCTGTTGCCGCTGCGCGCGGGCTTTGGTAAGTATCAACCGATTATGTCGACACAGAGATTGATCAGGCCAGTTACCAAGCAAACCGGGATCGCGTCGCAGCCTGACGGGCGTAAGCTTTATCAGCAGGTCGCCGCGTCCGTCGCGGAGGCGATCCAGCGCGGGGACTTCTCGCCGGGCCAGCGCATTCCGTCGGAACGCGAGCTAGCCGACGAGTATCAGGTCAGCCGGCCGACGATCCGGGAGGCGATGATCGCGCTCGAAGTCATCGGCATCGTGCGGTCGCGCCACGGTTCGGGAATCTTCGTCGTCGACAATCCGCCGCTCGACACGCCGATGATCGGTCTCGATATCGGCGCGTTCGAGCTGACAGAGGCGCGCCGCCTGTTCGAAGGCGAGGCGGCGGCGCTCGCTGCGGTGTCGATCACCGACGAGGAGATCGCCGCGCTCGAAGTCCTGATCGGCGACATGGAGCGCGAGAACGAGGAAAATGTCAGCGGCGAACATGCCGACCGCGAATTCCACCTGGCGATCGCGCGGGCCACGCGCAATTCGGCGGTGGTCGACGTGGTCGAATCGCTGTGGGATGCGCGAACCCGTTCGCCACTCTGCCAGCACATGCTCGAACGCGCGCGCAGCGTCGGCGTGGTGCCGCGGATCGACGAGCATCAGACGATTCTGGCGGCGCTGCGCGAGCGCAACTCCAAGGCGGCGCGCAAGGCGATGCGCGACCATCTCGCGCGCGTGATCGACGGGTTGCTCAAGGCGACCGAAAGCGATGCGTTCGAACGCGCCCGCGCCGAGGTCGAGGCCAGGCGCACCGATCTGGCGCGCCGCGTCGCGATCTGAGATCGGGCAGCGCTAGATCGTCAGCGCGACGCCGCGGCGGCCGTCATGGTCGACGGCGCTGCCCACGCCACCATTCACCACTAGCGAGCGAGCTTCGTTCGGCGGCAGCAACAGGGTGATGCTGGTGTCGCCCCAGCTACCCGGTCCGTCCCGGCGCACATCGACAACGATCCGCGTCGGCTCCGCCCGGCCGGTGAGGTGCCAGGTATCGAGCGGTCCGTCGCCGTCGCCCGTATCCTCGACCGCCGACCAGCTGAAAGCGCCTTCGCGTGGCGGGAACAGCCACACGCCGCGGCGATAGGGCTCGGGCCGCCATCCACCTTGAGCGAGATCGACCAGCATCGCCGATCCGGCGCGTGCGAGCAGCGGCGGAAGCCCATCGAGCGGCGCGTCGAGGGTGACGGATGTCCCGCCGGCGATCCGCTGCCCGCTCCATACATCGAGCCATTCCACACCAACGGGCGGCCGCACGGTTCGCGTCTCCGCGCCTTGTTCCATCACCGGCGCGACCAGCAGGTTGGGCCCGAGCAGATGCTCGTCATTCTCCTCCCAGGCGACAGTGTCCTGGGGGAAGTCCAGCCAGGTCGGCCGGACCATCGGTGCATAGTCCGCATGATAAGCGTGCAGCAGGTCGTAGAAGAAGGGGATCAGCGTCTGGCGGAGCGCCATCAGCCGGCGGATCGCGGGCAGCGCTTCGGGGTACATCCACGGCTCGTTGACGGTGCGGTCGTCGTTCCAGCTGTGGATGCTGAAACGCGGCATCAGCACGCCTGCTTGTACCCAGCGGATCAGCAGTTCGGGCGACGGCGCGGGTCCGGCGAAGCCGCCGACATCGTGGCCGCTATTGGACACGCCCGACAGCGCCAGCCCGATCGACTGGCGCGCATTATAGCGTAGCGACTTCCATTCGGTCAGGTTGTCGCCGCTCCACGTCTGGGCATAACGCTGCAGCCCGGCCATGCCCGATCGCGTCACGGCATAAGGGCGGCGATCGGGCAGCGCTTCGGCCTGGGCGCGGCGCGATGCGCGCGTCATCAGCAAGGGTTGGACCGGGCGCATTTCGGCGGCCGCGCGGGGCTGCCCGAAGCCGGCGAACCGCGCACGCGCGTCCCAGATCTCATATTCGTTATTGTCGTTCCAGGTTGCCACCATCCCCTTGTCCAGCAGCGCCGTCCTGACCTGGTCGCGCCACCATTGGGCGGCGCGCGGATTGGTGAAGTCGATCTGGCTGCCGACTTCGTCCCAGAATTGCACCTCGACCGGGGTGCCGTCCTCATATTCGACGAACAGCCCGTCCGCGGCGACGTCGTCGTAGCGAGGATGGCTGCGCAACAAGGCCGGCTTGATATTGGGCACCAGCTCGAGGCCCGCTCGCGCGTAGCTCGTCACGAAACCGGCCGGGTCGGGAAATTTGTCGGTGTTCCAGTTGAACACGTAGCGTTTGTCGCCGATCGACGTGTAGCCCGACGACAAATGGAACGAGGTGCAGCCGATATCGTGCTCGGCGAGCTTGTCGAGGAAACCCGCCATCTGCGCCGCGGCGTCGGGCGCGTCGGTATAGCTCATCGTCGACCCTGAATAGCCGAGCGACCAGCGTGGCATCAGCGCGGGCCGGCCGGTCAGCCAGGTGAAGCGGCGGGTGACCGCCAGCGGATCGGGGCCGGCGATCATCCACAGGTCGACATCCCCGGCCTCCGCCACCATATGACGGTACCAACCGTGATAATTGTCCATCTCGCGCCCGAAGTCGAAATGCACATCTGCGGTCGTGTCGTAAAAGGCGCCGTGGCAGCGGCCGTCGGCGTCGGCGACCAGGACGTAAGGGATCGATTTGTAGAGCGGATCGCTGGTCTCGGCGTCATAGCCCATCGCGTCGAGATTGGTCAGGCGGAAGCGCCGCCCGGCGCGGTCATTGTCGCCGCCTTTGTCGCCAAGGCCGTAGAAGCGCTCGCCCGGCCGGCGGGCGACATAGTGATGCGCGCGGCCGTCCCACCAGCCGAAATCATAGGCCTGGGTCGGACGGTCGGCCGCCATCAGCCGCCACGCATCGCCGTCGCGCTGTTCCCAGGTGCAATAGAGGCCATGCAGCCGGATGCTGACGCGCAGCCGGGCGGTCTCGACGATGATCCGGTCGTCACCTTGCTCCAGCCGGAAATCGGGACAGGCGAAGCCCGTCACATCCAGCCGATCGCGCCCGGGCTCGGCGATGTCGGCGGCGCCCGGCGCGATCGCCCAGCTCGGCGGGCTCGTCACCGTGCCATCGGCGAGCAGCAACAGCCGAATGATATCGTCCTCGAGCACGAACAAATGCGCGACCGCGCCGGTATCGGCGGCGAGCGTCAGCCGGCCGGGCCCGCGTTCGGTCAGCGCGAACAATGGAGGGTCGGACAACACAGCGCGTCTCATGAACGGGTTTCCATTTGCGGGAGGGACAAGCGGCGGACAAAGGCGATCAACACGGCGGCCCCGATGAGGTCGAATATGCCGAGCGCCGCGAACAACGGCGCGTAACCGACGCGATCGGCATATTGCCCGATCAGGAACGTGAACAGCAGCCCGCCGACCCAGCCTGCCTGCCCGACAAAGCCATTGGCGGTGCCGACTTCCTCCGGCGTGAAGACGTCCGCGGACAGCGTGTTGATCAGCACCGAGATCATCTGATGCGCGAACCCGCCGATGCAGAACAAGGCGATGGCGACATAGGGGCTGACAGCGAGCCCGATGCATCCGGGCGCAATCATCAATACCGCGCCGAGGCTGATCCCGAGCACGCGCGAGGGTATCAGGTTGACGTGGAAGCGCTTCATGAAGAACGGCGAAAGATAGCCGCCGAGCACGCCGCCGAGATCCGCCGCCAGGAACGGCAGCCACGCAAAGGCTGCGATATGCGCCAAATCCATGTGGCGCTCGGTCGCGAGATAGAGCGGAATCCAGAAGCTGAAGGTTTGCCAGGCCGGTTCGGCAAGGAAGCGCGGTACGGCGATCACCCAGAAGCGCGCGGAAGACAGGATCTCGCGCGCGCTGGCCTTTCGGGCAGGGATTTTGGGGCGATCCTCTGCGATCATCGCCTGCTCGCGCGGCGTGATCGCGGGATGCTCGGTCGGCGATCGGTAAAAGGCATACCATGCCGCCGCCCACACCAGCCCAACCGCGCCGGTCACGATGAAGGCCAGCCGCCAATTGCCCCATAAGGCGACCGCAACGACGAGCGGGGGCGCGATCAATGCCCCAAGCGAGGTTCCGGCGTTGAACCATCCCGTCGCGATCGAGCGCTCGCGGGCCGGAAACCATTCGGCGATCGCTTTCATGCCGGACGGGATTGCCGCCGCCTCGGCTAGGCCCAGCAATCCTCGAAAGAAGGCAAGGCTGATCCAACCGCCGGCCAGCGCGTGGAGCATGTTGGCGGCGGACCACGCGATCCCGAAAAATGCGAACCCGGCGCGCAGCCCGAACCGATCGACGATATAGCCCGCGATCGGCTGCATCACGGTATAAGCGAGCTGAAACGCCATGACGACGTAGCTGTATTGCGCGGTTGAGATCGACATCGACGTCTTGAGCTCGGGGGCGAGCACGCCAAGCGAATTGCGCGCGAGGTAATTGGCGATCGTGCCGGCGCAGATCAGCGCGACGATCCACCAGCGCAAATGCGGTATCCGCTTCACGATCCTCTCCCCAGCCCGCGGCATTGTCCGCTGGCAAGCGGCGTAGCGCCTCTGGTGGTATTTGTCGAGATTGGTCAGGCCAGTTCGCGGGCCAGATCAATAAGTGGCCGGCCAGGCGTTCGAGCGCCATGCCCTTGGCGCGCAAACCGACGCTCCGCTTGACCGGCTCGATTAATACTTCAAATAGATTAATGTATCGAGCGGACGGCTCGGCGCGGTTGGAGACAGCTTGATGGGCACGCCGAAGGAACGCGTCAACTGGAACGCAGTCGGCACCGCCAGCCTGGGCGGATTGCTGTTCGGCTTCGATACGGCGGTCATCTCGGGTGTCACCGAGGCGCTGCGGGGCGTGTTCGGGCTGAGCGCGATCGGGCTTGGGACGGCGGTATCGGCGGCGTTGGTCGGGACGCTGGTCGGCGCGCTCGGGGCAGGCAAGCCGGGCGACCGATACGGTAGCCGGGCGGTGCTGATCTGGATCGCGATCGCCTATATCGTCTCGGCTTTCGGCTCGGCGATGAGCTGGAATCTCGCGGCGTTCGTCGCCTTCCGCTTCCTCGGCGGTCTGGCGATCGGCGGCTCGTCGGTGCTCGCGCCCGTCTATATCGCCGAGGTGAGTCCGGCGGCGCGGCGCGGATTCCTGGTCGCGCTGTTCCAGCTGAATGTCGTGATCGGCATCTTGGTCGCCTATGTCAGCAACTTCGTGATTGGCCGGCTGGTGACCACCGATCTGGCCTGGCAAATGAAGCTTGGCATCGCGGCCCTCCCGGCCATCCTGTTCCTGATCATGTTGCTGCGCATCCCGCCGTCGCCACGCTGGCTGGCGCAGCGCGGGCGCGACGAGGAAGCGCTGGCGGCGATTGCCCAGCTCGGGATGGGCGACCCGCAGACGATCATTGCCGAATTCCGCAGGGATCAGGTCGAGGCGCCAGATGCCCGGCTCAGTTGGGCCGCGTATCGCAAGCCGATCTTGCTCGCGATCGGCGTCGCGGCGTTCAATCAGCTCTCCGGGATCAACGCGATCCTCTATTATCTTGGCGATATCTTCGCCGCCGCCGGGTTCGACCGGCTATCCGCCGACCTGCAATCGGTCGCGATCGGCGTCGCCAATCTGCTGGCGACCTTTGTCGGGATGACGGTGATCGATCGCGCGGGGCGCAAGCTATTGCTGCTGATCGGCGCGGCGGGCACCGGGATTGCCTTGGCCGCAGTGGCGACGATCTATTCGACCGGGCAGGGGCAGGTATTGCTGCTCCCCGCGTTGATCGGCTTCATCCTGTTCTTCGCTATTTCGCAGGGCGCGGTGATCTGGGTTTATCTGTCGGAGATTTTCCCGACCGCGGTACGTGCGCGCGGCCAGGCACTGGGCAGCGCGACGCATTGGGGAATGAATGCGTTGATCGCGTTCGGCTTCCCGGTGGTCGCGCGATATACCCAGGCGGCACCGTTCTGGTTCTTTGCCGCGGCGATGGCGGCGCAATTCCTCGTTGTCTGGCGCTTCTTCCCCGAGACGCGCGGAGTGGCTCTGGAGGCGATGGAGGATGCCATCAACCGACCCGAAAGGCGGCGTAATGGCCAGAATTGAAACCATTATGGGGATATTCCGCGTTGGCGTTCTCGACCGCGGCCAGCTAATTCGTATGACTATGCTCATGATCGTCTGTCACCGCGTGATTCAAGAAGGAGTGGGGATCGCCCGCGCTCGGGTAATAAGGATGCACGGATGACCCAGCCGACAACCCGCCTCAGGCTCTCCGGCACCAATCTGGAACGCGCCGCCGACCACAACCAGCGCGTCACTCTCCATGCGATCCGCATCAACGGCTTGCTGACCCGAGTGGAACTCGCCGCAATTACCGGGCTGACCGCGCCGGCCATTGCCAACATTACCAAGCGCCTGCTTGCGGATGGCTTGATCGAGGAGGCGGGCCAGCGTCGCGGTGGACGTGGCCAGCCGCCGACCAAGCTCGTCATCAATCGCGATGCCTGCCACTCGATCGGCGTCAATATCGATCGCGACCATATCACCATCGTGCTGGTCAATTTCGCCGGCGAGACCTTGGCCCGCGTGTCGGAGGAAGTGAATTTCGCGCTGCCCGATCATGTCCGCTCGCTCTATCGGCGGTCGATCAAGGAGATGATGCGATCGGCGGGGGTCAAGGAGTCGAGTCTGGTCGGCCTGGGCGTGGCTGTCCCTGACGATCTCGGTCTGGTCGATCTGCCGGGGCGTCCCGCTGCTTATGCCAAATGGGACAAGATCGACATGAGCGATCTGTTCGACAAACCCTTCTCGTTGCCCGTGTTCGTCGAGAACGATGCCGCGGCCGCCGCGATGGGCGAAATGCAGCTGGGCCTTGGGCAGAAGCACGGCACCTTCTTTTATATCCTGATCTCGTCGGGCCTGGGCGGCGGCCTCGTCATCGATGGTGCCTATTTCCGCGGCGTCGATGGCCGCAGCGGAGAGCTGGGCTTCATGCACGCGCCCGGCACCGGCCCGCGCGATCAGATCCAGAACCTCGTATCGCTGTCGGGCCTGGCCGGGCAGCTCGAGCGTGACGGGTTGAGCCTCGCCGACGTGATGGGCGTGGCTCACCTGTCGCCGGCAGCCGAGAAGTGCGTCGATGAATGGATCGGCCAGGCAGCCGAGCAGCTCTATGTCCCGCTCGAAGCGGTGAATTGTCTGATCAACCCCGGCGTCGTGCTGGTCGGGGGGCGGCTGCCGAGCGCGATCGTCGAGCGTCTGGCGGCGCGCGCGCACGACCTGCTGCGCGAGCAGGCGACGAACGTGCCGGTGATCGCTCCGGTGGCGCGCGCTGCCTTGTCGGACGACGCGCCGGCGGTCGGGGCGGCGATCCTGCCGTTCAGCCATTTCCTGCTGCCTAAGCCCGGCGCATTGTGGAAAGTGCCGGCAACCAGCAACGTCAACGGCCGAGCGATTCAGCCGGCGCGCTGAGCCCTATCGACGCGAAACAGCGTCGATCCATCCCGACTTCTCGGACCGACAACGTCAGTCACAGGCAAGTTTTTTTGGCCGCGCTAATTCAATTGACAAAATGTTTAATTTAATCGACGGTGCCGCTCGACGCCATTGGAAACAGGACCAATGGGGTGGTCGCCAAGGGGGCAGCAATAGCTCCGAGAATCAGGGGAGGTACCGTGGGTATCCGCCAAACGCTTGCATGGCCGGATGGGCGGCGTCGTAGCGCCCGCCTGTTGCTATTAACTCTGAGCATATCGATCGCATTGTCTGCGGCGGCGGTCGTCAGCGCGCAGACGGCTCCCGCCGAAGCCCCGGTTGACGAGGCCAATCCGCTGGTGGGCACGGCACCGCTCGATAGACCCGATTTGATCGGCAATGCGCCGCCGCCGGGAGAGCCGGTTTATTCGGGCCAGACCTCGCCGGGTGCTCGCCTGCCGCACAGTTCGGTCGAGGCGGCGCCGATCAATAACAATATCGCGCTGACCTATCCGAACGGCGTCGAGGTCCCCTATTATTACACCAATCCGACGATGATCGGATTTTCCGGTGGCGGGGGCTCTTCCTATGGCGGCCGCGCGGAGCCGATCATCATGCCGGTGGTCGGCGACTGGTCGGTGCCTCCGGCCTATTCGCAATCCTATTACGACAAGTCGCGCGAGATCGCGTCGCCGGGCTATTATTCGGTCTATCTCGACACGTTCCGGACGACGGCCGAACTGACCGCCACGCAATGGGCGAGCCTGATGCGGTTCACCTTCCCGCAAAGCGATCGGTCGAACGTGCTGATCAACTTTCCGGAGCATGGCGGCGACGTCGAAATCGTCGGCAACCAGATGGTGCGGGGCGTGTCGAAGGATAGTGGCGGCGCGGACGGCGCCTATTTCGTCGCCATATTCTCGAAGCCGTTCGCCAGCCTGGGGACGTTCAGCAAGGCGCCCGGCGACGCCAGGGGCTGGGGGATCGGCGACAAAAGGGTCGAGCCCGACCAGCGCAAGATTTCCGGCAGTTTTGCCGGCAGCTACGTCACCTTTCGCACCAAGGCCGGCGAGACGGTGCTGATGAAGATCGCGCACGGCACCAGCTATGCCCAGGCCGAACAGCGTCTGCGCGACGAATTGCCCGGTTGGAATTTCGATGGCGTTCGCACCGCGGCGCGCGGTGCCTGGTCGAAGCTGCTCGATCGCGTCCAAGTGACCGGCGGGACGCCCAAGCAGCGGATGCTGTTCTATTCGACCTTGTTCCAGTCGTTCGCCAGCCCGCGCCTGGTTGCCGCCAAGGGAGAGAAGTTCACCGACACCAACGGCAAGGTGCAAACCGCGACGCACGATCGCTACAGTCCGGTGCCGTTCTGGGATACCGGCCGCAACCAGATCGTCCTGCTCGAATTGATGGAGCCGGAGACGATGCGCAATGTCATGCAGTCCGAGCTCGACATGGCGCGCGAGCAGGGCTTCATGAACACGTCGTTCCACGGCGACAATGCAGTGTTCATGTATTTGGGAGCGTGGGAGCGCGGCATCCCGTTCGACTATCCGGCGGTCTACGAATATCTCCGCAAGAACGCGACCGATCCCGCCGGTCCGCGCCACTATCTCGCCGAATATGACAAGAACGGCTGGATCGCGGACATAGTCCCCGACGGCAATCCGAGCCCGCCTTATGCCGGCGGCAAAGCGGGTGCGGCGACGACGCTCGAATATGCCTGGGACGATTTCGCGATGGCGCAATTCGCCAGGCGGCTCGGGAAGATGGACGATTACGCCCTGTTCCTGAAGCGCGCGCACAATTACGCTAACGTGTTCGACAAGTCGGTCGGTTTCGTTCGCGGGCGGACCGCGGACGGCAAGTGGATCGCGCCGTTCGATCCCGGCGAGCCCTATTACAATTTCATGATGAAGGAAGCGTCGGGCTGGTCGACCTTGTGGCTGGTGCCGCATGACGTCAGCGGGCTGGCCAGGTTGCTCGGCGGGCGCCAGGCGTTCACCGCCAAGCTCGATCGGTTCTTTTCGACGCCCTATAATCCCAAGGGGATTTGCCGCGACTGTACCGGGCTGATCGGCCAATATGTCCAGGGCAACCAACCCGACCAGCAGGCCGCTTATTATTACGATTGGGGCGGCCAGCCGTGGAAGACGCAGGCGCTGACCCGCCGGATCCTCGCCGAAATGTATGGCAGCGACGCCTCCGGCTATGGCTATCCCGGAATGGACGATCAGGGCGCGACATCGTCCTGGTACGTGCTGAGCGCGATGGGATTCTATCCGGTCGATCCGTCGAGCCAGAATTACATCATCGGCAGTCCGATCTTCGACGACGTCAAGCTGCAGATGGGCAACGGCAAGACCCTGGAGGTCGAGGCCCGGAACAACTCCGCCGCGAACATCTACATCCAGTCGGCAACGCTCAACGGTCGGCCCTGGACCAGGCCATGGTTCAGCCATGACGATATCAAGAACGGCGCCCGGCTGGTGCTGACCATGGGCCCAACGCCGAACAAGAATTGGGGCGCGGCGCCGGCCGACGCGCCGCCATCCATGTCGCCGATGCCCTGACCCGCCATCCCCTTTGCCTCCGTTCCCCTCCCCCCTCGACGGAGGCAAGAGCCCAGGGCTGCGCCAGCCCGCATGCCCTGGGCTCACCATTCTAGATCGCCGACCAATGGCCCAACGCTCGAGGAGAAACGCCATGCGCACGCTGATCGGAGCAATCGCCTCGATGGTCCTGGCGATGAGCGCGATCGACGCCGCGGCGCAGGCCGCGCCGACGGGCGATAGCGTCTATACCAGCGACCTGATGACCCGATGGGGCAGGGAGGTAACCCCCGATAACGCCTGGCGCAGCTATCCCCGGCCGCAACTGAAACGCGATCGCTGGCTCAATCTCAACGGCCTGTGGGACTATGCGATCGCCAAGGATACGGCGGCGCAGCCGATGCGGATGGATGGCCAGATCCTGGTGCCCTATCCGGTCGAATCGAAACTGTCCCGCGTCGCCCGCAAGGTCACGCCCGACGACCGCATCTGGTATCGCCGCAGCTTCACCGTGCCGCAGGATTGGGCCGGCGAGCACGTCATGCTCAATTTCGGCGCGGTCGACTTCGCCGCGACGATCTGGGTCAATGGCGCCGTCGTCGGGTCGCACAAGGGCGGCTTCGACACGTTCGGTTTCGACATCACCGACTATCTGAAGCCGGGCCGGAACGAGCTGGTGGTGCAAGTCGCGGATCCGACCAGCGCCGGCACGCAACCACGCGGCAAGCAGATCCTCGACCCCTCGGGCATCTGGTACACCGCGGTCAGCGGCATCTGGCAGACGGTGTGGCTCGAGCCGGTGCCTAAACTCCATATCGATGACGTGCGCGCGACGCCCGACATCGACCGCGGAGTCGTTGATATCGCCGTCGCCTTGAGCGGCTGGGCGAGCGACACCGATGCGGTAAAGCTGACCGCGAGCGCGGGCGGAAAGGTGATCGCCTCGACAATCATCCGTGCCAATCGCCGCGCGACGCTCGCCGTTCCCAATGCGCGCTTGTGGTCGCCGGACGATCCCTATCTCTACGACCTGAAGGCCGAACTCGTGACGGTCGCTGATCCCTATGCCGGGCAGGATGAGCGCGATCGCAAGGCCTATGACGCTCGCTTTACTCAGGGCGAGGATCGAACCTATGCCGCTGCGCGCATCGCCGGAGTACCGCGTGACACGGTCGACACCTATTTCGCGATGCGCAAGATCTCGATCGGCCCGGGACGGGTCGCGGGTCAGCCGGCGGTCCTGCTCAACAACAAGCCGCTCTTTCAGAACGGCACGCTCGACCAGGGCTGGTGGCCCGACGGTCTCTACACTGCGCCTTCCGAAGAGGCGATGAAGAGCGACCTGGTCTTCCTCAAGAAGGCCGGCTTCAACATGCTGCGCAAGCATATCAAGGTCGAACCGGCGCGCTATTATTACGACGCCGATCACCTAGGCATCCTGATTTGGCAGGATATGCCGTCCGGCGGCGGCGAGGACCAGTTCGTCACCGGCACCAGCAAAAGCCAGGCGGTGCTGTCGTCGGATGCGATGGCCGAGAACCAGAACGAACTCGCCGCGATGATCGGCGATCTGCGCGCCTTTCCTTCGATCGTGATGTGGGTGGTCAACAATGAGGGTTGGGGGCAGTACGATTCCGCGACCCTGGCCCGCTACGTCAAGGGCATGGATCCCAGCCGGCTGGTCAATGCCGATAGCGGCTGGCTCGACGTCGCGCCCGGCGCCTCGGACGTGTTCGACATCCACACCTATGAGGACGTGCCCAATACGCCGACGCGTCAATCGACTCGCGCGATCGTGATCGGCGAATATGGCGGCATCGGCATGCCGGTCACGGGCCATATCTGGCGGCCGGGCAAGAAGAATTGGGGCTATCAGGTGGCGACCGGCGAGGAGGATTATCTCGCCCGTTTCCGCCGCAAGATGGCCGGCGTCATCCGCGCGGCGCGCGAGGATGGACTGAGCGCCTCGGTCTACACTCAGACGACCGATGTCGAGGATGAGATCAACGGCCTGCTGACCTATGATCGCGCGCGCGCCAAGGCCTCCCCGGAAGCCTTGGCGGCGATCGCCGCGCCGCTCCGGACATTGTCGAGCGAGCGATAATATACTGAATCCATGAGATAAAAACGCGCATTTGCGGTCAAGGGCGAGCCGCGCCCGAGCGGAAGAAATCGCGCCGGACAATTTAATTGACAAATTGCTTTTTATATTCTGAATTGCGGCGCGACGGTTGGTGGACGGGCTTCGAGCCCCGCCGCAGCGCCGAACGAAAACAAGAAACGGAGGGCGATAACGCCCTCATTCATGGAGAGGGAAGATCCATATGAGCATTCGTCACATCGATCTCGGCCTGGGCACAGCGTGCACCCGGTCGCGGGCCAAGCTGATTCGCGACCTCATGCTGACCGCCAGCGCGGCAATCGGTTTCTCCGGCATGGCGCAGGCGCAGACCGCGCCAGCCACACCCCCTACGCCCGACGCTAGCGCGCAACCCGCCGACCCCCAGGCTGCCGACTCGGCCGGCGAAATCACCATCACCGGATATCGCCAGTCGATCGAAGCCAGCCTTCGCACCAAGCGCGAGGCGAACGCCTTTATCGACGTCATCACTGCCGAGGACGTCGGCAAGTTCCCCGATAAGAACGTCGCAGACGCGCTGCAGCGCGTGCCGGGCGTCATCATTTCGCGCGACGGCGGCGAGGGCTCGCGGGTCAGCATTCGCGGCTTGAATTCCGACCTGACGCTGACCGAGCTCAACGGCAATTTCATCGCCGGTACCGACAGTGGCGATCCGTCGCGGTCGTTCAACTATCTGCTGCTGCCGTCGAGCATGATCGGCAGCGTCGAGGTCTACAAGTCGCCCGAAGCGCGGCTCGACGAAGGCGGGGTCGGCGGCACCGTCATCCTGCGCACGCGCCGGCCGCTCGATCTCAAGCCATGGTCGGGCTTCGTCTCGGCCGAGGGTACGGACTCGGACGTCACCAAGAAGGTCGAGCCGCAGCTCACCGGTCAGATTTCGTGGCGCAACGACGCCGGCACGATCGGCCTGCTGGTCGGCGGTAGCTGGCAGAAGCGCACCAACCGCGAGATGGATGGGTCGACCGAGAGCTGGCAATGGTGGACCGATGGTGGCCGCAACGGCAAACCGGCGACCGACGTCAACGGCAACGTGCTCCCCAACCAGGACGCGATTACCTATTGGTCGGAGGACAAGGCCCCGACTACGCGGTCGGGCCAGCATTATAACGGCTATTGGGCGCCGCAGTCGGTTGACGAGCAGATCACCACCGACAGGCGCGAACGCATCGGCATCCAGGCGACGGTCGACGTGAAGCCGTTCGACAATCTACGCCTGACCTTCAATTATTTCCGCTTCCAGCTCAATCGCACGCAAGAGGACAACGTCCTGAAGATCCCCGAATGGGGCTATGGCAACTTCTTCACTGGGGCGAAGTTCGACAAGAGCGGCACGGTCATGGAATCGGCGACCTTTGAGGTACCGCCGGCCGGCCAGGGCTGCTCGGCCAACACCCCGATCTGTACGATGGAAACGCCGCAGCTTTCGGGCATCTACCAGCGCGAGAAGCAGATCTCGAACACCTACGACCTGCATGGCGACTGGAATCTCGGCCATCTCGCCGTGTCGTTCGCGGTCGGCAAGACCAAGTCGACCGGCGGCCCATACCAGCAAATGAAAGTCGCGGTGAAGCCCCGCCTGACCGGTGCCGTCACCCAGAACGGCAACTTTCTGAGCACCTGGGACTTCAGTAGCGGCGACCTGGGCATGACCTTCTCGCCCGATGTGCAGAAGAACCTCTTGGCCGGCATCGCCCAGGTCGATACCGGGTCGACCGGATCGGGCTACACCAACAGCAGCATCGAGCAGCGCTATGCCCAGATCGACGTGACGCGCAGCTTCGATGATTCCTTCATCAGTTCGATCCAGGTCGGCGGCAAGTGGCGGGACGGCCGCGTCCAGCGCTCAAGGGGCGAGCTGGACTGGTACGCCGATCCGGCCACGTTGCTGCGCTTCCAGGACACGCCGCAGGGCGCGGTGGCGCAGCCGTCCTTCTTCTACAGCAATCCGATCACCAATATCCCCGGCGGGTTCACGGCGTCGTCCTACCCGGCGATCAACATGGTCAACTACCTGAACTACCTCAACACGACCTATGGGCCGGCCGTGAAGGTGCCGCAGCCGCAGAATCTCTACAGGATCGGGGAGAAGATTTGGGCCGGCTATGCCCAGCTGAACTTCAAGTCGGGACCGATCCGCGGCAATATCGGCGTGCGCGTGGTGAACACGAAACAGTCGGGCACGTCGACCGATACGCTGTATTTCGAGAAGGATTA
The DNA here is from genome assembly GCF_001598415.1 of Sphingomonas mali NBRC 15500. Lineage (GTDB taxonomy): Bacteria > Pseudomonadota > Alphaproteobacteria > Sphingomonadales > Sphingomonadaceae > Sphingomonas > Sphingomonas mali. The sequence continues at coordinate 122,244 of NZ_BCYX01000005.1, forward strand.
TTGCGTCGACGGCCCCGGCGGCCCGTTCGATCCCAACCGGCCGATCGGCCCGGACGGCAATTGCCAGGTCATTCCGCAGAGCCAGCGCGAAGTCCGCGTCTACAGCCCGAACAGCGAGTCGAAGAGCTACACGAACGTTCTGCCGAGCTTCAATATCTCGTGGGACGTCACGCCGAACCTGCTGGTTCGCGCCGCGGTCTCCAAGGTCGTTGCGCGTCCCGCCTATAATGACCTTGCCTCTGCGCGCTCGCTGACCTTCCGCTCGGACGCCTATACGTTCGACCGAGCGCAGTTCGGTGAGCGGGCGGGCTGGTCGGGCGACGGCGGCAACTTCAATCTCTCGCCATTCTCGGCCTGGGCCTACGACATCGGCGCGGAATGGTATTTCCACCCCGGTTCGGTGCTCGGGGTCGCCGCGTTCCGCAAGGACGTGAAGGACTTCGTCGTGCCGGTGGTGCTCGACCTGAACCAGACGGTGCAGGGGCAGACCGTGCTGGTCCAGTCCTATTCTACGCAGGCGAACGGCTCGAGCGCCAAGTCGGAGGGCGTCGAAGTTTATGCGCAGCACACTTTGTCGTTCGGGCTCGGCGCGCAGGTGAATTTCACCTACAACCACACGTCGGTCGCCGACGTCTCGCTCGACGGCAAGAAGATCGGCACGTCGCCGCTGGTCGGCAGCGCCAAGACGCAGTGGAACGCCTCGATATTCTACGAAAAGGGCCCGGTGTTGCTGCGGGCATCGTACAACCGGCGCGGCGAACGGGTGGGCGATTTGGTATCGGGCCTCAACGTTTATGACGATCCGTATCAGCAGGTCGACCTCAATGCGTCGTTCGAGGTGTTCCATAATTTCACGATCACAGGTGCCGTAATCAACCTCACCAAGGAGACGGAGAGGTCGCATCTGGGTAACGACACCACGGCGCGGTATTATTCGTCGAAATATACCGGACGCCGGTTCTATCTCGGCGCTTCGTACAAGTTCTGATCGATCGTAACCGGGACGGCGGCCTCTCTCCGCCGCCGTCCCAACCAAGGGGCCGAGACGGCATGCGAAGGATGGCAATGCGCCTCGCCGCGGGGCTTGCGCTGGCGGCCCCGTCCCCCGTGTACGCGTCCAACCCGATCGTGCCGGGCTGGTATGCCGATCCCGAGATCCGCATCTTCGCCGGGCAATATTGGATCTATCCGACCTATTCGGACGACAGCGGCAAGCCCGAAGCCATGCCGCCGTTCACCGCCCCCCAACGGGCGAAGCGCGCCAAGCCGAAGATTCGCCCCGAATATCTCAAGCAGACGTTTTTCGACGCCTTTTCCTCCCCCGATCTCGTCCATTGGACCCGGCACCGGCATGTACTCGACGTCGCCAGCATCAAATGGGCAGCCTATGCGGTCTGGGCGCCGTCGGCGATCGAGCGCGACGGCAAATATTACCTCTTCTTCGGCGCCAACGACATTCAGAGCGACAATGAAACCGGCGGCATCGGCCTGGCGGTGTCCGACAGTCCAGGCGGGCCATTTCGCGATGCGATCGGTCATCCGCTGGTGCCGGCCTTCCACAATGGCGCGCAGCCGATCGATCCGTTCGTCTATCGCGACGACGATGGTCGGACCTACCTCTATTATGGCGGCTGGGGCCATTGTAACGTCGTCCGGCTGAGCCCCGATCTGAAGTCGGTGGAACCCTATCCGGACGGTTCGACATGGAAGGAAATCACCCCGCCCGGCTATGTCGAGGGTTCCTTCGTGATCAAGCGCAAGGGGATCTATTATCTGATGTGGTCGGAGGGCGGCTGGACCGGCCCCGATTATCGCGTCGCCTATGCGACCGGCAAAAGCCCGCTCGGTCCGTTCAAGCCGATGGGTACTATCCTCGCGCAGGATTTCCGCATCGCCAGCGGGGCGGGGCACCATTCGGTCGTCAACGTGCCGGGCACCGACGATTGGTACATCGTCTATCACCGTCGGCCGCTCGGCGACGATAATGGCGATCACCGCCAACTCGCGATCGACCGCATGACGTTCAACGCCGACGGGACCATCCAGCCGGTCGTCATGACCAATGAAGGCATCGCGCCGCGGCCGCTGCCGGCCGCTACCAAAAAGGGACGCCGATCGTGATCAGGAACATCGTGACCTTGCTGAGCGCCGGGGCCTTGTTGTCGTCGCCGATCATCGGTGCGGCGACGCCTGCATACGCCCAGCAGGCTGCGTCGCCGCAGCCCGCGTTGGTCGATCTGATCAACCCGCTAATGGGCACCGACAGCGATCACGCGCTCTCCTATGGCAACACCTATCCGGCGATCGCGGTGCCGTGGGGAATGAATTTCTGGACGCCCGTCACCGGCAAGATGGGCAGTGGCTGGGGCTACACCTATGCCTCGAAAAAGATCAACGGCATCAAGCAGACGCATCAGCCCAGCCCGTGGATGAACGATTACGCTGCGCTCGCGCTGTTTGCCGAGACCGGACCGCTCAAGATCGAGCAGGAGGATCGCGCCAGCTGGTTCAGCCACAAGGCCGAGGAGGCCCGCCCCTATGGCTACAAGGTCTATCTTGCCGATTACGACGTCACCGCCGAGGTCACGCCGACCGCGCGCGCGGCGCAGTTCCGTTTCACTTTTCCCAAGAGCGATGACGCACACATCCTGATCGATGGTCAGGACGGCGGATCGATGGTGACGATTGATCCGGCACATCGGCGGATCACCGGCTATGTCCGCAACAATAGCGGCGGCGTGCCCGACAATTTCCACAATTACTTCGTCGCCGAATTCGACCACGATTTCACCGTCACCCGCACCTGGGACGACAATTACCAGCTCTCCGCCGCCAAGACGCGCGAAGGCGGCCATGTCGGCGCGGTGGTCAGCTTCAAGACCGCGGCGGGCGAACAGATCGGCGTAAAGGTCGCATCGTCGTTCATCAGCCCCGAACAGGCGGCGCGCAATCTGGACGCGGAGATCGGCAAGGACGGTTTCGATCAGACCCAGGCCAAGGCGAAGCAGGCATGGGAGACGCAGCTGGCACGCGTCCGGGTCGAGGATGCCGATCTCGACAACCGCCGCACTTTCTACTCGGCGCTATACCGCATGCTGCAATTCCCGCGGATGTTCTACGAGATCGATGCCAAGGGGAAGCCGGTCCATTACAGTCCCTATGACGGCAAGGTCCATGCCGGCTTCATGTACACCGACAACGGCTTCTGGGACACGTGGCGCGCGGTCTTCCCGTTCTTCGCGATGATGTATCCCGAGCGCGACAGCGAGATGATGCAGGGCCTGGTCAACACGGTCAAAGAGGGCGGCTGGCTGCCCGAATGGGCAAGCCCCGGCTATCGCGACGTGATGATCGGATCGAACTCGGCGAACATCATCGCCGACGCTTATGCCAATGGCGTCCGAGGCTTCGACACCGAGACGTTGTACAAGGCGATGGTCAAGAACGCGACGACCAGCGCGGGCCGACCGGTCGACAAGAAGGGGAATGTCGTCAGCGCGGTCGGCCGTGAGGGCGTCGAATATTACAACCGGCTCGGCTACGTGCCCTACGATGTCGGCATCAACGAAAATGCCGCGCGGACGCTGGAATATGCGACTGCCGATTTCTCGCTGTCGCGGTTTGCCGCGGCGCTCGGCAAGACCGACGATGCGAAACTCTATGCCGAGCGCGCGCAGAATTACCGCAAGCTCTACGATCCGCAGACCGGCTGGATGCGCGGGCGCAACAAGGACGGGTCGTGGGAGACTCCGTTCAACCCGTACAAATGGGGCGATGCCTTCACCGAGGGGAATGCGCTGCACTACACCTGGGCAGTGATGCAGGACACGCAGGGCCTGATCGACCTGATGGGCGGCGACAAGAAGTTCGTCGATCGGCTCGACGGCATCTTCACCGCGCCGCCGATCTTCGACGACAGCTATTACGACACGGTGATCCACGAAACGCGCGAGATGCAGATCGTCAACATGGGTCAATATGCCCATGGCAATCAGCCGATCCAGCACATGATCTATCTCTACGATTGGGCCGGCGCGCCGTGGAAAGCGCAATATCACGTCCGCGATGTCATGAAGCGGCTCTATTCGGCGACTCCCGACGGCTATCCGGGCGACGAAGATAACGGCCAGACCTCGGCCTGGTATGTCTGGTCCGCGCTCGGTTTCTATCCGGTGACGCCGACGGTCGGCCAATATGCGATCGGCAGCCCGCTGTTCCGGAAGGTCACCTTGGCCCTGCCGAGCGGCAAGACGCTGACGATCGAGGCCGAGAATAACGGTCCCGACAATGTCTATATCCAGTCGGTGACGCTCAACGGCGCGCCGCACGACGCAGCCTATCTTACCCGCGATGCGCTGGCGCAGGGCGGAACGTTGCGGTTCGTGATGGGCCCGACGCCGAACAAGCAATGGGCGAGCACCAAGGCGGCCGCGCCCTTCTCGATGAGCGCACCCGCCAAGTGACCCGGAGAAAGACGCTGACCCCCAATCGACGCCACATCATGGCCGGAGCCGGCGCCATCGCGCTCAACGCGGCACTGCCAATGGCCGCGCGCGCGGCGTCCTTCGCCAGCAAGCGTCCCCCGGTCGCCCGGCGGCTGTTCACCAGTCCCGCCGTCGAGGCGGAGATCGCGCGGGTGAAGGCCGGCATCGCCGATCCCGAACTCGCCTGGATGTTCGAGAATTGCTATCCCAACACGCTCGACACCACGGTCGAAACCGGGATGGTCGACGGCAAGCCTGACACCTTCGTCATCACCGGCGACATCAAGGCGATGTGGCTGCGCGACAGTTCGGCGCAGGTCCAGGCCTATGTCCATCTCGCGCCGCGCGACCCGGCGTTGCGGCGGCTGTTCCACGGCCTGATCCAGCGCCAGGCGCGCTGCATCCTGATCGATCCCTATGCCAATGCGTTCATGCAGGACCCGTCGGCCAAGAGCGATCTCGAGTGGTCGCAATCGGACAAGACCGACATGAAGCCGGGCGTCGCCGAGCGGAAATGGGAGATCGACTCGCTTTGCTATCCGATGCGGCTCAGCCACGCTTATTGGACGGCGACGCGCGACAAGGCGCCGTTCGACGATAGCTGGGCGCGCGCGATGAAGCTCGCGGTTGCGACCTTCCGTGTGCAGCAGCGCAAGAGCGGGCCGGGGCCGTATCATTTTCAGCGGACCGCGGCCCAGCCGACCGACTCGCTGATCCTCGACGGCTATGGCGCGCCGACCAGGAAGATCGGCCTGATCCATTCGATGTTCCGGCCGTCGGACGATGCGTGCGTCTATCCTTTCCTGATCCCCTCGAACCTGTTCGCGGTGTCGGCGCTCCGCCAACTGGCGGCAGTCCATCGTCAGGCGCGCAACGACGTCGCGGCGGCGCGGGAATGCGAGACGCTGGCGGCCGAAGTCGAGGCGGCGTTGAAAGCCCATGCGCTGGTCCCGGACGGGCGGGGCGGCCGGGTCTGGGCCTATGAGATTGACGGGTTCGGCAACTGGCTGTTCATGGACGACGCCAACGTCCCCAGCCTGTCGGGCCTTGCCCTGATCGAAGCAGCCAAGCGCGACGATCCGTTGTTCAGGCGCACCGCGGCGCTCGCCTGGAGTCCGCGCAACCCCTATTTCTTCCGGGGCAAGGCGGCCGAGGGGATCGGCGGCCCGCATGTCGGGCTCGACCAGATCTGGCCGATGTCGATCATCACCCATGCGATGAACGCTGACGACCCAGCGACGATCGTCCAATGCCTGCGCTGGCTGAAGGCGACGCATGGCGGCACCGGGTTCATGCACGAATCCTTCGACAAGGATCGTCCGGCGAAGTTCACGCGGTCATGGTTCGCCTGGGCCAACGCCCTGTTCGGTCAACTGATCGTCGAGCTCGCCCAGCGCAAGCCGGCGATCCTCGCCGGCCGCATCTGACCAATCCGGGAGGAAAGAATAATGATTACCGCCAGCCGCCGCCAATTGCTCGCCGGCGCCGGTCTCGCCGCGCTCGGCAATGCGATGCCCGGCATAACCTGGGCCGCGCCGCCGGTTGCCGCCAAGGCTGACCTGTTCGTCGGTACGGGCGGACACGGCCACACCTTCCCCGGGCCGTCGCTGCCTTACGGCATGGCGCAGCTAGGCCCTGACACCAACAATATCGGCTGGGACGCGTGTTCGGGCTATCACCGCGATGACCGCTCCATCATGGGGTTCAGCCACACCCATCTGTCGGGCACCGGCATCGGCGACATGCTCGACATATTGGTGGTGCCGACGCGCCAGCCGCTGATGCTCGAGCCGGGGCCGGTCGGCGATCCCGACAAGGGCTATCGGCAGCGTTTCTCCGACGAATTCGCCGAGCCCGGTTATTATCGCGTTCGGCTCGAATCGGGCGTCCAGGCAGAGCTGACCGTCACGGACCGCTGCGGCCTCCACCGCTATCGCTTCCCCAGCGGCCCGGCGCATATCCTGATCGATTTCGCCCATGCGATGCTCGACACGTCGGACAAGGGAGGCCTGATCGAGAACGCCTCGCTGGCAGTGGATTCCGACGGGACGCTGACCGGCAGCCGGACGGTCAACCGTTGGGCAAAAGGGCGGCATATCCATTTCGCGATGCGGCTGTCGCGCAAGCCGGACCGGGTACAGTTTTTCGGCGATGTCGATGCGCCCGCCGCCAAGGACGCGATGAATGTCGCGGGGGAAAAGCTCAAGGTCGCGCTGTTTTTCGACGATGCCGGCGGCGATCCGATCCTGATCAAGACCGGCCTGTCGGGCGTCGACGTCAAGGGTGCGCGCGACGCGCTGGCGGCGGAAATTCCCGGCTGGGATTTCGATGCTGCCCATGCCGCTGCTCGATCCGCGTGGGCCACTGCGCTCAACCGGGTGCGTGTCTCGGGCGGCACCGAGGCGCAACGGACGATCATGGCGAGCGCGCTCTATCACACGCAGCTTGCGCCGACCTTATTCGCTGATCGCGACGGGCGATATGTCGGGCTCGACCGGCAGGTGCATCAACTCGCCCAGGGCGAGCGCGCGTACAGCGCTTATTCGCTATGGGACACCTATCGTGCGGTCCACCCGCTGCTGACGCTGATCAATCGCGATCAGGCGAAATTGCTGGTTCGCGACCTGATCCGTCAGACGCAGCAAAGCCCCTACGGCCCGCCGGTCTGGCCGCTCCAGGGATCGGAGACCGGCTGCATGATCGGCTGGCATTCGGTGTCGGTGCTTGCCGAGGCGCATGCCAAGGGGATCGAGGCCGATTACGCCGCGGCCTGGCCCAATATCCGCCGCCGTGCCTTCGATCGCGATTATAAGGATTCCGACGGCTCGCTGGGCCGCGGCCATTATTACGACCTGAACTACATCCCCGCCGACAAGGTGTGGGAATCGGTCAGCCGTACGCAGGAATATGCCTATGACGACTGGGCAATGGCGCATTTGGCGCAAGCGGCCGGCGCGACGGAGGATGCGGTTCTCCTGCGCAAGCGCTCTCGCAATTATCGCAACGTCATCGATCCCAGCATCGGCTTTGCGCGCCCGCGCTTTTCCGACGGCACCTGGTGGGAGAAATACGACCCGATCCAGCTCGGCCATGACGTGCCCAAGTGGCGCGATTATACCGAGGCCAATGGCTGGCAGGCGACGTTCCTCAACCAGCACGACGTTTATGGGCTGATCGAGCATTTCGGCGGGGATGCGGTGTTCGAGGGCAAGCTCGACGCGCTGTTCAATGGCCCATCGACCTTGCCGGCGAACGCGCCGCCCGACATTTCCGGCCTGGTCGGGCAATATGCTCACGGCAACGAACCCGATCAGCATGTCGCCTATCTCTACGCTTATTGCGGCGCGCCGTGGAAAACACAGGCGATGGTCCGCCGGCTGCTGACCGAGATGTACAAGGCCGATCCCGACGGCGTGATCGGCAACGACGATTGCGGCCAGATGAGCGCCTGGTTCGTGCTGAGCGCGGTCGGTTTCTATCCGGTCGATCCGGTCAGCGCGATCTACGTCTTCGGATCGCCGCTGTTCGATATCGCCGAGGTGGATGTCGGCAACGGCCGGACCCTCACCGTGCGCGCCAATGGCAACGGGCCCGACCGTCCGTACGTCCAATCGGTGCGCTGGCGCGGCAAGCCCTGGACGAAGAACTGGATCGCGCATTCCGAGCTGATCCTGGGCGGCGATCTCGTCTTCGAGATGGGCGCGAGGCCATCGCGGTTCGGCGCGGCGAAACGCGATCGGCCGCCCTCCTTCGCGCGTGGGCCGGCGTGACGCAGCAGGCGGATCCGCACCGCGGCGCCGAATATTCTTAGACAGTCGAGAGCAGTTTCAATGATGTATGCGTGGTGTTTGCTGACGATCAACGCGGTGACGCAATGAGCGCCGACGGGGCGTCTCCGCTTTTTGCCGGTGTCGAGCTTGGCGGCACGAAATGCGTGTGCATGCTGGCCTACGGTCCCGATGCGATCGTCGATCAGCGGACCGTGCCGACCACCACGCCGTCCGAGACCTTGCCCGCGATCTGCGCGATCCTGTCGGACTGGGAGCGGGACCACGGCTTCGCCGCGATCGGCATTGCCTCGTTCGGCCCCCTCGACCTCGATCCCGGCTCCAATCGCTATGGCCGGATCACCAGCACCAACAAGCCAGGATGGCCGGGCGCGGATGTTCGCGGCATCCTGTCGGCGCTCTTCTCCGTGCCGGTGGGATTCGATACCGACGTCAATGGCGCCGCCCTGGCGGAGGTCCGGTGGGGCAGCGGGCAGGGGTTGAGCGATTTCGCCTATGTCACGGTCGGGACGGGCGTCGGTGTCGGCCTGATCGTTCACGGTCGGCCCACGCGCGGCATCGGGCATAGCGAATTGGGCCATATCCGGGTGCCGCGCCTGCCGCTCGATCATGTGAAGAGTGCGTGCTCTTACCATGACGATTGCGTCGAGGGCCTCGCCTCCGGACCGGCGCTGCTTGCCCGGCTGGAAGGACGGTCGCCCTCGGATCTGTCGCCCGATGATCCGATATGGGATCCGGTCGTCCACACGCTTGCCGCCATGTGTCATGCGCTGGTGTGCGCGACCGGGCCCTATCGGATCGCGATGGGTGGCGGCGTCGTATCGGGGCAGCCCCATTTGCTCGATAGGATCAACACGGCGCTGATCGATAGCCTCGCGGGTTATATGCCTCTCCCTGGCGGCGGAGATTATATCGTGGCACCGCGGCTGGGGGATCTAGCCGGCCCGCTCGGCTCGATCGCGCTCGCCGCCAACGCTGCCGTTTGAGACGACAGGTGTTGGATCAACCTGCCTCGGCCATCCACTGCACCGCATCCGCTCCGGCCGGAATCCTGAGCGGGGCGCTAGCGTCTGTAGCCGCCCGCCAGACGGCCTCCGCCACATCGCCGGCATGCGTCACCGGGCCGCTATCCTCGCGGAAATTGGCGATCATCCCCTCGATCAGCGGCTTGTAGTCCGGATTGTCGAGCCCGCGCAGGTGCGGCATCGCATTATTGCCGAACTGGGTTTCGGGCGAACGGCCGGGGAGCACGATATGCACGCGCACGCCGAACGGCGCCATCTCGACCGCCAAGCTTTCAGTGAGCGCATTCACCGCCGCTTTGCTCGCGCGGTAGACGCTGACGAGCGGTAGGGGCTTGAGCGTCACGGTGGAGGTGACGTTGACGATCACGCCCGATCGGCGCGCGCGGAACTTTGGGAGCACCGCCTGCAGCATGGCCAGTGTGCCCAGCGTGTTCGTCTCGAACAATTGGCGCACCGTCTCTGGCTCGATTAGCTCGATCGGCACGGCTGCCCCGAACCCGGCATTGTTGACCAACACGTCAATATCGCCGGCCTTTTCCATTGCACCGGCTATGCTCGCGGCATCGGTGACGTCCAGCGGCAGGATGACGAGATTGTCGGAGGCCGGCAGGATATCGGTCCTGGGGTTGCGCATCGTGGCGATCACCTTCCACCCGCGATCGAGGAACAATTTCGCCGTTTCGAGGCCGAAACCCGACGAACAGCCGGTGATGAGGACGCTGGGCATGATGTGCTCCGGAATTGTTGAAAGTGATCCAGAGATAGCTTCCGTACCCGATACCTTCTATGGGTGAAAGTCTCGAATAAATTTGCGATAGTCCTGAAATGACCGTGGACCCGCTTGCCGAGATCGTGACCCTGCTCCGGCCGTCGACCAGCTTCTCCAAGCTGGTCGAATATGCCGGGCGCTGGCGTATCCGCCGCGATGTCGAGGGCAAGCCGGTCTATTTCGCGGTCCTGGAAGGCGAATGCCGCGTGATCGGCGCGAACCAGCCGCCGATCATCGTGCGCGCCGGTGATTTCGTGCTGTCGCCGTCGACCAGCGATCAGATCGTCGAGAGCATCGACGCTCCGCCTCACGGGATGGACATGCTGCCGGTCGCGCTTGGCGAAGGGCGCTTCCGCGTCGGTCGGCCGGACGCGCCGATCAACCTGAGGATGCAGGTCGGGTTGTGCAGCTTCGCGTCGCCCGATGCCGCACTCCTGGTATCGTTGCTCCCGGCGATGGTGGTGGCGCGTGGTGAACCGCGGCTTGCCACCCTTATGCAATTGGTCGGCGACGAGACGCGCCGATCGCGGCCCGGGCGTGAGCTGGTGCTCGAACGCCTGTTGGAGGTGCTGCTGATTGAGGCGCTGCGTTGCGGTGCCGATGCGAGTTCGGTGCCGAGCTTGGCGCGCGGCCTCTCCGACGAGCGCTTGGCTGCGGCCTTGCGGGCGATGCACGCGACGCCGGCTCGTGGCTGGACGGTAGCCGATCTCGCTGCCGAAGCGGCGATGTCACGCTCTGCCTTCTTCGTCCGATTCAGCCGTGTTGTCGGGCTGCCGCCCATGGAATATCTGCTCGCCTGGCGCATGGCACTTGCCAAGCGCTTGCTGCGCTCGCGCGAGTTCGCGGTTCCGCAGGTCGCCGTCCGCGTCGGCTACGGATCGGCGAGCACGTTCAGCACCGCCTTTACTCGCCATGTGGGCATACCGCCGGCGCGCTATGCGCGGGATGGGATGACCGGTTGATCAACAGCGATGAGGAAGAAGAAGCGCAGGGAGCGAGGAGTCCGGCGAACACGGAGCGGGGTATTGGGCCTTGTCAGTAGCGCGAACCCCGCTCTGGACGAACCCTCTTCCTATCGCCAGCCGAGAGCCGGGGCGACGTGTTTGAGGATGCTCTCAAGGACGTGCGCGTTATAGTCCACGCCGAGCTGGTTGGGCACGGTCAACAGCAATGTATCGGCTTCGGCGATGGCTTCGTCCGCTCTCAATTCCTCGATCAGGCGGTCGGGCTCTGCCGCATAAGAGCGGCCGAAAACCGCTCGCATATTGTCGATGACCCCGATCTGGTCGCTGCTGCCGTCCCGGCCGAAATAGGCGCGGTCCTGGTCGTTCATCAGCGCGAAGATCGATCGCGACACTGAGACGCGGGGCTCGCGGCTGTGGCCGGCCTCCTTCCACGCGGCGCGGTAAGCGCGAATCTGCTTTGCCTGCTGGACGTGGAACGGCTCGCCCGATTCGTCGGCCTTGAGCGTCGAGCTTTGCAGGTTCATGCCTTTCTGTGCAGCCCAGATCGCGGTGGCGTTCGCCCCCGAACCCCACCAGATGCGGTCGCGCAAGCCAGGGGAGTGCGGCTCCAGCCGCAAGAGTCCGGGAGGATTGGGGAACATCGGGCGAGGGTTCGGCCGGGCAAAGCCTTCACCCTTCAACAGTTCGAGGAATACCTCGGCATGGCGGCGCCCCATATCGGCATCGCTCTGGCCCTCTGTCGGCGAGTAGCCGAAATGCCGCCAGCCATCGATGACCTGCTCAGGCGAGCCGCGACTGATGCCGAGCTGCAGACGCCCCCCGCTAATCAGGTCGGCCGAGCTTGCATCCTCCAGCATGTAGAACGGATTCTCGTAGCGCATGTCGATCACGCCGGTGCCGATCTCGATGCGGCTGGTGCGGGCGCCAACCGCCGCGAGCAGCGGGAATGGCGATGCGAGCTGCTGCGCGAAATGGTGCACGCGGAAATACGCCCCGTCGGCGCCAAGCTCTTCGGCCGCGACGGCAAGGTCGATCGATTGAAGCAGGACGTCGCTGGCGGAGCGGGTCGCCGATTGTGACGACGCGGACCAATGTCCAAACGAAAGGAAGCCGATTTTCTTCATGCCGGAGAGCTGGCGGTCGATCGCCCGAACCGCAAGTCGCCAGCCGGAATTTCACTGTTTCCGATCCGTCGGAGTTGGAGGTGAGCGCTACGAGATCGCCACGGATGAGACCCTTCGGACCGGCATTGTCGAGTCCGATGCCGGGATCGCCGGTGCGCCCTGCACGGCCTTCACGCCGCTAGTTATCCTTGTCGGGTCCGGCAGCGGGATTGGCAGGCGCAGGCTCTGCCTTCATGCATTTCGACATCATGTCGGGGGACATGCTCTCCTTCCCCTTCCCCTTCATCTGCATCTTCATCTCGCCCGTCCCGTCCATCGGCATGTCCATTTTGTCCATCATCGGGCATTTGGCCGGCATGGGGACAATTTTGGCCGCCGGCATCTTGCGCGGATGATGCCTTACGTGTGCGTTCCTGGTCGCGGAAAATGCCGGAGTGCCGAGCAAAATCGCGACGGTTGCGACGATAAGGGGGGTCTTCATTTTGAACATTCCTCTGGTCAGGTGAGCACGTCAGAAACGGGACGGTTCGGGAACGCTGCGAACGGCGGCGGTCGGAATCCCCAGCCACGCGCCGAACACGAGCGACCAGCCCAACGCCTGGATCAGCGCCGGCGCAGATGCCGTTTCGATGCTGAGCGACCCGAACGCCAGAAGCCAGCAGGAGACAAAGTTGACCCCGAAGATGAGGGTGCCAACTGCGGCGAAATGCAAGACCAGCGATTTGTCGGCCGATCGCCGTCCGAATCCAGGAATAGTCATTTCGGCCTCCTAAATTTGGCCGGGCAAAGCTTCCTTCTTTTCCAGCCGATTAGCGATACGTAGATACCCGAGGAGCGCGCCGTCATATTCTTGCTAGAGATTGCAATGCGTGACGCAGGTGAGTGACCTCGACAATGTCGCAAGCTGCCGGAGAAGCCAGATGAAGCCCGATGCGCATGGCTATTCGAAGGTGGCGGCTCGGCGTGCGTCAGAGGGAACCGCGCCGCAAGGCTCGGTCAAAGACCCCGTCTGCGGGATGGTCGTCGATCCTGCGATGACGCCGCACCGCGCCGACCATTCAGGCCAGACCTATTATTTTTGCAGTCAGGGGTGTCGCGACAAGTTCGTCGCCGACCCGTCGGCTTATCTCGATCGCGGCCCGGCGGACGAACCTGCCACCGCGAACGGCATGATCTGGACATGTCCCATGCATCCGCAGATTCGGCGGAACGGGCCGGGCAATTGCCCGATCTGCGGCATGGCGCTAGAGCCCGAGGAGCCGTCGCTCGACAATGCGCCAAATCCCGAGCTGGTCGATTTCACTCGACGGACATGGGTCGCGGGCGTGTTGACCGTGCCGTTGCTCGCAGTCTCGATGGTGGCCGAACTCTTCAACCTGCATTTCTTGCCGATGGCCTGGTCGCCATGGGTGCAACTGGCGTTGACGGCGCCGATCGTCTTGTGGGCCGGATGGCCATTCTTTCAGCGCGGCTGGACGTCAATCGCCTCCCGGCACCTCAACATGTTTACCCTGGTGTCGATCGGCGTCGGCGCCGCGTTCGCCTATAGCGTCGTCGCGACCGTCGCGCCGGGCCTGTTTCCGATGACCTTTCGCATGAACGGCATGGTGCCGGTCTATTACGAAGCAGCGGGCGTCGTCGTCGCCCTCGTGCTCTTCGGTCAGGTCCTCGAGCTTCGCGCTCGCGCTGCGACGGGCCGCGCCATTCGTGCGCTGCTGAAGCTGGCGCCAAAGACCGCGCGCCGGCTTACCGCTGTCGGAGAGGAGGAAGTCGATCTTGCCGAAATCGTCGCCGGGGACCGCCTGACAGTAAGGCCGGGCGAGGCGATCCCGGTGGACGGCGTCGTGATGGAGGGACGATCGGCGGTCGATGAAGCGATGCTGACGGGAGAACCCGCACCGGTGCTGAAAGAGGGCGGGGCTGCCGTTACGGCGGGGACGGTCAACGGCACCGGCGCGCTGGTCATCGAAGCACGCGCTGTTGGGGCGGGCACCGTTCTGGCGCGGATCGTCAGGATGGTAGCCGAGGCGCAAAGGAGTCGAGCGCCGATTCAAGCCGTAGCCGACCGCGTGTCGGGGTGGTTCGTGCCGCTCGTCGTGGCGATCTCGGTCGCGACATTCGTGATCTGGAATGTCGTCGGACCCGAGCCTCGCTTCGGTCACGCGCTGCTCAACGCGATCGCCGTGCTGATCATTGCCTGTCCCTGCGCGCTTGGTCTTGCGACCCCAATGTCGATCATGGTGGGCACCGGGCGCGGTGCCCGTGCGGGGGTGCTGATCAAGGACGCCGAAGCGCTGCAGATGCTGGACAAGGTCGATACGCTGGTGATCGACAAGACCGGCACGCTGACCGAGGGGCGGCCAAGAGTCACTGCCGTCGAAACGGTCAACGGCTTCGACAGCGCAGAAGTGCTGGCGGCGGCAGCTGCCGTCGAAGCCAAATCCGAACATCCGCTCGCTCAGGCTATCGTAACGGCGGCGCGCAGCGATGGCGCAGAGATCCTGGTCGCCGGAGATTTCTCCTCCCAGACCGGCCTCGGCGTAAGCGGCACGGTTAAAGGGCGCGATGTGGTGGTTGGTAACGCAGATCAGTTGCGCAGGATCGGGATCGATCCGACCGCGCTGGATGCCGGCGCGGACCGACATCGCCTTGGCGGCGCTGGGGTCATGTTCGTCGCGATCGGCGGGCGGGCCGCCGGGTCGCTGGCGGTGGCCGATCCGATCAAGTCATCCGCGCGCGAGGCGATCGAAGCCCTGCGAAGCGAGGGTCTGCGCATTGTCATGCTGACGGGCGACGCCCAGGGCACCGCGGATGCCGTCGCGCGTGAGATTGGCGGGATCGACGAAGTTCATGCGGGACTAAAACCGGAAGACAAAGCGAGGATCGTTGGCGATTTGAAAGCCAAGGGCGCGGTGGTGGCGATGGCTGGCGACGGTATCAACGATGCTCCCGCACTGGCGGCCGCCGATGTCGGCGTGGCGATGGGCACGGGGACCGACGTTGCCATCGAAAGTGCCGGAATAACGCTCACCAAAGGCGACCTGGCGGCAATGGTTCGGGCGCGCCGTCTCGCCAAGGCGACGATGCGAAACATCCGGCAGAACCTGTTTTTCTCGTTCGTGTTCAACGGCATCGGAGTGCCGGTGGCGGCCGGCCTTCTGTATCCGATCGCGGGGTTGCTCCTGTCGCCGATGATCGCGGGTGCGGCCATGGCTATGTCGAGCTTCACTGTCGTAACCAACGCGCTCAGGCTGAACTCGGCGAAGCTATAAGCAGGTGCTCTGGAGCGGTTTCGGCCGGTCGTTCGACACCAGGGAATTGCCGTTTTCTATCGGATCAGCCGCCACCTCAGCCCAGGTCGCGTACCCAGATGTTGCGATAGCTGATCGGCGGGCTGGGATCGCCATGGGCCTGCAGCTTGATCGGCGCGCGATCATACGCCTTGTAGCTCGGCTTGCCGATATAGAGCGTCTCGCCGAGCAACGTGACATGGTTCTGGACCAGCACGCCGTTGATGAAGGCAGTGACATGGGCCGGCGCCTTCAGCGTCCCGTTCGCGTCGAAGGTTGGCTTGTCCCACACGACGTCAATGCTTTGCCACTCGCCCGGCTTGCGCACCGGATTGGCGAGTGGCGGGTATTGTTTATAGATCGCGCCGGCCTGGCCGTTGACATAAGTGTCGTTCTTGTAGCTGTCCAAGATCTGCAGCTCGTAGCCGGTATCCCCCGGGCCGGTTGAGGCCAGGAACAGGCCGCTATTGCCGCGGGCCTGCCCCGTGCCGGTGACATTGGTGGGGATGCGATATTCGAGGTGAAGCTGGTAGCTGCCGAAGGATTTACGGGTCTGGATGTTGCCCTTGTCCTTCGCCACGGTGACGATGCCATCCGCGACCGTCCAGCCCGCCGCGGCGCCGTCCTTCACGTTCACCCATTGGTCGAGCGACTTGCCGTCGAACAGGACGATCGCGTCGGACGGCGGCGATGCCGTCTCGCTCTTGCCGGGGGTCACCACCGGCACGGCGGGGGACCAGACCTCCGTGTCTTCCGGCTTCGGCTTGGCGTCCTGCGCCATGGCGGCAAACGGGGCCATGACCAGCAACAGGCTCGTGCCCCGCAGGATCGATTTCATCGCACTCATCCTTTCGATAGGGTCTCGGTCAGCGGACCGCCACGGCGCCGCGCAGCTCAAGCCAGGGCGCCGGCATGCAGCTGCTTCACCGCATGGTCCACTGCCCGGCACGTCAGCGCCATGAAGGTCAGCGACGGATTGACGCAGGAGATCGAGTTCATCTGCGAACCGTCGGTCACGAACAGATTGGGCGCCTCATGCGCCTGGTTCCACTTGTTGAGCACCGAGGTGCGCGGATCGTTGCCCATCCGTGCACCGCCCATTTCGTGGATCGCCTCGCCGGGAACATGCTCGGACTCGCCGCTGGTCACGTTGACCAGGCCTGCCTGGCGCAACATCATCTCACCCTGTGCGCGGGCATCCGCCATCATGCGCAGCTCATTGTCCCGGAACGTCACGTCGAAGCGCAATTGCGGGATGCCGAAACGGTCGACCCTGGTAGGATGCAGCGAGACGCGATTGTCCTCATAGGGCAGGCATTCGCCAAACGCACCGATCGAGAATTTCCACGGATCGTAGCGGCGCATGCCTTCCTTCATCGCGGCGCCGAAGCCGACCGGCTTGGACGGGCTTCGGCTTGCGCCGCCCTGATAGCCATAGCCGCGCTTGAAGCCGACGCCGTCATCGGTGCCGACGTTGCGGAAACGGGGAATGTAAATCGCCCCGGGTCGGCGGCCATATTCGATATATTCCGTCATGCCCGGCACCTCGCCCGTGATGTGCGTGCGGAAGATGTGATCCATGACGTAGCGGCCGAGCGTGCCGCTCGTGTCGAAATAGCTTTTATCCGTTCCCGGCGCGCGGCTGTTCATCAGGATCTGGACCGACGCCATCGCGGACGCGCACAGGAAGACGAGGGGGGCCTCCACCACTTCGGCTTGGCCGGTTTTCGCATCGACGAAGCGGACGCCGGTCACGCGCTTGCGCTTGGGATCATATTCCAGGTTCGACACGACCGCATCGGATCGGATGGTGAGACGGCCGGTCGCACGCGCCGCCGGCAGCGTGACGGCCTGGGTCGAGAAATAGGCGCCGAACGAGCAGCCGTTGGAGCATTGGTCGCGGAACTGGCATTTGCTGCGATTCTGCTCGGGTTTGTCCTCGGTCATGTTCGAGAGCCGAGCGTTGATCAGCTTTCGGCCGGGGAACGCGCCTTCCAACCGGCCCTTCACCCACTTCTCGGCGACGTTCATCGGCATCGGCGGCTGGAACTCGCTGTCGGGCAGATAGGGAAGGTTCTCGCGCGAGCCGGAGACGCCGATATATTTCTCGACATAGGAATACCAGGGCGCGACGTCGTCATAGCGGATCGGCCAGTCGCCGCCGATCCCCTCGCGCTTGTTCGCCTCGAAGTCCGCCGGACTCCAGCGGAAGCACCAGCGGCCCCAGATCAGCGACTTGCCGCCGACCGCCGCCGGCCGGATCCAACGGAATTTGCTACCCTCGTCGGTGACGTAAGGGTTCAGCCGGTCGTCATTGTAGAATTGCAGATTGCTGGTCGACAAATAGCCGTACTTGGCGATGAAAAAGTCGCTCTCCACGATTGCCTTGGGGACCTCGCCTCGTGCCGGGAGCTCGAAGGCCGGCTTGCCGTCATAGGGATAGCCTTCCTGATGCTCGACCATGAAGCCGCGGTCGATCATCAAGACGCGGAGGCCCTTCTCGGTCAGTTCCTTTGCGGCGAACCCGCCGCTGATCCCGGAACCGATGACGATCGCGTCGAACTTGTTGGTGGATGCCATGGGTAGATGCCTTGAAGAAGGGGATCAGAAGCGCAGCGCGCGCAGATTCCTGAAGCTGGTGGTGATGTCCGGCAAATAGGGGGCCGGCGCTTCGTCATTCTCGACATAGAAATGGCGGACGCCCGATGCCCCGGGCAGCTTGAACAGCCCCGCAAAATCGATCGTGCCGGTGCCGACGGCGGTCATCTTCTTGTCCGCCCGCATGTCCTTGACGTGGAAGGCGTAGAGACGGCTGCCGAGCCGGGTGATGAGCTTGCCGGCATCCTCGCCCGCGTGAACGGCCCAATAGAGGTCCAGCTCCAGCTTCACCAACGACGGGTCGGTGCCTCCGACCAGGCGATCGTAGAGCGAGGTGCCCCCGAAGCGCGTGGTGAACTCGAAATCGTGATTGTGGTAGGCGAGGCCGAGGCCCGCCTCGCGCGCCTGCTTCGCGAACCGGTTGACGTTCTCCACCACGCCGCCGAACCCCGTATCGGTGCGAAGCTCGGGGGGCAGCCAGGGCATGACGATCGTATCGGCGCCCAGCGTCTTCGCCATCTTCACGGCATCGGCGAATTTGGTCAGCAGCACGTCATAGGACACGTGAAGCGACGGCGCGGACAGCTGCAGCCGGTCCATCGTCCGGCGCAGCAGCGCGTGGTCCATGCTGTCGTAATTGCCGCCGCCGAACTCGACCTCGCGATAGCCGATACGGGCGACCTTCTCGAGCGTCCCGACCGGGTCGCTCTGGAAGATTTCGCGTACCGTATAGAGCTGCAACCCGACCTTGCGGACCTGCGCGGCGCGCGCGAGACCCGAGATGCTGCTTGCCGCCATTATCGTGCCCATGCTCGCAACGAAGGTGCGTCGATCGATCGTCATGCCGTGTAGACCTTGTTGACGTTGGAATAGAGATAGTCGCCGTGATATTCGCCGGGGACGGGCAGATATTCCTGCTCCTGCGTCATCCCGATCTCGGACGTGTAATATCCGGTGATCACGAGCTGCCGGAACGCCGCGAAGAAGGGAGCGCCGTCCGCGAATTGCGCATTCATCGCGGCGGTGAGCAGCGCGTCGAGTTGCTCGGGCGTCGCCTGGGCAGTCGGCACCTTATAGTCCTGAAGACATTTGGCCTCGGTCGCGTCGAGCCCGGCGAGGATCGGAATCCTCTCCTGGGGAAGCGCCCAATCGGCGAGCAGCTTTTCGATATAGTCGGGCACGCCCGCCTTGATCGCGCCGGGCGTGTCGGTGGTCGGAATGACGCGTTCGCTCAGCTGCGTCATCAGCGCGCGTTGCGGCGCGGTGAAGACCTGCACGCTTGGCGGTCCTTCGCTGATGACGGGACGCTGGTCCTTGCCGACGAGCCCTGCCGCGCGCGCGATCGGCGCGAACAGCGGGGCGCCGAACAAGGCGGCCATGCCGGCAAGGGCGGTTCTACGGTCTATCATTGTGGGCCTCCGGGCCGATGCGAGATCTGGGTGTCGCTCTTCATGCCGCGTCGATCTCCCGATAGGCGGCGATCAGCCGGTTCTCACCCGCGCGTCCGGCGAGCGAGTTGCCATGCTCCATGCCGATCACGCCGTCATACCGCCGGCCCTTCAGCCAGCGGACGATGTTGTGGTGGTTGATCTCGCCGGTGCTTGGCTCCAGCCGGCCCGGATTGTCGCCGAACTGGATATAGGCGATCTCGCTCCAGCAGGTTTCGAGCGTCGGGATCAAATTCCCCGCCTGGATCTGGGCATGATAGAGATCGGCGAGGACCTTGACCGCCGGATTGGCGACGCCCGTGGCGATCGCATAACCCTGCGGGATCGTGCGCATGAAGATGTTGGGGTGGTTGGTGATCGTGTTGAGCGGCTCCATTACCAGGATCAGCCCGTTTTGCGCGGCGATATCGCCCGCGCGCCGCATCACTTCGATGATCCGCGCCGTCTGAATGTCGACCGGCACCTTCGGGTCCATGAAGCCGGTGACGACGGTCATCCACTTCGCATCGAGCCGCTTGGCGACATCGACGGAGCGGCGAATGTCGGCAAGCATGGCATCCTGCTCGGCGCGGTCGCCCGAGCCCAGCAGCGGCCGATACTGACCCCATTTCGGCATGCTCGCGACCAGCACGCCCATCGTCATGCCGCGCTGCCGCAGCGCCTTGCCCATGGCTTCCTGCTCGGCGACGGGACGCGCGGCGGCCTCATTGTCCTCCCAGGCGGTGAAGCCCTGATCGGCGGCGTAAGCGATCTGCTCGATCAGGCCGCCCCGGCTGGCGAAGCTGCCTTCGTGGGGCGCGAACTTGAGGGCGAAGCGCGCGGCGTTTCGCGATGTCCCGGCCGCACGCGCATAGCTTGCCGCGCCGAGCCCCGCCAGGGTGCCGGCCAGGACGGTACGGCGGGAGGGTGTCAGTGGTCGCGGCATCTTTTCTATCCTCCGCCTATTTGGCCGTTGCCGTCGTCAGATAGGCGATCACCGCAGCGCGCTTCGCCGGATCGGAGACGCTGATCGGCATCTTCGTCCCGGGAACCTTCTTCATCGGTGCGGCCAGGAATTGGTCGAGCGTCTTGGCATCCCATGTCAGGCCCGAACCCTTCATCGCGGCCGAATAGCTGAAGCCCGGAACGGACCCGGCACGCCGGCCGATCAGGCCCGAGAGATTGGGGCCGATCCCGTTGCGGCCGCCCTTGGTGACCGTATGACACGCCGTGCACATGCCGAAGGCCTGGGCACCCGCCGGGGCGCTTTGCGCGCCGGACGGTACCGCGAAGACCGCGATGGCCGCCATCAGGGCAGGGGCAGCGGCCAGGCTGTAGATCGACTTCATCAATGCTCTCCTGGAGATATGGTCCCGGTGACGTCCGCCGCTTGCGGATCGAGGCCCATCAGCGCGCGATTGGCGCTTCGATCGGTACCGCTCGAGGCGAAATCATCGAAGGCATGGGGCGTGACCCGGATGATATGGTTCTTGATGAAGGGCGCACCCTCGCGCGCGCCGTCTTCGGGATGCTTGAGCGCGCATTCCCATTCGAGCACCGCCCAACCCGCAAAGTCATAGGCCGCCATTTTCGAGAAGATCGCGCCGAAGTCGATCTGGCCGTCGCCCAGCGAGCGAAAGCGGCCGGGGCGGTCCACCCAATTCTGATAGCCGCCATAGACGCCGGATCGCCCGTTCGGCCGGAACTCCGCATCCTTGACGTGGAAGCAGCTGATCCGCTCATGATAGATGTCGAGAAAGGCGAGATAGTCGAGTTGCTGCAGCACGAAATGGCTGGGATCGTAGAGGATCCGAGCGCGCGGATGCTGGTCGACGGTGTCGAGGAATCGCTCGAAGGTCACGCCGTCGTGCAGATCCTCGCCCGGATGGATCTCGAAGGCGCAATCGACGCCGCAATCCTCGAATGTGTCGAGGATCGGCCGCCAGCGCTTGCCGAGTTCGGCGAACGCCTCGTCGATCAGCCCGGCCGGGCGTTGCGGCCAGGGATAGAAATAGGGCCAGGCCAGCGCGCCCGAGAAGGTCGCGTGCGCGTCGAGCCCCAGCCGTTGGCTGGCCCGCGCGGCGAGCTTCACCTGCTCGACCGCCCAGGCCTGGCGCTCGGCCGGCTTGCCGCGCACCTGCTCGGCGGCGAACCCATCGAACAGACTGTCATAGGCGGGATGGACCGCCACCAGCTGGCCCTGAAGATGGGTGGAAAGCTCGCTCGCCACGATGCCGTGCTTGTCGAGCGTGGCGCGGAGATCGTCGCAATAGGTCTGGCTCTCCGCCGCCGTCGCGAGGTCGATCAATTGCGGCGTGCAGGGGATCTGGACCGCCACGAATCCAAGCCCGGCAGCCCATTCCGCCAGATGATCCAGCGTGTCGAACGGCGGTTGATCGGACAGGAACTGGGCCAGGAAGATGCCGGGCCCCTTGATCGTCTTCATCGTGCATCTCCGGGGACGGACATCCAGGCGCGGGCTTCGTTCGAGCGGATCGCGCAATCGATGAAGCGTGCGGACCGCAGGCCGTCGTCGATGCCGGGCAGGAGACCTTTCCTGTCGTCCGCGCCGTCGATCATGTCGGCAAAATCCCGGTAGAGCGTCGCAAATGCCTCGATGAAACCCTCCGGATGTCCGCTCGGCAACCGGGTTGCCCCTTGCGCAGCCGAATGCAGGCCCGGCCCTCCGGCATGGATGATCTCGGTCCGCGAGTCCGGCCAGCGCAGGATCAGGTCGCCTGGCGCGTCATGGCACCATTCGAGGCCGCCTTTCTCGCCATAGATGCGCAGGCGCAGCCCGTTGCGTTCTCCCGTCGCGATTTGCGAGGCGGTCAGGACGCCGGGCACGCCGCCCGCAAAGTGCAACAGGACGTTGCAGTCGTCGTCGAGCTGCCGCCCTGCGACCACGCGGGGAAGGTCCGCGATCAGCTCCATGGCGCGCAGGCCGCTGACATATTCGGCGAGCTGGAAGGCGTGGACGCCGATATCGCCGATGGCGCCGCCCGTGCCGGCGCGGGCGGGATCCGTTCGCCAACTCGCCTGGAGATTGTCGCCTTCGATGCGCTCGGACAGCCACCCTTGCGGATAGTCGACCATGATCTTGCGGACCCGGCCGATCGCACCGTCGGCGATCCGCGCCCGTGCCTCGCGGATCATCGCATAGCCGGTATAGGTATAGGTGAGCGCGAAGGGGCGGCCCGATCGCGCGACGATAGGGGCCAGCGCCTCGGCCTCGGCCAGGGTGGCGGTCATGGGCTTGTCGCAGATCACCGGGAGACCGGCTTCCAGCGCCGCCTTGGCGATCGCGAAATGGCTGTCGTTCGGCGTCGCGATAGCGATCGCCTGCACGCCGTCGTCGCGTCCGCGCTCGCCCGCGATCAAGCCCTCGATGCCGTCATAGGCCCGTCCCTCCGGGATGCCCCATCGAGCAGCCTGCTGGCGAGACTTCTCCAGTGTCCGGCTGAAGGCGCCGGCGGCCAGTACGAAGCGCGCGTCGAGGCAAGCGGCCATGCGATGCACCGGGCCGATGAAGCTGCCCGGGCCGCCGCCGACCAATCCGAGCCTGAGAATATTCTGGGTCATCGAAAATCCGTCCCGGACCGTCAGGGGAGCACGGGCGCGGCCGCGCCGGACTGCTCGTCCTGCGGCGGAGCCAGCTTCTCGCGGAAGGCGAGGGCGAAGAGGACCATCGCGACGAAGGCGATCACCGCCGGCACCATCCAGATCGCGCGCCAATCATGGCTGCCGTCGGAATTGGCATGCATGCCGTAGACGACGCCGGCAATGTTGGAGCCGATCACGATGCCGATGCCCTGGGTGATCAGGTTGAAGAAGGATTGCGCGCGGGATCGAGCCTCGGCGTCGAACTTGCGATCGACATAGATCTGCCCCGACACGATCAGGAAGTCGTAGCAGATGCCGTGGATGATGATGCCGAGCAGCACCATCGGCATGATCGCGGTCGAGCCCTGGTAGCCGAATCCGAACAACAGGAAGCGAACCGCCCAGGCGCCCATTCCGACCACCAGCACCCATTTGATGCCCAGCCGGAGGAGCACGAACGGCAGGCTGACCAGGATCAGCGATTCGAAGATCTGCCCCGCGGTCTGGATGCCGGTCGCTTCGATCCGCGTCCCGAACAATGTCAGGTGCAGGTCCTTGTCGGCGAAGAAGGTGTTGCCATAGGCATCGTAGAAGCTTCTCGGCGTCATCAGCGCCAGGGTGCAGGCGATGAAGATCCAGAATGCCGCCTCGCGATGACGCAGGATGACGTCCAGTCCCAGCACCGCCGAAGGGCTGACGATCCGCCCGCGGGCGCGCGGCGGCGTGTTCGGCAGGGTGAGGGCATAGAGCCCCAGCGCGATATAGACGATCGCCGCCATCCGCATCGGCAGAGCGGTTTGCGCCGCTCCGGCGATAACGCCGACCAGCAGGCCCGCCACGATCCAGCCGATCGTGCCCCACACCCGGACGCCCGGAAATTCCTTGGCGATGTCGGTCATCGAGTTGAAGGCGATCGCCGTCGCGAGCGGGATGGTCGATGCGTAGAACAGGAAATGGAGCAGGCAGCCGAACAGGAAGAGCGATGGCGAGGTCTGGATCGTGGACACCCAGAAGAGCGCGACGCCCGCGCAGATCGAGAGGATGCTCAACAGCTTCTCGGCCGCCATGAAGCGGTCCGCGATCATCCCGACGAACAAAGTGGAGGCGATCGTCGCTATGCCGACCATGCCATAAGCAGCGCCGATGATCGTGTCGAAATGCAGGCCCTTGCTCATATAGGTGCTGAGCGGAACGAGCCAGACGCCCCACGCGAAATATTGCGCGAACATCATGACCGACAGCCGCAATTTGACCATGTGCCGCACCCCTTCAGAGCCAAGGCATGACCTTGGCGGACCTCTCACCCGGCAGGAAACTGGCGATTAGAGAAAAACGCCACCCGATACCGTCACTTGCCTCGATCTTCGCCGAGTCCTCGATCGGCTAAAACAATCATGAGATCGATCTCATTGCAAGCGCAAATCGACGAAAATCGGACGCGTCGAGTCAGGAAATCGGCGATTGCCTGGGGACAGGCCCCATGCTTTGCCGGGCGACGATCTCATAGGGCAGCGTGGCATAGACCGGCTGGGTCTGCCGACCGCTCAATATGTCGAGCAGGAGTTCGACCGTTTTCCGGCCGATTTCCGCCATCGGTTGGCGCACGGTGGCGAGCGGGGGGTCGACATAACGCGCCATCTGGATGTCGTCGAAGCCGACGACCGACATATCGCCCGGGCAGGAAATGCCGGCGGACCGCGCCGCCGCCAATGTCCCGATCGCCATCTCGTCGCTGAAGCAGAAAATGGCGGTGGGGCGTGGCGCGCGCGAAAACAGAGCCATCGCCGCGCGACGACCGGATTCGATGGAGAAGTCGCCATTCTCGATCACGAGGTGGGCGGCCAGGCCCTGATCCTCCGCCGCCTTCTGCGCGCCGGCCAGGCGATCCCGGGTCAGCGGACTGTCGGCGGGTCCGATGATGACCGCGACGTCGCGATGGCCCAGTCGATAGAGCGATTGCATGACATCATAGCCCGCACCCGCATTGTCGATATGGGCGCTCGACACGCCAAGCGATGGCGTGAACTCGCAGCCGTTGACGATCGGCGCCCGGCTGCCGTCGCGTTCGAGGATGGTCGCCAGGACCGTGGGCAGGCGGTGCCCGAGGAAGATGATGCCGTCCGCCTCTCGGCGATTGAGCATGTCGGCATATTGTTCCTCGCGCTCGCGCTCGTTGCGCGTATCGCCCAGCAGGACCGCATAGCCCGCTTTCTGCGCCGCTTCCTCGACGCCGCGGATGACGCGCGAGAAGAAGGGATTGGAGATATCCGGGACGGTCACGATGATCCGGCCGGTGCGAGTGGTGCGCAGGCTCGCCGCCACCGAATTGCGGCTATAGCCAAGCTCCTGCACCGCCTTCAGGACCCGGTGCCGCGTGGCCTCCGCGACCAACTCAGGCGCCGACAACACGCGGGCGGCCGTTGCTCTCGAGACGCCGGCGGCCTGCGCGACGTCGCGAATGGTCGTCATTGTAGGAAAATGTCGGGGGCGATGGCCGCAGCGCGACTATCTGGGTGGGCGATGAGCGGTCCGTGACAACGCATCGCCATACATTTGCGATCGGTCATCCGATTGACAAGCCCTCTTCGCAGCGGCCGCCAGACGCGGGATGCTTTGAATGCCCCCTTCGAGACACATCAGTCCTCTCTCAACAAGGTCTCGAAATCCCGCCCACCATAGAAAATGCCGATGACGACCACGTCGCGCTCTTCAACCACGAATGCTATTGTTACCCGGCGTCGCCAAGCCAGTGTACGCATTCCCGGTCGCAGATCGTCCCGCGGCGTTCCTCGCTCGGGAAATTCGCTCAACGTGGCGATATGGTCGAGAATCCCGTCCGCAAACCGCATCGCGATCTCGGCGTCGGCCGCCGATGCAATGTAGCTGTGCAGATGGTCTAGTTGGTCGCGCGCCTCGGGCGTAAAGACAATGTGGTGGGCCACCCTCGGTCAGAAGGCCGCAATCAGACGTCGCGTTTACCGATTGATGCGCGAACGTCGTCCAGGGACATTCCGCGAGAGGGATCGGCGCGATAGGCATCATAGGCAGGCAAAGCCTGTTGTCGGAGCCAGTCATCCAATGCGCGCTCGCGCGCATTCAACGCTCGCAGACCTTCGCGGATAACTTCGCTCTCGCTGGCATATTCGCCCGATGCGACCTTGGCACGGACAAGAGCCGCCATCTCGTTGGGCAATGTCACACTGAACTGTTGGGTCGAACGCATGGCGAGGTCCTTTCCAGTAGGATTTAATCCTACTCAGCCGGAAGTTCAATCAGCGTCAGATGGACGCCTAGGGCAAATAGCCGGGACGGCGTGATCGAGGTTTTGTGCGCCAACCGACCTCATACACCGTTCGTCGTCTGACCGTTGACGCCGGCGCACTCCCCTTCGCATGTGCAGCATATCGTTAAGAAGAGGCGAGAAAGCTGATGCGCATCGTGATGATCGGTTCGGGCTATGTGGGACTTGTCTCGGGCGCGTGCTTCGCCGATTTCGGCCATGACGTCGTCTGTGTCGACAGCGACGAGGCGAAGATCGCCAAGCTGAAGGCTGGCGGAATCCCGATCTATGAGCCCGGGCTCGACCGGCTCGTCGCCAAGAACGTTGCCGCAGGCCGGCTGTCGTTCACGACCGAACTCGCCGCGCCGGTGGCCGCTGCCGATGTCGTGTTCATCGGCGTCGGCACGCCCACCCGACGTGGCGATGGCCATGCCGATTTGTCCTATGTTTATGCTGCGGCGCACGAGATCGCGCGGGCGCTCGATGGCTTCACCGTGATCGTCACCAAATCGACGGTTCCGGTCGGCACCGGCGACGAAGTGGAGCGCATCATCCGCGAGGCCAACCCGGACGCCGATTTCGCCGTAGCCTCCAATCCCGAGTTCCTGCGCGAGGGCGCCGCGATCGAGGACTTCAAGCGCCCCGACCGCATCGTCGTCGGTATCGAGGACGAGCGCGCCCGCGCGCCGATGGAGGCGGTCTATCGTCCGCTCTATCTCAACAAGTCGCCGCTGCTGTTCACCCGCCGTCGCACCAGCGAGCTGATCAAATATGCCGCCAACGCGTTTCTCGCGATGAAGATCACCTTCATCAACGAGATTGCTGACCTGTGCGAGAAAGTGGGGGCGGACGTTCAGGACGTCGCGCGGGGCATCGGCCTCGACAACCGGATCGGCGGGAAGTTCCTCCATGCCGGCCCCGGCTATGGCGGATCGTGCTTCCCCAAGGATACGCTGGCGCTGGTCAAGACTGCCCAGGATCACGACAGCCCGTTGCGGCTGATCGAGACGACCGTCGCGGTCAACGACGTCCGCAAGCGCGCAATGGCGCGAAAGGTGATCGCGGCGGCCGGCGGCGACGTGCGCGGCAAGACCATCGGCGTGCTCGGCCTGACCTTCAAGCCCAACACGGACGACATGCGCGACGCGCCCGCAATCGCGATCGTCCAGGCGTTGCGGGATGCCGGTGCGAGCGTGCGCGCTTATGATCCGGAAGGGATGGCGGCGGCGGCGCCGCTGCTGGGCGAAATAGCCTATACGGATTCCGCCTATGCCGTGGCGGAAGGCGCGTCGGCGATCGTCATCGTCACCGAATGGGATGCCTTCCGCGCGCTCGACTTCGCGCGGTTGAAGGCAGTGATGGCGGCGCCGGTGCTGGTCGACCTGCGCAACATCTACCGCGCCGACGATCTCACCGCAGCGGGCTTCATCTATCGCAGTGTCGGACGGCCCGGCGATGGCGAGCCAGTGATCCATCCCGAGGCGATCAAAATCCCCGAGTTGCAATAGGAGCGCCGGACATGGCCTCCACCACGCCGCCGATCTGTGTCACCGGACTGCGGGGCTTTCCCGACGTGATGGGCGGCATCGAAAGCCACTGCGAAGAGTTGCTGCCCCGCATTGCGGCACTCGCGCCCGAACAGCCGATCGTCGTACTCGGCCGCGCGCCCTATTTACCGGAGCGGCGGCGAACGTGGCGCGGTGTCGAGATCGTCGGACTGCGCTGTCCACAATCGAAGCATTTCGAGACGATCCTTTCGACATTGTTCGCGATAGTCGCCGCCAAGCGGCGCGGCGCGGAAGTGCTCCACATCCATGCGATCGGGCCCGCGATCCTGACTCCGCTCGCGCGGCTGCTGGGACTGCGTGTGGTCGTGACTCATCACGGCACCGACTATGATCGCGCCAAATGGGGCCGGTTCGCAAAAGCCGTATTGCGGGCGGGCGAGCGTGCGGCGCTCGGCTGGGCGGACCAGATCGTTGCGATCTCGCCATCGCTTGCCGAGCAGTTGCGGCTGGCCTTTCCGCGAAAGGCCAACGCGATCCACTATATTCCCAACGGTGCGCCCGAATTGTTCGCGGCTGGCGATGCCAACGAGATACTTTCGGGGCTCGGGATCGGCGACGCACCTTTCCTGCTCGCGGTCGGGCGGCTGGTGCCGGAAAAGGGTCTCCACGACCTGATCGCCGCGCACCGCACATCGCGCACGGGGTACAAATTGGTAATCGTCGGCGGCGCGGATCACGACAGTCCCTATGCCCGCGACCTGGTCGCCGAAGCGGGACCGGATGTGATCTTCGCGGGCGTGCAATCGCGCAACGTGCTCGCGACACTCTATCGCCGGGCGGCGATGTTCGTGATGCCGTCCTATCACGAGGGCCTGCCGATCGCCGCGCTCGAGGCCGCGGGCGAGGGCGCGGCGATGGTGCTGAGCGACATTCCCGCCAACCGCGATATCGGCTTGCCTGCGGCGAACTATTTTCCGGTGGGCAACGTCGATCGTCTCGCTTCTATGCTGACGGCCGATCCCGCCTCGCTGCGCGCCGACGCAAACGCGGTACGCACGCGCTTCTCCTGGGACAAGGCCGCGGTGGAGACGCTCGGCCTGTATCGCGCGCTTCAGCCCGAACGGTCACGCACGATCCGGCCAAGCGCGGCCTGAAGCGCGCGCGCGTCGCGCGGATCGGGCCTGCCCGAAACCTGAAGCCCCGCGCGCTCGACAGTGATCCGGCCGGTCAGCGGGCGCCACGCCCCCGCAGTCCACGTCCAGCTGCGGAACCGCCACACGCCGGCGCCTTCCTGCGCGATATGAAAAGGCGGGCGCGACGGATCGGATGGCGTTATCGCGCCGAGCGACCCTGCCGGCACCGCCGCGAGCGCACCGCCCAACAGGCTGCGTCTCGAGAAGTCCATCGCGCGTCTCCTTCATGCTTAGCGACCCGCTAATAATGCCTGTTGAGCCTTTGAGCACGCGCGCCATGGCAGACAGAGCCTCGCAAGCGGCGGACTGAAGCGGCCGAGGGCCGAGCGTTCCGCATTTCGTAAAATCTGGAAAGGGTGGCGCGATGCGCGGTGCCCGGTCGCAATGCGGGTGGGCTATGGGTACGCGTTACATTTCGCCGACCGGGGCAGGAGACAAATCCGGATCGAGTTTGGAAAACGCCGCGCCGATCGGGGCGCTCGATGCTCAGATCGTCAAGGCCGGCGCGGGCGGCGAAGTACTGCTGATCGCCGACGCTGGCACCTACCAGATTGCGGGGACCATTCCCGTTTCGCACGGCGGCGCGGACGGCCTGCCGGTCACGATCCGTGGCATCGACCATCTCGGCAATGCCATGGCGGCGCAGTTCAACGGGACCCGCCCTGCCGATTGGCACGCCGGGGACGCGGCCGGGAACGAGCTGTTCAAGATGGGCAGCGGCGCGAACCACCTGTCGTTTCAGGATATCGACGTCAGCAATGTCGGGACTGCCTTCCGGGCCAGCGCGGACATCGCCGACGTCACGATCCAGCACGTCGATGTCCACAACGCCCGACGCTTTTTCGAGGACCTGGCGAGCAGCGGCACCGCATCGATCACCGGCCTCACGATTCGCGATGTCGCGGTCACCGGCTTCTCGCGCGAGGCGATCCGGCTGCAATATGACACGCATGGCGTCCTGATCGAGAACGTCCGCGGCGACATGGCGGGCGAGGTCGGCGACGATCTGCCCGAGGGTATCCATCTCGACGGTACGGTCCACGATGTCGTGATCCGCGACACGACGATGGCCAATGTCCAAAGCGTCGGCAGCGGCAGCACCTATCTGAACGGCGACGGCTTCGCGACTGAACGCGGAGTCTACAGTGTGCGGTTCGAAAATACCGTCGCCACTGGCAATAGCGACGGCGGCTATGACCTGAAATCCACCGACACCGTGCTGGTCGGCGCGGTCGCGTCGGAGAATGCGCGCAACTATCGGCTCTGGGGCGACATCACGATGTCCCACTCGGTTGGGCTGAATCCGGTCTGGCGCGGCGGATCGTCCGAGCAGAACCAGGGCTGGATCGCGGCCGGCGCGCATGTCACGATCATCGACGGCACTTTCACCGATGCCGGATCGCGCACCAAGGTCTTCTCGTCCGAAGGTACGCTGCTGCTCGACGGGGTGCAGGTCGTCCATGCGGCGGACTCGATCCTGATGACCTCCGATACCTTGCTCGCCCTGGAGGGGCTGCCGACGCTTACGGAAAGCGTCGTCGCGTCGGCTGGCGGCAATTCGGCGGGGTGGTCGACCAGCGATCCGGCAACTGCGACGCCGATCGGCGCTGCGGTCTACGTCGTATCCACGGATCACTTCGTCGGGACGGCCGCTAACGACCATTATTTCATCGATTCTTCGAAGGATACGATCGCCGAATCGGCATCGGTCGGCACGGATCACGTCGCGACGACGCTCGATAAATACGCGCTTGGCCCTAATCTGGAGAACTTGACCCATATCGGCCTCGGCGATTTCGCCGGCACCGGCAATGCGCTCGCCAACATCATCACCGGCGGGATCGGTCACGACATACTGCTGGGACTTGACGGCAACGACACGCTGAATGGCGGTGGCGGCGACGATTCGCTCCAGGGCGGCAACGGCAGCGATGCGCTGAACGGCGGCGATGGCAACGACATGCTGCTAGGCGGGTGGCAGCCCGATACGCTCGACGGCGGCACCGGCGATGATCGCCTGATCGGCGACATCAATTGGCTGAGCACGACCGGCGCGCGCGATATACTTCGCGGCGGCGACGGCAGCGACCTGCTGTTCGGCGACGCTGAGACGATGAGCGGCACCGCGCATGGTGGGGTCGACAATCTGTCGGGCGGCACCGGCAACGACGTTCTTTACGGCGATGCCCTCACGATGACCGGCACCTCGGTCGGTGGGGGCGACACGCTGTACGGCAATGACGGCGACGACGTGCTGTACGGCGACGGCGCCATCATGGCGGTCGGCGTCGTCGGAGGGGACGACCGGATCGACGGCGGCGCGGGCAATGACGTGCTCATCGGCGGCGGCGGCCACGACACTCTGATCGGCGGCGCCGGTGCCGATCACTTCGTCTTCGCGCCCGGATCGGGAAAGGACGACATTCTCGATTTCTCGTCCGCCCAGGGTGATCGGATCGATCTGTCGGGATTCGGCGCCGCGGCTGGAAACTACACGACGACGCTCACGGCTGACGGACTCTCGATTCATGTCGGCGCGAGCACGATCGTCTTGCACGACGTCGTCGCGCTCCATCCCTATGATCTCATCCTCATGTAGCGACGGGCCGCCCGCTCCCAGCGACGGGCAACCCCCGGAATGGTGCATCGCAGCAGACGCGCATGCTATGCTTCCTGACGGTAACCGGTGGTAGCGCCGAACGTGAGGATACATGGCCGCAAAGGCGACGATCCTGTTCGTCATCAATTCGCTCGCCGGCGGCGGGGCGGAACGTGTGCTCACGACGATCCTTGGCGCGTCGGCGCCGTGGCGGGATCGATACGATATCCATCTCGCGCTGCTCGACGATGAGCCGCGTGCTTACGCCGTTCCGGAGTGGATCACTCTCACTCAGCTCGACGCGCGGCACCGCTTGGGCGCGAGCATCGCCCAGTTGCGTCGGCTGGTCGGCCGCCTGAACCCTGACGCCGCCTTTGCCTTCCTGACTCGTGCCAATGTGGCGACCGCCGTAGCGATGGCCGGGCGCGGACGGCCCTGGCTGATCAGCGAGCGGGTCAATACCAGCGCGCATCTGGGCAGCGGCGTGGGCGCCATGGCGGCGCGGGCGATGGTGCGCTTCGCCTACCCACGCGCACGGCACATCGTCGCGGTGTCGAATGGTGTAGTCGACGATCTGGTCGAAAATTTCGGGGTCGCCCGCGACCGCGTAAGCGCGATCGCCAACCCGGTCGACCATGACGCCATCGCCGCTCAGGCCGCCGCGCCCAGCGCATTGGCGATCGACGGCGACTATATGGTGGCGGCCGGCAGGCTCGTTCCAAACAAGAATTTCGCGCTGCTCGTCGATGCGTTCGCCGCGTCCGGCCTGCCGCATCGGTTGGTCATCATGGGAGAGGGGCCCGAGCGCGCGTCGCTGGAAGCGCAGATCGCGGCAAAGGGCCTGACGGAGCGCGTGTCGCTACCCGGTTTCGTCGCCAATCCCTTCGCGGTGCTGGCACGCGCGCGCCTGTTCGCGATGCCCTCCAATGCCGAGGGCTTTCCCAACGGCCTGGTCGAGGCGATGGCCTGCGGATTGCCGGTGGTCGCCACCAATTGCGCATCGGGACCGTCGGAGATCCTCGCCGGTCTGCCGCGGGAATCGGTCGTCGACGCACGCCCGGTTCCCGCAGGCGCGCTGGTGCCGCCGAACGACGTTGCCGCCTTCGCATCGGCCTTGCGCGAGGTCGCGAGCGAACCGCGCCGTGCCGCCGCGGCCGATGCCGCTCGTCGACGCTCGCTCGATTATGGAGTCGCCCAGGCGACCGAACATTATTGGCGGCGTATCGACGCCGCGTTGAAACCCCCTCGAACCAGCGGCTCGCCCGCGTCTCCCTATCCCCTGTCTTCAGGAATCGCGCGATGAAGCTTCTGCTCGCTCTGGCCCTTCTTTTTCTGTCTGCCTGTGTCGGGCAGACCCCGGTCGCCGGCGGCGGTCCGCCGCCCGCGGCCGACGCGATGAAGCTGGCGCCAGGCGATAAGGTCAAGGTGACGACCTATGGCGAGCCGACGCTGACCGGCGAGTTTCAGGTGACACCCGCCGGTACCGTCGCTTTCCCGCTGATCGGCGACGTGCAGGCCGCGGGGCTCGACCCGGCCGCGCTGGCGGGCGCGCTTGAGGCCAAGCTTGGCGCGGGCTATCTGCTCAATCCCAAGGTCGCGGTCGAAGTGCTGACTTTCCGCCCCATCTACGTTCTGGGCGAGGTGCAGAAGCCCGGCGAATATCCCTATACGCCGGGCCTCACGATCCGCGGGGCGGTCGCGAAGGCGGATGGCTTCACCTATCGCGCCAACCAGAAGAAGGTGTTCGTCAAGCGCGCGGGCGAGGCGGGCGAAACCGAATATCCGCTGACCGCGGACTTCGCCATCATGCCCGGCGACACGGTGCGATTCTCCGAGCGCTATTTCTGATGGAGGAAACGGGTGAGCCGCATCTGCGCGGCTGTGCAGTCAGCTTCACGAAGCTCAAGGCGCTGCTTGCCGCCGACCTCTACCGCTATGCCGGCCGGGTCGATCTGAAGAGCTTCGTGCGGCATTATGCCTTCACGCCGGGATACAAATATACCGTACTGATGCGCACCTGCGGGTGGCTGAAGCGCAAGCCGGCCAAGGCGTTCGGCCTCTATCCGCTCGCAAAGCTGATGCTCCTTCGCGCGCGGTACAAATATGGCTTCGCGATCCCCGAATATACCGAGATCGGCCCGGGGCTGTTCCTCAATCGCTTCGGCGGTTTCTACATCCACGGCGATGCAGTGCTGGGAAGCAACGTCAACCTGACCCATGGCGTCGTGCTCGGCTATATGAACCGCGGCGCGCGTAAGGGCGCGCCGGTGATCGGCGACCGCAGCTTCTTGGGGTCGGGCGCGAAGATCATCGGCGGCATCAATGTCGGCGAAGAGGCGGCGATTGGCGTCAATGCCGTCGTCACCCGGGATGTACCCGATCGCGGCGTGGTCGTCGGGATTCCGGCCAAGCTCATCTCTGACCAGGGATCGGACGGCTATATCAACCGCATGGCGCCCGAGGCGTTGTTGGCGGCCTGCGCCGATGCCTATCCCGGCCAGCGGCGGGAAAAGGCGCAGCCGGCCGTCGTCGGTGCCTTACAAGCCTGACAGAGTTACGCCGAACGACACGCGCATCTTCTCGAATTCGCGACCGAGCACAGTACCGACGCTCGACTGGCTGCGACGCAACACGTCCGCGCGAAGCGCTACCCGCGGGCTCAGCCGGTAGGTCCCGGACGCGCGATAGGTCCAGCGGTCGTCGTCGCGATCGATATTGTTGAAGTTGCGCGCTTCCTTTTCGACGCTCGCGCTCAGGATCAAATTGCGCAGCAGTTCATAGTCGGCGCGGAGCGTCATGGTGGTCGACAGGTAGCCCGCGGCGCCGAGAATCCCGGTCTCGTTGACGCGGCGATCGATTGTCCCGGTGAGCGTGACGAGCGGCGTCAGGAAATATTCGACATCGCCGCGCACCAGCATGCCGCGGATGTCGGCAAAGAACGGCTCGCGATACTTCTGCTCAAGATAGCCCAGGCGCAGCGACCCGCGGATTTTGGCGCCGAGTTCGAAACTCGATCCGACCGCGGCCTCGTAACCCTGCGAGTCGCGTGCCGGAACCGGCCCGATCCGGGTACGGTAGTCGCGGATGTTGTAAGACCCCGCGCCGAACAGCGAAATGCTCGGGCTGAGCGCATATTCAACGATCCCGGTGCCGGTCACCGTTGTTCGGTCGCGAAAATCCTCATCGACGACGTTGCCCAGTGCATCGCGACCGTCCCGATAGTTGCGGTTTTCGACGTCCAGCACGCCGCGCACGCGCAATCGGTTGAAGACATGCGTCACTGTTCCGGTCGCTTCGCTGATCGTGAAGCGGATCGGACGCTGCACAAGCGCCGGAGAATCGGGCTCGGTACGCTCTTGGGCAAAGCGGCCGTAGAGCCCGGTCAGATCGAGCGTCGTGTCATTGCTGATGACATAATGGGCACCGCCGTCGAGGCGGTAATTGGTCTGGTTTTCGCTGATACGCGATGCGTAGCGCGTCAGATCGAACTCGCCGTTCAGGGTCAGCTTCAGATTGGGCGACGGGCGGACGATCTTCAGCCGCGGGACGATATGGAGATAGGCGTCGCCGATGCGCGGCGCGTTCACCGCGTACAGATTGTCGTCATACCCCGTGCCGATCGCCATCGACGGCGTGAGCTCGAGGATACCGACATGGATCGGGACCGGGTCGTATTCGGGATGTTCACGCTCCATGACGCTGACGTTGCGGTCGCGGCCGAACGCGCTCGACGGCGGTGCCTGGCCGACGCTATCGGTCGCATCCGATACCTGCGCGAAAGCGGTACCGGTAATCGCGGCATTGATCATGCCGGCCAGCAGGATCACGCGAGGCGTCATCGGCGACCCAGCGTCACGAGAATGGGGAAATGGTCGGAGCCGGTCGCCGCCAGGCGATCGACGCGCACCAGGCCCCAGGCCGGGCCGGCATAGAGCTGGTCGATCGGCAGGAAGGGCAGGGGCCGCGGCCAGCTCCAGACCGCACGCGTCATCCGTGTCAGTGGTGCGAGCGCCGCATCCTGCGCGCGCATCCCCGCGCTCCATGGCGTCAAGTTCATATCGCCTCCAATGACGAGGCCGCCGCGGTCGACGCGCGCGAGGGCGGCGGCGAGCGCGGCACGTGCTGCAACCTGCCGGCTGCCGGGAAATGGCCGCGGATAATGCAGCGTAGCGACTGTCACGGGTGCGCCCCCCGGTACAGCGATTTCGGCCCAGAGCAGCGGCGGTCCAAACCGCTTCCCACGCGCATCCTTCAGGAAATAGCCCGACGCCCGGATCGGCCAGCGCGACAGGATAGTAAGGCCGCATCCGCCGCGGGGACACGCCGTGCGATAGGGAAAGCGTTGTGCGGTCGCGGCAACCAGCGCGTCGCGTGCGCGCGCCGTCTCCTGCAACAGCACGACGTCGGCATCTGCCCGCGCGATCGCCGCGCCGGTTGCGGCGGGGGACGCGTTGTCGACCCAGACATTATGAGTCAGCACGCGCAATTCGCGCGCCCCCGTGGGCGCGGCCGGGATCGTCCGGACGATTTCCGGCGTCGCCGCCATCGCCATCGGTACGATCCCGATCGCCGCGAGCGGCAAGGTCCAGCGAACGCGTCGCCGCGCGATGATGAGGCCGACCGCCAGTGCCACGGCAAAAAACGGCAGGAACGACGCGAGCACGTCCAGGCTCGGAAGCCATGTCCCGAGGATGGCGAGCCACGCCGCGACTGCCGCGCCGGCAATCATCAGGCGCCCGATATTGGCAAGGATCGTCAAGCCTGCGCGCTCCATCGGGTGCGCAGCTCATATCCGCGTTGCCGGAGCGCCGCCGGGATCGCGCGGGCGGCGAGCACCAGCGCCGCGGTCGTCCATCCCTCGGGCAGATAGACGTCGCGTGTGCGGATCGCGGTCCGGCCCGGATGTTTCATCGCATAGCGCGCGTAATGCGCGATCTCCTGGTTCGCCAGTCGCCGCAGCAGCGCGGCTTCGCGCCGGGCCGCATCCGGGATCATGGTGCGCACCGTCGTCACGATGAGAGGCAGATCGAGCGTCGTGGTCGACTTGCTGACCTTGTTCTCGGAGTCGCGATGAAAGTCGGCGCTGATCACGGGAGAATATCGCAACCGGCCCTTGCTGAGGACGCGCAACCACAGGTCCTTGTCGCCGCCACGCACGGCCTTGCCGTGGGGGAATCCGCCGGCCGCCAGGATGGCCGTCCGGCGTATAGCGATCGCGCCGGTCCACATCGGACATTCGCGTACCGCCAGCCAGCTTTCGAGGAAGCCGGCGAAATCGAGTGTGACGGGTCTTTCGAGCCGGGGCGAAATGCGCTGCGGCTGACGGCGGTCCGCGAACACATGATCGAACCGGGTCGCAACCGCGGCGACACCGGGGTCCTCGGCGATAGTCTGCGCCAACAGCGCCAGATGGTCCTGGGCCCACAGATCGTCGGCGTCGAGAAACGCGATCCATTCGCCCCGCGCGACCTCGATTCCGATATTGCGCCCGGCATAGCCGCCCGGCCCCGGTGTCGCGAGATCGTGCAGGCGAATGCGCGGATCGTCGATCGCGGCGACGATCTCCCGGCTGCCATCGGTCGAGCGATTGTCGACCACGATGATTTCGTACGCTGCGTGGGATTGCGCGCGGACGCTGTCGATCGCGTCGCGGACATGCGCGGCCTTATTGTATAGCGGCACGACCACCGAGAAGCGGACCTCTCCCATCAGTCCCGCGCCGCCTCGCGTCCGCCCGCTAGCCGCAGAAATTCGCGCGTCGCGACGCCCGCCAGCTCGAGGGTCAGCTTCATCACCGCCAGCCGCCGGCCGAGCGGCAAGTCGCGCGAGATCGCCGCGCGTCGCAGCCGGCGCACGGTGTCGACCGCGGTAACACCCAGCACCCGCGCCAGGCGGGGCGTAGCGCTTGTTCGATCCCACCGGCCGCCGCTGAGCCGGCGTCGCTTGCGCACCAATTCGGTGCGGTCGGCGCGAACCGGGTGACGCACGACCATGTCGGGGACGTAGATGAGCGGGTAGCCGGCGCCGCGTATCCGCAACGCCATCTGGCGGTCGCCGCCCGATTTCAAACTTGCGTCGAACCCGCCCAGCGCCCGCAACACGTCCGTGCGGCTGATCCAGTTGGCGGTCGCGCAATTCCCTCGTGCCGCATGCGCCTGCGGAAAGCTGAACAGCCTCTCATAGTCCGCATAGACCCGTGCGCCCGACACGCCCTCTTCGAACAGGTCGATCTTGCCCGCCAGAACGCCGAAGCCAGGATTCGCCTCGGCCCCGACCAAGGCGGTGGCGAGCCAGTCGACATCGGGCACGCAATCGGCATCGGTAAACGCGATGATCGGTGCCGCGACCTGCGCGATGGCGGTATTGCGCGCGGCATAGGATCCCGGCCGGGGCTCGGCGAGCAGAGTCACGCCGGGATAGTCCCGGACGATCTCGGCAGTGCGATCGGTCGATCCATTGTCCACCACGATGATCTCATAGCGCGCACGATCGACCGTCTGGCGCCCAAGCGCGTCGAGGCAGCGCGCGATCACCGCTTCGCCGTTCCACACCGGCACGATGACGCTCAGCGCAACACGCGTCACGACTCGTCTCCTCGTCTGACGTCAAGCATTCGCACTGCCCTCCATGCGCACGCGGCCAGCGTCAATGTCTTGCTGCACTTGCGAAGGCGAAATGCCCCTTTATGCCGACGACGCGAAAGCCTCGGATTCATGACTCTGGACCCGTCGCTCGTGCCGCCCGGATCGTCGCAGCGCCGTCTTGCGCTGCACTGCAAAATAATCTCTGCGTAACGCGTGGTGTCGGACCCAGACCATGTTTCGCGAGGGAAGGCCTCCGGCACGCCCCCGCTGACCGAGCTTTTCGTGGTGTCGCTGGCCGACGCCGGCGAGCGCCGCGCAGCATTCGCCGATCGCGCGCGCGACACCACTTTGTTCTGGCGGTTCTTCGACGCTTGCACCGGGCGCCCCGACAGCCTCGCGATCGATGAGGCGGCGGTCCGGCGCAACAAGGGCCGGACCCTGACCCGCGGCGAGATCGGCTGTTACGCGAGCCATTTCTCGATCTGGGAGGAGATGGTCGCGCGCGACATTACGCAGGCCATCGTCCTGGAGGACGATACGATCATCGACTGGGCCTATATCGAGCGCCTCGCCGAGACGGACCTCGCCGCTCGCGGTTTCGATTACCTGCGGCTCTATGCGAAGCGGCCGACCTTTCAGCGGATCGTCGCGACCGATTTCCTCCAGCACTCGCGCACCGTGGTGGAGTTGATCGGCCCGGCCTACGGCACGCAGGGCTATGCCATCACGCTTGCCGGCGCGCGCGCGTTCATCGACGAGTGCCGCATCATTCGCCGGCCGATCGACGACGCGATGGATCGATCCTGGGCCCACGGGGTTCGCAATCTCGCGCTGTTTCCGGCGCCGATCCTCGAAGCGACCGTGCCGTCCGCGATCGGCGCGGCGCGGTTTGCGGGGAAGAACGATCCCGCGTTCCACACGCTGCGCCAGCGCGCCTGGCGTCAGCTGGAGCGCACACGCATGCGGATGATGAAGGCGAGGCGGTTCCTTGGGTATTGATCAAGCCCGTTTCGACACCGAGCTCCGCAAGCGGAGCAAGAGCTCGATCGGCTGGACGCTGGTGCGCTTCCTGTCCGATCAGGTCCTGTCGTTCATCGTTTTCGTGCTGCTTGCGCGATTGCTGTCGCGTGCCGAGATCGGCGCGTTCGCGGTCATCGCGGTCACGTCCGAGGCTTTCCGCATCATATCGACCGCTGGCCTGCTCCAGACGGTCGCTCGGCGTCGCGAGCTGACCCCTGCGTTCCTCGACACGATCTACCGCTCGCAACAAGCTTTCTCCTTGCTGTCGTGCGTAAGCATCATCCTGCTTTCCCGCCCCATCGCCGATTTGATGGGTGCGCCTGGCATCGCGCTGCCGCTCGCGGTGCAGAGCCTGGTCCTCCCTCTCTCCTCGCTCGGCGTGACCCACATGGCGCTTCGCCTGCGCGAGTTCGGGCATCGCACGACCGCGCTGCGCTCGGTGGTCGGCGGCGTGATCGGCGGCGGGGCTGCCGTGCTTGCCGCCTTTTACGGGCTTGGGCTGTGGGCGCTGGTGATTCAGCGCCTGGTGACCGAAGCGGTCGGCGTTGTCCTCTCACGCCAGTCGTATGACTGGACTCCGGGATGGCGGTTCGAATGGCCGATCCTGCGTGGCAATTTGATGCTCAATGCCAGTCTGATCTATGTTCAGCT
Organism: Sphingomonas mali NBRC 15500; assembly: GCF_001598415.1. Lineage (GTDB taxonomy): Bacteria > Pseudomonadota > Alphaproteobacteria > Sphingomonadales > Sphingomonadaceae > Sphingomonas > Sphingomonas mali. Next base: position 162,152 of record NZ_BCYX01000005.1, read on the forward strand.
GATCTTCCTGGCGACGGTCCGCGTCCAGGAGATGGCGCTCGGGGCGGGGATCGGCCTTGCCGCCGTCGGCGTCTACCGCACCGCGTGGCGCACCGTGGAGTTGATCGCTCGCGGCGCGATCCAGCCCTTCACCACGGTCGCGACGCAAACGCTGGCGCGGGTGAAGGACGACACCGTCCAACTCGCCCGCGCCTATCGCTGGATGATCGGGCGGGCGGCCGCGATTTCCTTTCCAGCCCTTGTCGGCTTCGGCGCGCTCGCGCCGATCGCGGTGCCGTTCGTGTTCGGCGCGAAATGGGCCGAGGCGGGCGCCCTGGCACAGATTTTCGCCTTCATGGCGCTCCCCTTCACGCTCAACTTCTTCGCCTCGCCATCGTTGTCCGCGCTTGGCGCCGGGCGGAGCCTGATCATGCTGTCCACGGCGCAACTCGTGCTCGGCGTCATCTTGACCCTGGCGTCGCTGCCTTACGGCTTGTTCGCGGTGGCGATTTCCTACGTGGCGCGCGCCTATCTCACGCTGCCGTTTCAGATCTGGCTGCTGCACCGCATATCGGGGATCGGCCCCGGGACGACGTTCGCGGCAGTGCGGGCGCCGCTTGCCGCCTCGACCATCATGGGAGTCGCGCTGTTCGCCGGGCTGCGCGCGCTGGAGATGGCGGGGATGAGCAAATTCATCACCCTCGCGACGCTCGTGCCGCTGGGCGTCGCGCTTTACGCCGCGGTTCTTCTCGCGGTTGGACCCGAATGGCGCACGATGATCCTGGGTCGTGCCTATCGTTTGAGAAAGGCCCGCATTTGACCCCCGTAAGCGCCGACCGCGTCGTCGCCACGCTCGCCGATCGCTTCGCGGCGACACTCGACCGCGTCCTGCCTCCGGGGGAGCTCGCGCTGGTCGATTTCCCCGATCACAGCAATGTCGGGGATTCGGCGATCTGGCTGGGCGAGATCGCCTATCTGCGGCGCGCCGGACGGATGCCCGCTTATGTCTCCGCGCTGGGCGACCATGACGACGCCGCGATGGCGGCGGCGATCGGCGACGGCACGATCCTGATCCATGGCGGCGGCAATTTCGGGACGCTGTGGCCGAAGCATGAGGCGTTCCGGTTGCAGATGCTGCGGCGCCATCGCGACCGCGCCATCGTGCAGATGCCGCAGTCGATCCATTACGACGCGCCTGAGCGCGCCGACGAGATGGCCGCGGCGATCCGCGACCATGGCCGCTTCACCTTGCTCGTCCGCGACGCGAAGTCGCTGGCCTTCGCCCGCGCACGCTTCGATTGCGCGGTCGAGCTGTGCCCCGATGCCGCGCTGATGCTCGGCCGGTTGCACCGGCCCGCGCGCGCTGTGGCGCCGGTATTCGCGCTGCTGCGCACCGACCATGAACGCGCCAACGGTGCCGATGCCGAGCCGCCGGCGGGCGTGATCGCCGACGACTGGCTCGAGGAGTATAAGCGAGCGCGGGACCGTATCCGGATGGAGCTGAAGCTCCGCCGGCTTCTGGTGCGCGATCCGCAGGCGCGACGGCTGTTGCGTCAGCGCGTGCTCGCCGAGTGGCGGGTCAAGCGCGGCCTCGCCATGCTGGCCCAGGGTGAGACCGTCGTGACGGACCGGCTCCATGCGCACATTCTTTCGCTCCTGCTCGATATCCCGCACGTGCTGCTCGACAATAGCTACGGCAAGGTCGCCGGGTTCGCCGATCAATGGACCGCCGACTATGCCGGCCTGTCGCGCGCGACGTCGCGAGAGGCCGCGATCGACATGGCGCTTGCCGCGACCACCACAAAGGAAATGCGCCATGTCGCTTCGTAGCCGCATCGTCCGCCGCTGGATGCTGTTCCGCCTCAGCCCCGTCGCACAACGCATGCGGCGCGAAGGGCTGACCTATCTGCGCCCGGTCAAGCTCGTCCGGATCGAGTCGGCGCTGCGCCGGCTCGGCCAGCGTCGCGTGCCCGGCGACTATCTCGAATTCGGCGTGGCGCTCGGCGGGACCGCCGCGTTGATCGCTCAGGCCGCGCGGCGCTCCGAGGCGCGCTTCACCGGCCTGGACGTCTTCGCCACCATTCCGCCGCCCACTTCCGAATATGACGACGACAAGTCGCGTGAACGGTACGCCGTGATCGCGGCCGGCGAGGCGACCGGGATCGGCGGCGATGTCTATTATGGCTATCGCGATGACTTGCTCGACCATGTCGGCCAAGTTCTCGCCAGCGTCGACGCGCCGGTCGATGGCCGCCAGATCCGGCTGGCAAAGGGTCTGTTCGAGGAGACCTGGCCCACGCTCGACGTCGAGCGTGTCGCCTTCGCGCATATCGACTGCGATTGGCACGATCCAGTGCTCTATTGCCTCAACGCCGTCGCGCCGAAACTGTCGGAGCAGGGCGTGATCGTCATCGACGATTATCACGATTATCCCGGTTGCCGGACCGCCGTGGACACCTTTCTCGAACAGAATCCCAGCTTCAGGATGGTGCCGGGCGCCAATCCGTTGATCGAACGGCGATAGGCTCTCGCCGGTGCGAGGCGAGGGCCCGCGCACGATACATCGTATAGCCGCACAGGAAGCCGTAGAGACCCAGCCCCTCGACCTGCCAGAATGGCATCGTCGCCATGTTGAGCAGCAGGAACGAAGCGTGCGCCGCGATCAGCATCAGGCGCTCGCCCTTCGCATTTATCGCCACCCACAGCATCGTCAGCCACAGCGACAGCATGCCGAGAACGCCGACGAGACCGAGTTCGTACGCTGTGCCGACCAGCGTGTTGTGCGGATAGACTTTGAACAATCCCTCCCAGCTCTCCGGCCCGAATCCGACCAGATGCTGGACCGGGCCGCCTTCCAGCCAGGCGTAGATGTAGCTGCTCCAGATATAAGCGCGTGCCGACAACACCTGCTTGTCGGCCCAGGTAAACTCGCCGGGGGGCTTGATCAGCGCGGCGGGATTCGCGGCGATGGTCGCGATGTCGGCGAACTTGTCGGCATAGAAGACCACCGCCACGCCGACCAGGATCACCGCGAGCGCCGCACCGACCCCCGCCATGAACGGACGCTGGTCGCGCCGCACGCTGGTGGTGATGCTGATCCATAGCGTCGCCACCGCGAGCGGCCCCATGGCGAAGATGGCGGTGCGATAGCCGGCGAGCTGGATGCCGACGAGCATCGCCAATAGAAAAATTGCGCGGGGAAGGGGATGCGCGGCGCGGGCGAAGCACCCGACGACGAACCCCGCCACAAGCGCGACCGAAAAGGCTGCTTCATGATTGTAGCCGCCTATCCAGACCAGTCCGCCGTCGAGTTCGGACCCTTTGGGCAAATGGAGCACGACCGACAGAAACTGGAACACGGTCAGCGGCAGGAAAGCGACCATCAGCCAGCCGATGAAATGGCCTTCCGGATCGCGCCGGTGCGCCTGAAGCACGGCCAGCGCGATGACCAGGAAATAGAGATATTTGACGACGGCGTTGATCGCACCGCTCGGATCATGGTTGAGGATCGCGCTGACCAGCACGATCGCCATCATCAGATAAACCGGCACCACCCAGCGAATCGCCAGATTGGCGAAGCGGACCACGAACAGCAGCCCGATGCCGGTGGTCGCGATCGACACCACCGCATTGCCGGAAAGGCCCGCGGCGATGGGGCGAAACATCCAGAGATGATAGGCGCCGGCGATATAGCGCAGCCAGAGCGCGACCAGCACGAAACGCGCCGCGGTGCTGCCCGACCGCACATAGGCGATGGCGAGCGGCACGAGCAGGAGCATCGTGACGGGAACGAGGATCTGCAGCCCGAAGGACGGGCCGAAACTGGTGGCTTCGTTCACGTCGCGGCTCGTTCAGGCAGTGTGGTAGCTTTCAACGTCCTTGTAATAATAGCCGGCATCGCCGAACCCGGCCCGCGCCTGCTCGACTACGTTGACCTGAGTCAGCGCGACGCCGATCACGTTCGCGTCGACATCGGCGAGCCGGTCGAGGGCGATTTCCGCGGCCTTCGCGGCCGTTTTGCGCCAACGCAGCAAGAACACGACGCCATCGGCCATGCTGGCGACGACGCGCGCCTCGTCGATCGCCAGCAATGGCGCCGTGTCGAGCAGGATCAGATCGAACCGCTCGCGCAATTCCGCCAGCAAAGTTGCGAAGCGCCCGCTTTCGGTCAGGGTCAGGTCATCCGCATCGACCCGCTGCGGCAGCAGCCAGGCGCCGGTCGCCTGATCCTGGACCAGGACTTGATCGAGCGACGCGCTTCCCCTCAGCAACTCGTTGAGTCCAACCTTCACATTGCCGCCGAACTGTCGGCTCGTGGCGCGGCGGCGCGGGTCGCAATCGATGAGCAGCGTCTTCACGCCAGCAGCGGCGGCCGATCGCGCCAGGCAGATCGCGGTCGTCGTCTTGCCTTCGCCGGGTATCGAAGAGGCGATCGCAATGATGCGGTGCTTCTGGTGGGGAAGGGCGAACGAGATTGACGTCCTGAGCGAGCGAAAGGCCTCGGCCAACAAGGATTGCGGCCGTTGCACGACGAGGTCGATCGGCGGCGCGGGAAGTCCCTTCTTTTTATATTCCGGCAGCGTCGCGGCGTCAGGGATCGACGCCAGTGCCGGCAAGCCGAGCTTCCGCTCGATCGCATCGCCTGTCTCGACGCCACGTTCGAGTAGCTGGAGCAACAGCACGACCAACGTCGCGAGACCGATCCCGCCGACCAATCCCGCCGCGCCGAAGATCAGCAAATTGGGTGAGCTCGGCGACGCCGGGACGCGCGCCGCGGCGACGATGTAACTGTCGCTCTGCTCAAGGCCTGCCTGCGCTATCGTCTGGCGATAGCGGTCGAGGAACGAGCGGTAGAGCGTGCGCGCCGAATCGGCGTTGCGCTCCAGTTCGTTCAGCCTCACCGTGGCATTGTTATCCGCTGCCAATTTACCTTCGGCGCGGTTGATCGATCCCTGGAGCGACGCGGCACGCTGGCTGGCGATATTGGCCTGGATCGAGGTATTGGCGACGATGCGGCTGACCTCGGCGGCGATCTGCGCGTCTGTGTTCGCCATCGCCCGCTGCGCCCGCTGGAGATCGGGATGAAGCGGGCCATATCGCTTTTCGAGGCTGGCAACGTCGCGGCCGATCTCGGCGCGCTGCCCGCGAAGCGCGCTGATAACGGGCGAATCCAGCGACTCGCCGAGTTCGTCGCCGCTCTTCCCGCGCGCGAGTTGTGCGCGAGCAGTCGACAGACGCGCTTGCGCGGCGGCACTTTCAGCCTGCGCCTGCGCGAGCTGGGTAGAAAGGTTGGACAAGGCTTCCTGGCTTGTCGACTGGCTTGTCGAACTCTGGTTTGATACCGCGAAAAGGTTGTTTGCCGCGCGGAAATCGGCGACCGCCTTTTCCGCCGTCAGCACCTGGCCGCGCATTTCCTGCAACCGTCCTTCGAGGAATTGGCTGGCGCGCTTGGTCGCGCCGGACTTCGTATTGACCTGGCCCGAGACATAGGTCCGCGCCAGCGTGTTCACGACTTGCGCGGCGAGCGTCGGCGAGGTTGCTTCAAAGGAGATGCTGATCGCGTAGGACATGCCATCGCGCTTGATCGTCAGGTTGCCGAACACGTTGCCGATCGCGCGTGCGCGCGCAAGCGGATCAGGCTTTGCGTTTGCGGCCGCGGGAAGCGCGAGATGGCCGTTGAAATCAGGGTTTCGATCGAGCCGCAGCGTGTCGACTACCTGGCCGATCAGCGCCGGCGATTGCAGCGCCTGGACCTCGGTATCGACCGCCGCCGAATCGGGATCGACGGTGGGCGTCACCTGATCCTCGGCGATGACCTTTTCGGCGGTACGCTCGAGCGCCACCTGCGCGGTTGCGACATAGCGTCGCTGCACCATCATATAAGCGATAACCGCGATCACCGCGGCGCAGACCAGGATGATCGCAATGATCAGGGCGCGCCGGCGGAGGATGCGACCGATACGCCGCAAGTCGATCAGGGTCGATTCGTCGACATCCGATTCCGGGCCGGGCGGGCGCGGGTGAACGCGGGGCCGGGTTGCTGCATCCATATGGTTCACGCTCCCGCCAGACAGTCGCGAACCGCCGACGCCATGTCCGGCCGTGACAGCGCCACGGCGATCGTCGCGCTCACGAAGCCGTGCTTGTCGCCGCAATCATAGCGCGTGCCCGCGAAGGTGACGCCGTGGAACGGCTGGCGGCCGATGAGGTGTGTCATCGCGTCGGTAAGCTGGATCTCCCCGCCGGCGCCTTCTTCCTGCTGCGCCAGGATGTCCATGATCGCCGGTTGCAGGATATAGCGCCCGATCACCGCCAGATTCGAAGGAGCCTCGGCGGGCGCGGGCTTTTCCACCAGGCCGCGAACCTCGGTCAGCGTACCGTCGGCAGCGCCAGGCGTGATGATGCCGTATTTGTTCGTCCGGTCGTGTGGCACCTCTTCGGCGCAGAGGAGGTTGCCGCCGACCCGCGCATAGGCCTCGACCATCTGTTTCAGGCAGCCGGGCTGGCCGATCATCAGGTCGTCGGGCAGCAGCACGGCAAAAGGCTCGTCCCCGACCAGGCGGCGCGCGCACCAAACCGCATGGCCGAGACCAAGCGGTTCCTGCTGACGTACGATGGCGATGTCACCCGGCGCGAACCGCGTGTCGACAAGCGCGTCGAGCGACTTGCCGCGCCGCTCCATCATCTCTTCGAGTTCGAAGGAATGATCGAAATGATCCTCGATCAGCGACTTGCCGCGGCTCGTTACGAAGATGAACTGCTCGATCCCCGCCTCGCGTGCTTCGTCGACGGCATATTGGATCAGCGGGCGATCAACGATCGGCAGCATTTCCTTCGGCATCGCCTTGGTGGCGGGAAGGAAACGCGTCCCCAGTCCGCCGATCGGAAACACCGCTTTGCGCACCTTGTCCATATCGATCCCTTTTGTAGAGCGTTGTCGACAGGTGCCCGGCATGCCAAGACTCCGGTGGTCGGCTTAAGACGGGCTGGCCGTACCTGTGCCCTTCTGCTGCATCGCAACAAGCGCGCAACGTCGAGCCGTGCCTACATCGCGGCTAACGCTGCAGCAGCTTACACTTAGGTCACAGCTTCGGCGGCGTGCCGCCCCACTTGATTCCACCCGGTACGCTGCCTTTGCCCCGTGGCCTGATCAAAGGAGTGCCCGCGGGAACCTGGATGTCGTGCGAATCGATGATGATCCGTACCGGCCCGTCATGCACGTCGAAGATCGGCCATCCATGAGCGCTCTTCACCACCAGATGGGCGATGCGGATGACGATCGGCGCGCCGCCCGGGGCCTTGGCGCCCATCAGGGCGAAATGCACCGTATCGCCGATGCCGCCGACCTTGGCCGGCTCGATGCTGGTCAGGCGACTTGCGTTGATGCTCGACCACAAACGGTAATTGCGCGCGTTGCGGCCCGAAATGCAGTCGTCGAGCATCGAATCGCTGGCCTTCAGATCGAAGCCGCCATCGCTATTGTCCCAGGCGGCGCAGGAGCGGAACAGTAACCGCCGGTTGCCGCGCTCGGCCGAAAACCCGTCGCCATTCCAATATTGGCGGTCGTTCCTCTTCCATTGAAAGCCGCGCATCGTGCATCGTTCGAAGCGAAAGTCGGACGCGTCATCGGCGATCGCGATTCCGCACGGAAGATCGTGAGCGCCTGTCGTCAACACGCCGCTGGCAGTGACGTCGGAGAAGATTCCATCCCGGCTGTCATATCGGATCCGGGCAAAGCCACGGCGCAGATTGGTCGCGGTGACGTTGGACACCCGCAAGCCAACGACGCGCGCGGCGGCACGATCTATCCCGGTATTCTCGATGACGCGATACCCGCCGTCGACTCGCACATCGTCCATCACGACGCCGACTGTCGGACGATCGAGCACGACCAGGCCATTCCCCACATCGTGCGCGCTGACGTGGCGATAGGCCGCACGGTCCTTGGCATGATAAACCGGCTCGCCACGAGCGTCGATCTGGGTCCGGCCGGTTGCTTCGAACAGCATCCCTCCACCTATCGGTACGCCGGCGCCACCGGCCAGCGGCCTGCGGCAGTTCGGGAGACACATTCGGCGAACCGATGCTTAATCTGGGTTAAAGCATGTCGCTTAACGACATCGAAGCTCCACCGCGGGCACAAGCGTCGCGACCACAAGGAGTTCGCGCGATGCGCCCATCCCCCCTCGCCGCGCACGTCGCGCGGCCCGAAGACCATGATAACATGGCGGCAGAGGTTCTGTCCGCCTGGCTCGCGCCGCGCAAATCGCCTCGCCGCCGGCTGGTGCCGGACTTCAAGCGGTTGATGAAGCTTGGTTAATTATTTTGGTCTTCACTCATCGGTTTAACGCGGCTATGCCACACCTCGCCTCAACGGCGTAAGCGGTGGGCGGGAGAGGATGGACGAAATGTCTCAACAGGCGCTCGGCGCTGCGCTCGATCGGCTCGAGGCCCAGTCAAATCCCGAATCGACACCGGCGGAGCGCGATCGGATCGAGCTCATTGTTCGCCGCGTGTCGCGCTTTGCCGGCTATCTGTCGCTGGCCTTAGCGGTGGCCGGAATCGCGTATCTGGTGATTCGCTGAGGCGTCTGCATTTCGCGTTTACGCTGCACCGCGGCATAGCAAAAAACCGGTCGTCCTTTTCATAGACCGGGTGGTCTTGCCTTCGGCCAATTTGACCCGCACCTCCATTGCCACTCGACGTTAGATAACTGATTTATACCGAAAGACCCGGATCGGCGCTTTTGCGCACGCGTCAAAGGGGAACTCGGGAATGAATGTTTCGACGCTTGGGGAATTCGTGGCACCGCGCGTACGCTCAAAGCGTCTGCAGCGCCTTCGCCTTTATGCCGAACTCCTCGCGCTGGATTGCCTGGCGATCACTGCCGCGTTCGTGACGGCCCACGCAGTGCATGCGGGGCCGCGCACGTTCGACGGCTGGCAATTGTCGCTGATGGTGTTGACCGGCTATCTCGGCATCGCGCTCGCCGCCGAAGTTTATAACGCGACGGTGTTCACCAATCCCAAGCTGAGCCTCAAGCGATCGGCGACGGCGCTTGTCTATGCCTTGGTCGCATTGGTGTTCCTTACCTATATCGCGCATGCCAGCCAGGAGATTTCGCGCATCGATTTCGCGATCGGGTCGCCACTCGCCTTGTTGTTCCTCGTCGTCGGCCGGCTACTCTTCGTGGAGCATGGTTTGCGGCGCTTGGAGGGGTCGCTGTACAACGAATTGCTGATCGTCGATGGCGTCGAAGTGCCCGGCGTCGGCTGGGCTCACCGCATCAACGCGCGCGCGATGGGCCTTTTGCCCGATCTCAGCGACCCGGTGATGCTCCATCGAATCGGCGACGTGCTGGCTGGGTTCGATCGCGTGATTGTCTCGTGCGACGATGACCGCCGGCATGCATGGACCACGTTGTTGCGCGGAGCGAATATCGACGGCGAATTGCTCGTTCACGATCGCAACTATGCCGACGTGATCGGCCTTGGGCGCGCCGGGGGGCAATCGACCCACATCGTATCGCGCGGGCCATTGAGCATGAGCAATCGTGCGGCGAAGCGCTTGCTTGATATCGCTTTGACGGTGCCCACCATCATCGCGCTATCGCCGCTGCTCGCGGTCGTCGCGCTGATGATCAAGCTCGATAGCCCCGGGCCGGTTTTCTTCCGGCAGGACCGCGTCGGCCGGCGCAATCAGCTGTTCAAGATCGTGAAATTCCGCACGATGCGACATGAGGAAAGCGACGCTGCCGGCAAGCGTTCGGCCAGCCGCACGGACGACAGAATCACGCGGGTCGGACGCTTTTTGCGGCGCACCAGCCTCGACGAGCTGCCGCAGCTGTTCAATGTGCTGGAAGGCGATATGAGCCTGGTCGGTCCACGGCCCCATGCGCTCGGGTCGCTGGCGGGCGACCAGCTATTCTGGGAGGTGAGCCATCAATATTGGGTCCGCCACGCCCTCAAGCCCGGCATAACCGGTCTGGCCCAGGTTCGCGGACACCGCGGCGCAACCGAAAAGCGGGAGGATCTCGAACGCAGGCTCGCTGCCGATCTCGAATATCTCGATCAATGGTCGATCTCCCGCGATCTGCGCATCCTGGCGTCGACCGTGGTCGTGATGGTGCATCGCAATGCTTATTGAGGGGCGGTCAGGCTAAGCCAGCTCCGATCCCTTCCGCATCCCACCGAGTGTCGGCCAAGCCGGCAGTGTTCTCGCCTTTCGCATCGATCTCACTGACCCGTCGTCGCCGCTTTTTGACCGAAACGTTCGCCAGGACAGCGCGCGTCACCGTCCACTCAATCCAACCGACCGATATGATGGTTCGTCAGGATAATTGCCCATCTCGGCCAAGAAACTTGCAAGCACCACTGGCCGACCGAGCAGATATCCTTGAGCTTCCCGATAGCCGAGCGAGCGGACCAGTTCGAGTTGGCTGGGACTCTCGATTCCCTCGACGACGCAACGCAGATGAAGCTGGTCGCACAGCCCCTTTATGGCTGCCAGCATCTCCTTGTCCGATCCTTCGGTCGTCATCACGAAGCTCCGGTCGACCTTCACCTTGTCGACCGGAAGCCTGCGCAGATAGCTCAGGCTCGAGTAACCGGTGCCGAAGTCATCAAGGACAATTCCGCAGCCAATGTCGCGCAATTCCCGCATGCCGACGATCGCCAGATCGAAGTCCCGCATCAACGCCGTTTCGGTCAATTCGAACGTCAGCCGCGCGGGCGATACGCCTCGCCGCCGGATTTCATTGAGCAGGAATACGATCGTATCGGGCGAGACGATGTCGTGCGCCGACAAGTTGAACGATATGTGCAAGCTCTCCGGCAGGTCGGCGAGGGCATCCAGCGCCTGCCCGAACAACGCCTGGGTGACTCTTTGCATCAGTCCCAAACGCTCTGCCGCGGGAATGAAAATGTGGGGCGGGACTTGGCCAAGTACCGGACTGGACCAGCGGGCCAGTATCTCGGCGGTAGTGGTTCGCATCGACGCGAGGTCGACGATAGGCTGGAGGTGAATGGTAAGTTCCGCGTCGAAGTCGGCGGCCTGAAGCGCCGCCTCGATCGCCCGCTCCGACCGTATCCTGGTTTCGTGTTCGAGGGAGAAGAGCGCACAACGTCCTCGCTCCTCGGATTTGACGTGGTAGAGCGCGTAATCGCTGCGGTCGAACAGCGCATGTGCGGATTGTCCCGCGTCCGGGAATATCGCGAAACCGCCCGAGCATCCGATCGTAATGCGCAGCTCGTCGACCTTATACGGGTGGCAAATTATCCTGCACAGGCTTTCCCCCACCGCTGCTGCCGTATCGCATTCGGAAAACAGGATAATGCCGAATTCGTCACCGCCGAGCCGCGCGACTATTAGGTCACTGCTCGCAAGGGCCGAGAGTCTTCGACCGACTTCGGCAAGCAGGCGGTCGCCCAACACATGGCCATAGGTGTCGTTGATCGGCTTGAAGCGATCGAGGTCGAGCACGCCTACGGCGAATCGCGTATCGGTGTCTCTCGCTGCCTCGATTGCCGCCTCAAGCCGCGTAAAGAAGTAGCGGCGGTTCGGCAGGCCGGTCAGGCTGTCCGTCATGGCCAGGCGCGCATTCTCCTCGCCCAGGCGCTCAGCCTCGGCGGTCTTCGCCGCCATATCGCGCTGGGACCGGACCAGCTCGACAAAGGCCTTGAAGCTGTTGAGGATTATCCGGATCATCACCAGCGATACCAAGGCGATATTGATCGCGATGGCGGACCAGACGGTGCTCTGCTGCGCGAAATAATAAGCGAGGTAGGGACCGGTCACGAGAAGGCAGCCGAGAAGCGCTGCCTGCGGCAGCGACATTAAACAAAAGATGCACGCTATGACCGTGATCGAAATGTAGAGCGCGACGTGCCCCTGCTCATACGGACCGCCATAGCGACCCAGGCTCAGGGCCCACAAAACGGCGATCAACCCGAAGCCGCCTGCGAAAACGATGGAGCGCTTGAGCTGCGCACGCGCCGCGGCAACGTCCAGCGGCTCCTTGCGCGGAAACTGCCATTTCAGAATTCGCAAAAGCGAAACAAGGCACAAGCCCGCTGGCATGACGTAGGTCAGAACGGGTGGGGCAAACTGGCGGTGAGTGAAGGCAACTGCCGCAGTGTTCACGATCAGTAGCGAATAGAGCAGCGGGACCTGCCGCGTGATCTCGCGATATTGCGCAAGAATGATTTCGGGCTCGTCGCTCAACGCGAGAGCCCGGGATATGCGTTGTATCGGCCCTATCGATACGCTCATTTCGTTACGCCCTAACTCGGTCGACCAGACATAGGCGGCCAGTATTGATGATGCGTTAGCCGCTTGCGGGTTCGGCGCGGTCCGCGCTCGGCCGCGTACGGCGATCGGGCCGCCGCGCTTCCAACACCGACCTTTTCGACACGATCCAGGTCGTAAACTGAGATCGCAGCCCCCGGCAAAGCGGTCGGCCGGATCGGGCTTCCTCTGCTCGCCGGCCGTGCGGGGCGCTTGCTTCGCGATCCGGCGGGCCTGGCCGCGCCTGCACCGCGCAACACAAGAGGGCCGGTTCCTTTCGGAACCGACCCTCCGCCCTCATACGCTACTCGAGGGGACTGTCTCTCCCGGATACGCTACGCGGGAGAACTCGACTGTTCGGGATTAGCGGCGGCAGTAACCGGGGCGATCCGAGCGATCGATCGCCCGGCCGGCCAAGGCACCTACACCGGCGCCCAATATGGTGCCGATGGTACGGTCGCCGCGGCCGGCAACGGTGTTGCCGAGCAGGCCGCCGGCGATCGCGCCGACGATCGTGCCGCCGTCACCATCGTTGCACTTCTGACGCGCACGATAGCTGCGGTTATAGCCACGATAGTTGCGGTCATATCCGCGATAGCTGCGGTCGTAGCCGCGATAGCCGTCGCGGTCATAACCGCTGTATCCGTCGCGATTATATCCGTCGCTATAGGCCTGATCATAAGCGTAACGCTGCGCCTGCGCCGGCGCGAGGGGAACAACGGCACCGGCAGTCATCGCGAGCGCGGCGCCAACGAGCGAAAGTGTCTTCATCATTGGTCGTCTCCGTCTCAAAAACTCATCCATCGATCGGTAGAGGGCCCCGGCGATTTCCGTCCTGCCATTCCGTGTCGATGAAAGGGTTTTGCCCGATTCGCATTGAGCCAAGGCTGAATGCGTCCGTTATCCGCCGTTCAGGCTGGCGGGCGCTGGCGGGGCGGCTATGAGAGACCGCGATGCGCCGCCGCACTCGCTATCTCCTGATGCTCGCGCTGGCGCTGTCCTGTCAGTGGAGCGGCACGCCCGAACGGCCGATGCTGGGCGCCGTTCCCGATCTTACCGCGACGCCGGTGCCGCTCGATCCCGGCAACCCGAACCATTTGAAGGTCGGCGCGCTGACCTTCATGGGCGGGGTTCGGCTGACCAGCAAGGACCTGGCGTTCGGCGGCTATTCGTCGATGACGATCGACCGCGGCCTGTTCACGCTGTTGAGCGATGGCGGGACGATCGTGCGGTTCCGGCTCGACGACCGCTTCCACCTCAGCGCGCCGGGCTTCGGCGATCTGCCGGTTGGGCCGGGGACCGGCTGGACCAAGGCCGATCGCGACAGCGAATCGATGACGCTCGATCCCGCGACGGGGCGGGTGTGGGTCGGCTATGAGCGCGTCAACCAGATCTGGCGCTATTCGCGCGGGCTGACATTGCCCGCGACCATGGTCGCGCCCAAGCCGATGGCCGACTGGTCGGAAAATGGCGGCGCCGAATCGTTGGTGCGGCTGCACGACGGCCGCTTCCTGGTGATCGCCGAGACCAATCGCCGCCTGCCGAGCCAGGCGCGGAGCGCGCTGATCTTCGACCGCGATCCGGTCGAGAAGCCGCTCGAGGGATTCGAGTTCGGCTATCTGCCGCCTGAGGGCTACGATCCGTCCGACGCGACCGAACTGCCCGACGGGCGCGTGCTGGTCCTCAACCGCAAGCTTGCGTTGCCATTCACCTGGAGCGCGGTGCTGACCCTGATCGATCCGCGCCACATCCGCCCCGGCGTGACGATTCGCGGGCGCGAGATCGCCCGGCTGGCGCCGCCGCTGACGGTCGATAATTTCGAGGGCCTCGCAATCACCCGTGAGAATGGCGCGACGATGCTGTGGATGGTCAGCGACGACAATCTGCTGATTTTGCAACAGACCTTGCTGATGAAGTTCCGCCTCGACCTTTAAGGCCTTTCGGCAGCGCTACGTCGGGTGCGGCCTGGCCGCCGGGACGATTATTCCTCCCGGCTCGCGGAGTTTCGGTTGTGCTCGTACCGTCGGGTCAGCGGAAAGGGCGGCAGCCACGTTTCGCGCCGGACGGTCCAGGCTTCGTAGGTCGGCATCAGCTCGTCGGGCGAATCGAGCGATCCCAGATGCACTTCGATTTCATCGCCGCTGCGCGCGAAAACCGACGAGCCGCAGCGCGGGCAGAAATGCCGTCCTGCATAATGATGTGTTTCACCCTCGATCGTCACCGAGTCCTGCGGGAACATCGCCGCGGCGAAGAACAGCGCGCCGTGATGCTTGCGGCAATCCAGGCAATGGCAAAGCCCCACCCGATAAGGACGCCCCGACGCGACAATCCGCACGTCACCGCACAGGCAACCGCCGGTAAATCGATCCATGCCGCACCTCCTTTTCGGACGAGAGGCTGAATAAACCGGCCGCACCCAGCTCGACCACCCGCGATGCGACTGTATCGCGATTCCGCCGGGCAGAAACGACTCCGGCCCGCTCTCCGCCGTGGAGAGCGAGCCGGTGGCGATTCGCTGATGGTCCGGGCGAGCCGGACCGGCGCGATTACGCGGCCTGGGTGTCGCCCAGCTTCTTCTTGACGTCGCGCTTCAGGCGGCGCGCGCGCAGCGACAGATCGTCGTCGCTGGTCTTGACCAGCCAGTTGTCGAGACCGCCGACATGCTCGACCGAACGCAGGCCGTGCGTCGACACGCGCAGCTTGACGCTGGTGCCCAGCGCGTCCGACAGCAAGGTCACGTTCTGCAAATTGGGCAGGAACGTCCGCTTGGTCTTGTTATTGGCGTGGGAAACGTTGTGACCCACCTGCCGGCCCTTGCCGGTCAGCTCGCAAATGCGCGACATCGCTATCAATCCTGAGTTTCGGGCCAAGACGAACCTGACCCCGGAAAGGTGGCGCCGATAGCGGCTGACGCGCTTCGGGTCAACAGATTCGCGCTTTATCGTGCAACCTGCTCTTGTAGCGGCGCGTTGATTACGCGAACGATTCGATTTTTAGGAGACCATCATATGCGGTTCCTGCTCGCCCTAGTCGGCCTTGCCGCCCTCATCCTGATCGCGCTTCTGGCCTTCGGAATGATCACGATCAACGGCAAATCGGGCTCGCTGCCGACCGTCAAGCTCGAAGGCGGCCAGGCGCCCGAAGTCAACGCCAACATGGCGACGGTCAATTTCGGCACCGAAAACAAGACGGTAGAGGTGCCGACCGTAACCACCACCAGCAAGACGATCAAGGTGCCGACGATCAGCGTCGAGAAGCCCGCGACCCCTCCGGCCAATTCGGCGGCGCCGCAATAACCGGGTTTCAGCTACCTCAGCCGATGCGTGCCGCGCTCGATGCGGCCGCCGCCGCCGCGACGATGGGGGAAGTCCCTGTCGGCGCGGTGGTGGTATTGGACGGCCGCGTCATTGCCACCGCCGCCAACGCGCCGCGCACCCGCCACGACCCCACCGCGCACGCCGAGATGCTGGCGATTCGCGCGGCGGCGGAAGCGATCGGCGACGATCGGCTGAGCGACTGCGATCTGTGGGTGACGCTGGAGCCCTGCCCGATGTGCGCCGGAGCGATCGCGCATGCCCGGATCGCAAGGCTATATTATGGGGCGCCCGATCCCAAAGGCGGCGCGGTCGAGCACGGCCCGCGCCTGTTCGCACAACCGACGGTGCACCATCGGCCCGAAATCTATTCCGGCATCGGGGAGGAGGAGGCCGCGCGGCTGCTGCGCGATTTCTTCGCGATCCGCCGAGGTGGCGGGAAGTAACTCCCCTCGCGCAGGCGGGAGGGGAATGACCGCCACGACCACACGCCATGTTGCGCGACGTTCCCGCCCGCGTGTAGGCAGGTGATACATCATGACCTTGCCCCCATCCCCCGCGCCCTATCCCTGGATTGACGTCGTCATCATCCTCGTCCTCGTCGGGGTGAACGGGGTGTTCGCGATGAGCGAGCTGGCAATCGCCTCGTCGCGCAAGGCACGGCTGGAGGCGCTGGCGCGGACCGGCAGCCGCGGCGCGCGTGCCGCGATCAACCTGGCGGCCGATCCGGGCAAATTCCTGTCGACGGTACAGGTCGGCATCACACTGATCGCGGTTATCTCGGGCGCTTATTCGGGCGAAGCGCTGGGCGGACCGACTGCGATCCGCCTGCAGCAATGGTTCGGGTGGAGCACCGAATTCTCCGACAAGGCCGGGTTCGCGCTGGTGATCGGCCTCACCACCTTCCTCTCGCTGATCGTCGGCGAGCTCGTGCCCAAGCAGATCGCGCTGCGTTCGCCCGAACCCATCGCCGCGGTGATGGCGCTGCCGATGACCTGGCTCGCGCGCATCGCGGCGCCCGTGGTCTGGCTGCTCGATTCGACCAGCTCAATGCTGTTCCGGCTGATCGGCCTGAGCCATGACAGCGAGGACCAGGTGACCGCCGAGGAACTCCATTTGATCGTCGCCGAGGCGTCCAAATCGGGCGTGATCGAGGAGCATGAACGCTCGATCATCTCGGGCGTGGTGCGGCTCGCCGACCGGCCGGTACGCGAGGTGATGACGCCGCGGACCGAAGTCGATTGGCTCGATATCGGGCTCGACGATGCCGGCATTCGCCAGAAGCTCGCGACGACGGCGCACACGCGGTTGCCGGTGGCGGAAGGATCGGTCGATGCGGTGATCGGCGTGGTCCAGGCGCGCGACATCGTTGCCGCGGCGATCCGCGGCGATCGCCTCGATCTCAAGGTGCTGATGCGCTCGGCGCCGATCGTAATCGATCAGCTCGACGCAATGGACGCGCTGGTGCGGCTGCGGCGCGCCGAAGTGCCGATGGCGCTGATCCACGACGAATACGGCCATTTCGAGGGCATCGTGACGCCGGCCGACTTGCTCGCCGCGATCGCGGGGGCGTTCGCGTCGGACAGCGACCCGCACGAAAGCCCCGATTTCGTCCAGCGCGAGGATGGCAGCTATCTGGTCGCCGGCTCGGCTTCGGCCGATCTCGTCGCCGAGAAACTCGACCTCAATCTGCCCGACGATCGCGACTATGCGACCGCCGCCGGCCTGGTTCTGGCGGCGCTCAAGCGACTCCCCGAGGAAGGCGAGAGCGTCGTACAACAGGGCTGGCGCTTCGAGGTGGTCGACCTCGATGGCCGCCGGATCGACAAATTATTGGTGTCGAGAGCGCGCGGCGAGTGACGCCTTTCGAGGCCAAAGCGAGCCGCTGGCGCGTGTTGCTGTTGCTCGCCGGCGCGATCGGCTTCGTCGCGATCGGTATTTGGCTGCTCCGGCTGGATGCGCCGACGACGAGACGCACCTTGGTGGCTTGGGCAGGGATCATCATATTCGGGGTGCTCTTCCTGATCGGCCTGCCGCGCTTATTCCAGCAGGGTGTCGTGCTCCGCATCGATGCGCGAGGGGTCTGGTGGCGCCAATGGTCCGACCAGACGATCCCCTGGATCGCGATCGAGCGGATTTCGGTTGGCAAGATACAGCGCCAGCGTTTCGCATGCCTGTTCCTGACCGATCCGCGGGCGTTCCCGTCGGCCACGCTGCAGGGCAAGCTGGCACGCGCGAATAAGGCGATCGGCTTTGGCGACATCGCGCTCAACATATCTGGCACCGACCAATCGTTCGACGCCATGATGGCGGCGATCACCAGGTTCGCGCCGGCCGGCCTGTTGCGCTAGCCCAGCTTCCCGAACTCCGCTTCGTAAGCTGCGGTGTCGCCCGCGGCGAGCAGCGTCGCCTGGTCGATCCAGCGATCGCGCTCCATCCGCCCGGTGAACGCGCCCAATTGCACGTCGAGCGCGGACGCCTCGTCGGGCGATAGCGCGGCAAGCTGATCGACGCGGGTTATGCCGCGCTCCGCGAGCATCGCGGCCACCTTGGGACCGAGCCCCTTGATCGTGGTCAGCGCGAGCGCTCCCGCGACATTCGGTGCCGGTGCGGGGGGGGTGGGCGGCGGCGACGGTTCTGGCGGTACGGCGACTGGCTCCGGCACCGGTGCGGGTTCCGGCGGTGGCGGTGGGGCTGCCGCTTCGGTCGCCGCTTCGGCTGGTGTCTCGACGGCCGGTTCTGGCGCCCGCACGGGCTCCGTTATCGGCTCCGGCGTCTGCGGAGCCGGTTCCGGTTCGGCTGCCGACGCAGCGATCGGCTCCGGCGCGAGTTCGCGTGCCGCCAGGGGCCGCGGTTCGACCTGGCGGGTGACCGGAGGAGCAGGTGGGCTCGGCGGTGTTTCCGGTTCGGGCTCGGGATGCGGCTCGTCGCGTGGCAGGCCGGCATCGACATCCGTCGGTGGCGGCGGGGGGGCGGGGGGCAAGGTCGCGCCCGCTTCCTCGGCGCGCTCCTCAGCAGCTTCCTCGACGCGATTGCGCTCGCGCGCTTTCTTCTGCCCCCAGATCATGCCGGCGATCACCAGCACCGCGAGCAGCGCGATCACGATCAGCACGATGACGGTCCAGTCCTGGAAGATATAGGAGGCGGCACTGACTGGTGGCGGGGAAGCGGCGGAGTCCATGAACAGTTTTCCCGAACGACGAAACGCCTTCTATCCTAGAGGGGGAGTGGCCGTTTCGCCAGTGATCGGGGTCAGGTCGGTGGCCGCTCGGCTTGGCATGGCCGATCAGCCCTCACGCGCAATCTCGCGCCAACCGATGTCGCGGCGGCAAAAGCCGCTCGGGAAGTCGATCGCATCGACCGCGCGATAGGCGGCGGCCTGCGCCGCGCGGACGTCGGCGCCGCGTGCGGTCACCGCGAGGACACGGCCGCCCGCCGCGACGAGCCGGTCATTGGCGATCCTGGTGCCGGCCTGGAATATTTTCGCCCCGGCTGCCTCGGCAGCTTGGATCCCCTGGATAGCGCCGCCGGTCTCGGGCGTGCCGGGATAGCCTGCTGCCGCCATCACCACGGTCAGCGCGACATCGTCGCTGAACACGGGGGCGGGCGCCTCGGCCAGCCGACCTTGCGCGATCGCCAGCAGCAGCGGCAGCAGGTCGCTGTCCAGCCGCATCATCAGCACCTGGCACTCGGGGTCGCCGAAGCGCGCGTTATATTCGATCAGCTTTGGCCCATCGGCGGTCAGCATCAGCCCGGCATAGAGCACGCCTGAATAAGGCATGCCTTCCGCCGCCAGCGTGGAGATGGTCGGCGCGACGATCTCGTCGAGCGCGCGACGTTCGAGCTCGGGAGTCAGCACGCGCGCGGGGCTATAGGCGCCCATGCCGCCGGTATTGGGGCCGGTATCGCCATCGCCGACGCGCTTGTGATCCTGCGCCGATCCGAACGCGACCATCGCGCTGCCGTCGGTGAGGACGAACAGGCTGACTTCCTCGCCCTCCAGGAATTCCTCGATCACCGCGCTGGCGCCCGGTTCGGCGAACAATGCCTCGACCGCATCCTCGGCTTCGTCCGCCGTCATCGCGACGACGACGCCCTTGCCGGCGGCCAGTCCATCGGCTTTCACCACGACTGGCGCGCCGAACGCCGCAAGCGCGGCGCGCGCCTCGTCCAGCGAGTGGACGGCACGATAGCCCGCGGTCGGG
This sequence comes from Sphingomonas mali NBRC 15500, assembly GCF_001598415.1. GTDB lineage: Bacteria > Pseudomonadota > Alphaproteobacteria > Sphingomonadales > Sphingomonadaceae > Sphingomonas > Sphingomonas mali. The sequence continues at coordinate 181,935 of NZ_BCYX01000005.1, forward strand.
ATGCCGGCGCGGTCGCACAGCGCCTTGGTGAACGCCTTGGATCCTTCGAGCTGGGCCGGCGCCTTGTCGGGGCCGAACACTGCCAATCCCGCGGCGCGCAAGTCGTCGGCTATCCCCGCGACCAACGGCGCCTCGGGACCGACCACGATCAACTCAACGTGGTTCGCGCGGCAGAAATCGATCACCGCGTCATGGTCCGTGACGTCGATCGCGACGAGCTCGGCGCTTTCCGCTATCCCCGGATTGCCGGGTGCGGCGAAGAGTTTGGTGAGCAGTGGCGATTGCGCGAGCTTCCACGCGAGGCCATGTTCGCGTCCACCCGATCCGATCAGCAGGACGTTCATGCCCGACCCTTTTCCAGAAGATTCGCCGCGGCTGGTAGCCGAGGCCATGCCCGGCGACAATTCCGCCGCCGAAAGCGTGTCCGAACTGTCGGGGCGGCTCAAGCGAATGGTCGAGGGCGAATTCGGCCGCGTTCGGCTGCGCGGCGAGATTTCGGGATGGAAGCGCGCCGCCTCGGGCCATTGCTATCTGAGCCTGAAGGACGATCAGGCCGTCATCGACGGTGTGATGTGGAAAGGGCAGGCGGCATTGATCCCGTTCAGCCCGCAGGACGGGATCGAGGTGATCGTCAGCGGCAAGCTGACCACTTATCCCGGCCGGTCCAAATACCAGATCGTCGTCGACCGCATGGAGCTGGCGGGCGAGGGCGCGCTGATGGCGCTGCTCGAAAAGCTCAAGGCGCAATTGGGTGCGGAGGGGCTGTTCGACCAGAGCCGCAAGAAAGGCTTGCCGTTCATGCCGCGCGTGATCGGCGTCGTGACCTCGCCGACGGGTGCCGTGATCCGCGACATCCTGCATCGCCTTGCCGATCGCTGCCCGACGCATGTCCTGGTTTGGCCGGTCAAGGTGCAGGGCGACGGTGCGGCGCGGGACGTCGCCGCGGCGATCGCCGGATTCGACGCCATCGCGCCGGGCGGGCCGGTGCCGCGTCCCGACCTCGTCATCGTGGCGCGCGGCGGCGGGTCGGTCGAGGATCTATGGGCATTCAACGAGGAAATCGTGGTCCGGGCGATCGCCGCTTGCTCGATCCCGCTGATCTCCGCGGTCGGCCACGAGACCGATACCAGCCTGTCGGACCATGCCGCAGACCTCCGCGCGCCGACACCCACCGCGGCAGCCGAAATCGCGGTGCCGGTGCTCGCCGACTTGCGGCTGGGGCTCGATTCGTACGCGCAACGCGCCGAGCGGTGCGCGCGGCGCTATGTCGAGCGCGGGCGCGAGCAGAGCAGTGCGCTTGCGCGGTTGCTGCCCAAGCGCGACGCCTTGCTGGGCCCGCAGCGCCAACGTGCCGACGACAATGCGCAGCGGCTCGACCGGGCGCTCGAACGGCGCATCACCCTGGCGCGTGGCCAGCTCGACCGCAGCGCCGGCGCGTTGCGGCCAGCGATGCTGACGCAACGTCTGTCGGCGGCACGCGATCGGTTGGCGGGCGCCTGGAAACTGGTCGAGGCGCTCAACCCGAGCCATGTACTCGACCGCGGCTATGCCTGGGTCGAGGCCAAGACGGGGGGCGTGCTGACCAGCGCGACCGCGGCGCGCAAGGCCGGGGCGCTGGTGCTCCATTTTGGTGACGGCGACGTCGCGGCGCGGGTTGAGGGCGCGAGCGGCAAGGCATATGTAAAGGACACGCCGGGGCAGCCGACCTTGCTGTGACGGTAACCGGGTTGGCCCGACTTTTTTGAGATTTCGAGGATCGCTGCAATGCTGATGTCCAATACCGATCGGCCGGCGCGCCTCCACTATATGGCCAATGGCTTTCGCGTGCTGGTGCCGGGGGGGCATGTGACCTGCGCGATATCGGGGGTGCCGATCGCGCTCGACGATCTGCGTTATTGGAGCGTCGCGCGCCAGGAGGCCTATGCCAGCGCCGAGCTCGCACTAGAGGCTGAAGGACGGAAGTGAAACGCGCGCGGCGCTGGGTCCTCGGCCTCGCCGCGCTGACCTCGCTGGGTAGCTGCGTCGAACCGGGCTCGCCGCCTGCCGCGCGCCCCGCGCCGGTGACGGTCGTCACCCCACCGCCGCCCGCGCCACGGATGCCGACGGTCCCGCTCGGCGATTTCAGCTTCAAGGGCAGCATGATCCAGGGCGGATTGCTGATCGGCACCGCGCCCGCCGGGGCCCAGCAAGTCAGCTTCAACGGCGATCAGGTGCCGGTGGCGCCCGATGGCCGCTTCGTGATCGCCTTCGACCGCGATGCCGGGCCGGTGGCGACCGTGGCCGCGACGCTGGCCGACGGCCGCTTGGTCTCGCGCACGCTGACGATCAATCCACGGGCATGGGACATTTCGCGCCTGTCGACATTGCCAAAATATCCTGTGCCGATGCCGCAATTCGAGAAATTGCGCCCGGTCGAAATCGCCCAGATCAACGCGGCGCGGAGGCAGGATACGGGGGCCGCCGGGTGGCGTCAGCCGTTCATGTGGCCGGCGACCGGACGGATCTCGACCCTGTTCGGATCGCAGCGCATCTATCGCAACGGCGAAGCGGGATCGTATCATTCGGGCACTGACGTCGCGGTGCCGGCGGGAACCCCGGTGCTGGCGCCGGCCGACGGCGTCGTCATCCTGGCCTCCGATCATCCCTTCCTGCTCGAAGGCAATCTGCTGATGATCGACCATGGCATGGGGCTCAACAGCGCGCTGATGCATTTGTCGCGGATCGTCGTGACGCCCGGCCAGGCGGTGAAGCGGGGGCAAATCGTCGCGTTCTCCGGCGCGACTGGGCGCGTGACCGGCGCGCATCTTCACTGGAGCCTGCGCTGGCGGAATGCGAAGATCGACCCACTGCTGGTCGCGGGGCCGATGCCGGCGGTGAAATAACGCGAGGTGCCACGCGCTATGGCCACGACGCATCACACACATTGCGGAGCGCGAAAATGACGGGCGTTCATGTAAGAATTCAAGACGAACGCGCAAACGACATTTCCCATGGATCAACGACTTGCGCCCCCGCTAGTGGAAGCCGAGGCTCGCTACCGACCGGTTCTCGCATACCGGTGTGACTTTCGTGTAACTCTCTGCTGCAAATCGGCAATCAATCCTGGTTCCGGCTTTACAACGATCGTCTCGAAGGTAACCAGTCGCCCATTCCGGACAGGCGTAGGGGCCTGCCGGTACTGGGGGCTCATGATTCGCGCCGGTAAACGAGCGTGGGCGTGGCCCGCTACATGGGGATTACACACCGATGCTCTCTTTCCGAACGACGTCCAAGCTTCGTCTGCTTGCTGCTGCGGCTCCGCTCGGCCTGCTCGCGCTGGCGACGCCCGCTCAGGCGCAAGAAACGCCGGCTTCGCCGGCTCCGGCCGATGACCAGGCGGCCGACAATTCGGCTGACATCGTCGTCACCGGCACGCTGTTCCGGCGCGCCGACAATGAAACGCCCTCGCCGGTTACCACGATCACCGCCGATTCGATCGAGAAGCGCGGCCTGACGACCGTGTCGGACGTGGTCAACTCGCTCGCCGCCGGCAACGGCGGTGCCGTTCCGCAGAATTTCACTGGCGCGTTCGCGTCGGGTGCGACAGCGGTTTCACTGCGTGGCCTGAGCACGAACTCGACACTGACCCTGTTCGACGGCCTGCGCCCTGCTTATTATCCGCTCGCCGATGACGGCCAGCGCAGCATCGTCGACCTCAACACGATCCCCTCGGCGATCGTCGAGCGGGTCGAAGTCGTCCGTGACGGCGCTTCGTCGACCTATGGCGCCGACGCGATTGCGGGCGTGGTCAACGTCATCACCAAAAAGGAAATCAAGGGCCTCGACGCTCGCGTCGAAGCCGGTATTTCCCAGCGCGGCGATTCGGACAGCCAGCGTATCCAGCTGACCGGAGGGTTCGGTTCGCTCTCGGAGCAGGGCTATAACTTCTACGTCAGCGGCGAATATCAGCGTCTCGGCAGCGTCTACAACCGTGACCGCGAGTTCCCGTACAACACCAATAACCTGAGCTCGCTCGTCGGCCGCGACGCCGCCGGCGTGGTCGGTGGCGGCTATACCGGCAAAAACGCCAATTTCGGCTTCAATCCGCCGACGTCAGGGTCGTCTTCGGGCGCGACGGTTGCCGTGGTTCGTCCGGCCACGCCAACGGCCAACAGCTCCGGCATCCCATTCGGCACGGCGATTGGCGGCGGCTTGTTTCAGGTGCTGGGCAACTGTGCCCAAGACAACCTCATCCTGCATACCACGTCGGCCGGTTCGTATTGCGAACAGGATCTGATCAACCGTTATGGCGTGATCCAGCCCCGGCAGACCCGTTTCGGCGGGACCGCACGCTTCACCGTCAACGTTGGCAGCAAGGCGCAGGCTTACCTGACCGCCAACTTCTACCAGAGCAAGGTGTTCATCGACGGTACGCCGCAGTCGATCCGTTCGAACGGCAACCCGCTCGAAACCCGCGGTATCTCGCTTCCGGTGTTCCTGAGCAACGGTCAGCTTAACCCGCAAAACCCGTTCGCTGCGGCCGGGCAGGCTGCGCTGATCTATTACCGCTTCGGCGATATTCCGTCGAACCTGACCAACCTGTCGCGCACGTACCGTGTCGCGGGCGGCATCGACGGCAAATTCGGCGCGGACGACAGCTGGGGCTATTCGGTCGCGGCGACCTATTCGCGCACCGATCTCGAGCAGACCCGTCGCGGCTTCCTGAACATCGCCGGTCTGACGAAGGCGATCAACGACGGTACCTATAACTTCATCAATCCGTCGTTGAACTCGCAGACTATCCGCAACCAGATCTCTCCGACGCTGCAGACTCGCGCCAATTCGGAGCTCTGGCAGGTTCAGGCGACCTTGACGAAGGAGCTGTTCCAGCTGCCTGGTGGTCCGCTCCAGGTCGGTGTTGGCGCCCAGGAACGTTACGAAGCCCAGTATGACCCGAACCCGGTCCCGCTGCGCGACTTCATCACGGTCAACCCGTTCTCGGCCGTGGGCAATCGCTACGTTAGCGCGGCGTTTTTCGAGTTGAACGCGCCGATCCTGAAGCAATTGGAGATCAACGCTTCAGGCCGGTACGACCATTATTCGATCGGCTTCAGCCACTTCTCTCCGAAGATCGGCGCCAAGTTCCAGCCCATCAAGGAACTCGCGATCCGCGGAACGTATTCGGAAGGGTTCCGAGCACCGTCGATTCCGGAGCTTAGCGGCGCGGTCATCGGCTTCGTGCAGTACACGCCGAGCGCGGCGGTCCAGGCGCTGTACGGCAACGACTCGTACATCACCTCGACTTATGGTCTCGGCCAGAACTCGACCGGCAACCCGAACGTGAAGCCGGAAACGTCGCGGTCGTTCACCGGCGGCGTGGTTTTCCAGCCCAAGAGCTGGTTGAGCATGACGGTCGACTACTACAATATCCGCAAGAAGAACCTGATCATCGGGGGTTCGGGCGGTCCGGCGGCGATTGCCGACGCCTATCTGCTGACCGGTGTGATCCCGGCCGGCGTGACCATCACACCCAATCCCGTCGATCCGGCGCACCCAGGCCTGCGCCCGACCCCGCTATCGATTAACTTCCTGTACGGGAACGGGAACGTTCTGCAGACCTCAGGCATCGACGCCCAGATCCAGGCGACGTTCAAGCTCAGTGATGACGTGAAGTTCACGTCGATCCTCGAAGGTACCGAAATCCTCGACTACACCGTGGATGACGGCTCGGGTAACGGTCCGCAGCAATATGTCGGTACGTTGGCATCGTATGTCACGACTTCGGCCTCGGGCACTCCGCGTTGGCGCGCCAACTGGCAGAACACGCTCGACGTGGGCGCCTTCTCGTTGACCGGCACGGCCTACTTCACCAGTGGATACAAGGGCTATGCAGCCGACAACCTCGGCATCGGTTGTGACAAGACGTCGGAAAACTCGGCGCTGTATACCAATGGCGGCGTGACCACGACGACCGGCGGCCCGCTGCAGTGCACGGTGAAGCACTTCTTCGACTTCGACGTGTCGGCCTCGGTCAAGATCAACCAGAACTTCAAGTTCTACGTGAACATCGTCAATGCCTTCGACAACAAGGCGCCGTTCGATCCGAATACCTATGGCGGCAACAACTACAACCCGGCGTGGTCGTCGGCCGGCGTGATCGGCCGCCTGTTCCGCGCGGGCGCTACCGTCAAGTTCTGATCGATCTGAACGAACCAGAAATTTGGGGGCGGGGCCGCGAGGCTCCGCCCTTTTCTTTTGCCTGCGCCGTGCGGCCGCTCCGCGCAGGACTTTGTGGCCTTTTTGCTACACGTGCGGCCAAACGCACCTGAACTTGTCAAAGCTAGCTTTACAGCGAGAAAGCTGAGCTTAATCCGTGCGGCCATTGGCCTCGGACGTACCTGGGAGGGTGGTTCGTAGAGGCTTGGCAACGCTCGAACCATAATCGGGGGCAAGGGTCGAGCCAGGCAAAGGGAATATTTCGTGACCAATTCGACTGTTTCGCGTTCGCTCCGCGGAAGCGCCGCGCTGCGCGCGCTGATGCTGTGCGGCGCCGGCGCGTCGGCGGCTTTGTTTGCCGCTCCGGCATTCGCCCAGGACACCCCGGCTCCGGCCGCGGACGCTACGCCCGCGCCGCAGGACGATCAGGCGGCAGCGCCCGAAATCGTCGTCACCGGGACGCTGTTGCGCAATTCGGCGACTGCTACCGCCGCGCCGCTGACGACGCTGACCTCGGACGACCTCGCGAAGCGCGGCCTCAACACCGTGGCCGATGCGATCAACTCGATCGCAGCAAACAATGCCGGCTCGATGAACAAGAGCTGGAACAGCTTCAACTTCGCGACCGGCGCGACCGCAGTGTCGCTGCGCGGTCTTACTACCGGCAATACGCTCACCCTGTTCGATGGTTTGCGCAGCGCGCCCTATCCGCTGGCGGATGACGGGCACCGCAACTTCGTCGACCTGAACACGATTCCCAGCGGCATCGTCGACCGCATCGAAGTGCTCCAGGACGGCGCGTCGTCGACTTACGGCGCCGACGCGGTGGCCGGTGTGGTCAACGTCATCGTCAAGAAGGAAATCACTGGCATTCACCTCGACGGGTCGGCGGGCATTTCCGAATATGGCGACGCCGGCGAGCAGCGCCTGAGCGGCACGGTCGGCTATGGCAAACTGTCGGAGCAGGGCTTCAACATCTACGCCAATGTCGAATACCAGAAGAACGACCCGCTTTACGCACGCGACCGCAAGTTTCCCTATAACAGCGCCGACCTGAGCAGCATCTGCAACGCGCCAGGGAACTGCCTTAACAATGGAGTGGTGAACGGCATCCAGGGCGACGGCACGTTCCTCGGTGTCGGATCGACCATGGTTCCTGCGATCCGGCCTTATAATACGACCACCCTTACGTTCGTGGATCCGGGCGGCACCAGCCACACGTTCGCGCCGGGCACCGTGGCAATGGGTCCCTGGCAACTCGCTAACCCTGGCGCCGGTTGCGGAAACCTGACCTCGGTGACGCTCAACGCGGCTCAGCAGGGGTCGGCCGCTCCTACGTTCAAGCAGAATACCGACGGCAGCTATTCGTTCAATAATGTCGGCTATACCGGCGTGACGAACGGGGCGCAGCAGTGCCAACAGGATAACGTCAACCGTTACCTGGAAGAGCAACCGATGGTGAAGCGCTTCGGCGCCACGGTTCGTGGAACGGTAAACCTGGGCAGCAGGGCGCAGGCCTATGCGATGTTCAATTTCTACCAGACTAAGACCGACACGTCGATTGCGCCGCTGACCTTCGCCGGTCAGACCGCGGCGGGTGGCACGCAGTTCACGCTGAGCCCGGTGCTGCTGCCGGTCTATGTCTGCCCGCGCGGCACGACCGTCGCGTGCACGGCGGCGAACGGCACGCTTAATCCGAACAATCCTTACGCCGCCAGCGGCCAATTCGCGCGCGTGAACTACCGTTATGATCAGCCGCGCATAACCCTGTCGGATGCGCGCACCTACCGCGCGTCAGCCGGCATCAACGGTTCGTTCGGCGATAACTGGCGCTATGCGGCCGACTTCACCTGGTCGCAGGTCGACCTGAAGATCACGAACAAGAACTACCTGTATGCCCAGCATCTGGTCGATGTGATCAACGACGGCAGCTTCAATTTTATCAATCCGTCGCTGAATTCGCAGGCGATCCGCGATTATATCGCGCCGACCAATGTTACGAACTCGCGTTCGAACCTGTGGCAAGCTCAGGCGACCTTGTCGAAGGACCTGTTCCAGCTGCCGGGTGGTATGCTGTCGGCGGCGGTCGGCGTGTCGTACCGCAAGGAGTCGATCACCAACCCGAGCGCCAACCCGGCGAACGAGGTCAACCCGGCGGACCGCTATTACAGCATTAACGCCGTTGGTGCGACGGGCAGCCGCAACGTCAAATCGGCCTTCTTCGAAGTCGAGGCGCCGATCGTCGACATGCTCAGCCTGAACGCGTCGGGCCGCTACGACGATTATTCCTCGGGCCAGAAGAATTTCTCGCCCAAGATCACCGCGATCTTCAAGCCGATCAAGCAGATCAAGCTTCGCGGAACCTTCTCGAAGGGCTTCCGCATCCCGAGCTTCAACGAGGCCTATGGTCTGCCGACGACCGGCTATATCACGGCTCAGGTCAGCGACCCGGCGTTCCTCGCCGCTCACGGCAATAACTCCTATGCGACGCAGCCCTATTCCTATGGTCTGACCGCAATCGGCAACCCGTCGCTGAAGCCCGAAAAGTCGACCTCGTTCACGGGTGGTATCGTTCTTGAGCCTACCCGCAACCTGGCGTTCACCGCGGATTATTGGCACATCAAGATCAAGGGCCTGATCACCAACCCGGATTATTCGGGCGTGGAGGATGCCTATTATGCCAATAACGGCGTGGTGAACATTCCGGGCCTGACGGTGCTTCCGGGCATCAAGGATCCGGATCATCCCAACGCTCTGCCGTTGCTCGGCTTCATTCAGTATTCGTTCGTCAATGCGAACTCTGAAACCGCATCGGGTCTCGACTTCTCGGGCACCGCGCGCTTCCCGATCAGCAACGGGATCACCTTCACCAGCCGGGTCGATGCGTCGTACCTGATCAAGCTGGAGAAGAATATCGACGGCACGATCCAGCGTTATGACGGCACGCTCAGCCCGTGCGACATCACGTCATGCTCGGGTGCTCCGAAGTGGCGCGGTACCTGGACGAACACGCTGGACTTCGGGAAGACCTATCTGAGCGCGACGGTGAACTACACCAGCGGTTACGACATGGCGTCGATCGATTACGGTGGCATCAAGGGCGATTGCGATGCCAATGGCGGCGTTTCGGCGGCGACCTATGCCGACGGTACGATCTTCAAGTGCCGGGCCAAGCGTTTCATCACGCTTGACCTGACCGCGAGCACGAAGATCGCCGATCACTTCACGCTGTACGCCAACGCGCTGAACATCCTGGGCGCGACGCCGGACTTCAACCCCGGCCAGTCGTACAACCTCGGCTACAATTACAACGTGGCCTGGGAAGGCCAGGGCTTTGTCGGCCGGTTCTTCCGCGTCGGTGCGAAGGTCGACTTCTAGGTCTTCGCTCTCATCGACCGGTACAATCGGGGCCGTTCCAGCGATGGAGCGGCCCCTTTTTTGTCGGCGGCAGCCGCTCCTAACGGTGTGTGGCCAATTTGCTACAGCCGAAACGAAACCAGTACGCGGCACTCCGTGTCGGCTTTACACCTATCCGCATAGGTTCCATCCCTCGCCCATGCCTCGAACGAGCCTGGAGGGCGGTTCGCAGGGGCTTGGCGACGCTCGCACCGCAAGGGGGAACGGACGGGCCAGGCAAAGGGAAGACCTCGGTGAAAATCAATACGACACTTGCGCGTTCGCTTCGCGGGAGCGCGGGGTTGCGCGCGCTGATCCTGTGCGGCGCAGGCGCGTCGGCTGCATTGTACGGCGCTCCGGCTTTTGCCCAGGATACGCCAGCACCAGCACAAACAACTGCGCCAGCGCCTGCCGCCCCCCAAGACGATCAGGCATCCACCGGTGGCGACATCGTCGTTACCGGTACGCTGTTCCGGTCCAACCGAGACACCGTTTCGCCGATCACCACGTTGAGTGCCGAAAACCTGGAAAAGGCCGGTATCACCAACGTCGCCGATGCGGTTCGCTCGATCTCGGCCGACAATTCCGGTTCCATTCCCTCGGCGTTCGCCAATGGCTTCGGCTCGGGCGGCGCGGGCGTTTCGCTCCGCGGCCTGACCGTGAATTCGACGCTGGTGCTGATCGACGGCGTCCGCACGACCTATTACCCTTACGCCGACGACGGCCAGCGCGCGTTCGTCGACCTCAACTCGATCCAGAAGAGCAATATCGACCGCATCGACGTCCTGAAGGACGGCGCGTCGTCGACCTATGGCGCGGACGCGATCGGCGGCGTGGTCAACATCATCACCCGCAAAGAGATCCAGGGCATTGAAGGCACCGCCGAGGGCGGCGTCTCGGAGAAGGGCGATGGCGGCGAGCAGCGCCTGACGCTTACGGCCGGCTATGGTGACCTCGCGCGCCAGGGGTTCAACATCTATGTCACGGGCGAGTATGAGCATGACAGCCTGATTTCGGCTGCCGATCGCGGTTTCCCCTATAATACGGCCGATCTGACGTCGATCGGCGGCGACAATTTCAACGTGAACTCGCCCGAACTGGGCGGCGCGTTCGGCACGCGTCTCGGCTCGACCAGCGCAGTTGTTCGCCCCGCGATGGAAACCACTGCCGGCAATATCTTCTCGGGTGCTTATATTCCGACTCCGGGCGATCCGGATGCCACGCCGTTGCCGACGCGGATTCTCAATCCCGCCGGCTGCCGCGCGAATGGGCTGACGACTCAGCACACCGACGCGACCGGCGACTATTGTGAAGAGAACACCATTCCATATGGCACGCTGCAGCCGGAGCAGACCCGCTATGGCGCCACGGCGCATCTGACCGCCAATGTCGGCAGCAATTCGCAGGCCTACCTGACCGGCACCTATTACCACAGCAAGGTCTATTCGGAAGCGGCGCCGTTCTCGGTCCGTCAGCGTAACCCGATCAACACCACCAACCTCGTGCTGCCGGCGATCCTGTCGAACGGGCAGCTCAACCCCAACAATCCCTATGCGGTGGCGGGATGCGTCGAAGCCGTGAGCTGCGTCGATGCGCAGCTTTCCTACGCTTTCCCCGAACTGATCCAGCGCGCGACGACCGAGAATGACGTCTACCGCGTCGCCGGTGGCATCAGCGGCAAGTTCGGCGACGGCTGGGCCTATTCGGTCGACGCGACCTATGCGCGCAGCGACCTGAAGGGCACGAATCAAGGCTATCTGAACATCGCCGGTCTGACCGCTGCGATCGAAAACGGCACCTACAATTTCGTGAACCCGTCGCTGACCCCGCAGTCAGTGATCGACTCGATCTCGCCCGCCGCGATCACCACCGCGAAGAGCGAATTGTACATGATCCAGGGCAACCTGACCAAGGAGCTGTTCCAGCTTGCTGGCGGCCCACTCCAGGTCGGTGTCGGCGGATCGGTTCGTCGCGAAACGCTGGACAATCCGAACGCCAATGCCAACAACGCGTTCCTCGGCCTCAACGCGGTCACTGCCGCCGGTAAGCGCACCATCTGGGCCGCTTATTTCGAAATCGATGCGCCGGTGTTGACGACATTGGATATCAACGTGTCCGGCCGCTACGATCACTATTCGGACGGGTTCAGCAATTTCTCACCGAAGGTCGGCGCCAAGTTCACGCCGATCAAGGGCCTGATGCTCCGCGGCACCTATTCGCGTGGCTTCCGCGCGCCCAGCTTCGCCGAGTCGCAGGCGGGCGCGGTGATCGGCTACACGTCGGCGACCTTGCCCGACGATGTGGTGGCGGCGCACAATAACGACGCTTATGTCCAGCCCTATTCGATCGGCTTCAACAGCGCGTCGAACCCGAACCTCAAGCCTGAAAAGTCGCAGAGCTTCACAGGCGGCGTAGTGTTCGAGCCGGCGCACTGGCTGAGCCTGTCGGTCGATTATTACAACATCAAGAAGACCGACGTGATCTCGGGCGGTCCGCTCGCCGGCGCGGCGCTGGATGCCTATTATTCGGGCGGCGCCATCCCGGACGGCTATACGTTCGTACTCGACGATCCCGATCCGCAAGCGCCGAACGCGATCCGCAAGGTGTTGATCGTCAACTCACCGTACGCGAATGCGGCGGCGTTGAAGACGTCAGGCCTGGACGTGTCGGCCACTGTCCGGTTCGATCTCGGTGGGGTCAAGTGGACCAGCCAGGGTGAAGCGACCGACATCTTCTACTACGACTTCAAGCCGGCCGCTGATCAGCCATACGACCATTATGTCGGCACGCAGGCGCCGTATATCCTGTCGTCGGGCGCGGGTACGCCGAAATGGCGCGCCAACTGGATGAACAGCCTGGAGTTTGGCAAGTTCACGCTGACCGGCACCGCTTATTATGTCAGCGGATACAAGTCGGTTGCGGAAGATCAGAACGGTAACGGCGCCACCAGCTGTGCCGACAATCTTTACGGTGGCACGGACCCGAACTTCGGCTGCCGCACGAAGAGCTTCATCGACTTCGATCTGGTCGGCCAGGTCAAGATCAATGATCACTTCACGTTCTACGTGAACGCGCTCAACCTGTTCAATGCATCGGCACCGCTCAACCCCGCCAACTATGCGGGCGCCGCGGCGAACTACAATCCGACCTGGACCCAATCGGGGATCGTCGGCCGCTTCTTCCGCGCGGGGGCGAACTTCAAGTTCTGATCCCTGCCCGAGAGGCAAAATAATGGGGCCGCTCCAGCGATGGAGCGGCCCCATTCTTGTTCGGCGATAACGGGACGGGTCAGACCACCGTCAAGGTCAGCTTCCCATCACCTTCGTCGGCCTTGACCGTCTGGCCGTCCTTGACCGCGCCCGACAGGATCAGGTCGGCGAGCGGATCCTGCAGATAACGCTGCACCGCACGCTTCAGCGGCCGCGCGCCATAGACCGGATCGTAGCCCACCCGGCCGAGCCAGTCGCGCGCCGCCTGGGTCAGGTCGATCGTGATCTTGCGGTCGGCGAGCAGCTTGCCGACGCGCGCGACCTGGATGTCGACGATCGGCGCCATCTCGCTCTGGCCCAGCCGATGGAACAGTACGATCTCGTCGAGCCGGTTGAGGAACTCCGGCCGGAAATGCGCGCGGACGATCTCCATCACTTGCGGTTCGACCGACGCGACGCTCTCGCCATCGCCCAGGCTCGTCAGGAACTGGCTGCCGAGATTGGAGGTCAGCACGATGATCGTGTTGGTGAAGTCGACCGTGCGGCCCTGACCATCGGTCAGCCGCCCGTCGTCGAGCACCTGGAGGAGGATGTTGAAGACGTCGCCATGCGCCTTCTCGACCTCATCGAACAGCACGACCTGATACGGCCGGCGACGAACCGCTTCGGTTAGAACACCGCCTTCTTCATAACCAACATAGCCAGGAGGCGCGCCGATCAGGCGGGCGACCGAATGCTTCTCCATGAATTCGCTCATGTCGATCCGCACCATCGCCGCGCTGTCGTCGAACAGGAATTCGGCGAGCGCCTTGGTCAGCTCGGTCTTGCCGACGCCGGTTGGGCCGAGGAACAGGAAGCTGCCGAGCGGCCGGTTGGGATCCTGTAGTCCGGCGCGTGCGCGGCGCACCGCGGTTGACACCGCGCGCACGGCTTCGGCCTGGCCGATAACGCGCTTGCCGAGCTGTTCCTCCATCTGCAGCAGCTTGGCGCGCTCGCCTTCCAACATCCGGTCGACCGGAATGCCGGTCCAGCGGCTGACGACGCCGGCGATGTCCTCGGCAGTGACTTCCTCGCGCAGCATCGCCCCCTTGGTCGAGCCCTGCGCCTCGGCGAGCTGCTTCTCGAGCTGCGGAATGGTGCCGTAGGACAGCTCACCGGCCTTGGCCAGGTCGCCCGAGCGCTGCGCCTGGTCGAGCGCGTTGCGCGCGGCATCGAGCTGCTCCTTGAGCTTGGCTTCGGCGCCGATCTTGTCCTTCTCGGCCTGCCAACGCTGGGTCAATTCGCTCGACTGCTGTTCGAGATTGGCGAGCTCGCCTTCGAGGTTGGCGAGGCGATCCTTCGACGCCGCGTCGGTTTCCTTCTTGAGTGCCTCACGCTCGATCTTGAGCTGGATGATGCGGCGATCGAGCGTCTCGATCGCCTCCGGCTTGGACTCGACTTCCATCCGAATACGGCTCGCCGCCTCGTCCATCAGGTCGATCGCCTTGTCGGGCAGGAAGCGGTCGGTGATGTAGCGGTTGGACAAGGTCGCTGCCGCGACGAGCGAGGCGTCGGTAATCCGCACGCCATGGTGCAGCTCGTACTTCTCCTTCAATCCGCGCAGGATCGAGATCGTGTCCTCGACCGTCGGCTCGCCGACGAAAACGGGCTGGAAGCGCCGCTGCAGCGCGGGGTCCTTCTCGACATACTTGCGATACTCGTCGAGCGTGGTGGCGCCGACGCAATGCAGCTCGCCACGCGCCAGCGCGGGCTTGAGCAGGTTCGATGCATCCATCGCGCCCTCGGTCTTGCCCGCGCCGATCAGCGTGTGCATCTCGTCGATGAACAGGATGATGTCGCCTTCACCGGCCTTGACCTCGTCGAGCACGCCCTTCAGCCGCTCCTCGAACTCGCCACGATATTTGGCGCCGGCGATCAGAGAGCCCATGTCGAGCGCCATCAGCCGTCGGTCCTTGAGCGTATCGGGCACGTCGCCATTGGCGATGCGCAGCGCGAGGCCCTCGGCGATCGCGGTCTTGCCGACGCCGGGCTCGCCGATCAGTGCTGGGTTGTTCTTGGTGCGGCGCGCCAGGATCTGGATCGTGCGGCGGATTTCCTCGTCGCGCCCGATCACCGGGTCGAGCTTGCCGTCGCGCGCCGCCTGGGTGAGGTCGCGGGCGAATTTCTTGAGCGCGTCATAGCGGTCCTCGGCGCCCGCGGTGTCGGCCGTGCGGCCGCCGCGCAGCTCGTTGATCGCTGCGTTGATGCCTTCGGGTGTCGCGCCGGACGCCTTGATCGCCTTGCCGGCAGCGGTGTTGAGGCTGAGCGCAAGCGCGACGAGCAGCCGCTCGACAGTGACATAGCTGTCGCCCGCTTTCTGCGCGATCTGCTCGGCTTGATCGAGCACGCGCACCGCGTCGTTGTTGAGCCCGGGCTGGGTCTGCGCGCCGGCGCCCGACACGGCGGGGATTTTGGACAGAGCAAGGTCGGTCTCGCTCGTCGCCTTCTTCGCATCGCCACCGGCCTTCTGGATCAGGCCTGCGGCCAGGCCCTGCTCGTCCTCCAGCAATGCCTTCAGCAGATGCTCGGGCGCGATCTGCTGATGGTTCATGCGGATCGCGACGGTCAGCGCGGATTGCAGGAAGCCCTTGGCGCGGTCGGTGAATTTTTCGAGGTTCATTGATGGTCCCTGATCGATAGTGTCCCGAATTTAGTGTTGCACGTTTGCAACACAAGGTCGGCGGCGCAATTCGTAAACTACCCTAGCTTGCGATCGTCACGGGTCCGTCACGGACCTTTCTCCGAACTGCAACCCCAATGCCTCCATTGTGCAACGCAGCATGCCTAGGCGCGAGCCCAGAGGGAACGATCCACGTAACCCAAAGGGAATGTTTCATGATCCGCATCGTATCCGCCTGTCTGCTTGCCGGCACTGCTTTGTCCTGGCCGCTTGCCGCCCAAGCCGCGGACAAGCCAGTTGCCGACGATAAATCCGCGGCCGCGGCTCCGGCGGCCGATGATAGCGCACCCACCGCCGACGACGCGACCGACATCGTCGTCATCGGCCGCGGTGAATCGCGCCAGGTCCAGCGGATCGGCGCCGCGGATATCGACATCCTGGCCTCGGGCACCAGCCCGCTCAAGGCGATTTCCAAACTGCCGGGCGTCAATTTCCAGTCGGCCGACCCGTTCGGCGCGTACGAATGGTCGGAACGCGTCTCGATCCGCGGCTTCAATCAGAACCAATTGGGCTTCACGCTCGACGGCATTCCGCTCGGCGACGGCAGCTACGGCAACGTGAACGGTCTGCACATCAGCCGCGCGATCAGCTCGGAGAATATCGGCGAAACGCGGGTGTCGCAGGGCGCCGGGTCGATCGGGACGCAGGCGACCAACAATCTCGGCGGCACGGTCGAATTCTTCTCGTCCGATCCGACCGAGACGTTCGGCGTCACCGCCAATGGCACCTATGGCAGCAACAACGCGGTCCGCGCCTTCTTCCGCCTCGACACCGGCACGCTCGGCGCCAACGGCCCCTCTGCCTATGTTTCCTATGCCTTTGGCGACACCGACAAGTGGAAGGGCTGGGGCTCGCAACGCCAGAGCCAGGTCAATGCCAAGTTCGTCGCGCCTGTCACGCCCGGCGTGCGGCTGGTCGGCACGTTCGATTTCTCGGCGCGCCGGGAGAATGACTATCAGGACATGTCGCTCGACATGATCAAGCGGCTCGGCTGGAATTGGGACAATATCAGCAACAACTTCCCGCTGGCGATCAAGGTCGCCAACGTCGCCAACAATATCGACAACTTCAACAATACCACCGGCGCACCCGGGGGAGATGGTCTGTCCGACATTACCGGCCTTCCGCCGTCCAATCCCGCGGCGGGTAAGGTCTTCCCGACGCCGATCGGCACGATCGATGACGCTTATTTCGACGCGGCGGGCCTGCGGAACGACTATCTCGCCTCGCTCGGCGCCGAGAGTTCGGGTGACTCGAAGATCAAGTGGAGCCTCAAGGGCTATTACCATTCGAACCACGGCCAGGGCATCTGGTTCACCCCGTACGTGCCGTCGCCGTCGGGTGTGCCGATCTCGGTCCGCACCACCGAATATGATATCCGCCGCAAGGGCGTGTTCGGCTCGGTCGGCGGCGATCTTGGCATGTTCGGCGAGCTGACCGTCGGCGGCTGGTACGAACGGAACGATTTCCGCCAGGCGCGTCGCTATTACGGCCTCGACAGCCTGACGGCTTCGACCCGCGACAGCCTGGACTTCCAGGATTACCCGTTCGCGACGCAATGGGATTTCCAATACCACACCGACACCGTGCAATATTATGTCGAGGACAAGCTCACCTTCGGCAAATTGACGGTCAACCTGGGCTGGAAGGGCTATGACGTTCGCGCGACGGCGACGCCGATCGTTTCCGGCGGGCTGGCGCAGGGCAAGATCAAGACCACCGACTGGTTCCAGCCGCATGCCGGCTTCGTGTACAAGCTCGGCGGCCAGGCCGAAGTGTTCGGCGGTTTCACCGAAGTGACGCGCGCCTTCGTCGCCTCGGCCACCGGCGGTCCGTTCGCGACGACCCAGGTGGGATTCAACAATCTCGGCAACCTCAAGCCGGAGAGCTCGGATACGTACGAACTCGGCGCACGCGTGCGGTCGGGGCCGTTCACCGGATCGATCGCCGGCTATTATATCGATTTCCAGAATCGACTGATCGCCTTTGCCAACGGCGCCGGGATCATCGGCAACCCGGCCATCCTGCAGAACGTCGGATCGGTCCGTTCCTACGGCATCGAGGCGACCGGCCAGATCAAGCTGCCCTACGGCTTCGGGCTGTTCGCCTCCTACGCCTATAACGACTCGACCTATCGCGATAACGTCTTCAACGCGAAGGGTGTGCTGATCGCCAACACCGCCGACAAGACCGTGGTCGATTCACCGAAGCACATTGCGTCGGGCGAAATCACCTATGACGGTCAGCTGTTCTTCGGTCGGATTGGCGCCAATTATATGTCGAAGCGCTACTTCACCTATGAGAACGATCAGTCGGTGCCCGGACGCGTGCTGTTCGACGCGACTGTCGGCGTGCATCTGGACATTAGCGGCCGCAAGTTCGAACTGCAGGGCAACGTCACCAACCTGTTCGACAAGAAGTATATCGCCACGATCGGGTCGAACGGCTTCGGCAATCGCGGCGACAATCAGACGCTGCTGGTGGGGGCGCCGCAGCAATTTTTCGTCACGCTCAAGACCAAATTCTGAACCTGGTTTCTGGGTGAAAAGAGGCGGGCGCGAATCCCTCTCCCGTTGGG
>NZ_BCYX01000006.1 GCF_001598415.1 Sphingomonas mali NBRC 15500
GTGCCTCGCAGAGTGGTTCGCTCGGGGTGATGCCCCACCCCAACCCCTCCCCTGAAGGGGAGGGGCTTAACCAGAATCTGGCCGTCCGCTACGCCCTCGCCGGCCTCAAATCGGTCGGCGAAGGCGCGATGGAGAAATTGGTCGAGGAACGCGACGCGTCCGGGCCGTTCGACAGCCTCGATGCCTTCGCACACCGCGTCGATCCGCGCCTGCTCAACAAGCGCCAGCTCGAAACGCTGGCGGCGGCGGGCGCGTTCGACGCGATCGACGCCAATCGTGCCGGCATCTACGCCTGCGCCGAGACGATCCTGGCGACCGCGGCGCGCGTCCACGACCAGAAGAATAGCGGGCAGGGCGGCCTGTTCGGTGAGAGCGAAGCCTCGGGCACGCACATCAAACTGCCGCTATCGGCGCGCTGGAGCCTGGCCGAACGGATGGAGCAGGAAAAGGAAGCGTTCGGCTTCTATTTCTCGGCGCATCCGGTCGATCGCTTCACCCAGCTTGCGCGGATGCACGGCGCACGGCGCTATGCCGACCTGGGCGACTTGCAGATTCCGGAGAGCGGACGCGCCGGCGCGGTGATGGCGGCGATGGTCGAGGATACGCGTTGGCGCACCTCGGCCAAGGGGCGCCGCTATCTGATGGCGACCCTGTCCGACCCATCGGGCCAGTTCGTCGCGACCTGTTTCGACGATTCGGTCGCGACCGACTTGGAGGAAGCGGCGCGTAACGGTGGTTGCGGCCTGATCACGGTCGAGCTCGACCGCCGCGCGGGTGAGGAACAGCCGCGGGTGACGGTCAAGCGCATCCAGCCGTTCGACGAACTGGCCAGCGCGACGCGGATGAATCTCGATATCGAGATCGAAGATGCGATCGCGATCCCGGCGATCGGTGCATTATTGTCCGAGGCACGCGGCGCGCGCGGCGAAGCCCGACTCGTCGTTCCGTTGCCGGCGGGCGGGACGGCAACCATCCTGATCGGGCGCGATTTCCTGCTCGATCCCGAACTTGCCGACCGCATCGCGACGCTCCCTGGGGTGCGATCGGCGGAGGTCGCAATCGCGCCGCCACAACGGCTTGCATTGGTTGGCTAGAGGCCGCGGACGCGGCCCCTAGACTTCGACCGCTTCGGGCGGAATAACACTCTTCAAACATCGAGTATGGAGAGTGGAATGCAGATGGGTGCGATGCAGGATTTCGAGCTGCGCGTGATGCGGCTGCTCGATCATGTCGCTCGCGAGCATCCGACCCGGGAGGTCGTGACGCGCTGGGCCGATGGGCGCGAGACCCGCAACGACTGGGCCGGCATCCACCGCAACGCGCGCAAGCTCGCGCAGCGACTGGTGAAATGGGGTATCAACCCCGGCGACCGCGTCGCCACATTGGCGATGAACCACGAACATCATCTGACGTCTTGGTATGGCGCGATGGGGATGGGCGGGGTGATCCACACGATCAACCCGCGCCTGTTCGACGAGCAATTGATCTACATCGCCAACCATGCCGAAGATCGCGTGCTGTTCTACGACAAGCAGTTCCAGCCGCTGGTCGATCGCTTGAAGCCGGAATGGACCTCGATCGAGCGCTACGTCGTGTTCGATGATCTAGGGCCCGACGGTTTCCAGGCACTGCTCGATGCCGAGGATGGCGATTATGCCTGGTACGAGGGACCGGAGCGGGAGCCGTGCATGATCTGCTATACCAGCGGCACCACGGGCAATCCCAAGGGCGTGTTGTACGAGCATCGCTCGACCGTGCTCCACGCGATGCATGCGGCCGAGCCCTGGGTGATGGGCCTGTCCGCGTCGGACGTGATCCTGCCGATCGTGCCGATGTTTCACGCCGCGGCCTGGGGCCTGCCGTTTGCCGGCGCGTTGGCCGGCGCGAAGTTCGTCTATTCGCAGACCAACGATGCCGCCGTGCTGTGCGAACTGATGAATAGCGAGAAGGTGACGATCGGCAGCGGCGTGCCGACCGTGTGGTTGGCGATGTTCCAGCATATGGACGCCACCGGTGAGGAACCGCGCTTCCTGCGCCAGATCACGGTTGGCGGATCGGCCGCGCCGCGCGCGATGCTGGCGCGATTCATGGACATGGGGATCAAGCCGCTCCACCTCTGGGGCATGACCGAGACGTCGCCGGTGGCGACCGCGCTGGCGCCGGGGCCGGGTTGGGGTGACCTGACTCGCGACGCGCAACTCGACATCGTGTGCAAACAGGGTTCGATCCCGTTCGGGGTCGAATTGCGGATCGTCGACGACGAGGGCACCGAACTCCCGCGCGACGGCGAGACGTCGGGCCGGCTGCAAATTCGCGGTCCCTGGGTAGTGAAGCGCTATTTCAAGGCCGAGCAGGACGCGGTCGACGCCGGGGGTTGGTTCGACACCGGCGACGTCGCGGTGCTTCATCCGGACGGCACGATGCAGATCACCGACCGGTCGAAAGACGTGATCAAGTCAGGCGGCGAATGGATCAGCTCGGTCGATCTGGAAAATGCGGCGGTCGGTTGTCCCGGCGTCGGCGAAGCGGCGGCGATCGGCGTGTATCATCCCAAATGGGACGAGCGTCCGTTGCTGCTCGTCGTCCGCAAGCCAGGGAGCGCGGTGACCCCGCAGGAGATAACCCAGCATTTGACCCAGCATGTCGCCAAATGGTGGCTGCCGGACGAGATCCTGTTCGTCGACGACCTGCCGCACACCGCGACGGGGAAGTTGCTCAAGACCGTGCTGCGCGAGCAATATAAGGATTATAAGCTGGCGACGGCGGCGTAGTGCGTTGCGCGGAATGACGAATTTCGACCCAGCCACTTTCGCCGCTCATTGGCGCGCTGCCTGGAATGCGCACGATCTCGACGCTGTTCTGCTGCATTTCCATGATGACGTCACCTTCACCTCGCCCATAGCCGCCAGCCTATTGCCCGAGACTGGCGGTATAATGCATGGCAAAGCCGCCCTTCGCGCCTATTGGGAGGAGGGGCTCCGTCGCATTCCCGATTTGCACTTTACCATCGAGGCAGTGTTCGCTGGCGTTAACACGCTGGTGATCCAATACATCAACCAGAAAGGCGTCAGCGTCTCCGAAGTGCTGGTTTTCGATGCGGGACTGGTACGTGAAGGGCACGGCACCTATCCAACAGACATCAATAATCCGGCGGGAGCTAGCGGCTAACTCTTTTGTCGCGCCTCGGCGTGACGATATTGTTCCGCGTCGCCGCATTGTACGGTCCAGCCGGCCCGAAATCGCCGCCGCGCAGGTCGTACGGCGCGTCGCGAACCGGTACTTTGCTAGTCGGCTTGCCTTTGCTCCCGCTGCACGGCAGGCTGCGCTGAATGGACATGGTGACGACCGGCTCCGCTGGTGAGAATGGCGTGACGCTGGCGGCCCGACCCGAGGCGCTGCGGCTCGCACCACACGAGACCGCGGTCGTCGTGATCGACATGCAGAATGCTTATGCGAGCGAGGGCGGCTATGTCGATCTCGCCGGGTTCGACATTTCGGGTGCAGCCGGCGTCATCGGCAAGATCGCCACCGTGCTCGACACCGCGCGTAAAGCGGGTGTCCAGGTGGTGTTCCTGCAGAATGGGTGGGATGCAGATTACAAGGAGGCCGGCGGACCGGGGTCGCCCAATTGGCATAAATCAAACGCGCTCAAGACGATGCGTGCGCGACCCGAACTGGCTGGGCAACTCCTCGCGCGTGGCGGCTGGGATTACGAGTTGGTCGATGCCCTCAAGCCCCAGCCGGGCGACATCTCGCTCCACAAGACGCGCTATTCGGCCTTCTTCAATTCGCAGCTCGATTCGACGCTGCGCGCGCGTGGCATCCGCAACATCGTGTTCGTCGGGATCGCGACCAATGTCTGCGTCGAAAGCACGCTGCGCGACGGTTTCCACCTCGAATATTTCGGCGTGATGCTGGAGGACGCGACGCATCATCTGGGGCCGCCGACGATGCAGGAAGCAACCCTCTACAACGTCGAGAAATTCTTCGGATGGGTTTCCACCGTCGCCGATTTCTGCGGCAGTTTTGGCCAGATTCCTCAATCAGATAGCAAGGACTGACGTCATGGCGTTCGAGCCCATCAATCCGCCGCAATTCCCGACCCCAATCGCGCCCTATTCGGCGGGGGCGAAGGCGGGGAGCACGGTCTATGTCTCAGGCGTGCTGGCGTTGGGCGAGGGTGGAGCGGTTCTCCATGTGGGCGACGCCGCGGCGCAGACGCGTCACGTGCTCGACGTCATCAAGATCACGCTCGAAGCGGCCGGCGCGACGATGGCCGACGTCGCGATGAACCACATCTTCCTCAAGGACCTAGGCGACTATGCTGCGTTCAATCAGGTCTATGCCGAGTATTTTCCGGGCAACAAGCCGGCGCGCTATTGCATCAAGGCGGAGCTGGTGAAGCCCGATTGCCTGGTCGAGATCGCCAGCGTGGCATATATCGGCTGATGCGCGGCTCCAAACCGTCATCCCGGCGCAAACCGTCATCCCAGCGAAAGCTGGGATCTCAAGCGGCGACGCGACGCCCCCGCCTCAACAAGACCCCAGCTTTCGCTGGGGTGACGGAAGGGGCGTGAATGCCTGAGGCTAGCGGCCTGTATTACGAGGAACATGGCACGGCCGATGCCCCTCCGGTGATCCTGTCCTCGGGCCTTGGCGGGTCGGCGAGCTATTGGGCGCCCAATATCCCCGCGCTCGCCGAGCATTTCCGGGTCATCGCCTATGACCATCGCGGCACAGGGCGGAGCGATCGCGCCTTGCCGGCACGAGTGTCGGTCGACGATTTCGCCGACGATATCCTGCGCTTGATGGATGCGCTGGGTCTCGATCGCACGCACCTGATCGGCCACGCCGCGGGTGGAGTCGCGGGACTCGCGCTCGCGCTGAAGGCACCGGATCGGCTCGATCGCCTGGTCGTGGTCAATGGCTGGGCCAGCCCGGATCCGCATTTCCTGCGCTGCTTCGAAATCCGGCTCGCATTGCTGCGGTTGGCCGGACCCAGAGCATATCTGCGCGCGCAGCCGGTCTTCCTCTACCCGCCGGACTGGGTGTCGAGCCACGACGAAGACATCGACGCCGAACTGCCGCACCAGATGGAAAACTTTCCCGGTACGGAGACGATGGAAAAGCGCATCCTCGCGCTCGGGTCGTTCGATATCGCCGATCGGCTGGGTGAGATCGCGACGCGAACGCTGGTGATCGCCAGCCAGGACGACATGCTGGTGCCGCCACGCGCGGGCGAGGCGCTGGCGATGGGAATCGCCAAGTCGGGCATCGGGCGGCCCGCTTATGGCGGCCACGCGGTCAACGTTACCGACGCGGACAATTTCAACGGTTTCGTGGTCGACTGGATGACGGGCGTGATGCCCCAATAACGTAAGCTTTTGTGATCGCATCGCTTATTGCGGAAAACCGGTTCCCACTTTTCCGCGCGATGCTCAAGAGGAGTGAATGCGATGCAGGTCGGCGTTTTCGTGCCCATCAACAACAATGGCTGGCTGATCAGCGAGAACGCGCCGCAATACATGCCGTCGTTCGATCTCAACAAGACGATCGCGCAATCGGCCGAAAAGCACGGGCTCGACTTCCTGCTGTCGATGATCAAGCTGCGCGGGTTCGGCGGCAAGACCGAGTTCTGGGAATATGGGCTGGAGAGCTTCACGCTGATGGCCGGCCTCGCCGCGGTCACCGAGAAGATCAAGATCTACGCGACTTGCCCGACGCTCGTCATTCCGCCCGCTTTTGCCGCGCGCATGTGCAACACGATCGATTCGATCAGCCATGGACGGTTCGGACTCAACCTGATCACCGGGTGGCAGAGGCCCGAATACAGCCAGATGGGTTTGTGGCCCGGCGACGAGCATTTCCGCAATCGATACAAGATGCTCGATGAATATGCTCACATCCTGCGCGAATTGTGGGCAACCGGCCGGAGCGACTTCAAGGGCGATTATTATCAGATGGACGATTGCCTCGTCCGGCCCAAGCCCGAGGGCGACATGAAGATCATCTGCGCCGGCTCCTCGGACGAGGGGCTCGCCTTCTCGGCGAAATGGGCGGACTATGCCTTTTGCCTCGGCAAGGGCGTCAATACGCCGACCGCTTTCGCGTCCAACAACGACCGGCTGGCGGCCGCCACCGCCAAGACCGGCCGCGATGTGTCGGTGTTCGTGCTGGTGATGATCATCGCCGCCGATACCGATGAGGAAGCGATGGCGAAGTGGAAATCGTACAATGACGGCGTCGATGTCGCAGCGATCTCCTGGCTGATGGATCAAGGTGCCGCCGACAAGCACAATGCGACAACCAACGTCCGCCAGCTCGCGGCGCCCGAAGGCGCGGTCAACATCAATATGGGCACCCTGGTCGGCAGCCATGCCAGCATCGCGCGGATGCTCGATGAGATGGCGGAGGTGCCGAATACCGGCGGCGTCCTGCTGACCTTCGACGATTTCGTCCAGGGCGTCGAGGATTTCGGGACCAAGATTCAGCCGCTGATGAAGAGCAGACGGCGGTAGAAATCGCGCCTTCTTTTGCGCCCGATCAAGGTAACGGACCGGCCCTTCCATCAGGACCAATCTCTCCACGGGAGATTGGTGATGCAGAAACTGCTGATGTTTGGCCTCCATTTCATGATCGGCACGACGATCATGGGCATATTCGTCACCGCCGCGCTGAGCACGGGTCATGGGACCGGACGTCAAATTCTAATCGCGGCATTTGCCGGGTTCGTCCTGGCCCTGCCGGTGAGCTGGTTCGTGACGCGCAAGATCACCCATCTCGTCAAATCGTGAGCGAGGTGTGGCGGACTGTGTCCATCGGTCTGGCCGGTCCGATGGGTGCAACAGTTTGCCAGAGTGAGGGTGTCGACCCTGGGCGTGCCAATTACCGAGCATCGTGGCCCTAAAACAACTCCCCCTGCGGCCCCCGCGGCGGATGGAACAGATCGGTGCGGACGCTCAACCGCTCGCGGTTCAACCCATGCTTCTTCATCGCGATCTGGAAGCGCGTGCGGAGCAGGTCGGCCCAGGGCCCAGATCCGCGCATCCGGGTGAAGAAATTGGGATCGTTGTCGCGCCCGTCTCGTAGCGAGTTGATGATCGCCATCACCTTGCCCGCCCGGTCCGGGAAATGCGCGTCGAGCCAGGCGCGGAACAACGGCGCGACCTCAAACGGCAGACGAACCGGCAGGTAATTGATCGTCCGCGCCCCGCTTTCCGCCGCGCGCTCGACGATATGCTCGATCTCGTGATCGGTGATCGCGGGGATGACAGGGGCGATCGATACGATGGTGGGGATACCGGCATCGGCTAGCAGACGCACGGCGGTCAGCCGGCGTTCGGGATGCGGTGCGCGCGGTTCGACCGTCCGCGCGACCTTCGCGTCGAGCGACGTCACCGACAGTGCAACCGCTGCCAGGCCTTTCGCCGCCATCGCCGCGAGCAGGTCGATGTCGCGCACCACGCGGTCCGACTTGGTGGTGATGGTCAGCGGATGGTCGGTCTCCGCCAGCACCTCGATACAGCTGCGGGTGATCTTCCACTGCGCCTCGATCGGCTGATAGGGATCGGTATTGGTGCCGAACGCGATCGGGCGGCAGCTATAACCGGGCTTCATCAACTCCGCGCGGAGCAGCTCGGGCGCGGTCGGCTTGGCGAACAGTTTGGACTCGAAGTCGAGCCCCGGCGACAGGTCCAGATAGGCGTGGGTCGGTCGTGCGAAGCAATAGATGCAGCCATGCTCGCAGCCGCGATACGGATTGATCGAGCGGTCGAAGCCGATATCGGGCGACTGGTTGCGCGTGATGATCGTACGCGGGGTCTCGACCGTGACGCTGGTGCGCAATGGGGGCAGGGCACCGTCGACATCCTCCAGCGCGTCCAGCCAGTCACCGTCGGCGAGCCGCTCGGGCAGGCTGAATCGGGTGCTCTCGCGATTGACCGTCGCGCCGCGGATCGGACGAGCTTTTGCCATTGCCCGATCCTACGCCGCGATGTAGAACATATCAAGAACAATGGAGAGATGAGATGGCAAAACTCAACTATGTCGAATTGCCGGTCCAGGACGTCGCGAGCACCAAGGCGTTCTTCGCCACCGCGTTCGGCTGGGATTTCACCGATTTCGGCCCGACCTATGCGGCGACGATGAGCGGTGAGACCGATCTGGGGCTGCAAGGCGATCGCGCCGACTGGACGGCGGCACCGCTGGCAGTGATTCAGGTCGATGATCTCGAAGCGACCGAGGCGGCGGTGAAGGACGCCGGCGGGACGATCACCCAGCCGATCTTCGCCTTTCCGGGCGGGCGCCGGTTCCACTTCCGCGATCCGAATGGAAATGAATTGGCCGCGATGCAGGCGGATTCGCACTGAACGGCCTTGCGGCCGATCGGCCAGGCCTTAGGGTCGCCGCACACAACTGAGGGATTGATATGTGGGGCAAGGTTTTGGCTGTCGCGGCGGCCATGGCCGTTTCCGCGCCGGCCTTCGCGGCAGATCGGATTGTCGACGTGAGCAGCGTCGATGGCGTTGCCGCGCTGATGCGCGAGGCGGGTTACAAAGCGGAGATCAAGGTCGGCAAGGACGGCGACTCCTATATCGAGAGCGCGATCGGCGGAAACGATTTTCAGATCCTGTTCTACGGCTGCGAAAACAAGGTCGGCTGCGACTCGTTCGATTTCTACAGCTGGTTCAAGAAGGAACCGTTCTTCTCCACCGACATGGCGAATGAATGGAACGCGAATAACCGTTTCCTGAAGGTCGCGATCGATTCGGACGGCGATCTGTCCGAATACGCCTACATCTCTACCATCGGCAAAATGACCTACGACAATTTCAAGGATTATGTCGCCTGGTACGGCTCGACGGATGCCGACTTGGTCAAGTTCGTCGCCGAGCGTCGCAAGGCGGCGGCAGCGGCCGGGGCGAAATAGCCTATCGCTCGGTCAGCCGCGGCATGAGTTCGACGAAATTGCAGGGGCGAAAACGGCCGTCGAGTTGGTCCCTGAGGATCATATCCCAGCCGTCCTTCACTGCCCCCGTCGATCCGGGCAGCGCGAAGATATAGGTGCCGCCGGCGACGCAGGCGCAGGCCCGCGACTGGATCGTCGAGGTGCCGATCGTCTGATAGCTCAGCCAGCGGAAGAGCTCGCCGAAACCGGGAATCATCTTTTCGGCGACGGCTTCCACCGCCTCGGGCGTGACGTCGCGCCCGGTCACGCCGGTGCCGCCAGTGGTGAGGATGACGTCTATCCCGGGATCCTGGATCCACGCGGCGAGTTGCTCGATGATCGTGTCGAGATCGTCGCGTTCGATCGTACGGGCGGCGAGGATGTGGCCGGCACTCGTCAGCCGCTCGACCAGCGCGTCGCCCGATTTGTCTTCAGCCAAGCCGCGCGTGTCGGAGACGGTCAGGACCGCGATCCGAACGGGCACGAAATTGCGGCTGTCGTCGATCGGCACTTATTTGGAAGGAGTCAGGCGGACTGCGCTCGGCCCGGACAGCCCCGGGAATTTGGGCCACATGCCCTGCGCTAGCGCTTCACGGCTCGGCGATTTCACCCGGCCGTCCTTGCCCTCGTACATCCAGTAATTGCGCAGCACCGTGGTGACGTAACCGCGCGTTTCCCAATAGGGGATCGACTCGATGTACAGAAGCGGATCGCCCCCATCCTTGACGATGCCGTTCCATTCCATGACCGGAACGGGGCCTGCGTTATAAGCGGCGATCACCTTGGGCAGATAGCCGCCAGTGAAACCCTGGGTACTCAGGCGCTCGAGCGTCCGCTGGCCGACCGCCATGTTGACCGACGGCAGCGACAGCGCGCCGCGATCGACAGTGATGCCACGTTCACGCGCATAATCGACCGCCGCGGCAGGCATGATCTGCATCAGGCCATAAGCACCCGCCGGGCTGATCACGTCCTTGCGGAAGCGCGATTCCTGGAGTGCGTGGGCGTAGACCAACGCCTTGTCGACGGTCCAGCCGCCGGCCGGCGCCCATTTCGGGGCTGGGAAGCGCGCGATCGTCGGCGCCTTCGTCCCCTCGGGGCAGTTATTACCCAGCCACATCACCGTCTCGGGCAGATTGAGCGTCTCGGTCAGGCGCACCAGCGACGCATATTCGTTCTTGGGGCCGATCTTCGCCTGCTGCTTGAGCACGTCGTCGGCCAAACCGGTCTCGCCGATCTCGACCAAAGCGGCGGCGACGCGGACATTCGGGCGGTTTTGCAATTTGTCCCAGTCGGCGAGCATCAGTTCGTCCGGAACCGGTGGCTTTTCCTTGATGCCCAGCTGCTGGCGAGCGAGCATGCCGTAAAAGGTCTCGTCGAGCTGGGCGGCGTTTTTAAGCCGCGCTTCGACCAATTGCGGCCGACCGCATTTCATGTCGGCGCGCGCTGCCCAATAGAGACCGGCGGCGCGGAGCTCGACATCGCTGGCCCGAGCCGCGACGTTGACGAAAGCGCGCGCCGCCTCGGTGCAATCGCCCTGACGCCAGGCCGCGAGCCCGCCGACCCATTCGCCCTGGACTGCCCAGTCGCCCGTACCGACGCGTGCCTTGGCAGCCATCAGACGTGCGCTGGCGTCATTGCCTTGCAGATAATAGATCCAGGCAACGCGCTGCTGCCATTCGATCTGCGCTTCGGGGGTGAGGTTGGTGGTCGATTCGAGCAACGCCTGCGCGCCGGGACCGTCGTCATTCTTGATCATCGGCTGCATCTTGAGGGCGAGCTCGGCAGCGGCGAGGTCGTATTTGGTCGGCTTGGCACGGCCACGGGTCGAGGCGCCGTTATTCCACACCAGCCGTTGCTGGTAGGGGAGCGCCGGCGCGGTCACGCCGCGCGAGGCGAGGATGCGGGCGATGGTCGGCCCCTCGGGCAATTCCGGCGCGGCGGTGACCACCGCTAGCAGCGGGTCGTTCTCGACCTTTGGCGAGCCTTTGGCGGTATAGAGTTCGGCGAGCGCGATCGAATGGAGCGGCCCCGGTTTCATCGCGGTCAGCTGCAACTGCGCATCGTCCCAGCGCTTTTCGTGGATCGCCTTGAACACTGCGGCATAACCGGTGCGCTGATCCGCATCGAGCTGGGCCGGAATGCCGCGCGCCATCACGGCGGATGCGGGCGGGTTGCCGGCGGCGGCAGCAGGTAGCACAGGGGCAAATACCAGCGCCGAAGCGACGAGAAAACGCGCGACTTTCACTCAAATCCCCCCATCAACACTCTGAGGTCCTTCCAGGCATCGGCTTTGGCGACAGGCTTCTCCAACAGGAAGCGAGGATGAAAACTGGCGACAACCTCGCTTGTCCCGCCGTCATGGTTAACCTTGCGTAAACTTGCACGGGCATTGGCGACGTCCAACCCCGTGATTGCACGGCTCGCCGCATTACCTAGTGCGAGCACCCGTTTGGGCCGCGCCAGCGACAGGTGATGGCGGATCAGCGCCTCGAGTTTCTGGCCCGTTTCCTCGGTCACGCGGCCGGCCGGCGGACGCTTTACCGTCAAGGCGGCGAGATAGATCGACTCGCGGTCCCGGCCGATCGCCGCGAGCATGCGATCGAACAGCGCGCCCGCATTGCCCGACAGTAATTGGCCGGCGGCATCGTCCTCACGATCGGGCATGTCGACGACGATCATCAATCCGCTGGCGACGTCGCCTTGCGTGCCGAGCGGCTGGCCCGGCCAACCCGCTTCGGGAGCGGCGGCGCCAAGTCGCCACACGGTGAACTCTTCCAGCGTCGCCGGCAGGGTAGGCGGCGCGACGACAGCTTCGGCCACTTGCCCGGGCAACCGCTCGACGACGGACGGGGCGCCGGCGCGCGCAAGCCAGTCACGCGGCGAATCGTCGATTTCGCAATCGACTCCCGCGTCGCGCCACCATTCGAGCGCACTGGCGATACTCGCCCGCCAATCGTGATTCTGGTCAGCCCCCATAGCCGGTCGCATAGAGTCCCAGCTTGACCGCGGGGTCAATTCGTTGGCACCGCATTCGCCGACAGACCGTTGTCGTCATACGATGACTGGTCTTCTGAGGGTCCCAACGGGAGGAAAAGGGATGAGCGAACGCGAGTCGATGCCGTACGACGTGGTGATCGTCGGCGCCGGGCCGGCGGGCCTGTCGGCGGCGATCCGCCTGAAGCAACTCGCGGCCGAAAAGGGCGCGGAGATTTCGGTCTGCGTGCTCGAAAAGGGCTCAGAGGTCGGCGCGCACATCCTGTCGGGGGCGGTGGTCGACCCGCGCAGCCTCGACGAACTGATCCCCGGTTGGCGCGACAAAGGCTGCCCGATGGCCGAGACCCCGGTCACCGACAACCAGCATTGGGTGCTGACCAAGAAGCGTCGCTTCAAGCTGCCCGAGTTCATCTCGCCCGGCTTCATGCACAACAAGGGCACCTATACCGGTAGCCTGGGCAACCTTTGCCGCTGGTTGGCAGGACAGGCGGAGGAGCTCGGGGTCGAGATCTTCCCCGGCTTCGCCGCGGCGGAAATTCTCTATAGCGACGACGGCAAGGTGAAGGGGGTGGCGACCGGCGACATGGGGGTCGCGCGCGACGGCACGCACAAGCCCGATTACCAGCCGGGGCTCGAACTCCACGCCAAATACACTTTCTTTTCGGAAGGCGCGCGCGGGCATCTGACGCGCCAATTGGTCGACCGCTTCGACTTGCGCGCCGATTGCGAGCCGCAAGTCTATGGCCTTGGCATCAAGGAATTGTGGGATATCGACCCCGCAAACCACGTTCCCGGCCGCGTGATCCACTCGCAAGGCTGGCCGCTCAGCGAGAGCGGATCGGACGGTGGCGGCTTCCTCTATCACCAGGCCAATGGGCAGGTCGCGCTCGGGTTCGTCACCTGGCTCAATTATTCGAACCCGTATCTCTCGCCGTTCCAGGAACTGCAGCGCTGGAAGACGCATCCCGCCGTCGCCGAGATCCTGAAGGGCGCCAAGCGTGTGTCGTATGGCGCGCGCGCGATCAGCGACGGCGGCTATCAATCGGTGCCCAAGCTGGTGATGCCGGGGGCGGCACTGATCGGCGACAGCGCCGGTTTCCTCAACGTGCCGCGGATCAAGGGCACGCATACCGCGATGAAGTCCGGCATGATGGCGGCCGAAGCGGCGTTCGATGCGGTCCAGGGCGGCCGCGAAGGCGACGAACTTACTGCCTACCCAGACGCGTACGACAAGAGCTGGGTGAAGAAGGAGTTGTCGGTCGTCCGCAACGTCCTGCCGCTTGTCGAGAAATATGGCGAATTCCTCGGCACGATCCTTTCGGGCATCAACATGTGGCTCGAAAGCTGGGGCATCAAAATGCCCTATACGATGAAGCACCATGCCGATCACACGACGCTGTGGCGCAAGGATATGGTCAAGCCGATCGACTATCCCAAGCCCGACGGGGTGCTGACCTTCGACCGCCTGTCTTCGGTGTTCCTGTCGAACACCAACCACGAAGAGGATCAGCCGGTCCATCTGACGCTCAAGGACCCCGACATCCCGATCGACTATGATCTGCCGATGTATGACGAGCCGGCGCAGCGTTATTGCCCGGCGGGCGTTTATGAGATCGTCGGGCAGGAAGAGGGCAATCCGCGCTTCGTGATCAACGCGCAGAATTGCGTCCACTGCAAGACGTGCGACATCAAGGACCCGACCCAGAATATCGTCTGGGTGGTGCCGGAGGGTGGCGGAGGACCGAACTATCCCAATATGTAAGCCCGCTGTTGTCGCATGCGCCGCGCTGATGGCCGCGTTCGTCCCGGCGAGCGCGCAGGCCGACGATTATGGCGCGTTCGGCCGCGCCCGGGTCGCGGCGGCGAACGGCAATGTCGGCGTCGCCGCCCAGCAATATGGCATCGCGCTGACCAATGCTCCCGGCGATCCGACCGTCGCCAACCGCGCTTTTCGTCAGGCGATGGCGGCGGGCGATCTGGTCCTCGCGCGGCGCGCCGTGGCGGCCTTGGGGACCGACGCGCCGAACGATGCCAAGCTGCTGCTGCTCGCCGATGCGGTGAAGAGCGGCAGTCCTGTTGCCGTCGACAAGGCATTGGCATCGCTCGACAAGACGCCGTTCGACTTCTTCGCGCCCGCGGTCCGCGCCTGGCAGGAATTCGGCCGCGGCGGGGATCCCACGGCGAGTCTGGCGGCAACCGGACGCACCGGCGCGATCGGTCATATCATGCTCGAACAACGCGCGCTGATCCTGATCGCGCGCGACGATATTCCGGGCGCCGCGAAGGCGCTGTCAGCAGAATTGCGCGGCAGCAGCGGTGGCCTCGATTTGCGCTATTCGGCGGCGGAATTGCTGATGGGGCAGGGCAATGATGCTCTTGCGCGTGACTTGCTTGGCGGCTCTGATCCCGAAGTGGCCACGGTGCGGAGCCACCTTCGCGCCGTCAAGGCGACACCGATGGTCGGCATTGCGCGGCTATACACGCGCGTTGCCGCGGACCTGACCGATCCCGGCACGACCCCGATCGCGATCACGCTGGCGCGCTCGGCGCTGATCCTCGATCCCGACGACGGCCGCGCGCGCCTGTTGCTCGCCGCGGCGCTCGAGCGGCAGGGCGCGCATGACCGTGCGCTGACCGTGCTGGGCGAGATCGCGCCGAATACGGCCTATCACGCGCTCGCCCAGTCGATCCGTGTCGAGGTGCTGCGCGCCAAGGGCGATATGCCGGGGGCAATCGCCACCGCCAAGGCGCTTGCCGACGCGCCCGACGGTGATGCCGATAGCGCCGAACATTACGGCAACATGCTGCTGATCGCGAACCGCCCGTTGGAAGCGGCGGTTGCGTATGAGAAGGCGCGCGACCGGTTGGGTGACGATGCCGGCTGGGCGGTCTGGCTGCAGATCGGATCGGCCTATGACAAAGCCGGTCGTTGGGAACTGGCCCGAGCCGCGCTCGAACGCGCGGTGGCGCTTGGTCCCGACCAGGCGGTCGCGCTCAATTATTACGGCTATTCGCTGATCGAACATGGCGGCGACGCGACACGTGCGGTGGCGATGCTCGAAAAGGCCAATGCTCTCGCGCCAAACCAGCCCGCCATCGCCGATTCGCTCGGCTGGGCCTATTTCCGGCGCGGCGAGCCCGACCGCGCGCTGCCCCTGCTCGAATCAGCCGGTGCCGCTTCGCCCGCCGACGCCGAGATCGCCGAGCATCTCGGCGACGTCTATTGGGCGGTCGGGCGCCGGTACGAGGCGCGTTACGCCTGGAAAGCGGCGCGAGTGGTGGCAAAGCCCGACGCGACCACACGGCTCGACGCCAAGATCCTCAACGGCCCGGCCGCGACGCGCTCGTGACCATCGTCGAAGCGGCGCCGGCCAAGATCAACT
The DNA here is from genome assembly GCF_001598415.1 of Sphingomonas mali NBRC 15500. Taxonomy (GTDB): domain Bacteria; phylum Pseudomonadota; class Alphaproteobacteria; order Sphingomonadales; family Sphingomonadaceae; genus Sphingomonas; species Sphingomonas mali. The sequence goes on from NZ_BCYX01000006.1 coordinate 15,328, forward strand.
TGGCACTCCACGTTCGCGCTCGGCGAGCGGATGGCTATCACGAGATCGAGACGTTGTTCGCGTTCCTGCGCGATGGCGACACCGTGTCGGTCGAGGAGAGCGACAGTGACTCGTTCGCGCTGACTGGGCCGTTCGCGGGGGCGCTGAGTGGTGAGGGCAATAATCTCGTCCTGGCCGCGCGCGATGATTTCGCCGCAGCGCTTGGGGCGCTGCCCCCGCTCGCAATCACGCTCGACAAGCATTTGCCGGTGGCGTCGGGGATCGGGGGTGGGTCGGCCGATGCTGCCGCGACGCTGCGCGCGCTGGCGCGGTTGAAGGGGGTTGATCCTTCGGCCCTCGCGGATATCGCATTGGGGCTTGGCTCGGACGTTCCTGCATGCCTGCTGGGAAAAAGCGCTGTAGGAAAGGGGCGCGGTGAGCGCTTGCAGGTCGTTGAAGGGCTGAGCGATCTTCCAGTACTGCTTGTGAATCCACGCATTGCCGTCTCAACGGCTGCCGTCTTCCGCGGCTGGGACGGAATCGATCGGGGGCCTCTATTCCCTCGTCACCCCGGCCTTGTGCCGGGGTCCACGGAGCCGCAAATCCCTGATATTGAGGATACGCGGCACGGTGGATGCCGGGACAAGCCCGGCATGACGGAATGGCTCGTTGCTGCCATTGAAGGTCGCAACGATCTCGAAGCGCCCGCCCGCGCCTTGGCCCCTATGATCGGCGCCGTGATCGACCTGCTCGCCGCCCAGCGTGGCGTCACGCTCGCCCGGATGTCCGGATCCGGCGCCACCTGCTTCGCTCTGTTCGACAACGAGGCCGCGCGCACCACTGCCGCGCAGACGATCAGGAGCGCCCAACCCGGTTGGTGGTGTCTCGAATCGACACTCGCGTGACAGAATTGCGTGCCAGCGCGGGACCGCCCGACCGCGCTTAACCATCGTCAGCCGCCCGAGTCCTCAACTGGCCCCCAACTTGCTGAGTGACGGCTACGCAGGTCCGTCTCCACGCCGCGCCCGCGCATGGTCTCCGGTTAAAACCGGACGTCATCGGTCGTGGGAGCGGCTTCGGCCGCTCCCCGCCACACCGGCATACGCAATAGTCTTGCGTAAATGGGTCTTCTCGCGACATAGGCGTCGCGCCATGACCCACACATTCGACAAATCGAAACTCCCCAGCCGTCACGTCTCGGTTGGTCCGGAGCGCGCCCCTCACCGCAGCTATTATTACGCCATGGGCCTGACCGAGGAGGAGATCGCACGCCCGTTCGTCGCGCTCGCTTCGGCCGGCAACGATTCGGCGCCGTGCAACACCACGCTCGACGCGCAGGCCGATGCCGCGCGGCGCGGCGTCGAGCAGGGCGGGGGCATGCCGCGGCGCTTCAACACGATCACCGTGACCGACGGCATCGCGATGGGGCATCAGGGGATGAAAGCCTCGCTGGTCAGCCGCGAGGTCATCGCCGATTCGGTCGAGCTGTCGGTGCGCGGCCATTGCTATGACGCGCTGGTCGGCTTTGCCGGGTGCGACAAGTCGCTGCCGGGAATGATGATGGCGATGCTCCGCCTCAATATCCCGTCGATCTTCGTTTATGGCGGGTCTATCCTGCCCGGCCGCTTCCACGACCGTGACGTCACGGTGAAGGACGTGTTCGAGGTTGTCGGCCGCTATGCCGCCGGCAATTGCCCGCTGTCCGAAGTGCACGAGCTCGAACGCGTGGCCTGTCCGGGGCATGGCGCGTGCGGCGGCCAGTATACAGCCAATACGATGGCATGCGTTGGCGAGGCGATAGGATTATCCTTGCCGAACAGTAATATGGTCCCGGCTCCTTACACCACGCGTGAACAGATTGCGGTGTCGGCCGGCGCCCAGGTGATGGAGTTGCTGGCGAGGAATATCCGCCCGCGCGACATTTGTACTCGTCAGGCCTTCGAGAATGCCGCGCGGATCGTCGCGGCAACCGGCGGCTCAACCAATGGTGCGCTCCATTTGCCGGCGATGGCGCACGAAGCGGGGATCGAGTTCGACCTGTTCGACGTCGCCGAGATCTTCAAGACCACGCCTTATTGCGCCGATCTCCAGCCCGGTGGCCAATATGTCGCCCGCGACATGTATGATGCAGGCGGGGTCTATATGCTGATGAAGACCCTGCTTGCCGAAGGGTTTCTGCATGGCGACTGCCTGACGGTGACCGGCAAGACGCTGGGCGAGAATATCGATCAGGTGACGTGGAACCCTGACCAAAAGGTCATCTACGACGCCAAGACACCGATCACCCCGACCGGTGGCGTCGTCGGCCTGCGCGGCACGCTGGCGCCGGAGGGCGCGATCGTGAAGGTCGCCGGGCTTCACCATCTGCAGTTCGCCGGACCGGCGCGCGTGTTCGATTGCGAAGAGGAATGCTTCGCCGCGGTCGAGGCCCGCCAGATCAACGAAGGCGAGGTGATCGTCATCCGCTATGAGGGGCCGAAGGGCGGCCCGGGCATGCGCGAGATGCTATCGACCACCGCGGCTTTATACGGCCAGGGTATGGGCGAGAAGGTCGCGCTGATCACCGACGGGCGTTTCTCGGGTGCGACGCGCGGCTTCTGCATCGGCCATGTCGGCCCCGAAGCCGCCGATTGCGGTCCGATCGCGTTGATCGCGGACGGCGACATGATCCGGATCGATGCCGAAACCGGGACGATCGACCTCGATGTCGCGGAGGATGTCCTCGCCGAACGTCGCAAGGCGTGGAAGGCGCGGGTGTCCGATTATGGGTCGGGCGCTTTGTGGCGCTATGCGCAGAATGTCGGCCCTGCCTATAAGGGCGCCGTGACCCATCCCGGAGCGGCGGCCGAAACCCATGTCTACGCGGATATCTAGCGCTCTAGCGATAGGCTCGATCCTGATTCTCGCCGCCTGTTCGGCCGACCCGCGATCGTCGGCCGGCAGCGGCAATAGCGAGTTCGACAATGCGCTCGCCCAGGCGAGTTCGGATGCCGAGGACGATGGCCGCATCGTCTGCGCGCCGGCGGGCAATGCTGCCTTCTCGCGCCAATGCACGCTCGATCGTGTGCAATCGACCGAGGGCCTGATCCTGACCGTGCACAAGCCCGACGGCGGATTCCGCCGCTTGTTGGTGGTCAAGGATGGGCGTGGCGTCATCGCCGCCGACGGTGCCGAGGCGGCCAAGGTCACCATCGTCGCCGATCATCAGATCGAAGTGGCGATCGGTGGCGACCGCTTCCGTTTGCCCGCGACGATGAAGGGGAAGGGCGCTAATAGCGCCAAATGATTCCGATTGAAGGCTTACCGATCGTCACCGCAGCTGCGATGCGCGCGGCAGAAGAAGCGGCGTTCGCCGGTGGGGTTTCGCAATCCGAATTGATGGAACGTGCCGGGACAGCCGTCGCGCGCGAGGCGGCCCGCTTCGCGATGGGGCGGCCGGTGCTGGTCCTTGCCGGTCCGGGCAATAATGGCGGCGACGCCTGGGTGGCCGCGCGCCTGCTGCGCGAGAGCGGGCATGACGTCATGGTGGCCGCCCTTGGCGAGGCGACGCAGGGCGTCGCGGCCGAGATGCGCGCGCGATGGACCGGCGAGGTGGTGGCGCTCATCGATGCGCCGGCACGGCCGGTCGTCGTCGACGGATTGTTCGGAACGGGCCTGACGCGTCCATTGGCGCCCGATGTCGCCGGCCAATTGCAGCGGTTGGTGACCGCCGCCCACTTCACGCTCGCAATCGATCTACCCTCGGGCATGGACACCGATTTCGGCCGCGACCTGGGTGCAGCCAGCGCCACGGTGACGCTTGCGCTTGGCGCGCTCAAGCCCGCACATCTGCTCGATAAGGGGCTCGATCGCCGCGGCCACCTCCTGCTCGACGATATCGGCATTCCGATCGGCACGGCTTGGCGGACAGTCGCGACGCCACGGTTGAGCAGGCCCGGGCAGCACATTCAGAAATATACCCGCGGGCTGGTCGCGATCCTGGAAGGCCAGATGCGGGGTGCCGCCAGGCTCGCAGCGAACGCGGCGCTTCATGGTGGCGCCGGCTATGTCGTGCGGCTTGGCGCAGATGACGGCCAGGGACCGAATGCGATCGTTCATCGGCCAGTGTCGGAGTTCGAAAAGCTGCTCGAGGACGAACGGACGGGCGCGGTGGTGATCGGGCCTGGCCTGGGGCGCGACGGAGACGGGGGGGCGAGCCTTGACGCGGCGATCGCATCGGCGCGATCGCTGGTGCTCGACGGCGATGCGCTGAGCCTGATCGGACGCGATATCGGCCGGTTGCGCGGCCGCGCTGCGCCGACCTGCCTGACCCCGCATAGCGGCGAGTTCGACCGGATGTTCGGCAAGGGGGAGGAAAGCAAGATCGATCGTACCCTAGCGGCTGCGGCTGAAACCGGGGCGGTGATCGTGCACAAGGGGGCCGACACGGTCATTGCGACGCCTCAGGGCGATGTGCGAGTCTATTCCGGCGGATCGCCGTGGTTGTCGACCGCCGGCACCGGCGATGTGCTCGCCGGCCTGCTCGGCGCGTGTCTGGCCGGAGGCGTGGCGCCGCTCGCGGCGGCTGAAGCCGCCGTATGGCTTCATGGCCGCGCGGCGCAGCTCGCAGGGCCGGCTTTCGCTGCCGACGATCTGATCCCGTGCCTGCCGCGCGCGATCGCGGAGTGCCTGCGATGACCGCCGATACGATCATCCGCGTCGCCGCGCGGGGCGAGGGCGTCACGGCGGATGGACGCCATGCAGCGCTGACGGCGCCCGGTGACGTGCTCAACGTCGATGGGTCTGTCACGCCCGGGCCGCATCACCAGATACCGCCTTGCCGTCATTTCCCGACCTGCGGCGGGTGCCAGCTCCAGCATCTCGACGACGCGAGCTACGCGGCGTTCATCACGGACCGTATCGCGGGGGCGCTTGCCGCGCACGAACTCGAAACGGATATCCGCGCGCCGATCGTTTCGCCGCCCAACACGCGGCGCCGGGCCTCGCTCCACGCCGAAGCCAAGGGTGGGCGGATAAGATTGGGGTTCGCCGAGGCCGGCAGCCATGCGATCGTCGATATCCAGGAATGTCATATACTTGCGCCGGAATTATTCGCCCTGGTGGCACCATTGCGCAAGCTGTTGGCGCGGCTGGGACTGAAACGCCGCCGGGCCGACATCCAGATGACGTCATGCGATCAGGGCGTGGAATTGCTGATCGGCGCGAGCTTCGACGGCCTCGAGGCGGCGGAGGCGATCATCGCCTTCTGCCAGCAACATGGAGTCGCGCGCTTCGCGACCGACGACGGCATAGGGCCCGAGACGCGGTGGGAGCCCGACCCGGTCACCATCACCTTAGGCGGCGTCGCCGTGCCGTTCCCGCCGGGGAGCTTCCTCCAGGCGACGCACGACGGCGAAGCGGCGCTGATCGCCGCGGTACGTGAAGCCGTGGGACAGGCAGGCACGATCGCTGACCTGTTCGCCGGGCTCGGCACCTTCGCGCTCTCGTTGGCCCCGGCGCGGGTCTATGCCGCAGAAGCGGGGCGTGACGCCATAATGTCATTGAAAGCAGCCGCTGGGCGTGCGGGACGGCAGGTGTTTGCCGACCATCGCGATCTCTACCGCCGTCCGCTCACCGTCGAGGAGCTCGGCCGCTTCGGAGCGGTCGTGCTCGACCCGCCCCGCGCAGGGGCGCGCGATCAAGCTGCGGGGCTGGCGCTGGCGACGACACCGGTTATTGCCTATGTATCGTGTAATCCCAGCAGTTTCGCGCGCGATGCTCAGATGATCTGCGAAGGCGGCTACCGCCTCGATTGGATACAGCCGGTCGGCCAGTTCCGCTGGTCGACCCATGTCGAGCTGGCGGCGCGGTTCAGCCGTTGACCTATTCCGTTCGCCCTGAGCTTGTCGAAGGGCACCCATGTGGCACGCTACGACTAAGCTACCGTGCTTCGACAAGCTCAGCACGAACGGGGAAGGTTAAGGATAGTCCGCGCGCAGGAAGTAAAGGCCGTCGGGCGGCGCGTTGAACCCCAGGGCCGCGCGATCGGCGGCCTGTAGCGCCGCCTTCAGGTCGCCTATCGACCATTTGCCCTGGCCGACCAATTCCAGACACCCGACCATCGAGCGCACCTGGTGATGGAGGAACGATCGCGCCGAGGCGAACACACTGATCCGCGCACCGTCGCGGACGACATTAAGGCGGTCGAGCGTCTTGACCGGGCTGTCCGACTGGCAATGCGCGGATCGGAAGGTGGTGAAGTCATGCCGCCCGACCAGTATCTGTGCGGCATCATGCATCGCGTCGGCATCGAGTTCCTGCGGCACGCGCCACGCCAGCCCCTTTTCCCAGGTCAGCGGCGCGCGGCGACAGATGATGCGATATTCGTAATGCCGGGCGAGGCACGAGAAGCGCGCGTGCCAATCGTCCGGCACGATCTCGCAGTCGAGGATCGCCACGGGGTCGGGTCTGAGGCGTGCGTTGAGTGCCTCCATCAGCCGAAACGGCGTGATCGCCCGCGTGACGTCAAGGTGCGCGCGCATGCCCAGCGCGTGGACGCCGGCATCGGTACGCCCGGCGGCGTGCACGGTGACGTCGCCCTGCACGATCTCCTTTGCGGCACGCTCGATCGCAGCTTGCACGCTGGGTCCGTGGTCCTGCCGCTGCCAGCCCATGAACGGACGCCCGTCATATTCGACCGTCAGCGCGAAGCGCGTCACAGACGCGTGCCTATGTCGATGGAAAAGCCCCGCAAAAGCTCGTTCGACGTCATGACGCCGCGTCCCGCGCGCTGCACCGCGAGCGGACGGATCGCCCCTTCGCCACAGGCGATGGTCAGCTGGCCGTCGAGAACGTCACCGGGGGTGCCGGACAACTCCATGACGGCAGCGCTGAGCACCTTGATGCGCTCGCCGGCATATTCGAAATAGGCGCCCGGCGCTGGGTTGAACGCGCGGATCTGGCGTTCGACGTCGATGGCGGAACGGGTGAAGTCGATCCACGCCTCGGCCTTGTCGATCTTCGACGCATAGGTGACGCCTTCCTCGGACTGTGCACGCGGCGGGAAGGTGCCGATGTCGTCGAGCACGCGCACCATCAACCGTGCGCCGATCGCCGCCAGTTCGGCCGAGAGGATGCCTGACGTCTTGCCATCGATCGGCGTGCGCTCCTCGAGCAGCACCGGCCCGGTATCGAGCCCTGCCTCCATCTGCATGATCCCAACCCCGGTTTCGGTATCCCCGGCCAGGATCGCGCGCTGGATCGGCGCCGCGCCACGCCAGCGCGGCAGCAGCGAGCCGTGGACGTTGAGGCAGCCGAGCCGCGGGGCGTCCAACACGGCTTGCGGCAGGATCAGCCCATAAGCCGCCACGACCGCGACGTCGGCCGCCAGTGCCGCGAATGCCTCGATCGCGCCCGGTTCCTTGCGAAACGACAGCGGCGTGCGCACCTCGATCCCCAGCGTTTCAGCGCGCGCCTGAACCGGTGAGGGGGTCAGCGCCTTGCCACGGCGCCCGCCGGCACGGGGCGGCTGGCTGTATGCCGCGACGATGTCGTGGCCCGCCGCGATCAGCGCATCGAGCACCGGAACGGCGAAGTCGGGGGTTCCCATGAAGACGATCCGCATGGGGTTCGCCTTTCGCCCCTTGGCAGGGGGGCACGCAACCCCCTATTTGTTCCCCATGGCATCGCAGGAAATCGAAGCGCTGACCCAAGCGCTGGCTCGGCTCCCCGGACTCGGGCCCCGCTCGGCGCGGCGCGCGGTGCTGCATCTGCTCAAGAAGCGCGAGGCGGCGCTGGGGCCGTTGCTCGCCGCGCTTGAGGCTGTGGATCAGAAGCTCGCGACCTGCTCGACCTGCGGCAATGTCGATACCAGCGATCCGTGCGCGGTGTGCGCCGATCCGCGCCGCGACCAGCGGTCTTTGTGCGTGGTCGAGGAAGTCGCCGATCTCTGGGCGCTCGAACGATCGCGGCTGTTCCCGGGGCGCTACCACGTGCTGGGCGGCCGATTGTCGGCGCTCGACGGCGTCCGGCCGGAGGATCTGGCGATCGCCAACCTGGTCGGGCGGGTCGAAGCAGGCGGGATCGACGAAGTCGTGCTGGCGATGAACGCCACGCTCGAAGGACAGACCACAGCGCATTACATCGCCGAGCGGATCGAGCGGTTTCCGGTTCGGCTTACGCAGCTGGCGCATGGCCTGCCCGTCGGTGGCGAGCTCGATTATCTCGACGAGGGCACGCTCGCCCAGGCGATGCGCGCGCGGCGACCGGTGGGCTGATCGTGATTTCGCGTTAAGGGGCTAGCGCACGCGCTTGACGAAGATGCGGCCGCCGTCGCGGCGCTCCGTCTGGAAATTGGGCACCGCCTCGATGAGGTCAGAGAGACGTTTATAGCCATAGTTTCGCGCGTCGAAGCTGGAGCGGTTGCCCGCGCGCTCGCCGAGCTCGGATAGGTTGACGTACCCGCGCTCGTCGCGCTTCACGGCGTCATAGGCATCGACCAGCAGTTTGAGCAGTTCCGGGTCGACGTCGGCCTTGCCATTGCCGGCGGCAGCGTGGCCACCGTTGACAGTCTCCGGGGCAGGGGCCGGGCGGAGCGCGGTGACGTCGATGTACCGGGTACAAGCTTGCCGGAACGATTCGGGCGTCTTCGACGTGCCGAACCCATAGACGGGCAGGCCATCCTGCCGGATCCGCATCGCCAGCGGCATGAAGTCCGAATCCGACGACATGATGCCGAAGCCGTGGACGCGGCCGCGATAGAGCAGGTCCATCGCGTCGATCGTCATCTTCATGTCGGTCGCGTTCTTGCCCTTGGTCAGATCGAATTGCTGCTGCGGCTCGATCCCGTAGCGGACCGTCTGGTCACGCCAGCCCTTGAGCGCGGGCTTGGACCAATTGCCGTAGACGCGGCGGATGTTGACGGTGCCGAGCTCGGCCAGGATCGTCAGTACCGGGTCGAGCGTGCTGGAGGACGCGTTGTCGGCGTCGATCAGCAGGGCGATGTTGCGGCCATGAGTCTCGTCGGTCATGGCGCCGGTGTAGCGAGCGCGATGCGGCTAGCGCAATCACGCCCGCACGGGTTAGGCTATTGGGCAGCCGGCCGGCTACGCAGCGCGTCGAGGCTCCACGATCCAGCGCCCGCCGCGGCGAAGAAAAGGAAGATGAAGGCGTAGAGCATTGCCGGCTCGCCACCGTTGACCACCGGGAAGAAGCTTTTGGGGGCGTGCGCCATAAAATAGGCGACCGCCATCATGCCCGACAAAATGAACGCGACCGGCCGCGTGAACAGGCCGAGCAGGAACAGTCCGCCGCCGACCAGTTCGAGCGTACCGGCGGCGTAGAGCAATGGATTGAGCGGCATGGGGAAGGGCGGGATACCGAAGAACTTGGATACGCCGTGCTGCATGAAGCCGAGCGCGGTGACGATACGCAGCAGCGATTGGAGCTGGGACGACCAACTGGCGAGAATGGGCACGGATGATCTCCTGTTCGTTACGTGATCGATCTAGAACCTATCACGATCACCGACCAGCCACGCGACGGAAACGCTCCGTTACTTTTTGCCGTTATTGTTTGGTCGCATCGGCGGAGGGATAGCTGACCTCCATCACTTCATATTCCTTTTCGCCCGCGGGCAAGGTCACTCGGCGCAGGTCGCCGACCGCGGCTCCTCGCAAGGCGCGGGCAAGTGGGGCGCTCCAGCCGATCAGGCCCTTGCCGGCGTCGGTCTCGTCGTCACCGACCAGGGTCAGGATGCGCTGATTATCGTCCTCGTCGGCGATGGTGATCGTGCAGCCGAACCAGGCGCGACTGGTGTCGGGTTGTTGCGCCGGATCGACCACCTTCGCGGCCTTCATCCGCTTCGACAGCCAACCCAGGCGCCGGTCGATCTCGCGCAGCCTTTTGCGGCCGTAGATATAGTCGCCATTTTCCGAGCGGTCGCCATTGCCCGCCGCCCAGGCGATCGTCTCGACGAGCTTCGGCCGTTCCTCGGCGAAGAGTTGCTCATATTCGGCACGCAACGCGGCGAAGCCGGCCGGAGTGATGTAATTGGGGCGATCGTTCACTGAGCCTCGATAGCCCCATCCGTCATCCCAGCGAAAGCTGGGATCTCGAGCCGTATCGCGCCATGGCCTGAGACCCCAGCTTTCGCTGGGGTGACGGGCAGGTTGTCAGCCCGGCCGCTTGTTGCCGATATACCAGCTCAATCGCGCATTGCCGGTCGACAGCGCGCGTTGCGGATTGATCAGGTCGTAGACCACCGCATTTTCAAGCACATGCTGCACATAGCGCTTGGTCTCGTCGAACGGGATCGCCTCGATCCAGTCGACCCAATCGACCGCGCCGGTGCGCGGGTCGCCGTTCGCCGCCAGCCATTTGTTCACGTTGCCGGCACCGGCATTGTAGGCGGCGATCGCCAGCGGATAGCTGCCATATTGATTGTAGAGCCGCTGAAAATAGGCGGTGCCGAGCTGGATATTATAATCGGTGCTGCTGAGGAGCATGCCCTGATCCCAGGCGAGGCCGAGCTTGCCCGCCTGCTCGCGCGCGGTGCCGTTCATCAACTGCATCATCCCGCGCGCGCCGGCGCGGCTGATCAGCGAACGGTCGAACTGGCTTTCCTGACGCATGATCGCATGCGCCATCGTCCAGCTCGACGCAGACGATGCCGGGATATTGACCGTCGGAAATCCCGAACGGCTGTAATCGGTGACACCGTTCAACAGCGCGCTCCGCCCGACCATCACCGACAGATCAGGCCGCCCGAGCGTCCGCGCGAGTTCGTCGGCCAGTACGTGATCGTCGACGGTGCTCGCGAGGTTGGCGATCTGGCGCAGGAAGAGGCTCTGGTCCTCATGCGCACCGACCGTTCCGAGGAATTGCGCCGCGCGGACCACTTCGTTGTTGTAGAAAGCCGAGCGTTCGGCGGGTGGGATCGGCGGGGGCGTCGGCTCGGCCGGTGCCAATAGCGGCTGGCCGAGGCGCTCGGCCGCCAACTGGCCGTAGAATTGGTCACCGTAGCGCGCCGCCGCGGTGAGGTTGCGAGTCGCTCCATCGTTCTGCCGGGCGGCCTGGGCTGCGCGTCCTGCCCAATAGAAACCCTTCGACTTGAGCGCGGTCGACCGCGAGCCGCCGGTATAGCGGACGAACATGCCGATCGCGTCGGACGGACGACCCAACCGCTTGAGCGCGGTTTGCCCGGCAAGCCAGACCAGATCGGTATAGGGATCCCGCTCGGCAAGAGGACGCAGCGCGATGTCGGTGCCGGTAGGATAGGCGTCGTCGACCTGGCTCGCGATATTGTACGCGGTCGAATAGTCGCCCGCCTCGACGGCGGCCCGGGCATTGCGCAGCAGCAGGTCGAACCAGCGATCGACATCGAGCGGTTTGCTGGAAAAATTGTGCGGCCGGGCCAGCAGCGCGCGTGCCGATCCGGCGGCGCCTGTATTGGTCAGCCAGATCGCCTTGTCCGCCAGATAGCCGGGATCGCCGGCGCCGATCGAATCGGCACTGCCCGCGTCCGGTGCGTTGGTGCGTAGCGCAAGCCGTGCCGCGAACAGCGGGCGTCGCCCTGCGCTGGTAAGCGCGAGCTGGCGGGCCGCGGCGGTGGTCTGCCCCTGCCACAGCAACTGGTCCATCCGCACGTCCTGGTCTTTCGGCAGCAGCGCATCGGGCCAGGTCGTCAGCACCTTGCTCTCGTCGGTCGGCGTCAGGCTCCCCTGAGCCCAGGCATTGCGCGCGGCCGTCCGCGCGTCGTCGATCGAACCGGTTGCGGTCAGCGCCTCGGCGAAGCGGACCCACGACGTGCCCGTTTGCGGCGGATAGCGCCGGAAGAACGCGACCGCGGTCGACGGCGACCAGCCCGGCATGGCCAGCGACGCTTCGGCTGCGCGGCGCATCGCGACGTCGCCGGGCCACCCCGGATGCGCGAGCAGGAAACGGGCATAGCTTTCGAACGGAGCGCTATTGGTCTGCCTGAGCGAGCGCCATTCGGTGATCGCCGCCGACAAGGCGCTGACCGACCTGGGATCGGCACTGGGCGCGCCCATCAATTTGGACTTGGCCCATTCGAGCTGATCCTGGAACGCCATACCCGTCGCCGCCATCCCGGAAAGGGCGGCGGCGGCAATCCCGCTTTTGAACAACGCAAGCATGTGGACAGGATATGCTCTCGCGCCCTATCTGTCAGGATATAAAACAACGAAAAAGCGGCGGATCGCCGTCACGCGGGAGCGTTTAAGCATGTTTTCGGGATCGATCCCCGCATTGGTCACGCCGTTCGCGGCGGATGGCGCCTTCGCCGAGGACGCCTATCGCGAACTCGTCGAGTGGCAAATTACCGAGGGATCGGCCGGATTGGTGCCCGTCGGGACCACCGGCGAGGCGGCGACGCTGACCGCCGACGAGCATTTCTATGCGGTGCGGGTCTGTGTCGAACAGACCAATCGCCGCGTGCCCGTGTTGGCCGGCGCTGGCTCGAACGACACCCGCGTGGCGATCGCCAACGTCCATGCCGCCAAGGCCGCGGGCGCCGACGCCGCGCTGATGGTGCCGCCTTATTACAACCGTCCGAGCCAGGAAGGCATCTTCCGGCATTTCGAGGCAATTGCGCGCGAAACGCCGCTGCCGATCGTGCTTTACAACGTGCCTGGTCGCACGGTGACCGACATCCAGCCGGCGACCATGGCGCGCATCGTCAAGGCGTTTCCCCAGGTCTTCATCGGGGTGAAGGATGCGACTGGCAGTCTCGGCCGGGTGACCGAGCAACGGCTGGGCTGCGGCACGGATTTCGTCCAGCTGTCGGGCAATGACGAGACAGCGCTGGCGTTCAACGCGATGGGCGGAGTCGGCTGCATCTCGGTCACCGCGAACGTCGCGCCGCGCTTGTGCGCCGAGTTCCAGGCCGCCTGGGCCGCGGGCGATCATGCTACCGCGCTGGCGCTCCACGATCGGCTCTATCCGCTGCACATCGCGATGTTCACCGATGCTTCGCCCGGGCCGGTCAAATATGCATTGGGTAAGATCAAGCCGGATTGGCCGATGCACCTCCGGCTGCCGATGACCGAGCCGAGCGACGCCAGTCGCGCAGCGGTCGACGCGGCGATGGCGATAGGACGGCTCTGAATCCGCAATGATGGTTTCGACGCCGCGTCCGGCGTGACACGGACGCGGCGCCAGGATGGGGCAGCGGCCGCTACCCCAGCCAAGTCGATCAGGCGGCGACGGCGATCAGTTCGGGCTTGATCACCCGGCTGCGGCTGCCGTCGATCGCCACCGGCACGTCACCGGCGACCGTCGCGCGGCGCAGCGTCCGGCGCTGCGGCCCGAAATCGGCGATCGCGCGGTGCTGGGTCGCGCGATTGTCCCAGATCGCCACGTCGTTCGGCTTCCAGCGCCAGCGCACGGTATTCTCGGGCTTGGTGATGTGATCCTGCAGGATCGAGAACAGCCGCTGCGAATCCGCCGAATTCAGCCCGACGAACTGCTTCACGAAATGGCCGAGCAACAGCGCGCGCTCGCCCGATTCCGGATGGACGCGGACAACCGGGTGTTCGGTTTCATAGACGGTCGACGCGAATACCTTGCGGTGCTCCTCGACCCGCTTGCGGTCGGCCTCGCCGAACGTCCCGGCATAATCGTAGAGATTGGTGTGCAGCGCCCAGAGGCCGTCGACCAGCGTGCGCAGGCTCTCGGGCAATTCCTGATAGGCGGTGACGCCATTGGCCCAAAGCGTGTCGCCGCCGGCTTCGGGAATGGTAATCGCGCGCAGGATCGACGCTTCGGGATAGGCATCGACGAACGTCACGTCGGTATGCCAGCTCGACGCCGCATAGCCTTCCTTCGAATCGAGCTCGAGCAGATACTTGCTGCCGTCGACGACCGGCACGGTGGGGTGCGCGATCGGCTTGCCGAATTTCTCCGCGAACGCTTCCTGCGCGGCGTCGTCGAGATGATCCTGATCGCGGAAGAAGATCACCTTGTGGCGCACCAGCGCGGCGCGGATCGCGGCGATGGCGACCTGATCGAGATCGCCGGACAGCCTCACGCCGCGGATTTCGGCGCCGATCCGGCCGGCGACCGGCACGATGTCGAGCAGGGCATCGGCGTCCCGCGCATTCACGAATTCATGGGTAAGATTGGTCATGGCACGTCTCCTTCGGGTTGAAGTGGTCATTCGGCAGGGGCGAGCGCTGCCCCCTGGGCGTCCAGCGCACGGCGGACTTCGGCATGCGCCGCCTCATCGAGCGGAAAACCGCTGACGAGCCAGGCGGAAAAGGCGTGCGCGATGGCGGGGCCGATCGCGAAGACGATGGCCAGGGCTTGCAGCGTGGCCGGGCTGTTGGCCGCCTTGGGATCGAAGCCGAGCCAGGACACGAGTGGCAGGGCGATCCCGACCGCGACGGCGGTTGCGGCCTTGCCGGCCAGACTGAACACCGAGAAGTACAGCCCGGTGCGGTCTTCGCCATGGTCGAGCCGGTGCTTGTCGGCGACGTCGGCGACGATCGCGCGGAGCATCAGATTGCCCGAGCCCTGGGCCAGTCCCTGCGCCAAGGTCAGCGCGAGCAGCAGGCCGAAGCGATCCGGGGTAACGAACAGCAGGCCCAGATTGATCGCCACCTGCACGATTTCGCCGGTCACGGCAGTACGATGCTTGCCCAGACGGTAGCCGATCTTGAGCCAGATCGGGCCGGCCAGCACCCCGAACACGAACTGGAACAGGAATAATCCCGCCGCCCAGTCGGGCCGGTGCATGAAGAAACTGACATAGAAGACGATCAGCGAGGCGCGGATATTCTGGCCGAGCGTCACCGCGAAATCGGAGCCGAGCACGCGCAACAGCAACGGGTCGGCGAGCACGGTGCGGATCGCCTGGCCGATCGGCAGGCGTCGCACGGGCGCGAGGGTCACCGGCTGCTCAGGGAAGGCAGTCAGCGTGAGCACGAGCCCGGGCAGAATCGTCACCAGCACCAGCCCGCCCATCAGCGCGAGCTTCAACCGGCCGTCGCCCGGCCGCCATTGATCGGCGATCGTCGGCAGGATCAAGGTCAGCAGTAGCGCCGACGCGGTCACCACGGTCTGGAACGTCGCGATCCGCGTCCGCTCGTGATAACGGCCCGAAATCTCGCCCGACCAGGCGAGCAACGGGATCTGGATCGCGGTCCAGCCGAGATAGAAGAAGAACAGCGTCGCGGCGAGATAGGCGACCGACACCTGCCCCTGTGGAAAGAACAGGAACGCCGCCGCCAGCGCGAACAGCAGGCCGCCCCCGGCGATCCACGGGCGGCGTCGGCCAAAACGGGTGCGGGTGCGATCGCTCAGCGTGCCGACCAACGGATCGAGTAGCGCATCCCACAGCCGGCCGACCAGGAAGATCAGGCCGATCGCGCCGAGCGACAGGCCGTGATCCTGGACATAGATGGGCGGCAGATAGACGGCGAGCGGCAGCCCGGCCGCTGCGACCGGCACCGCGACCGCCGACAAGGCGATCAGACGCCACGCGGCGGGACGGTGCGGACCGGCGTCATCGGCCGGGGCGGTGAAGTACAGCGGTCGGGGCGGGAACAGGCTGGCCATGGTTCACCTCACAATTTGATGCGGAGCGTGGCGCCGACCGTCCGGGGATCACCGAGCAATGCCGTGATCACGCCGGTATTGGCGGGAGCAAGTGTCTGGAAATATTTGGTATTGGTTAGATTGCGGGCCCAGACTGAGAGGTCCCAGCGGCCGTTTTCCGGCCGCACGCCGACGCGCGCGTTGAGCACGCCGTAACCGGGCACCTGAGCGTAGCGCGAATTGGTCGACGAGGTATTCAGTGACGAGCGGTGCGCGAAATCGGCATGGCCGTAGACCTGAAGCGCCTGGCCGGCGATACGGCCGACCGGTTGGGCAATATCGGCGCCCAGCGTGTAGGTGAACTTGGGAACGCCGGCGAGCGACTTGCCGTTCAGATTCTGGATCGATCCCAGGTCGAGCCGCTCGGGCGCCTGCGGCGCGTTGGGATACTCCACATAGACGGCGTCGGTATAGGACGCCGAAGCATTGATGCTGACGAGACGGGTCGGGGTGAAGCTGAGATCGGCTTCGGCGCCGCGCGACCGGACGCTGGAAATGTTGGAGATATATTGGCGGTAGGTAAGGCCGCCCGGCGCCTGCTCGGTGATCGCAGTCTGGTAATCGGATATGTCGGTCCAGAATGCGGCAAGGTTCGCGGTCAGCCGTTTGTCGAGTGCCTGCGCCTTCAGCCCGACTTCATAGGCATTGACCCGCTCGGGCCGCACGTCGGGGGTGACGCCGGCCGGCAGCGACGTGAGGTTGAGGCCGCCGGACTTCGATCCGCGCGAATAGGTGGCGTAGATCAGCGCGTCGGGCGCGATCTTGTACGACAGATTGGCGAGCAGCGAGAGACTGTCGTCGGTGAAGCTGGTCGAATAGGAGGTGACCGGATTGAACTGGTTGCGGATCGCGATCACCGCGCCGGCCGCCGCCGGGGACAAGGTCGCGGGATCGGTGCCGGCGACCCAGAACTGGTTATATGCACCCTCCTTCTTCTCGTGAGTGTAGCGCAGCCCCAGCGTCAGCTTGAGGCGGCTGGTCGCGTTCCATGTCGCCTGGCCAAACAAGGCGGCGCTGTGGGTCGTCGGCGTTGAGGTCGAGTTCGCCTCGAAGCCGTTGAGCGCGGCATTGGCGACCGCGGCGCTGGTGGTCGGAAGGTACCAATTGGGCGCCGCTGATCCATAAGCGACCGCGCCGTAGCCCTTGACGATCTGCCAGAAATAATAGGCGCCGACGACGTAATCGACGCGATTGTCTCCCTTCGACGCCAGCCGCACTTCCTGGCTGAATTGGCGCTGGAGATTGGCCTGCTGCGATTTCGTCACGACGGGCAGGCCGGTGGCGTCGCCATCGTTGGCCGGATCCCAATCCCACCAACGATAGGCCGTGATCGAGGTCAGGGCGGCCCGGCCGAGATCCCAGTCGATCTGTCCCGACGCGCCATAGCTCTTCATGTTGGCCTGATAGGGACTGTCGGAATCGCCGAGCCGAGCGAAGGGCGTGAAGGGCAGGGGCGTGTATCCGGCCCGGCTGGTGCGATTGAGGAAATTGTTGGCGATCGGCGTACCGTCGTCATAGGTGCCGAAGAAGCCTGACAGGACCTGCAGCACATGGTGCTGCTTCTGGTGCGAATAATCGCCGATCAGCTTGATCGAAAGGCGGTCGCTGGGCTTGACCAGCAGCTGCCCGCGCAAGCTGAAATTATAGTAATTGGCCGAATCGCTGCCGTCATGGACGTTGGTCAGGAAGCCGTCGCGCCTCGTGTCGGCGATGCTCAGCCGCGCCGCGACCACATCACCGATCAGCGCGCCCGAGGCTGAGGCGCGGAGCTGGCGATAGCCATAGTCGCCGAACGACGCCTCTGCCGACAGTTCGGGATCGAAGCTAGGGGCGCGCGTGGTGATGTTGATCGCGCCCGCGGTCGTATTCTTGCCGAACAGCGTTCCCTGGGGTCCGCGCAACACTTCGACTTGCTGCAGATCGACGAGGTCGAATTGCGACTGGGCGACGCGGCCGTAATAGACATTGTCGATATAGATGCCGACGCCGTTCTCCAGCCCGTCATTGGTTAGCGCGACGTTCGACCCGAGCCCGCGGATGTTCACATTGGTGTTGCGTGGATTGAAGCTGAATACCTGGAGGCTGGGGACCAGCTGCTGGATCTGCGCCAGCGAATAATTGCCGGTCGCGGCCAGCGCCTTGTCGTCGACCACGCTGAGCGCGATCGGCACGTCCTGCGCGCTTTCGGCCCGGCGGCGCGCGGTGACGACGATGTCTCCGCCGCCTTCCGGATCGGCATCGGCGGCAGTGCTGGGGACTGCGCTGGCCGCCGATGCCGGCGCGGCCTTCTCGTCGGCGAACGCAAGCGCCGGAAGGGCGGACGTCATCGCTGTCAGGCTGAGGGTCGTCAGGAAAAGATGCTTGGTCATCAGGCGAAAGGGTCCCCTTTGCCGCAGGCAGGCGCCTCCGGCCGCGCCTCGCAGGGCACGTATGTTCGATGGAATTCGGGCGTGCGCCGCCGGCGCTGCCGGTCGGCGTGATCGTCAGGCGATCAGGAGCAGTCGATCAGCCGATCGGACAATTGGAGTCATGACATCGCATCGTTTCATTCCCTTCATTCGGGGACGACGAAGCCGGGCGTCACGCAGCCCTGCATCGCGCTTTAGCCGTTGGTTACGCGGAGCAAGCTGCATCCCATCAAAAGCCGCAGGCCTGACGGTGGCTTTCGCCAGAGGGACGGCCATTTCCCTCTCGATCCGTTATTCCCATCATTTCGATAGGAGATAAAACGGTCAATGTAGATGCGCTAGGCGGTGCTAAAGCTGGGGTTTGGCGGGCGGCACGGTTCCGCAGGTTCGGCGCGCCAGTTTGGTGCAGCGATCAGCCGCCGGCTGCGATGGCCGCTAAGGTCGAGCAGGGGCTTTCAATTCCGCTCATGAGCGTTAGGCTCGCGACACATCGCGAGGGGCATTCGCCATGAACCTGCTGACCCGGCACCTGACCGGCATCGTTGACTTCGAGGGAAGGGAGAATCGTCAGCCCTTCTGGTTGTGGATCCTGATCGTCTACGTCGTTCAATTCGTCGTCATGGCGATCGCGATTGTCCCGCTCATGGCGTCCTGGGTCAATCAGATGGCGCCGGCGATGCAGGGCGATCCGCACAGGTTCGACAACGATCCCCAGGCCATGTTTCAGATCATGGCGCCAATGATGCAGAACATGATCATCATGATGCTCGTAATTGCCGTGTTGTTTCTCGTCCTGACCGTGGCCGCCGTGGTGCGGCGGCTTCACGACAGTGACCGTTCCGGCTGGTGGGCGTTGCCTTATTACGCGATGCAAATCGTCTCGCCGCTCGTCATGGCGGCAATTTTTCCCCACTACTTCACGATCATGGCCTCGATGACGGCGGCAAAGCCCGGCAGTCCGCCGGACATGACCAACCCGGCGTTCCAACAGGCCATGCAGTCGATGACGCTGATGTCGTTGGCCAACGTGCTCAGTTTCGCGATCCTGGTGATGATGATCGTCTTCCTTGTCTTGCCGGGAACGGTTGGGCCGAACCGCTTTGGCGACGACCCGCTGCAACCGCCCTTCCATTGAACGTAGCGCCTAAATCCCTCTGCGAGAGGAAGGACAGATCGCAATGAATCTGGTTCGCCAGCACGTGAACGGCTTGTTCGATTTCGAAGGGCGCGAGAACCGTCAGCCATTCTGGCTATGGGTGTTGGTCACCTATGCGGCGCAATATATCGTGGGCACGCTCATTTCGATCCCGCTGATGATGGCCGGTTTCCAGAATATGCAGCCGATCTTCGGGCGCGATCCGAAACAGTTCGACCGCCATCCCGAGATGATGATGCAGGCGATGGAACCAGTGTTTCGCTGGGGGATGATTGTGAACGCGATCTTGATGCTGGCAATGGTCGCGCTTCTCGCAGCGGCTGTGGTCCGCCGACTTCATGACAGCAACCGGTCGGGGTGGTGGGCAAGTCCCGTCTTTGCGGTTCAGGTGGCGACCCCAATATTGTTCGCAACGGTTTTTCCGACGATGTTCGGAACATTCGCCAAGGTCCGCTCGAACCTGCCGCCGGCCGAAAGCCAGCCGTCCTGGGACCCGGCGATGCAATCCTTCACATTATTATGGTCGGTTGGCATGCTGGGATTTCTGCTGACGATCGTGCTCGTCATCTTCCTGGTCCTCCCTGGCACCGTTGGTCCCAACCGCTTCGGCGACGATCCACTGAACCCACCGTTTCACTAGAGCTTTCTTTCCGGCGCCCGGGAGCCTACATCGCCCGGCCCATGGCCCGTCCAAAGCCCCTTACGTTCGACAAGCAGAAGATCGTCGCCGAGAACCGGCGCGCGCGGTTCGACTATGCCATCGAGCAGACGTTCGAGGCGGGGATCGCGTTGACCGGCACGGAAGTGAAGAGCCTGCGCTCTGGTGAGGGATCGATCGCCGAAAGCTATGCGGAAGTGTTGGCGGACGGCGGCGTCTGGCTGGTCAATTCCAACATCCCCGAATTCAGCCACGGCAATCGCTTCAACCATGAGCCCAAGCGGCCGCGCAAATTGCTGCTCAATGCGCGCGAGATCAACAAGCTGCATGGCGCGGTGGCGCGCGACGGCATGACGCTCGTGCCGCTCACCGTCTATTTCAACGCACGCGGGCGCGCCAAGGTCGAGCTGGCCCTGGCCAAGGGCCGCAAGGCGCACGACAAGCGCGAGCATATCAAGGAGCGCGAGTGGAAGCGCGACGCCGGCCGGATCATGCGGGACCACGGCTGACGCGATTGACTAGGCGTGTCACCGGCCTAGAACACGCGCTATCAATAAGGGGGAACATGACGGCTCCGGCTTGCCACGCGAGCGTCCGCTCCTCCACTTCGGAAAGGACTCTCCCCACATGAAACCCTTCGCGTTCGCACTTCTTGCGGCGACGGCGCTCGGCGCCGCGGCGTTCACCCAGCAGACCGTGGCCGCGTCGTCGGCCAAGCCGACCTTCGGCACGTTCGGCATGGACGAAGCGGGCATGGACAAGTCGGTCGCGCCGGGCGACAGTTTCTACAATTACGCCAACGGCACCTGGGCGAAGAACACCCCGATCCCGTCCGACAAGTCGAATTACGGCGCGTTCAATCTGCTCGCCGACTTGTCCGAATCGCGGACCAAGGGCATCCTCGAGAAAGCCGCTACGGACCCCAATTCGAAGATCGGCACTGCCTATGCGACTTTTCTCGACACCGGGTCGATCGAGGCGAAGGGGCTGACGCCAATCAAGCCGTGGCTCGATCGCATCAAGTCGACCGACAAGTCTGGCTATGCGGCATTGCTGGCCGAAGCCGCGATGGGCGGGGTTGGTGGACCGTTCAGCGCCGGCGTCGGACAGGACGACAAGGCGCCCGAAACCTATATCCTGGGCTTGCGTCAGGGCGGGTTGGGATTGCCCGACCGCGATTATTACAGCGACCCCAAATTCGCCGACGCCAAGGCGGGATATCAGACGCACATCGCCAAGATGCTGACCCTGGCCGGTGAAGCGAATGCAGATGCCCGCGCCAAGGCGATCGTCGATCTGGAAACGCAGATCGCCGCGGTCAGCTGGTCGCGGATCGACAGCCGCGACGCCAACAAGCGCTACAACAAGATGTCGGTTGCCGACCTCCAGGCCAAGGCGCCTGGCTTCGACTTCCCGACCTATCTCAAGGGGATCGGCGCGCCGGTCGACACGTTGCTGGTGGCACAACCCTCGGCGATCACCGGAATCGTCAAGCTGGTGGTCGACGCGCCGATGACGGTGCTGCAGGATCAGCTGGTCGTGCGCAGCCTCGACAATTATGCCGACGTGCTGCCCAAGGCGTTCGACGACGAGAATTTCAACTTCTACGGCAAGACGCTGTCGGGCACGCCCGAGCAGCAGGCGCGCTGGAAGCGCGGGGTGGAATTCACCACCGGCGCGCTCGAGGACGACGTCTCGAAATTGTACGTCCAGCAATATTTCCCGCCCGCGACCAAGGCGGCGGCCGACCAGCTGGTCAAGAACATCATCGCCGCGATGAACGCGCGGATCGACAAGCTCGACTGGATGTCGGCCGAGACCAAGGTCAAGGCGCATGCCAAGCTGGCCGCCTTCCGTCCGAAGATCGGCTATCCGTCGCAATGGCACGATTACGGCACGCTCAAGATCGTGAAGGGCGATGCGTTCGGCAACGAATGGCGTGCCAACGAATGGGGCCGCAAGGACAATATCGCGCATCTCGGCAAGCCGTTGCAGCGCTGGGAATGGGGCATGACCCCGATGGAAGTGAACGCTTATGCCAATTTCGGCATGGTCGAGATCGTCTTCCCCGCCGCGATCCTGCAGCCGCCCTTCTTCGACCCCAATGCCGACCCGGCGATCAATTACGGCGGGATCGGCGCGGTGATCGGGCACGAAATGAGCCACCATTTCGACGATCAGGGCGCCAAATATGACAAGAGCGGGCAACTCACCGACTGGTGGACTCCCGCCGACGTCGCCGCGTTCAAGACGCGCACCGACGCGTTGGTCGCGCAGTACGACAAATACGAGCCGCTGCCGGGCCAGCATGTCCAGGGCAAGCTGACCCTGGGCGAGAATGTTGCCGATCTCGCCGGCCTTACCGTCGCCTATGACGCTTATCATAAGGCGCTCGGCGGCAAGACCGCGCCGGTAATCAACGGCTATTCGGGCGACGAGCGCTTCTATCTCGGCTGGGCGCAGGTGTGGCGCCGCAGCTATCGCGAGCCCGAATTGCTCAAGCGCCTGCGCACCGATCCGCATGCGCCGTCGGAAGCGCGCGCCAGCATCGTCCGCAACATGGACCCGTGGTACGCCGCGTTCAAAGTCCAGCCCGGCCAGAAATTGTACCTCGCTCCGACCGATCGCGTCCGCATCTGGTAAGCTGCCAGCTATGATGATCGACGACGACGCCGATGGGACTTCCCGTCGGCGTCGTTCGTTTCATCAGCGGGGGTTCATCGGCCGTCGGGCAATGCTGTTCTTTTGGCGCGGTTCGGCGCTTTCAACCCGCGAAACCTTGTTGTAGGCAAAAATTCATGGCTCATCGGCGTACCACGTTCATCCTTCTCGCTTGCGCAGCGACGTTGCTCGGCGCGCGCGTTTCGGCGTTCCAGTCGGGCGGGAACGAAACGCTGAGCGTCGATGCCGACCATATCGAGATTCAGGACAAGACGCAGCGCGCGCTGTTCCAGGGCAAGGTGCGCGCGCGCCAGGGCGCGATGACCGTGACGTCGGACCGCGCCGAGGTGCTCTATACGTCGAGCATCGTCGATTCGGGCGGTGCGCCCCCGGAAATTTCGCAGATCCGCGCGTCCGGCAATGTCGTCGTGACGCGCCCCGACGAGAATGCGTCGGGCTCGTACGCCATTTACGACCTCAACAAGCGCACGATCACGATGATCGGCAATGTCGTGCTCCACCGCGGCGCCAATGTGGTGCGCGGCGGCCGGTTGCTCATCAACCTCAACAACAACGCCGCGTCGCTCGACTCCGGCGGCAAGATCGGCACGAGCAAATCGGGCGGACGGGTGACCGGCGTTTTCTCGGTCCCAAAGCGGAATGCCGACACCAGTCCGGCGACGCCGAGCGCTCCCAACACCAAGCCGAACACCCCCACCACCAAATAGCGAGCGGCCGATGCGGTCGGGCGGCGCGGGTTCACGTCGGGGATTTCCCGACGATGCTTGACCTGCCTAGCCACCGCGCCACAAGGGGCTGATGGCTTCCCGACCCGTTCCGAACGATGTACGCGCGCCCGGTCAGCGCCAGGCTCTGATCGTCGCGGCGGCGTGCGGCGCGGGGGCGGCGCTGATCGCGCTGCTGATCCTCCACAATTTTGCCATCGCCGGCGGATTCGCCGCCGCCATGCTGCTGCTGGTCGGCGCCGTTCTCGTCTGGTCGCGGTTCGCGCCGGCGGCATCGGACACGCCGGGCGAAACCGACTGGAGCGTGGCGCGCGCGCTGGCGGCGGCAAGCGACGATGCGATCGCCGTAACCGACCGGGCAGGGCGGCTGATCTGCGCCAACGAGCGCTATCGCGCGCGTTTTGGCGGTTATCCGACACCGCCCGGTCTGCCGCTCGACGACAATGGCCCCGGCGAACTGGCGGCGGCGGGGCGGATCGCGTGGCGCGACGGGTCGGCCGAACTCGATCGCATCACGACCCGCGGCGCGCCGCTTGCGGTGGCGATCGAGCGCGCCGGCGAGAGCGAGGACATGCTGGTCTGGCGCTTCCATGAGGCGCAGGGGCTCGATCTCGCGACCAATGTGCAGTCCATCATCGCCGGACCGACCGGCGACCGGCTGGCCGCGGCCGGTATCATGGCGGCGCTGATCGCGCCCGAGGGCCGCCTGCTCGCCGCCAATCGCGTGTTGCGCGAACGCGCGATGGGGCATGAGGAAAGCGTGGTGGTCGGCCGCGACTTTGCCCGCTTCCTGATCGCCGACGACAAAGGGCAGGTGCGGTTCGAGCGAGAAGGTCCGCGCGGCGCGCCGCTCCGCATCCTGCAGATCCCATTCCTCGACGGAGAGGACGCGCCGATCCTGGTCGTCCTTCTCGACGAGGAAGAACATGGTCAGCCCGCGATCGGCGGATCGGCGGCGGCGCATGTCAAAAGCCTGATCTCGTTGCTCCCCGTCGGGCTCGCCTTGGTCGATCGCGACGGCCGGTTCGTCCAGATGAACGACCCGTTCGTCCGCGCGGCGCAGGTCGATCAGGGACAGCCGCCGCTGTATCCCGGCGACCTGGTGGTGCGCGAGGACAAGGCGGCGGTTGCCGATGCGATCCGCCGTTTCGCCAATGGCGCGACTCATTCGATGGACATGGCCATCCGCCTGAAGGACCATCCCGACGAACCGGTGGCGCTGACTATTGCCGGCGCGCGCGGGCTGGGCGACGCCGCGGTGTTGCTGAGCCTCAAGGACAATGGCGAAGAGACTCGCCTCAAGCGCGAAGTCGCGCAGGCGACCAAGATGCAGGCGGTCGGCCAGCTCGCCGGCGGTGTCGCGCATGATTTCAACAACATCCTGACCGCGATCATCGGCCATTGCGACCTGATGCTGATGCGCCACTCGCCCGGCGACAGCGACTATGACGACATCCAGCAGATCAAGGCGAACTCCAACCGCGCCGCCAGCCTGACGCGCCAATTGCTCGCTTTCTCCCGCCAGCAGACGTTGCGGCCGCAAGTACTCCAGCTGCCCGATGTGATCTCCGAAGTATCGCAATTGCTCAAGCGCCTGCTCGGCGAGACGGTGAAGCTCGAGGTGCGGCATGGCCGCAACCTGGGCGCGGTGCGCGCCGACCCGGGGCAGCTGGAGCAGGTCGTAGTCAATCTGGCGGTCAATGCGCGCGATGCGATGCTGTCCAAGGACCCAAATGGCGGCGGGACGCTCACGATCACCTCGCGCGCGGTCAGCGCGGCGGAGGTTCGCAAGATGGGATCCGATATCCTGCCGATCGCCGATTATTCGGCGCTGGAAATAAGCGATACCGGCACCGGCATTCCGCCCGAAATCCTCGGCAAGATCTTCGAACCCTTCTTCACCACCAAGGAGGTCGGCAAGGGAACGGGGCTTGGCCTGTCGACCGTCTATGGCATCGTCAAGCAATCGGGCGGCTATATCTTCGCCGATTCCAAGCCGGGGCAGGGCTCGACCTTCTCGATCTATTTCCCCGTCCACGCGGCCGAGGCACCCAAGGTCGCCAAGGTCACCGTCAAGGAAAAGCCGGTCGACCTTTGGGGGACCGGGCTGATCCTGCTGGTCGAGGATGAAGATATGGTCCGCGCGGTCGCCGAGCGCGCGCTGACGCGCCAGGGCTATACCGTGCTAACTGCGGAAAATGGCGAAGCGGCGCTCGAATTGCTGGCGCGGGGCGAAAAGCCCGATCTGCTCATTTCCGATGTGGTGATGCCGTCGATGGACGGCCCGACGATGGTGCGCCACGCCCGCGAACGCTATCCCGATCTGCCGATCCTGTTCATGTCGGGCTATGCCGAGGAACAGCTGCGGAAATCGATCGATCTCGATAACGTGGCGTTCCTGCCCAAACCCTTTTCCGTGCAGCAGCTCGCCGAAGCGGCGCGCGACATGCTGGCGGCGCCCGCGGTGGACCAATGATCAAGCGTAACGCGAAGAATCGGAATCATCGCGCGGGATCGGCATACGAATTGTTTCGCTACGGTATGCGGGGCATGGCGTCCGGCAACGCCGGAGTCTAAGGCGAGTCATGTCGTCGCCGCATCGCATCCTAATCGTCGAGGACGAACCCCTCATCGCCATGATGCTCGAGGATTTTCTTGAGGCATTGGACAAGACGCACGTCGCGACCTGCGACAGCGTAGCGTCCGCGCTCGCGGTGATCGATGACGAACAGCTCGATGCCGCGATTCTGGACGTCAATCTGTCGGGCGGTGAGAAAAGCTGGCCGGTTGCCGACGCGCTGGCGGGCCGCAACATTCCCTTCGTGCTGTCGACCGGTGGCGGGGATGACACGCCGGCGCACGCCGACCGCCCGCGATTGGTGAAGCCCTATACGATGGAAAACGTCGCCAAGGCGCTTGCCGAACTCTGAGCACGGTTGCCGGCTCCCGATCGATAGTCGCTGATCAAGCGATCCGGTCGGGCACTTCCGCGGCATCGGCGTCGAGCGACGCTTGCGGAGCCACCGCTTCCCAGGGGAAGACGAACCAGTCCTTGCGCTCGTCGCGATCGATCACCTCGGCGCGATAGTCGACCTGTTCGCGCGAGCGTTTATTGTCGAGCAAGGTGGCGAAGCGGACGTGGTCGCGCGCCGCGCCCGCCGTCGCTAGTGCGGCGCGCAGCTTGCCGATCGTCGCGCCTGAATCGTTGATGTCGTCGACGAACAGCAGTCGCTCGCCGTCGCGCGTCCGCGCCGCCAGTTTGATCAGCGGCGCGTCGGAAAAATCCTCGACGCGCGACGAATGGTCGACCGACAGCATCGGCAAGCCCGTCGCGTGGCTGAGATAGACTGCCGGCGCCAGTCCGCCGCGGCCAATCCCGATGATGAAGCTGGGGAGCCATCCGCTGTCGGCGATCTCGGCGGCGAGCATCTTCACTTGCGCCTCGAACGCGTCATGCGGGATCGGGGTGAAGATGGGCATCAGCCGTGCTCCGCTACATAGGCATCGAGCGCCGCGGTATGGCGGGCGACATCGTCATCGCTCAGGAATGATCCCAGGAAGGAATTGCGTGCCAAGGTGACCAACTCGTGCTTGCCAAGCCCGCGCGCCGCTGCTGCCTGGCGGTAATTCTCCCCGATATAGCCGCCGAAATAGGCTGGATCGTCCGAATTGATCGTCGCACGCAGCCCGAGATCGAGCATCCGGTCGATCGGATGGGCCTCCATCGAGGCGACGTTGCACAATTTGACATTGGATAGCGGGCAAACGGTCAACGTCATCCCGGTGCGCGCCAGCCGCGTGGTCAACACCGGATCCTCCAGGCTGCGATTGCCATGGTCGAGCCGGTCGATCGCGAGCAGGTCGAGCGCCTGAAGGACATAGTCGGGCGGCCCTTCCTCGCCGGCATGAGCGACAAGCTTCAGTCCTTTTTCACGCGCCGCCGCGAAGACCCGAGCGAATTTTTCGGGCGGATGACCGACTTCCGACGAATCCAGCCCGACGCCGGCGATGCGATCGAGCCATGGCTCGGCCTGGGCAAGCGTCTCGAACGCCGCTTCCTCGCTGAGGTGCCGCAGGAAGCAGAGGATCAGCTTAGACGTCAGGCCATGCCTGGCCTCGGCCTCCGCCATTCCCGCGAGCAATCCCTTGATCACGGTCTCGAAGGCGATGCCACGATCGGTGTGCGTCTGGGGATCGAAGAAGATTTCGGCATGAACCACGCCGTCCGCCGCGGCGCGATCGAAATAAGCGAGCGCGAGGTCGCGAAAATCCGCTTCGGTGCGGAGCACGTTGGCGCCGGCATAATAGATGTCGAGAAAATCCTGCAGGTTGGAAAACCTGTAGGCCGCGCGCACTTCCTCGATCGACTTGAACGGAATCTCGATCCGGTTGCGCTCCGCCAGCGCGAACATCAGCTCGGGCTCCAGGCTGCCTTCTATGTGAAGGTGGAGCTCGGCCTTGGGCAGGCCGGCGATAAAGGCGTCGAGGTCGCTTTGCATGGGCCAAACCATGAAGCGGGGCAGGGTCCCGGGCAAGAAATATCGGGAAAGCGCCGTTTCGGTGCGAAAAAAGTTCATGTTCCGCTATTGTTCCATGAGAACAAATGCGATACATGCTCTCCAACACGATTGAACGCCGGTGCTAACCCGGCTAGCGCGGAGGCCTTCTCAATGGCAGCTTCTCTGAAAGTTATCGACGGCATGGCATCGCAAAATACCGACCGGCAAAAAGCACTCGAAGCTGCTCTGGCTCAGATCGATCGAGCGTTCGGCAAGGGCTCGGCGATGCGGCTGGGGTCGAAAGAGGCCATGCAGGTCGAATCGATCTCGACCGGCAGCCTTGGTCTCGACATCGCGCTCGGTGTCGGCGGCCTGCCGCGCGGCCGGGTGATCGAGGTGTACGGGCCGGAAAGCTCGGGCAAGACCACGCTCGCGCTCCACGTCATTGCCGAAGCCCAGCGCGGCGGCGGTACGGCGGCGTTCGTCGACGCCGAACACGCGCTCGATCCGGTCTATGCCAAGAAACTGGGCGTCAATATCGACGAACTGATCGTGTCGCAGCCTGATACCGGCGAGCAGGCGCTCGAAATCGTCGATACGCTGGTGCGGTCGAACGCGATCGACGTGCTGGTGGTCGACTCGGTCGCCGCTTTGGTACCGCGCGCCGAAATCGAGGGTGAGATGGGCGACAGCCATGTCGGCCTGCAGGCCCGCTTGATGTCGCAATCGCTGCGCAAACTGACCGGATCGATCAGCCGCTCGCGCTGCATGGTGATCTTCATCAATCAGCTGCGCATGAAGATCGGCGTGATGTACGGCAATCCCGAGACGACGACGGGCGGCAACGCGCTCAAATTCTACGCGTCGGTCCGCCTCGACATCCGCCGTACCGGCCAGATCAAGGATCGCGACGATATCGTCGGCAACACCACCCGGGTGAAGGTCGTCAAGAACAAGGTCGCGCCGCCGTTCAAGCAGGTCGAATTCGACATCATGTATGGCGAGGGCATTTCCAAGATCGGCGAGATCCTCGATCTCGGCGTCAAGGCCGGCCTGGTCGAGAAGTCGGGTGCCTGGTTCAGCTACGACTCGATCCGCATCGGCCAGGGTCGCGAGAACTCCAAGAATTATCTCAAGGAGAATCCCGACGTCGCCGAGCGGCTCGAACGCGCCATCCGCAGCCGTACTGCCGAGGTTGCCGAAGAGATGATGGTAGGCGGCCTGGACGACGGCGCCGACGACGACCTCTGACCCCTTTTTTCGAGGCGGTGCGAAAAATTTTGTTGCGATGCAACCAATCCGCATTCGCCTCGTTACCGGCACAACCCCAGCGGCGATCCCCCCTCCGCCGCAACTCCCGGAAAGGCCCGCCCGCGTCGGCGGGCCTTTCATATTTCGGGGATCCGCTTGCCGATAATGTTGGGCTCGCGATCTCCGAGGTGCATAGAACGCCGCCGATGATCGATCGCGTCGCTAGGCTGAGATCAAAAACGGGAGGGTCGAATGACATTGGCATATGACTGGGCGGGACGCGTCGGGGACACCTGGGCGGACGAATGGCGTCGCACCGATTTGAGCTTCGCCAATTTGTCGCCCCATCTAAATGCAGCGATCCTCGACGTCGCGCCGGAGACCGGTACCGCGGTCGATATTGGCTGCGGTGCGGGCGGCACGGCGATCGCGCTGGCGGCTGCTCGCCCCGCTCTAAGAGTGATCGGAATCGATCTTTCCCGAAATCTTGTCGAGACCGCGCGAGGGCGGGGCGCCGCTTATCCCAACCTCCGCTTCGAAGTCGGAGACGCAAGCGAGTTGGGTGGCATCACTGCCGACCTTCTGTTTTCGCGCCATGGCGTCATGTTCTTCGCTGATCCCGTCGCCGCTTTCACCAGATTACGGCACGGGGCGACGAGCGACGCGCATTTTGTCTTCTCCTGCTTTCGCGACGTCACGCTCAATCCATGGGCGATCGAGACGGGGAGCGCGGTGACCGGTGCGGCGCTGCAAAAGCCGGGGACATCGCCGGGGCCTTTCGCCTTCGCGGACGCCGATCATGTTCGCGCCATTCTGCAAGCGAGCGGCTGGACGGGCGATGCACAGCCGGTCGACTATTCCTATCGGGCGGGCGAGGGGGAGCACGCGGTCGACGAAGCGCTCGCCTTCTTCAGCCGAATCGGGCCTGCCGCGGCGCAGCTTCGTGAGCTGGATAGCGCGGCTCGGGAAGCCGGTCGCGAGCGGTTGCGCGGCGTTCTGGCGGCTCGCCTCCGCAACGATATTGTGGATTTTCCGGCCTCGGCATGGATATGGTCGTGCCGGCCCGCCTGAGAATTTCATAAAACGAGCCGGGGGAGGAACGCCATGACGCTGATCGTCCATCACCTCAACAATTCGCGGTCGCAGCGCATCCTGTGGATGCTCGAAGAGCTCGGGCTGCCATACGAGATCAAATATTATCAGCGCGATGCTAAGACGATGCTGGCGCCACCCGCGTTGCGCAAGGTCCACCCACTCGGCAAATCGCCGGTGCTCGAGGATGACGGCCGGATGATCGTCGAGACCGGGGCGATCTGCGAATATCTGGTCGAGAAAGGTGACGGCAGGCTGGGGCCGCCCGCGCATCGCGACGATGTGCTGCGCTATCGCCAATTTCTCCACTACGCCGAAGGGTCGTTGATGCCGCCGTTGCTGGTGATGCTCGTGGTCAACCGCATCCCGCTGATGGGCAAGACCGCGGCCAAGCGCATCCAGCCGATGATCGACGTCCACCTCGATTATGTCGAAAGCGAACTGTCCCAGCGCCCCTGGTTCGCCGGCGACGAGATGACGGCCGCGGACATCATGATGAGCTTCCCGCTCGAAGCGGCACGCAGCCGCGCCGGACTTGGCGCGTCGCGTCCGGCGACGATTGCCTGGCTCGACAAGGTGCATGCACGTCCGGCCTATCAAGTGGCACTCGAAAAGGGCGGGCCCTACGCTTACGCCTAAGCGATCCAGTCCTATAGATTTGGTCTGATCGGACGCTTCCCCGGCGAAGGCCGGGGCCCAGTTTCGCGCACGTCGAGAAGGTATCCTGCCGTCGATAGTCCGTCGCGACTGGGCCCCGGCCTTCGCCGGGAAGGCGTTCAGCTAGATGAGCCGCTAACGCTCGCCGCTCAGTCCATGGCTGGGCGCGTGCGGCGGCTCGATTTCGGGGGGCGCCTCCGCGCCCAACGCGCCTTCCCAGCGCGCCACTACGCTCGCAGCGACCGCATTGCCGACGACGTTGGTCGCGGAGCGTCCCATGTCGAGGAAATGGTCGACCGCCAGCACCAGCAATATCCCCGCTTCGGGCAGTTTGAACTGGCTTAGCGTCGCGGCAATCACCACCAAGCTGGCGCGCGGAACGCCGGCGATACCTTTCGACGTGATCATCAGCGTCAGCAGCATCGCGATTTGCGTGCCGAGGTCGAGATGGATGCCATAGGCCTGGGCGATGAACAGCGACGCGAAGGTCATATACATCATCGAGCCGTCGAGATTGAACGAATAGCCCAGCGGCAGCACGAAGCTGGAAATCCGCGACTGCACGCCGAACCGGTCGAGCGCCTCGAGCGTTCTCGGGAACGCGGCTTCCGACGAGGCAGCGGAAAAGGCGACCAGCACGGGCTCGCGAACATAGCGGAACAGGGTCAACGCCCGGCGTCCGACGAAGAGATAGGCCAATAGGCCGAGCAGCAGCCATAGCAGAGCCAGGCCGATGTAAACGCACAGCATGAAATAGCCGAGCTTGCCGATCACTTCCGGACCGCGCTCGACCAGGGCGTTGGCCACCGCCGCGAACACCGCGACGGGCGCGAACCGCATCACGTAATCGGTGATCTGCAGCATGACCTTGGTCAGCGCTTCGGCCGCCTTGATCAGCGGCGCGGCGCGCTCGCCGACGGCGGTGATCGCGACGCCGAAGAATACCGAGAAAATGACGATCTGAAGGATGTCGTTCTGCGCCATCGAATCGATGATCGAGCTTGGGAAGATGTGGCCGATGATCTGGATCGGATCGAACTTGCTCTTGTCGATATCGGTGGCGGCGTTGATCGCCGGCAAGGGCATGTTGAGCCCGGCGCCCGGCTGCAGGATATGGACGAGGATCAGGCCAAGGGTGAGCGACAACAGGCTGGCGCAGACGAACCAGCCGAGCGATTTCAATCCCACACGGCCAAGCGCCCCGGTGTCGCCCATATGCGCGATCCCGACCACCAGGGTGCCGAACACCAACGGTGCGATGATCATCTTGATCAGCTTGAGGAAGATCGTGGTGATCAGGCCCAGCCATTTGGCGATGGTCGCCAGCGTGGCTGCCTGATCGGGCGTCGGATTGCCGCCCCCGAGGGCGGCGTTCGTGACCCAGCCCACGATCAAGCCAAGCACCAAGGCGATCAGGATGTAGGTCGTCAGGCGCTTGGCCAAAATTACTCTCCCCATTTTGGTGACGCAGGGAAAGGGGATTGCGGCGCCGCGGTCAAGAACCCTATCGTCCTGAACATGCACGATCCCCGCTTTTTACCGGGCCGCCGAGCGGTCCTGGCCGCCGCTGCCGCCGCCCCCTTGTTGGTTTCCGGCGCTGCGCGAGCAGCCGAGGCCGATCTTGCCGATTTGCAGGACATGACGACCGGCGTGGTGCCGATCGGCGCGGACGAACGCCGACGGCGGCTCGATCGCGCCCAGGCGCTGATGAAGCAGCACGGTCTCGGCGCGGTGCTGATCGAACCTGGCTCGTCCTTGCTCTATTTCACCGGCGTTCGCTGGGGACGCAGCGAACGCGCCTTGCTCGCCGTGCTGCCGGTCGAGGGCGAGCCGTGCATCGTCTCGCCTTATTTCGAGGAACCGCGGATGCGCGAGACGCTCGCCATCCCGGCCGAGGTGCGCGTGTGGCAGGAAGACGAAGATCCGCTCAAGGTCGTCGCCGGCTTTCTCAAGGACCGCAAGCTCGCGGCGCACGCGGTGGGAATCGAGGAAACGGTCCGCTTCTTCATCCCCGACATGCTCGCGCACGCTATGCCCGGTGCGAAAATCGTGTCGGCCAATCCGGTCGTACGCGGCTGCCGGATGATCAAGACGCCGGCCGAACTCGCCCTGATGCAGCTCGCCACCGACGTGACGATCGCTGCCTATCGCTGGACCTACAAGCGAGTCGAGAAGGGCATGACCGGACGCGATATCGGCGCGATCATGGACGCGGCGACGCGCAAATTGGGTGGCAGTCCCGAATTCAGCCTGGTGCTGATCGGC
Organism: Sphingomonas mali NBRC 15500; assembly: GCF_001598415.1. Lineage (GTDB taxonomy): Bacteria > Pseudomonadota > Alphaproteobacteria > Sphingomonadales > Sphingomonadaceae > Sphingomonas > Sphingomonas mali. Next base: position 48,294 of record NZ_BCYX01000006.1, read on the forward strand.
GAAGCCGCGGCTTATCCCCACGGCACCCAGGCGGTGCACAAGGTGGCTGATGGCGAAATCGTGCTGATGGACTGCGGCTGCACCGTACAGGGCTATCAGTCCGACGTATCGCGAACCTTCGTCTACGGCGCCGCCAGCAAGGATCAGCGCATGGTCTGGGACCAAGTGCATCAGGGGCAGCAAACCGCACTCGCCGCAGCAAAACTTGGCGTTCCGGCGGGCAGCGTCGATGAGGCGATCCGCAAACTCTACGAGAGCTTCGGCTACGGCCCCGGCTACAAGCTTCCGGGGTGTTCGCACCGCACGGGACACGGCATCGGACTCGACGGACACGAACCGGTCAATCTGGTCCGCGGCGAAACGACCCGATTGGCGCCAGGCATGTGCTTTTCCAACGAACCCGGCATCTACATCCCGGGCAAGTTCGGCGTGCGGCTGGAGGATTGCTTCCACATGACCGAGGCCGGGCCGAAATGGTTCAGCGAGCCGCCGTCCTCGATCGACGCGCCGTTCCGGTAGTGACGTGATGCGCATCGTCGCCTGGGTCGTTCTGGCGCTTACGAGCATGGCGGCAATGGGCGCGATGGAGGCGCATCGCTGGCAACTCGGCGGGGTGGGCGCTGGGCTCTTCATCCTCGCTTTGGTCTTCATCGCCGTGCTGATTCACGAGCTTGCCCATGCCGTCGCGGCAGCCGCAATGGGCGCGCGGGTCAGCCGAATCGTCGTCGTGCCGTTCGAATACACGCTCCGGCCGCGCAAGCTCGGGTTCCTCAAGCATCGGATGCGCGGCGATCTCGGCGGCTATGTCAGCTACACGCTCGACCGTATCGAAGCTCGCCGACGGCATGCGATCGTCGCCGTCGCCGGACCGCTCGCCAACATCGCGACCGGGATGGCCGCTGCCGGGATTCCGTCGCTCGACAAATCGCGCGATCTTTCCGCCGCGTCCGCCGTCGCGACGGCCTTCGCGATCCTGTCTGTCGGCATGGGGCTGGCCAACCTTCTTCCGTTCGACGGCAGTGATGGCACGCGATTATTGCGCTATTTCCGACCGGTGAGGCGCTAGTCAGACGGGCTAATAGTACGCTTAGGCAAGCGCGGGCGTCAGGTCCGCCTTATCGCCACGCCAGCCCCGTGCAGCAGCCGCGCGATCGGCGGCCGCTGCATCCTTCATCCCCAGCGCTTCTTCCGCATCAGCGCGGATCGACAGCGCGACCGGGTCGTTCGAGCGGCGCGCGAGAACGCGAGTCGCCTGCCGTATCGCCGCGCGCGGCTTTCCCTGCGCGAGCAAAGCAGCGGCATAGCTGCGACGCACTGGGTACCACCAGGCGGGCGGATCGCTCAGCGTCTTCATCAATGTCGCTTCGTCGAGCTTGGCGGCGGCGAGATAAGCGCGTGCGGCGACGTCCGGCCGCTTCTCGATCATCGCCGCGCGGCCATCGAGCACGAGTTGCGCGATCCGGACGAGTTGCCGCGATTGATTGGCAAGGTCGTCGGGCTTGGCAGGGAGCGGCGGCAGGCTGATTTTCGCGCGTTCGGCGCGCACCCCCGCGGCATTGCCCAGCCGCGCCTGCGCTTCGCCACGTGCGTAGAGCCAATATTGCCGAATATAGGGCTGTTTTACTCCCGGATCGGCCATCGCCAGCACCTTGGCCGGATCGGCGAAGCGACCTTCCGCGAAATAGCTGGTGCCGACTCCCATCTGGAAGAAGAGGTTGTTGGGATCGGGCAGGCTGGCGGTCGCCGCGATCAGCGGATCGCTGAGCGCCAGCGCCGCTTTACCGTCGCCCGAGATCAACGCTCCGCCAACCCCGTACTGCACGTTATGGCCGTGATAGGGCAGCATCCAGACCTGGCCGGGCTTGACCAGTCCCGCGATCCGCGCGTCGCTTTGGCCGAGGTCGACTGCGGTAACATTCACGTCGGCGGCGTCCTGATAGCGGCCGACCCAATAGAAGGTATGCGATGGCATGTGGATCAGATGGCTCGACGCCGGTGCCAGCCTGCCGAGCTTGTCGGCATAGGGTTCGGCACGCTTGGGAAAACCGCTCATCTCGGTTGCGTGGATGTAGAAGTGGATCGCCGGCGTATAGTCCGGATTGCGCTTGAGCACGCCCTCGAGCAGCGCGACCGCGCGCGGCAGATTGGCGGTACCGCTGGTCAGCGCGGTCGGGATCATCCAGGCGTCGGCCGCGATCGTCGCGATCTCGTCATCCTGGGGATAGCGCAGCGTGAGCGCGTCCATCGCCTTGGCGAAGGCGAGGTCGCCCGCGCCCTTGCCGCCGCCATTCACGTAGCGAAGCTTGAGCGCCGCGATCAGGTCGCGTTCGCGTTGCGGCGATTGCGGGGTCAGCAGCTTCTCCGCGGCCAGCACCTTGGCGAGCGCGCCATTCTGTTGCTCGGCGCCGATCGGGAAATTGATCGTCGGCCCGTCGCTCCACGCCGCGCCCCATTGGCACATGGCGCACTTGGCATCGAGCTTGGCCGCCTCGGCAAAGGCGGCGCTCGCGGCACCGTGCGCAAAAGCATGGGCGAGTTGCATGCCATTGTCGAAGAATGCCTGCGCGCGCGGATTGGCGGTCGTGATCGGGAAACCGCCGGCGCCGTATCCAGGGTAGAGCTGCGGCGTCGCGCCGACCGGCAAATCATCTCCGCAGATCGAGATGCTGGCGAGCAGGTCGGCGGCGCTCGGTCGCATTGTCGCTTCGCCGACAGATGCCGGGATCAGAGCGAGCAGCGGAAGGGCGAGGAGCGAGAGGCGCATCGGTCATTCCCCAATCGTGACGCCTGCGCATCATATCCCTGTTCGGTGTCGCACACCACCGGCTTGAGTAGCGCTCAACGCTCGCTGCAGGCCCACTCCCAGAACCGGCAACGGCCGTGACGGAGCGGATTTTGGTGCACAGGTAGGAGCAAAGGAGGGAGCGATGGAATTCCATCGTGACCGACGCGGGACGCCCCTGTGCGCCAAAATCCGCCCGCCGCAGAGCGGTCGCCCGAAGAAGCCCGCCGGACATCGTCGCTTGCTTGCGCGTAGCTCAAGCTACGCGACTGCGCTGCGCTCCTCGCCGACGGGCTTCTTCGGGCGATCACGACCATTGCCGGTTCTGGGAGTAGGCCTTAAGTCGCGGCCATGAGCTCGACAAACGACATCCGCCGCAGTTTTCTCGACTACTTCGCCGCCAACGGCCACACCGCCGTGCAATCGGCGCCCTTGGTGCCGCAGAACGACCCGACGCTGATGTTCGTCAACGCGGGCATGGTGCCGTTCAAGAACGTGTTCACCGGCCTGGAATCGCGACCCTATTCGACAGCGACGTCGAGCCAGAAATGCGTCCGCGCCGGCGGCAAGCACAACGATCTCGACAATGTCGGCTATACCGCGCGCCACCACACCTTTTTCGAGATGCTCGGCAATTTCTCGTTCGGCGATTATTTCAAGGAACGCGCGATCACGCTCGCCTGGGGGCTGCTGACCAAGGAATGGGGGATCGATCCCGACCGGCTGACCGTCACCGTCTATCATACCGACGACGAAGCGTTCGACCTGTGGAAGAAGATCGCCGGCCTGCCCGAAGAGCGGATCATCCGCATCGCGACCAAGGACAATTTCTGGGCGATGGGCGACAATGGTCCGTGCGGGCCGTGTTCGGAAATATTCTTCGACCATGGCGACCATATTCCGGGCGGACCGCCAGGATCGCCCGACGAGGATGGCGATCGCTTTGTCGAGATCTGGAATCTGGTGTTCATGCAGTTCGAGCAGGAAGCCAATGAGATCGTCGGCAATCTGCCCAAGCCGTCAATCGACACCGGCATGGGGCTCGAGCGCGTCGCCGCGGTGATGCAGGGCGTGCACGACAATTACGAGACCGACACGTTCAAGGCGCTGATCGCCGCGTCCGAGGCGCTGACCCACACCAAGGCGGTCGGTGAGCAGCAGGCGAGTCATCGCGTGATCGCCGACCATCTGCGCTCGTCGGGTTTCCTGGTCGCCGATGGCGTGCTGCCCGCCAACGAAGGCCGCGGCTATGTGCTCCGCCGCATCATGCGCCGCGCGATGCGGCACGCGCATCTGCTGGGGGCGAAGGATCCGTTGATGCACCGGCTGGTGCCGGCCTTGGTCGCCGAGATGGGCGCGGCCTATCCCGAACTGATCCGTGCGCAGCCTCTGATCGAAGCCACGTTGCAGCAGGAGGAAAAGCAGTTCCGCCGCACGCTCGACAAGGGGCTCAAGCTGCTCGACGAAGCCACCGCGGGCATGGCGCAGGGCTCGACCCTGGCGGGCGAAACAGCGTTCAAGCTCTATGACACGTTCGGCTTTCCGTACGACCTGACCGAGGACGCGCTGCGCGCACAGGGCCTGCAGGTCGACCGTGAAGGATTCGACGCCGCCATGGCCGAGCAGAAGCGCGCCGCACGCGCCGCCTGGAAGGGGTCGGGCGAAAAGGCGTCGGACGAGCTCTGGTACGATCTGGTCGAGGAAAAGGGCGGCACCGAGTTCATCGGCTATACGTCGGAGGAAGGCGAGGGCGAGATCGTCGCCCTGATCAAGAACGGCGCGCGCGTCGACAAGGCCGTTGCCGGCGATGAAGTCGACATCGTGCTCAATCAGACGCCCTTTTACGCCGAGAGCGGCGGCCAGGTTGGCGACGCCGGGATCGCGAGCAACGACAAGGGGCTGAAGGGCCGCGTGTTCGACACGCAGAAGCATCTCGGCCGGCTCTGGGCGCATCGCACCAAGATCGAGGCTGGCGAGCTTGCGATCGGCGACGCCGTGCACCTGGTGGTCGACGGCGAGCGCCGCAACGCGATCCGGGCCAATCATTCGGCGACGCACTTACTCCACGCTGCATTGCGCGAACGGCTCGGCACGCATGTCGCGCAAAAGGGCTCGCTGGTCGCGCCCGAGCGCCTGCGTTTCGACTTCTCGCAGCCGACCGCGATCGATCCGGCGCGGCTCGCCGAGGTCGAGGCCGATGTGAATGCCTATATCCGCCAGAATGACGCGGTCTCGACCCGGCTGATGACGCCCGAAGAGGCGATCGAGGAAGGCGCGATGGCGCTGTTCGGCGAGAAATATGGCGATGAGGTTCGCGTCGTCTCGATGGGCCGCGCGCCCGACGGCAAGTCGATCTACAGCCTGGAATTGTGCGGTGGCACGCATGTCAACGCGACCGGCGATATCGGTCTGTTCAAGCTGGTGAGCGAAGGCGCGGTGTCGTCGGGCGTTCGCCGCGTCGAGGCGCTGACCGGCGAAGCGGCGCGAGCCTATCTCGCCAGCCGCGACGAGAAGTTGCGCGAAACTGCTGCGGTCCTCAAGTCGACGCCTGACGAAGTGCCGGCGCGTGTCGCGGCTTTGGTCGAGGATCGCCGCCGGCTCGAGCGCGAATTGGCCGAGGCCAAGAAGGCGCTGGCGCTGGGTGGCGGCGGCGGTGCCGCGCCGGCCGGCCCCGAGCAGGTCAACGGCATCAATTTCGTCGGCCAGGTGGTCGACGGGCTCGACCCCAAGGGCCTGCGCGGCGCGGTCGACGAGTCAAAGGCGCGGATCGGGTCGGGTGTCGCGGTGCTCGTCGCGGTCAATGACGGTCGCGCCTCGATCGCGGTCGGGGTGACCGACGATCTGACCGGCCGCTTCAACGCGGTCGATCTGCTGCGCAAGGCCGTCGAGGTGCTTGGCGGGCAGGGCGGCGGTGGCCGTCCCGACATGGCGCAGGGCGGTGGTCCCGATGGCAGCAAGGGCGATGAAGCGGTCGCGGCGATCAGGACGGCGCTGGTCGGCTGAGAACCCGCCGACCGCTGGCCGGACCGGATAGTACGCTTCCCCGGCGAAGGCCGGGGTCCAGCCGCTCTGTACTATCGGTGGCGAGATGCCGTCGCCACGTCATCGATACTGGGCCCCGGCCTTCGCCGGGGAGGCGTTTCTATATAACCGATCGACTTAGGAAGCGTCCGCTTTCCTCGCACGGCGCAGCCGCGGTTCCCGATCGATCCCCGCCTCTTGCTTGATCGATTTGCGCAATTCGTCGCGCTTTTCGTGGATCGAGGCGATCACTGGTCCCATCGCGACGCCCAATTCGACCAGCACCGCTTCGGAAAGCTGCAGCGAGCTTTCCAGCGTTTCGGGCACGGCGTCGGTGACACCCGCCCGGTAGAGCTCCGCAGCATGCGACGCATCGCGCGCGCGCGCGACGATCGTCAGGTTCGGGACCCAGCCGCGGACGCGCTTGGTCAAATGCGCGGTCAGTACCGGATCATCCATCGTCAGCACGAGCGCCTTGGCGCGGCCGAGATTGAGGCGGTCGACCAGCTCGCCGCGCGACACGTCGCCGAACAGCACCGAATAGCCTTCGTGCCGCCCTGCGTTGACCGCATCGATATCGGCCTCGACCGCGATATAGGGTTGGCCATGCTCCCGCAGCATGTCGGCGACCATCCGCCCCACGCGCCCGAAGCCGATCACCACGGTGCCCGGTCCTTCCTCGGCAAGCTGAAGGTCGGGAGCGAGCCGCTCGCGCGCTTCCAGACGGCGCGACACGGCATGGCCTATCTCGGCAAGCGCCGGCGTGATCGTCAGGCCGAGCGCGGTCACCGTCTGCCAGAACGCCGCGTCCTGGGGCGCGATGAGACCGGCGCCGGCGGCCGTCCCGAGCACGATCAGCGTCGTCTCGGACGGGCTGGACATCAGGAGGCTGGTTTCGGCGGCGACGCCGTTGCGTGCCTTGGACAGCTTGAGCAACGCGAAGGTAACGATCGATTTCGCCGCGACCACGCCGAGCAAGGCCAGCACGAAATCGCCCCAACGATCGATCAACGTGTCGAGGCTGAGGCTCATCCCCACAGTGATCAGGAACACACCGAGGGCGAGCCCCTTGAACGGCGCGGTAATGACCTCGACCTCGTTGTGATATTCGGTCTCGGCGATCAGCACGCCCGCGAGCAGCGCCCCGACGATCGGCGACAGGCCGGCAGCGGTCGTCGCGAGGCTGGCGACGATCACGACCAAGAGCGAGATGGCCAGGAACAGCTCGGGGCTCTTGGTCCGTGCTGCCTGGGCGAACAGCCGCGGCAGCACGAAGCGGCCGACCAGGAAGATCGCGGCGATCGCCACCGCGCCCCAGATCAGGACGCTGACAATGTCCCCGCCGCGCCCGCCCATCGCGCCCAGGCCGAAGATGATCGGCACCAGCGCCAGATCCTCGAACAACAGCATCGCAAAGGCGATTCGGCCCACCGGACTGGTCGTCCCCGCGATCGGCAGCACCAAGGCGGTCGACGACAGTGCCAGCGCCAGACCGAGGCCCAGGCCCGCTCCCCAGGGATTTCCGGTAACCAGCAGAGCCACCCCGATCACCGCGGCACAACCCAGCAATTCGGCCGCGCCGATCCCGAACACCGCGCCGCGCATCGCCCAGAGTCTTTTCAGCGAGAGCTCGAGCCCGATCGAGAACAGCAACAACGTGATGCCGAACTCGGCAAAAGGCTCGATCGCATGCGGATCGGAGATGGTGATGTGGTAGAGCCACGGCTGCTGGCCGACCAACGCGCCCAGGCCCGCCGGGCCGACCAGCATGCCGACCAGGATGAACCCGATCACCGGACTGACCTTGAACCGCGCGAAAGCGGGGATCACGATGCCTGCGGCACCGAGAATCACCAGCGCGTCGCTGAACCCTTTGTTGTCGAGACCAATCGCCATGGCGGTATCAAAGCAGGCCGGAGGGAGTTTGTCAGGTCATGACTGAAACGGATATCTGCATTATCGGCGGCGGACCGGCCGGCATGGTCGCGGGGTTGCTGTTCGCGCGCGCCGGACTGAGGACGATCGTGCTGGAGAAGCACAAGGACTTCCTGCGCGATTTTCGCGGCGATACCGTCCATCCCTCGACCTTGCGCATCTTCAGCGAGCTCGGGCTGCTCGACGAATTGCTCCAGCGCCCGCACCAGAAGATCGAACGGTTGGGCGCGCGGATCGCCGGTCGCGACATGCAGATCGTCGATCTGACGCACCTTCATGTCCCGGCGCCGTATGTCGCGCTGATGCCGCAATGGGATTTCCTCGATTTCGTCGCCGATGCGGCGCGGCGCTATCCCACGTTCGACCTGCGCCAAAGCTGCGAAGGTACCGAGCTGATCGAGGAAAGCGGGCGGGTTTGCGGGGTCAGAACAGGCGAAGGCAAGGAGATCCGCGCGCGTCTGACGATCGCCGCGGACGGCCGCGATTCGCGGCACCGCGACGGCCTGCCCACGACGGTGATCGGGGCGCCGATGGACGTCTTCTGGTTCCGCATTCCCAAGGTTGCGAAGCCCGACAACGACACAATGGGCGTGTTCGACACCGGCATATTGTTCGTCCTGATCGATCGCGGCGATTATTATCAATGCGCCTTCGTTTTCCCCAAGGGCGGCGCCGAGAAGATCAGGGCCGAGGGTCTCGACGCGTTCCGCGATCGGGTACGCGCGATCGGACCGGAAACCGCGACGGTCGATCAGGGCGTGACGAGCTGGGACGACGTCAAGCTGCTCACCGTGACGGTGGACCGCCTCGATAAATGGGACCGGCCGGGCTTGCTCGTGATCGGCGACGCCGCGCACGCAATGTCACCGATCGGCGGCGTCGGGATCAATCTGGCAGTGCAGGATGCGGTCGCCGCGGCGAATATCCTGGCCGCGCCGATGGCGGCAGGCGAGGACCCGGATCCGCTGCTCCACAAGGTGTACGACCGCCGAATCCGAGCGGTCAAACTGACCCAGGGAATGCAGCGAATGGTGCAGGACACGATCATCGCGCCGCTGCTCTCCAACACCGAGCCGCTCGACGGGCCGCCACTCGCCGCGAAGCTACTCGATCGCATTCCGCTGCTGCGACGGATTCCCGCACAGATCATCGGCATGGGCTTCCGTCCCGAGCATGTGCGCTCGCCCGAGGCTGCCTCTCGTAAGTGACACCCTCTCCCCTTGCGGGAGAGGGTGGGGCCCGCTCGGCGTTAGCCAGGTGGGAGGGTGAGGGGGCGAGCCGAAGGCTCGCGCGGCGTTTTGCGCCGCCCCCGCATCCAAGCTTCGCTAGGCGGCGAGCCGCCGAGCTACGCTATCCTTCTCCCACAAGGGGAGAAGGATTAGGCGTCGACTCAGGCCCAGCTGGCCATGCGCGTTTCGAGATTCTCGCGAACCGCCTCGAAGAACTGCTCGGTGGTCATCCACGCCTGATCGGGGCCGATCAGCAGCGCGAGGTCCTTGGTCATCTTGCCGCTTTCGACGGTTTCGATGCAGACCTTCTCCAGTTCCTCGGCGAAGCGCGTCACGTCGGGCGTGCCGTCGAACTTGCCGCGATATTTGAGACCGCCGGTCCAGGCGAAGATCGACGCGATCGGGTTGGTCGAGGTCGCCTTGCCCTGCTGGTGCTGGCGATAGTGGCGCGTGACGGTGCCGTGCGCGGCTTCGGCCTCGACGGTCTTGCCATCAGGCGAGAGCAGGACCGAGGTCATCAGGCCGAGCGAGCCGAAGCCCTGCGCGACCTGGTCCGACTGGACGTCGCCGTCGTAATTCTTGCAGGCCCAGACGAACTCGCCGCTCCACTTGAGCGCGCTGGCGACCATGTCGTCGATCAGGCGATGCTCGTAGGTGATGTTCGCTTCCTTGAACTTGTCGGCGAACTCGGCCTCGAACACTTCCTGGAACAGGTCCTTGAAGCGGCCGTCATAGGCCTTGAGGATCGTGTTCTTCGTCGACAGGTACACCGGCCACTTCAGGTTGAGGCCGTAGTGCATCGAGGCGCGCGCGAAATCGCGGATCGAATCGTCGAGATTGTACATGCCCATGGCGACGCCCGACGAGGGGAATTGGAACACTTCCTCCTCGATCTTGTCGCCATTGTCGCCGACCCAGGTCATGGTCAGCTTGCCCGGACCGGGAACGCGGAAGTCGGTGGCGCGATACTGGTCGCCGAAGGCGTGACGGCCGACCACGATCGGCTTGGTCCAGCCCGGGATCAGGCGCGGGACGTTGGAGATCACGATCGGCTCGCGGAACACGACGCCGCCCAGGATGTTGCGGATCGTGCCATTGGGCGACTTCCACATCTTCTTGAGGTGAAATTCCTCGACGCGCTGCTCGTCGGGGGTGATCGTCGCGCACTTCACGCCGACGCCGTATTTCTGGATCGCCTTGGCGCTGTCGACGGTGACCTTGTCGTCGGTCGCGTCGCGATGCTCGATGCCGAGATCGTAATAATCGAGGTCGATATCGAGATACGGCTTGATCAGGCGTTCACGGATCCATTCCCAGATGATCCGCGTCATTTCGTCGCCGTCGATCTCCACGACGGGCGTCTTCACCTTGATCTTCGCCATATCCGCTTTCCTGATGGGGTTTGGTCGGGCCTCTAGGGTGAAGCGGGGAGGGGGGTCAAGCGCTAGGGTCTGTACTCGCTTAGCGCGAGGATCGTGATTGCCCGCGAGAGCCCGCCGACGAGGAGCGCAGCGCAGACGCGTAGCTTAAAGCTACGCGCAAGCAAGCGACGACGCTCGGCGGGTTCCTGCGGGCAACCGCGAAGCGGCGGGCCGATTTTGGCACCATGAACAGGTAAAACTGCCCCCGGCAGTTTTAGCCGTGTCCGGGGGACACGGCGACCTGTTCATCGTCGTCGCGCGTCGGTCACGATGCTATAAGCATCGCTCCCTCCTTGCTTCTAGCCGGACACCAAAATCGGCTCCGTGACGACCTCGCGTTAAGCGAGTACAGACCCAAGCCCGCAACGTCGCGAGTGGAGCCCAACCTGCTTCCCGTGCATTGTACCGCACAGGCAACACGGTTAGACGACGCGCATGCCTTCACTCGATCCGCCGGAAATCGGCACGACCACCGTCAAGTGGCGCTTTCCGGCAATGCACCCGGAAGGGCGGCGCTATGTCATCATCGCCGCCGTCGCGACATTGCTGTCGTTGGTCATCTGGAAAGTCCTGTTCTGGCCGCTGGCGTTCCTGACGCTGGGCGTCGCCGCCTTCTTCCGCGATCCGATCCGCGTCACGCCGCGCGACGACAGCCTGGTGATCGCGCCGGCCGACGGGCTGGTGACGATGATCCAGCCGGTCGTGCCGCCGGCGGAGCTCGACATATTGGGCACGGCCCCGCTGATCCGCGTCTCGATCTTCATGAGCGTGTTCGACGTCCATGTGAACCGCACGCCGATCCAGGGGATCATCCGCCGCGTCGTCTATATTTCGGGCAAGTTCCTCAACGCCGACCTCGACAAGGCAAGCGAAGAGAATGAGCGCCAGCACCTCGTCGTCGAAGGCAAGGATGGCCGGCTGATCGGCTTTACCCAGATCGCCGGGCTCGTCGCGCGCCGGATCGTCGCCTTCGTCAAGGAAGGCGACATGGTCGCCCCCGGCCAGCGCATCGGACTGATCCGCTTCGGCAGCCGGGTCGACGTGTTCCTGCCCGCCGACACGGCCTGTCAGGTGATCCTGGGCCAGCGCACTATCGCGGGTGAGACGATCATTGGCCGGATCGGCGGTGAAACGATGAGCGGCGTCACGCAGTGAGACCGCCGCGCCCGCGACGGCTGCGACGGCCGACCTCGGGTCTGCCGTTACGGACGATCACCCCGAACGCGCTGACCGCGCTCGCGCTAAGCGCCGGACTGACCGGCGTGCGATTCGCAATCGGTGGCGACTGGCAGATGGCGGTCGTAATGATCCTGGTCGCCGGCGTGCTCGACGGCGTCGACGGGCAGGTTGCACGGATGCTGCGCGGCACCAGCCGATTCGGTGCCGAGCTCGATTCGCTCAGCGACGCCATCTCGTTCGGCGTGTCACCGGCGCTGATCCTCTATCTCTGGTCGCTGACCGACGCACCGCGCTTTGGCTGGATCTGTGCCTTGGTCTTCGCGGTATTCTGCGCGCTGCGGCTGGCGCGGTTCAACGCCCAGATCGACGCCACCGAACAGCCGCGCAAGTCCGCCGGCTATTTGACGGGCATTCCCGCGCCCGCGGGAGCGATCGGCGCGATGCTGCCGCTCTATCTCTGGTTCATCACCGGCGAGCCCTGGCTGCGCTCGCCCTGGCTGGTGGCGCCGTGGATGGCGTTCATCGCCTTCCTGATGATTTCCAGCATCGCGACCTTCAGTTGGGGAGCGCTCAGGCTCAGGCGCCGCATCCGGTTCGAGGCATTGGCGGTGATCGTCGTGATCGGCGCCGCGCTCGTTTCGGCGCCCTGGCACACGCTGATTGGCCTTTGCCTGGTATATCTGGCGCTGATCCCGTTTAGCGCGCGCAATTATGCGCGGATCAGGCGGCAGCGCGCCAATATGTCGGCTGCGCCGAAACCGGCCGCACCGTTACCCTGATCGTCGTCGCGGCATGGCGTGGCGGTAGTGGCGGAACGATTGACCCGCGCCCCTTGCCGGCAAGCGCGGCCTGGATGCTGGGCAAAGCCGGGACGATGGTCGAATAAATGGTCGCGCCCGCCGCGACCAGCGCACCAGCGAACATCAGGATAGCAACGAAAGTGAACATTGCGGCTTCCCCTTTTGGCGGATCGCGATCCGTGCTGAACCAACCACTGGACGATTCAGATGTTCCGCGTCCTGTGGATGATCGCTGTATGTTCTGTTGATGTTCCGATCGTCAAGCGAAAAATCGGAACATAGCATGAATATTGCCGCGGCGGATCGATGCGTGTCGGACGAGTGTGTGTCCAAGCCGCTTGCCTTTCCCGGGACTTTGGACTAGGGGCCGCGCCTCAAACCCGCATGGGAAGCATCATAACCCGGTGCCGGACCTGCCTCCGCCATGATTGGCGCGGGGAATTACAGGATTTTCGGTCCCCGCTTCCCAGAGGAACAACCGGAAGGAGTTATCCCTATGGCGGCACCTGTCGTCACCATGCAGCAATTGCTCGAAACGGGCGCACATTTCGGCCACCAGACCCACCGCTGGAACCCGAAGATGAAGCCGTATCTGTTCGGCGATCGCAACGGCGTCCACATCATCGACCTGTCGCAGACCGTGCCGCTGTTCGCGCGTGCGCTCGAATTCGTCAGCTCGTCGGTCGCGGCGGGCGGCAAGGTCCTGTTCGTCGGCACCAAGCGCCAGGCCCAGGAGCCGATCGCCGACGCCGCGCGTCGTGCCGGACAGCATTTCGTCAACCACCGCTGGCTGGGCGGCATGCTCACCAACTGGAAGACGATCTCCAACTCGATCAAGCGCCTCAAGAGCCTCGAAGAGCAGCTCTCGGGCGACACGCACGGCCTGACCAAGAAGGAAGTGCTGCAGCTCACCCGTGAGAAGGACAAGCTCGAGCTGTCGCTCGGCGGCATCCGCGACATGGGCGGCGTTCCGGACGTGATGTTCGTGATCGACGCCAACAAAGAAGAGCTGGCGATCAAGGAAGCCAACACGCTGGGTATCCCGGTCGTCGCGATCCTCGATTCGAACGTTTCGCCCGACGGCATCGCATTCCCGGTTCCGGCCAACGATGACGCGGCCCGCGCGATCCGCCTCTATTGCGAGGCGATCGCCATCGCCGCTACCCGTGGCGGCCAGCAGCGCCAGGCCAATGCCGGCGTCGACCTGGGTGCCCAGGTCGAGGCGCCGGTCGAGGAAGCGCTGAACGCAGAGCCTGTCGTCGCCGATGCGGCCCAGCAGGCCGAAATGACGGCCGAGGCCGAGCGTCAGATCGACGCCTGAGCCGTCGCCTAACCGTCATGCGGGCGGGGTAGGGCGACAACGCCCCGCCTCGCCCGCAACTACATTCTGACTAGAAGGATCGAAAACATGGCCGACATCACGGCAGCAATGGTCAAGGACCTGCGCGAAAAGAGCGGCGCGGGCATGATGGACTGCAAGAAGGCGCTTGGCGAAGCCGGCGGCGACATGGATGCCGCGCTGGACTGGCTGCGCACCAAGGGTCTGGCGGCTGCCGCCAAGAAATCGAGCCGCACCGCGGCCGAGGGCCTGGTCGGAGTCGAGGTTTCGGGCACCAAGGGTGCCGCGGTCGAGGTCAATTCGGAAACCGACTTCGTCGCCAAGAACGATCAGTTCCAGACCTTCGTCCGCGACGTGACTTCGGTCGCGCTCGAATTGGGCGATGACATCGCGACGATCAAGGCGGCATCACTGGGCGGCAAGACCGTCGAGGAAGTGCTGACCAACAACATCGCGACGATCGGCGAGAATCAGACGCTGCGTCGCGCCAAGAAGCTCGAAGTGAGCAAGGGCGCGGTCGTGCCCTATGTCCACAATGCGCAGGCACCGGGCCTGGGCAAGATCGGCGTGCTCGTCGCGCTCGAGAGCGAGGCTCCGGCCGACAAGCTCGAAGCGCTCGGCAAGCAGCTGGCGATGCACATCGCGGCGGCGTTCCCGCTGGCGCTGAACGAGGAAGACCTCGATCCGGCGGTGATCGAGCGCGAGCGCGCGATCGCCCAGGAAAAGGCGTCGGAGAGCGGCAAGCCGGCCGAGATCGTCGCCAAGATGGTCGACGGCGCGATCGCCAAGTACCGCAAGGAGAATGCCCTGGTCAGCCAGCTGTTCGTGATGGACGGCAAGACCAAGATCTCCGACGTGGTCGCCGCGGCCGCCAAGGAAGCGGGTTCGCCGATCGCGCTGAAGGACTATGTCCGTTTCCAGCTCGGCGAAGGCATCGAGAAGGAAGAATCGGACTTCGCGGCGGAAGTCGCGGCGGCGTCGGGCGTGCCTCAGCCGGCCTGATCCGACGTCTCGACCGAAGAAGGGGCCGCGTCGCGAGGCGCGGCCCTTTTTCGTATCCGCTAACCGCTTGGCTTCGGAGCGCAGCGCTCCTAAGGTCCGCGCCACTTCACGACCCGAAGGTGTAGATGTCCAGCCCCGCCTATAAACGCATCCTCCTGAAACTCTCGGGCGAGGTCCTGATGAGCGATGGGGGCTTGGCGATCGACCCGATGGTCACCGCGCGCGTCGCGGGCGAGATCAAGGACGCCAGGGATGCCGGGCACGAATTGTGCGTCGTGGTCGGCGGCGGCAACATCTTTCGTGGGCTGTCCGCCGCGGCCAAGGGCATCGAGCGCGCGACCGCCGATTATATGGGTATGCTGGCGACGGTGATGAACGCGCTGGCGGTGCAGAACGCGCTCGAACAGGTCGGAGTCGATACCCGCGTGCAGTCGGCGATCCCGATGCAATCGGTATGCGAGCCGTTCATCCGTCGGCGCGCGATGCGTCACCTTGAAAAAGGCCGCGTGGTGATCTTCGCGGCGGGCGTCGGCTCGCCCTTCTTCACGACCGACAGCGGTGCTGCGCTGCGCGCGGCCGAAATGAATTGCGACGCCTTGTTCAAGGGCACGTCGGTCGATGGCGTCTACAATGCCGATCCGAAGAAAGATCCGGCAGCAAAACGTTATGAAACAGTTAGTTACGACACGGTGCTCGCGGACAATCTGAAAGTCATGGACGCAAGCGCGATCGCCTTGTGCCGCGACAACAATATTCCGATCGTGGTGTTCAACATCCGCGAGCCCGGCAATCTTGCCTCGGTGCTGCGCGGAGAGGGCGTTTCGACGGTGGTACAAAGGGAAGGATGATACATGGCCGCCTATGACAAGGCCGATCTGGAACGCCGCATGGCGGGTGCGGTCGAAGCGCTGAAGCACGATCTCGGCGGGTTGCGGACCGGCCGCGCGTCGACCGCTTTGCTCGATCCGGTGACGGTCGAGGTGTACGGATCGCATATGCCGCTCAATCAGGTCGCGACCGTTTCCGCACCCGAGCCGCGCATGCTGTCGGTTCAGGTGTGGGACAAATCGAATATCGGTCCGGTCGAAAAGGCGATCCGATCGGCCGGTCTCGGCCTCAATCCGATCAACGACGGCAATACGCTACGCCTGCCGATCCCTGACCTGACCGAGGAGCGCCGCAAGGAGCTCGCCAAGCTGGCGGGGCAATATGCCGAAAAGGCGCGGATCGCGGCGCGCAACGTGCGTCGCGACGGGATGGATTCGCTCAAGACCGATGAGAAGAAGGGCGTGTTCTCGGAGGATGAGCGCAAGCGCCACGAGACCGAGGTGCAGAAGCTGACCGACAGCACGATCGCCGATATCGACGCGGCGGCGACGGCCAAGGAAAAGGAAATTCTGGGCCAGTGAAGCCGGTGGCCGTCACCGATGTGGCGCGGGCCGATTCGAGCGCGGTGTTGCCGCGCCACATCGCCATCATCATGGACGGCAATGGACGCTGGGCGAAAAAGCGCCACCTGCCGCGTCTCGCCGGGCACCGCCAGGGCGTCGAGGCGGTTCGCAAGGTCACCCGCGCCGCCCGCGCGATGGGGATCGAGGCGATGACGCTATACGCCTTTTCGTCCGAGAACTGGCGGCGCCCCGAGGAAGAAGTCGGCGATCTGATGGGATTGCTGCGGCACTTCATCCGCAGCGACCTCGACGAATTGGTCCGGGAGAATGTGCGGCTGAGGGTGATCGGCGATTATCGCCGCTTCTCTCCCGATCTGGTCGCGATGATCGACGATGCGACAGGACGGACAGCGGCCAATACCGGCCCGTTGCTGGCGATCGCGCTCAATTACGGGTCGCAAGCCGAACTGGCCGGCGTCGCCCGGGAACTGGCGCGCCGTGTCCGCGACGGCACCATGGCGATCGAGGATATCGATACCCAGGCAATCGAAAACCTGCTCGATACGCACGATCTGCCGCCGCTCGACCTGTTGATCCGCACCTCGGGCGAGCAGCGCCTCTCGAACTTCCTGTTGTGGCAGGCGGCCTATGCCGAATTGCTGTTCGTCGACACTTTATGGCCCGATTTCGATGCCGAAACGTTGAGCGAGGCGATTGCCGCTTTCGGGCGGCGCCAACGTCGTTTCGGAGGCCTGTGAGCGATCGTCCCGCGCGCCCTGCGAAGCGCCCTTCCGAATTGCTGATCCGCGCCGCCGTAGGCCTGGGCCTGATGGCGCTGGCGCTCGCGGCGATCGTGCTTGGCCATTGGATATTCTGGCTGGTCGTCGCGGCAATGGCGATGATCATGATTGCCGAATGGGCGGATCTGGTCGGCGCCACGGCGCGCGACAAGCGCGGCGCGATGCTGACCCTGGTCGTCCCGCTGACCGTGATGTCGCCTGCCGCCTGGGGGCCGGGCTGGTTTGCTTTGGGGGTCGTCGGGGCAGCGGCGGTGTTCGTTGCCGCGGTGTTCAAGCCCCGGGCGTTGGGGCTGGGCATGATCTATGTCGGCGTGCCGGTCCTGGCGCTGCTGGTCATTCGCGAAAACCGCGAGTTCGGGCTGATCTACGCGCTGTGGACGCTGGCGTTGGTCTGGATGTGCGACATCGGCGCCTATTTCGCCGGCAAATATATCGGCGGCCCCAAGCTCGCGCCGATGATCAGCCCCAACAAGACCTGGGCCGGGCTGATCGGCGGCATCGCGCTGGCGACCGCGTTCGGCTGGGTCCTGCATTGGCAATATGGCCTGGCGCTGCGATTGACGTTGGCGACTCCGTTCCTAGCGTTGCTCGCCCAAGGCGGCGACCTGTTCGAAAGCTGGCTCAAACGCCGCGCCGGCAGGAAGGACAGCGGCGCATTGTTCCCCGGCCATGGCGGCGCGCTCGACCGGCTCGATGGGCTGGTACCGGTGGCGCCGGTCGCCGCCTTCCTGGTCGTCATCGTTCCTCTCCTCTACGTCTGGCGCCCATGAAGACCGTGACCATTCTCGGTGCGACCGGATCGGTCGGCACATCCACGCTCGACCTGATCGAGCGTGAGCCCGATCGCTTCAGCGTGCGCGCCCTCACTGCCAATTGCGACGTCGATCGCCTCGCCGCGGCGGCGAGGCGGACGCGCGCGGAACTCGCGGTGGTCGCCGATGAAAGTTGTCTGCCGGCGCTGCGCGAGGCGTTGCGCGGTACCGAGACCAGCGTCGCGGGCGGCGCGCAAGCGGTGTGCGATGCGGCGCAGTCTGGGGCCGATCTCACCGTCGGCGCGATCGTCGGGTGCGCCGGGCTGCGTCCGGTGATGGCGGCGGTGGAGCGGGGCGGCACCGTGGTGATCGCCAACAAGGAGCCATTGGTTTCGGCGGGAGAGCTGGTCGTCGACGCCGCGCGGCGTTTCGGTGCGACGCTGCTACCCGCCGATTCCGAGCACAACGCGATCTTTCAATGTTTCGATCCCGCCCAGGCGAAACACGTCCGCCGCATCATCCTGACCGCTAGCGGAGGACCGTTTCGCGACTGGAGCCTGGAGCGCATGCGCGACGTGACGCCGCGACAGGCAGTGGCGCATCCCAATTGGACGATGGGCGCCAAGATCTCGGTCGATTCGGCGACGATGATGAACAAGGGGCTCGAGCTGATCGAAGCGGCGCGGCTGTTCCCAGTCGACCCGGACCGTATCGAGATCATCGTGCATCGCCAGTCGCTGGTTCATTCGCTGGTCGAATATGCCGACGGATCGGTTCTTGCACAGCTGGGGCCGGCCGATATGCGCACGCCGATCGCTTATTGCCTCGCCTGGCCCGAGCGGATGGCGACGCCGATGGCGCCGCTCGATCTGGTCGCGGTCGGCAGGCTCGATTTCGAAGCGCCTGACGATCAGCGTTTTCCCGCGCTGGCGCTTGCACGGCGCGCGCTGACCGCGGGCGGCGCACGCCCGGCGATCCTCAATGCCGCCAACGAGGTCGCGGTGGCGGCTTTTCTATCCGAAAAGATCGGGTTCCTCGAAATTGCCGCAATCGTCGCCGATACGCTCGACCGCTACGACCCGCCCGCGCCCGAGACACTGGACGACGTACTGGCTATAGATGATGAAGCGCGTACCATCGCGGGCGAGCGTGTAGAGGATTGCGTTACCTGATGCAGAGTCCCGGCCTGATCCTGTACATTGTCGGCTTCGCGCTGTTGCTGGGGCCGCTCGTCTTTTTCCATGAGCTCGGCCATTACCTCGCCGCGCGGCTGTTCGGCATCAAGTCGGAAGTATTTTCGATCGGGTTTGGCCCGGAGATTACCGGCTGGACCGACAAACGCGGCACCCGCTGGAAGCTGAGCTGGATTCCGCTCGGCGGCTATGTCCGCTTCGCCGGCGACATGAACCCGGCGAGCCAGCCCGACCCCGCCTGGCTGGCGCTGCCGCCGGCGGAGCGCGCCCGCACCTTCCAGGCCAAGCCCTTGTGGCAGCGCGCGATCGTCGTGCTGGCTGGTCCGGTGACCAATTTCTTCCTGGCTTTGCTGATCCTGATGGGGTTCGCGCTGGCCTATGGCGACAATCGCACGCCATCGACCGTGGCCGGGGTGGAAGCGGGGAGCGCCGCCGCGGCGGCCGGGCTGAAGGCCGGGGACAAGATCACTGCGCTGGGTGGCCGCGCGGTCGAGACGTTCGAGGATCTGGCCTATTACGTCCAGCTTCGTGCCGGCGAGCGGGTCAGGATCGATTTCGACCGTAACGGCGTCGCGATGGCGAGCGACACCGTGATCGGCAAGCGCCACGTCAAGGACAAGTTCGGCAACGAAGGCGATATCGGGATGCTGGGGGTTCGCGCCGCCCAGCCCGTTTTCGTGCGAGTCGGCGTGCTGGAGGCACCGGGCGTCGCTTCCAGGGAGCTTTGGGCGTTGGTCAGGCAGACCGGCCAGGGGCTTGGCCAGCTGATCTCCGGCCGGCGTCCGATAAAGGACATGTCGGGGGTCGTCGGCATGGTGAAATTCTCCGGGGAGCAGCTCAGCATGGGCTGGCCGGACTTCATCTGGCTGGTCGCGATCATCTCCATTAATTTGGGGTTCATCAACCTCTTGCCAGTCCCCATGCTCGACGGAGGGCATTTGCTGTTCTACGCGATCGAGGCTGTGCGGCGGCGTCCAGTGACGCCGGCGATCCAGGAATGGGCTTTTCGCGGCGGGCTGGCGGCGATCCTGTGCTTGTTCCTGGTCGTGACGTTCAACGATCTGGGCAAGGTGGGCTTGTGGCAGCATCTCGCCGGGTTGATCGGCTGAAGCGGTTAGGGCAGGGCGGGCGCGCCCGTAAATCACGCGACGGCAATGTCTCCGGCTGGGGTGGAATGGTGAAAGTTATCAATACGTCGAAGTTCGGAACGCGCGCCGTGACGGTGTTGCTCGCGGGAACAATGCTCTCGGGGGTCCCCGTGGCAGCCGCCGCGCAGACCGCAACCGCTGCGCCCGCCGCTCCCGCGCCCAAGGCAGCGGCACCGCAGACCGCGCCTGCCGCGCCCCAGACCGCGCCCGCCGCGCCGACATCGCCCGCCGTGGCACCGCAGAAGATCATCCGATCGCTGCGCGTCGAAGGATCGCAGCGTATCGAGCCGGAAACGGTCATGTCGTACACCAAGCTGCGTGTCGGTCAGGTCTACAGCAACGAGACGCTCGATCAGGCGATCCGCGACCTGTACGCCAGCGATCTGTTCGCCGACATCTCGATCGCGGGGGCGGAAACAGGCGAGATCGCAATCCGCGTGCGCGAGAACCCGATCATCAACCGCGTGATCCTGGAGGGCAACAAGACCCTCAAGTCGGACAAGATCACCAAGGAAATCAAACTCGCGCCGCGTCAGATTTTCACGCGCACCGCGGTGCGCCAGGACGTCGCGCGGATCGTCGAGCTCTATCGTCGCCAGGGCCGCTTCGCCGCGCGGATCGAGCCCAAGATGGTCAGCCTCGACCAGAACCGCGTCGACGTCGTGTTCGAGATCGATGAGGGACCCAAGAGCAAGGTCCGCGCGATCAACATCATCGGCAATAACGTCTTTTCCGATGGCAAGCTGCGCGAGCAGATGGTCACCAAGCAGGCGCGCCTGACCCGCTTCATGTCGTCCAACACCTCGTACGACCAGGATCGCCTGGCTTACGACCAGCAGAAGCTGCGACAGTTCTACCTGACCCAGGGTTACGCTGATTTCCGCGTGACATCGGCCGTGGCCGAGCTGACCCCGGACAAGAAGAACTTCATCATCACTTATGTGGTGGAAGAAGGTCCGCGCTATAAGTTCGGCAACGTCACCGTCGACAGCGATATCCGCGATTTCGACAATACCAAACTGGCGGCAGGGCTAGGGATCAACAAGGGCGATTGGTACAATGCCAAGCGCGTCGAAGATTCGGTCGACCGGCTGAACGAAACCGCCGGTCTGTTCGGCTATGCGTTCACCGACGTGAACCCCGAATTCAACCGCGACCCCGACAAGCTGACCATGTCGATCAACTTCCACATCGCGGAAGCTAAACGGTCGTACATCGAGAAGATCGACATCACCGGCAACCGCAACACGCAGGACAAGGTCGTGCGCCGCGAGATTCGCCTGGCGGAAGGCGATGCGTTCAACAGCTTCCAGGTCAAGCGCTCGCAGGATCGCATCAACAGCCTGGGCTTCTTCCAGGACAAGTTCGAGATCAAGCAGGAGCAGGGCTCCGCGCCCGACCGCGTCGTGCTCAACGCGAATGTCGAGGAAAAGGCGACGGGCGAACTGTCGCTGTCAGCGGGCTATTCGAGCCTCGAACGGTTCATCATCCAGGCGGGCATCACGCAGCGCAATTTCCGCGGCAAGGGCCAGGAATTGCGCGCCAATGTCGATTATTCGGTCTATTCGAAGTCGGTCTCGCTCGGTTTCACCGAGCCGTATCTGTTCAACAAGAACGTCGCCGTCGGCGTCGACATCTTCCGCCGCGACTACAATTCGTTCAACTATCTCGGCGACCAGCGCCAGACGACCTATTCGCAGGTCTCGACCGGCTTCCAGGTCCGCACCGGCGTGCCGATCACCGAATATTGGTCGTTGTCGGCGCGCTACGGGCTGACCTATGACGAAGTCGGGCTCGATAAGGGCACCTATTACACCGATAACAATTTCGACGGCATCCGCGGCAATAGCAGCAACGATACTTGCGATCCGCTGCAGGCCGGACGCTATTTGTGCGATGCGATCGGCAATCGCCTGTCATCAGTGCTCGGCTATTCGCTGGTCTACGATAGCCTCAACAGCCGTCTGAAGCCGACCGCAGGCAAGCGCCTGGTGCTTAGCCAGGACTTCGCTGGGCTGGGCGGCGATGTGCGCTATGTCCGCTCACGGATCGAAGCGTCGAAATACATGAACCTCGGCCATAACTGGATTTTCTCGATCAGTGGCGAGGCCGGCTATATCGCCAGCCTGGAAAAGAGTCGCGGCGCCGGCATCGACAAGGTTCGCATCACCGATCGCTTCTATCTCGGCGAGCCGCAGATCCGCGGGTTCGACATTCGCGGCGTCGGCCCGCGCGTCCGGCGTACCAATTACATCAACACGACCGACGCGAACGGCGTCGTCACCGCCCAGACACTTGATCCCGACAAGAAGAATTATGTCGACGACGCCTTGGGCGGTCGGGCCTATTATCTCGTGCGGTTCGAGCTTCAGCCACCGCTTTCGGGCGGCATTCGCGAGCTGGGGCTTCGTCCATCGATCTTCGTCGATGTAGGCGCCGTTTGGGGGGTAACCAAGCCGAAGTTGACTACTTTCCCGTCGCACATCGACCCCGTTACCAAGAAGACGATCTACGACCCGATCGTAACGCCGATCAAAGACAGTTCCGGCCGGCAACTTTACTATTATGTCGACCCCACCACCAGTGCGCAAACCCAGACACTCTGTCAGACTGGCATTCCCGACGCGAGCGGCAATTGCGTGGGCAGCGCGGCCAACAACGCGCTGACCAGTTCTACTCCGGCGTTCGACGAGCAGTTCCTCGGCGACACGCCGCGGCCGCGCGTCTCGATCGGCTTCGGGGTCAATTGGAACTCGCCCTTCGGGCCACTTCGCATCGACATCGCCAAAGCGCTTCTGCATTCGCCGGGCGACGATACCAAACTCGTAACATTCAACGTAGGGACTCAATTCTGATGAATAGCATGATCAAATATCTCGGCATCAGCGCGGTCGCGCTGACGACCGGCCTGGCGTTGGCGCCCGTCGCCTCGGCGCAGTCCGTCGCCGTCGCCGACCCGCAGACCGCGATCCTGAAGACCGCCGCGTTCACCAACGCGATCGCCCAGATCAAGACCACCTACAAGACCGGTCTCGATCAGGCCGAAGCGATCCGCAAGGAGCTCGCGCCGCTGGAGCAGGCGTTCGACGCCAACAAGGATGGCCAGCTCGACGATTCCGAGCTTGCCAAGCTGCGCGCCTCGCCCAATTTCGCTTCGATCCAGCAAAAGGAGCAGCAGGCATCGACGGCGGAAATGCCGGCCCTGCGCGCTCGCGCTTATGCGATCGAACAGATCTCGGCCAAATTCCAGCAGGCCTATGCCACGGTCAAGACGACCAAGCGCGTCAGCCTGGTGATTCGTCCGGAAGCCGCGCTCGACTTTGACGCCAATGCCGACATCACTGACGATATCACCGCCGAGCTCAACAAGCTGGTGACGACCGTCAGCATCACCCCGCCGGCAAACTGGCAGCCGGGCGGCAACCCTGCCGGTGCCCCGGCGGCGCCGCGCGGTAATCCGCCCGCGGGCGTTCCGGGCGGCGCGCTGCCCCCGGCGCCGGCACCGACGACCGGCAAGAAGCCGTCCGGACGGTGAACGAAGAGGCGACGGCAGCCGCTTCCATCGGCCCGCTCGATATCGGGCGGGTGATGGCGGCGCTACCGCACCGCTACCCGATGCTTCTGGTCGACCGCGTCGAGGAATTGATCCTCGACCGGTCGATCGTCGCGATCAAGGCGGTGACGATCAACGAAGGCTTCTTCCAGGGCCATTTCCCTGGCCGCCCGATCATGCCCGGCGTGCTGATCGTCGAGGCGCTGGCACAGGCTGCCGGCGTGCTGGCGGTCGAGAGCCTGGGGCTCGCCGGGTCGAGGAAGCTGGTCTATTTCATGGCGATCGACGAAGCCAAGTTTCGCAAGCCGGTCGAACCCGGCGTGCTGCTTAGGCTCGAGGTCGAGTTCGTCCAGAAGCGCTCGTCGGTGTGCAAATTCGCGGGCCGGGCGTTGATAGATGGTCAGTTGGCCGCACAGGCGAACTTCACGGCGATGATCGCCGATCCGCCTTCGGTCTGACGCGGCGGCGACGCCTTAGTCATAATCTTGCACTTGCGGACGCCCTCTGCTAGGCGCCGCGCCTTCGCTGCCGGTCGGAAACCGGCGGCTTTCAAAAGGATTTCGCGACGTGAAGAAAGACGCTCACCCCGATTACCACATGATCAAGGTCCAGATGACCGACGGCACCGTGTACGAAACCCGCTCCACCTGGGGCAAGGAAGGCGACACGATGACGCTCGAAATCGATCCTTTGTCGCACCCGGCCTGGACCGGCGGTCGTGGCCAGATGCTCGATGCGGGCGGTCAGGTGGCGCGCTTCAACAAGCGCTTCGGCGGGCTGTCGCTCACCAAGAAGTAAGCCGCGCCGCTTCGGCGGTAGTGTGACGTTCGACGCCGCGTTCCCTCCTGGGAGCGCGGCGTTCGCATGTCGGGAGATTGCCGTCCTTAACGCTGTCTTAGGCATCGTGTGCCTAGACTTTTCGTCATGGAAGCCAGGCAGATCAATATTTCGGCGGAGTTCGAACCAGCGGTGATGAACCGCCGCCGCTCCCCGCGCGCCCCCGTGTCGCTCGACGCCAAGCTGGGCAGGGACGGGCTCGACCGGACATTGTGCCGCGTGACCGACTTGTCGCCCGAAGGCGCGCGCATCTCGACCTATTCGGCGCTCAAGAAAGACAGCGTGATCTGGCTGACTCTGCCCGGCGCGGGTCAGATCGCGGCGACGGTCCGCTGGGCCGATGATTTTCAGGCCGGCTGCCTGTTCCACCGGACATTGCCCGACCATCTGTATGAAGCGCTGGTCGAGGTGGGGGCTGCCTGATCGCCCCTCGGCCGTAGCGCTACGCTCTCGGCTATGGCCGGCGACCGGAATCTGCTAACGAGCCGCTCAGATAATCGCATGCGTCGCAAACCAGGTATCTCGCTCTATCATCCTCCCGCCCGTAAACCGACGGTGATGCGCCGCTATGGTGCATTCGCGGGGATTGGACTGCTGGTCGGTGCAGTAGCGGGGCTCGGCCTGACGCAGATGCCGGTCGGCCAGGTCGCCGCCGTGACGTCTACCGTCGATAAAGGCTGTGTCCAACCGCGCCGAGCCGACGACGCAAAGCGCTGCGACGTGCGGCATTCGGCCAGTCATTGCGCACCCAAGCCGCGCTGCGACCGCGATCACGGTGCCGGCGAGCCGCGTTCGACGCATCCTTAGTCGATAAACGCCGCCAACTCGTCAGGCGAGCCGCTGGGGAAGACCTTTTTCAGATACGACAGGAACGCGGACACGCGGCCGCTGAGAAGCCGGGTCGACGGATATAGCGCCCACAAGCTGGTCTCGGGTTCGTCAGCATCGGCCCATGCCACTAGCCGACCGGCCGCCAGGTCATGGCTGACCAGCGAAAGCGGCAGGCGGCCAGCACCGAGACCTTGTCGGACCGCGTCGCGGACCATCACCATGGATGAAAGGGACAGGACAGGATCGATCGCGATCGTCGACCGTCCGCTCGTCGTAATCACGTTCCAGTCGCCCGACAGATCGGCCGATCCGCGCACGACAGCTCGCACCGCCGAACCGTCAATCGGCCGATCGAGCGCCGGTGCCGCCGCGACCACCAGCCGGTCACGCAGGAAGGCCCGCCCGATCAGACTCTCGTCGGGTCGTGGGTTGACCCGAATGACCAGATCATAGCCCTCCTCGATCATGTCGACGTTGCGGTCGTCGGTCGTGACTTCCAGCCGCACCTCGGGATATTCGAGCGCAAAGCCGGCGGCGAGCCTGCCCATCGCGATCTGCGAAAAGAGCGAAGGGGCGCTGATCCGCAGTCGGCCGCGCGGAGCATCGCCGCCCGCTGCTATTGCCGCTGCCGTCTCGTTGAGTTCGCTAAGCAGCCGCCCGGTCCGTTCATGGAGTGCGCGCCCTTCTTCGGTGAGCTTTAGATCGCGGCCGCCGCGCTCGAACAAGCGCACGCCGAGCCCGGCCTCCAATTCCGCCACCCGCCGGGACAGCGTCGCCTTGGGGCGTGTGGCGGCCCGTGCGGCGCGTCCGAACCCGCCATGCCTGGCGACGAGGTTGAAATCGGCGAGGGCGAGAAGATCCATATGTTCCACCAGCGAGACAGTATGTCCAGATATAGCGTCTATTGGTGCATCTGTGGATCACTAACTTCGGGGCGTCAATCAAGACACCTCAGGAGACACATCATGACCATTCTCGTTATCGGCGCGACCGGCCGCGTCGGGCGCCATGTCGTCGATCAGCTCGTCAACCGGGGCGCCTCCGTGCGCGTGCTTACCCGCGATCCTGCGAAAGCCGATTTCCCTGCCGGGGTGGAGGTCGCGCAAGGCGACCTGCTCGATATCGACGCACAGCGCGCTGCGTTCACCGGCGTCGACGCATTTTTCCTGCTCAATGCGGTAACCGGGGATGAATTCACCCAGGCGCTCGTCACGCTCAACATCGCGCGCGAAATGGGCGTCGATCGCCTTGTCTATCTGTCGGTGATCCATGCCGATCTGTTCGTGAACGTGCCGCACTTCGCGGTGAAATTCGGTGCCGAGCGAATGATCGAACAGATGGGTTTCAACGCCACGATCCTGCGTCCGTCCTACTTCATCGACAATGAGCATATGATCAAGGACGTCATCCTCGACCACGGCGTCTACCCCATGCCGATCGGCGGCAAGGGTCTCGCCATGGTCGATGCGCGCGACATCGCAGAGGTCGCGGCGATCGAACTCGTCCGCCGTGCGCAGGCGCCGGCCACGCTACCGGTCGAGACGATCAACCTCGTCGGTCCCGACACGCTGACTGGTTCGGACGTGGCCGCGATCTGGTCGGACGTCCTCGGCCGCCCGATCGTCTATGGCGGCGATGATCCCAGCGCGTTCGAGCAGAATTTGACGAGCTTCATGCCGAAATGGACGGCCTATGACATGCGCCTGATGGCCGAGCGCTTTGTCAGCGATGGCATGATCCCGCAGGCCGGCGACGTCGAGCGCCTCACCCGGTTGCTGGGCCGCCCGCTCCGTTCCTATCGCGACTTCGCTTCGGCCCTCGCCGCGTCGGAAGAAACCGCAACCGCCTGAAACGCCATTGAAGACGATCGACGGGGCTGCTCTCGGAGAGCGGCCCCGTTGCGATCGACGATCCGGCGCTGGCGGAGAGGGTGGGATTCGAACCCACGGTGGGCGTTAACCCACGGCGGTTTTCAAGACCGCTGCCTTAAACCACTCGGCCACCTCTCCGCGCGCGAGCAGCGCTTTGGTCAAGGACGGCGATTTGTGCAAGTCGCGCGACAATGGGATTTCACCTTTACCGCGCGCTGTGGCACGGTCTGCCGATGCGCGGACGGGCTATGATAGGACGAATGGCGGCGGCGATCACGCTGGCCGCCGGGTTGTGGCTGACGAGCGGGTCGGCCAACGCACAAGACGATTCGGCGTTTCAAGCCTATCTGCAAGGCGTGCGCAGCCGCGCGATCGCCCAGGGGGTGAAGCCATCGAGCGTCGATTCGGTATTGGCCGGGCTCACCTTCAATCAGCGCGTGATCGATCTCGACCATGCCCAGCCGGGGGGCAATCCGGCCAACCCGACCAATAGCGCGTCGCCGCCTTTCGCGCCGTATTTACGTAGCCATGTCGACGCCGCCCGAATCGGACAGGGTAGGGCGAAGTACCTCGCCGAACGCGCGCATCTTGGCCGGATCGAGGCCGAAACAGGCGTGCCCGAATCGATCATGGTCGCGATCTGGGGGCATGAGACCAATTACGGCCGGATCATGGGCAATTTCGATCTGCCGCGAGCCTTGGCGACCCTGGCCTATGACGGTCGCCGGCGTTCGCTGTTCGAGGGCGAACTGATCGCCTCGATGAAGATGGTCGATCGCGGTGTCACGCGCAGCCAGCTCGTCGGCAGCTGGGCGGGCGCGATGGGCGGGCCGCAATTCCTGCCGTCGGTCTATCTGCGCATGGCGCGCGACGGCGATGGCGATGGCCGTGCCGACATCTGGAACAGCGACGCCGATACGCTCGCCTCGATCGCCAATTATTTCTACAATGCCGGGTGGCGGCGCGGGCAACCCTGGGGTCTCGCCGTTTCGGTACCCGCGACGTTCGATCGCTCGGGTGTCACCAACAAGCTGATTTCGCCACGCTGTCCCAAAGTATTCGCTCGGCAAAGCGGCTGGCGGACGATGGCCGAATGGCGCGCGCTGGGGATCGTGCCGCAGTCGAAGGCGTGGCCGGCGGGCAACATTCAGGCGACGCTGATCGAGCCCGACGGGCCGGGCAAGACCGCTTATCTGCTGACCGGCAATTACCGGGTCATCCTCGATTACAATTGTTCGAATTTTTATGCGTTGAGCGTGGGGCTGCTGGCGGATGCGGTTGAATAAAGGGGCGTTCGGGGTCGGACTGGGGGCATGCCTGGTCCTGGCCGGGTGTGTGGGGGGCGGTAGATCTGGCGACGGACCGCGCTTGCCGGATCCGACCTATGGCAGCGTGCCACGGGGCGGTTATCCACAGGTCTATCCACCATCTGTTCCACAAGAGGCGCCGCGGCCGATGCCGCTCGCCTCGGCTCGCACCACCGATGTCGCGCCGCCCGCGGGCCGGCCCGCACCGCTCTCCGCTGACGAAGCCGATGCCGGGCCGCCATCGTCGGATGGCCCGCGCGCCACATCGGGGCGCGGCGAGTCGCGCTATGATGAAGTCGGCTATGCCACTTGGTACGGCGACGAGCTGGCCGGTGGGCGTACGGCATCGGGCGTTCCGTTCGATCCCAAGGGATTCACCGCGGCGCATCGCACGCTGCCGCTCGGCTCCTATGCCGAAATAACCGCGCTCGGCACGGGACGGACAATTCTGGTCCAGATCAATGACCGGGGGCCGCGTCAGAGCAATTTGTTGATCGACCTATCGCAAGGCGCGGCGCGGACGCTGGGCATCACCGGACGTGAGGCGGTGCGCGTTCGTGCGGTCACCGCCAGCCCGTCCGACCTCGCGGCGCTGCGTGCGGGCGAGCCGGGGGTGCCGCGACTGGATACCCCACCGTCGTTGCTCGCCGGACTCCGCCAGCGGCTGACCGGGGCGCCGGTCTCCGTCGCCGCGCCGACGCCGATGCAGCCGCGCCCGTCGCTCCGCATTCCACCCGAGACGCAGGCAGCCAAGACTCCGGCCAGGAAGCCGACCCAGCCCGCCGCGCCAACCGCCGGTGGATTCTACGTCCAGGTGGCGGCCTTTTCGAGCCAGCCGCGTGCCACGGCACTCGCCAGGAGCCTGGGCGGACAGGCCATACCGGCAGGCTCGGTGTGGCGCGTACGGATGGGACCCTATGCGACGAAAAATCAGGCCAGCCAGGCACGTGACGCGGCGGCGGCGCGCGGCTATGGCGATGCTCGTGTGGTCCGCCAGGACTGATCTTACCCCGCCTTAGCGTACGGACTGTTGTCACCATGACCTATATGCCCAAGATGATCCACCTGAGCGCCGCGTCCGCTCTGGTCCTGGCCGCCATGCCGGCCACCGCGGCCGCGCCGACCTTCGATACGCCGGCCCCCGTCGCCTATATGGTCGACTTGTCGTCCAACGCGGTCCTCTATTCGAAGGACCCCGACCATCGCATGCCGCCGGCGTCCACCGCCAAGATGATGACGGTCTATGTCGTGTTCGACATGCTCAAGAAGGGCCAGCTCAAGGCAGACCAGCAATTCACGATGAGCCCGGAAACCTGGCGCAAATGGCACAGCCAGGGCTCGACCATGTTCCTGAAGGCCGACGAAAGCGTCAGCGTCGACAATCTGTTGAAGGGCATCGTCACGCTGTCGGGCAACGACGCCTGCGTCGTTATGGCGGAAGGCATATCGGGTACCGAACAGGCGTTCACCGACCGGATGAACGAGGCGGCGAAGAAGCTGGGGCTCAACAACAGCCATTTCGGGACATCGAACGGCTGGCCCGATAACGGCGTGACCTATGTCACGGCACGTGACCTCGCCAAGCTGGCCGAAGCGACGATCCGTGACTTCCCCGATCTCTACAAGCGTTACTATGCGCTGCCGAGCTTCACCTGGGGCACTCAGATGAACGGAAGCGCCATCGATCAGGCCAATCGCGATCCCTTGCTCGGCGTTGTCGCCGGTGCCGACGGACTTAAGACCGGTCACACCGACGAAGCGGGCTACAGCTTCGTCGGCTCGGCGAACCAGAACGGTCGACGGCTGATCATGGTGGCGGCGGGTTTCACCAGCTCCAATCAGCGCAAGGACGAATCAATCAAGTTCATGAATTGGGGCTTCCGCGCCTGGCAGTCGCATCCGATCGTCGCCAAGGGCAAGCAGATCGCCACCGCCGAGGTTCAGCTGGGATCGTCGAGCAGCGTCGGGCTGGTCGCAGCGGACAATCTGGCGATGACCGTGCCGTCGGGTACTGCACCCAACACCAACGCCAAGGTAGTCTATGACGGCCCGCTCAAGGCGCCGATCAAGGCGGGCGACCATGTCGCCGACCTGATCGTGACCTCGCCCGGCATGCCCGACCAGCGCTTCCCGCTCGTCGCCGACAAGGATGTCGGCCCGGCGGGCTTCTTCGGGCGCGCCTGGGCCGGGCTGATGCAATTGTTCGGCGGCTGACGCACAAGTGGCGCGCGGCAAGTTCCTCTCGATCGAGGGCGGCGAGGGCGCGGGCAAGTCGACCCAGGTCCGCCGCCTCGCCGACGAACTCCGGGCGCGAGGCCTCGACGTTATCGTCACACGCGAGCCCGGCGGCAGCGAAGGTGGAGAGGCGATCCGCGACCTGCTGATGCAGGGCGAGGTCAAGCGCTGGAGCTCGCATACCGAGGCGTTGCTGTTCGCCGCGGCGCGTGCCGACCATGTCGAAAAGGTCATCCAGCCGGCGCTCGGCATCGGCACCTGGGTGATCAGTGACCGCTTCATCGATTCGTCGCGCGCGTATCAGGGCGTAGCGGGCGGGATCGACGATGCCGCCGTGCTTGCGCTGCACGCCTTCGGATCACGCGGGCTGCTGCCCGACCGCACCCTGGTGCTCGAGGTTTCACCGGAGATCGGCGCGGAACGCGCTGCGGCACGCGACGGAGCCGCGGCCGACCGCTTCGCCGCGCGCGAACGGGCGTTCCATGACGATGTCGCGGCGGCGTTCCGGCGATTCGCTGCGGCAGAACCCGATCGCGTTCGGTTGATCGACGCCGGAGGTGACGTGGAAACGGTGGCAGCCAGCGTGATCGAGGCGGTCGCCGACCTGCTGCCATGACGTCACTCTATGGTAACCTTGCGGCACGGCAGGCTTTTTCCGCCGCGATCGATAGCGGATCGCTGCACCATGGCTGGATTTTTGCGGGCCCCGAAGGGGTAGGCAAGGCGCGGTTCGCGATGCTTGCGGCACGCCGGCTCCTGGCCGGGCCCGGCCAGCCGGACGATTTCGCGGTTCCGCCCGGCGACCGCACACAGCAATTGATCGATGCCGGGTCGCATCCCGATCTCAAGGTGCTGCAGCGGCTGCCGCGCGACGAGAAGAAGCCCGAACAGGGCTTGGCCAGGAGTATCCGCGTCGATCAGGTGCGCGAGCTTGACCATTTCCTGGGCGTGAAGGCGACCTATTCGGACCGGCGCGTGGTGGTGATCGATACCGCCGACGATCTCGAACGCCCCGGCGCGTCGAACGCCTTGCTCAAGAATCTCGAGGAACCGCCTGCCGGCACGGTGTTCCTGCTGATCAGCCACGCGCCCGGCCGCTTGCTGCCGACGATCCGCTCGCGGTGCAGGATGTTGCGATTCGACCCGCTCGACGATGCGGAGATGCGTGCGGCACTCGTCGATGCCGGTGTCGCGTCGAACGAGATCGACGAATTGATTCGAGTGGGGCAGGGGTCGCCGGCCCGCGCTTTGGCGATGGCCGGGCTCGATATCCCCGGCCTCGACAAGGCGCTGGCCGAACTGGCGCAGGGTGATCCCAGCAATGCCGCCCGCGCCGAACTTGCCCGCGCGCTGTCGCTCAAGGCGGCGCAGGAACGGTATGAAGCGTTCCTGGAGCGCGCGCCGAGTTTCATCGCCGCGGCCGCCCGGACGCGATCGGGTGAGGCATTGCGGACTGCGCTCGATGCGCATGATGCGGCGCGCAACTTGGCTGCCAGCGCGCTGGGCCTGTCGCTTGATGCACAGGGAACAGTGTTCGAGATGGCGGGGATCGTCGCGCGCCTGGCACTGACCGCGCCACCGATAGCAACGCGCCGCTGATCGCAGGCGCCCGTCCGGCGGGAGGTTCCATCCGCGCCGGACCTGCACTAGAGGCAGGGCATGGCCGAACCCTATTATATCACGACCGCAATCAGCTATCCCAATGGCCGCCCGCATATCGGCCATGCTTATGAAGCGATCGCCGCCGATGCGATCGCGCGTTATCATCGCCAGGCCGGACGCGATGTCCGCTTCCAGACTGGCACCGACGAGCATGGCCTCAAGATGGTCCAGACCGCGCGCGATCGCGGCGTCGAAACGCGGGCGCTGGCCGACGAGATGTCCGGATATTTCAAGGCGATGGATGATCGTCTTAATATATCATACGATCGCTTCATCCGCACCGTCGAAGCCGACCATCACGCCGCTAGCCAGGCGATCTGGGAAGCCATGGCCGCTGCCGGCGACCTGTATCTCGATCGCTATGCGGGCTGGTATTCGGTCCGCGACGAGGCCTTCTATGACGAAAAGGAACTGGTCGAGGGGGAAGGGGGCGATAAACTGTCACCCCAGGGCACGCCGGTCGAATGGACCGCGGAGGAAACCTGGTTCTTCCGGCTGAGCAAATACCAGCAGCCCTTGCTCGATTTCTACGTCGCCAATCCGAACTTCATTCAGCCCGATGCCCGGCGCAACGAGATGATCGCGTTCGTGTCGGGCGGGCTCTCCGACCTGTCGGTCTCGCGCACCAGCTTCGATTGGGGGGTCAAGGTACCCGGCAGCGACGGCCATGTTATGTACGTCTGGGTCGACGCCTTGACCAACTATCTGACCGGCATCGGCTATCCGGATCTGGACGGCCCGTTGGGTAAATACTGGCCCGCCGATCTGCATTTGATCGGCAAGGATATCGTGCGATTCCATACTATTTACTGGCCAGCCTTCCTGATGAGTGCGAATATCGCGCTGCCCAAACAGGTGTTCGGTCACGGCTTCCTGCTCAACCGCGGGGAGAAGATGTCGAAGAGCGTCGGCAATGTGACCGACCCGATCGAGCTTGCCGACCGCTTCGGCGTCGATCCGCTGCGCTATTTCCTGTTGCGCGAAGTCAGCTTCGGTCAGGACGGCAGCTATTCGGAAGAAGCGATCGTCACACGCTGTAACGCTGACTTGGCCAACAACCTCGGCAATCTCGCGCAACGCGGCCTGTCGATCATCGCCAAGAATTGCGACGGACGCGTGCCCGAGGCCGGCGCAGCGACCGCGGCGGAGGAAGCGCTGGTCGAGAGCGTGAAAGCGGCCGAAGCCGGCATGCATGAAGCCATGGGCGAATTGGCGATCCATACCGCGCTCGAGGCGATCTGGTCGGCCGCGCGCGACGCCAACCAATATTTCGCCGACCAGGC
This sequence comes from Sphingomonas mali NBRC 15500, assembly GCF_001598415.1. GTDB lineage: Bacteria > Pseudomonadota > Alphaproteobacteria > Sphingomonadales > Sphingomonadaceae > Sphingomonas > Sphingomonas mali. The sequence continues at coordinate 81,865 of NZ_BCYX01000006.1, forward strand.
GCCGTGGAGCGTGCGCAAGACCGATCCCGCGCGCGCCGACACGATCCTCTATTACGCTGCTGAAGCCGTGCGGCGGATCGCGATCATGGCGCGCTGGGCGATCCCGGACAGCGCCGACAAATTGCTCGATCTGTTGGGGCAGGGGACCGACGTGCGCGATTTCGATGCGCTCAACCGGCCGATCGAGGTCGGGACCGCGCTGCCGGCGCCGAGCGGCGTGTTTCCCCGGTTGGAAATGGCGGTGGACGCGGCATGAGGCTCGCCGACAGCCATTGCCACCTCAATTACAAGGGCCTGGCCGAGCACCAGGCCGACGTCCTGCAGCGCGCGCGCGACAGCGGAGTCGTGGCGATGCTCAACATCTCGACGCGCGAGCGCGAATGGGATGACGTCATCGCCGTCGCCGAGCGCGAGCCGGACGTCTGGGCGACGATCGGCGTCCATCCACATGAGGCCGACCAGCATCCCGATGTCGATACGGCCAAGCTGATCGAGCGCGCGGCGCATCCGCGCGTCGTCGGGATCGGCGAGAGCGGGCTCGATTATTACTACGATCATTCGGACCGCGAGCATCAGCGCGCCAGCTTTCGCGCGCACATCGCTGCCTGCCGCGAAACGCAATTGCCGCTGGTGGTCCATACCCGCGACGCCGAGGACGATACCGCTCGGATCTTGCGCCAGGAAATGGAGCAGGGGACCTATCCCGGCGTCATCCACTGCTTCACCGCGAGTGGCGATTTCGCCGACAAAGCCTTGGAACTTGGCTTTTATATCTCCATTTCCGGGATCGTGACGTTCAAGAATGCCAAGGATCTGCAGGAGACGGCGGCGCGACTGCCGCGTGAGCGCTTGCTGATCGAAACCGACGCGCCGTTCCTCGCCCCCGTCCCGCATCGCGGCAAGACCGGCGAGCCCGCTTTTGTCGCCGATACCTGCCGCTTCCTGGCGCAATTGCGTGGCGAGGATGCTGACGAGTTGGCCGACGCGACGCGCGCCAATTTCCACCGCCTGTTCGCCAAGACGCTGGCGTGAAGGTTCGTATCCTCGGCTCGGGAACGTCGTCGGGGGTGCCGCGGATCGGCAATGACTGGGGTGCGTGCGATCCGGCCGAGCCCAAAAACCGCCGCCGCCGCGTCTCGATCCTGGTCGAAACCGCGACCACGCGTATCTTGGTCGATACCGGACCCGATTTGCGCGAACAATTGCTCTCGGCGAACGTCGATCAGGTCGACGCGGTCATCTGGACTCACGATCATGCCGACCACACGCACGGCATCGACGACCTGCGCCAGCTGTTCCACGCTGCCGGACGGCCTATCCGTGGGCTCGCACGACCGTCGACGGGCGCGGTACTGACCGAGCGCTTCGGCTATGTCTTTGCCGGGCGCGACGGCTATCCTTCGACCGTTTCACTCGAGCCGCTGCCGGATCGGCTAACGCTCGGCGACGTGTCGATCAGCGTCACCGATCAACCGCATGGTACGATCCACTCGGCCGGACTGCGCTTCGAGGCTGATGGCGGTGCGATCGGATATGCCACCGATTTCAATGTCATGACCGATGATATGCGCGCTCTGTATCAAGATCTCGACGCGTGGATCGTCGATGCGCTGCGACGCCAGCCGCATCCGAGCCATCCGAATCTCGCCGAGGCACTGGCCTGGATCGAGGAGCTTCGCCCGAAACGGGCTGCGCTGACGCATCTCGATCAGTCGATGGATTATGCGACCTTGCTCGCCGAACTCCCCAAAGGAGTCGAACCGGCCTATGACGGGCTCGAAGTCGAGGTGGCGCGATGAGCGATACGACCGGAAACGTGATTTTCTACGTGTTGCTGCTCGTGCTCCCGTTGTCGGCGCTGTTGGCGCGCCGCATGCCGCTGGGCCGCGTTGCCGTCATGGCGCTGGCCTGGATTGGCATCTTCGCCACCGGCCTGATCGTGGTCGCGATCGTCAACCAGAACCAGTGGCTGGTCTCCGGCACGCGCGCCTTGTTCTACGGACCCGATCAGTCGGTGGTCGGCAGCGAAGTCCGCATCCCGATGGCCGATGACGGCCATTTCTGGGCACGCGCGACGATCAACGGCGTCGAGCGCGTCATGCTGGTCGACAGCGGCGCGACCGTGACCGCGCTGTCCACGACGACCGCGGCAGACGCGAGGATCGATCTCGACGGCATGGCGCCGCCGGCGATCGTGTCGACCGCCAATGGCAGCGTGACGGGCAAGTCGGCGAAGATCGCAAAGCTCAAGGTCGGTGGGATCACCGCGACCGACTTGTCGACGATCGTCGCGCCGGAATTCGGCGATCAAGACGTGCTGGGGATGAATTTCCTGTCGCGGCTGAAATCCTGGCGGGTGGAGGGCAAGACGCTGATCCTCACCCCAAACTCCAAGTGAGTTTTACATAATGTATATTATCAATCTTAAGGATGACCGACAGGGGGGATCCCCCCTCGCATGAGCGCGACCGATATCGATCGTCTCGTGGCAATCATGGCGCGGCTGCGCGATCCGGTGAGCGGCTGCGAATGGGACACGGTCCAGACATTCTCGACGATCGCGCCGTACACGATCGAGGAAGCCTATGAAGTCGCCGACGCGATCGAGCGCGCCGATATGGCCGACCTCAAGGACGAACTCGGCGATCTGCTGCTCCAGGTCGTGTTCCACGCGCGCATGGCCGAGGAAGTCGGCGATTTCGCGCTCAAGGACGTCGTCGCGGCGATCTGTGACAAGATGGAACGTCGGCATCCGCACATCTTTGGCGATGCGCTCGAGGGCGGCCATTACCTCTGGGAACAAATCAAGGCCGCGGAGCGGGGGGCCAAGGGCGCCGAGAGCGCGCTCGACGGGGTCGCGATCGGCCTCCCCGCTTTGCTCCGAGCCGAAAAGCTCCAGAAACGAGCAGCGCGCACCGGCTTCGACTGGCCCGATGCGAGCGGCCCGCGCGCCAAGATCGACGAGGAACTGGCCGAGGTCGAAACCGCCGCCAGCGACGCCGAGCGTGAGGAAGAAGTCGGCGACCTGCTGTTCGCGGTGGTCAATTGGGCGCGCAAGCTGGGCATCGACCCGGAAGCTGCGTTGCGGACGGCCAACGCCAAATTCGAACGCCGATTCAAGGCGATGGAAGCCGCGGATGAGAGGTTTTCCGAACGCAGTCTCGAGCAGCAGGAAGCGCTTTGGCTGGCAGCAAAGGCTCGTGAGCGCGCCTGATCGTTCTCAACCTCCGCGCTTCCCCGGCATCTTTACGCTTCCCCGGCGAAGGCCGGGGCCCAGTATCGACGACGCGGAGACGGCATTCCGCCATTGAGATCTCATAGCGACTGGGCCCCGGCCTTCGCCGGGGAGGCGTTGGCTCGGTTGCATCGGATCAAGGTTCAGCGCTCAGCGCTCAACGTTGCTGGAATCGCTCGTAATCGCGCGGCGCCATGCGGACGTCATAGTTGGCTCGATCGCCCTCGACCTCCTGCCCCAGCACTTCACCATGTTGGTGGAGCCACGCGGCCCCCGCGCCATCGGCGGCATCGAGCGTGATCGAATAGCGACGATGCCCGACGGTCAGCATCACTGCCACCTCGCGCTTCAATTCCTCGACCCCTTCCCCGCTCATCGCCGAGATCGCGACGACGTCGTCGCGGCGCGCGGCCTCGGCCAGTGCGTCCTCGTGCTCTTCGCCGTCGAGCAGGTCGATCTTGTTCCATGCCTCGAACCGCGGGGTCGTGTCGGCCACGCCGATCTCGCGCAGCACTTCCTCGACATCGGCGCGCTGCGCCTCGGTATCGGGATGCGCGATGTCGCGGACATGGATCAGCAGGTCAGCCGAGACCACTTCCTCCAAGGTCGCCTTGAACGCGGCGACGAGTTGGGTCGGGAGTTCGGAGACGAATCCCACTGTGTCGGACAGGATCGCCTTGTCGATTCCCGGTAATTGGATTTGCCGCAGCGTGGGATCAAGTGTCGCGAACAACAGGTTTTCCGCCATGACGTCAGCGCCGGTCAGGCGATTGAAAAGCGTAGATTTTCCTGCGTTGGTATAGCCGACCAGCGCGATCACCGGCCAGGGCGCGCGCTGGCGCCGATCGCGATGCAGTCCCCGCGTGCGGCTGACTTGCTCGAGCTCCTTGCGCAGCCGTGCCATGCGGTCGCGGATCAGGCGGCGGTCGGCCTCGATCTGGGTTTCGCCGGGGCCGCCGAGGAAGCCAAAGCCGCCGCGCTGGCGCTCGAGGTGAGTCCAGCTGCGCACCAGCCGGCCGGCCTGATAATCGAGATGCGCGAGTTCGACCTGCAATCGCCCTTCGGCGGTCGCGGCGCGCTCGCCGAATATCTCGAGGATCAGCCCGGTGCGGTCGATCACCTTGCACTCGAGCGCCGTTTCCAAATTACGCTGCTGCACCGGCGTCAGGCTGGCGTCGAACACAACGAGCTGCGCATCCTCCATCCGGACTTGCGCAGCGAGCTGTTCGACCTGCCCTGACCCTATCAGCGTCGCGGGTTTGGGCTGGCGGACGCGATAGGCGATCTTTTCAGCGACCTCGACGCCGATGGCCGCGGCAAGCCCCGCCGTCTCCGCGAGCCGGGCATCGGCATCGCGGCTGGCATTGCCCTGGTCGGGCAACACGACGATCGCCCGTGCACCACGGGCGAATTCATCGCGATCGCGTTCAAATCCTGTGGTCAATCCTCGTCAGAACCGTTTGATTCTTCAGCAAGATTCAGCGGACGCGCCGGCTGAATCGTCGATACGGCATGTTTGTATACCAGCTGCGCCATGCCTTCGCGCTCGAGCAGCATGCAGAAGAGGTCGAACGCCGCGATATGCCCCTGGAGCATGACGCCATTGACCAGGAACATCGTCACGCTGTCTTCCGACTTGCGCACCGCGTTGAGGAAAATTTCCTGCAATAGCGGCGACTTCTTGGGATCAGCGCTGATCGCATCGGTGATCGCCGCGATGTCGATCGGGTTCGACGGCATGATCGTCGAGATGGCATGTTTGTAGATCAGCTGCGACTGACCGTCGCGGCGGAGCAGGACGGAGAAATTGTCGAACCAGGTAACGATGCCCTGAAGCTTCACGCCCTTGACCAGGAACATGGTCACCGGAGTCTTCGATTTGCGGAGAGCGTTCAGGAACAGGTCCTGGAGCGAAGTCTGTTTGTCGGCCATATGGCGATCCTTGGTCTTGGCGGGCCTTGACCCGCATGGCGCCGTTCTCTGGCGTCTGAAACGCATGCCCACGCGGCACGCGCGGTCCGTTATATAGGTGAGGCCCCGCCCCTACGTCCAGCGCGCTCGCGATACCCCCATGGGACACATAGCGCGCACCGATATCTATTCGTCGCGGCTGTCGGTGATCCCCAGCAGCTTGAGCTTGCGGTGCAGCGCCGAGCGCTCCATCCCGATGAAGGTCGCGGTCCGCGAGATATTGCCCGAAAAGCGCCGGATCTGGACCTTGAGATATTCGCGTTCGAACGTCTCGCGCGCCTCGCGCAACGGTGCGCCCATCATCGCCGAGGCGCCGGCCCCCTCGCCTGCGCCGCCCAGAACGTCGGCCGGCAACAGGTCGACGTCGATCCGTCCGATGCGATCGCCGGGAGCCAGGATGATCGTTCGCTCGACCACATTCCGAAGCTGGCGGACATTGCCCGGCCATTCATAGCTTTGCAGCGCCACCATGGCGTCATCGGCGACTTCAGGCGTCGGTACACGGCGCTCGGCGGCATAATGCGCGACGAAATGGTCGACCAGCGCAGGAATGTCCTCGCGGCGATCGGCCAAAGGCGGGATCGTGACCGGCACGACATTGAGCCGGTAATAGAGGTCCTCACGGAACCGCCCTTCGGCGATTTCGCCCTGGAGGTCGCGAGCGGTTGCCGAGACGACGCGGACATCGACCTTGACCGTGCGGGTGCCGCCGACCCGGGTAAAGCTCTGATCGGTCAGCACGCGCAGGATACGGCCCTGGGTCGCCATTGGCATGTCGGCGATCTCGTCGAGGAACAGGGTCCCGCCATGCGCCTGTTCGAGCAGGCCGGTACGCACGAGATCGCCCGCTTCCTCGACGCCGAACAGCTCCTCTTCGACCCGCTCGGGGATCATCCGCGCCGCACTGACGACGATGAATGGGCCCTGGGTCCGCTGGCTCCAGCTGTGCAAGAGGCGCGCGGCAACTTCCTTGCCGACGCCCGCCGATCCCATGATCAGCACGCGGCTGCCGGTGCCCGCGACACGCTTGAGCGTCGCCCGCACCGCGTTGATCGCGGTCGACGTGCCGGTCAGATCGGTGTCGCGTCCGGTCGCGGCGCGCAAGGACGCGACTTCCTGGCGCAATTGCTCGGTTTCGGTGGCGCGGCCGACCATCAGCAACAGGCGGTCGGCGTTGAAGGGCTTTTCGATGAAATCGACCGCGCCGCGCCGGATCGCGGCGACGGCGGTATCGATATTGCCGTGGCCGGAAATGACCAGCACCGGGATCGAGGCGTCGCGCCGCTTGATCTCCTCCAGCAATTCCAGCCCGTCGAGCCGCGATCCCTGCAGCCAGACGTCGAGCAATACCAGGCTCGGCCGGCGCGTCGCGATCGCTTCCAGCGCGGCGTCGCTGTCGGCGGCGGCGCGCGTCTCATAGCCTTCGTCCTGCAGGACGCCGGCCACGAGTTCGCGAATGTCTTGCTCGTCGTCGACGACGAGGATGTCCAGGCTCATGATTTTTGTCCGGTACGGGTAAGCATCGCCAGCGCGCCTTCGCCCTTGCTGGTTTCCGCGGGGTCACGATTGTCTTCGAGCAGGGCGTCGAGTTGGAGGGTGTCGAACACGATCGTCACCACCGTGCCGCCGCCCGGGCGGTCGGCAAAGGCGATCGTGCCGCAATGTTCCTCGATGATCTTCTTGACGATCGCCAGGCCCAGGCCGGTGCCGCGCGCGCGCGTCGTCATATAGGGTTCGACGATCCGATCGCGCTCGAGCGGCAGCCCGATGCCGTTGTCGCTGATGGTCGCGGTCATCAGGCGCTCGCCGTGATCGAGCGTGACGTTGATCTCGCCCGGCAGCGCATCCTCACCGCGCGCCTCGATCGCCTCGACCGCGTTCTTGATGATGTTGGTCAGCGCCTGGCCGATCTGGCGGCGATCGCAGACCAGGGGTGCGGCCTCCGGCGTGTCGAGCCGGAACGTGATATCGGGATGCGCCACTTCGTGCAGGAACACCGCCTGGCGCGTCAGGTCGATCAGCGATTCGGGGTGGAAAACCGGCTTGGGCATGCGCGCGAAGGAGGAGAATTCGTCGACCATCCGGCGCAGATCGCCGACCTGGCGCACGATCGTGTCGGTCAGCTGGGCGAAGACGCCGTCCTTCTCGTCGATCGTCTTGCCATAGCGGCGTTGCAGCCGCTCGGCGGCGAGCTGGATCGGAGTCAGCGGGTTCTTGATCTCATGCGCGATGCGGCGCGCGACGTCGGACCACGCGGCGCGGCGCTGATCGAGCAATTGCTGGGTGATGTCGTCGAACGTCAGGACACGCCCGTCCTCATCGGCGGTGATGCGCACCGCGAGCGTCCGTGGCTCACCGCCCGTGGTCAATTGCACAATCGATTCGCGCGCGTCGCCCTCGAGCAGTTCGGCGAGCTCGGGCGCGACGGCAACCAGCTGCGCGCCGACCGCCTGGGTTTCGTCGAGCTTGAGCTGGGCGACCGCCGAGGCATTGATCAACCGGATCGTCCCGCCGCCATCGACCGAGATCACGCCGGCGGAGACGCCCGACATCACCGCCTCGATCAGCGCGCGCCGGCTTTCGAGCGCACCGGTCTGTTCCTGCAGCCTGAAAGTCATGCGGTTGAACGCATTGGCCAACGTGCCGACCTCGTCATCGGTTCGCGGATCGGGCACGCGCGCGGTCAGGTCGCCATCGGCAACGCGGCGCGCGGCCGCCACCATTTCGCCGACCGGGCGGACCAGGCGATCGGCGACGACCAACGCGATCCACACCGCGATCCCCACGATCAGCAGCGCGACGATGAACAAGGCCGCGTTGAATTCCAGCTGCAGCGCACGGGCGCGCGATTGAGTTGCTTTGAATTCGGCAACCACGTCCAGCACGCGCTGAGACTGTCGATCCACCACCGGACCATCGGTAACCCTGCCAGCGTAAAGGAAAATCTGCTTGCTGCCAGGGACCAACGTTAGCACTCGAACGCGATTACCCTTTACCGTCACCATGCTCGGCTCGCCCTTGAGCACAGCAGCTACCGCAATCGGGTCAATTTGCTGCGCCACATTTCCGTATGGGTCGACGCGCGCGATGAACTGGATATCGTTCTGCTTGTTGATCGTGAATAGCGCTACTTCGGAAAGGGCGCGATAATAGGCTTGCTGACCAAGATAGTTGGGCAACAGAGAACCATAAACTGGATCGCGCGCCTTGCTGAGCGTAGCAGGGTCGGTCGTCTCACTGAGCACCTTGAAATTCGCGGAGAGATCGGTGGCGGTGGTCAGAGCCTCTTGGTTCCAGCGAGATAAAGACTGTTCGTATGACTCTTGGGCAAGCGTGGTTGCATTTTTGAGCAAACCACTCACGCGGTCGGACAGCCAGAATTCGACGCCGTATTGGAACATCACCGACGCGAAGATCACCGCAAGCACGGTCGGCACGGTGGCAATGGTCGAGAACAACGCGACCAGGCGGACGTGCAGCCGCCCTTCCCCGCCTGTCCCGGATTTCGCCACGCGGCTTTTCGCGATGCGGCGGCCGAGCAGCATGATCAGCGCGACGCAGGGGCCAAGATTGACCACCAGCAACAACGCGACGAGTGGTGGGGTCAGCAAACGCTGCGGCGCGGCGCCGGCGCGCACGACGAAATAGGTGGCGACGCCGACCGCGATTGCCAGCACGAGCACGGTCAGCTCGAAAGCTGGGGTAATTCGGGGACGCCCGTCCCAGAAACGCCGGGGCGCGGCCGTCATGCTCTCGCCACTCATCGTTGCAGGAATACAACGGTTGCGTGGCAAGGAAAACACATAATTGACGTCAAACCGTCGTGGATCAGCCCCCGTCCGCCGTGCCCCCTGGCTCGATCCCCAAGGTGTCGAGGCGTTTCCTCAGCGTATTGCGGTTTATTCCCATCGCGCGCGCGGCTCGCAACTGATTGCCGCCATGACGCGCGAGCATCGCCTCGATCAGCGGCCGTTCGACTTCCGCGATGATCCGCTCGTAGAGCGTGCCGTCGTCGAGCGCGCGTGGATCTTCGCGGGCGATACGGTCGAGCCGCGCTCGCACCGCTGCGTCGAGATCGAGGGCGCCGACCGGTACCGCCGCCGACGGCATGCCGATGACGCTGCCCAATTCGCCCGCGCCGATCACCTCGTCGCGACTCAGCACTGCCAGCCGCCGCATGATGTTTTCGAGCTCGCGGACATTGCCCGGCCAGTCATGCGCCTCGAGCGCGACGATTGCCGCCTCGTCCAGGCGCTTGCGCGGCAGGCCATTCTCGGCGGCGCGATCGAGGAAGTGGCGCGCCAGCAGCGCAATGTCCTGGCGCCGTTCGCGCAAAGCTGGAAGAGTGACCGGTACGACGTTGAGACGATAGAATAAATCTTCTCGGAATTGCCCCGACTGGACCAGCGCATTGAGGTCACGATTGGTCGCCGCGACGATGCGGACGTCGGCCCTGATCGTCCGAGCGCCACCCACCGTGGTGAACTCACCCGATTGCAGCACGCGCAACAACCGCGTCTGCGCCTCGAGCGGCATGTCGCCGATCTCGTCGAGGAACAATGTGCCCCCTGCGGCCTGCTCGAACCGCCCGGCCGATCGTGCCTGCGCCCCGGTAAAGGCGCCGCGTTCATGACCGAACAATTCCGCCTCGATCAGCTCGCGCGGGATTGCCGCCATGTTGATCGCCAGGAACGGCGCATGCGCGCGCGGACCGAGATCGTGGATGGCACGCGCGACCAACTCCTTGCCCGTCCCCGATTCGCCCGAGATCAGCACGGTGAGATCGTTCGAGATCACGCGCGCAATCACGCGATAGACGTCCTGCATCGCCGGCGATCGGCCGATCAACGGCAGCGCGCGATCGGCGTCTTCGAGCGCTTCGGCGGCACCGCCACCCTGCCGCGCGAGCGCGCCGTCTACCGCCCGCGTCAGATCGTCGAGGTCGAACGGCTTGGGCAGATAGTCATAGGCACCGACCTCGGTCGCGCGCACCGCCGTCGTCAGCGTATTCTGCGCCGACAGGACGATGACCGGCAGCTGCGGATAGGTCTGGACCAATCCCGCCACCATATCGAGGCCGTTGCCGTCGGGGAGGACAACGTCGCTCACCACCACATCGGGCATAGCGGCGCGCAATTCGCGGTTGAACTCGGCAAGACTGGCGGTCGTTCTCACGCGGTGCCCGGCACGGCGCAGAGCATGCGCGACGACCGTGCGGATCGCCGAATCGTCATCGAGCACCAGGATGTCGCCCGACCGACTCATTGCGCGCGCGCCAGCAGGATACGGAAGATGGTCATTTCGGGCGCCCCTTCGCGCGAATATTGCACGACGCCGCCCATATCGCGCACCAATTTGTCGACCAAAGCGAGGCCAAGCCCCTGCCCTTCGGGCTTGCTCGACACGAACGGGCTGAACAAATGATCGGCGATATCGGCAGGCGCACCGGCGCCATTGTCGATCACGCACAATTCGATCGGCAGACCACGCCGCGGTTGGCCGGGCCCGGCGTCGACCGCCAGGCCGTGACGGTAAGCGGTTGAGATCAGGATCCGCGGCTTCTTGACGTCATCGAGCGCTTCGGCGGCGTTTTTCAACAGGTTGATGACAATCTGCAACAGCGCGTCATTGTCGGCGAGGACCGGCGGCAGCGAAGGGTCGAAGCTTTCCTCGATCGTGATGTCGCGCGCGAAACCGGTCTGGGCGACGCGCCGCGCGTGATCGAGCAAAGGGTAGATATTGGTCGGCTGCGGATTGACCTGGCGTCCGGTGAAATCCTGCATCTTGTCGATCAGGGCGGCGATGCGGTCGACCTCGGTCGTGATCAGCGTGGTGAGTTCGGCGCCGGCGCCTTCGGCGGCGAGCAATTGCGCCGCGCCGCGAATCCCCGACAACGGGTTCTTGATCTCGTGACCGAGCATCGCCGCCGCGCCGATGACGGCGCGCGCCCCGCCACGTTCGGCAGATTGGCCGACCTTGCGCGTACCGCTGATGGCGTGGAGCGCGATCGCCCGCCATCCGTCATGGTCGGCGACCGGCGTCTCATAATAGTCGACGCGGAGCCGGCCGGTGCGTTCGGTACCGATATCGAAATCGAACGCCGATACCGCCCGTCCGTCCCCTGCCCCAGGCGGCGGCGTCAACACATCGGCAAGCGGCAGGCCGCGCATCGCGCGCTCGGACTGGTTCAGCAGCAATTCGCATTCGCCATTGGCATTGCGCACCAGTCCCTCGGGATCGACCACGAGAATGGCGATCGGCAGCCCGGCGAAAAGCTCGGCGAAATTGGGCGACTCAGGCAGCGGCGCGGGCTCGCCAGGGCGCATAGAAATCAGCCAGCATCGCCTTGACGCGATTGGCGTCAGGTTCCTGGTTCACCTTGTTGCGGAATTCGGCCGAGCCGGGCAGGCCCTTGGTATACCAGCCGATATGCTTGCGCATCATGTTGACGCCCGTCTCGGTGCCATAATGGTCGAGCATATCGTCGTAATGCCCTGCGATGACATTATATTGTTCATCGATGGACGGCTCGGCGACTGCCCGGCCCTGTTGCAGATACGCCATCACCTGGGCGAGCAGCCACGGCTTGCCGTACGAGCCGCGGCCGATCATGACGCCGTCTGCGCCCGACAGTTCCAGCGCCTTCACCGCATCTTCCGACGAACAGATATCGCCGTTGACGATCACCGGCACCCTAACTGCTTGCTTCACCGAGCGGACGAAGCCCCAATCGGCCTCACCCTTGTACATCTGGTTGCGCGTGCGGCCGTGGACGGTGACCATCTGCACGCCGAGATCCTCGGCGATCCGCGCGAGCTCGGGGGCGTTGAGGCTGGCATGGTCCCAGCCCATCCGCATCTTGAGCGTGACGGGGACCTTCACCGCCTTGACGCAGGCCGCGACGATCGCACTGGCGAGCTTGAGGTCGCGCATCAGCGCCGATCCGGCATCGCCATTGGTCACCTTGCGGACGGGACAGCCCATATTGATGTCGACGATCGCCGCGCCCTTGTCTTCCGCGAGCTTGGCCGCCTCGCCCATCTCGAACGGCGTGCAGCCGACCAGCTGCATCGAGACAGGCTCTTCGATCGCATCCCACATCGCCTTCTGGATCGACTGGCGGGTTTCGCGGATCGCGGCCTGGCTGGCGATCATCTCGGTCACGTTGAGCCCCGAGCCGAAGCGCCGCACGAGGCGACGGAACGGCAGATCGCTCACGCCCGTCATGGGCGCGAGGATCACCGGGGTCTCGATCCGGACCGGACCGACCTGGATGGGCGCGAGCTTGGTCATGTGCTTAAAAATCGGGCAGCGCATAGCTCGGCGCGATGGCGCTGGCAAGGCCAAGCAGGGTGCGCTAGGCGCGCGGCCATGTCTGCCGAAACAATTGCCCTGATCGTTGCCGCCGGAAAAGGCGAGCGGATCGGCGGCGATACGCCCAAGCAATTCCTGCCGCTCGCCGGGCTGTCGCTGGTCGACCATAGCCGGCGCGCGCTGGCCGCGCATCCCGGGATCGATCGTGTCGTCACGGTGGTCGCGGCCGGCAACGAGTCATTCGTCGAGGGAGAGACGGCAATTGGCGGCGCGACACGCCGCGAGTCGGTACTGAACGGGCTCGAGGCGATCGGTGAAGCGCGGCGCGTTTTGGTCCACGATGCAGCGCGCCCCATCGTGCCCGCAGCGGTGATCGATCGACTGCTACTCGCACTGGATAGCGCCAAGGGCGCGGTCCCTACCCTTCCCGTCGCCGACACGATCGCCCGGAAAGGCGATGCTCTCGGTGACACGGTGGATAGGTCGGCTCTGGTGCGCGTGCAGACGCCGCAAGCGTTCGATTACGCCGCCATCCTTGCCGCGCATCGCGCCTGGCCAATCGACGAGGAAGCGACCGACGACGCGCAGATATTGCGCCGCGCCGGGCATGATGTGGCGATTGTCGACGGCGACCCGCTGCTCGACAAGATCACCTATCCCGGCGACATCGCGCTAGCCGAAGCTAGGCTGGGAGCGATGATGCGCGTCAGGACAGCGACCGGATACGACGTCCACCGCCTCGTCGCCGGAGAGCGTTTGTGGCTAGGCGGCGTGCTGATCCCGCACGACAAGGGCTTATCAGGGCATAGCGACGCCGATGTCGCGCTCCACGCCATCACCGATGCAGTGCTGGGCACGATCGCCGCGGGCGATATCGGCCAGCATTTCCCGCCGAGCGATCCGCGATGGAAAGGCGCCGAGTCGGGACAATTCCTCGAACACGCCGCCTCGCTCGTGGCGGCCAAGGGCGGCACGATCGATTTCGTCGACCTGACGATCATCTGCGAAGCCCCCAAGATCGGCCCATATCGCGACACTATCCGCGATCGCGTCGCGACGCTGTTGCGGGTGTCGCGCGAGCAGATTAGCGTCAAGGCGACGACGACCGAGCGGCTGGGTTTCACCGGCCGTGGCGAGGGGATTGCCGCGCAGGCGGTGGTGACCATCAGGATCTAAGGGACACACAATGAAGAAGTTGACGGGCGCGGCCATCGCGCTGTGGATGGGCATGGCGGCGACGACCGCGCAGGCGGCGGCCGAGCCGCAACCCTGTCTGACCGAGGTGGAGGCGCAATCGCTGATCACCGCGGTGCTGCCGGATGTGTTCCAGCAGGTCGGGCGGGCCTGCAGCAATGTGCTGCCCGAGAATGCGACGCTACGTGGCGGTCTGCCGCCGCTCGTCGCGCGTTACCAGGCCCCGGCGGATCTCGCGTGGCCGCAGGCAGTGGCCGCGTTCGGCAAGATCGGCGGCAAGGACATGGCGGGGATCGATCCCAGATTGCTCCGTCCGATGATGGGGCCGATGATCGCGGGCGCGATTGCCCAGGACATCAAACCGCGCGATTGCTCGACGATCGATCGCGCGATCGGCCTGATGTCGCCGCTGCCGCCTGCCAATACCGCCGGCCTGATTGTGCTGATCGCTTCCGTCGCAGGGGGCAAGGACAAGAAGGACAGCCCGTTTTCGATCTGCCCGGTCGCCGCGGCGGCGCCGGCGACGGCACGACCGTGACGATCGACACCGTCCTGCCCGCCGAGCTCGTTACCCTGGCGCGCAAGGTCGTCGACGCCAACAAGGCGCTCGGCCGCAAATTCGCGCTCGCGGAAAGCTGCACCGGCGGTCTGGTCGCTGCGGCGATCACCGAAATCCCTGGCTCTTCGGAGGTTCTGCTCGGCGGCTTTGTGACGTATTCGAACGAGTCCAAGGTGGACATGCTCCGCGTCAGCCATGACGTGCTCGATACGTTCGGCGCGGTGTCGATCGCGACCGCCTGGTCGATGGCGCAGGGCGCGCTGGAGGCGACCGACACCGACCTCGCGGTGGCGATCACCGGCATTGCCGGCCCCGGCGGCGGCAGCGAGAAGAAACCGGTCGGCACCGTGGTGTTCGCGCGCGCCGAGCGTGACGCCGATCCGTCCGATGTCGTCGCCGACCGCAAGGATTTCGGCGATCTCGGCCGCGGCGGGATCAGGCTTCAGGCGGCGCTGGTCGCGCTCGAATTGCTGATGCCGCGCGGATCGGACGTCCCGGCGCCGTAAAGCTGGGCCGCGCGCGTCTCGAACGCGCCCGTCATCCGGGTCAGCGCCGACGAGAAGACCTGCCCCGCGAGCATCTCGAACACGCGGTTCCTGAAGGCGAAGTCGACCGCGAAATCGACCTCGCACCCGCCCGGTGCGACGCGGAAATACCAATCGTTGCTGAGGTATTTGAGCGGGCCGTCGATATAGTCGACATGGATCTTGGCTGGACGCTCCTTCTTCACTTTCGATGTGAAGGTCTCGCGCAGCCCTTTGAACCCGACGATCAGGTCGGCAACCATCTCGCTCTGCGTATCGCTGCGCAGCCTGACCGCGCTGACCCAGGGCAGGAATTCCGCGTAACGACCGACATCAGCCACCAGGTCGAACATCTGTTCGGGCGAGTAGGGCAGAAAGCGGGTCTCAGTGTGGCGTGGCATCAGCCTTGTCCGTCATGCCAGCGTAAGCTGGCATCTCCAGCCTTCTCTCCGGTCTCAACCGCCTGATACCCCAGCTTTCGCTGGGGTGACGGATGAGAGTCTCGCGTCGCGTGCCGCCTTCATCTTCGCGAAATCGTCTCCGGCATGATAGCTCGACCGCGTCAGCGGCGACGAGGCGACCAACAGGAACCCCTTGGCACGCGCGATCGCGGCATAAGCGTCGAACGCCTGGGGCGTGACGAAATCCATCACTTTGGTGTGGCGCGGGGTGGGCTGGAGATACTGGCCCATGGTCAGGAAATCGACATCGGCGGAGCGCATGTCGTCCATCACTTGGTGAACCTCGAGCCGTTCCTCGCCCAGCCCGAGCATGACGCCCGATTTGGTGAAGATAGACGGGTCGAGCTTCTTGACCGACTCGAGCAGCCGCAGCGACGCATAGTAACGCGCGCCGGGACGGATCGTCGGGTAGAGCCGCGGCACGGTTTCGAGATTGTGGTTGTAGACGTCCGGACGCGCCGCGACGATCGCCTCGACCGCCGCTTCGTGCTTGTTGCGGAAATCGGGAGTCAGGATCTCGATCGTCGTGGTCGGATTGGCCTTGCGGATCGCTTCGATCACCCGGACGAACTGCCTGGCGCCGCCATCGGGCAGGTCATCGCGGTCGACCGAAGTCACCACGATATGTTGCAGCCCCATCTGCGCCGCCGCATCGGCGACATTCTGCGGCTCCATCGGATCGACCGCGCGCGGCATGCCGGTCTTGACGTTGCAGAACGCACAGGCGCGCGTGCACGTATCGCCCAGGATCATCACCGTGGCGTGCTTCTTCGACCAGCATTCGCCGATATTCGGACAAGCCGCTTCCTCGCACACCGTCGTCAGGCTCTTCGCGCGCATCAGCGCACGCGTCTCGGCGAAACCGGCCGAGGTCGGTGCCTTGACCCGAATCCAGTCGGGCTTGCGCTGGCGCGGCTCACGCGCGACGGGAGTGATCTCGTTCATGCACGCGCAGATAGCGAGCCTAGGGTCTGTACTCAATGGCGGCGGGGCCGAGACGGAGCGGATTTTGTCGCGTGGGTAGGAGCGAGGAGGGAGCGATGCAGTAAGCATCGTGACCGACGAGTGACGATGAACAGGTCGCCGTGTCCCCCGGACACGGCTAAAACTGCCGGGGCAGTTTTACCTGTTCATCCACGCGGCAAAATCCGCCCGCCGCTTCGCGGTTGCGTTGTGGAGCCCGCCGGACGTCGTCGCTTGCTTGCGCGTAGCTCGAGCTACGCGACTGCGCTGCACTCCTCGCCGACGGGCTCCACAACGCAATCTCGATCCCCGCCGCCATTGAGTACAGACCCTGTAGCCGCGCTTGCCACCCCCCCGTCAACTTGGCAAAGGCGACGCATGGCCGACTTCGCAGACCTCATCACCGGATATCATCGTTTTCGTGAGAATGGCTGGTCCCGCCAGCACGAGCGCTGGGCGCAATTGCGCGAGGCACAGAGCCCGCGCGTTATGGTCATCGCTTGCTCGGACAGCCGAGTCGATCCGGCGCAGATTTTCGATGCCTCGCCCGGGGAAATCTTTTCGGTCCGCAACATCGCCAACCTCGTCCCGCCGTTCGAGTTGGGCGGCGGGCGCCACGGCGTCTCGGCCGCGCTCGAATTCGCGGTGACCCAGCTCGAAGTGCCCGAAGTCGTCGTGCTCGGCCACGGCTCGTGCGGCGGCGTCGCCGCTGCCCTGTCCAAGCGCTTCGACGGCGCCGCCCCGGGCAATGGCGGGTTCATCGATCACTGGGTCGACATGCTCGACGAAGCGCGCGATCGCATCATCGCCGAATACGGCACCGGCCCCGAAGCGATCCGTGCGCTCGAGCTCGAAACGGTGCGCGTATCATTGCGTAACCTGCGGACTTTCCCGTGCATTCCCGAGCGCGAGGCGGCAGGCACGCTCAAGCTGCGCGGCGCCTATTTCGCCATCGCCGACGGCGTGTTGCACGTGATGGACGACGACGGGAATTTCGCGCCCGCCTGACGACAAACCGTCAGCGAGCGGTCGTCTTCGCGATCGCAATGCCTTGCCGATAGTGTTCCCAATTGCGTTCCGCGGACTGGATCGCGACGACGAACGTTATAGCGAGGCCGATCAGTGATACGCTGATCGTCCATTGGCGGCTCGCCTGATCGAGCAGGTCACGACGAAACAAGCGTACACCCTCGACCAATGTCGAAATGGTTATAAGGCCCCAGAATATCGAGACGATGATGAGGAACACCCGCACCGTCACGCCGGCCGCGAAGAATTTCAGCCCGAGTGCGCCGAGTAGGATCGACAGCGGGATCGCGACCCCAAGACCGTATTGAGACGAGGCAAGCCAAATGGCCAATGCCCAGAAACCGATCGCGAAAAGAATTCGTCCCACGCTTTGCCCTTTCTCGCCAAGGGCTTAATCACGCGCAGTTAATAAGGAATGAGGGCCGTCAGAGCCCTTCCCAACCGACCCATTGCGCGTTGGACAGGCGCCGGGCGAGGTTCCAGGTCTGTTGCCTGATGTCCGGCACGGCGACGATTTCCCAGAAGGCGCCACGAGTCATCGGGCCAAGCGCGTAGAGCCAGTCGTTGCTGGCGCCATCGGCGGCGATCGTCTGCGCGCGCGAATCGACGTCGAGCCCGAGATGCGCGGGATCGGGCCTGATCACACCGCGCCGGTACAAAGTGGCGAGCAATAGCTCGGTCGTACGCGTCAGGTCGCCTTGCGGTCCCGTGCAGTTGATGATGCGCTGTGCAGCCAGCGTTTCGGGCGAGTCGCTGCCGCGGCGACGCCAGGTCACGCTGATGCTGCCTGCGTCCTCCACCGCGGCGATCGTCTTGCCGGCAACGATCTCCAACTGTCCGCGTGCCTGCATTGCGGCCAGACGATCGGCGACGCCCGGCGCCAGGCGATGGCGGTGCACATCCCACCAGGGGCGAAGATGGCGGAGGAAACGCGCACGATCGGCATCGCTGCCGTTCGCCCACATCGCCTGGGTATAGGGACGCAGTTCATCGACCGCGTTGCGCCATCCGATCGCGTCGCCGCGCTCGCGAACCAAACGCACCATTTCGGACGGTGTCGCGACCGGGCGCTCGGCGAGCCTGGGAAACATCGGGCCAGGCGAATCGTGGCGGTGCGGCACCAGACCGCGCCGCGACAGGGCGACGATCCGCCCCTTGAACCCGCTCGAATCGAGCAGCAGTGCGATGTCGACCATGGTCAGCCCGGTGCCGACCAGCAGCACGGTATCGTCGTCGTTCAGCCCGAGCGGCACGCTGCGGTCCCAGGAATCGCTCTTGTAACGCTCGTCCGACAGGCCGGCATCGGCAAAGCCCGGCGGATCGTGCGGCGGCAGGTTGCCGACGGCGAGCACCGCGGTGTCGGCCTCGATCGTCGCGCCATCCGCCAGCGAAACGCGCGCGCCGCCGCCCGATCGCGCGACATCGACGACGTCGCCATGGACGACCTTCAGCCGACCGCCGCAACTTGCCAGCGCCTTTGCCAGCAGGTCGCGCAGATAGGCGCCATAGGTGACCCGCTGAACAAACGTCGCACCGGCGTCGCCCTCGCCATTTTCGGCGAGCCAGCGGACGAAATGATCCGGGTCGTCGGGCAGCGCGCTCATATTCGCCGCGCGCACGTTGAGCACATGCCCGGGATAAGCCGCGCCATAGGCAAGCCCCTCCCCCGGCACCGGAGCGCGTTCGATCAACGTTGCGCTGGGACCATCGTGGCGCAGCAGGTTGATCGCCTGCAACGTGCCCGAAAAGCCCGCGCCGACAATGGCGACGTGGCGGATCACGCCTTTACCTCCGTTCGCCCTGAGCCTGTCGAAGGGCGGTGAGTCTCAAACGTGCTTCGACAGGCTCAGCACGAACGGTTTGCTGGTGGCGAACTCAGATCTCGTATTCGAGCTGCCAATCGGGCTCGGTGAAGGCTGGCGGCCGTTGCTGATAGGCGGGCTGTCGCGACTTCATGCGGCCATAGAGCGCCTTGACGGTGTTGCTCGCGGTGCGCGTGAACAGCGCCGGCACGACCCCGTGGACGAGGCAAGCCAACCCGCCTCCAATCATGCGGATGCCGAAGGCGAAGGCGGTCACGGCGTGCTCGGGATAGGATTCGCCGATGCTGCGCGGGTGGCTCAGGAAGATGCGGTCGAACATGTCCGCATCGTACCGTCGTTGGACAGCCGCGTGAACCGGCTGATTTCTAGATTCCCAACGCCTTGCGCGCGAGCTTCTCCAGCTCGGGGTCGAGCGGCGGCGGGTCCATCGGCACGTGCGATTCCAGTCGGTCGGCGATCGCGTTGAGCGCTGTGATGCGTGCCGATTGCTTGTCGTTGCCGTCGATCGCGATCCATGGTGCCCAGCGGGTATCGGTACGCCGGAACATCTCCGCCATCGCATCGAGATAATCGGCACGCCGATCGCGGTTGCGATAATCCTCGAAGCCCGTCTTCCAGCGCTTCCAGGGATGTTCGAGCCGCGCTTTCAGACGTTCGTCCTGTTCCTCCTGGGTGACATGGACGAACAGCTTGACGATCGTGGTACCCGAATCGCTCTGCTGCGCTTCGAACTCGTTGATCTCGTCATAGCCGCGGCGCCATTCGGCCTCGCTCGCGTAATTCTCCACGCGCTCGACCAGAACGCGCCCATACCAGCTCCGGTCGAATACCGCGATATTGCTGTTCGCCGGAAGCTTGTTCCAGAACCGCCAGAGGAAATGCCGTGCCAGCTCTTGCGGGCTTGGTGCCTTGATCGGCCAGACCTGGAAATTGCGCGGGTCCCATTCGGCGGTCAGGCGCTGGACGATGCCGCCTTTGCCGGCGGCATCCCAACCCTCGAACAGCACGACCGCGCGCCGCTTGTGCAGGATATGCGCGACCTGGATATGCGCCAGCCGTTTCTGTACCTTGGCGAGATCGGCGACATAGTCGCCGGGATACTTCTCGCCTTTCTCGAAATTCTTGAGGTCGATGATCATCCGCCCCGGTTCCCTTGCTGGCGCTGCCGTGCGGGCATCACTAGCACGATCGCGAGCAGCCCGAGATGGACCGCGGCGCCGAGCAATCGCACAGCGTCGCTGTCAACAATCCGCACGGGCTCGACCAGATCGGCGACGATGCCCGCGAAGTTCCAGCCCCAATGCAACGCGACCGCTGCCCAAAGCGTCCGCCAGCGCCACGCCGCCGCGGCATAGGCAAGCCCCAGGCAGAACAGGCGAACCTGCTCGGTCCAGCCCCAGTCGAACCGCCAGATGTGGTTGAGCGTGTACAGCAAGGCACTCACGCCGATGAATGCCGCGGGCATCCAGCGAATCCCGCTGGTCCTGAGCGGGAATCCACGCGTGAGAATGTCTTCGGCGACCGATGGAACGAACGTTGTCAACAATCCGATCGCCAACGGCATGAGGATATTCGGCGTCGGCCCCGTCCCGTCCGGAATATAGGCGCCGATGCGAAGCGCTACCGCCAGCGTGGCAAATTTGGCCAGCAGCGCGAGCGCCATCCCGGCTGCCAGCAGGGCGAACGACGCTGCGCGCCGGTCGAGCAGATAGGCGTCATAGCCCCGCCACCCCAGCCAGCGCCCGATCGGCCATGCCAGGAGGAGCGAAGACAGCATGAGGAGCGGCCCCACCGGATTGCCCGGCGCGATCACCGTCTGCAATCCCTCCGCCGCCTGATAGACGACGAAGATCAGCACGAACGCTGTCGCAACCCGAAGCGGGGTCGCGCGCACGGGCCGATCGCTCGTCATCCGGCGTCGGGTGCGACTGCCTGGGCGATCGGCGAGGCTTTTGCCCCGCTCGGCTGATCGACCAGACGGATGTTGAGTTCGCGCAGCTGCTTCGCGGTGGCGAAGTTGGGCGCGCCCATCATCAGATCCTCGGCCTTCTGCGTCATCGGGAAGACGATGACCTCGCGAATATTGGGCTCGTCGGCCAGCAGCATGACGATGCGGTCGACGCCCGGCGCCGACCCGCCGTGCGGCGGCGCGCCGAACTTGAAGGCGTTGATCATGCCGGCGAAATTGGTGTCGACATCCTGCTGGGTGTAGCCGGCGATTTCGAATGCCTTGTACATGATCTCGGGCCGGTGGTTCCGGATCGCGCCTGAGGACAGCTCCACGCCGTTGCAGACGATGTCATACTGGAACGCCAGGATATCGAGCGGGTCCTTGGTCTCCAGCGCTTCGAGCTCGCCCTGCGGCATCGAGAAGGGGTTGTGGCTGAAGTCGACCTTCTTGGCGTCCTCGTCATATTCGAACATCGGGAAGTCGACGATCCAGCAGAATTCGAAGCGCTTGTCGTCGATCAGATCGAGCTGTTCGGCGACGCGGGTGCGCGCGAGGCCGGCGAGCTTGGCTGCCTGGGCTTCCTTGCCGGCGGCGAAGAACACGCCGTCGTCGGGGCCGAGACCCAGTGCCTCGGCGATCTTCGCCATGCCTTCCTCGCCATGGTTGTTGGCGATCGGCCCGCCGAACACGCCACCCTTGCGCGTCGCGTAGCCGAGGCCGGCAAAGCCTTCCGACTGCGCCCAGCTGTTCATGTCGTCGAAGAACTTGCGGCTCTTCTCGGCGGTTCCTGGCGCCGGGATCGCGCGGACGACATCGCCCGCCTCGACGATCGAGGCGAAGCGGCCGAAGCCCGAGCCCTTGAACAGGTCGGACACGTCAGTGATCAGGATCGGATTGCGAAGGTCGGGCTTGTCGTTGCCGTATTTCAGCATCGATTCCTTGTACGGAATGCGCTTGAACGGCAGCGGGCTGACGGTGCGGCCCTTGCCTTGCCAGTTGGCGAATTCCTCGAACACACCGTGCAAGACCGGCTCGATCGCGGCGAACACGTCGTCCTGGGTGACGTAGCTCATCTCGAAATCGAGCTGATAGAATTCGCCCGGGCTGCGGTCGGCGCGGGCGTCCTCGTCGCGGAAGCAAGGCGCGATCTGGAAATAACGGTCGAAGCCGGCCACCATCAGCAGCTGCTTGAACATCTGCGGCGCTTGGGGAAGCGCATAGAATTTGCCCGGATGGACACGGCTCGGAACCAGATAGTCGCGCGCGCCTTCGGGGCTCGACGCGGTCAGGATCGGTGTCTGGAACTCGGTGAAACCCTGATCGATCATCCGCCGGCGCAGGCTCGAAATCACGTTCGAGCGCAGCACGATGTTGTTGTGGAGCCGCTCGCGACGCAAATCGAGGAAGCGGTAGCGGAGGCGGATGTCCTCGGGATAGTCGGCCTCGCCGGCGACCGGCATGGGCAGTTCCGCAGCAGCCGACTGGACAGTCACGGCGCGCGCGAACACTTCGATCTCGCCGGTCGCGAGGTTCGGATTGGCGGTGCCCTCGGCACGCGCCTTGACCACGCCGTCGATCGTCACGACCGATTCGGCGCGCAACCCTTCCAGGATCGGCAAAGCCGGCGAATCGCTGTCGGCGACGACCTGGGTGATGCCGTAATGGTCGCGCAGATCGACGAAGAGCACGCCGCCATGGTCGCGCTTGCGGTGCACCCAGCCCGACAGGCGGACGTCCTGGCCGACATTGGCGGCGGTCAGCGCGGCGCAGGTGTGCGTACGATAGGCGTGCATGGCGTAATCTCTGACTACGTCGCCCCAGCGAAAGCTGGGGTCTCAGGCCACGATCGAAACGGGTGTGGCGCGAGATCCCAGCTTTCGCTGGGATGACGGTTGATGGAAAGCCGGGCGCATTCCCTTCACACAGGCCTTTGTCAAGCGCGCGCGCCTCGCTATGGGGTCAAGATGCATATCCATGGCCTGATCGAGGATAACGCCGCCCTCGCCAATCTCTGCGCGCGGCTCTCGCAATCGAACTTCGTCTGCGTCGACACCGAGTTCATGCGCGAAAGCACCTTTTGGCCCGAACTCTGCCTGATCCAGATCGCCGATGAGAACGAGGCGGCGGCGATCGATCCGATGACTCCCGGCATCGACCTGAAGCCCTTGCTCGACCTGCTGGTCGACAATGAGGATGTGCTCAAGGTCTTCCATGCCGGCGGTCAGGACATCGAGATCATCTACAATCTGACCGCTAAGACGCCGCATCCGCTGTTCGATACGCAGATCGCGGCGATGGCGCTCGGGCAAGGCGAGCAGATCGGTTATTCGAACCTGGTCGACAGCTGGCTGGGGATTCAGGTCGACAAGGGAGCGCGCTTTACTGACTGGGGGCGCCGCCCG
Source organism: Sphingomonas mali NBRC 15500 (assembly GCF_001598415.1). GTDB lineage: Bacteria > Pseudomonadota > Alphaproteobacteria > Sphingomonadales > Sphingomonadaceae > Sphingomonas > Sphingomonas mali. The sequence goes on from NZ_BCYX01000006.1 coordinate 105,291, forward strand.
CTCGAGGAGCGGCAGATCGTCTATGCGATCGCCGACGTGACGCATCTCGCGGAGATATTCCCCAGGATGCTCGACAAGCTGCGCAAGACCGGGCGCGGCGCGTGGCTCGACCAGGAAATGGAGCGGCTGGCCGATCCGGCCAATTATGCCAACGATCCCGATCTCGCCTGGAAGCGCGTGCGCATCGCCGGTCGCAAGCCCGACGTGCTGGGCCGGCTGAAGGCGCTGGCACGCTGGCGCGAAATGGAAGCTCGAGGCAAGAACCTGCCGCGCGGCCGCATCGTCAAGGATGAAACGCTCGCCGACCTCGCCAGTCATCCGCCGCGCAAGCAAGCCGATTTGGCTCGGGTGCGCGGTCTGTCGGCGACTTGGGCGGGGAACGACATCGGTGCGCGACTGATGGCGGCGCTCGACGACTCCAGACCGATGACCAACGACGAAATGCCACCGCGCGACGACCGCAAACCCGGTCTCGGCAAGGAAGGATCGCTGGTCGCCGATCTGCTCAAACTGCTGCTCAAGATTCGCTCGCGCGATATCGACGTGGCGTCGCGGCTGCTCGCGCGGTCGGAAGAGTTGGAAGCACTGGCCGCTGGACAGCGCGACGGACTGTCGATCCTGACGGGCTGGCGCTTCGATCAGTTCGGCCGCGACGCGCTCGACCTGGTCGAAGGGCGGTTGGCGTTCGCGGTCAAGAACGGCAAGCTTCGCATGACCCGAACGGAGGATGCGCAATGAAGAAGGCCCTGATCGTCGCTTTTGTCCTCACCGCATTCGCCGTGGCCGCCTGCGCACCGGTCGCGCCGCTGCCCGGCGTGCCGACCGGCGAATGTTCGGCCAAGGGTCTGGGCGATATGGTCGGGCGCTATGCCACGCCGTCGCTGGTCAATCGCGCGAAGCGGCGTGCTGGCGCATCGGTGGCGCGTATATTGCGGCCGGGTCAGGTCGTAACGATGGAATATCTGAACGGCCGCCTCAACGTGAATGTCGACGAGAAGAACCGGGTGAAGAGCTTCACCTGCGGATGAGCTAGCACTCTCCCTTTTACGGGAGAGAGAATTAGCTCGTGAGCAACGGAGTCCGGTCGCACATGGCAGCGAGTGCCGTATGGCGCTTCTGCACCGCCTCGCCGTACAGCGCGATATCCGCGCCCACCAAATGCAGCATTAGCGCCGAACCGTCCTCGCCCAGCTTCGAGCGCTCCAACGGTCCGGCGACGCCGCCCGACAGTCGTTGTCCCAGGCGTATTGCCAAACCCCATTGCGCGGCGCGCCTGAGGTCCGGCGCCGGCGCCAGCACGTTGAGCGGTTCGGGCGTGCCGGCGCCTCCGCCCAGTGAGGTCCATAGCGCCTGAGCGATCAGCGCTCGGCCGCGCGCGTCCACCGCGACCCAATTACCGTGCAGCGCGATCTCGACGCCGCGTTCGGCACGGAATTCGGGATTGGCGTGCCAGCCGACATCGGCAAGCAAGCAGGCGGCGCGGCGCAACCGCTCCATCGCCGGCGCGTCCTGGAACAACGGCGAGATCCAGCGATCGAGCAAATCGCCATGTTCGGGGAAACGGCCGAGCCGCCTCCCCTCCTCGCGCGTGGCGACGATCAGCGGATCCTGCAGGCGCGTTTCGGCATCGAGCGCTTCGTAAAGCAATCCTTCGCGCAACCCGAAGCTGGAAACGACGGTGCGATCGCTCTTGAGGTGGCGAAGCAGCGCGGCAAGCAGCGCCGCCGCGTCGTTCAGCATCGGCGCGCGCTGCGACGATATTCCCGGGACGGCTTTCAGCGTCCCCTTGCCGCTGTGACTGACGCTGCGCACCAGCCGACCGATCGTGGCGGGCGACATCGAATATTGCTGGATGACGGGCAACGGATACCGCCGCAGGTTCATGTCGAGCCGCGCGAGGCTGCGCCACGACCCGCCGACCAGATAGAGCGGCAGGCCCTTGCCCTTGCCCGACCAACCGGCCTGATCCACCAGCTTGGCGACGCGACGGTCGATCGTGCCCTTGCCCTTGGCCCGCAGCGCCGCGATGCGCAGAACGCCGAGCGGGAACGATACCCGATCCCGGACCTCGCCCTTCTTGATGCGGACGAGTTCCAGACTGCCGCCGCCAAGATCGCCGACGATGCCATCGGCATCGGGAATGGCGGAGAGCACGCCCATACCGGCGGCATTGGCTTCCTGTTCGCCCGACAGCAATTCGACCGGCAGCCCGATCCGCGCGGCGGCGTCGAGCAGCACGTGTCCGTTGGCGGCATCGCGCACGGCGGCGGTGGCTACCGTCCGCAGACTTTCGACGTCCATTTCGCGAGCTAGCGCCGCGAATCGTTCGAGTGCCTCGATCGCCAGTTCCAGCGCGGCGGGTGCCAATTGGCCGGTTTCGCCAAGGCCCCGCCCCAGCCCCGCCATGACCTTTTCATTGAACAATGGCGCGGGGAGCCGCGGCGGCCCCTGATAGACGACCAGGCGGATCGAGTTCGATCCGATGTCGATGATGCCCGTGCGAGGCTGTCCCGCCACCGGCTCGGCCTTGGGTTTGCGGAAAAGAAGGGTTGCCATCGCGTCGCTAACGCCGTCGCGTCAGCGAGAGTTTCGGGACCGCCCCACCCTCGAGCGCGGCGCCCCGCCCCGACAGGGACGGGTTGGTCATGAAATAGCGATGCAGGTTGAACGGCCGCGGGCCTGGTTCGATTCGGTCATAGGTGCCATCGGCGTGCAGAACCCAGCTCTGCTCGGTGTCGATCAGGTTCGCGACCATCACCTGATCGAGGATCTGGTCGTGCACGGTGGGATTGAGGATCGGCAGCATATATTCGACCCGGCGGTCGAAATTGCGCGGCATCCAGTCGGCCGACGAGATGAAGATCTTGGCGCCGTCATTGGGCAGCGCCTTGCCGTTGCCGAAGCACCAGATCCGGCTGTGCTCGAGGAATCGCCCGATCACCGACTTGACCCGGATATTCTCCGACATGCCCGGCACGCCCGGCCTGAGGCAGCAGATGCCGCGGATGATCAGGTCGATTTCCACCCCGGCGTTCGACGCTTCGTATAATTTCTCGATGATCGCGGGGTCGACCACCGAGTTCATCTTGGCCCAGATCGCGCCGGGCCGGCCTTCATTGGCATGGGCGATCTCGGCATCGATCAGCGCGGTCAGGCGCGTGCGCATGTCGCGCGGCGAAATGCCGACCTGGCTCAGCACCGGTTCGACATAGCCGGTCACGTAGTTGAAGATCTGCGCAGCGTCCCGGCCGAGCTCCCGATCGGCGGTGAAGAAGCTGAGATCGGTATAGATGCGCGCGGTGACCGGGTGATAATTGCCCGTCCCGAAATGGCAGTAGGTGCGATATTCGCCGCCCTCGCGCCGGACCACCATCGAGACCTTGGCATGGGTCTTCCAGTCGAAGAAGCCATAGACGACCTGGACCCCGGCGCGCTCGAGCGCGGAAGCCCAGAGCAGATTCTGCTCTTCGTCGAATCGCGCCTTCAGCTCGACCACGGCCGTAACCGACTTGCCCGATTCGGCTGCCGCGATCAGCGCGTTGATCACCGCCGACTGCTTGCCGGCGCGATAGAGCGTCTGCTTGATCGCGACGACGTCGGGATCGGCCGCCGCTTGCTTGAGGAATTCGATCACCACCTCGAACGTCTCGTACGGGTGATGGACGACGATATCCTTGGCCTTGATCGCCGCGAAGCAATCGCCGCCGAATTCGCGGATGCGTTCGGGAAAGCGCGGGCTGAACGGCACGAACTTCAGATCGGGCCGGTTCTCATCGATGATCGCTTCGAGGTCGTGGACGCCCAGGAACGCCCCGCTTTCGGTGACGAACGCATCGCCGCCCGCCAGTTCCTCGCGCAGCACCACCCCCAGCGCTTCGGGCATGCCCGATTCGAGCTCGAGCCGGATCACCCGGCCGCGCCTCCGCCGCTTGATCGCATTGGCGAAGTAGCGGACCAGATCCTCCGCCTCTTCCTCGATCTCGATATCGCTGTCGCGCAGCACGCGGAATTCGGCGGCGCCGTTCACCGCGTAACCGGGGAAGATCAGTGTCGAGAAGCGCTTCACCAGCGATTCGACCGCGACGTAGCGCGCCGGCTCACCGGGCAGCCGGACGAACCGCGCCATCGCCGCGGGCAGCATGACCAGTTCGCGAATCATTTCGCCGTCCGACGCGCGCGTCAGGTCGAAGATCACCGCCAACCCCTTGTTCGGCATGAACGGAAACGGATGCGCAGGGTCGAGCGCCTGCGGCGTCAGGATCGGGAAAATCTGTTCGCGGAAATGGTTTTCGAGCCAGACTGCCTCTTCCGCCGTAACCGCCTCGTCGATCTGGCGCGAGCCGAGCACGTGGATGCCGGCCTCGGCCAGCTGGTGACGCAGATCACGCCAGACGTTGCGCTGATCCTCGACCAGCGTGTCGGCTCCGGCGACGATCGCGGCGAGTTGCTCGCGCGTGGTCAGCCCATCGGGCGAGCGGCGCTCGACCTCCTGCTTCTGCTGGCCCATCAGCCCGGCGACGCGGACCATGAAGAACTCGTCGAGGTTCGAGCCCGAGATCGACAGGAACCGGACGCGTTCGAGCAGCGGATGCGCAGTGTTGCACGCTTCTTCGAGCACCCGCCGGTTGAACGCGAGCCACGACAGCTCGCGGTTGAAATAGCGTTCGCCGCTCTCCCCGCTTTCGAACGGATCGTCGTCATTGGCGAGGCGCGCGATATGGGCAGGGCGAGTCATGTGTCCTCGTGCGTGGCTGCGGACGACCGCGAGATGATTCCCGCCTCGGCCAGTGTGGCCCTTGCGAGCGGGATCGACAAGCGCTTGCGACGTTCGAGCACTTCCTGATCGAGCACGTCGACGACACGCTCCACCGCAATGAAGCTCCGTTCGAGCCGTGCGATCAGCCACTGAATCAGGTCCGGCCGCGCATCGAGCCCGCGACGCAGGAACTGGCGTTCGAGCAGCGCCTGCATCAGCGCGTCGTCAGGCGGGCCGATCTCCGCAATCGGGCTGGCGGCAAGGCGCGAGCGCAGATCGGCGATGCCGACTTTCCACGTCGGTGGCGCCGCATTGGCGACGAACAATTGTGGACGGCGCGCGGCCTGGGCGTCATTCCAGGCGTGGAACAATTCCTTTTCGGGTCGGAGATCGGCGTCGTCGACGATCCTGCCGCCGCTACGGCTGGCGAATACGCGGGCGAGCAGGCTGCGCCCGGATTTGCGCGGACCGACCAGCAAGGCGGTCATCACCGGCCAGGTTCCCCAATGTTCGAGCTGATGGAAGGCGTGCGCATTGGACGGCGTGACCAGGAACTCGTCATCGCCCGGTCCGGGCGGCCAAGCCAGCGGCAGGCCGAATTGCTGGCTCATCCGGTGGGTCGGTCGTCCGACGGGACCGACGGCGGCGGCAAGGACGGCCGCCGGATCCTGAGCGTCGCGCCGCTGCGGCCGACCTGGAAGCCGCGTGCTTCAAGCGCGGAGGCCAAAGCCGCGGGATCGCCGCTGTAATTGAGCCGCATCACCGACACGCCGCCGATCGCCATGCTGGTGGTGTTGGCGCCGCTGACGCCCGGCACACCGCGGACCGCGCCCTCGATCGCCGAGACCGATGCGGCGCTCGGCGTATCGAACTGGACGGTAACGGCAGCGCCTCCAGCGATCGCCGTCGTCGCGTCGGCGGTCGTCGCCTCGCCCGTCGGCGTGTCGGTTGGCGTCGGGGTCGCCGTCGGGGTGGCCTGGGGCGGCGGGATATAGGCCAGGCTGGGGTCTACGCCGAGCGCGCCGTTGCGCAGGCCGTCCTGATAGATCGTGTCGATCCGCTTCACGCCGGCATCGAGCAGCGCCGGCACGCCGGCTTCGCTATCGACGCGCAGGGCGAATCGCGCCAGCAAGTCGTTGTCGGGACCATGCCGCGCCTCGAACACGCCGACGACCGGGCCGCCCGGCCATTGGCGATAGAGCGTGACCGAGGGCACCAGGACATCGGCGGCGGCATATTGGTCGAGCACGCTGCGCCACCAACCGCGATCGCGCCGGCCCGCCTGGCCTTCATTGGCCAACAGCGAATCGGCGCCCACGCCGGTTGGGCGGACATAATCGACCGAGCTGTCGCCGGCCCGGAACCGCTGCCAGGCGTCCGCCCAGGCTGTTTTCTGCTCGAAGGCGACCGCGCTGCCGCCGGACCATTGGACCGGGATCAGCAACATCGGCGCGGATCGCGAAATGTCGCCGACCGCACCCATCAATCCGCCCAGCCGCGCGCGGCTGAACAGCACGCCCAGTTTGGCGATGTAGCGATTTGGACCGATCTGCTCGTTCTGGATGACGATGCCGGTCACCATCGAATCGAGCACGCTATCCGCGGGCACACCGCCGCCGCCGCCGAATTTCGACGACAACATCTGATAGGCCTTGCGCTGGGCAAGTCTCCACCCGGCGATCCGTGCGGATTCGGCATCGGGGCCGTCAACATCGACCTCGACATTGTCGACCTGATAGCTGCCGGACGCGTCGATCGGCTCGTTCATATCGATCTTGTCGCCGCCACCGTCTTGTGCGGCGACCATCCCGGCGGCCCCGGCAAGAGCAAGGGCCGCGGCTAAGGCGGAGGCGTGGAAGAAACGGCTGCGGCGCATGTCGGCGCCCTTTTGGCGAAGCAGACGTGGAAATCCAAGCGTGTTGTCGTTTGGGCGTATATTCACCCCTGACAACGCCCGGGACGGAGCGGATTTTGGCGTAGGGCTAGAAGCGAGGAGGGAGCGATGCATTATGCATCGTAACCGACGAGCGACGCCGCGCTGCGTCAAAATCCGCCCGCCGCTTCGCGGTTGCGCTGGGAGGCGCGCCGGCGTCGTCGCTTGCTTGCGCGTAGCTATCAGCTACGCGACTGCACTGCGTTCCTAGCCAGCACGCCTCCCAGCGCAATCCAGGGCGTTGTCAGGGGTGAATATACGCCCTAGTCGCGTGCACATGAGCGAGAATGAGCCCTACACTTACGCCCAGGCAGGCGTGTCCATCGAGGCCGGAAACGCGCTGGTCCGTGCAATAGGGCCCTTGGCCAAGGCGACGCGCCGGCCGGGTGCCGATGCCGATCTCGGCGGATTTGGCGGGTTCTTCGACCTCCGGGCCGCCGGGTTCAAGGATCCGCTCCTCGTCGCTGCAAATGACGGGGTCGGCACCAAGCTGAAACTGGCGATCGACAGCGGACACCATGACGGCGTCGGCATCGATCTGGTCGCGATGTGCGCCAACGACTTGATCGTGCAGGGCGCCGAGCCGCTGTTCTTCCTCGATTATTATGCGACCGGAAAGCTCGACAACGCGATTGCCGAGCGCGTGGTGGCGGGCATTGCCGAAGGCTGCCGCATCGCCGGCTGCGCGCTGATCGGCGGTGAGACCGCTGAAATGCCCGGCATGTACGCCGAGGGCGATTACGACCTCGCCGGCTTCTGCGTCGGCGCGGTCGAGCGCGACCGCGTGCTGACCGGGAAGGATATTGCGTCCGGGGACGTGATCCTCGGGCTCGCTTCGTCGGGTGTGCATTCCAACGGCTATTCACTGGTCAGGCGACTGGCGGCCGACCGGGGCTGGAAGCTGGACCGCCCCGCTCTGTTCGATGCCAATACGCTGCTGATCGACGCTCTAATGGCGCCCACGCGAATCTATGTGAAGAGCCTGCTGCCGCTTATTGCCGAAGGCCGGATCAAGGGATTGGCGCATATCACCGGGGGCGGCCTGCTCGAAAATATCCCGCGCGTGCTGCCCGATGGCGTGCATGCCCGGATCGATGCCGATGGCTGGGAACAGCCGCGGCTGATGGCATTCCTGCAGGCGCAAGGCGCGATCGAACCAGAGGAAATGGCGCGCACCTTCAACTGCGGAGTCGGCATGGCGGTCGTGGTTGCTGCTGGCGAGGCCGAAGCCGTGGCGACCGACCTGACGGCGGCGGGCGAGACCGCGCTGACGATCGGAACGATCGAGGCCGGCCAGCGCGGTTGCACCGTGACCGGCTCGGCCGGCACCTGGAGCGCCCGCACCAATTGGACGGCGACACATAACGCCTGAACCTCTTCTCCCCTCCCGCTTGCGGGAGGGGTCGGGGGAGGGTCTGTTGGACTTTTTCGATCGGCTGAACGAGTTGCCTGTGATGGACACGCCCTCCCCTAACCCCTCCCGTAAACGGGAGGGGAATCAATGAAAAAAGTCGGCATTCTAATCTCCGGCCGAGGCTCGAACATGATGTCGATCGTCGAGCATGCGGGCGATGCTTATGAAGTCGTGGTGGTCGCATCGGACAAGCCCGAAGCGCCGGGCCTTATCTGGGCACGCGAACATGGCATCCCGACCTTCGCGCTGTCGCCCAAGGGTATCGGCAAGCTTGCCTATGAAGCGGCGATTTCCGCGGCGCTCCGCGAGGCGGGCGCCGAGATCGTCGCGCTCGCCGGCTATATGCGGCTGCTGTCGGACGAGTTCGTCGCCGAATGGCGCGGACGCATCATCAACATCCATCCATCGCTGCTGCCCAAATATAAGGGCCTCGACACGCATGCGCGCGCCATCGCGGCAGGCGACGAAGAAGCGGGATGCTCGGTGCATATCGTGACCGAGGAACTCGACGCCGGCGACGTGCTGGGACAAGCGCGCGTGCCGATCCTGCCCGATGACGATGCCGACACGCTGGCCGAACGCGTCCTGGCGGAAGAGCATCGCCTTTATCCGCAGGTTCTGGCAGATTTCGCCGCGCGATGAGTCCCGATCCCGACGTCGACCTGAAGCGGATCCGCGCGATCTGCATGACTTTCCCAGAAGCAGCCGAAAAGCTGTCGCACGGATCGCCGGCCTTTTTTATCGAGAAGGGCAAGGTCTACGCCTATTTCTGGCACAACCATCACGGCGACGGGCACACCGCCGTCCTGGTCAAGACCAGCGGGCGCGAGGAACAGGCGATGCTCGTCGAGATGGACCCCGATTTCTATCACGTACCGCCCTATCTCGGTCCGTCGGGCTGGGTCGGGATGGAATTGAACGGCGACGCAACCGATTGGCAACGCGTCGAGGACAGGATCGCGATGAGCTGGGAAATGGTCGCTCCGCGCCGGTTGCTGGAGGCCGGTGGACGATGAGTGAGTCCGACATGAGCGACCAGCCTTCCCCGCCCACGCCCGCGCCCTCCCAAGTCGAGACTCCGGCCGAACGCGCCGAAAAGGCCGCGATCCGGCGACGCTGGATTTCGCTGGCCGAATGGGTGGGCATCGCCGCCTTGCTGGTATCGGCGGGCGGCTTGTGGATGAGCTGGTCCGATCGCAAGGCCGATGAAGCCGAACGTGCGACCGAGAGCAACGAGAAGTCGCTCGTCGCCTTCACTGCGTCGCGCAGCGGCAACACCGTGCTGACGCTCAACGACCCTGATCACCGCATCCAGGAGATCGATGTCGCTTTCCCGCCAGCCTTGGGCGCCGATGCGCAGACCGGACTATCCAATCCGCAGATCGATGCACGATGGTTCGAACGCCCGTTGCTCAAGGTCACCGACAAGGGCGCGGACGATCGTCAGGGCCGCCTGCCCGTGTTGATCACCGCGACCTGGTGGGATGGCGATACCAAAAAGACGGACCGGGCGATCTATCAGGTACGATGGAAGACGTCCGGACGGCTGTTTGGCGGACGGAAGCTCGAACTCGAAGGCGCCAGCCTGGCGGAACGCGGCGGGAGCCCGGCACGGCTCGATTCCCTATGGGCGAGGGAAAAACCGGCGGAATAGTGACCGCCGACACCCCGATCCGGCATCACCAAATCATAGCTGCAGCGCGTAGATCATATCGTCGCACGACGTAGCGCCGACCTGATATTGCCGTTCACTGACTTTCTCGAAACCCTGCTTCTCGTAGAATGCGCGGGCGCGCTCGTTGCCCGCATAGACGCCGAGCAACACGCGCTGGCGGCCCAACGCACGAGCATCAAGCAACGCCTGCGCCATCAGCGCAGTGCCGAGCCCGGTGCCGTGCGTACGCGACAGCGTATAGATCCGGCGAAGCTCGATATCGTCGGGATGAATATTGATCGCAGGCAAATCAGGCGTGGTCAGCACCGAATAACCGATCGGAGCGCCGCCACTGGCGATCTCGGCGACGACGACGCGGCTATCCGCGGCCTCGGCCCAATCGCGAAACGCGTCCTGGTGATTGGCCTTCGCGCAATGTGCGACGATGTCGGGCCCCTCGAGGAGCCCGGCAAACGTCTCCAGGAAGCAGGCCGAGGCGACGAGCGACAGCGCCGCGGCGTCCGCCGCGGTCGCTCGCTTCAGTCGCCAGCCGGTGTCAGCCGACAATTTCTTCGGGGGTGAAGAAGAACGCGATCTCGATCGCGGCATTCTCGTCCGAATCCGATCCATGAACCGTGTTGGCCTCGATCGATTCGGCCAGTTCCTTGCGGATCGTGCCCGGCGCGGCGTTCTCAGGATTGGTCGCGCCCATGATGTCGCGGTTGCGCTGCACGGCGTTCTCGCCTTCGAGCACCTGAACGACCACCGGACCCGAGATCATGAAATCTACCAGATCGCCGAAGAACGGACGCTCCTTGTGGACCGCATAGAAGCCTTCGGCCTGCTCGCGGGTCATGTGGATGCGCTTCGATGCGACGACGCGGAGACCCGCTTCCTCCAGCATCTTCGTGACCGCACCGGTGATGTTGCGGCGGGTGGCATCGGGCTTGATGATCGAAAACGTGCGGTTGGCGGCCATGGCGGTCGCTCGCTCCTCTATTGCTGGGGCTGTGGAAAACTGGCGGCTCCCTAGGCGGGGAGCGCCCGGGATGCAACCCGCGCGTTCGAACTGGAGTCGAGCTCAGGCCGCTTTCGACCAGCGCCCATTGTCATCCTGTTTCCAGTAATTGCGCTCGACGCCATCCCGTGTGCCAAGCGATTTCCACGCCTCGCGCGCTTCCACGATGCGCTCGCCGTCGAAGAAGTGAAACGCACGGTCGAAATCGAGCGCTTCGTCGCGCCATCGCCCGTCGATCAGCGCGATGTTGCGCGCCGCATTGGCGGGAACGGGCGCCTCGCTGATCAATACCGGCTGACCGGCGTCGTTCTCGCTCCCCGCCTGGCCGTGCGGCAGGAAGCTGTCGGGCGCGAACGTCCACAGCAGGCGGTCGATCGCCGTCCGCTGCGCTGCGTCGTCACTGACCACGAGCAACCGCCCCCCGCTTGCTACTACGCGTTGCGCGATGCTGGGCAAGGCGCGGTCGAGCGGGGTGACGGTGAGGTGGTAGAAATCGACTTGCAAAGAAACGCTCCCCTCCCGCTCGCGGAAGGGGCTGGGGGAGGGCCTGTCACCCATTTCCCAACACGCCCTCCCCTAACCCCTCCCGCAAGCGGGAGGGGAAATATTACTTCTCGTAATTGTCGGCGACGAAGCGGTCGAGCAAGCGCACGCCATAGCCGGTCGCACCCTTATCGTAGGTATTCCCCGCTTTGTCGGCCCAGACCATGCCGGCAATGTCGAGATGCGCCCATTTGACGCCGTTCTCGACGAAGCGGCCGATGAACTGCGCGGCGGTGATCGATCCGGCGCCGCGCGGGCCGACATTCTTCATGTCCGCGATCGGCGAATCGATCAGCTTGTTGTACGCGTCGCTCATCGGGAAGCGCCACAACAGGTCGCCCGAGGCACGGCCAGCGGCAAGCAGTTGCTCGGCGAGCACATCGTCATTGGCAAAGACGCCGCCATGTTCGTTGCCCAGGCTGATGATCATCGCCCCGGTCAAGGTGGCGAGATCGACGATCGCCTTGGGATGATGCTTGCGCTGCACCCAGGTGACGCAATCGCACAGCACCAACCGTCCTTCGGCGTCGGTGTTGAGCACTTCGATCGTCTGTCCGGACATCGAGGTCAGGATGTCGCCGGGCCGGATCGCGTTGCCGTCGGGCATGTTCTCGACCAGCCCGCACACACCGATAACGTTGGCCTTGGCCTTGCGCGTCGCCAGCGCCTTCATCGCGCCGACGACCGCGCCCGCACCGCCCATGTCCCACTTCATGTCTTCCATGCCGGGTCCGGGCTTGAGCGAGATGCCGCCGGTGTCGAAGGTCACGCCCTTGCCGACCAGCGCGAGATCGGGATCGCCCGCGCCCTTGCCGCTCCATTTGAGTGCCAGCAGGCGCCCTTCCCTGGCCGACCCTTGCGCGACTCCCAGGAGCGCGCCCATGCCGAGCTCGGCCATTTGGTAGGGGCCAAGCACGGTGACCTCGAGGCCCAGCCCCTCGACGCTTGCCAGTACGCGCTCGACGAAGGTTTCCGGATAGACGACGTTGGGCGGCTCGGCGACCAAGCTGCGCGTCAAATCGAGGCCGCCGGTTACGGCGAAAGCATGGTCCCACGCCGCCTTGGCGCCATCGGGGGCGCCGACGATCGTCGCCTCGGCGAAGGTCGGCTTCTGCTTTTCGGGCAGCTTGGTGCGATAGGTATCGATCCGCCAGGCGCGTTGCGCGAGGGCGCCGGCGAACCGTCCGACCGCGGCCGGGCTCGGCGCGACCGCACCGAGATCGATCGCCGCGCTGATTGCATTGGTCAGCAACCGCGCGGTGACGGCGCCGCCCGCGCGCTCCCAATCCATCTCGTTGCCGTCGCCGATCCCGAGCAACAGGATACGGCTCACCGCGCCAGCACCACCGACAAACGCTTCGGCAATCGCTCCCGCTTCGCCTTCGAAGCGCGCAGCCGCGGCCGCGGCGGCCAGTATTTCTTGACCGGCACGACCGCCAATCGCTGTGTCGATCCCGTTCTTTTGCACGGGAATAACCAGTGCATCAGCGACAGGCAGCGTGGCAGCGAACTCGATCTTCATGGAATGCAACCTCAATCAAAAACACGAAATGCGTGCTGGACGCGCTTCTCTAGGCCGCTATTGCGCTCGCTGCAAAGGCGGGCGCCGGCGATTGCGGATCGGCGGCATGGATGCGATACCGGCGGCCCGGCGCGTCAGGGACCGTCGCCGGAAAAAGGGTGTTTGGTGATCGTCACGCGTTCCGCATGTCTGGCCGGCTCGGCGATTCTTCTCGCGCTTGCGGCCGCTAATCCGGCTTGCGCGCAGGATCTTCAGGACCGCCCGGTCGAGCTGCCACCGCCGCCCGAAACGCCGGCATCGACCGATCCCGATCAGGTGCAATTCTCGGCCACCACGCTGCAATACGATACCGACACGGAGATCGTGACGGCGACCGGCGATGTCCGCATGTACCGCACGGGCGACAAATTGCGCGCCGACAAGGTAGTTTGGGATCGCAAGACGGGCAAAGTGACGGCGATCGGCAACATCGCGGTCACCAACCCCCAGGGCGACACCGCCTATGGCGACAAGATCGACCTGACCGATTCGCTCAAGGACGGCGTCGTCGACAATATGCTCGTCGTGCTCGAGCAGGGCGGGCGGCTGGCCGCGGTCAAGGGCGAACGCAGCGAGAGTGGCGTCGTCACCTTGCGCCAGGCTGCCTATACGCCCTGCTCGGTGACCGATTCCGGTGGGTGTCCCAAGGAACCGTCGTGGAAAGTCACCGCGGTCAAGGTTGTGTATCGTCCCGATCGCGAGCGCATCTATTTCACCGGCGCGCGCTTCAATCTGTTCGGCTTCGCCACCGTCCCGCTACCCAAATTGTCGACTCCGGTCGGGAACGGTGCGCAAAGCGGCATTCTCAGCCCGGACATCCGCTACAGCCGCACCAACGGCTTCGAGGTCGGCGTCCCTTATTATTTCCGGCTGGCCGACAATAAGGGCCTGACCATCACACCGCGCCTGTTCACCAGCGTTGCGCCGATGATCCAGGCCGAATACGAGCAATTGTCGACCAAGGGCGCATTCAAGATCACCGGTTACGCCACGGTGTCGCCGCAGAGCGATCTGCTCGCGACATCGTCGGCCCCGATAACGACCCAGAGCGCTTTCCGCGGATATTTGGACGGCGTTGCGCGGTACCAGCTCGATCCCAACTGGTCTGTGTCGGGGTCGCTTCGTCTGACCACCGACCGAACCTTCCTGCGACGCTACGAAATCTCCAACGACGACCGGCTGCGCTCGACCTTCAGCGTCGAACGAATCGACGCCAATAGCTATTTCGCGATCAATGGCTGGGCGGTGCAGACCCTCCGGCTGTCAACCACGCAAAGTGGGCAGAACATCGTGACCGACCGGCAGGGGCTGCAGCCTATTGCCCTGCCCGAATTCGACTATCGCCGACGGATCGACGACGTCCTGGGCGGGCGCATCAACCTGCAGGTCAATACGCTGAGCATCGCGCGGACGGCCGGCCAGGATACCCAGCGTGCCTTTGTCAGCGCGCAATGGGATTTGCGCCGGATCACCCCGTGGGGCCAGGAAGTGACGCTGACCGCCTATCTGCGCGGCGACGCTTACAACGCCAGCAATACGGTCGCGACCTCGGTGATCAGTTATCGTGGCGCAAGCGGCTTCCACACGCGCGGGATCGCGGCGCTGGCGCTCGACGTGAAATGGCCGCTGGTTGGCGAATTCATGGGCGGCACGCAGCGGGTGACGCCGCGTTTTCAGGTCGTCGCCTCGCCGCCCACCGCCAACCTGCTCGTTCCCAACGAAGATGCCCGTGCGGTCGACCTAGAGGATTCCAACCTCTTCGCGCTCAATCGTTTCCCCGGCTACGACCGCTGGGAGGATTCGACGCGTTTCACCTATGGTGTCGACTATTCGCTCGACCTGCCGGGGATCGCGATCAGCGCAACGATCGGCCAGAGCTATCGCCTGTCGAGCCAGCCGACCATCTTTCCGGATGGCACCGGCCTCACCGATCGCTGGTCGGATATCGTCGGACGCACCGAAGTTCGTATTCGCGACTTCGTGTCGATCGTCCACCGCTACCGACTGGACAAGGACAATTTCGCGATCCGCCGCAACGAGGTCGACGCCACGGTGGGCAATAAGCGCACCTATTTGCTGCTCGGGTACCTCCGCCTCAACCGCAACATCAGCCCGACGCTCGAGGATTTGCGCGATAGCGAGGAGCTTCGTGTCGGCGGGCGCGTGGGGTTCGCGCGGTTCTGGTCGATTTTCGGATCGGCGACGATCGACCTGACCGACAAGAACGAGGACCCGCAGCTACTGAACGCCGACGGCTTCGACCCGATCCGTCATCGGCTAGGGGTGCAATATGAGGACGATTGCCTCCGCCTCGGCCTCACCTGGCGTCGCGACTATCAAAATACCGGCGACGCCAAGGCTGGCAACAGCTTCCTGTTGACGCTGGCGTTCAAGAATTTGGGTCGCTAAGCATGGGTTCATGCGAAATCGAGCAGGCGTAAACGGTTTATCGGGTACGCCCGCTTGTTCATGGGGTTTCTTTTAGGTGAAAATTTTCTCGACTTCGGCGCGCATCGCGCTTGCGCTTGGTGCCGGCGCGATGATCGCGGCGAGCGGCGTGGCGATCGCCCAGACCGTTCCCGATAACGGCGTGCCGCAGACCGGCCTGGATATTCCGGAGAACCTCCAGATCTTCGGCAAGCTGGATCCCAACGTTCGCAAGCCGACCGCGATCGTCAACGGCGTGGTGATCACCGGCACCGATGTCGACCAGCGGATGGCGTTGATCATCGCCGCCAATCAGTATCAGCTCAACGACCAGGAGCGCGACCAGCTACGCCTGATGGTCCTGCGCGGCCTGATCGACGAAGTGCTGCAGATCCAGGAAGCGAAGACCAACGACATCACGGTCACCCCCGCGGAGATCGATCAGGCGCTTGGGCGTGTCGCCAAGAACTTCAATCAGCCGCCGGAGAAATTTGGGGCTTATCTGCGCTCGATCGGCTCTTCGGATCGTTCGGTGCGCAAACAGATCGAAGGTGAGCTCGCCTGGCAGCGCTACCTTCGTCGCACGGTCGAACCGCGGGTGAACGTCAGCGACGAGGAAGTGCAGTCGATCCTCGACCGCATGAGCAAGGACAAGGGTACGGAGGAATATCACCTCTACGAAATCTACAAGAGCGCCGGGACTAACCCGCAAGCCGTCGTCGCCTCGATGCAGGCGATGATGCAGGATATGAAGGACGGAAAGCAGACGTTCCGGTACTTCGCCCAGACGCAGTCCGAAGCGACGACCGGTCCGAGCGGCGGCGACGACGGCTGGGTCCGCGCCTCGATGTTGCCAAGCGAAATCGCGACCGCGGTGGGGCAGATGCAGCCTGGACAGCTGGCCGGGCCGATCGAACTCCCGGGCGGATATGACATCCTGTTTCTCGCCGAAAAGCGCCAGGTACTCGGGCTCGACCCGCTCGCGGCCAAGCTGAGCCTGAAACAGATCAAGATCTCTTTCCCTGCCGGGACGACGCAAGAGCAGGCGCAAAGCCGCGCCGCCGACTTCGCCAAGGCGACCCAGGCGATCAACGGCTGCGGCGCCGCGAACCAGGCAGCGTCGGCAATGGGCGCCGAAATCGTCGACAACGATTCATTGACGGTCCGCGATCTGCCGCAGGCATTGCAGCAGATGGTCCTGAGCATGCAGATCGGACAAGCGACGCCTCCGTTCGGGTCGCCGTCCGAGGGCGTCAGCGTTCTGGTGCTGTGTGGCCGCGACGACGCCAAGGCTCCCAACCTGCCCAACGCAGCCGATCTGCAGTATCAGATGGAACAGGAACGCGTGAACAAGCGCGCGCAGAAGATCCTGCGCGACCTGAGGCGCGACGCCATCGTCGAGTATCGTTGACGGAAGGTTTGCGCATGACGGCCCTTCCCCCGCTGGCAGTCGCGATGGGCGACCCTGCCGGGGTCGGTCCGGAGATCATCGCCAAGGCCTGGGCCCGCCGGCGCGAAGAACGGCTGTTGCCGTTTTTCGCGGTCGGTGACGTTCGCGCGATCGCTCGCGTCTGGGACGGCCCGGTCGCGCACATCGATTCGCCGAGCGGCGCATTTGCCGCATTCGACGATGCCTTGCCCGTGCTGACGATGGAAAACGGCGGAGAGATCGTTCCCGGCCGCCCGGACCTGGAGGGAGCGCGCTGCGCCCTGCATTCGCTCGAACTCGCGACCGGGCTGACCCGATCTGGCGCCGCTGGCGCGCTGATCACAGGACCGGTATCGAAGGCGCAGCTCTATCAGATCGGTTTCACCCATCCTGGTCAGACCGAGTTCGTCGCTGAGCGTGTCGGCGTCGCCGCCAGCGCGACCGTGATGATGCTCGCTGGCCCGACCTTGCGCGTGGTTCCGGCAACGACACATGTCGCCCTCAGCCAGGTGCCGGGACTGATCACTACCGGTCTGCTCGTGGCGAAGGCGCTGGTCACTGCTCGCGCGCTGGTGCGCGACTTCGGCATCGCGAGCCCGAGACTGGCCTTTGCCGGGCTCAATCCGCACGCCGGTGAACAAGGCGCGATCGGGCGAGAGGAGATCGACGTGATCATCCCCGCGGTCGAGGCGCTGGTGGCGCAGGGAATCGATGCGACCGGGCCGATGGCCGCCGACACGATGTTCCACGCGCGTGCCCGGGCGACCTATGATGCCGCGATCTGCTGCTATCACGACCAGGCGCTGGTGCCGCTGAAGACGCTGCATTTCGACGAAGGCGTCAATATCACGCTGGGGTTGCCGATCGTGCGGACTTCGCCCGATCACGGCACGGCCTTCGGCATTGCCGGCCAGGACCGCGCCGAGCCGGGCGCGATGATCGCCGCCCTCCGCCTCGCCGCCGAAGCCGCCCAGCGCCGCGCCGACGCGCTCGTCGCAGCGTGACTCCCGACCTGCCGCCGCTGCGCGAGGTCATCGCGCGCCATGGCCTGTCGGCGTCCAAGGCGCTCGGCCAGAACTTCCTGTTCGACGGTCAGTTGCTTGCGCGGATAGCCGCGATCCCCGGCGATCTTGCCGGGGCGGAAGTGCTCGAAGTCGGCCCCGGGCCCGGCGGCCTGACCCGCGCGCTGCTCGCGGCCGGCGCCCGCGTCACGGCGATCGAACGCGACCGCCGCTGCCTGCCCGCGCTCGCCGAACTCGAAGAGGCCTATCCAGGCAAGCTCAGGGTGATCGAGGGCGATGCGCTCGAGATCGATGCTCCGGCCTTGTTCGAGGGCCGGCCCCATATCGTCTCCAACCTGCCTTACAATGTCGGTACCGCTTTGCTCGTCCGCTGGCTGTCGGCCGATTGGCAACCTTGGTGGCAAAGCCTTACCCTGATGTTCCAACGCGAGGTGGCCGAGCGCATCGTCGCGATTACCGACAGCGACGCTTATGGCCGTCTCGCGGTGCTCGCGCAGTGGCGGTCGTCGGCGCGGATCGCGATGAACGTCCATCGCTCGGCATTCACGCCGCCGCCCAAGGTGATGTCGGCAGTGGTCCATATCGTGCCCGGCGAGCAGCCCGATGGCGTTGCCTTCGCCAAGCTCGAACGCCTGACCGCGGCGGCATTCGGCCAGCGCCGCAAGATGTTGCGTCAAAGCCTGAAAGCTGTTCCCGGCGCGTTGGAGGCGCTCGAGAAAGTCGGCATCGACCCGGCGCGCCGGGCGGAGACCGTATCAGTCGCGGAATTCGTCGCGCTCGCGCGGTGCCTGTCCTGAGCGACGCCGCAGGCACGAAACCCTCTCCCGCTTGCGGGAGAGGGAGGGGCCCGCCGCCAAAGGCGGTGGGAGGGTGAGGGTCTTCTTATTTCCTTTGGGCGTCGGGCGCTTGGAAGAAGAAAGACGACCCTCACCCAACCCTCTCCCGTAAACGGGAGAGGGCTTTACGCTCGTCCTATTTCGAAGCGTCGGCGGTTTCGGGAACCTTGGTCGCGGGTGCCGCGCTTGGCGGCGGGCCCTTGGCGATGACCGAGGCCAATGTCGTCGCATCGGGGCATGGCTTCTTGGCGCACAAGGTCTTGATCCGCGCCAGATTCTCGCGTGCGGCTTCCATCGCGCCCTTGGCGACCAAGGCCTCGCCCTGACCACGTAACGCGGTCACGTCATTGGGTTCGATCGTCAGCGCCTCGCGATACAGGCGGATCGCCTTGCCGGGCAGCCCCTGGCGTGTCGCGACCGTCGCGAGTTCCAGGAACGCGGCACGGTTGCGCGGGTCGACCGCCAGCGCAGTCTCGATCAGGTCGGTGGCGCCATCGAGATTTCCCGACGCGGCCGCCGCGCGACCTTGCATCAGCAATGCCATCGACCGCGGGTCGATTTGCGCATCGGCCCGCTGGCCTTGCAAGGAAGTCGAAACGCTCAGTCCCGCCAAAGCGATTGCGAGCGCTACGGGCGAAAAACGCATGATCGTCTCCACACGGGGCACAATGCCACCGGCTAGCATGGCCGGATCAGCCGCGCGACAAAAAAGCCGTCAGTCGCATCGTGCGCCGGGGTCAGACGTTTGCCGTGGCCGCGCGGGCGCCCTTGCTCGATCGGCGCTTCGGCGGTCCAACCGGGATGATCTGCGAGGAAGCGGTCGACCTGCCCTGCTCCTTCCGCATCGAGTAGCGAACAAACGATATAGACGAGCACGCCGCCGGGGCGGACCAGGGTAGCGCCAAGATCGAGCAGGCGTGATTGCGTCGCCGCTAGGCGGGCGATCCGTGGCGGGCTCAGCCGCCAGCGCGCCTCCGGGTTGCGTCGCCAGGTGCCAGTGCCCGAACAGGGCGCGTCGATCAGCACGACATCGGCACGATCGGCCCAATCCTCCAGCGCCGCGGCTTCGCGATCGCCGTCGAGCAACCGCGTCTCGATGATCGTCGCGCCCGCACGCTCGGCCCTTGGCGCGAGGCGCGACAGCCGCGCGCGATCGACATCGCTCGCCAGCACGATCCCGCGATTGTCCATTGCCGCGGCCAGCGCCAGCGCCTTGCCGCCGGCCCCAGCGCACAGGTCGATCACCTGCATGCCAGGTTCCACTCGCGCCGCCGCGGTGACCATTTGGCTACCGACATCCTGGATTTCGATCAGCCCATCCTGCCAGGCCGGCGTCTGATCGACCATGGTTCCGGTCGGCAACCGTAATGCGTCGCGCGCGCCGTCGATCAAGAGCGCCTCGGCGAACTGGTCGGCGAGTTCGGCGGGCGTGGTCCGCAAGCGGTTGACCCTGAGATCGAGCGGCGCGCGATCGATCAGGCTGGCGATATCGGCCGGAACCAGTCCCGAGTCCGCCAAGCGACGACCCAGCCAACCAGGCACACGCGCTTCGACGGCACGCGGTTCGTCGGGATCGATGTCCGGCGGAGCATGCGCCGAGCCGTCGAACATCGCCGCGACTCCCGGGTCGATCTCGGCGAGCGCGATCATCGCAGCACGCCCGGATGCGGGCGGCTCGCCAAAGCGGCGAATGGCTTCGTAAACCAGCTCGCGCACCGCACGGCGGTCTTTCGATCCGGCATAGCGCCGCGTGGCGAAATAGCGGGCGATCAGCGTGTCCGCGGCAGCGCCGCCTTCGCGTGCGGCGGCGATGACGGCGTCGAGCAGTTCGATCGCCGCCGCCAGGCGTGCACCCGGCGTCATCGCGTCGGGTAGTTCGGCGCCTCGCGCGTGATCGTCACGTCGTGGACGTGACTCTCCTGTAGCCCCGCGCCGGTGATCTGAACGAATTGGGCGCGCTTCTGCAGATCGGCGATCGTGCGCGACCCGGTGTATCCCATCGCGGCGCGAATGCCGCCGACCAGCTGGTGGATGACGTCGCGCGCCGGCCCCTTGAACGCTACCTGGCCCTCAATGCCTTCTGGTACCAGCTTCATCTGGTCCTTGATGTCGCCCTGGAAATAGCGGTCGGCCGAGCCGCGCCCCATCGCGCCGACCGATCCCATGCCGCGATACGATTTGTACGCGCGGCCCTGATAGAGGAAGGTGTCGCCCGGCGCCTCTTCGGTGCCGGCGAGCAGCGATCCGATCATGCAGGCCGACGCGCCCGCCGCCAGCGCCTTGGCCATGTCGCCCGAAGTACGGATGCCGCCATCGGCGATCACCGGAACGCCGGCCTTGGCGGCTTCCTCGGCGCAATCCATCACCGCGGTCAGCTGCGGCACGCCGACGCCGGCGACGACGCGCGTGGTGCAGATCGATCCCGGCCCGATCCCGACCTTGATACCGTCGGCGCCAGCGTCGATCAGCGCGCGGGTCGCTTCGGCAGTCGCGACATTGCCCGCGATGACCTGGACCGAGTTGGACAGTTTCTTCACACGCTCGACCGCGCGGGCGACATCCTTGTTATGGCCGTGCGCGGTATCGATCACCACCAGGTCGAGCTCGGCATCGACCAAAGCGGCGGTCCGCTCGAACCCCTTGTCGCCGACCGTGGTCGCGGCGGCGACGCGCAGACGGCCTGCTTCGTCCTTGGTCGCGTCGGGATAAGTGACTGCTTTCTCGATATCTTTGACGGTGATCAGTCCGACGCATTTATAGTCGTCATCGACCACTAGCAGCTTTTCGATCCGGCGCTGGTGGAGCAGGTGTCGAGCCTCTTCGTGCCGGACGCCGATCGACGCCGTCGCCAGATTGTCCTTCGTCATCAGTTCGGAAACGGGCTGCTTTGGATTGCCGGCGAAGCGCACGTCACGATTGGTCAGGATGCCCACCAGCTTGCCGTCGGCCTCGGTGACCGGGATACCGCTGATACGGTGATGCGCCATCAGTGCCTGCGCCTCGGCGAGCGTGGCGGTCGGGGCGATCGTGATCGGGTTGACCACCATGCCACTCTCGTAGCGCTTGACCGCGCGCACCGCGGCGACCTGTTCCTCGACCGAAAGGTTGCGGTGGAGCACGCCGATGCCGCCCAATTGCGCCATGACGATCGCCATGTCCGCCTCGGTCACCGTGTCCATCGCCGAGGACAGGATCGGGATCGACAAGGCGATGCCGCGGGTCAGCCGCGTAGCCGTATCGGCCTGGCTCGGAAGCACGTCGGACTCGGCCGGTACGAGCAATACGTCGTCAAAGGTCAGGCCGAGCCGGATATTCATGGGGAGCGCCAATCTCTCGAATCGCAGGTTGGCGGTCCATGTAAACGCGGGCCGCCCGATTAGCTAGGGGCCGGGCGCGCGCGTCGCATTTCGCTATATTGGCGCCCGTGATCTGCTACTATCGCAACGAAATCGGCGGTCCGGCCGAACGGGTTTTTGGGGGAAGTCGTGATGGGTGCAATCATCGGATTGCTGGTCGCTGTCGTCGTGCTGATTTATATCCTCAGCGCGATCAAGGTCGTGCGGCAGGGGTATCAATATACCGTCGAGCGCTTCGGCAAGTTCACCTATGTCGCGCAGCCCGGCCTGACCTTTATCACGCCGATGTTCGACCGCATCGGCCGCCGCGTGAACATGATGGAACAGGTGCTCGATATTCCGGGCCAGGAAATCATCACCAAGGACAACGCGATGGTCGCGGTCGACGGGGTGGTGTTCTTCCAGGTGCTCGACGCGGCGAAGGCGGCCTATGAGGTCAGCGATCTCTATGTCGCGATCATGCAGTTGGCGACGACCAATCTGCGCACCGTGATGGGCTCGATGGACCTCGACGAATTGCTGTCCAAGCGCGATGAGATCAACGCACGGCTGCTGTCAGTGGTCGACCACGCGACGGAAGCGTGGGGCGTGAAGATCACCCGCGTCGAGCTGAAGGACATCCGTCCGCCCGCCGACATCGTCAATGCGATGACTCGCCAGATGAAGGCCGAGCGCGAGAAGCGCGCCACGATCCTCGAATCCGAAGCCGCGCGGCAGAACGAAATCAACCGCGCCGAGGGTCAGAAGCAGGCGCAGATCCTGGAAGCAGAGGGTCGCAAGGAAGCGGCGTTCCGCGACGCCGAAGCGCGCGAACGTTCCGCGCAGGCCGAAGCCACCGCGACCAAGATGGTGTCCGATGCGATCGAGGGTGGCAGCACCCAGGCGATCAACTATTTCATCGCGCAGAAATATGTCGAGGCGATCGGGCTGTTCGCGACCTCACCCAATGCCAAGACGATCCTGTTCCCGGTCGAGGCAACGCAATTGATGGGCACCCTGGGCGGGATCGGCGAACTGGCGCGCGATGCCCTCGGCGGCGACGGTGGCTCCCCGGCCAATGTTTCGGTGCCGCGGACACGATAGGACGATCATCATGACGCTGTTCGGAATCGATTGGAGCCTGGGCGCCTTGTGGCTCGTCGCCGCACTGGCGCTGGCGATCGCGGAACTGATCGCGCCGGGGTTCTTCATGATCTTCATCGCCGCCGGCGCGGCGCTGACCGGCTTCGTCGTGCTGGCGATCCCGGGGCTGAGCTGGATCGCTCAGGCCCTGTTGTTCGCGGCGTTCAGCGCGGCCGCCGTGGCGATCGGCCTGCGATGGTATCATCGCGACCGTTTGGCGGAGCCGTCGCACGGGTTGAACGACCGCACAGCCAAACTGATCGGCAAGACGGTCGAGGTATGCGAGGCGATCGTCGCCGGCGAAGGTCGGGTCAAAGTGGGTGACGGCACCTGGAACGCCACGGGACCCGATGCGCCCGCCGGGGCGCTCGTGCGGATCACGGGCGCCACCGGGAGCGTCTTGTCGGTCGAGCTCGCCTGAACTCGTAAATCGTCAGACCCGAAATCTCAGGCCTTGTTGCCGCCGCCGAACAGGCTCGAGGCAAAACCGCCGAGCTGGCCCAGGATGCCCGAATTCTCGGCGCCGTTGATCAGCGTCGCGAACTGACCGAGCGAGCCTTCGCCGCCAATATGGCCGACGATCTGGCTCAGCACGTCCGAGCCCAGGCCGGTCGATGCGGCCGCTCCTTCAACCGTGTCGCCGGGATCGGTATGCGACTTGGCCAGCGCCATGATTGCGCTCTCGGCCTGCTCGGGCGTGATCCCGACCTTGGCGGCGAGGTTCTGGACGTCGGCGTTCGAACTTACCTGCGAGAGAATGCCATCGAGCAACGACATGGGAGTTCCTTTCACTGGGACCGGAGGCGAAACGACTCCAGCTTTCCGTCAGATACGCGCTTGCGGCGCGGTCAGGAAGCCAGATCGGGCGGCAGATAGCCAAGCCGGGCTTGCACCGAGAACAAGCGGTCGCGCGAATAGAGCGTGAGCGCCCAATCACGCCGTCCTTCGGGTGCGGTAAGGAGCGCATTGACCTTTTCCACCAAGGGCAGGTCGTCGCGAATTGCCGCGAGGAAGCCGCGTATCGCCGCGACGTAAGTCAGCGTGATCGTGTGGTGATAACCCTGCGTGGCGTCATTCACGCCGCCGACCGCCTCGTTATAGCCGGAAATGATCGCGGGCAGATCGCGCTCGACATTGATATCGGGCCGCTCGGTCAGCAGCCACAGGCACGCGGCGAGATGCGCTTCGTGCGTCCACTCCGCCTTGGGCAGGCTGCGCGCGAGCAGCCCCTCCCCTACATGGCGGACAGCGGCGTCGTCGAAAAAGTATCGGATTTCATGCTCGGTCATTGGTCGGGCTTCCATTGGGAGGCCCGACTGATGACGGGCCGGATCAGGCGGTGGCGGGGGTCCGGGGCGCGCATTGTCGCACCCCTTCGTCCACATGGTCCGCGAATTGGGCAAAATTCTCGACGAACAGGTCGACCAGCTTCGCTGCCATCGCGTCGTATTCCGCCTTGTTCGCCCAGGTCTCGCGCGGGTCGAGGATGGCGCTGTCGACGCCCGGCACCGCGACCGGCACCTGGAACCCGAAATTGGGATCGGTGCGGAATTCGGCGTCGTTCAGGCTGCCGTCGAGCGCCGCATTGAGCAAGGCACGCGTGGCCTTGATCGGCATACGCTTGCCGACGCCGTATTTGCCCCCGGTCCAACCGGTATTGACCAGCCAGCAATCGACTCCGCCCCTGGCGATCCGCTCCTTGAGCAGATTGCCGTAGACCGACGGGTGGCGCGGCATGAACGGCGCCCCGAAGCAGGTTGAGAACGTCGCCTCGGGCTCGGTCACGCCGATCTCGGTGCCGGCGACCTTGGCGGTATAGCCCGACAGGAAGTGATACATCGCCTGGTCGGGCGTGAGCTTGGCGATCGGCGGCAGCACGCCGAACGCATCGGCGGTCAGCATCACGATGTTGCGCGGCACCGGGCCCATGTTGGCGGCGGATGCATTGGGAATGAAGTCGATCGGATAGGCGCCGCGCGAATTCTCGGCGAGGCTGTTGTCGTCGAGGTCGAGGATCCGCGTTTCCGGATCCATCACGACATTCTCCAGCACGGTGCCGAAGCGCTTGGTGGTCGCGTAGATCTCCGGCTCGGCCTCGGCCGACAGGCGAATCATCTTGGCGTAGCAACCGCCCTCGAAGTTGAAGACCGCGTCGTCCGACCAGCCATGCTCGTCGTCACCGATCAGCGTGCGGCTGGCATCCGCCGACAAGGTTGTCTTGCCGGTGCCCGACAGGCCGAAGAATACCGCCGAGCCGCCTTCTGGCCCGATATTGGCCGAGCAATGCATCGGCATGATGCCCTTGACCGGCAGCAAATAGTTGAGCAGCCCGAACACCGACTTCTTCATCTCGCCGGCATATTCGGTGCCGCCGATCAGGATCAGCTTCTCGCTGAAATTGACCGCGATCACGGTCTCCGTACGGCAGCCATGGCGTTCGGGATCGGCGCGGAAGCTCGGCAGGTCGATGATCGTATAGTCGGCGGCGAAGTGTGCGAGGTCGTGCGCCGATGGGCGGACCAGCATCGTGCGGATGAACAGGCTGTGCCAGGCATATTGCGTGACGACACGCACGCCGACGCGGTTCGACGGCTGTGAGCCGCCGAACAGATCCTGGACGAACAGCGTATCCCGCTTCGCCAAATCGGCGAGAAAGTCGGCCTTGAGCGCGGCGAACGCGTCGGGACTCATCGGCTTGTTGGTCTTGCCCCACCAGACGGTCGAGTCGGTTTCCGCGTCGCGGACGATGAACTTGTCCTGCGCCGAGCGTCCGGTATGGCGGCCGGTGGCGACTACCAGCGGCCCATCGGCAGCGAGATGTCCTTCGCCACGCGCAATGGCATGTTCGACCAGAGCGGCCGTTTCAAGATTCCAGTAAAGCTTGGCGGCAGTGGCGATGCCCTGCGCGTCCAGCCCCTGCGCGGGGACTCGATTGATCATTCTTCCTCCGAATATCGACGCTGCGGGTTTACCCCGCATACGTATGCATCCTCGTTATCCCGGGCGCATAGAACTGCTCCATGCGCCCGTCAAATGGGCGAATGGTTTACCCCCGCAAAGGTTTCGCCTAGGCGTGTCCGCAACAAGTTTTGGGAATGTCCCTACGATGACGGCCACCATCGCGCTCGTCGATGACGATCGCAACATCCTGACGTCGGTGTCGATCGCGCTGCAGGCCGAGGGTTTCCTGACCCGGGTCTATTCGGACGGCGAGACCGCGTTGAAAGCGCTGGTCGACAACCCGCCGGATCTGGCGATCTTCGACGTGAAGATGCCGCGGATGGACGGGCTGGAGCTGTTGCGGCGGCTTCGCGAGAAGAATCAGGTTCCGGTCATCTTCCTGACCAGCAAGGACGACGAGCTCGACGAGGCGCTGGGTCTCGCGATGGGCGCGGACGATTATATCGCCAAGCCGTTCAGCCAGCGCCTGTTGATCGCCCGCATCCGCGCGATCCTGCGCCGCACCGAACTGAGCCAGGCCAGCGCGGGCAGCGACGAACCACCCGCGGAAACCGCGATCGACCGCGGCCGGCTGCAGATGGACCCGGCGCGGCATCGTGTAACCTGGGCCGGCGACAATGTGACGTTGACGGTGACCGAATTCCTGATCCTCGAGGCGCTCGCCCAGCGGCCCGGCGTGGTCAAGACGCGCAACCAGCTGATGGATGCGGCGTATCAGGACGACATCTATGTCGACGACCGCACGATCGACAGCCACATCAAGCGCGTCCGGCGCAAGTTCCGCGAGGTCGATGCCGAATTCGATGCGATCGAAACGCTCTATGGCGCCGGCTACCGCTTCTCGGAGGAGTGAGGCGGAGGGTGAAGGCCGTGACCTGACGCTGAAATGGTCGGGTCGGATTTCGCTCACCGCGCGCATTCTCGCGCTCAATATCTTCGCGCTGGCGTTGCTCGCGGGCGGGTTCTTCTATCTGGATTCGTATCGAACGCGGATCCTCGACAACCGCACCGCCCAGGCGAGTCGCGAGGCACGGCTGATCGCGGCAGCGATGGTGTCGACGCCGGCCGACCACCGCAGCGACCTAGCGCTGCGCCTCGCCCGCGATACTGACACGCGCATCCGGCTGTTCGCCGCCGACGGTACGCCGGTCGCCGATACGCGCGCGATGGGCCTACGCAATTTCGTGCTGGTCGACCCCAACAAGGAGGGTTGGGGTCTGCAGGCGGCGCGCTTCTTGGATGCGATCATCGATACCGTGGTCAACGCCCCCCGCGCACCGCTCTATCGCGAGCGCAAGGCCGGCACCGAATGGCCCGACGTCCGCACCGCGCGCACCACGCAAGCCGCACCGGCAACGGTGTGGCGCGCGCCCGATCGTACACCCGTCATCACCGCGGCGGCGGGTCTCGGCGACGGCGAGGTTGTCATGACGACAGTCAACGCCCGCGACGTCACCCAGACCGTGCGGCTCGAACGTTTCCGTCTGGGAGTCGTGCTGGCGATCGTTACGCTGGTGTCGATCTTCCTGTCGCTGTTCCTGGCGCGGACGATCGTGCGACCGTTGCGCCGGCTGTCGCGCGCCGCGGTCCGGGTCCGGCTAGGGCGCGCGCGCGAAGTCGTCGTCCCGCGGCTGCCATCGCGCCGCGACGAGATCGGCAGCCTCGCCCGTGCGCTGAGCGACATGAGCCAGGCGCTGCGGGCGCGGATCGACGCCACCGAAGCCTTCGCCGCCGACGTTACGCACGAAATGAAGAACCCGCTCGCCTCGCTGCGATCCGCCGTCGATGGGCTGGCGAACGTCAAGGATCCGGCGCTGCAGGAGCGGCTGCTGGCGATCGTACGCGACGACGTCCACCGGCTCGACCGGCTGATCACCGACATCTCGGAGGCGTCGCGGCTCGACGCCCAGCTCAGCCGCGCCAAGTTCGACGCGGTCGACGTGCTGGCGATGCTCGCCGCGCTGATCGAGCAGCGCGGCACGCGCGGGATCGAACGTGGCGTGCGCATCCGGTTCGACAATCGCGTGCGCGGCGATGCGCTGGTGATGGGCGAAGGCGCGCGACTGGAACGGGTGTTCGAAAATCTGTTCGACAACGCCGTTTCCTTCTCTCCCGACAATGGCCTGATCACCGTCGCTGCGACACTTTCCGACGACGATCTGGTGATCCGCGTCGAAGATGAAGGTCCCGGCGTCCCCGAAGAAGCGCGCGAAGCGGTATTCCGGCGTTTCCAGTCGATCCGCCCGGAAAATGAGGAATTCGGCAAGCATTCCGGGCTAGGCCTCGCCATTGCGCGGACGATCGTCGAGGGGCATCAGGGCACCATCGCGGTCGAATCGCGTGAAGACCGTCTGAGTGGGGCCAGATTCGTCGTCAGGCTACCGCTCGCTCCAGGCTAGGGAGGCAGCCATCGCGACCGGGCTCTCATTTGAAACCCTCCATGTTTCCAGCGTCGCCATCGACGGGCGCGCTGTGTTGATCGAAGGCGAATCGGGAGCCGGCAAGTCCGACCTCGCGCTGCGCCTGATCGATCGCGGCGCTACGCTGATCAGCGACGATTACACTTTGCTCCAGCGCGCCGGTGGCGAACTGATCGCGTCGCCGCCCGATACGATCGCCGGCAAGATCGAGGTACGCGGCCTGGGCCTCATCGAGACTCCATATGTTGAGAAGATCCCGGTAGCCCTGCTCATTCGCCTGACCGACGCGCCCGAGCGGTTGCCGCTGGCGGATGACGTCCGCCGCATCGCCGGCCTCGACATCCGCGAGGTCGCAGTCGATTCGCGCACGGCCTCGGCGCCGATCAAGGTCGAACTCGCCTTGCGGCACCTGGTCGGCGCGAAGGCGTGACTCGCGCCAAGGAGATCCTGCTCGTCACCGGCCTGTCGGGAGCCGGCAAGTCGACCGTGCTCAAGACCCTCGAGGATCTCGGCTGGGAAACCGTCGACAACCTCCCGCTCCGATTGCTCGACCGATTGCTGAGCACGCCCCTATCGGAGAGCACCGAGAGCGATTCACCGCTCGCGGTCGGGATCGGCGCCCGGACCCGCGACTTCGACCCCGACAGCATCGTCAAACGCATCAAGAAACTGCGCGCCGAGCATGGCTACGACATCGGCACGCTGTTCCTCGATTGCAGCGGCGCGGAGCTCGAGCGGCGTTATGCCGAGACGCGGCGGCGCCATCCGCTCGCGCTCGATCGTCCGGCGAGTGACGGCATCGCACGCGAACGCGAGTTGCTCGCCCCGTTGCGGCGCTGGGCCAACCGGCTGATCGACACGACCGATCTGTCGTCGAACGAGTTGGCGCAACAAGTGCGCGCGACCTTCGGCGGCGACGGCCTGGGCGAGCCGACTCTGTCGGTCATGTCATTCGGCTATGCTCGCGGTATCCCGCGCAATGCCGATTTGATGTTCGACATGCGATTCCTGCGCAATCCGCATTGGGACGAGAAATTGCGCCCCGGAACGGGACTCGACCCCAATGTGGCGGCCTATGTCGCGGCGGATCCGGCCTATGATGACGCCATGAAGCAGATCGAGGAGCTGCTGCTGCTCCTCCTCCCGCGCTATCGCGCCGAGGGAAAAGCCTATGTTACCATAGCCTTCGGCTGCACCGGCGGGCGCCATCGGTCGGTTCATGTCGCGGAACGGGTCGCGAAGCGGTTGCGCGACGCCGGGTTTTCGCCCACGGTCACGCATCGAGATCTGGGGGCGGCACCGCAGGACTCCTTGGAGGGTGCGCCGCGGACGGGTTTGGGATAGTAAGCAACGCATGATCGGTCTGGTTTTGGTGACGCACGGACGGCTCGCGTCCGAGTTCGTGACCGCAATGGAACATGTCGTAGGTCCGCAGGAGCGCGTCGAAGCGATCGCGATCGGCCCTGACGACGATATGGAAGCGCGCCGCGCCGATATCGCCACGGCGATCGGCAAGGTCGATGACGGCAAGGGCGTGATCGTCCTGACCGACCTGTTCGGCGGCACGCCCTCGAACCTGGCAATCTCGCTGCTCGAACGCGGGCGAGTCGAAGTGATCGCCGGAATCAACCTGCCGATGCTGATCCGCCTGGCATCGGCGCGCAAGTCGATGAAGGTCGTGGACGCGGTGATCGCGGCGCGTGAGGCAGGGCGGAAATATATCGCGGTGGCATCCGAGGCACTCGGCGAGGCCGCTGCCTGATGCCGGCGATCAGCCGCACAGTGCAGATCGTCAACAAGCGCGGCCTGCATGCGCGGGCATCGGCTAAGTTCGTCACCCTCGCCTCGACCCAGTCGGTCGAGATCCAGGTCGTCAAGGATGGTCCCGCCGTCACCGGCACCTCGATCATGGGGCTGATGATGCTGGGCGCGGCGATGGGCGACACGATCACGATCAGCGCGGATGGCGACGGCGCGGAGAGTGCGGTCGGCGCGCTGTGCGAGCTGGTCGAGGCCAAGTTCGGCGAGGATTGAGCGAGCGCAGGCGACATAGCGGCGCTATGTCGCCGAATGGCGCCGCTCCGGCCGGCGTCGTGCAACGACGACCGACGGCGTGGCTTTGCCACGCCACAACGCGATAGGTCCCTTCATGCCCCGCGAGATCACCGCCTTCTCCAACACCCTGGTCAAGCGTGTCCGCAGCCTGCGCGACAAGAAGCATCGCAAGGCCGAGGGGCTGTTTCTGGCCGAGGGTCTGCGCATCCTGACCGAGGCGCGCGAAGCGGGGCGCCTCCCCCACTATCTATTCTTCGCCGCCGATAGCGCGAAGCATCCCCTGGTCCTCGCCTTGATCGACGCCGTGGAAGCCGCAGGGGGGGAAGCGATCGAGACCAGCCACGACATCCTCTCCAAATTGTCGGGCAAGGACAATCCGCAAGCAGTCGTCGGGGTATTTCCCGAATTCACCACCCCGCTCGAGGCGCTCGACCGTTCGACCGCAGCGATCTGGCTGGTCGCCGAGCGGCTGCGCGATCCAGGCAATCTCGGCACCATCCTGCGTACCGGGGATGCCGTCGGCGCCGGCGGCCTGATCCTGATCGACGATTGCGTCGATCCCTTTTCGGTCGAGGCAGTGCGCGCGAGCATGGGCGCGCTGTTCACGGTGCCGATCGCCCAGGCGCGCTGGGACGAATTCCTGCCCTGGTTGCGCTCCGGGCCGGGCCAACTCGTCGGGCTCAGCCTGCAGACCGACCATGATTATCGCGGCGCGAGCTACCAAAAACCGACCTTCCTGCTCACCGGCAACGAGGCGCAGGGCCTGCCCGAAGCCTATGAGGCCGAATGCGACCTGCTGGTCAAATTGCCGATGCTGGGCAAGGCCGACAGCCTGAACGCCGCGGTAGCGACCGCGGTGATGGCGTATGAAGTGCTCGCCCAACATCGCGGCTGAATATGGCCGACATGGCCGGTTTAGCCGGATTGGGCTATAAGCCCGGGCGAAGGAGAGATGCCATGAAGCTCGCTGCGACCCTCGCCCTCCCCGCGCTGTTCCTCGCTTTGCCCGCCTCGGCCAGGACCGAAACCTATCGCGCCGTCGGCACCGAACCCGGTTGGACTCTGACCATCGAACGCGGCTGGATCACTTATGCCGGCGATTATGGAAAGACCCGGATCCGGATCAAGGCGCCCGCTGCGCGGCCCAGTTTCAACGGACGGCGCTATGTCACGCGGCGGATCGTCGTCGATATCACCCGCGCGCCGTGCAGCGACGGGATGAGCGACCGCAAATTTCCCGACCGCGTCACCGTCACGATCGGCCGACGCAGCGTCAAAGGCTGTGGCGGCGATCCCATGCTGGACAAAGCCGCGCTCGACGGGTCGCGCTGGACGATTGCCAGCATCGACGGACGCCCGATCCGCACTGCCCGTGCGACCGAGATACGCTTCGAGGGCGACCGCATCACGGGGAACGCCGGCTGCAACAGCTTCGGCGGCGGCTATCGCATCGACCATGGCCGTCTGAGCGCAAGCCGGGTGGTCTCGACCAAGATGGCGTGTCCGGGGCCGGGCATGGCGGTCGAGGGCAAGTTCCTGGCGATCATCGCCGGCCCTGCTCGCATCGCGATCCGCGACCGAACGCTCACCTTGTCGAGCGCCAGCGGCACCGCCACGCTGACTCGCACCGACTGAACGGCCGCAGACTATAGCGTTCGCGCTAGTCAGGCGAACGACGTCAGGTCGTCTTCTTGCGCTGTTCCTTGATATATTCGATCTCGCCCAGCGACTTGGGTTCGTCGGGGATGATCGCCAGGCACTTGCGATAGGCTGCTTCGGCGTCATCGAGCCGCCCGAGTTCCACCAGGTCGTAACCCATTCCGCGAAAAGACACGCACCGCTCGTAATCGCGCCGCTCCGGCGTGAAATTGGCCGCTGCCTCGGCGTTCATATAGGCGTCGATGGAGCGCTGCCATTCTTTCTTCTTGAGAAAGACATAGGCTAATTCATTGAGATAGCGAGAATGCTTCGGAGCGAATGTAACCAGTCGCTCGAATGTCGATTGGGCATCGTCGAGGCGATCGAGATCGACCAGGGCGAATGCCTTGACATAGAGCGCCTCGCACCATGTCGGCGGCACGAGGCGGACGGTGTCTGCGCCCCCGTCGGCCGTGGTCAGATAATAGCCCTCCTGTTCGGCGGTTTGCGAACAGAAGATGTGGCGTTTCTCGCCCGAAAAGTCCTCCTCGAACGACGCCACGACGGGGTCGACCATCGACAAGGCACGCGCCGGATCGCCGGCCTGAATGGCGGAGAATGCGCTCCCGATCGTTGCCAAGGCACCGGAGTCGCTATCCCTATGTTGTCCCGCGGCACTCACCGGCAATGCAGCCAGCATCGCCGCAACCAACAAGCCAGTCATTTTCGTCATCGACCCGCTCCCCAACAGGCACGAGGATCACCCCTCCGACGAACGATCCCCTATCTCGCCGACCGACGCAAGCTTCACCAGCGGGCGTGGCGACTGCTCCACCATCGGCGGCGACTCGATTGCCCGCCCGCCCGTGTCGATATTGAAATCCTCGAACCGTTTGGCCTGGGTCAGCACTTGCGTCTCCAGGCTGCCGACGAACGCGTTATAGGCATCGTTGGCGAGCCCGATATTGCGCCCCAACCGCGCGACGTGGCCGCCCATCACCGACAAGCGGGCGTAAAGCTCCTTGCCCAGTTCGGCGATCTGCCGCGCTTCTCCGGCCAGTTTCTCCTGCCGCCAGACCGCGGCGACGGTTCGCGCGATCGCGATCAAATTGGTCGGCGTCGCCAGCAGGACGCGACGATCAAACGCAAAATCCCACAGGGTCGGATCCTGCTCGAGCGCGGCGGACAGGAAATGCTCTCCGGGCACGAACATGATCACGTAATCGGGCGCGTCGTCGAATTGCGTCCAATAGGCCTTGGCGCCGAGCGCCTGGACATGCGCGCGCATCGACGCCGCGTGGCGCACCAGCCCGGCGGCCCGTTCCGTGTCGTCGATCGCGCCGAACGCGTCCTGATAATCGTTGAGCGACACCTTGGCGTCGATCACCAGCGCATTGCCGCCTGGCACGCGGATGATGACGTCGGGCCTGAGCCGCCCGCCCTCGCCATCGTCGACGCTGACTTCCGCCTGGAAATCGGCATGTTCGCTCAGCCCGCACGTCTCGAGCACGTTGCGCAACTGCTGCTCGCCCCAGCGACCGCGCGCCTTGGGCGCGTTGCGCAGGGCATTGACCAGCTTTGAGGCTTCGGAGCGGACCGATTCCTGTCCGACCCGCATCGCCTCTATCTGTCCGTGGAGCGTGCCGAACGCGTCGCGGCGATCGGCCTCTACCTTGGCCACACCCTCTTCGTAGCGCTGGAGACGCTCATGGACGGGCTGGAGCAAGGCGCGGAGATGCTGGCCGCTGGTCGCTTCGGATTCCTTGAACCGCTCGTCGGCACGCTGAAGGAACTTGGTCTGGGCGTCGTCGAGCAGCCGCTGGCCGACCTCGGCGAATTGCGCGGCCAGCGCGTCCTTCGCCGCGACGATCTCGGTCAGCCGCGCTTCGAACGCCGCCTCGCGCTCGCGCGACGCCGCCTGGTGCGCATCGAGGGCGCGCATCGTCGTGTCGCGCGCGGCGGTCACTTCGATCAATTGCCGCCGCGTCGCTTCATGCTGCTCGGCATGGACCTTGGCCGCAGCCAATTCGGCCACGCCGCGGCGCGACGCGAACAGCCAGCCGATCACCAGTCCGACGACGAGAGCACCCAACCCAACGATCAACGTTTCAACCACAATTCACCCGCAAGACCCGACCAATCGCCGGAACATAGATCGAACGGCGATGCCAGGACAGCCCCAATTTCGTTACGACTGCGGGGTGACGACGACCGCTTGGGGCGGCTAAGAACGCGCATGCTCTCCGATATCGAGATTTCGCGCGCCGCGACGCTCCGGCCCATCCAACAGATCGCCGAGAAGGCGGGGATTTCGGTGGACGCGGTCGAGCCCTATGGCAAATACAAGGCCAAGCTGATCCGCGAGCACCTCCCGGTCCCGCGTGACCTCGGCAAATTGATCCTGGTCACCGCGATCAGTCCGACCCCTGCCGGCGAAGGCAAATCGACCACCTCGGTCGGGCTCGCCGACGCGCTCAACCGGATCGGCAAGAAGACGATGCTGGCGCTGCGCGAGCCGAGCCTGGGGCCGTGCTTCGGCACCAAGGGCGGCGCCACCGGCGGCGGCTATGCCCAGGTGGTGCCGATGGAGGACATCAACCTTCATTTCACTGGCGATTTCCACGCCATCACCAGCGCGCACAATCTGCTCGCGGCGATGATCGACAATCATATTCATTGGGGCAACGCGCTCGATATCGACGTGCGCCGGATCGTCTGGCGGCGTGTGCTCGACATGAACGACCGCGCGCTGCGCGACATCGCGCAGTCGCTCGGTGGCGTCGCCAACGGTTTCCCGCGTGAGAGCGGGTTCGACATCACTGTCGCAAGCGAGGTGATGGCGATCCTGTGCCTCGCCGAGGATCTGGAGGATCTCGAAGTACGGCTCGGCAGGATCGTCGTTGCCTATACGCGCGATCGCCAGCCCGTCACCGCGCGCGACCTCAAGGCGGATGGCGCCATGGCGGTGCTGCTCGCCGAGGCGATCAAGCCCAATCTGGTCCAGACGTTGGAGGGCAATCCGGCGCTGATCCATGGCGGTCCGTTCGCCAATATCGCGCATGGCTGCAATTCGGTGATCGCGACCAACACCGCGCTCGGCCTGGCCGATTATGTCGTGACCGAAGCCGGGTTCGGGGCGGATTTGGGCGCGGAGAAGTTCTTCGACATCAAATGTCGCCAGGCCGACCTCAAGCCTTCCGCGGCGGTAGTCGTCGCGACGATCCGCGCGCTCAAGATGAATGGCGGCATCGTCAAAGCCGATCTCGGCCTGCCTGATCCTGAGGCGGTGCGCCGCGGCGGGGTCAATCTCGCGCGGCATCTGGAGAATGTCCGCCAATTCGGCGTCCCCGTGGTCGTCGCGATCAACCGCTTCGACAGCGACACCGAGGACGAGATGCGCGTCGTGCGCGAGATCGCTGCCGCCAATGGCTGCAAGGCGATCATCTGCACGCACTGGGCCGACGGCAGCGCCGGCGCCGAGGCTCTGGCGCATCACGTCGCGGCGCTAGCCGATGGCGGCGGTGCGCAGTTCGCTCCGCTATACGACGATGCGATGCCGCTGTTCGACAAGATCAACACCGTCGCCACGCGCCTCTATCGCGCCGAACATGCCACCGCCGAGCCGAGCGTGCTGGCGCAGCTGAAACGCTGGGAGGATGCAGGATACAGCCATCTGCCCGTCTGTATGGCGAAAACGCAGTACAGTTTCTCCACCGATCCCGCGGCGTTGGGGGCACCGGTTGGGCATATCGTCCCGGTACGTGAGGTACGACTGGCCGCCGGCGCCGGCTTCGTCGTCGCGATCTGCGGCGAGATCATGACCATGCCGGGATTGCCGCGCGTGCCGGCGGCGGAGGGAATTCGCATCGGCCCGGCTGGCGCGATCGAGGGGTTGTTCTGAGCCAAGCCGTCACCCCAGCGAAAGCTGGGGTCTCACGCGATCACGCGATCCGAGAACAAGTCCTCCCAGCCGGGATTAACGTGTTCGATCAACTCGATCTTCCAAGCGCGTTTCCACGCTTTCAGTGCCTTTTCACGCGCGATAGCATATTCGATTTCATCATGCAGTTCGGCCAAGACCAAGGTCTTGATCCCATAGCGCCGGCAATAAGCCGACCCGACGTCTCGGCGATGCTGATCGACACGTTCCGCCAGATAGGCTGTTACACCGACGTAGAGCATACCCCTTGGCTTGCTCGCCATGATGTACGTCCAGCCGCCTTTCGCCATGACGCGAGGCTAGCCGCTATGGCTCGAGATGCCAGCTTTCGCTGGCATGACGGCCTATTGGTATGACGGCTTTATTGGGCTTAGCGCCTAGACCGGATACACCCCGTCGAACGGCACGATCGTCGCGGTCAGGCCGTGATCTTCGTCGAGGCACCGCCAGTTCACGCTGATCGCGTCGGGATGCGAGCGCGGGCGGTAGAAGCTCTTGATCCCGCAATGCTGGCAGAACAGGTGCCGTGCGCGCCCCGATCCGAAGCGATAGAGCGTGAGGTCGCCGCGCCCCTCGGTCTGGCGAAAACGCGGCTCGGGGACGATCAGGTGAAGATAGCCGGTCATCTTGCAGACCGAGCAATCGCAGTCGAGCAGCTCGACCTCGGGACTCTCGAGCCGCACCTCAAACCGGACGTGGCCGCAATGACAGCCGCCTTCGACGGTGATCAAGCCGCCTTCCGAGCCTTGGCCAGCTTTTTCATGATCATGTCGCGCTTGAGCCGCGAGATGTGGTCGGTGAACAGCACGCCGTTCAAATGGTCGATCTCGTGCTGGATGCACGTCGCCATCAGGCCGTCCATCTCTTCCTCATGCTGCTTGCCGTCGCCGTCGAGCCATTTCACGCGGCAGCGCGCAGGACGCGCGACTTCGGCATATTGCTCGGGGATCGACAGGCAGCCTTCATTATAGACCGCCATCTCGTCGCTGACCCAGAGCAGTTCGGGGTTCACGAACGCGGCCGGCTTGCGCACGGGCTCGCCACCTTCTTCCTCGGGCTCCTGCAGGTCGATCACGACGAGGCGCTTCTCGATTCCGACCTGGGTCGCGGCGAGGCCGATGCCCCGGGCTGCATACATCGTCTCGAACATGTCGGCGAGCGTGGCGCGGATCGCTTCGTCGACTTGGCTGACAGGCGCGGCAACGGCGCGCAGGCCGGGATCGGGTACTTCGAGAATGGTAAGAACAGTCATGTCGTGTCAGCTATGAAAGCGCCGCTGGCGCGTCAAGGATGGTTCCCCCGGAAACGCCGTCGATTTACGCGAAGCCCGGCGAATTTTCGCGCAGAGGCGTGACGCAAAGCTTGAGCTTCACCTGATCAACCCGGAACAATCGCCGCCCAGGGCCGAGCGCACACCACCCACGTCGACCGCGAGCAACCGGCGATCGGCTTTCGCGACCAGGTAGGTGATCGTCATATCCGATCGCGTGCCGGCCTCGATTTCCCAGGCCGCTATCGGCCCGCCATCGGATACCCCTGCCGAAATGGAACGCCGGACGTCGATCCTCGTCACGCCCGGTCCGCGACCGAAATGGAACACGGGCACTTCGAAATGCGCACCCTCGGCAAGCGGCAGCGCGGCCAGGACGAATTCGATCGTCTCCTCGTCCCACACCGGCCCCGCCAACGGAACGGTGGTCGTTTGGCGTCGTCCGTCCCCGCCTGTGACCGTTCCGCGCGCGCTGCCGTCGCGATAGCGCACCGACAGGTTGGTCTCGCCATCGGTCTCCTCGATCGTGCGGATCGGCCGTAGGCTGGGAAATGCCACTTCGATCCGGCTGGTCAGCAGCGGACCGGCGTTGAAGCGCGAGGCGACCATGATCATCAGCCGCCTGCTGTCGAGGCGCTCGACGCGGCGCAGGACGTTGCCTGCCGATTTGCCCTGCTCCAGTGCAGCGACTGTGTAACAAGCGTCGCCGACCGGCAGCAGCGCACCGTCGATCGGCGGCGGATTTTCCGGAGGCGTGGCCGTGGCCGCCGCCCAGATCAGCAAGGCGGGGATTATCGGCACATATCCTCCTGATTTCGTCTGCCTCCCTAGCTGCCTCTTTCGGTTCGGCGCAAATTCGCGGCAGTCGCCGCCGGATTGCCCCACTGACACGCTGGGCTGCGGATCATAATGCTACGGTTCGGTACGGCCGATGCTAGACTCACCGCGATTAGTGGGGATCAACCCCGCGGTCGTGTCAAAAGGGTTGTAGTTTATGGGGATAATGCAGCGGGTCGTGGTGTCCGGTAAAGTGCACCAGGTCGGCTTCAGGGATTTTGCCATCCGCAAGGCACAGGCCTTGGGGGTCACCGGCTGGGTGCGCAACCGCAACGACGGCACGGTCGAGATATTGGCGTCCGGGGAGGAGGATGCGGTCGCTTCGCTGGTCGAGGCGTGCCGCGCTGGCCCGCCATTGGCGCGGGTCGACCATGTCGAAGCCTATGTCGAAGCGGGCCAGCCGGTGAAAGGATTTACCAAGCGGTTCACCGCTTAGCGGCCTGAACACCCCTATCGGGCAGAAAAAAGGCTCCGCCGTCACCTGACAGCGGAGCCTTTTTCGATCGTTCAGCGAGTCAGCTTCTTGTACGCCAGCGCGGTCGGACGATCCGCAGCGTCGCCCAAACGGCGACGCTTGTCTTCCTCGTACGATTCGAAATTCCCCTCGAACCATTCGACATGGCTGTTGCCCTCGAACGCCAGGATGTGCGTCGCCAGGCGATCGAGGAAGAAGCGGTCGTGGCTGATGACCACGGCGCAGCCGGCGAAATTCTCGATCGCTTCCTCGAGCGCGCCGAGCGTTTCGACGTCGAGGTCGTTGGTCGGTTCGTCGAGCAGCAGGACGTTTCCGCCGCGCTTGAGCATCTTGGCGATATTGACGCGATTGCGCTCACCGCCAGACAGCTTGCCGACGTTCTTCTGCTGGTCGGCGCCCTTGAAGTTGAACGCGCCGACATAGGCCCGGGTCGACTGGTCGAAGCCGTTGACCTTCATGTAATCGAGCCCGTCGGAGATTTCCTCCCAGACGTTTTTCTTGTCGTCGAGGTGATCGCGGCTCTGGTCGACATAGCCGAGCCGGACGGTGGTGCCGATGTCGATCGTTCCCGAATCCGGCTTTTCCGCTCCGGTGATGAGCTTGAACAAGGTCGACTTGCCCGCGCCGTTCGGCCCGATCACGCCGACGATGCCGCCGGCCGGCAACGTGAACGACAGATTCTCGAACAGCAATTTGTCGCCATAGCTCTTCGTCAGATTCTCGACCTCGATCACCTTGCCGCCCAGCCGTTCGGGCACCTGGATGACGATCTGCGCCTTGCCGGGCGAGCGGTTCTGCTGCGCCTCGACCAACTGATCGAACTTGGCGATACGCGCTTTCGACTTGGTCTGGCGCGCCTTGGCGCCCTGCCGGATCCATTCGAGCTCGTCCTTGATCGCCTTCTGGCGTCCGGACTCCTCGCGCTCTTCCTGCTCGAGCCGCTTGGATTTCTTCTCGAGATAGGTCGAATAATTGCCTTCGTACGGGAAGTACTTGCCGCGGTCGATCTCGAGGATCCAGCCGACCACATTGTCGAGGAAATAGCGGTCGTGGGTGATCATCAGCACCGCGCCCGCATATTCCTTCAGATGGTTTTCCAGCCATTCGACGCTTTCCGCGTCGAGGTGGTTGGTCGGTTCGTCGAGCAGCAGGATCGACGGCTTCTGGATCAGCAAACGCGTCAGCGCGACGCGGCGCTTCTCACCGCCAGACAGATTCTGCACCGGCGAGTCCGACGGCGGGCAGCGCAATGCTTCCATCGCCAGTTCGAGCTGGCTGTCGAGCGTCCAGCCGTCGACCGCGTCGATCTTGCCCTGGAGATCGCCCATCTCCTCCATCAGCGCGTCGAAATCGGTGTCGTCCTTGGGATCGCCCATTTCGGCCGAGATCGCGTTGAAGCGATCGACCATGTCGGCGACTCCCCGCGCGCCGTCCTTGACGTTCTCGAGCACCGACTTGTTCGGATCGAGCTCCGGCTCCTGCGCGAGATAGCCGACGGTGACGTTCTCACCCGGCCATGCCTCGCCCGAAAAGTCCTGGTCGATGCCGGCCATGATCTTCATCAGAGTCGATTTGCCGGCGCCGTTGGGGCCGACGATGCCGATCTTCGCACCGTGATAGAATTGCAGGTTGATGTTGCTCAGCACCGGCTTCGGGGCGCCGGGGAAGGACTTGGTCATGTCCTTCATGACATATGCGTATTGGGCGGCCATGCGGCACGTTGCTCCGTGGTTTGAAATTGCCGGAAAAGTAGAGCGGGCAGATAGCGATTGGGTGGCCGATTGGAAAGCCCCGGCGGCTTGCCGGACCGAGTGCTTCGGCTCTAAGCAGCAGGTCTCCCCAAACGCCGTCCGGCGCCACGGGGCTCCGTTCGTCGCAGGAGACCTGAACTTATGCGCATCCCGCTGATGCTGTCTGTCGCCACGCTTGCCCTGGCCGTTCCCACACTTGCCCTCGCACAGCGCGCCGCTGGCCCTGTGGCGGCCAAGGTCGATCCCGCGGTCGCCAAGGCGCGCGATGCTGCGCTCAAGGACCAGGTCGCGTGGGATATCGTCGAGGATTTGACGACCGAAGTCGGCCAGCGGCTGGCGGCAACCGAAGCCGAAGCGCGTGCCCGCGCCTGGGCGGTGATCCGGCTGAAGAAGCTCGGTTTCCAGAACGTCCATGTCGAAACCTACAAGATGCCCGTCTGGATCCGCGGCGCGGAGACGGCGGAGATCGTCGGCCCCTACCCACAGAAGCTCGTGATCACCGCGCTCGGCCGGTCGGGCGCGACCCCGCCAGAGGGCATCACCGCGCCGGTCGTCTATTTCCCGACGCTCGGCGACCTGATCGCTGCGCCCGATGGCAGCTTGAAGGGCAAAATCGCTTTCATCTCTAACCAGATGAAGGCAACGCAGGACGGCAGCGGTTATGGCGCTTATGGTGGCGCGCGCTTCATCGGCCCCAATATCGCCGCCAAGAAAGGCGCGGTCGCGACCGTCATCCGATCGATCGGTAGCGACAAGGGTCGCTGGCCGCATACTGGCGGGACCAACTGGACGCCGGGCGTGACCCCGATCCCCGCGGGCGCGCTGTCGGTCGCGGACGCCGAGCAGCTCGAACGTATCTTCGCGCGCACCGACAAGGTGACGATGAAACTGGTCCTCACCCCGCAGACGCTGCCCGACGCTGAATCGGGCAATGTCGTCGCCGAGGTACCCGGCACCGACCCCAAGGCCGGCACGATCCTGATCGGCGGCCATCTCGACAGCTGGGATCTCGCCACTGGCGCGATCGACGACGGCGCCGGGATCGCGATCACCACCGCGGCGGCCAAGCGCCTGCTCGACGGCCCGCGTCCGCGCCGCACCATCCGGGTCGTCTGGTTCGGTGCCGAGGAGCCCGGCGGGTTCGGTGGCGCGGCCTATGCCAAGGCGCATGCCGGCGAGAAGTTCGCGATGGCGAGCGAATCCGATTTCGGGGCCGACAATGTCTGGCGGTTCAACACCAACCTGCCCGACAGCGCCAAGGCGGTCGGCGACCGGCTCGCGGCGGCCCTGGCGCCACTCGGTATCGTCCGCGGCAAGGATGTCGCTGGCGGCGGGACCGATGTCGGCCCGGTGCTGGCGACCGGGGTTCCCGCGGTAACGCTTGCCCAATCGGGCCAGCGTTACTTCGACTGGCACCACACGCCCGAGGACACGCTCGACAAGATCGATCCGGAACAGCTGCGCCAGAACGTCGCCGCCTGGACCACGGTTCTGTCCATCGTCGCCAATGCGCCTGAAGAATTCGGACCAGTGACGCCCAATACGAGCGAGTGAATCCAGCGACGGAGAGCCCGGTTGGACGCAAACCGGAGACGCGCGACAATTTGGTCGTTGACCGTCACAATGTCGCCGTTATTCCTCCAGGCTCGCGAAGGGCAGTTCGGCCCGGCTGCGAAACGACGGTAATTTTTTGGGAGCACCCAAATGAAGAAGATCGCCATTGTTCTCGCCGCCGCGAGCCTGGTGTCCCTGGCGGCCTGCAAGTCGCAGACCCCGGCCGCGGCGAATGCCGACGCGGTAGCGGACAATCTGGCAGCCGAAGCCGACAATCTCTCGGATCAGGCCAGCGACCTCACCAACAACACCGCGGCTGCCGCGGTCAGCAACGCGTCCGACAGCCTGAACAATGCGGCCGATTCGATCCGCGCCGAAGCGGCGAACACCGCGGCCCCGGCCAAGAAGTAAGATTCGCACCGTCGGGCATCGCCCGCCGGCACGATAGAGGGGCGGTTCCTCCGGGAGCCGCCCTTTCTTCTTTGCCGACTTGCCGCCCGCAATAATGCCGCCTAGAGGATCGCCCGCGTCGGGGAGTGGCGCAGCCTGGTAGCGCATCTGGTTTGGGACCAGAGGGTCGCAGGTTCGAATCCTGTCTCCCCGACCATTCGTTTTACGGAATCAGCGGGCGTCCGAGGGATGTCCGCCCGCAAAACTCCCGAGTGCAAACGAGGGGATGTATTTTGCGATCTGGGGTCGCATCGCTTTCTGCGGAAAACCGGTGCCCACTTTTCCGCGCTATGCTCCTGTCGCTTGCTAAATGCCGGCGCGGGAGTAAATCCCGCGCCGTCGGTCCTCGCTGACGCGAGGCCGTCCGGCGTGCGGCGTCTCGTTGATTGCTCCGCTATCAACGTGCGCCTTCGTAGGTGGGGCCTGTAGCTCAACTGGTTAGAGCTGGCCGCTCATAACGGCTAGGTTGCGGGTTCAAGTCCTGCCGGGCCCACCAGCGCCGCCAGCCGTCGCCGCTGCGATCACATCGTCCAGACCTGCTGCCGTGGCGCCGAGCCGATCGAGTTCGGCCAATACCTTGTCCCACCAATCCCAAAATGCCGCCAGATCCGCCTTATCCTTCACATAGGGCGTGTGTCCGGGCGCGAGCGAGGGCGAGTGGAAGGCGAAGCTCAGCACGCGAACGCCCTCGCCGATCGCGACACGAATCGCTTCCAATGCCTCGCGCACCGGAATCCCCTCTGGCGTCAGCGGAATGCGCTGGAGCAGCCCGGATCGTGCGAGCACTGCCCTCCCCTTCGGGATGCGCCCGGCGGTCCGATAGAGCGCCATCCCGCCCGAGCGCGCGACGCCGGTGAAGACTGTGGTCAGCGGCAACTCCACGATCCCGCCGGCACGAAAGGCATGATTGCCGAGCGCGGAGAAATCGGGACCACCCTCGTTCCCATAGTCGAAGCCGGGCCGCATCGAACTGTCGAGGCGATAGCCATGCGTCGCCAGCAGATCGAAACTTGCCGGACCCAGGCCATAACGCCCGGCGCGATAGGCGGTTGGACGCGTTCCGAAGCCAGTCGTGATCGCGTCGGTCAGCGAAATCAGCTTCGCTTCTTCGAGCGCGCGCGGCAGGTTGCCGGCGAAGCTGTTGGCCGGAGTCAGTGCTTCGTCGAACGGCGGATTGACCCAGGGATGAAGCTGCGTCCCCACTGCCGTGCCGCCGGTCAGCAACGGCCCGATCAGGTCGATCGCGCGCGGGTCGGTGGCGATCGGGTGGTCGACCATCAGCGCGAGCGGCACGCCGGCCGCAGCGAATCTGGCGTGTGCCGCTGGAAGCGCTGCCACGGTCGAAACCGACCGGTTCTCGCGCGCGAGCGGCTTGCTCCAGTCGAACTCCTCTTCGGTGTCGACGAATACGACGAAGCGCGTGCCGAACGAGTCAGGCCAGGTGACGAGGTCGCCGGTCGCCGGCGGTTGCGGACGGAACGCTACGGTCACGTCAATTGGAAGAGAGTTGCCCCACGCCGTGATCCAACGCCGCCGGCAAGCGCAATGTCAAGCGCTGCTCGCCGATCTTCAGGCTGCCGCCGAGTTCGCCGGCCAGGTTACGCGCCAGCCTGAGCCCGAACGCGGTGCCGAGCAACGTGCCTTCCTGGTCCTCGCCTTCGAGCGACAGCAGAGCTTCACCCGGCCATGCGGCGAAAGCGCGCGGGCGCTCGACGGCGATCCGTGCCTGGCCATCCTTCGACCATGCCCTGATCGCGATCCGTTCGCCGATCCCGCTGGCGCCGACCGCCAATGCCATCAACCTGCTGATCAGGCGGCCGACGGCGACCTCGTCACCGGCAATAGCCAGCCCGGCCGGCCCGCTATCGATATCGACCACCGATTGCCGGAGCAGCATCAACGGTTCGAGGTCGCGCGCGGCGCGATCGAGCAGCGGGGCTATCTCGACCACGCCGGGGCGCAGGACCAAGGCGTCTTGTTCGATCCGCGCGGCGGTGTCGACGTCGTCGATCGCGGCGATCAGGTCATGAGTGTCGTGGCGAATCGCCGCGGCGCGTTCGCGATAGGCGTCGGGCGCCGGTCCGAGCACTTGCGCCTCGATCATCTCGGCGAAGCCCGAAATCGCGTTGGTCGGCGTGCGCAATTCATGGACCAATGCGCGCAGCGCCTCGGGCGACGGGCTGTTCTTGGGCACGGGTTCGGCGCGCTGGTCTGCGCGCGGACGCCGCGCCACGCCGCGATAGCCGGTGAACCGGCCGCTGGCCGGGTCGAATGCGGGTGTCGCCGACAATTGCCATTGTCCGGCGGCGGGCGACGAACCGGCAATCACCAGGCGCGCATCCGCGAACGACGCACGACGGCGGAACGCGCCGCTGAC
Organism: Sphingomonas mali NBRC 15500; assembly: GCF_001598415.1. GTDB lineage: Bacteria > Pseudomonadota > Alphaproteobacteria > Sphingomonadales > Sphingomonadaceae > Sphingomonas > Sphingomonas mali. Next base: position 150,090 of record NZ_BCYX01000006.1, read on the forward strand.
CACGCCGTCGACCTGCGCGGAGCCAGTGCCGAGCAACACGCCGATCAGCGGTTCGCGCGGCGCCCCGTCGACCCAGCGGATCGTGCCCGTGGCATCGGTTTCGAAGCAGAAATGATCGATCGGCCCGTCGCTGGCGATCGTTCGCGGTGGACGACCCAGGCCGCCATGGTCGCGCTGATAAGCATCGATCCGGGCGACCAGATCGGCGATCTGGAACGGGCCTCTTGGCGCGGGTGCTGGGCTCGCGTCATTGGCCGGTGCGCCGGCAGGCGATTCGACACGATGCGGCGTTTCGCTGGCGATCGGCCGATCCGGTACGATACTGGCGACGGACGCGATGGGCGCGACCTCCTCGATGGCGGAGGTCACTGACTCCGGCTCGCCACCGGGGCGCGGCAGTGCAAAATCCGACCGCCCGAAACTGTCGAGTGCGCGCACCGTCTCGGCGGGCAAGTCGCGACGATGGCGCAGCAACGACCGCGAGGTGGGCGGCAAATCGGGCAACATTGCGCGCCATTCCTCGCCGGTCAGCCGCGCCACCGCGATCACCGGTGCAGCGACCGACGGCTCGTCTTCGGCGAATAGCCGGACGAGTTCCGCGGGCGGATTGGCGAAGGCGAGGCTGCGCGCGCTCGCCGCGCGGGTCCGCGTCGGCACTCGCGGCCGGATCGCCCGCAATTGCTCGATCGCCTTCGCGTCCGGAGCCGCCCGGCGACGCCCAATCAGGTCGGTCAGCTGACGCCATGCCGATTGCGCGCCGAACGACGTTGCCATATCGGCGCCGAGTACGGTGTCGAGGCTGTCGTCGAAACGCAAGAACGGGGCCCTCGGATCGCGCGGAACCGCCGCGCCTAAGAATTTCTTAACCGCAGTGCGGCGCGCTTCAAATGGTTCATTTTGACGCGTCGCATAGTGGGACGATTGCGCAATCCAGCAATTATATTATGTTGGCGATCGGGCTAACTCGCATAAAATTCTTGGAGAACCGGCGATGGCGTTGGATCGGATCGATCGGCAGATATTGTCTTTACTACAGGCCGATGGACGCATGACCAATGTCGAACTGGCCGACCGCGTCGGCTTGACCGCACCGCCATGCCTGCGACGCGTCCGCGCGCTCGAGGAAGCGGGCGCGATCAAGGGCTACCACGCCGAACTCGACCCCGCGACCCTGGGCTATCCGATCACCGTGTTCGCGATGGTCAGCCTGAAAAGCCAGGCGGAGCGCGACCTGACCGCGTTCGAATCGCACATCGCGACGATTCCCGAGGTCCGCGAATGTCATATGCTCAACGGCGAAATCGACTTCATCCTGAAGATCGTCGCCGGTGACCTGAAGGCCTTCCAGGATATCCTGACGACGCACCTGACCCCTGCCCCCAACGTGGCAAGCGTCAAGACATCGCTGACCATCCGCACATCGAAGAACCAGCCGGGGATTCCGGTCGGGGCGGAATAGCGAAAGGGCGGCGCGATTGGCCGCCCGTCCCGTTCCAATGCTCCATCCGGCTCAGGTGGCGGACGGCTGCTTCAACTAGTCGGCAATTAGGGTTATTGCGCGTGTCACCGCGATTGATCGGGCATCAGGCCGGACCGGCCTCGCCGCAGGTCCGGTGACAGGTGTGCCACCGGACCCGGGTGATCAGAAGCGGTAGCTGGCCGAAATCCCCCATTCGCGCGGACGGCCATAGCTCACCTCGGCTAGGCCGAACGCCGGGCTGGCATTGCCGGAGGCCAGGTAGAGCGCATTGGTCAGATTGGTGACGAACCCGGATAGCTGAATCGCGTTGCCGGGCAGCGTATAGGTCAGCCGAGCATTGGCCAGCACATAACCCGGCTCAGTGATCAGCGCCGTGTTGCCCACATCCTCATAGATCCGCGAATACACCGTCACGTCTCCGCGCAGCGAGAGCTTGCCCGCCTTTTCGAACTCGTGGCTGATCTCCGCCCCCGCCGTTGCGGTGAACTCGGGCGTCTTCACGAACTTGCTCGCCAGCGTGATCGGCAGGATCTGCGTCGGGCCCAACCCCTGGCCGATCGACGTATATTTGGCGTCGAGATAGCCGAGCGAGGCATTGGCCGTGAACCACCGCGCCGGCCGCGCGACCAGCTCCAGCTCGAACCCGTTGATTCGCCCCGCTGCGGCATTGGCTACGAAATTCTGCGGGGTCTGATTCACGGTCAGCTGGATATTCTTGTAGATCGAATGGAACCCGGCAAGGTTCGCGGTCAGCGTGTGGTCGAGCAGATCCGCCTTGATGCCGATTTCATAGCTGTCGAGCGTTTCTGGCTCATAGGCGGTCACTTCAGCCGCGTCGGCGAGCGGCCGACCGTTGAAGCCACCCTGTTTGAACCCCCGCGAATAGCTGGCGTAGAGCAGGATATCCCGGTTCGGCTTGTAGTTCACGCCGACATGCGGGGTGAAGGCGGACCAACCCTTTGCCCGCGTGACGTTGATGAATTGGACATTGTCGCGCTGGCGGGTGTTGATCGAGGTGAAGACCTTGTGGTCCTTATTGTAGCGCGCGCCCACCTCAATGTTCAGCTTGGGCACGATCTCGAAGCTCGCCTGGCCGAAAAAGGCATAGCTGTAATTGTCGGTATAATTCTCGATGAACACTGCCGGCGTATAAGGCGGGGTCAGCGCGAGGGGCGGCTGCAGGCCGAGCGCGAGATCGGCGCGCGCGATGTCGGACGCCTTTTCCTTGAAATAATAAGCGCCGAGCACATAGCTCAGCCGGTTGTCGACCGCCTTGCCGGTCAGCTGCAATTCCTGGCTGAACTGCCACTGTTTGTCGTCGTTCACCGTCTCGCGGAAGGTGAAGGGCGTGTTGTCGCCGTCGCGGTTGAACCCGGCCTTCAGGTCGCGATAGGCCGTCACCGATTTGATCTCGGCATTGCCGAATGCGTAGCGGATCACGCCCTGCACGCCCCACAGATCCAGGTCGTTGCGGTTGCGCCCGGTCGCATAGGTCGTGAACGGATCATTGGTGATGTAGGAGGCGTTGAGCGTGTTCGCGCCGTTCGGAGCGGTGATGCCCAGCGTCGGCGCGATATAGCGATTATAGTTGCTCAGGAACGGGATGCCGGTGATACCCGGCGCATTGCCGACCGCGATCAGCTTGGACGGCGCCGAATTCTCGCGTGCCCTGGTATAGTCGCCGCCGATATCGATCGTCAGATCGTCGGTCACCTTGATGCGCAGCTTGGCGCGGATCGAATCGGCATTGCGGTTCCCCTCGGTCCCGCCATCGATCAGGCGCTTCACATAGCCGTCGCGGTTGATGCTCGATCCTGAAATGCGCAGCGCCACCCTGTCGCTGACGATTGGAATATTGACATAACCCTTCACGTCGATGCGGTTGAAGCTGCCATAGGTGCCCTCGATCTTGCCCGACAAATCCTGCGTGTCGGGCTGGCCGGTGGTGATGAGCACGGCGCCGCCGATCGTATTCTTGCCGAACAACGTGCCCTGCGGCCCGCGCAGCACCTGCACGCTGTCCAGGTCGACCGCGTCGAGCACGCTGCCGATCGAGCGCGCATAATAGACATCATCGACATAGAAGCCGACGCCGGGATCGGAGAAGATCGCGAAGTCGTTCTGGCCGACGCCGCGGATGAACACCGTGGCGTTGTAATTGCCGCCCGAAAGCGCGGCCGCGCCATCGAACCGGATGTTCGGCGTATATTTTGCGATCTGGTCGAGTGTATCGACGCTGCGACTGGCCAGCGCATCGCCGGTGAAGGCTGTCACCGCGATCGGCACGTCCTGGAGCCGCTCAGTGGTGCGCCGTGCGGTCACCAGAATATCGTCTTGGGCGGCGGCCGCGGCATCACCGGGGGCTGTCGCGGCTTTAGCATCGGCCGGTTCGGTCTGCGCTTCGGCCTGGATTGGTAGCAGGGTGGTGAGAGCGACCCCCGCGAGTAGCCTGGCGACGTTTCGTGCAGCCACGATTCCCCTCATTTGATCCTCCTAAGAATTGCGCTCTTTCTCGAGCGTTCGATTGGTAAATCTGGTGCGTTGAGCGTCCGCACTTTCAGGACGGTGCGACGAAACGCCTCGCTTTCCTCGGGCGTCAGGCATTCACAAAAAGCGGCGTCATGGTCGCGAAAAACGTCATCGGGTTCAGCGCCCAGCACCGCACCGGCCGCGATGAGGCGCAATGCGTCGATGCGCCGAACGCGCAGGCCGTGTCGTCAAGGTCGCTACGCCCATCATGCCTCTCCCGACGTACCGCGATCTCGATTTGTCGCTTTGGAATAACTATACGCCTGGCATACAATGATCACAAGCGGGGCGCCGGCGGCTGGGTCGATAAGGAGCGAAGTGTGGCCGAAACGGCACATTTAGAGCTCGTAGTCGCCGTCCTCGCGCTCGTGCGAAAACCGGGCACGATGCGTTGAGCGCGATGAACAAAAAAAGGGGCGGCCGTCGCCAGCCGCCCCTTTCTCGTCCCGATTACGCCGAATCAGCTCGTCGGCGGGCTGTCGATCCAGGTCGACCAGAAGCCGGCGATGTCGCTGCGCGGCGCGGTGGTGACCGCGGCGAACGCCGCTTTGGCGCCGGCCTTGTCGCCCGACAACGCCAGGGCGATGCCCAAATGCGTGTTGACCTCGTCATTGTTGACGCCGCCTTTGGTCAGCGCCTGCTTGTAGAGCGCGATCGCCTTGGCATAGTCGCCGCGGCCCAGGAACGCGTCGCCGGTCTGCGACGACAGCGCGCCATTGGGCGAGGCAGCCGCCTTGGTCTCGAGCCCCGCGAAAGAGCCTTCGGCCGCGACCTGGCTGTTCGAGCTGTTGACCAGCGCCTGGATGTTGGAATTGCCGGTGCCGGGGATCTTACCCGCCGCCTTGCCCTCGGCGATCACCGCCTTGGTTTCGTCGGGCAGGCCGACGTCCATCACCTTTTGCGCATATTCCTCGTAATAATTCTGGTCGGCGAGCGACTTGGTCTGGCGCATCAGCCGGAACACGTCGATCATCTGCTTCTTGTCGAGCTTGGCGACGGGGTTCTGGGTCAGCGCGTAATAGCCGAGCGCGTCGCGCCAGGTCTTCGACGTCGGATAGGCGACGAGCCAGCGCTTCAGCCAGACGATGGTTTGCGGCTTGAGACCGGCAGCGGCCGATTGCGCGATGCCGTATTTGTAGATGTCTTCCGACTGCTTGCCGGACGCGACTACCTTCTCGAGGTCGGCCATGCCGCCGGCGGCGTCGCCGGCCTGGACCTTGGACTTGGCGAGATAGAGCGGCAGGTTCGCTTCGGTCGACCCGTGCTGCTGCGCCTGCTGGAACAGCCGGCTCGCGCGCGCCCAATCCTTGGCATCATAGGCGATCGTCGCGCGGCTGAATTCGAACTTGGGCAGCATGTCCGCCGGCGTCTTGGGATTGACGATCAGCGCATCGAGCGGGGCGATCATCGGCGCCGGGTCGAAGGCGCCGTTGGTCCCGGCCGAGGAATCGGCGATCTTCTGCGACACCAGGGCATAGCGCAGGAAGGTCGAGATATATTTGTCGTCGTCGGTCTTGGCGGCGGCCTCGGCCTCACCAACCGCGGCCTCGGCGGTCGCCATATCCTTGGCGAGCAGCGCGGCCTTGGCCTTGTTCGCGGCAACCGCCACGGCCTGGGTATATTGCGGGCCGGCCGGCGCTTCTTCCTTCTTCTTGGCAAAAGCGGGCGGCGCAAAGGCCAACCCGGTCGCGCCGGCGACCATCGCCGCGGCGAAGGCGGCCGTCGAAATGCTCTTCATCAATCTCTCCTCATGGGCGGGGGAACCCTTCCCGACCGCTCTAGTCAGCGGGCGCCGGGGGTTCAAGGCGCCTGGCGGAGCAAATCGCCGAAACCGGCTGAATGCGGATTGAATGGAGAATTGCGCCCGCGCCGCCGCTCGGGCAGGGGTTGGCATCGGATCGCTCCCCGCGCGCCCAATTGCGCCCTCACGCGCGTACGCGCGCGCGTGACATCGGTTGCATGACCCGCTAGGGTCGTCATCGAACAGCAACATCACCTGAAAGACCCCAAAACTTGACCGACGAGACCGTCCTCGCCGACCCCTCGGACATTACCCCCATCTCCATCGTCGATGAGATGAAGTCGTCGTATCTCGATTATGCGATGAGCGTGATCGTCGCCCGTGCGCTGCCCGATGTGCGCGACGGGCTGAAGCCGGTGCACCGCCGCATTCTCTTCTCGGCGCAGGAAAGCGGATTTTTCTACAACCGGCCGTACCGCAAATCGGCCCGCATCGTCGGCGACGTGATCGGTAAATATCACCCGCACGGCGACAGTTCGATTTACGAGGCGTTGGCGCGCATGACCCAGGATTGGGCGATGCGGCTGCCGCTGATCGACGGTCAGGGCAATTTCGGATCGATGGATCCCGATCCCGCCGCCGCGATGCGCTACACCGAAGCGCGCCTCGCCAAATCGGCGAGCTTCCTGATGGAAGATCTCGACAAGGATACGGTCGACTTCGTTCCCAATTACGACGGCTCGGAAAGCGAACCGTCGGTTCTGCCGGCGCGCTTTCCCAATCTGCTGGTCAACGGCGCCGGCGGCATCGCGGTCGGCATGGCGACCAATATCCCGCCTCATAATCTGGGCGAAGTGATCGATGCGTGCTTCGCGTATATGGACAATGGCGCGATCACGACCGAGGAATTGATGGAATATGTGCCGGGTCCGGATTTCCCGACCGGTGCGATCATCCTCGGCCGCTCCGGCGCGCGATCGGCGTATGAGACCGGTCGCGGTTCGATCATCCTGCGCTCGCGTCACGAACTCGAAGAGGGTCGCGGCGATCGCCGCTCGATCGTCCTCACCGAAATCCCCTATCAGCAGGGCAAGAACGCGCTCGTCGAAAAGATCGCGGAGGCCGCCAAGGACAAGCGGATCGAAGGCGTCAGCGACATTCGCGACGAATCGAACCGCGAAGGCGTGCGGATCGTCATCGACCTGAAGCGCGACGCGACTCCCGAAGTCGTGCTCAATCAATTGTGGCGCCACACGCCCGCGCAGGGCTCGTTCCCGGCGAACATGCTGGCGATCCGCGGCGGTCGTCCCGACCTGCTCAACCTGCGCGACTTCATCCAGGCGTTCATCCAGTTCCGCGAACAGGTCATCACCCGGCGCGCCAAGTTCGAGCTCGCCAAGGCGCGCGACCGGGCGCATCTGTTGCTCGGCCTGGTGATCGCGGTCACCAATCTCGACGAAGTCGTCCGCATCATCCGCGGGTCGTCGAGCCCGACCGAGGCGCGCCACGCACTGCTGATGCGCGAATGGCCGATCGCGGAAATCGCCGGCTATATCCGGCTGGTCGAGGCGACCGATGTCGAGGTCACCGGCGACAGCTATCGGCTGTCGGATCTTCAGGTTCGCGCGATCCTCGACCTGCGCCTCCATCGCCTGACCGCGCTGGGCCGCGACGAGATCGGCGACGAGCTCAAGGAACTCGCCGCCTCGATCGCCGAATTGCTCGAAATCCTGGCGAATCGCGCGCGCCTCTACGAAGTGATGCGTGAGGAACTGGCCGCGGTGCGCGCCGAATTCGCCACGCCGCGTCGGACCGAGATTGCCGGTGCAGCCGACGGCATCGAGGACGAAGACCTGATCGAGCGCGAGGACATGGTCGTGACCGTGACCATGCAGGGCTATATCAAGCGCACCAGCCTCGATACGTTCCGCTCTCAGGCTCGCGGCGGCAAGGGCCGCGCTGGCATGGCGACGAAGGACGAGGACGTCGTCACCGAATTGTTCGTGACCTCGACCCACACGCCGGTGCTGTTCTTCTCGACGCTCGGCCGCGTCTATCGGATGAAGGTGTGGCGCTTGCCCGAAGGCGGCGCGAATACGCGCGGGCGGCCGATGATCAACCTGCTGCCGCTGGCCGAGGGTGAGACGATCTCGACCGTGCTGCCGCTGCCCGAGGACGAGAATGAGTGGGGCAAGCTCCACGTGATGTTCGCGACTGCCAAGGGCTCGGTGCGCCGCAATTCGATGGACGCGTTCACCAACGTGCCGTCGAACGGCAAGATCGCGATGAAGTTCGAAGGCGAGGACGAAGACGACCGGCTGATCGGCGTTGCCTTGCTCGACGAGAGCGACGACGTGCTGCTCGCCACGCGCCAGGGCAAGGCGATCCGCTTTGCCGGCGACGATGTCCGCGAATTCCAGAGCCGCGCGTCGACCGGCGTGCGCGGGATGCGACTGGCGGATGGCGACGAGGTGATCTCGCTATCGATCCTGCATCGCGTCGGCGTAAGGGATCAGGACGAACGCGAGGACTATCTCCGCCACGCCGCCTGGAAGGGCGAGGATGTCGAGGGTATTCGCAAGCCGCGCGAGATGAGCGACGCCCGTTACGAGGAGCTGATGGCCAAGGAGCAGTTCATCCTGACCGTTTGCGCCAACGGCTATGGCAAATTGTCCTCGGCCTATGAATATCGCCGCACCGGCCGCGGTGGCCAGGGCATCACCAATATCGACAATATCGCCCGCAACGGCCCGGTCGTCGCGAGCTTCCCGGCGACCAAGGGGCATCAGCTGATGCTCGTCACCGATCAGGCCAAGCTGATCCGCATGTCGCTTGGCGATCTGCGCGTGATTGGCCGTGGTTCCGCCGGTGTTCGCTTGTTCAACGTGGCCGAGAACGAACATGTCGTCTCAGCCGCGCGGATCGAGGAAACCGAAGGCGATGCCGAGGCGGACCTGACCGCCGGAGAAGAGCGCGAGGTCGCGCCCGACCCCGGCGCGGACACTGCCGACGATAGCGCGGCGGGCCCGGCCGACGGCGAATGAGCGACCGCCCGGCCATTGCCTATAAGGTGCTGACCGCCGATCAGATGCGCGCCCTCGAAGCCGATGCTTTCGAGGGCGCGCCGATCGACCTGGCTGATGGCTATATTCACCTCTCTACCCGCGAGCAGCTGACCGAGACCGTGGACAGGCATTTCGTCGGCCAATCGGACCTGTGGGTCGCGGCGGTCGACCTCGCGGCGCTTGGCGATAGCGTCCGGTGGGAAGAGTCGCGTGGCGGCGCGTTGTTCCCGCATATCTATGGCACCATGCCGCTCGACGTCGTGATCGCCTATGGCGCGCTCGAGCGGGACGATGATGGGTCGGTGAAGCTGCCCGTCGCTGGTTGATGGTCGCATTCTCCCTCTCCCCCTGTGGGAGAGGGAGGGAGCCGACGCAGTCGGCGGAAGGGTGAGGGGGAGTTCGGGCGACACTGCTTATGACTCCCCCTCACCCTTCCCATTGCTCCGCAATGGGCCCCTTCCCTCTCCCACAAGGGGAGAGGGAGTCTCTCAAGGAAGCAGGTCGACGACCTCGAACCCCTCGCCCTCTTCGCGAAGCAACATCGTGCGGTGGCAATGTTTGGGATCGCGCTCGAAGCACAGCAGCGCCGACGGCTTTTCGGTGGCGAGGTCGCGGAGTTGCGCCGCCTGGGCCTGCGCCTCGGGCAAATGGAGTTGCCCGGCATAGACGCGTTCCATCGTCCGCCAATCGCCCTTCTTCGCCGCATCCCGACCCGGCTTGGGTGTGCCGAGCGCCTTGAGATGGACATAGCCGATCCCGCTATCCTTCAGCGTCGCTGCCAGGATGTTCTTCGAGAACCCTGGACGGCGCGATAGCGGCAAGGCGCGGACGTCGATCACTTGCTCGACCCCCGCCTCGCGCAACGTGGTGAGGAAGGCGTCCATCGTCGTGCCTTCATAACCGATGGTGAAGATCTTCATCGTCTTTCCAACGCAGCAAGGTGGTTACCGCTCCCCAGGCGATCAGCGCCTGCCCGATGAAATAGAGTGGCCAGATCAGAAGCACGGGGATCAGCGAACCCGCCAGCGGCCCCATCTTAGCGAAGATCAGCAGGTCCGAGGCAACGAACATGACCGCGCCGAGCCCGACCCGATAGCGCGGGAATCGGCTGATCCACGCGCTCGCCGCCATCGCGCCGAGCCCGGTAGCATAGAGCGCGATACCAGGCGCCGCGGCGCGATCGGCTGGAAGCAGGAAAGCGATCAACGGCACGCCGAGGAGTAACAGCACGGACAGGATCAGCTGGCTCGGCGAGGGCTTGCTGCGGCGATGGAGCAAATAGAGCATTGTCGCGGTCAGATGACCCGCGAGGAACGCCAGGGCGCCGCCGGTCTGGCTGCGCTCAAGCAGCACGTCCCCCAGCGTCCCCAAAGCCAGCACGGCGGTGATCAACCAGCCATCTCGCCCACGGGCATTGAGAGCCGCCCAGATCGTCAGCAGGCCGACACCTGCCCCCTTCCACGCAATCCAGGGCAGTGCCGGAATGGTGTGTTGTCCGACGAACCAGAAGCTGACCCCGGCCAGCATGGCCAATATCAGCAGCCATGTCGCGCGGGGCTTTGATGGGATCGCGGTCATGGCGATGTGATGGCCCCACGAGCCGATATCGGCAACATGCTTTGTCATCCGGCGCCGGCGCGGCTATCGCCCGGCGCCATGACTCATGACATTCACATCATCGGCGGCGGCCTCGCCGGATCCGAGGCGGCGTGGCAGCTCGCCGAAGCAGGCGTACGCGTGAAGCTCTCCGAAATGCGCGGCAGCGGCGACATGACGCCGGCGCATCAGACCGACAGCCTGGCCGAACTGGTCTGCTCGAACAGCTTCCGCTCGGACGATGCCGAGAACAATGCGGTCGGGCTGCTTCATGCCGAGATGCGGGCTTTGGGCTCGATCATCATGAGTGAAGGCGACCGTCACAAGGTGCCGGCGGGCTCGGCGCTGGCGGTCGATCGCGACGGTTTTTCCGCCGGCGTGACGGCGCGGCTGTCGGCGCATCCCAACGTCACGATCGTCCGCGAACGCGTCGACGCGCTTCCCGATGATGGCCTCGCGATCGTTGCGACCGGCCCCCTCACCGCTCCCGGGCTCGCGACCAGCATCGGGGCGGCGACCGGCAGCGACGCCCTCGCCTTTTTCGATGCGATCGCGCCGATCGTGCATCGCGACAGCATCGACATGGAGACCGCCTGGTTCCAGTCGCGCTGGAACAAGGGTGATGGCAAGGATTACATCAACTGCCCGCTCGACAAAGATCAGTATCACGCCTTCGTCCAGGCGCTGGTCGATGGTGAAAAGACCGAATTCCGCGAATGGGAGAAGGATACGCCCTATTTCGAGGGCTGCATGCCGATCGAGGTAATGGCTGAACGCGGACCCGAGACGCTGCGCTTCGGCCCGATGAAGGGCGTCGGGTTGGACGATCCGCGCACCGGCCGCTGGCCCTATGCCGTGGTCCAACTGCGCCAGGACAATGCCACCGGCACCTTGTGGAACATCGTCGGTTTCCAGACCAAGTTGAAACATGCCGAACAGGTGCGGCTGTTCCGCACCATCCCGGGGCTCGAAAATGCCGAATTCGCGCGTCTCGGCGGGCTTCATCGCAACACCTTCATCCGCTCCCCCGAATTGCTCGATCCGACGCTGCGGCTGAAGGCGCGCCCCAATATCCGCTTTGCCGGCCAGATCACCGGGTGCGAAGGCTATGTCGAGAGCGCGGCGATCGGGCTGCTTGCGGGCCGTTTCGCGGCGGCAGAATTGAGTGGCAATGCCATGATGGCGCCCCCGATCGAAACCGCGCTCGGCGCGCTGCTCAACCATATCACCGGCGCGGCTGAGGCCGAGACCTATCAGCCGATGAACGTCAATTTCGGCCTGTTCCCGCCGATTACCGGCCGCACGAAAAAGGCGGATCGCAAGAAGATGTATACCGAACGCGCCCGCACCGCGCTTGCCGGTTGGCTGGCAGCTTAAGAATCTTCCTCGCGATTATCCTCCGCCGGAGCCGGAGCGGGTGAGGTGGGGCGGCAATTGGGCCGCGGTTTGGACTTGCGCTTGACGGCGGTCGTGGCGAATTCGGTCGCGTTCATCGCGCCCGACTTGTCCTTGTCGGCCAGCGCGAACTTGGTCTCGGCTTTCACTGCCCATTCATCGAACGACAAGGTGCCGTTATTGTCGACGTCGAGCTTGGCGAAGGCCTTGTGCCGCGCCATCAGATATTCGTCGCGGGTAACCGACCCATTGCGATCCTTGTCGTAGCGATCGAACCGCTTCTGCTCGCGTGTTGCCGGCAGCGCCTCGGGCACCGCAGGGCTGGTCGCCTGTCCGTCTGGTGTCGCGGTTTCGGCCGCGGCCGCCGGCATAGCGGCGAGCGTTGCCGCGGGCGGCGATCGCATCGCCTGAAATGTCATTCCCGCCACCACCAACAAGATGGCAGCCGCCAACCCAGCAAGATATCGCCACATCGCCAGATCCTCCTTGACCCTCACGCTAGCGCGCGAGAAACGCGGAGAAAACCGAATCCCACCATCATGGTGCTATCTGCCGGTCAGCCGGAACCGCGCTAGCCGAAGAACGAAGCTTGCCGGGATCGGTCCGCTTAGCCGCCGATCCGCGATCAGCGCCAGCGCGCCCAGCGCCCGACCATTCCTGCTCCATCGCGACCGGCGGGCATGAGCGAGCATGGTCGCGGCATGCTCCCGCGCGCGGCTTGCCAGTGCCGGATCGCTGAGATTGGCGGCGAGGTCGGCCAGCGCCCACCCCTCACCCGCTTCTTCAACCCCATCACCCGGCGCCGCGTCGAGCGCCAGCCCGGCCATCGCGAACAGCCCACGGCCGCGCAAACGCGCGTGATCGTCGATCGATCCGGGACCGATTTCGCCCAGCAACGGCTCCCATGCATCCACCATGTCGCTGAGTGCACGACCGGTAATCCCCAGCGGCAAGGCCGCGGCGGTCAATGACTGCAGCACGGGTTCGGCGGGCGCACCGGACGCGTCGAGTCCCTCCAGCGCCTCGCGCCACCAGGCGAGTCGCATCTGCCCGACGAGCGGCTCGCGTGTCGTGCGCAATACATTGCCCAACACGGCGTCGAGCGCGAACAGCGCGTCCAGCGCGGCGCGCGACCTTTCGGGGGCGTAGCTGAATGCGAGATCGAGCCAATGATCGGTAACCATCGATGTACGCGGCAACACGCTTGCGCTCATGGCGATGGCACTCACCCCTTTGGCCGGATTGGTCGGTGGCGGCATCGATATGGCTCGCCCCTACGTCGTCAAGTCTCGACTTCAGCATGCTTGTGTGCGGGCGCCCTCGCGAGCCGCACGATTAAAATGGCCACGAGATCGGCGCCCCGTCCAGCGGCCATCCAGTCGATATTGTCAAATCCGCGCCTTCATTGAACCAATCGAGCGGTTTGCAGGGCAGTTGAAAAGAGCTGCTGGAGAGCGGTGGCAATGTTATCATCGGCAGTTACAGTCTGAACCAGTGGCGAACCGTTGATACCCAGCGACGCGCAGCTCTGCAGCGCCGTGAGGACCTGATCCGAGTTTCCTGCATTGCCGCCCGGGTAGGGCGAAGGCGGGGCCGGCAAGAATGGAGCTACGTTCGTCTGTGACCAGCCGTCGCTTGCGATCGATTCCGGCAGATATTGTGTATAGAGGATGGCGATCTTGATCCCTTTGGCCTTGATGGCGGTGCATTGGGTCAGATCGGAGCTCCGCATCGGTCCGAAATAGCGTCCGCTGCCGTTCGGCTGGTCCAGCATGCCGTCTGTAATGATGAACAGCATCTTTTGCGGCGTCGCTCCGGGTGCGCCGGTTCCCGCGGTCGGAATGGTATTCTTCATCACGGTGAGCATGTTGGTCACTTCAGTGGCCCGATCGTCGTTGCCCGTGCCCTTGACAGGATATGAATTCGTCCACCAGTAATCGTCAGCCGGGAAAACTGAAGCAGCCGACCAACCGCTACCATAGGATGCGACGTTGGTGAGGGAATTGAGCGTTTTGACGGGCGACGAGCCACCAGGTCGCGTCCAGTCGAAGGAGAACATTTGCGCCTGGTAGGTCACATGATATTGGCTCGCCTGGTCCGCAGCGAACGGGATCAGCTGCGATGCCGCTGAAACGACATCATCCTTGCGCAAGGTGATGCTCGACGGACTACCGTATAACACTCCATAATTGTGAGTGAGCCAATAGCCGTCCGCCCAATATCCGCGATCGTAAACAGATGTGGTCGACGTTGGAGTACCAGTGGTCGTCGTAGTAGTAGAACTGCCACCGCTGACCGGCGTAGACACCGTCGTTGTAGTGGGGGTAGAAGTTACCTTCTTGTAAACGATAGAGGCATCAGTGGTGCTTTCGGTGGCCGTGTAAGTCGTGACCGACACTGTGGTCACTGTTGTGACGATAGTCTTCTTGTTACTCCCGGTTCCGGATGTCGTCGTCGTTGGTCCAGAAACGGACGTTGAAGTGGACGTCATGAGATTTCCGGAACTGTCATAAATCAAGTTCGCAGCCTTATCCCAACGGTAGAATACACCGTTATTAGACGATCCCGCAGTATAATAACCGGTTGAGAGAAGGATATGCCGCCCCAGCGTGTCCCTGATGTAGATGTTGTCTTCCTTTGGAATCTGCGCGTGACATGCAAATGCGCAGCCTTCGGGTTTCCACTGCGATTTCGTAGCCGCAATGATTTTGCTGACCCCATCAGAAGTCGCAGGCAAGAGCATCGATGGCGAATTGTCCATCGCCAGATAAAAATCGACATTGGGCGGCTGCGCAGCGCTTGCCGTGGATGTTCCCTTGATCGTCAGAGTTGGCGCCCCGAGGATCCCGCCAAAGATGTTTATCGACTGGGCCGTGTAGGTGACGGTAGCTTTGCGAAGATAGCCCAGAGCGCCGCTACTCCCGGACGTTCCGTCCAAAATCGTGGCAGTCACCTGCAGATCCCGATAGCCGTTCAGCAGGCTTGCCTGCGTATTGAACATCGCGTTTGCAGCAGAGGTCGACGCACTGTTGGTCTGAAGAATCATGGAGGGTGCGACGGCGGCCAAAGCAGCAGCGTCGGCAGCGGCGTCCAACTGCGTCTGGAGGCTCATGGCGCGAGCATAGTCGATACCGAAACCGACCGCGAAGGTCAGCGGAATGAGCGCGAATCCCATGATCATCAGAACTCCTCCTCGCTCGTCGGCTTTCAGCCGACGAAGGAGCCTGACCCATGCGGCCGAAGCCGTCGCTGATAGGAGTTTCCGCATCATAAGAGCACCTAGTAAAGGCGGGGAACCATGTAGATGGTTTTCGTCAGCGCCGTTGTTTGGATCGGGACGAAGCTGATCACCGGTGTAAAGTTGTAGGTAATCTTGCCCCTGTACAGCCAGCCACCGGCCGTGCCGACCTGGGTCTTGTTGCTGTTACCGGGAGCAAGGTTTCCACACACGTTCGAGCTGTCCGGCGATGACGGTATCATCGTCGACGTGATCATGTCGGTCGGGATCGAAACGACCGTGTTGGCCGCCTGCGCCTCGTTCGTCGGCAGCGTGCCTTCGACCTGGTCGGGGGTCGCGTTAGCAACGATGCTGCCGTCGGCGTTCTGCGTTTGGGCCTGGGTCCAGACCACATAGGCATGTGAAGCATCGCAGACCCTGAGGAGCGAAATCTGCTCAGTCGCGACGTCGAGCTTGTAGGGCGACAGCACGACTGCACTAGCGCTGAGGTAGGACTTCGCATTCGCGCTGTTCGGATCGTTGTAGAGGACCGTGGGAGACATTGTTCGGCTGACGAGATCGACCAGAGAACGGGTCGCGACCGTCACTTTACGGTTGCATGCGATCATATCCGACAGGCAGCATCCGCCCGCGTACAGGAGCAGAAGCACGGGCAAGACGAACGCGAATTCGACCATCGCCGCCCCGCGAGCATTCTGTACGAGGCGTTTCAGCATGAGGTCTGCGACGTGTTGCATGTGTAATTCTCGGTCGTGAACACCGAGGTCGCCACAAGTTTGCGGTTGGCATTCGGCTGATTTGACAGGTTGAGACCGAGGGGTCCCTTTCCTGTCGGCCACAGGTAAATCAGTTGCAGGACGACAATACGGTTCTGCCCCGCGCCGCCCGCCTGATAATTGTAGCCCGTGCCCGTCGAAGTCAGGACGCCATTGCTGTCATAGGTGAACGTCGGCGAAGAGGTGGCGGAAACGTTATAGGCGCTTACGGTGGTCACGTTGACCGTTAGCCGCGAGCACGAGAGCATCGACGGCAGCAAGGCGCGCGTGCTGATCGCCTGGCCGTCCGGCCCCGTGCCGGAAAAACCGTTGCAGATGGCGTTCTTGAAGTCGCTCGCCGTCATGCCGACGTGGCCGTTGGCAAGTTGCGAGGTTTGAACCGCACCGGTCAGCATCAAGCGCCCAGCGCTTTGGGCTGCCGTCTCGAGCATCTGCTGTGCCAAATAGATGAGCATCGTGTACAAGATCGCGAGCAGCAGTGCCAGAAAGACGGGCCCCACTATCGCGAACTCCAGGGCGGACACACCTTTACGGTCACGCAATAGGTTCGTGCCGAACCGACGTACCCCTTTCAGCGCACCATTGATCCCGCCCAACATCGCCACGCATGCTCCCTCGTGGCTATTCTCGACCGTGAAGGTTGAAAATCTGTGAACAGCGAACAACGCTAAGCGAGGGGGCGCCACCACCTTCGTCGTGCCGCAAACCACGATGGAGACGCTTTACGCGAAGGACGACAGCAAGCGTGTCTTTAATCGGACGGACGAGATGGGCGGAACAGAGATGGGAGACCCTCATCCGGACGGCGTTGCGCGACGGCTATCGGTCATTAAGGGAAGGCCAGACTGGATCCCAGACAATTGGCCTCGCATCTCTAGCCGATGGCGGTGACCTTGCTTCCGTTATCGAACGGTCACTGCTTGCTGGAGTTCGAGCCTTCGGACCTGCCGCCGATGGAGGAAGCCATTCACGATCGCTACGGGGTGCCGGATAAACGGCAATACTCGACATCGGCAGAGATCGTTTCGGCGGATGCAGCTTCACCTTCCAGAACGAGTGGGATGGTCCATGCCTGATCTCCGGATCAAGCGAGGGTGACAGCATCCTCCGGCCCCTTCACGACGATCTCGGCGTTGCCAAGTGACAAGCCCCTGCCTTTAGGGGTTCAGGATCTAGGATGGTCGACTTCGCATCCTTCAGACCGGTCGGAAAGATCGCCGACAGCCGTACGGTTCTTTCACTTGGCTACTTCTTGGAGTTGATACCGTGCCGCTTGGCCGGCGCCCTCAGGTTTACTTGACTATGTTATATCGCTCGACGGACCGCCTCTGCCCTGGTGGCGCTCCCGCGGAGAACCTGTCGCGTCGCGCGTCCCTTCCATCGCTGGCTGAATAATGCACCATCGAATGCCGGGACTAAACGCCTAGAGAAAGTGGCAGAACTCCTTAGAGAGAAGTGCGGACGTCTTAACTAGCCGACCTAAAGGCGGTAGGGACCGACCGAACGGCCCTTCGCCGGGACGTCCGACATTGTCCGTCCCCTTGCACTGAGCATCATTAGCACCACCCTCAGTTTTTCGATCTGGGTTCGGTAATCTGCTGGTGGAGTTGGTTCGCCAGGACGTCGTTGATACTCTTCGACAGGTCGGGCTATCGCACGGCGCCGGCCGATTCTATCTGCACCGGCGCCCGCACCGGTCAGCGGCTTCATCCTCGACAGCACAACTTGACCCGGTGACATCGAACGTCAGCGATGCGCGGGTGCGGTCCTATCGCCACGGCAAGGCTCTCGCAGTGACGAGACTGGTGGGGTCGGACCGGCAAGAGCCGGTTCGACCTACAGGCTCGCGCGGCGATTGCCGGACGCACATGCCATCACAGAGGCCTGGCGCGCCGATGCCTTCGCAATCCATCGATATTCCGGGAAGCACCGACGCCCGCCGGCGGAATGGTCGACTGACGGGCTGGGCGTGATGTTCGTCGAGATGGCCATCTCACCAACCGCTATCCGACTCCTCGTGACCAACCCGGTGCATATCCACTACGTCGCATCGTTCTTTCGCGGTAAGGTGCGGCTCGAGCTAGCTCTAATATCCTGTCACCCACCGCCAAAAGAATGGCCTGCGACAAGCATACGACCTGATACTTCTCAAAGCGGCGAAAACCGGACCTGACCGCACGCCGACAATTGCTCAGTATGTGATAGCTGCCAGATCGATGACGGGGCGCGTCTTGATTGCATCGCGAGCGCGGTGGGTGTGGCTAATTTGAAACAGTCGGTCACTTTGATGCGGCGCTCCTCCGTTACTCTTGAACCCCCTATTTTTTTTGTGGCAAGATAACTGTCATAAAGGGAAAAAAGGGGCTCATATGCGTATCAATGGTCTTCGCGCGTCGACGGCGCTCACCTCTGCCGTTATCGCTTTTGGCATGCTGTACGCTGGTCAGGCGTCGGCGCAAGCGGCCGCTGCCGGCGGCCAGACACTGTGTCCGGACGGCAGCACGCCGACCGCGGACGCGCCCTGCCCTCCGACGGCAGCTGGGCCGACCGCCTCCGATCAATCGGGTGAAATCGTCGTCACGGGCTCGCGCATCCGCCGCCCCAATCTGGACTCGCCCGTCCCCGTCACCAGCATTTCCGGCGAGGAATTCTTCAAGACCGGCACCACCTCGGTTGGCGACGTACTCAACGAACTGCCGGCTCTGACCAGCACGTTCAGCCAGTCCAACTCGACTCGCTTTCTCGGCACCTCAGGCTTGAGCCTGCTCGACCTGCGTGGCCTTGGCACACAGCGTACCCTCGTTCTTGTGAACGGTCGCCGCCATGTCGCCGGCGACATCCTCAACGAAGCGACGTCACCTGATATCAACACCATCCCGACCGACTTGATCGAGCGCGTCGATGTCGTCACCGGCGGCGACTCGGCGGTTTACGGTTCGGACGCCGTCGCCGGCGTCGTGAACTTCGTGCTCAAGGACCATTACGACGGTGTCCAACTGCGCTCGCAGGGCGGCGTCAGCCAATATGGCGACGCGCCATCCTATTTCGCCAGCCTGTTGGCCGGCAAGAACTTCGCAGGTGGAAGAGGCAACATCGCCGTCAATCTGGAATACGCGCACCAAGGCGACTTCTATGCGTCCGACCGTCGTGATTACAGCATCAACAGCGGCTTCGTCACCGTCGACAATGTCAATAACGACGGCAAGCCCAATCGGGTTTTTTACAACGATATCCGCAGTGCCACATATTCCAATGGCGGCTTGTTCCTGGGGAACAGTTGCGGCGGCTACTATTGCTCGTATCATTTCAATCCCGATGGTTCACTGACTCCGGTCACCGGCCAGCGTGTCGGTATCAAGCCCTACGGCAGCTTCATCGGTGGCAATGGCGACAACTTCCGCGACGGGACGCAGCTCGGTCTGCTTCCGAAACAGGATCGCTACAGCGCGAACCTAATCGGGCACTTCGAGATCTCGCCGGCATTCGTTCCATTCATCGAAGCCAAGTATGTCCGTACGGACGTGCTGGGCAGCGCCAGCGGCCCGTTCTTCTTCAATGGTGGCGTGACCGGTTCTCCTCGCGAAGTATTCTATACCGACAATCCTTATCTCAGCTCGCAGGCGCGCACGTTCCTGAACGACTATTATGGCGCCGCCCCCGGCGACCATCAGCCATTCTACTTCGACGAGAATGCGACCAGCCTGACCAACCGTCAGGAGCGGGTCAGGCGTGAGACCTACCGCATCGTCGCCGGCATTCGCGGCGAGCTCGGCAGCGGTTGGTCTTACGAAACTTCGGTCAATTACGGCCAGTTCGACGAGAAGAACGAGATCCTGGGCAACGTGAATCTCCAGCGCTTCCTGCTGGCGATCGACGCAGTGGATGAAGGGCAGTTCAAGACGGGAACGGCCAACGGCCATGTCGTCTGTCGCGCCACCGTCGATCCCGCGGCGCGCGTAGCTTATGAGAACGCGGCCAATCCGTCTTTTGCCGCGGCCCAGCTGGCCGCAGACGTAGCGGCGTGCCAGCCAGTCAACTTTTTCGGCGTCGGGAACGTCAGTGACGCAGCGCGTAGCTATTTGCTTCAGAACTCGGTTGCCAAGGGACGAATCACTCAGTTCGTCGCCAACGCTTTCTTGAGCGGCGATACGCGCAACTTCTTCAATCTGCCGGGCGGCCCGCTGGGAATCGCTATCGGCGCCGAATATCGTCGTGAAACAGCGTCCTATTCACAGGACGCCTTTACTCAGGCTGGCCTGACCTTCTACAACGCCATCCCGGATCTCAGCGCACCGTCATTTGAGGTGAAGGAAGTCTTCGGCGAAGTCCGCCTGCCGATCCTCAAGGACGTGCCGTTCTTCCATGAACTGACGTTGAGCGGCGCTGCCCGCTACGCCAGCTATAAGGGTAATGCAGGCTCGGTCTGGGCCTATAACGGCAACCTAGAATGGTCGCCGGTGCGCGACATCCGTTTCCGTGCCAATTACTCGCGCGCGGTCCGGGCACCGACGTTGGTCGACCTCTACACGGGTTTTGGTCAGAATTTCCAATTCATCAGCGATCCGTGCACCAATTATACCGCGAACCCGAATTCGACGATTGCGAAGAATTGCGCGGCGGCAGGTGTGCCGGCGGGGTATAATTTCCAGTATATCAACTCACTGGCCTATCAGTCGGGCGGCAACGCGGCGCTAAAAGTAGAAACCTCGGATTCTTATACTATCGGCACGGTCATTACGCCGCGCTGGGTGCCGGGGCTGTCGCTGACGGTCGACTGGTTCGATATCAACGTGAACAATGCGATCTCCACGCTTGACGCGCAGTCCGTCGTTGACGCCTGTTATGAACAGGCGAGCATCAACAATCAGTATTGCGCCCTTTTCCAGCGGTATAACGGTGCTCCCGGAACGACCGGACCGAATGGCGAAGAGCCCGGCCGGATCATCGAGAACAGCCTCCATGTCGTGCCCTTGAACTACGCCAAGCTGCGGGTTCGTGGCCTCGACATTGAACTGGCTTACCAGCACAAGCTCGGCGATATCGCGAATGTTTCGACGCGCTTGATCTACACCCACAATTTCCGCAACGACACGTATTTGGATGCTGTGGATCCCAACTTCCGTACCCAGCAATTGGGTACGCTCGGCTTCCCGTTTGATGAGTTCAGCTGGAATCTTGACCTGAATAGGGGGCCGATCACGCTGGGTTACAAGCTACGCTATGTCGGCAAGATGACGGTCGCCCCGTGGTCTGCCCTGCATGAAGTCAATGGCATCCCGGCATCGCAGACCGATTATTCGGACATCAAATACTATCCGGACACGTACCTGCACAATGTCCGCCTGCAGATCGACGCCAACAAGAAGTTCAACTTCTACATCGGCGTTGACAACCTGCTCGACACCAAACCGCCACTGGGTACCACCGGCGCCGGCTTCGGCAGCGCGATCTACGACAACGTGGGCCGCTTCTTCTACGCGGGCGTTGTCGCCAAGTTCTGATCTTCAAGGCTGCTAATATTCGGGGGCCGGGATTTTCCCGGCCCCTTTCTTGTGGCGAACGCCCCGCATTGCTGGCATCGACTATGCCATGCGCGAAGACACAGGTTCTCTTCAGGCCGCGCTTCGGAATGGCGCGTTGCTGCTCGACCATAATCCTGTCGCAGCCGTCGAACAGGCGACGACGATCCTCGAAGTAACTCCCGGCCAGCCTGAAGCGCTGCGGCTATTGGGCAAAGCATTGCGCAAACTAGGACTTGCGGAAAAGGCGGCCAAGGCCGACCTCGCCGCGATCAAGTCGACGCTGCGATCACCCGACATCTCGTCGGCACGCGCCGCGATCATGAAAAATGATCTCGCCGCCGCGGAGCGCATCCTACGCACCTCTTTGTCGCGCTCGCCCGACGATGTCGTTGCCGCGATGATGCTGGCCGAGATCGCGTCCACGCTGGGCATCCATCCTGAAGCCGAGCGGCTGTTGAGGCAGGCGGTTTCCGTCGCGCCCGATTATCCTGACGCCAAGGTGAGCCTGGCGCTCACGTTCTTCTCTCAAGGCCGCCTTGAAGACGCCTTGGCCACGCTAGATCGGGTTATCGCCGACCGTCCAGAGCAGATCGTCGCGGCCGCCACGAAGGCCGACATTCTTGCGCAGACCGGCAGTTACGACGCTGCAGCGGAAACCTATGGCAAGCTTCTCGCCACCGTCGACGACAATCCCGAAGTTTGGCTCTGGTACGGGCACTTGCTGAAGACGATGGGCCGACAAAACGAATCTGTTGCGGCCTATCGTCGCGCCACGGCACTCGATCCCGAACTCGCGGAAGCGTGGTGGTCGCTGGCCGAATTAAAGGCCAACAAGGTCGAGGCAGAGGATCTTGCCGTGATGCAGCGCTCGCTGGATCGATCAATCGCCCCCGCCAAACGCCTCTACCTCCATTTCGCCTTGGGCAAGGCGCTTGAGGATCGCGAGGAATGGGAAGCTTCGTTCCTTCACTATGCCGAAGGAAACAGGCTACGGTTGGATCTCATACCGCATGATCGCGACGCCGTGTCGGAAGAAGTCGATCGCTCGATGACGCTGTTCACGCGCGCCTTCTTCGCAGAGCATGCCGGCATGGGTTGCCAAAGACGCGATCCGATCTTCGTTATCGGCATGCCGCGCGCCGGCTCCACGCTTGTCGAGCAGATTCTCGCAAGCCATTCGCAAATCGAAGGCACGTCGGAATTGCCCGACATCCCGCATATTGTTCAGTCCTTGGTCGCGCGGGACTGGCAAAACAAGGCAGCGGCATATCCAGCTGTGGTGGAGAAGCTGACGGCCGAAGAGGTCCGGGCACTCGGAGAGCGATACGTCGAAAACTCGGCTATAAAACGCAAAACGGTGCGCCCGTTCTTCATCGACAAATTGCCCAATAATTGGCGCTATCTCGGCCTCATTCATCTCATCCTGCCCAATGCTAAGATAATCGACGCCCGACGCGACGCGATGGCCTGCTGCTTCTCGAACTTTCGCCAACATTTCTCCCGAGGGCAGACCTTCGCCTATTCCATGCAGGATCTCGGCAGCTATTATCGCGATTACGTCCGGGCGATGGACCATTTCGACGAGACGTTGCCTGGCCTCATCCATCGCGTTCAGCATGAATCGCTGGTGGCCGACCCCGAGCGGGAGATTCGCGCTCTGCTGGAATATCTCGGTCTGCCGTTTGAGGAAGCGTGTTTGCGTCCTCACGAAAATGCGCGCCCGGTCCGAACGGCAAGCTCAGAGCAGGTCCGCAGACCGATCAACCGCGACGCGTTCGATCTGTGGCGCAACTACGAACCTTGGCTCGATGAACTGAAGGCAGCGCTAGCGGGCTGAAGCCCAAGCGAAAAAGGGCCGGCAAAGCCGACCCTTTTCCATCAATTCTGAATTGGCTCGATCAGTAGCGATAATGATCGGGCTTGAACGGCCCTTCGACGGGCACGCCGATATAG
>NZ_BCYX01000007.1 GCF_001598415.1 Sphingomonas mali NBRC 15500
GGGGGGGGGGGGGGGGGGGGGGCATGCCTCGCAGAGAATTTCGCTTGGGGCACTGCCCCACCCCAACCCCTCCCCTGAAGGGGAGGGGCTAATGAAAGGAAGGGGCTGTTGACCGACCCCCACAATGCCGACGTCCTGATCATCGGTTCCGGCGCCGCCGGGCTTACCGCCGCGCTCAACCTTGCCGACCGTTTCCGGGTGACGGTGCTCGCCAAGGGCGGGCTCGCCGAGGGGTCGACCGCCTGGGCGCAGGGCGGCATCGCCGCGGTGCTCGAGCCGGGCGACACGTTCGAGAGCCATATCGAGGACACGATGATCGCCGGCGCGGGGCTCAATGACCGCAAGACCGTCGAGTTCGTCGTCGAGAATGCGCCGCGCGCGATCGAGCGGCTGATCGAACTCGGCGTGCCGTTCAACAAGGAAGGCGGCGACCTCCATCTGACGCGCGAGGGCGGGCACAGCCACAGGCGTATCGTCCATGTCAACGACGCCACCGGCTGGGCCGTTCAAGAAGCCCTGCTCCATGCCGCCCAGGCCCATGCCAACATCACGCTCGTCCCCGACATGGTGGTGGTCGACCTCGCCACCTCGAAGCACGAGCAGCGTTATTCGGGCGCGGGCAATATCTGGGGCGTCTATGCGGTCAACCGCGCCACCGGCCGGGTCGAATTGTTCACTGCCAATGCGACGATCCTGGCGACCGGCGGGGCGGGGCGGACCTATCTGTTCTCGACCGCGCCGCGCGGGGCGACCGGCGACGGCATCGCCATGGCGTGGCGCGCCGGCTGCCGCATCTCCAACATGGAGATGATGCAGTTCCACCCGACCTGCCTCTACAATCTCGAGGTCAAGAATTTCCTGATCACCGAGGCGGTGCGCGGCGAGGGCGGGCAGCTCAAGATCCCGGAAACGGGCTATCGCTTCATGCCCGATTTCGATCCGCGCGCCGAACTCGCGCCGCGCGACATCGTGGCGCGCGCGATCGACCATGAGATCAAGCGGCTCGGCCTGGATTACGTCCATCTCGACATCAGTCACATGGGCGCGGAGTTCGTCACCCATCACTTCCCGACCATCTACGAGAAGCTCAAGGGCCTCGGTATCGACATGACCAGGGAGCCGATCCCGGTCGTGCCGGCGCAGCATTACACCTGCGGCGGGATCGTGATCGACTTGGACGGCCGTACCGACTTGCCGCACCTTTATGCCGCCGGCGAATGCACCGAATCGGGGTTGCACGGCGCCAATCGCCTGGCCTCCAACTCGCTGCTCGAATGTTTCGTGTTCGGCGAAGCCTGCGCGCGGCACATCAATACGCATTGGGACGATTTGCCGCCGCCGCCGCCGATCCGGCCATGGGACGAAAGCCGCGTGACCGATTCGGACGAAGAGGTGGTGATCAAGCAGAACTGGACCGAGATCCGCCGCTTCATGTGGAATTATGTCGGCATCGTCCGCACCACCAAAAGGCTCGAACGCGCCGCCCATCGGATCAAGATGCTGACCGGCGAGATCGAGGATTATTACGGCCATTTCCGGGTGACGCCCGACCTGATCGAGCTGCGCAATCTGCTCCAGACATCGGACCTGATCGTGCGCTCGGCGCTGCACCGCCACGAATCACGCGGGCTGCATTACACGCTCGATTATCCCGAAACTTTGCCGGTCGCCGCGGATACTGTGCTGGTCCCTTAAGGGAATCCACGGATTCTCAGCGGGTTGGTTGCTCGCTCCACCGCTTTTCAGGTGCGGTTCATCGCGGAGACACTATATCAGGGATTCCGCAACAGGTTTCCTGCGATACTCTCATCGTCGAGAAGAACATGGGCGGGGATCATGGGTCGTTCTGTGAAGCGTTTCGGTAAAATAGCGTTGGGTGTAGTCGTCGGCCTCGCGATCGCGGGCTGCGTCTCCGATAGCCAGTCCAGCAGGGTCTCGCGCAGCCTCGCGCCGCCGGTGGCGTATGCGCCGCCGCGCGAAGTCGTGCAGCCGCTCCCGGCGCCCAAGCCGGCAGTGCTGGCGCCCGCCGCGCTGACCAATTTGGTGCCGTCGCTGACGCGCGATTTCGGCGGCAAGGTCGGCATCGCGGTGATGAGCATCGACGATGGCTGGACGGTCACCTCGAACGGCGATCTGAAATTGCCGCAGCAGAGCGTGTCGAAGCTGTGGGTAGCGATGACCGTGCTCGACCTGCGCGATCAGGGTAAGTTGACGCTCAACGATCCCTATACCGTGCGCAAGGACGATCTGACGCTGTTCCACCAGCCGATCGCCGCCCTGGTCAAGGATGACGGCTACAAGACCACGGTCGGCGAATTGCTGCAGCGTGCGCTGACGCAGAGCGACAATACCGCCAATGATTGCCTGTTGCGGCTTGCCGGCGGGCCGACCGCGGTGCGCGCCTTCCTGGCGAAGAAGGGGATCGCCGATATCCGCTTCGGACCGGGCGAGCGTTTGTTGCAGAGCTTCACCGCCGGGCTCGAATGGAAGCCGCAATATTCGACCGGCCGCTCGTTCGAGGCCGCGCGCGCGAAAATCCCCGCCTCGACCCGGATGGACGCGTTCGAACGCTATGTCGCCGATCCGCCCGACGGCGCCGCGCCGCGTGCGATCGTGACCGCGCTCGCCCGGCTGAAGAAAGGCGAATTGCTCTCGCCGGCCTCGACCCAATATCTGATGTCGACGATGGAATCCTCGCATACCGGCCGCCAGCGGCTGCGCGGCGCGGTTCCGGAAGGGTGGACCTTTGGGCACAAGACCGGAACCGGGCAGGATTTCAGCGGACGGACCGCCGGCTATAACGATGTCGGCTTCCTGATATCGCCCAACGGCAAGGCCTATGCCATCGCGGTGATGATCGGCGACACGCCCAAGACCATCCCCCAACGCCAGCAATTGATGCAGGCGGTCGTGCTGGGCGTGGTGACCAACCACCGTTGGTGATTTGACCGCAATCCCCGGGGCGCGGTCCGGCAAGGCCGCGCCCTATGGGCTGCTTCATGAACGACGATCACGATTGGACGAGGCTCGCCGGCGAGCTCGATGCGCGCGGCTGGGCGATGTTGCCTGGGCTGCTCGATGCCGACAGCTGCGCGCGAATTGCCGCCGGCTATGATGATCCGGCCCAGTTCCGCAGCCAGGTGGTGATGGCGCGGCACGGCTTTGGACGCGGCGAATATCGTTATTATCGCTACCCGCTGCCCGATCCGATCGTCGGGTTGCGCTCGGCGCTCTATCCGCGCCTCGCGCCCATCGCCAATCGCTGGCACGAGCGGCTCGGCCTGCCGACGCGCTTTCCCGCCGGCCATGCGGACTTCCTCGCGCGGTGCCACGAAGCGGGGCAGACGCGGCCGACGCCGTTGCTGCTGCGCTATGGACCCGGCGATTACAATTGCCTGCATCAGGATCTGTACGGCGAGCACGTCTTCCCGCTCCAGGTCGCGATCCTGCTGTCGCGCCCGGGCGAGGATTTCACCGGCGGCGAATTCGGCCTGACCGAGCAGCGGCCGCGCATGCAGTCGCGGGTAGAGGTGGTGCCGCTAAGCCAGGGCGATGGGGTGGCGTTCGCGGTCAATCACCGGCCGGTTGCGGGCGGCCGCGGCGATTATCGCGTCGCAATGCGTCATGGCGTCAGCACGTTGCGGTCGGGGCGGCGTCATACGCTGGGGATCATCTTCCACGACGCGGCGTAGCTGGAAGAGGGGTTGCACCTCCGCCTTCGTCACCCCGGCCTTGTGCCGGGGTCCAACGGGAGGCAGGCGTGAAGTAAGAGGTTCGAAAGCCCGCGCTGGAGGCGCATTGGACCCCGGAACAAGTCCGGGGTGACGGTTGAGGTATTGGGCGAGGCGGTCGCCGCTGTCGGATTGGTCGAACGAATGTCCCTCCACCCATCCTAACCATTTGTTCCGGCGCGCGCGGGGCGCTATCTCCTCCCGCGATGCCTCATCTCTATCTCGTCGACGGTTCGGGCTATATCTTCCGCGCCTATCATCAGCTCCCGCCGCTGACCAACCGGCACGGTACGCCGGCGGGCGCGGTCTATGGCTATACGGCGATGCTGTGGAAGCTCGCCGACGCGCTCGACAAGGCGGAGGGGCCGACCCATCTCGCGGTCGTGCTCGACAAGGGCTCGCACACCTTCCGCAACGATCTCTACGACAAGTACAAGGCGCAGCGTCCGCCGCCCCCCGAGGATTTGATCCCGCAATTCCCGCTGATCCGCGAGGCGACCCGCGCCTTCTCGCTGCCGTGTATCGAGGAAGAGGGGTTCGAGGCCGACGACATCATCGCCACCTATACCTGCCGTGCGGTCGAGGCGGGGTGGGACGTCACCATCGTCAGTTCCGACAAGGACCTGATGCAGCTCATCCAGCCGGGTGTCGACATGCTCGACACGATGAAGAACGAACGGCGCGGCGCGGACTATGTCGAGACGAAGTTCGGCGTGCGACCCGACCAATTGGGCGATGTGCTGGCGCTGATGGGCGATGCAGTCGACAACGTTCCCGGCGTGCCGGGGATCGGCGCCAAGACCGCGGCCAAGCTGATCGTCGAATATGGCAATCTCGACGCGGTGCTGGCCGCCGCGCCGGAGATGAAACCCAGCAAGATGCGCGACAATCTGATCGAGCATGAGGCGATGGCCCGGCTGTCGCGCAAGCTGGTCGCGCTCCATGTCGACACGGCGGTGCCGCACACGCTCGACGAGCTCAAGCTCGACGGCATCCCGCCCGAGCCGTTGCGCGCCTTCCTCGAGGATCAGGGGTTCAAGACCCTGTTGTCGCGCATGGCCGCGCACGCCCCGGGCCGCGAGCAGCCCGATCCGGTCGCCGCGGCGGTCGCGACCGCCGGGCCGGTCACGCCCGATTTCATCGAGCTGCCGCCGGTCAATTGCGATGCCTATGAAACCGTGACGAGCATCGACCGGCTCGAGGCGTGGATCGCCGAAAGCCATGCCAGCGGCACGATCGCGATCGATACCGAAACCGATTCGCTCGACAGCATGGCGGCCAATCTGGTCGGCATCTGCCTCGCCACCGCGCCGGGGCGCGCTTGCTACATCCCGATTGGGCACAAGAGCAGCGACGACATGTTCGGCGAAGTCCCGCCGCAGCTGCCGCTGGCCGAGGTGGTTAGCCGGTTGAAGCCGCTGTTCACCGCGCCGGGCGTGCTCAAGATCGGGCACAATATCAAATACGACATCAACGTGCTGATCCGCCACGGCCTGCCGGTCTCGCCGATCGACGATACGATGGTGATGAGCTTCGATCTCGATGCCGGCCAGTCGCTCGCCGGTCACGGCATGGACGAGGTGGCGCATGCCGTGCTCGAACATAGCTGCATCAGCTTCAAGGACGTGACCGGCACCGGCAAGAAAGCGATCAGCTTTGCCCAGGTGCCGCTCGACCAGGCGACGCGCTATGGCGGCGAGGATGCCGACGTCACCTGGCGGCTATGGACCCGGTTCAAGCCGCGGCTGGCCTATGAAGGCGCGACCCGCGTGTACGAGATGGTCGACCGCCCGATCATCCCGGTCGTCGCCGCGATGGAGCGCGCCGGGATCAAGGTCGATCGCGACCAGCTCTCGCGCCTGTCGAGCCGTTTCGCGCAGGAAATGGTCCGGCTCGAGGAAGAGATCCAGGCCGAGGCCGGGCAGCCGTTCCAGATCGGATCGACCCAGCAGCTGGGCGCGATCCTGTTCGACAAGATGGGACTGAAGGGCGGCAAGAAGGGCAAGTCCGGCGCCTATTCGACCGACGTCACCGTGCTCGAGAAGATGAAGGCCGAGGGCGTGACGATCGCCGGGTTGGTGCTTGACTGGCGCCAGCTGTCCAAGCTCAAGTCGACCTATACCGACGCGCTCCAGCAGCAGATCGATCGCGACACCGGGCGCGTCCACACCAGCTATTCGCTGACCGGCGCGCAGACCGGGCGCCTGTCCTCGACCGATCCAAACCTGCAGAACATCCCGATCCGCACCGAGATCGGGCGGCAGATCCGCGACGCTTTCGTGGCGGAACCCGGCAACGTGATCCTGGCGGCCGACTATTCGCAGATCGAACTGCGGCTGGCGGCGCACATGGCCGACGTGCCGCCGTTGCGCGACGCGTTCCTGCGCGGCGAGGACATCCACGCCGCGACTGCCAAGGAGCTGTTCGGCGAGGTCAATCGCGACACGCGCGGGCGCGCCAAGACGATCAATTTCGCCATTCTCTACGGCATTTCGCGTTGGGGCCTCGCCGCCCGGCTGGAGATCGACGCGGACGAGGCGCAGGCAATGATCTCGCGCTATTTCGACCGCTTCCCCGGCATCTCGTCCTATATCAACGAGACGCTCGAGGGCGTGCGGCAGCGGGGCTATACCCAGACATTGTTTGGCCGAAAGACCTGGTTCCCCCAGATCCGCGCGCCGATCCAGCACGTCCGCCAGGGGGCGGAACGCGCGGCGATCAACGCGCCGATCCAGGGCACCAGCGCCGACATCATCAAGCGCGCGATGGCGCGGATGGGACCGGCGCTGGCCGATGCCGGTCTGACCGGCACGAAAATGCTGCTCCAGGTCCATGACGAACTGGTGTTCGAAGTGCCCGAAAGCGAGGTCGAGGCGGCCAAGCCGGTGATCGAACGTGTCATGGCGACGGCGGCGGAGCCCGCGGTGCCGCTATCGGTGCCGCTCGCGGTCGAGATCGGCACCGGCGCCAGCTGGGGCGCGGCGCATTGATCGATTCCGCGCTTGCCGGACGCATGGTTGAGGGGATGGCGCGTGTCGACTGACACTGCCGCCGCGCCGGTCGTGCCGCCGACCGGTCCGGCGGACGACCTTGCCGTGCTGGCCAAGGGCGGCCGGACCAATATCGGCGGGTTCGCGCTGCGGCTGGTCGCACGTCTGCCGTTCCTGTTCGTCGCGGGGCGGCTCTATGGACCGGATGCGGTCGGGCGGTTCGCGCTCGCGCTCGTGGTGGTCGAACTCGCCGCGTTAGTCGCGACATTGGGGCTCAAGCGCGGGCTGGCCCAGGCGCTGGCCACGACCGAGCGCCCGCATCCGCACGTCGTGTGGGACGGGATGGCGGTGGCGATGCTCGCTTCGACCATCGCCGGCGCGGTGCTGATCGCCTTGCCGCGCGTGATGTACCCGCATGGCGACATCACCCTGATCGAGCGGCTGTTGCCGTGCATCATCGTCGCCAGCGCCTGGTCCGATGTCGCGCTCTCGGCGCTCGCTTTTCGCCATAACATCAAGGCGAGCGTGACCGCGCGCGCGGTGGTCGAGCCCTGGACGATCTCGATCGCCGCGCTCGGTTTCTATTTCATCAGCGCGCGCAATGGGCTGGTGCTCGCGTACATGCTGTCGATGGTCGCGGCGATGGTCGCCTCGCTGATCCCGCTGATCCGCAGCTACGGCCTGCCGCGCGGCTGGACGCCGCACGTCGCGCACGTGGCGACCTTGGCGCGGCGCAACGCGCCGCTGGCCGGCGCCGACGCGATCGAATGGGCGACGCGCAATGTCGACCGCTTCATCCTCGGCTTGCTGTTCCCGCCGGCGATCGTCGGCATCTATTACATGGCGCAACAGGTCGCCTCGCTGCCGCAAAAGCTCAAGACCAGCTTCGATCCGATCCTGGGGCCGGTCATTGCCACCAGCCTGGCCCGCGACGACAAGGCGGCGATCGCCGACCAGGTGCGCCAGGTCGGCTTCTGGATCATGGGGCTGCAGACTTGCCTGGCGCTGATGGGTTCGATCCCGGGCGAGGCAGTGATGGGGCTGGTCGGCAAGCAATTCGTCGCGGGCACTGCCGCGCTCGCTTTCCTGTTATGGGCGGAAGTGTTCGCCTCGACCGGCGCGGTCTGCGAATCGGCGCTGGTCTATATCGCGCGGCATCGCAACCTGATGATCTCGATCGGCGTGCTGGTGCTTCAGATCGTGCTGAGCTTCGCGCTGGTCGCGGTGATGCGATCGATCGACTGGGACCGCTCGATCCTGGCACGGTTCGGCACGCGCGATTCGGTCCAGGGAGTGAGCGTCGCGATCGCCTTGTTTGTCGCGCTCAGCGTCGGGTCGGTGATCAAGTCCAATTTCCTCGCCCGGCTGTTGAAGGCGCGCGTGGCGGGGTGGCGCTGGTCGCTGCTCGGCGCCGCGGCGGTCGCGATCCTGGTCGGGATGGCGTTCACCTCGCTGCCCAAGCGCTATGAATGGATCGAGCTCTCGGTCGGCGAGCCCGCGATCATGGTGACCTATCTGTTCGTGCTGTGGAAATGGGCGTTCCGGCCCGAGGACCGGGCGTTGTTCAAGAAATTGCCCGGGGCGAGCGCCGCGGTACCCGCTAGCTGAGCGATCTTGGAGCCGAATACGACTAAGCCGAATCGTCACCCCGGCCTTGTGCCGGGGTCCAACTCTCCACCACGGACTCCAGCCGTTGTTGCACGTTGGATGCCGGAACAAGTCCGGCATGACGGCTAAAGCTGATCGCAAACGATTTTGGCCGCGGCGCTGCCCCCTGCGGTCATTCCATCGGCCGCTACCGGTTCAACGAAGCGTCGGTCCCGAAACGCCGCGCTTGGGCGCAGCCGGGAGATCGGCGAACAGCTTGATCATGCCGGGACTGCGCGCATCGCCATTGGCGTAATCGCGCGCCGATTTGCCCGCCATGTAATCGCGCCTGTCGGGGTCGGCGCCGCCCTCGATCAGGTCGCGCGCCATCTGTTCGTCGCGGCGCAGCACTGCCTTGATCAGCGGGGTCTGTCCGCCATCGCCCGCCAAATTGGGGTTGGCCTTGTTCTTGAGCAGGATCGGAATCAGGTCGCCATAGCCGCGGTCGACCGCAACCAGCAGCGGCGTGTCGCCCTGGCGGTTCTTGATATTGGGATTGGCGCCCTTGGCGAGCAGATACGACAGATAGCGCGAATCGTCGCGGCGGACGACGATGTGCAGCGCGCCTTCGCCGGTCGACGGGTCCTGGGTGTCGATGATGCGCGACCCCGGCTTGGCCAGGATCGATTCGACGTCGTTGCCCTTGTCGTTCTTGACCGCGTCGAGGAATTGATAGCCGGGCGAGCCGCTGGCGAGCTGCGCCGCGGCGGGTAGGGCGGTGACGGCCAGCGCGCCGGCAAGCGCGATGCGGGAAAGTCGTGCGATCATGATCTGGTGCCCTGCGGGAAAAGTCGGGATCAACTTGCGTAGCCGACCGTAAAAGATCAAGGCTGGCGCTGCGATGAACCTGCGTTTGCTTCCGATTTCACTGCTGCTGGCGCTCGCCGCTTGCTCGAACGCCACCCCGGCCGACCCCCCGCTGGCGGGCGCCAAGATCGGCGGCCCGTTCCAGTTGATCGACCAGGACGGCAGGGCGATCACCGACAAGGCGTTCGCGGGCAAATATCGGATCATGTATTTCGGATACACCTATTGCCCCGATGTCTGCCCGACCACGGCGCAGACGATCGGCGCGGCGATGCGATTGCTCGACAAGAGCGATCCCGCGCTGTCGCTCAGGGTCGTGCCGGTATTCGTGACGGTCGATCCCGATCGCGACACGCCGGCGGTGGTCAAGCAATTCGTCAGCGCTTTCTATCCGCGCTTCGTGGGCCTGACCGGGAGCGCGGCGGCGATCGACACGATCAAGACCGAGTACGGCGTGTTCTCGTCCAAGGGCAAATCCACGCCCAATGGCGGCTATCTGGTAGAACATTCCAACGCTGCCTATCTGATGGACAGCAACGGCAAGCCGCTCGCCCTGCTGCCGACCGAGCAGGGCGCGCAGGCGACCGCGGATGAGATCAAGCGCTGGGTGAAGACCAACCCGTGACGACCGACAGGTTCTGGGAAACCAAGACATTGGCCGAACTCGATCGCGGCCAATGGGAGGCGTTGTGCGACGGCTGCGGCAAATGCTGCATCCACAAGCTCGAGGATGAGGAAACCGGCGAGCTCCATCCGACCAACGTCGCGTGTCGGATGCTCGATCGCCGCGCCGGCCAGTGCAAGGACTATCGCAATCGCCGCGCCTATGTGCCCGATTGCGTGCGGCTGACGGTCAAGAACGTCTATACCACCGACTGGCTGCCCTCGACCTGCGCCTATCGCCTGCGCGCCAATGGCGAGAAGCTGCCCGATTGGCATTATCTCGTCAGCGGCGACCGCGAGGCGGTGCATCGCGCCGGCGAATCGACGCGCGGCTGGACGGTCAGCGAGGACGATGCCGGCGAACTCGAATTCCATCTGGTCGACCGCAAGCTGTGAGCGGCGATCTCGACGTCGTCCGCCATGCCCGCGCCCGGCGGATGCGGCTGTCGGTCGATCCGGCGAGCGGGCGCGTACGGCTGACCATTCCCCCGCGCGCCTCGCTCAAGCAGGCGATGGCCTGGGCCAACGATCATCGCGGCTGGATCGAGGCGCAGCGGGCGAAGCTGCCCGAGGGGCGGCCGTTCGTGCCGGGGGCGGTCATCCCGATCGAGGGTGAGGATGTGGCGATCGACTGGTCGCCGGAGCGGTCACGGACGATTACCCTAATCCGTCATGCCGGCCCTGTGCCGGCATCCACGGAGCCGCACGACCCGGGATTTGCGGCTCTGTGGACCCCGGCACAAGGCCGGGGTGACGAAAGGCTGGTGTGTGGCGGGCCGTTGGAAGGTCTCTCACGCCGCATAGAAACCTGGCTTAAACGCCGTGCGCTTGCGGTCCTGACCGAAGAGACCGCCGAATTCGCGGCCAAGGCCGGCGTCACCGTCAGCCGCGTCGCGGTCGCCGATCCCAAAGGCCGCTGGGGCAGCTGTGCGTCGACCGGTGCGATCCGCTACAGCTGGCGGCTGATCTGCGCGCCCACCTATGTTCGGCGTTCAACCGTCGCGCACGAAGTCGCGCATCGGCTCCATATGGACCATTCGCCGGCATTCCACGCCGCCTATCGGCATTTGCTGGGCGATGACCCGGCTCCGGCGCGCGCCTGGCTGCGGCGCCACGGCGCGACGCTTCACTGGGTCGGGCGGGGCGGCTGAATCTCGCGCGGCCGATCGGCCGGGGCGCCGTTCGGCACGACGCGCTTGGGCCGGTTCGGATCGCCGCCCGAACTGCCGGTCATGCGATCGATCCATTTGCGGTCGAGCCGCTCCTCGGGCCGTTGCGTACCATCGTCGGCGGCGTCGGGCGCGGTCTGCGGCGGGTCATTTTCGGTCTGCGGCGGCTCGCCCGCATCACCCCCGCCGATCGGAGCATCGGGAGCGATCTGGTCGGGCGGAATCGGATTGCCGTCGGGGTCGACGAACAGGCCGTTATCGGGCTGGCCGAAATCGCTTTCGTTGTCGAGCTGCCATTCGGGCAAGGTCACCTGGGTGTCGAACGCTTCGACCGGGCGCCCGGCGGTAGCGATCTTCATGAACGCCGCGAAGGCGCGCGCCGGCAAGGTGCCGCCCTGCAGGCCCGGAATAGACTTGGCGTCGTCGCGCCCCATCCACACCCCGGTGGTCAGGCCCGAGGAGAAACCGAGAAACCAGCCATCCTTGTTCGAGCTCGTCGTCCCGGTCTTGCCCGCGACCGGGCGTCCGATCTGCGCCGCCTTGCCGGTGCCGGTGGCGACCGCGGTCTGCAGCAGGTCGGTCATCTCGGCGGCGACATAAGGCGCGACCAGCACGTGGCTGCGGTCGACTTCGTGATTGTAGATCGTCTCGCCCATCGAAGTGACCTTGGTGATCCCGTACGGGGTCACCGCCACGCCCTTGTTGCCGACGCTGGCGAAAGCGCGGGTCATGTCGATCAGGCGGACGTCGTTCGATCCCAGCACCATCGACGGCACGGTCGAGATCGGAGTCGAGATGCCGAAGCGGCGCGCCATGTCGGCGACGGTCGAGAAGCCGACTTCCTGACCGATCTTGGCCGCGACCGTGTTGACCGAGTAGGCAAAGGCCGTGCGGATATCCATTTCCCCGGCATTGCGCCCCGACGAATTGCGCGGGCTCCAGCCATTGATCGTGATCGGCTCGTCCACGATGCGGTCGCTCGGGCGATGCCCCGCCTCGAGCGCCGCCAGATAGACGAACAATTTGAACGACGACCCCGGTTGGCGCAGCGCGGTCACGCCGCGATTATAGTTCGAGGTGACGTAATCCTTGCCGCCGACCATCGCGCGCACCGCGCCGTCGCGATCGAGGCTGATCAGCGCACCTTGCGCATTGCGGGGGGCGTAAGCGGCGATCGCGGCGTCGGCCGCCTTCTGCATGCGGATGTCGATCGTCGTCCACACTTCGAGCGGACGGGTCGGCTCGTCGATCAGATTCTCGAGCTGGGGCAGTGCCCAGTCGGTGAAATAGCGCACGCTGTTCTGGTTGGGCTCGGGCGCGAGCTTGACCGTCCTGGGATCGACCGACGCCGCTTCGGCAGCGGAGATCTTGCCGGTTTCCTTCATCAGCCCGATCACCACGCCGGCGCGGTCGACCGCGGCCTGGGCGTCGGCGGTGGGCGAATAATGCGATGGCGCCTTGACCAGCCCGGCGATGATCGCCGCCTCGCCCAGGCTCAGCTGGCCGGCGCCATGGCCGAAGAATTTGCGGCTGGCGGCGTCGATGCCGTAAGCGCCGCCGCCGAAATAGACCTTGTTGAGATAGAGTTCGAGCACCTGGTCCTTGGTGAACTTGCGCTCGAGCGCCAGCGCCAGGACCATCTCGCGCGCCTTGCGGCCGAACTTCTTGGTCGACGACAGGAAGATGTTGCGCGCCAGCTGCTGGGTGATGGTCGATCCGCCCTGGGTCCAATGCCCCTGTTGGGCGCGCACCTGGAACGAGCGGATCACGCCGATCGGATCGACGCCGGGATGGCTGCGGAAGCGGCGATCCTCGACCGCGACCATCGCATCCTTCATCACTTGCGGGATCTGGGCGTAAGGCAGCCACTCGCCATAGCTCGGCCCCAGGCTGACGATCGGGGTGCCGTCATCGGCCAGCACGCGGATCATCTGGCCGTTGGGCGAGGATTTGAGCTCGTCGAAGCTCGGCAGCTGCGATTCGGTCACATAGACGGTGACGACGAGCGCGATGATGCCGAGCAAGGCGGCGACGCCGGAAAGGCGCAGGCCCAGCACGAGCCAGCGGCGCCAGCGGGGGACAATTTTGGACGCCTTGGCCATCGTTATGGGCGAGGGCTTAGAGGGTTAACCGAGGCTCGACAAGCGCGGGTTCAAGCGGTTCGCCGCGCCAATCAATCCGCACGCGGACGGAAATCGAGGCTGATCGAGTTCATGCAATAGCGCAGACCCGTCGGCGGCGGCCCGTCGGGGAAGACGTGCCCCAGATGGCTGTCGCAGCGCGCGCAACGGGTTTCGGTGCGCGTCATGCCATGGCTGGTGTCGCTATGGTTGGTGACATGATCCTCGGCGATCGGCTGGGTGAAGCTGGGCCAGCCCGATCCCGAATCATATTTGTCGGCGCTGTCGAACAGGTCGAGTCCGCACGCGGCGCAGGCATAGATGCCGTCGGCCTTATTGTCGTTGTAGATGCCGGCAAAGGCGCGTTCGGTCCCCGCCTCGCGCAGCACATGATATTGCTCGGGGGTCAGGCGCTTGCGCCATTCGGTTTCGGAGAGCGAGAGATGTTCCATGCGCGGGAAGATCGTTACGCTGCGATCACGCGTCAAGCGGCTTGTGGCTGATCCGGGTTAGCCGGGCGGCGATTCCGGCGAGTTGCGGCGCCAGTCGCACGGCCGCGGTCAGTGCGCTCGCCCAGGCGGGTCGCTCGGCGGCGGCGCGAATTCTGTTGGCCACCGCGAACGGGGTCGTCAGGTCGCGCGCGAGCCGCTGCTGATAGAGGATGGCGCCGGCTGGGCCATGGCGAAGATAGTCGGTCGCCGCCCGCGCGCCGCTTTCGATCGCGATTCCCATGCCTTCGCCCGCCAGGCTGGGGATGCAGGCAGCTTGATCGCCAAGCCGGAACAGCCCGGCCGTGCCGTCCGCGACGCGCCAGCCATAAGGCACGTTGGCCACCGCATCGATCGCCGCAGCGCTGGCGCGATGGGCCAACCGCTCGGCTAGCCGGGGCGATTCGCGTGCCAGTGCGTCGAGCAATTTGTCCGGCGATCCCGCCCCGCTCAGCCGCGACCGGTGCACCGCCATGCACAGATTGACCGTGCCGTCTTCCTGCCGCGCGATCCCGGCATAGCCGCGATCGAACAGATGGAGCTCGATCGTATCGCCAACTATCCGGTCGAGCGCGTCGCTCGGCCCCAGCCGGACGCGCAGGCCCAAAGTCGGGTCGTCGCTACGCTCGGCACCGCGTGCCAGCCCACGCAGATCATGCTTTCCCGTGGCGAGGAACAAGGCGTCAGGAGTGATTTCGCTGTCGTCGGCCAGGCGGACGCAATCGCCTTCGAGCGCGCGCGCCGCGACGCCGCGCTCGACCGCCGCGCCGGCGGTGATCGCGTGATCGAGCAGCAAGGTATCGAGCCGCCGGCGCGAGACCGCGAGCGCCGGGCGCGGCAGCCATGCTTCGGCCCGACGCGCGCCGGCGAACAGCCGCAGCCGGCGGATTTCCTCACGGTTGAGCGCATCGCGTCGGATGCCGAGGCGATCGAGCGCCTCGAGCGTCCGCCAGCTCAGGAACCCCCCGCACAAGGCGTCGCCGGTCTCGGCGCTGCGCTCGATCAGCAGATGCGGCGTCCCGGCGCGCGCCAGCAGCAGCGCCGCCACCGCGCCTGCCGGCCCGCCGCCGACGATCAGTGCAGGCGTTCGACGCACAGGCGAAACGGAAAGGCGCGATAGACGCGCGCGTCAGTAATACCGGCCTCGGCCAGGATCGGCGGCCATTCGCCGGGGCGATAGGATCGCGCGATCGACAAGGTGCCATCAAGCCGGACGATGCGGTGCCAGCCGAACGTGCGGGCGAGTAACGGGAATCCCCAATGCGCGAAGCCGTGACGGTGGAGATCGTTGACCAGCCATCCCATCCGCGCCTCGGCCTGCATGAAGCGCAGAAAGGCGACGAGCTGTTCGTGCGTCATGTGATGCGCGACCAGGCTGGAAATCACCATGTCCCAGCCCTGGCCGGCAAGATCGGCGTAATCGCCGGTGATCCAGCGGATCGCCGTATCGGGGGACGAGTGCTGCCGCGCCGCCGCTTCGCTGCGCGGATTGAGGTCGACGCCGACCAGGTCGGCCGCGATGCCGCGCTTCGCTGCCCAGCGCGCGATCGTCCGCAGCATGTCGCCATCGCCGAACCCGACATCGAGTAATTTGAATGCTTTGCGGCCGTTGAGCGCGCGATCGATGAACGACAGGGTCGGACGCGCCGCCATCGTCACGACATTGACCTTGGCGAGATCGCCGACCACCGCCGCATAGGTCGCCGCGTCGAGGTCGTCGGCGTCCATCAGCTCATCGGCGATGGCGCGCTGAGCGAGACTCACGCCGCGCTCCGGAACCCGAATCCTTCGGCGGCCAGCCCGGGCCCGAACGCCAGCGCGATGCCCTGGCCGACTCGCGGTCCCTTGAGCATCTTGGCCAGCGTGAACATCAATGTCGCCGACGACATGTTGCCATAATCGTGCAGCGTCTCGCGCGATGCCCACAAGGCGCCTTGCGGCAGATGATAGGCAGTCTCGACCGCGTCGAGGATCGAGCGCCCACCGGCATGCACTGCCCAGCCGTCGATATCCTCGACGTTCCGCCCACCGAGCGCGGCGGTGGCGAAATCGGGATCGGCGAGCCCTTGCGCGATGCGCTGCGGGACTTCGCCCGACAGATGCATCTCGAACCCCTTGTCGGTGATGTCCCAGCGGATCAGCTGCTCCGAATCGGGCAAGGTGGTGGCGAACGGCGCCTCGAGCTCGAACCCGGCGGCATCGCTGGTCACCAAGGCCGCGCCCGCGCCGTCGCCGAACTGGAGCATCGCCAGCAATTTCTCGATCTCGCCGGTATCCTGGAGATGGAGCGAGCAGAGTTCGACGCAGACCACCAGCACGCGCGCACCGGGTTCGGACCGCACGATGTGGCGCGCGCTGCGCAACGCGGCGACCGCGGCATAGCAACCCATGAACCCGACCAGCAGCCGCTCCACCGACGGCGCCAGGCCGAGCCGGCGGGCGATGATCTGATCGACGCCGGGCGCGACGAAGCCGGTGCAGCTGGCCAGCACGAGATGCGTGATCCGGTCTATCTCGACCTGTTCGGCGAGCCGGTCGATCGCGTCGAGGCTCAGCGCCGGCGCTGCATCGGCATAGACCCGCATCCGCGCGTCGGTGCCCGGCATGAAGCCACCTTCGTAGAATCCGCCGGGGCCGATCGGCGACCCGCCATCGTCGGCGTGTGGCAACACGGTCCAGCGATGCTCGATCCCCGATCGCGCGACCATCCGGCCGAACACTTTGGCGAGGCGTGGATCGGCGATCTTGGGCTGGGCCCAGCCGATGAACGCGTTGTGCGCGTCATGGTCGGGCACTGCGGTACCGATAGCGTTGAGATAGACATTGGCGGACACGAGCGGCGACCTTTTCGGCAACAAGGGACACCGGGTTAGTGCCTCGGAAGCGGTACGCCAGTTTAACAGATGCCGCGTCTTTTTGCTCCACTCGCCCTCGGCCGCTATCAGGCTGGCATGAATCCGATCTATGCCGGTATGGGCACCACGATCTTCGAAGCGATGTCGGCGCGCGCGCGGGCGACCGGCGCGATCAACCTGGGCCAGGGATTTCCCGAGGCCCAGGGGCCGGCCGATATCATCGACGCGGCGGCCAGGGCGCTGGTCGAGAAGTCGAACCAATATCCGCCGATGATCGGCTTGCCGGAACTGCGCCAGGCGGTTGCCGCGCATTATGCCGAGCATCAGGGGCTCGATCTGTCGCCGGACGAGGTGGTGGTGACGTCGGGCGCGACCGAGGCGATCGCCGCGGCGCTGCTCGCGCTCGTCTCGCCGGGCGACGAGGTGATCCTGTTCCAGCCCCTCTACGACGCGTACTTGCCGCTGGTCGAACGCGCCGGCGGCGTGGCGAAGCTGGTGCGGCTGAGCCCGCCCGACTGGCGCGTGACTGGGGATATGCTCGAGGCGGCGTGGTCGCCCAAGACCCGGCTGCTGGTGCTCAACAGTCCGCTCAATCCCTCGGCCTCGATGATTGGGGCAGGGGAATTGGCGGTGATCGCGCGCTTCTGCGTCGAGCGAGACCTGATCGCGATCTGCGATGAGGTGTGGGAAGAACTGGTGTTCGACGGCGCGCGTCACGTGCCGCTGATGGCGCAGCCGGGGATGCGCGAGCGCACGGTCAAGATCGGCTCGGCTGGCAAGATGTTCGCGCTGACCGGGTGGAAAGTCGGCTGGATGTGCGCCGCGCCCGAGCTGGCGCGCGGTCTGGCCAAGGCGCACCAGTTCCTGACCTTCACCACACCACCCAATCTGCAATGGGCGGCCGCCTACGGCCTCGCCAAGGACAAGGCCTGGTTCGACAAGGAACGCGCAGGCTTCCAGCGCTCGCGCGACCGGCTCGCGGCGGGACTGCGCGAGGCGGGCTATGTCACCTTGCCGTCGGCGGCGACCTATTTCATCTCGATCGATCTGACCGCCTCGGGCATCGCGCTCGACGACGTCACCTTCTGCAATCGTCTGCTCGACGAGGCCGGCGTGGCGGCGATCCCGGTCTCGGCCTTTTATGCCGCAGACCCTGTGACCAATGTCGTTCGCCTGTGCTTCGCCAAGAGCGACGCCACTCTCGACGCCGCGATCGAGCGGATGGCGGGGTTTCGGCGGGCGCTGGGGTCTGCGTAAACGGCCCATTTTTTCGCGGAGTCGAGCTTACTGAGCTGCCGTTCCCGCCGTTTCGGACTCTTTTGTGCGGTAGCGGGGGTGCGCTAACTATCAATCCAGCTTGTTACACCTTCGCCTCGAGCTAGTCCTGTCGCGGGGCTTCAAGCGGGAGAAGAGGATGCGGGTTTTTCGTCTCTGGTTAGCGTTGTCGATCGTCGTGGTCGCTACGCTCTCGTTGAGCAGTCCGAGCATTGCCGATTCCCAAGATAGCCGACCGCTTGAAGGGTTGGCGCGAGAGGTAACCGCACGGACCTATCCGATATCCAATGAACCTTCGATCGCCTTTATCGAGCGGCGTCGAGCAACTCTTTCGATCGCGCTGAAGGAGGTGATTGCCACACACGGCTCGCCGCTTCTTCAAGACGGCTCGGTCGAGGATGGACACATACGTCTTATCTACCGGGATGCTCTTGTGGTCGTAACCGGGCGCTACTCCAACACTATCATCTGCCGCATTGAAGTGCCTGTTGCGAAACTCAAGGACGGGTTTGACAGCGCAGTCGTTATTTCACTTGCTGCCCGGTCTTGTCGAGCAGTTGAGGAACGCGGCTGGGGGGCCGCCGGCCTCGTTCGGCTAACTCCCATCGGGACCGAAGCATTGCCCAGCGTGACCGCCGCGAAAGTAGCTATTTATGCGACGGATGAGCCGCTTACTCTATATCCTGAACTCGTTCGGGAGTTCGAGATAGTCGCTCATACGTCCGCGAGCCTTATCCGGGGTATAGACAGAGACGACGGTTACGAGCGCCCGGGAAGCACGCAATGGCGGTATGCGTGGTTCGCCAACGGGAGCATTCTCGCTTTGCGCTATAAGGTCGGTAAGCGCGACGGACTTAGCTCTTCGGTCGAATTTGCCTGCACCGTTGAAACGCCAGCTTCGGCGATCGATAGCCTTGAGGGCAAATTTTCCGCCTGGTGCGACCGGCAGGAAGAACGGCTGCGCCCTGGCCTGTCAGGCTTTATAAAGGCGACTGGCGAGTACAGAAGCAAGCAGCCTCAAAAGGCAGAAGCACCGCGTCCGTATGGGGGATTTCACCTCGGAGCTTTTCCACCCGCGCTTGTCAGATCATACTGGCTAACTGGCGTCGCTGACAAAGCGCCATCGCCCTAATGTTTCCGATCGACCTGACCGCCTCGGGCATCGCGCTCGACGACGTCACCTTCAGCAACCGCTTGCTCGACGAAGCGGGAGTCGCTGCAATCTCGGTCTCGGCCTTTTATGCCGAAGACCCTGTGACCAATGTCGTTCGCTTGTGCTTCGCCAAGAGCGACGCGACGCTGGATGCCGCGATTGAGCGGATGGCGGGGTTTCGGCGGGCGGTGGGCAAAGAATAAGGCCCGCGGATCGCTCCGCAGGCCTCAAATCTCTATCAAAAAATCTCTATCAAACCGTCGCGGCGAAGCCGCGACGTCGGTCGGGCTTCGCCCGCCGTCCGTGGTTTCGGCTTTTTCAGGGATTAGCGACCGCTAATCGCTGGCCTCAACCGTCGTAATCCCCGCCCAAATTCTGGTTGCGCGGCGGCGCGGCGGCGGTGAGGCGAAGGGCCTCGGCCGACTGCGACAGCGAGCCGATTTCGTCGGGCGTGTCGTCGTCGTCGACCTGGACCTTCTGCATGCCGCTGATCACCGCGTCCTGCAGATGATCGGGGCGCACCGTCTCCTCGGCGATTTCGCGGAGAGCGACGACCGGGTTTTTATCGCGGTCGCGATCGACGGTGAGCTCGGCGCCGCCAGAGATCTGGCGGGCGCGCTGGGCCGCGAACAGGACCAGATCGAAACGGTTCGAAACCTTGTCGACGCAATCTTCGACAGTGACGCGCGCCATGAAACGCTTCCTTCAGCAAAACACCAAGATGGGAAGCGTGGGCGCTTAGGGCAATGGGTCGCAAAGAGTCAAGAAAATCGCGTTTTCCGCACATTGTCGCCACGAACGACGGCGCCCGCTTGCCCGACGCGGCGCCGCGCTTCAATAGAGAGGGGATGGCCGGCGAACCCAGTTTCAAGATCGAGGGCGACACGCTACGGCTCATCACCGATGGGCCGGAACGGCTGACCGCCTTGCTCGACCTGATCGCGGGCGCCGAGCGATCGCTGCGCATCCTCTATTACATCTATGTCGACGACGATGCCGGGGCGAAGGTGCGCCAGGCGTTGATCGACGCCGCGCGACGCGGGGTCACGGTCAAATTGATCGTCGACGGGTTGGGCAGCGAGCATGCCGAGAACCATCGCTTCTTCGATCCGCTGAAGGATGCCGGCATCGACGTCTGCCGCTTCGTGCCGCGCTGGGGGCGGCGCTATCTGTTGCGCAATCACCAGAAGCTCGCGCTCGCCGACGAGGAGCGGGTGATCATCGGCGGATTCAACATCCAGGACAGCTATTTCGGGACCAACGAAGAGCAAGCGTGGCGCGACCTGGGCTTCTATATCGAGGGGCCGTCGGCGAACCACCTGACCGGCTATTTCGACGCGCTCGACCGCTGGGCGAAGCGCGACCAGGCGCCGCTGCGGGCATTGCGCGCGCTATTGTCGAAATGGAGCGAGCCGGACGGCGCGACGCGCTGGCTGTTCGGCGGTCCGACACGACGGCCCTCGCCCTGGGCCAGATCGGTGCGCGCCGACCTCGAACGCGCGATGCGGGTCGACCTGATCAGCGCCTATTTCGCGCCGAGCCCCGGCATGTTGCGGCGGCTAGACCAGATCGGCCAGCGCGGCCAGGCGCGGGTAGTGCTGGCGTCGAAGAACGACCATGGCGCGGCGATCTGGGCGTCGCGCTTCACGTATGCCGGGCTGCTCCGCAAAGGCGTGGAGATCTACGAATACCAGCCGACCAAGCTGCACACGAAGCTCTTCGTGATCGACGACACCGTTTATGTCGGCTCGGCCAATTACGACATTCGCAGCCTCTATCTGAACCTCGAACTGATGCTGCGAGTCGAGGACAAGGCGTTCGCCGCGCATGTCCGGGGATATGTCGACGGAGAAATCGCCGAATCGGAGCGGATCACACCCGACCTCTATCGCGCGCGCACCGGCTGGTGGACGCGGACCAAGCAGGCGGCGGCGTTCTTCGTGATGACCGTGCTCGATTATAACGTCACGCGCAGCCTCAATTTCGGCCCCGAGCGGCGGTTTCGCAAATGACCCTCCGCGTCGCCTCCTGCCATTGCGGTGCGCTGGAGGTCGCGTGCGACGGGGAACCGCGCAAAGTGTCCTTGTGCCATTGCGAGC
Source organism: Sphingomonas mali NBRC 15500 (assembly GCF_001598415.1). Taxonomy (GTDB): domain Bacteria; phylum Pseudomonadota; class Alphaproteobacteria; order Sphingomonadales; family Sphingomonadaceae; genus Sphingomonas; species Sphingomonas mali. The sequence continues at coordinate 20,998 of NZ_BCYX01000007.1, forward strand.
AATGCCAGCGCCGCACCGGCAGCGCGTTCAGCGTCGCGGTCTTCTATATGCGCGAGCAGGTAACGGCGCGCGGCGAGGCGGCGAGCTATGTCCGCGCCTCTGCGAGCGGGCTCGCGGTCGATTTCCGCTTCTGCCCGGCCTGCGGGTCCAATTTGTTCTGGTATCCGCAGCGGATGCCGGCGTTGGTCGGAGTGGCGCTGGGCGGGTTTGCCGACCGCGATTTCGCGATGCCCGAGCAAGCGGTGTGGGCAGGCGAGGGACATCGCTGGGTGCGCTTGCCCGACCATGTCGTCAGTTTCGAGAAGAATCCGACACCGCGGGGGTAACGCATGGTTGCCGGCGCGACACCCAGACGTCCTCCCCGCGAACCCGGGGGCTCATCCTGGACGGGCGCCTTCGATCCTCCGGCCCCTCAGTCCTTCCAGGCGAAGAAATTGTGCGACGGCGGGATGTTCCACCATTCGATCGAATAGTCGATCCGGTCCCAATGCGGCTCCAGGAAGTCGCGCACCTTGGGACGGAACTGATAGACCAGGAAGGCGCCGCCGGTCTTCAGCACGCGGTGCGTCGCGGCGGCGATGGCCGGAGCGACGCCCTTGGGCAAGGTCGAGAAGGGCAGGCCCGACAGCACGTAATCGGCTTCCTCGAAGCCGTGCTCGGCGACGATCTGTTCGACATCGGCGGCCGAACCATGGACCGGGACGAATCGCGAATCGGTGAACTTGATTCGCAGATAGTCGATGAAATCCGGGTTGGTATCGATCGAGATATAGGTCGCATCGGCCGGCAGGCGGTCGAGAATCGCCTGGGTGAAGGTGCCGACGCCCGGTCCGTATTCGACGAACAATTTGACCTTGGGCCAGTCGGGCACCTTGAGCATGGCGTTGATCTGCGCCTTGGACGAGGCGACGATCGAGCCGACCATGACGGGTCGTTTGAAGAACCCGCTGAGAAACATCGCCCATGGAGAGGGGAGCTTGCGCGCGCGCGTCTCCGCATTGTCTAGAGCGAAGCGGGGCTGGGACATGATATTCCTTGTAGCTGTGCGCCAATTCGTACGCGACCGGAAACCCCTGTCGCAAAGCTGTAACGCGCGATCAAGTCTTTAGGCTGCTTCGACGGGTTGCGCTAGGCGGCGTGCCGGTTCATCGACGCGACATGACGACGCTCGCACCCGGAACAATCGCGGTGATCTTCGTGTCCGAGGTCACCGGGGATGACCCCGAAGGTTATGCCGCCGCCGCCGCCGAGGCCGATGCGCTGGCCGCCGCGCAACCCGGCTATCGTGGAATCGACAGCGCGCGCGGCGCCGACGGTATCGGCATTACGGTGAGTTATTGGGCCGACGAAGCGGCAGCGATCGGCTGGCGGCAACACGCGCGGCACAGCGAGATTCGCGATGCCGGACGCGGGCGCTGGTATCGCTGGTATTCGCTCCATGTCGCCGAGGTCGGGCGCAGTTACGATTGGGAGAAGGGATGACGGCGAAGTTCGACCGCGACTTCGCCTTGTTGTTCACCGTGATGCTGACGATCGCGGCTGGCAACACTGCCTTGCAATCGGTCCTGCCCGCGATCGGGCGGTCGCTCCATGTCCGCGACAATGCGGTGGCGGCGGCCTTTTCGGTATCCGCGCTGTTATGGGTGATCGCCGCGCCGCTCTGGGCGAGCCGGTCGGATCGGCGCGGTCGACGGTCGATGATTCTCCTTGGGGTCGGCGGGTTCGCCGTCTCGCTGACCTTGTGCGGAGTCTTTCTCGCAGCGGGGATCAACGGCTGGATCGGCGGGACCGCGGCCTTCCTGCTCTTCATCGTCGGTCGGTTGATCTACGGCACGTTCGGCGCGGCGGCGCCGCCGGCGGTGCAGGCGATCGTCGCGGGCCGCACCACGCGCGAAGAGCGGACCAAGGCGCTGACCTTGCTCGGCTCGGCGTTCGGGCTCGGCACCATCCTGGGCCCCGCGATCGCGCCGTATCTGCTGCTCGGCAGCGTCGGCGGTATCGAAATCGGTCTATCCGGCCCCGCTTTCCTGTTCGCGCTGTTCGGCGCCGCCATGTTCATCGCGGTGCTGCGCATGCTGCCCAACGACCGCAGCGAGGCGGCGATGGACGATCCCGGCGCGCACGGCGCCGCCAATGCCTATCCGTCGATCGGCGGCCAGTCCTCTGGCGCGAGCATCACCGCCGCGATGGGTCAGCATGTCGAGGAAGTGGGCTTCCTCGATCCGCGGGTCCGTGCCTGGATGATCGCGGGGCTGGTCTTCGGCCATGCCCAGGCGATGACCGGGCAGGCGATCGGCTTTCTGGTGATCGACCGCCTCCATCTGCCGCCGGCCGAGGCGCTGCAGCCGACCGGAATCGTGCTGATGATGGGCGCCGGCGCGGCATTGCTGGTGCAATGGGGCCTCATTCCGCTGTTCAATCTGACGCCGCGCGTGATGATGCTGGTCGGGCTGGTGTTCGCCGCCGCCGGCTGCGCGCTGACCGGACTCGCTACCTCGCTCTATGGCCTGGCGACCGCGTACGCGCTGGCGAGCATCGGCTTCGGCTTCACGCGCCCCGCTTTCACCGCGGGCTCGTCGCTCGCGGTTGGATCGGCCGCGCAAGGATCGGTCGCGGGCAAGGTCACGTCGGTCAACGGCGCCAGTTTCGTGCTCGGGCCCTCGATCGGGGTCGGGCTGTACGAGTTCTGGCACTCGCTGCCGTATTTGACCGCGGGTGCGGCGTGTTTGGTGCTGATGGTTTATTGCTGGATTGCGTTGCGGCCGGCGGCACGCTGATTCACCAGGGCACGTCTTTCCCGAAGCGATCGAGATATTGAAGCCCGGGAACGCCGCGTTTCGACAGTAGCAGCCCGGCCAGGATCGGCGCACTGTCCGCGACCGTGTACGGCGCGTGTTCACCGCCGAGGTCGGTGCGGATCCAGCCCGGTGCCATCAATAGCAGCGCCCGGCCATTCTGCTCCGGCCGCGCCGCGAAGCTGCGCATCAGCATGTTGAGCGCCGCCTTGCTGGCGCGATAGACTTCGCGCGTTCCTATCTCGTTATTTGCGATACTGCCCTGGCCCGAGGACATCGCGCCGATCAGGCCGTCGGCCGGGACCAGATCGTGCAACGCCTCGATAACCCGCATCGGACTGTACGCATTGGTGATCATAACCTGGGTGAATTCGTCGGCGTCGACATCACCGATGCGCGCCAGCGGATCGTGCGTGGTGACGCCGGCATTGGCGAACAACAGGTCGAGCGTCCGGCCCGCCAACCGTCCGCGCAGCGCGGCGATCTGATCCGGGCGGTTCATGTCGAGCGTCTCGACCTCCGCCCGATCGGGACAGCTGTCGGCGAGATCGTGCATGCCGGTGCGTGCGCCGCCTCGGACGGTACCGATGACGTTCCATTCGCGCTCGAGCAGTTCGGCGGCGATCGCGAGGCCGAGGCCACGCGAAGCGCCGACGATGAATGCAGTCGGCATGGCGGCCTAGTCGGTCCCCTTCGGTCCATGCGGCCGCAGCTGCCCGGGGGAGATGAAGCCCAAGGGCTGCAGCGACGCCGCATCCTGCTTGATCGTCGCGGCGATCTGTTCGTAGTCGCGTTCCATCTCCGCGGTCACCGACGCGCGCGAATCGACCAGAGCGTCCTCGAAATCACTCATAGTCACCTGCTTGACGTCGATATTCTTGCGCAGCGCGACCAAGCCCGCGCGCCGGGTCAGGTCCTCGAGATCGGCGCCGGTATAGCGGTCGGTCCGCGCCGCGATGCGATCGAGATCGACATCGTCGCCCAGCGGCATCTTCTGCGTCTGGATCGCCAGGATGCGTCGGCGGCCCTTCTCGTCGGGAACGCCGACATAGATCAACTCGTCGAACCGGCCCGGACGCAGCAGCGCCGGGTCGATCAGATTGGGGCGGTTGGTCGCCCCGATCACGACGACCGACTGCAATTCCTCGAGTCCGTCCATCTCGGCCAGGATCGTGTTGACCACGCGCTCGGTGACTTGCGGCTCGCCCAGGCCGCCCCCGCGCGCGGGGACCAGGCTGTCCAGCTCGTCGATAAAGATCACCGTCGGCGCGACCTGGCGGGCGCGGGCGAACAATTTGGCGATCTGCTGCTCGCTCTCGCCATACCATTTGCTGAGCAGGTCGGACGATTTGGTCGAGATGAAGTTCGCCTCCGCCTCGCGCGCGACCGCCTTGGCGAGCAGGGTCTTGCCGGTGCCGGGCGGGCCGTAGAGCAGGAATCCCTTGGCCGGACGGATGCCGAGCCGGCGGAACGCGTCGGGGTCCTTGAGCGGGAGCTCCACGCCTTCCTTCAATCGCATCTGCGCGTCGTCGAGCCCGCCGACATCGTCCCAACGGACACGCGGCGCCTCGACCATCACTTCGCGCATCGCCGAGGGCTGGACGCGCTTCAACGCGCCGAGGAAATCCTCACGGGTGACCGCCAGCGTCTCGAGCACGTCGGCCGGGATGGTGCGGTCCTCGAGATTGAGCCGCGGCATGATCCGCCGCACTGCCTCGATCGCGGCTTCGCGCGCGAGCGCGGCGAGATCGGCGCCGACGAAACCGTAGGTCGTGCGGGCCAGCTCGTCGAGATCGACATGGTCGCCCAATGGCATGCCGCGCGTATGGATGCCCAATATCTCGCGGCGGCCACGCTCGTCGGGAACGCCGACGACGATCTCGCGGTCGAACCGGCCAGGACGCCGCAACGCCTCGTCGACGGCCTCGGGCCGGTTGGTCGCCGCGATCACCACCAGATTGGCGCGCGCTTCCAGCCCGTCCATCAAGGTCAGCAACTGCGCGACCAGGCGCTTTTCGGCCTCACCCGAGACATTACCGCGCTTGGGCGCGATCGAATCGATCTCGTCGATGAACACGATCGACGGCGCGTTCTTGGCCGCTTCCTCGAACACCTGGCGCAGTTTCGATTCGGATTCGCCATAGGCCGAGCCCATGATCTCGGGCCCGTTGATCAGGAAGAATTGCGCGTCGCTCTCATTGGCGACCGCGCGCGCCAGGCGCGTCTTGCCGGTGCCGGGCGGGCCATGGAGCAGCACGCCCTTGGGCGGCTCGACGCCCAGCCGCTGGAACAGTTCGGGATAGCGCAGCGGCAATTCGACCATCTCGCGCAACTGGTCGATCGTATCGGCCATGCCGCCGATATCGTCATAAGTGACGTCGGCGCGCCGCGCGTCCTTGGGCTCTTCATATTCGGGGCGCAGCTCGATCTCGGTATTTTCGTCGACCAGCACCACCCCCTTGGGCACGGTCGAGATCACCGCGAGGCGGATTTCCTGCAACGCATAGGCCGGCGCGCGGAGATATTGCGCGACATTGGGCGGGACGCCGTCGGGGTCGATCCGCTGCTGCCCGGCGGTGGCGACGACGTCGCCGGCGCAGAGCGGGCGGCCGAAAAAGGTGCGCTTGAGCGCGCCGGTCGATCCCTGCAGGCGCAGATTCTGCTGCGCGGGCGCGAAGACGACGCGGGTCGCGGGCTTGGCCTCGGCCTTGCGCACATCGACATAATCGCCCGACCCGGCGCCGGCATTGGCGCGTTGCAGGCCGTCGATGCGAATCAGTTCGAGTCCCTCATCCTCGGGATAGGGCGCGACCGCGCGCGCCGGGGTGGTCGACTTGCCGACGATCTCGATGATGTCGCCTTCGCCGATGCCCAATTGCGCCATCAGCGCGCGTGGAATGTGTGCCAGTCCGCGACCACTATCCTCGGGTCGCGCATTGGCAACCTGGAGCTTGCGTTGGGGGGCATCGTCGCCGTCTGCCATAGGGTCACCTTGTTTCGCGAGCGGAAGAATCGAGAGCGCGTGAGATAGTGACCCGGTTCCCGAAGCGCGAGAGGGCGGCTATCAGGCGGCCCCGAATCGAGACAAAAAAAGGCCGGACCCAAGGGGCCCGGCCGGGAAAGTTTTTAGGAGAGGATGCCTGAAAGGCCCGCTCTATGTGCAGTGCAGCAGATTATTGTGCAAGTGCGAAGTGAGATCGCTAACATGCATTTTTCGCAATCGACCCTTTATTTTCAAGGAGAGGGGATGATAGCGTTCCAAGCATCGGTATGTGACGCGACGCACAATCAGCCGCGCTAAAAGAAGGAACAATCATGCGGCGTTTGCCACCGCTGACCGCGATCGAGGCCTTCATTCAGGTCGCCCGCACCGGGTCGGTCAAGGCCGCCGCGCAGGAACTCGCTCTCTCCGCGCCGGCGCTCAGCCGCCGAATCCAGGCGCTCGAACGGTTCATCGGCAAGCCCCTGTTCGAACGCCGGCATCAGGCGGTGGCGCTCAACAGTGACGGCGAACGGCTGCTGCAACAGATCGCGCCGGTGCTCGACCGGCTGACCGACGCGGTCGAATATATGACCAGCGGGGTCGAGGTGTTGCGCCTGCGGCTGGGTGTGTTGCCGCTGTTCGCGTCGCAACGCATCTTTCCCCACCTTGGCGACCTGCGGGCGCGCTACCCGCAGATCCATCTCGATATCGATACGGCCGGGCACAATATGGCGCGGGTCGGCGACGGGCTCGATGCCGCGATCGCGCTGGCGCGCGATCCCGACCCCAGCCTCTATGCCAAGCGGCTCGACACCAATAACGTCTATGTGATCGGCGCGCGGACGCTGCTCGAAGGGCCCGATCCGGTCACGCGCCCCGAACAGATCGAGAAGCTGACCGCGCTGATCCACCGCGACATGCCCGACACGTTCAGCGCCTGGCGCCACGCGGCGGGGCTCGACGAACTCGAGCCGCTGGCGATCGACCATTTCGATTCGGGCGCGCTGATGCTCGAGGCGGCGGCGCAGGGCCTGGGCATCGCCTTCATGCACGAAAGCCATTTCGACGAGGCGCACGACCCGCGGCTGGTCAAATTGTTCGATATCGAGGTGGCCAGCCCGTACAGTTACTGGTTCGTCTGCCGCCCGCGCGCGATGCAGCTGCGCCAGGTCAAATGGTTCCACGACTGGCTGGTCGAGGTGTTGAAGGCGTAGGGCCGTAGCGGGCGCGACGCCCGCGGAGCGCTGCGCCCCAAGGCGTCTCAGTTCTCAAGCTCCCCTCCCTGCAAGGGAGGGGGTTAGGGGGTGGGTGCGCGCGTCTGCGCGCTCAGAAGACTCGTCTACCGATCGCCACAACAGCGTCGAGCGAGGCATCGAGCCTCGCTCGACGCTCAACCCACCCCTTGATCCCCTCCCTTGCAGGGAGGGGAGTCGCGAAGTCCTTACTCCGCCCGCGCCTTCAGGATCTTGCCCGGGTTCGCCGGCGGCTCGCCCTTGGGCAGCGCATCGATATGCTCCATGCCCTCGGTGACTTCACCCCATACGGTGTACTGGCCGTCGAGGAAGCGCGCGTCGTCGAAGCAGATGAAGAACTGGCTGTTGGCCGAATTGGGATCCATCGTCCGCGCCATCGACGCAACGCCGCGGACATGCGGCTCGCGCGAGAATTCGGCCGGAAGGTTCGGCTTGTCCGATCCGTGCATGCCGGTGCCGGTCGGATCGCCGCCCTGCGCCATGAAGCCGGGGATCACGCGATGGAACACGACGCCGTCGTAAAAGCCTTCATTGGCCAGCTCGGCGATGCGGTCGACATGCTGGGGCGCGAGATCCGGGCGCAGCTTGATGACGACATCGCCGCCATCCAGCGTCAGGGTCAATGTTTCGGGGGTGTCGGCCATCATTTTGCTCCATGAATCGGGGAATTTGCGCCTGCCCTAAACTGCTCGGTGAGTGCTGGCAAACCGCGCGGAAACCGCGTACGGCCCCCGATATGGATATGCCGGTGCCCGAAAAAAGGTCAGACGATGAGCGAGACCGATCTGGCGCCCACGGACGGCGCCACCGAACTCGATAACGTCGCGGATCAGCTGGACGAGGACGACCGGCTGAAGCCCGAATTCGTGCGTGCGGTGCTCGACGCGGTCGAGGCCGGCGACAATGACGCGGCGCACGCGCTGGTCGAGCCGCTCCACCCCGCCGACATCGCCGATCTGTTCGAGCTGGCGCCGCACGAGGATCGCGGACCGCTCGCCAAGGCGCTGACCGACCTGCTCGATGCCGATGTGTTCGCCGAGATGAACGATTATGTCCGCGAGGACCTGATCGACAGTCTCGAGCCGCAGGAAGTCGCGGAGATCGCGTCGGAACTCGATACCGACGACGCGGTCGCGATCATCGAGGACATGGAGCCGGCGGATCAGCGCGAAGTGCTCCGCGCGCTCGACCCCGACGATCGCGCCGCGATCGAGGAGGCTTTGTCCTATCCCGAGGAATCGGCCGGTCGCCTGATGCAGCGCGAGCTGATCGCGGTGCCCGAACATTGGACGGTTGGCGACGCGATCGATTATCTGCGCAGCCAGGACGAACTGACCACCGATTTCTGGGAAATCTTCGTGGTCGATCCCGGGCACAAGCCGATCGGCACCTGCTCGCTGTCGTGGATCCTGCGCGCGCCGCGCTCGGTCGCGATCGCCGATGTGATGAAGCGCGAACAGACGTTGATCCCGGTCGACATGGACCAGGAAGAAGTCGCGCTGCGCTTCCAGAAATACGCGCTGATCTCGGCCGCGGTGGTTGATGCCGCGGGGCGTCTGGTCGGCATGATCACGGTCGACGACGTCGTCCACATCATCCAGGAAGAAGCGGGCGAGGACACGCTGCGCCTGGCCGGCGCCGGCGATGGCGACATCAACGAGCCAATCGTGATGACGGTCCGGACCCGGCTGATGTGGCTGCTGATCAACCTGCCGACGGCGATGCTCGCGGCCTGGGTGGTCAGCCTGTTCGATACCGAGATCGCCAAGTTCGCGGTGCTGTCGGCGCTGATGGGGATCGTCTCCGGCATGGGCGGCAATGCCGGCACGCAGACTCTGGCGGTGGTGGTGCGCGCGATCGCGACCAACCAGCTGACCGATTCGAACACCGCGCGCATGATCTGGCGCGAATTCCGCATCGCCGTGTCGAACGGCGCGGCGCTCGGCGTGCTGATCGGGATCGGCACCTATTTCATCTTCGGGAGAGGCGATCTGGCGGCGGTGTTCGGGCTGGCGATCCTGATCAACAATATGGTTGCCGGCCTGGCCGGGGTGTTCGTGCCGGTGACGCTCGACCGCTTCCGGATCGACCCGGCGATCTCGTCCTCGGTATTCGTGACGATGTTCACCGATTGCATGGGCTTTTTCTCTTTCCTCGGCCTTGCCTTCTTGTGGGGCCTGGGCCGGTAGCCCAGATCGGCTGGATGCCGCTTCATCTGACCAAGGTCGCGTTCGGCGTGGCGAGCCTGGAGGCGTTCGTCGCGCGCTGGGCGGCGCGCGAGGGCGATCCGCCCTACGAACTCGGTACGCGCTATCTGCCCAAGCGCTGGGAAGAGATTGCCGGGCAGGGGTCGCTGTTCTGGATCCTCAAGCACCAGCTCGTCGCACGGTCGCCGATCGTCGGGTTCGGCGAGCTGCCGGGCGGGCGCACCGCGATCAGGCTCGATCCGCGCCTGGTCCTGGTCGAAGCGCGGCCCAAGCGCGCGCACCAAGGCTGGCGCTATCTCGAAGACGCGAGCGCGCCGCGCGATCTGGGCGCAGGTGGCGAAGGGGTTGGTGAACTGCCGGCCGACATGATCGGCAAACTCGCGGAACTGGGATTGCTGTAGAAGGAAATCCTAAGGCTGCGTCCCGGTGCCGCATTCGATCGGCCCGACCGATTGACCGCGCACGGTGCATTTCGGATTGCCGGTGACCGCGATCAGGCCCAGCCCCTTGTTGGTCAGGTCGGCTAAATAGCGTGCGCTTGCCCGCGTTTCGCCCGCGCCTTCGAGGATGACGACGATCTCGCCCGCGTCGAGCGCCGTCGCGGCGATCGAGCCGCCGCCATTGGTCGAGAACCGCGCCCGGGCGGTGCGCCCGGCGAGCGCGACATTGCCGTTGCCGATCACGGTGACCACGACGTCGTCGGCATCGACGCCGCGCGCGTCGATCGTCCCAGAACCGGTAACCTGCACGTCGAACCGCGTCGTACGGAGCGTGCCGGCGAGCGCCAGCTTACCGCCCCCGACCACGGCCGCGCCGCGCACCGCCGGCGTGCGCAGGGTGATCACCGGCGGCGGGCCGCTCGCTTTGCCTCGCTCGCCCCAGCCCTGGCTGCCTTTGCGGACCGTCAGCGTGCTGCCGTTGACCGAGATATCGAGGTCGCCGAGCGCCCGGTCGTCGCCCGACGCGCTGGCGGCGGCGCCGCCAGTGCCGACCTCGACCTGCACCGAATAGGGGCCGTCCACGCGGACGCGGTCGAAATTGGTGACGACATAGCTGCGGTCGGCGGCCTGCGCCGGCACAGCGAGCGCGATCAGCGCGAGGACGAGGGAGCGGCGGAGCATGGATGCGAGCATCGCACCGCCCCGCCGCCTTATGCAAGCTGCGCTATTTAGTTTCAGCAAGCTGAAACGGTTGCGGCACCGGCCCGCTCCCCCACCCGGCCTCCCAATCAGGGTATTCTATGGGAGGCCGGGCGGGGGAGCGGGCCGGCACCGTGACAGCGAAGCTGAAAAACCTAGCTGCAGCTGACGTCGCCCGATCCCATCTTGGAGGTGGTGCATTTGGCGCCACCGGTCAGGGTGACGTCGCCCGATCCCATGACATTGACGCTGGCCGTACCGTTCACCGCCGCGGTGACTCCGCCCGATCCCATGACGTTGACGCTGGCTTGGCCGAGCGAGAGCTTGGGTGCGGTGATGTCGCCCGATCCGGTGACCGAGAAGGACCCGGTCCTGGCGCTGCCGGCGGTGCCGAGGCTGCCCGACCCGGTGACCGACAGCTCGACCGCCTGGACGTTGAGCGATCCGACGGTGAGGTCGCCCGACCCTGTCGCGCTGGCCTCGAACTTCTCGCCATCGATATGGTCGACCGCCATGTCGCCCGATCCGGTAGTGCTGGCGGCGGTCATGCGCGGCATGGTGATGAAGACCTTGGCGCCCTTGCGCTCGCCGCCCCAGCTGAAGCTGTGCTCCTTGCGGCGTACCTTCAGCGTATCGCCTTCCTTCACGATTTCGAGCTTGTCGAGAATCTTGGGATCGCCCTCGGCGCGGACCGAAAATCCCGACCCGACGCGGACATCGACATCGTCGGGCCCAGCGGCATCGACGCTGGTGAAGTCGTTGACGGCGAACGTGCGATTGCCGCCGGTGCCGCTGGGAGGCGTACCTTCCGACCGGGCCGTGCCCGAACAGGCGGCGAGCGGAAGCAAGGCGAGCAGCATGTAGCGGTTCATGGGATCCTCCATTGTGTGTTGTCTTGTTAACACACCATCGGCGGGGCCGCAACGAAAAAGGGCGGCCCCGCAGGACCGCCCTCTTTTGTCAACGACTTGGTCGGGCGTTAAGCCGGAACCTTGTCCTTGTTGTGGATCGCCGCGGCCTTGCGCAGGATGTCGAGGATCTTCTCGAGCGCACCCTTTTCGTCGGTCTCTTCCATCGCCGCGAGTTCGCGGGCGAGGCGGGACGCGGCGGCCTCGAAGATCTGGCGCTCCGAATAGCTCTGCTCGGGCTGGTCGTCGGCACGGAACAGGTCGCGGACCACTTCGGCGATCGACACCAGGTCGCCCGAATTGATCTTCGCTTCATATTCCTGCGCGCGGCGCGACCACATGGTCCGCTTGACCTTGGGCTTGCCCTTGAGCGTGTCGAGCGCCTCGCGGAGCGTCTTGTCCGAGGACAGCTTGCGCATGCCGACACTCTCGGCCTTGTTGGTCGGCACGCGGAGCGTCATGCGCTCTTTCTCGAACCGGAGCACGTAAAGCTCCAGCGTCATGCCGGCGATTTCTTGTTTCAGAAGTTCAACGACACGGCCGACACCGTGCTTGGGGTAAACAACGTAATCACCGACGTCGAAGGACAGCGCCTTGGCAGCCATGTAACTTCAACCTTTCACTGGAATGTCGCCCGAATAAACGCACGACGCCCGGACATGGCGCCGGCAGGGGCTTGATTGGATGTGTGTGTCTCCACACGAGAGACTCGGAAAGGGGCTCTCGTCCTGACCTATTTAACACAGTCGTAATAAAATTACCAGCCCGGCGTCGTTTTCATACGACGGAGCCCCGACCTAGAATGGGTACGGCCCCGTCCCATTGCTGGGCGAGGCCGCTTTGATCTCGATCAACTTTGTTGGCGCGCTCAGTCGCCCTGGCCGGCTTCGGGCGAGAAATACTTGTCGTATTTGCCTTCTTCGCCCTTGTGCTCGTCGGCATCGGCGGGAGTCTGGTCGTTCTTGCGCGTGACGTTGGGCCATTGGCTGCTGAACGTGTTGTTGAGTTCGAGCCACTTTTCCAGGCCGCTCTCGGTATCGGGCAGGATCGCCTCGGCCGGGCATTCGGGTTCGCACACGCCGCAGTCGATGCATTCGCTGGGATTGATGACGAGCATGTTCTCGCCTTCATAGAAACAGTCGACCGGACACACCTCGACGCAGTCCATATATTTGCAGCGGATGCAGGCGTCGGTCACGACGTAGGTCATTTCTGGCTCCCCAGGAGTACGATTTGGGCCGTGCTATGCGCGTGTTCCGCGCCCGTCAATCAATCGCGCCTTTCTGCGAGACGTTTTCAACTTGTCGGCTTTGGTGTCGCGGCTCCGGCCCACTCCCCCACCCGACCGCCCAGACAGCGTATCTTGATGGGCGGTCGGGTGGGGGAGCGGGCCGGAGCCGCAGTCGTCAACAAGCATCCCCCGCCTGGAGATCCTGATAGCAACGCTGCGCCTCGGAAGGCGGGCCGCGCCGAATCGGCAGCGCTTCGATCCGGATGGTGCGGACGTGGCCGCGATGCGTGACGAATGTCAGGATATTGCCCAGGCGCACCGGTGCCGCGGCGCGATCGATCGGGCGACCGTCGATCCGCAGATGTCCCTCCTCGGCAAGCCGTTGCGCGAAGCTTCGCGTCTTCACGATCCGCGCGAACCACAGGAACTTGTCGAGGCGCATCGTCGGGCCGTTACTGAAAGGATGCTCAGCCATCGAGCATCCCGGCGAGCGCGGCGAAGGCGTTGTCCCTGGGCGGTGCCTTGGGCTTGGCGTTGGGCGTCAGGCCCTGCCACATCCAGCGCGGCTTGCCGTCGTCGCCTGGCCGCGCGGCGCGAAAGCCGAGCTGGGCCATCAGCCGCGCCAGCGTGTCGGGCTGGATTCCCATCGACGTCGCGAGCGCGGCGTCGGGCGCGAACGGCGCGCGTCCCTTTCGGGAATCGTGCGCCGCGCGCGCGATGCGCTCCACCATATCCATGCGTACCGCTTGCTGGCCGAGCGGGCGGAAGCCGAAGGGCAGATCGGCGCCGGGCGCGTTGCGCGGCAGCACCGTAGCACCGTCGCGCGGTCCCTCGCCGAGCCGCATCAGCATCCGCCGCCAGCGTGCGGGACCGGGCTTGAGCAAGGCAGGCGCGAATAGATCGAGCGTACCGATCGTCACCCCCATCTTGTGCAATTTCTTGCGCGCGATCGGATCGAGCGCCTCGACCTGCGCGCCGATCGCGCGGCGCGGCAACAATCCGCCGGCGTCGAGCAGCGCCCCCGCGACCGCCCGCAGCGGTGCGCCGGCGGCGGCATCGCGCAGGCAGGCATCGAGCGTGCCGAATACCGGCAAATGCCGCGCCAGCTGCGCTGCGACCCAGCGGTCGAGCCGAGCCTGCACCGCTTTGCGTACCGCCGGATCGAGCGCCTCGACCGCGCGATCCAGGAGGACGCGCGGCTGGGCGAGATTGGGACCGGCGGCCAATTCCGCCACGCCGACGCCGCGCCACTCGATCCGGGGGAAGGACAAAGCGAGCTCATCGTCGCTCGATTCCGCCAGCTGGCGGCCACGCTTCGCCAGCTCGGCGCCGAGCCTTTTCTCCGCCGCCGCGAGCAACAGCCTTTTGTCCGCATGGCGCGCGTCGGCGGCGACGGTGAAGCGGAACCCCTCGAGCGTGCCGATCGCATGATCCTCTACCAGCACCTCGCCTTCTTCGCCGATCACCACCGGCAGCGCGCCGGCATCCTTGCCGATCTGGCGCAGCAATGCGGTCGTGCGCTTGTCGACGAAGCGCTGGGTCAGTGATGCGTGGAGCGCGTCGGACAGGCGTTCCTCGACGGCTGCCGTGCGCGCGGCCCAATGCGCCGGGTCGGCCAGCCAGTCGCCGCGATGCGCGATATAGGCCCAGGTGCGGATCGCGGCGATCCGCCCGGCGATCGTCTCGACATCGCCAGTGACGTCGTCGAGCCGCGCGACCTGATCGGCGAACCAGGGCGCGGCGATATGGCCATTGCCCGTGCTCAGATCGTCGTAGAGCCGGGCGACCAGCCGCGCATGCGGATCGACCCCGAGCTTGCGGAAGTCGGGCACGCCGCATGCCGCCCATAATCGCGCGACCTGAGCCGGCGATCGCGCGCGGTCGCGGACGGCATCGTCCTCGGTCAGCCGCTTGAGCACCGCGAGATCGGTCGCGACCGGCGCCGCGCGCAGCACGCGATTGTCGGGTTTGGCTTCCAGGCTGGCGATCAGCGCGTCGACCGAGTCGTAATCGGGCTCGCCGTCGCGCCAATAGAGGAAGTCGAGCCGCGGGAAATGGTGGTGCTCGATCGCGTGCACTTCCTCGGGCGTGAACGCGCCTGGACCATCCGCAGTGAGTGCGCCAAACGTCCCGTCGCGCTGGTGGCGCCCGGCGCGCCCGGCGATCTGCGCCATTTCGCTCACCGTCAGCCGGCGCTGGCGATAGCCGTCGAACTTGGTCAGGCTGGCGAAGGCGACATGGTTGACGTCCATATTGAGGCCCATGCCGATCGCGTCGGTCGCGACGAGATAATCGACCTCGCCGGCCTGGAACATCGCGACCTGGGCGTTGCGCGTACGAGGGGACAAGGCGCCCATCACCACCGCCGCGCCACCGCGCAGACGCCGCATCATCTCGGCGACGGCATAGACTTCCTCGGCGCTGAACGCGACGACCACCGAGCGCTTGGGCAGTCGCGACAGCTTGCGCGCGCCGGCATAGGAAAGCGTCGAGAAACGCGGGCGATTGATGATCTCGGCGTCGGGAACCAGCGCCTTGACCATCGGCCGCAGCGTCTCGGAGCCCAGGATCATCGTCTCCTCGCGCCCGCGCGCGCGCAACAGGCGGTCGTTGAAGACATGGCCGCGTTCGGGATCGGCGCCGAGTTGCGCCTCGTCGAGCGCGACGAACGCCAGGTCTCTCTGGAGCGGCATGCTCTCGGCGGTGCAGAGGAACCAGCGCGCGTCGGGTGGGACGATCCGTTCCTCGCCGGTGATCAACGCGACCTGCTTGGCGCCCTTGAGCTTGACGACGCGGTCATAGACTTCGCGCGCGAGCAATCGCAGCGGGAAGCCGATCATCCCGCTCGAATGACCGCACATCCGCTCGATCGCGAGATGCGTCTTGCCGGTATTGGTAGGGCCGAGCACCGCGGTGACCGGGGACGAGAACGCACGCATGACGACCTATAGATCGTCGCGCCAGGCGACCGACGCAAGCATGACTTGGCTGAGCCATGATAGTCGCGCCCTTGTTGCGAGTCCGTAAGTAATCGCCCCTAAGGCAAGTCACCGCGGTCAAAAGTTCCCCGATTCATCGGTACTTGAAATAGTTCCGCGTCAAATGGGATTTGTCCCTCGCTCTGCACGGCTTGCCGCACGGATCGGCGCAAGAGCGGGCGGTTAAATTGACTTTAACACCCCATCGGCAGAGTGATTCGACAGCGCCGGGGGTGGATCGGCGATTACGGATCGGGATCGTTTCGTCGTGTTTCTGCGCAATGAGCATTATGAGCAATCGGGGGGAGCTGCCCCCAGCTCGGCCGGCCGCGACCTCATTCTCACCACCGACCTCTCTTTCGTCGACCGGCTGCGCGCCACGATGGCGCAGGTTGACTGGGCGCCCGATCTCGGCGCGCGGATCGGATCGCGCGACTGGTTCCGCGGGCTTGCCACCTGCACCGCGCTGATCGGCGCGTGCTGGGCGCTGTCGCCGGGCATCGGCCAGCCGCTGGTCGCCGCGTCCGCTTTGCCGCTCAAGGGCAAGGCATGGGAAAATGCCCGCGCGCAGTCGATCGCGCCGCTCGCCTTCGGCGCCGATACCGGTCAGCGCATGGCGGCGACCGATCTGGTGCGGCCGCTCGCCGAAACGCCCGATCGTCCGACCCAGGCCTTCGCTTCGGCGATGAGCGACGGCGACAGCCTGGCGGCGGTGTTGCGCCGGGCGGGCGCCGCCAAGACCGATATCGCGCGCGTGACCGATCTCGTCGCTGCGGCATTGCCACTCGACCAGATCCGCCCGGGAACGCGGTTCGAAGGCGTGCTCGGCCGCCGCGCGAAGAAGAGCGACCCGCGTCCGCTCGAACAATTGAGCTTCCAGCCGGCATTCGATTTCCGCCTGACCATCAAGCGCACCGCCAATGGCCTGACGATGGATCGCCAGGCGATCGCGGTCGACGACACGCCGCTACGCATCCAGGGCCTGGCCGGATCCAGCCTGTACAAGTCGATGCGCGCCGCCGGCGTGCCCTCGACCGTCGCCGCAGATTACATCAAGGCGATCGCGACGCGGATCTCGATCGGCGGCGATGTCGCGTCGGACGATACCTGGGACGTCATGTTATCGCAGCGCCGCGCCGCGACCGGCGAGGTCGAACTCGGCAAGATCCTGTTCGCCGGACTCGATATGGGCCGCCGCAAGGTCCAGTTGGTCAAGTGGAGCCGCAACTCCGATGACGACGAGGATGACGGCAACGGCCATGGCGATTGGTACGACGCCAGTGGCCAGACCGAGCGCCAGGGCTTCATGGGCTTGCCGGTCGCGGGGCGGATCAGCTCGTCCTTCGGCATGCGGCTGCACCCGATCCTCGGCTATTACCGGATGCATAAGGGCATCGACATTGCCTGCGCTTATGGTTCGCCAGTCTATGCGGTGTTCGACGGCACGGTGAACTGGGCCGGCTACAAGGGCGGCTATGGCAGCTTCGTCGGCATTCGTGCGCAGGGTGGCGGGGTCGGCACCGGCTATGGCCATTTGAGCCGGGTGCTGGTGCGCAACGGCCAGCATGTCCAGCGCGGCCAGATCGTCGCTTATTCCGGCAATTCGGGCCTGTCGACCGGACCGCATCTGCATTTCGAGGTCTATCGCAGCGGCCAGGTAGTCAATCCGCGCGGCTTCTCTTTCTCGAGCGTTGCCGCGCTGACCGGTGCGGCGCTACGCGCGTTCAAGTCGCACGTGTCCGAACTGCTCTCGGTCCATCCCGGGACGGCGCGCAAGTCGAGCTGAGACGGCTTGGCTGCGCCCGGGTTTGAGAGTGCGCGGAATCGCCACGCCTCCCGGGCGAAGGCAGTGGGATAGATGATTATCGCTCCATAGGCACCTGCCCGATCGCGATCATGGCGGGCGGAACCGCTAACGGGCGCCGACCGCCGCGCCGGCACACGCCTATCAATTTCCCTCCCGGGTGCGGACCCGGACGCCGTCGGCAACCTTGTCGCCCGGATACAGGATCACGCGATCGCCCGGCGCCACGCCGCGCAGCACTTGCGCCCACTCGTCGTTCATCTGTCCCAGGCCGACCGTCGTGGCCCTGGCGCGGCCATCGGCGCCGACTCGATACACCTGCCAGTCGCTGCCGCTGCGGAACAGCCCGCTCACGGGGACCCGCACCGCGTTCGGCGCGGACCAGGTTTCGATCCGCACCGTCGCGCGAAAACCATGGCCGAGGCGTGTCCAGGCGTCGGGCGAGCCGACCAGGTCGATGACGACGTTGACGCGCTGTTCCTCGACCCCGAGCGCGGAGATCTTCACGAAGCCAAAGGGCTCGACCAGGCGCACGCGCCCCTTCAACGGTGCGGTGCCGCCCCAATCCTCGATCGATACGGCGGCACCCGGCCGGACCTGGACAGCGTCGGACGAGAGCAGGTCGGTCACCATCTCGAGCTGTTGCGGGTCGCCGAGCGCCACCAGCGGCGTGCCCGCCGCGATCGGACGCTCGCTTTCCTGCGGTACGCTCAGGACGTAGCCGGACACCGGGGCGCGAACATCGACCACGCCCCGGCCGCGCGCCGTAGTGTCCGATGCGATCAGGCCGGCGCGGGCTGCTGCCACACTTTCGCGCGCAGCATGTTCGGCCTCGATCGCCGAGCGCATGCCGGCGCGAGCGCGGTCGCGCGCCGCGCGCGCCTCGTCCAACGCGGCCATCGTGGCGAACCCGCGCTGCTGCAGCGTCGTGACGCGTCCGAGTTGGCGATCGGCCAGCGCCAGAGCCGAGTTGGCTTCGTCGACCCGCGCCCGCGCCGCCTGTTGTTGCTCCTGAAGCGTTCGGATATTGGCCTGAATCTGTGCGACGGTGCGCGCGTCGAGAGGCCCCGGCGCGCTGGGCTGGATACGGGCGAGCACCGTCTTGCCGGCAATGACGCGCGCGCCAGGCTTCAGCGGCACGCGTAGCATCTCTCCGGAGATCGGCGCCGAGACCATGTAGAGGTCGCGGACGCGGGTTTCGGCGAGGTCGCTGACGGTGACCGACAGGGGGCCGCGCGTGACCTGTCCCATCTCGACCTCGACCGCCGGCGTGCGCGTTGCGACGACGATCGCGATGGCGAGCACCAGAGCGACAAGTCCGACGATCAGCCGAGGGCCGGTGATGAGCTTCTTCGCCACGTCATTCCCTGGTTTTGAGTGCGCGCACGAGATCGAGCCGATCGACGCGACGGTTGATGAGGAACGCGGTGCCAACCGCCGCAACGGCGACGACGAGCACTCCCTGACCGAGCACGCGCGTGTCGATCACGAAGGGGATGGTGAACAGGTCGCTGTTGAACCGGCTGCTGAGGTAGCGCCACAACGCGATCCCGCCCAGCATGCCCAAGGGGAGCGATAGCACCACCAGCAGCGCCTGTTCGCCGAGCAGGATGAACGACACTTCGCGCCGCCGGAACCCCAGCACGCGTAGCGACGCCAAGTCGCGCGCTTGTTCGGACAGGCTGATGCGCGCGCCATTATAGACCACGCCGGCCACCACCAGGACGGCCAGTCCGCCATAGAATAGCGTCATCGTTCCGATATTCTCCTGGATCGTCGCGCGGATCGAGCGGAGCGCGGAGGCGCTCGAACTGATTCCCGCGACCATCGGGCTTTCCTTCAACCGTGCGCGAATGCGGGGCAGCTGGCGCGCATCGACCGCCAGATAGGCGCCCGACAGCACGTCGCCTTCGCGCATCAGCCGATTGAGCGCCGCGCGATCGAGCGTCGCGCTCGCGCCGAACGGGCTGTCGAGCACGCCGACCACCGGCAAGCTAAGCTGTGGTTGTTCGCCCTCCGTGACGCGGACCTCGATAACGTCGCCGCGTCCTACCCCGAGAGTCTGCGCCATGCGGCCGGAGACGAGCGCGCCCATCCGCGGCGGGGGAAGCGCGTTGCCCTCGATATCGATCACGCGCTCGAGGCCGCCCCCCGCCTCGACGCCCGACAGGCCCTCTCGCATCGTGCGATGGCCAGCGCGAAAGCGTGCCTCGGTGGCGCGAAACGGCTGGACCGCAAGCACGCCGGGAATGCGCTCGAGCTCGTGCAGCGCGTTGGCATCGCGTGGTTCGGCGAACGTCACCACCAGGTCCGAGCGGTTCGCGCCGCCGAAGCCGAGCCCGATCATCCGCTCGATACTCGCCGGCGCGCTTTCGGTCGCGATGTAGAGGGCAAGCGCGGCGGCGAGCCCCAGGACCGACAGCCCACTGCGAACCGGGCGGCGCAGCAGCCCGCGCAGGATGATGCGGGATGGTTCGTCGGGTCCGAGGGCGCGGGCAAGATTGCCGGTCAGCCGCCCGGCATAATCGGGCGGCGCCGGTGGGCGCATCGCCTCGGCCGGCGTGAGGCGTGCCGAGCGCCAGGCGGCGGTCGCAGCCCCCAGCATGACCGGCACCAGCGTCGACGCTGCGGCGATCAGATGGACGTCGAGCCCGGCGCGGAAGGTCAGGAAGGGAAAGGTGTAA
This sequence comes from Sphingomonas mali NBRC 15500, assembly GCF_001598415.1. Classification (GTDB taxonomy): domain Bacteria; phylum Pseudomonadota; class Alphaproteobacteria; order Sphingomonadales; family Sphingomonadaceae; genus Sphingomonas; species Sphingomonas mali. Next base: position 40,980 of record NZ_BCYX01000007.1, read on the forward strand.
AAGTGTTGATAGACGCCGGCGAGCGCGCGGCCGAGCCAGATGCCAAGCACGATGCCCAGGGCGAAACCGCCGAGCGACAGCAGCAACGCCAGCTGGACATAGTGCGACATGATCGAAAAGTTGCGAAACCCGAACGCCTTGAGCAGCCCGATGACCTCGCGCTCGGTGTCCACCAGCCGGGCGAGGACGATGTTGAGCAGGAAGGCGGCGACCAGCAGGAATACCGGCGGTAGCACCAGGGCCATCGTCCGGAGTTGATCGATCTCGCTGGAGATGAACCGGTCCGAAATCTGCTGCTTGCGGGTATAGGCGCCAACGCCGCCATAGGAAGCCAGCAGAACGTCGAGCCTGCGCGCCACGTCCTCCGGCACCGTGCCGGGCGTCGTGCGGACGATCAGGTCGTTGAATGCCTGTTTGCGGTCGAGCGCGGCCGCGAGCGGCTCGCGGTCCATCCACAAGATGCCGTATCTTTCATTGTCGGGCACGATCTGGCCAGGGGCGAGCGCGTAGACATATTCGGGGGACAGGACCGTGCCGACCAGCCTGAGACCGATCTGCTTGCCATAGATCACCGCCTTGATCGGATCGCCCAGCCGCAGCCGCGCCGCCTTGGCGAACGGCTCGCTCGCGACCACGTCGCGGGGACTGCCCGGCTCGGGAAAGCGGCCGCTGCGCAGGACGAGGCGGTTGAGCGCCGATCCGCCGGCCGGCGGTACCGAGTGGACACGCGCCGATACCGGCTCCGCGACATGCGCGACGTCGAGCGTCGCGTAAGCGGTGACGCGGCTGTCGGCGGCGGCCACGCCCGGGATGCGCCGGACCTGAGCCATCACGGCTTCGGGCGCACGGACCAATGGCGCGAACACGTCGGCGAAGCGGTAGCGGTCGTAATAATCGGCACGCGTCGCTTCGAGCGAGCGGATCAGCCCCGCCGCCATCACGACCGTGCCGACGCCCGCCGCGATGACCAGCGCGATCGCCACCGATTGCGCGCGCAGCCGCCACAGGTCGCGGAACAGCTTGACCGTCAGCGTCGACCGAAACCGCCTCACCAGCTCAGCTCCATCGGCGGCACGCGCGTCGCATTGTGTCGGCTGCCGGAGATTCGGCCGTCGCCGAACAGCATCACTTCGTCGGCCATGCCGGCAATCACGGCATTGTGCGTGATGATGAAGGTAGTGGTGCCGAGCTCCCGATTGACCTGATCGAGCGCGGCCAGGACGCGGGTGCCGGTGAGACTGTCGAGCGCGCCGGTGGGCTCGTCGCACAGCAGCACCTTGGGACGTTTGGCGATCGCGCGCGCGATGGCGACGCGTTGCTGTTCGCCGCCCGACAGCTGGGCGGGAAAATGATCCAGCCGATGATCCAGCCCGACCAGCGCCAGCGCTTCGACCGGGTCCATCGGCGCGTCGGAAATCTCGGTGATGAGCGAGACGTTCTCGCGCGCGGTGAGCGACGCGACGAGATTGTAGAACTGGAAGACGAAGCCGACGTTCTGGCGCCGATATTCGGTAAGGGCTGCGTCGTCGAACAGGGTGATGTCACGGTCGTAGAACCAGACCTTGCCGGCGCTGGCGTGATCGAGTCCGCCGAGAATGTTGACCAGCGTCGACTTGCCGGACCCCGACGGGCCGAGCAGCACGAGCATCTCGCCTTCGGCGATCTCGAAGTCGACCCCACGCAGCGCGTGGACGGCGTTGTCGCCTTCGCCGTAGATCTTGGTGAGCCCTTCGGCGCGATAGATGATTGGGCGCCCTCGATGGGATTCCGATGTCTCCGCCGCCGTTTGCGAAGATCGCGCCACGCTTCCTCCTTCCCGGCCGGCATCCGAAGCGATGCACTGCTCGGGGAAGGCGCAAGCGCCGGGCGAGCCGCATCAAGCCAATGACGCAACCGATCGCGCTTCGGCTAAGTTGCTGCCATTGGTGATGATACTTAGTCCGGCATATCCTGGATCCGGGCCTGCACCGGGGAGGTGTCGTTACGGTCGCGCCGACGTCAATCGACGCGCCGATTGATCCAGGCAGCCCGGGCGATCAACGCCCCTGCGACCGCCAGCGGCGGATGGTGCGGCCGATGATCTGATCCTCGCCGCCGGTCTCGCGCCACAACGTGGAGAAGGTCGGATCGTCCGACGCCGGGCGCTTATTGGCTTCCAGCCCATCGAAGGCGACGCGGATCGGGATGGCGACGCCCTCGCCGCAAATGATGCACTCGCGGTTGCGAAGCGCCGGGATCGCGTCGAGAAAGCCGCGCGCGCCTTCGGGCATCGCGGCGCGGACGAACGCCTGGTCGCGATCGTTGTTGAGGCGCATCGCGATGATCGTGCCGCATTGCGACAGCACGCCTTCCGCCAGATCCGACGGACGTTGCGTGATCAGGCCCAGGCTGACGCCGTATTTGCGGCCTTCCTTGGCGATACGGCTGAGGATCTTGCCGACCGACGATCCGTCGGCGTTGCGCTCGTTGGGGATATAGCGGTGCGCTTCCTCGCAGACGAGCAGGATCGGGCGCCGCGCTTCGTTGCGCGACCAGATCGCGAAGTCGAACACCATGCGCGACAGGACGGCGACCACCACCGAGGTGATCTCGCTCGGCACGCCCGACACGTCGATGATCGAGATCGGCTTGCCGTCGCCGGGCAGGCGGAACACGCGGCTGATGAAATCCTGCATCGTGTCGGCGACGAGCATGCCGGAGAACATGAAGCTGTAGCGCGGATCGGCCTTGATCTCGTCGATCTTGGTCTTGATCCGCAGATAGGGGGCCGTGTCGCCGGCGCGATCCATCTTGCCCATTTCGAGCTGGATCAAATTGGTCAGGTCGCTGAGCAGATAGGGGACCGGGGCGTCGACCGTCAGCTTGCTGATCTCCTGCCCCAGCCGCCCCTTGGCGCGCGCGGCGAGCAGGCATTTGGCCAGGATGTCGGCGTCGATCTGACGTTCGGAGTTGGACGTCGTCAGGAACACTTCGCAATGTTCCTCGAAATTCATCAGCCAATACGGCATCTGCAGGTTCGACACGTCGTAGATCGCGCCGGTGGTCTGGAACGCGGCGGAATATTCGCCGTGCGGATCGACCATCACGATATGGCCCTGCGGCGCGAGCTCGCAGATCTTGTGCAGGATCAACGCGGCGCTGGTCGATTTACCGGTACCGGTCGAACCGAGTAGCGCGAAATGCTTGCCGAGCATCGCGTCGACATAGAGCGAGGCGCGGATGTCCTTGGTCGGATAGACCGTGCCGATCTCGATATTGGCGCGATCGTCGGCGGCGTAAATCTGTTTGAGGTCGGCGGTCGAGACCGGAAACACCGCCGCGCCCGGAGAGGGATAGCGCGTGACGCCGCGGCGGAATTTGTAGAGCTTGCCGGTCAGCCGTTCCTCATCGCCTTCGCCGAGGAAGTCGATCAGTGCCAGGACGCCGGCCTCGACCAGGCGTAGCGACCGGATATTGGCGATCATCCAGCAGGCGCCGACGCGGATCTTGACCTGCGCGCCGACCGACCCGGCCGATGCCAGCACGGGATCGGGATCGGCGGCATAGCTGGCAATGGCATCGGGATCGAACAGCACCTGGCCGCCCGAACCGGCGATCTCGATCAATCCGCCGATCTCGCTACCGAGGCTCGCGGCGGGGGTCGGCGCTTCGGCCTCATCGGCCGTCGTCCGCGCGAATGCGCTACCCCCCAGCATTTCGGTCATCGGAATCCCCTGGTCATTCCGAGTCGCTATGGCAGGTCAGGGGTAAATATTGGGTTTGCTATCGCTAACGGGCTGCTGGCGCGGCCTTGGCCGTCATGTCGGACTTATTCCAGATTAAAGCACGCGTTTCCCTCTCCCGCTTGCGGGAGAGGGCTAATAGGGCTCGGCAGATTGGCCCCGGGACCAGTCCGGGTGACGAAGCCCGGCATGTTCGGGATCCAAACCCATCAAACCCGCCGCGCGATATACCCGGCGCTCCAGCCGAACAGCACCGACAGCGCGACCGCGACCAGCCCGTAAGCGATCGAGCTGCGCTGCGCCGACCGCGCGACGAACCGCTCGAACCCCGATTTGCGGATGTCGATATCCTTGGTCGCGACCGCCAGGACGTGGCGGTCGCGGATCAGGAAGGTCTCCGCGGTGAAGCGGCCGACCGGCACGCGCGCCGGAATGTTGACGCGGGCACGGTAGAGCACGCCGTCGCTGATCTCGACCGCGTTGGGCTGCTCGTAATAGAGACCCGACCGGCGCTTGAGGTCGACCAGCCCGCGTGCGAAACGGTCCTGCTCGTCCTGCGGCGCGCTCGATGCCGGGGACAATTGCAGGCTGTCGAGCCCGAGTTCGTAGATGGCGCGCGTGCGGCCATCGACCACCTGATTGATCGGGCGCGACGACACCATGCCGTAGAAACTCGGCGCCGAGCGATAGCGCAGCCGCGAGGCATTGACCCAGATGCCGGCGATCTTTTCCTTTTCGCGCACCAGGATCGACTGGGTCGGGCCCTTCACCACCACGACGATATCGGTCGGCGCATCGTCGTCGGGCAGCCGCCCGCCGGGATAGAGGATCGCGCCGAACAGCAACAGGTCCGCACCCGTGAACGAATAGGCGATCTCGATCTGGCGTTGCGAGACGTCGGGGACCAGTACCGGTTTCGACACCGGCTTGGACTGGCCGAGCAGGAGCGGCGCGCTCACCAACGCGAGAGCGGCACGGCTCCTCAAGATAGCTCAACCGAATAGATTTCATCGGGCCGCCAGCCGAGCCCGATCGCGATGCGCAAGCCGACCAGCAGGACCAGCACGGCAAGCGCCAGGCGGAGATATTCGGGCTTCACTCGCGCCGCGAAGCGCGCGCCGAGCTGCGCGCCGGTCACCGACCCGATCAGCAGCAGCACCGCGAGCACGATGTCGACCGCCTTGGTTGTTGTGGCGTGGACCATCGTCGCCCAGGCGGTGACGAACAATGTCTGGAACAGGCTGGTCCCGATCACGACCTGGGTGGCCATGCCGAGCAGGTAGATCATCGCCGGGACCAGAATGAAGCCGCCGCCGACGCCGAGCAGGATGGTCAGGATGCCGACCCCGAACCCGAGCAGCAACGGCGCGAGCGGCGAGATGTAGAGCCCCGAGCGATAGAAACGCATCCTGAGCGGGAGGGCCGCGACCAAGGGATGGTGGCGCCGCTTGCGCGCCGGCAGTGGCGCTCCGCCGCGCGCGGCGAGAATGTACTGGACCGATTCCCTGGCCATGGTCGACCCGATCCAGCCGAGCATCAGCACATAGATGACCGCGATCACCGTATCGATCTGCCCGGTCCGCTGGAGGATGCGGAAGATCCACGCGCCGACTCCAGAGCCGACGAAGCCGCCCGCGACCATCAAGCCGCCCATCTGGAAATCGACCCCGCGTCGCTGCAGATGCGCGAACACGCCGGAGACGCTCGCCCCGGTCACCTGGCTCGCCGACGAGGCCGCGGCGACGGTGGGCGGGATGCCATAGATGATCAGCAACGGCGTGGTCAGAAACCCGCCGCCGACCCCGAACATCCCCGACAACAACCCGACGAACAGTCCGAGCGCGACGATCACCACCGCGTTGACCGACATGTTGGCGATGGGGAGATAGAGGTCCACGGGGCTACGTTAGACGCAGGTTGTGGCGGGTGGAAGGCGGTTGGCGACGGCGAACGTGAGACGACTATTCGGCCGGGAGCGGCCGGACCGTTTTCTGCCAAGAAGCCGCCGAAGCGGAGGCTTGCAGTCGGGTCCTAACGACTGTCCGGGAGGAGCGGCTTCTGCGGGCCAGGACTCTGTGCGCGCAGCCCGTCGAGGTAGAAATCGAGATGCCGATGAGCAAGCGATCGCTCCTCGTCCGGCGGCAATCCCACTGCCAACGGCCGGGCGAAGCGCGTCAAGCCGAACACGATGTCCCGCTCGGACAGATCATCGCGGAGGGCGCCTCCCCGCACGGCGCGGCCGACCAAGGATTTCATGAGCCGAGCCGCACGAACTCGGAGGTCGGGCCAATCCGGTTTCTCCAGAAGCGGGTGGAGAATGTTCACCGCGCCAATGCCGTTATCCAACGCCAAGTGCATATATTGGCGGAGCGCGTCGGCACCGTCGGGAACGGTTCCGATCAGGACTTCTCCGGCACTGATGCTCTTTTCCAGCACGTGACGCGTGGCAGCGTGAAGTAGCGACTGTTGGTCGGGGAAGTGCCTGTAGAGCGTTCCGATGCCGACACCGGCGCGTTGGGCGATAGCGTCTCGCGCCGGCTCGCCGCCAACCTCCAGAACCAGCTCGACGGCGACATCGATCAGCCGCTGCCGGTTCTTTTGCGCATCAGCCCGCACCGTGCACCCGCGGCCGGCCTATCGCCGATCTCCTTGACGCCTCCATAATCGGAGGATATTCCTCCGTTTGATTGGCTGTCAAGGCGACCATGAGGCAAGGACCTTGGGGAGTGGAGCGGATGCAGGCGGCATATTCGCAAGACGTAGATGGGCTGATAGGCTTGGCAAAAGCCTATTTCGAAGCCGCGTACACGATGGATGCGGAAAAATTCGCGACGATCTTCGATCCATCCGCTTCCGTCACTCGGCGAGACGATCAGGGCGGAGCGGTTGTTACGCCCATAGCGAAATGGCTCGACCTAGTCCGCGGCATGCCCTCGCCGCGTGATGCCGGCAGCATGCGCAGGGACGAGATTCTTTCCATCGCCATTACCGGTGACCTGGCGGTGCTTACGCTCCGTCTGCGACTTCCCCCTCGAGAAGTGACGGATTTGCTATCCTGCTTCCACCTCAACGGCCGCTGGCAGATCGTCCAGAAGGTGTTTGCGGCCGAGGTCCTGTCGTGAAGGCCTTGCGCGCGACGGCAGCCAACCGCGCGGCTCAGAGATTCAATCGAACGACGTAATCAACCGATCGGATCAACCGCGAAGGATGGCGCGATGGATCGCAGGCAATTTGTTCAATCGTCGTTGCTCGCGGCAGGAATCCTGGCGTTCTCCCCAGGCGCCTCGGGCCGCAACAAGAAGGGCTTGCCGACCAGATTGGATGCGGCGGCGTATCACGCGTCGCGACGCTATGTTTCCACCCGATTCGGGCGCATCGCCTTCGTCGAACGCGGCCGCGGTCCCGCCGCGCTCTTCATCCACGGCTTCCCGCTCAGCGGCTTTCAATGGCGCGGCGCTCTGGAACGCCTGGCAAGCCAGCGGCGATGTCTCGCACCGGACCTGATGGGGCTAGGCTATTCGGAGGTTGGTGAGGAGCAGGATCTTTCCCCTCATGCACAAGCCGACATGCTCGTGGCGTTTCTCGACCGGCTTTCCATCCCGGCCGTCGACCTGATCGCGAACGATAGCGGAGGCACCGTTGCGCAGCTTCTCATGGCGCAGCATCCGCGCAGAATTCGCACCGTCATTCTGACCGATTGCGACGTTCACGAGAACAGTCCACCGCCGCAAATGCGCAACTCGATTCAGCAGGCTCGCGACGGACTGTACGACAAGAAGATCGAGCGACACCTGACGGATCGATCCTATGCGAGATCTCCGCAAGGCATCGGCGGCGGTGCCTATGTCGATCCCGCGAATTTCAGCGATGAGGCAATCGAATACAGCTTCCGCCCGCTGATCGCCTCACCTCTGAGAAGAACCCAGCTGAACCGCTACCTGGCCGCATTCGAACCCAATCCGCTTGTGGCGATCAAGCCGTTGCTCGAACATTGTAACGCGCCAACCCGGATGGTGTGGGGAACGGCCGACCCGCTTTTCCCGCTTACATGGGCGAAGTGGCTCGATCGCACCCTGCCCAAGTCGCGCGGCGTGCGTCTTGTCGACGGTGGCCGATTGTTCTGGCCGGAGGAGCACCCGGATCTCTTCGCCGCGGAAGCGCGAACCTTGTGGTCGACTTAGCAACTCAGTCGAGCAGCGAAAGCATATAGCGACCAGATGATCCATTTTGCTGCGGCCGACGCAGCCTGAGGAGGCATTAGTGTACGCCAAGGACGTTCCCCCCGGGACCATCTTCTATCATGGCACCAAGGCCGAACTCGACATCGGAAGCCTCATCGGACCGGGCTTCGGAAGCAATTTCGTCGAGCGCGGGCTGAAGCACGTCTATTTCACCGCGACGCTTGAAGCGGCCACCTGGGGCGCGGAACTCGCCAAGGGCGAAGGCCGGGGCCGCATCTTCGTGGTGGAGCCGACCGGCCCGTTCGAGGACGATCCGAATCTGACCGATCAGAGATTCCCCGGCAATATGACCGCATCCTACCGCTCGGTCGATCCGCTACGGATCACCGGCGAGGTCGAGGATTGGGTCGGCCATCCCCCCGAGCGACTCCAGGAGATGAAGGATAATCTCGCCCGTATGAAGCAGGAGGGCAGCGACACGATCATCGAGGACTAGGTTGAGAACCAAAATAAGTCGTTGTTCTTAAAGCGATCCATTTCCAAAACTCGTCATCCCAGCGAAAGCCGGGATCTCAAGCGGCATCGCGTCACCGCCAGAGACCAACATCGGGTTGAGTATGTGGGGCATGCTCAACCCGATGTTCTTTCGCTGGGGTGACGGGAGGATTCCGCGGGGATAGCGGCGGACGACCCTATTCCTTGCTGCCTTCCGCCTCATCGTCGGTCGCGACCGCGCCCTGCGCGGCTGCCGCACCCGAGAGCATGCCGTTGAGGCTGCCCCCGCTCATCCCCAATTCCGCCATCAGTCCGTCGATCAGCGGGCCGCCGACCCGATAGCGCATGGCCGCAGCAACCGCGGAATCGGCAAGGTTCCCGGGACCGCCAGCACCATCCGAGGCGCCCGAATCTCCGTGCAGGCCGCGTGCGTCGAGGATCGAAATCTTGTCGATCTGCTCCATCGGCTTGCTCGCCGCCGCGATGATCCCGGGCAGCGCCTCCAGCATCGCCTTGCGCACCAGCAAGGCCGTCTGCGAATCGTTGAGCACGTTGGTGGCTTCGTTGAGCGCGGTCTGGCCCGCGGCATCGACCTCGAACGCTGCCGCCCGACCCTCGGCGCGCGCCTTTTCGGCATCGGCCTCGGCCTCGGCCTCGGTGCGCAAAGCGGCAGCGCGGGATTCGGCGGCTTCCTTCTCGGCCGTCGCGGCGACGGTGATCTGGACCGCCTCTTCCTGCGCGCGCTGGGTGGCCGCGATCACCGCGACATTCTTGTTGCGATTGGCGATCTCCGTCGCCTTTGCGGTCTGGACGCTTTCTTCGGCACGCACGGCCAAGGCGCGTGCTTCGTTGGCCGCGGCGGTCGCCGTCGATTCCTCCTCGGACTTCTGCGCGGTCTGTACCGCGGTGGTGATGCGCGCGATCTCGATAGTGCGGTCGCGCTCGATCGCCGCGGTCTGCACCGCCCCGTCGCGGGCGATCGTTGCCGTCTGGATCACCTTGTCGGCCTCGGTCTGCGCGACCGTCTGCGCCTGCTCGGCATTGATCCGGGCGATTTCGGCCAGCCGGGTCTGTTCGGCTTCGGCAGTGGCGATCGCGGTCGCTTGCTCTGCCCGGCGGGCGGCCAGTGTCTGTTCCTGCGTGAGGCGGGCCTGCTCGGCTTCCTGCGCGATCGCCAGCGATTGGTTGTTCGCATCGAGATTGCGTTGCTCGATCTCGACGCGGTTGGTCGCGACGATATCGTTGCGGATCTTCTTGCGCTCCTCGATCGTGCGGGTGAGCACGGTCAGGCCTTCGGCGTCGAACGCGTTGTTCTCGTTGAAATGCTCGAACGCGGTCTGATCGAAATGGGTGATGCTGACCGATTCCAGCTGAAAGCCATTCATGTCCAGATCGGTCATCAGCGCTTCCTGGACCTTCTGGATGAAGTCGGCGCGGTTGGCGTGCAGATGCTCCATCGTCATCGTCGCCGCGACCGAGCGCAGCGCCGAGACCAGCTTGCCGTCAAGCAGCGACTTCACCGCATCGGGACTGTTGACCGATTCGCCGAGCGTCTGCGCCGCGGCGGCGATCGACTGTGCATCGGGCTTCACCTTGATGTGGAAAAGCCCGACGACATCGACGCGCAATTTGTCGAGCGTGATCAGCGCGTCCTTGTTGAGGCGCGAAACCTCGAGCTTCACGGTGGTCAGCCGGACTTGCATCAATTCGTGCAGCACGGGGATCACCATGATGCCGCCGTTCAGCACTACCTTCTCGCCGCCAAAGCCGGTGCGGATCAGCGCGATGTCCTTCGTGGCGCGGCGATACAGGCGGGTGAGGATGATCCCCATCACGACCAGCGCCAGGAGCGCGATACCGGCATAAATCAGGACGTTCAGCAGCGATGCGGACAAAAGACCCTCCCCCAATTGCAAATTTCAAATCGTTCAGATTGGCTGGAACGGCGTGCTGACGTCGGGAATGGCGAAGAACACCGCCCCCCGCTTGCCAACCAACAGGGCGCTTTCGCCCTGCGCGATCACGTCGGCGTCGTCATGCGGCTCGACCATGACGTAATGCGCCTGGCCGAACTGATCCACGACCTTCGCGCGCGCCGGATGTCCGCGCGAGGCGGCGCCTTCCAGCACCGTCCCGCGGTGCCGAAGCAGGTCCTCGGCGTTGATCACGGAAGACTCATAGGACGGAAAGATTCGCGCCAGGCCGGCGGAGACGAATGCATTTGCGACGCCCGCGATCACTAGCGCCGCAGCGCTCGCGATGCCCCAATGTAGCGGGCTTCCGATCGCGACCGTGGCGATCTGCTGGATGGCGACGCCAGCGACACTGAAGCAACATAGCAGCGAGGTCAGCCAGATCAGGATCGGCAAGTCGCGCCCGAACCCCAGCCAATCGAGCAGACCCGGCCCAGCCTCGGCGCCGCCTGCATCCAAATGCGACCCGAGGTCGAGATGCCCCAGACCCAGCCCCACGCCTTCGATGATGCCAATGCCCAACATTACCACGAAGGCGACCGCGAAAGGCGCATATTCCGTAGTTAAAAGAAGGCTGAACACTGGCCGATCATATCGGAATTCATTCGGAAGAATATAGCAAATTACGGCATCTTAGGGCCGAGCGGACGTTTGTTTTCGGGTGCCGACTGTCCAATTAGATGACAGCGCCTGGCCGAATAGTGGTGAACATCGTCTCCCGCTCAGCACCGGCGACCAGTCGTCGCCCGCCGCGCCGGCCGGTCGGCCTCGCCGCTGTCATGCGATCGCAACCGAAACGACGCGAAAATGGCATCATGCGGAGGCACAGGCGCCTCGTTCTGCAGTGCAGCAACGTCCACAATAAAGGGGCCGCCGTGATCCGTTCCACTACCAGCTTGTTCGCGCTCGCCGGCGCGCTGTTCTGCGCCGATGCGGCGTCCGCGCAGACCGCCATGGCGGATGCTGGCACGACGCAACCCGGCGATGCCCATCCGGCCAGTGCGCAGCCCGACGATGCCCAGCTCGACCCCGCGGCGACGATCGTGATCACCGGCCGGTCGACGCGTTCGTCGACCGAGCTTCCCGGGACCGAGATGCAGAAGATCCTGCCCGGCGTCTCGCCGCTCAAGGCGATCCAGACCTTGCCCGGCGTGCTCTACATCACCGCCGATCCCTGGGGCTATAACGAGCAGAACGCGCAGATCTTCATCCACGGCTTTGCTAGCAACCAGCTCGGCTACACGATGGACGGCGTGCCGCTGGGCGACCAGAGCTACGGCAATTATAACGGCCTGGCGCCGCAGCGCGCGATCATCTCGGAGAATGTCGGCCGCGTCGTCGTGTCGACCGGCGCCGGCGATCTCGCCACCGCGTCGAACAGCAATCTCGGCGGCACGGTCGAAACCTATTCGTCGGCGCCGCTCGACAAATTCGGTATCCAGCTCGGCCAGACATTCGGCAGCTTCGACACGTCGCGAACCTTCGTCCGGATCGATACCGGCGCGTTCGGCGTCGACGGCAATACGTCCGCTTACGTCTCGGCGGCGCGCCAGCATGCCCGCGCCTGGGACTTCAACGGCATCCAGGGCGGCTGGCAGGCGAACGGCAAGTTCGTCAATGACGGCAAGGCCGGCAAGCTGACGCTCTATTTCGACTATAACGACATGACCCAGCCGAACGAGGACGCGACCACCTTCTTCAAGCCGTCAGCTGGCGGCACGGCGACGCCGGTCCAGCTCTATACCCCCTATACCAAGCCGTTCTTCTATCCCGACCTGGCCACCTACCGGACGTCCTATCTGAACGCGCTGGGCAATTCGCCCGCGGCGCAAGGCAGCAATTACCGCAATTATTATTCGGACGCGCAGCGGACCGATTACCTGCTCTACATGCGCTACGACGCGCATCTGTCGGACCGCGTGACCTGGTCGACCACCGGCTATTTCCACCATAATGACGGCGTGGGCGTGGTCGCCGGCCCGCTTGGCCAGTCGATCACCACCGCGCAGCCCTATCTCGACCCCGCTTATGCCAGCCTTCCCGCCAATTGCCGGTTCGGCGGCAACGCCAATGGCGTGCGCCCAACTGCCTGCACCGGACTGACCGACGCCCAGGCGGCGGCGGCCGGCGCCGCCCTGGTCGCGGCGACCGGCGGCTCGGGGTTGATCACCCGCACCACCGAATATCGCATCGACCGCGGCGGCATTATCTCCGCGCTCAACCTCGATCTGGGCAATCACAAGATCGAGTTCGGCGGCTGGTTCGAACGCAACAGCACGACGCAATATCGCCGCTGGTACGCGGTCGACATCAACAATCCGGCCGCGAGCACGCCCTATATCCGCCCGCTCGACGCCAAATCGCCCTTGTTCACCCAATATCAGGGCGAGGCGCGGATCAACGAGCTGCAGCTCCATTTGCAGGACAGCTGGCAAGTGACCAGCAAGCTGCTCGTCAACGCCGGCTTCAAGACCAGCGCGCAATGGGCCAATGGCTGGTTCCCGGTCCAGCCCAAGGCGGGGTCGCTGTCGGGCCTGGCCGGCGGTCTGCCTCAGGGCCGGATCGATACGAAGAACTGGTTCCTGCCCGCGGTCGGCGCGAACTATAATTTCAACGGCCACGAGCAGCTCTATTTCAACGTCCAGAAGAATCTGCGTCAGTATCAGGCCTATCTGGCCGGCGGTGGCGGTCCCTGGTTCACCGGCAGCCAGGCGGCGTTCGACGCCTTCGCCGACCAGGGCAAGCCCGAGAGCAGCTGGACCTATGAAGGCGGCCTGCGCACCAGCCGCGGCTTGGGCAACGGCATCGGCTTCGACGCTCAGGTCAATTATTATCACGTGGTGTTCAACAACCGCTTGCTGGCGATCTCGACCAATCCGGGCGGCATCGCCGGCAGCGGCATCACCGGCGGCACCTCGATCCTGGTCAATGTCGGCGACGTCCATACCGACGGCGTCGACGCCGCCTTCACCTTCCGCGTCGGCCGCACTTTCTCGCTCTACAATGCGACGTCGTACAACCTGTCGAAATATCAGAGCGACTATTCGTCCACCGCGACCGGTATCGGCGCCGCCACCGGGACCTGTATCGGCGGCTATCTGGTGACCGGTGGCGTCGTCCCGACCTGCGGCAAGCAGCTGCCCGGCACGCCAAAATGGATGAACAAGACCGTCGCCACTTTGTCGGTCGGGCCGTTCGAGGCCCAGGTGATCGGCGATTTCGTCGGCCGTCGCTTCGCCACCTTCACCAACGACACCAGCGTGCCGTCCTATTTCCTGACCTCGCTGCGCCTCGCGGCCAAGGTGCCGGACAATATCCTGCCGCTGCGCAAATTGGAGGTGTCGCTCAACGTCACCAACCTGACCGACCGCAAGGGCGTGTCGAGCCTGTCGATCGGATCGGCGACCAACAGCTATTCCGCCTATCCGATCGCGCCGCGGCAATGGTTCCTGACGCTGTCGGCAGCCTATTGACGCAATCGCGGCAGTGATGCCGCCGCCGTCAGGGTCGCGGCGACGCCATCTCGCGCAGTGCGTCGCGGATGAGTGCGTGGACCTGACGGGGCGGCATATGCGCGAGTTGGCCGAGCGTATGGCGCCGGGCGAGCTGTGCGGCGATGAGATAGCCGATATAATAACCCGATCGCCAGGGCAGGCCGCGCGCGGCCACGGCCTTGTTCCCGTAGGTGAAATAGGTCCGGTAGATATCCGGGTCCGCCCGATCGAGATGCGCCAGCAGGTCGGCGGCGATCGTCTGCCGCAAGGGCGCGGCCCGTTGCGAGAGGTCGGCGGGCAGCATCAGCGCCTGCTCGATCGTCGCGCCACGGGTCAGCGCGCGGCTGGCATAGGTCGCGAGCCCTTCCGCCCAGAGCGTGCGCCATAGCGGCTGGCGGTCGGCATCGTCGTCGCTGAAGCCGCCGGCCATGAAATGGTACCGGTGGAATATCTCGTGAGCGATGAAGACGGGAAGCGAGATGAGGCGTTGCTCGCCGTCGAGCGCATCCACCCCCAGGACCAGCGATCGCTGTCCGTCGACGATACGGCCGGCGCCATCGAACTGGCCCAGGCTGTCGGTGAGATAGATCGGGAAGTCGCAGCGAAAGCCGTCGAGTTTCCGGAACGACGTCTGCGTCCGGTCGACCAAGTGGCGCAACGTGGCCATCAATGCGGCGCGCGTCCGGCTTTCACGCGCCGAGGCCAAGGAAGCGAGGACGAGCGTATCCATATCCTGACCGGGCGAGAGATCGAGCACCTGTGGCGCATAAAGGCCCGGATATCGCGCGACGACGTCTCGCCGGAACGCCGCCAGCTGATCGGCCGACGCCATGCCGGTGGTGCGATGCGACAGCGTATCGGCGGGCGTATAGGCATCGATCACGCGACAGGGCGACGCCTGGGCGGCCCATGGCGCCAGCAGGCACAAGATCGCCGCCAGCCCCTTTCCACTGCGACGTAATTTCCGCGAAATCATGGACATGGAAGGGCGCCCGCCGCTCGGTTCGTGGTCGAGCGATCTAGCCTTAAGCAGGCGCGAATGTAAGCGGCCGTTATGGCCGCGAAAGCGATCGGTATCGGCCGCTGTTCCTGCAGCGCTCGTCCGCGCCGTCGGAGATCACCGTCGCAACGGCGACCGAAAATGGCGTTGTTCTGCCACCACACTTTCGAAAGGAGTTGTGGGTTGGGCGGCGATTGAAGCTTTTGTGCTTGCGCCTTGTCCCGATTTGGTCCCTTTTGCCGTCACAGGGGAGCGATGCTTGAGGGCCGTAAAGGGAGACGGCTCAATGAATCGCGTACGCATCACACAACGCACCTCGGTGGCTACCTTGGCGCTGATCGCTGGTCTGTCGGCAATGCCGGCATTCGCCCAGGACACCGCCGGCGCCACCCCCGCAGCAGCAGCATCCGCCACCGGCGACGAAATCGTCGTCACCGGATCGCGCATTCGCCGTAGCCCGCTGGATAGCGACAAGCCGGTCGTCACCGTTGACGAAGCGGCAATGGCCAAGACCGGACTCAGTTCGGTTGCCGACGTGCTTCAGCGCCTGCCCAGCGCGGGCGGCGGGCTGAACACCAAGGTCAACAATGCCGGCAATATCGGCGGTCCCCCCGACGGCACCGGCGTCAGTTCGGGCTCGGCCGAGATCGATTTGCGCTATCTTGGCGCCAAGCGCACGCTCGTGCTCGTCGATGGATTGCGGTTCGTGAACGGGTCCGCCGCGGGCGGGATTCCGGCCTCGGTCGACCTCAACGAAATCCCGACCAACATGATCGAGCGCGTCGAAGTGCTCCAGTCCGGCGCGTCGCCGCTCTACGGCTCGGACGCGGTCGCCGGGGTGGTGAACATCATCACCCGCCAGGCGCAGAAAGGGCTCAAGGCATCAGCGCAATTCGGCACCTATCGGGAAGGCGATGGCCATACCACCGACCTCCAGCTGAGCTATGGCATCCAGTCGCCATCGACCGGCACGTCGCTGGTCTTCGGTGCGACCTATACCAAGCAGGAAGCGGTGAGCACCGCCAACCGCGCCATCTCGCTATTCCCGACCGCCGGCATCACCTCGTGCGCGGTGCCGACCAGCGGCTGCAGCAGCGCCATCCCCAATGGCCGGTTCGACGTGCTTGGCCAGAGCCTGACCCTGGTCGCCCCGGTGGTCGGGCGCAAGCCGGTCTATCCGACCGATTTCCGGGACTATACGCTCGCCGACCGGTTCAATTTCGCGCCGTATAACTATTTGATCACGCCGAACGAGCGGATCGGCGGGTTCTTCAACTTCAAGCAGGAATTGTCGAGCTCGGTCAATCTGCGGGTCAAATTGGTCTATAACCATCGCCATTCGACCACCGAGGCGGCGTTCCTGCCGCTGTTCATCGGGCCCGACGCCGGGAACGGCAATCTGCTCGACACGATCTCGGTCGATGCCACCAACCCGTACAATCCGTTCGGCGTGACCCTGTCCTCGGGCGCGGACGGCACCCCGGCCAATTATTCGACCATCCGGCGGCGCTTCGTCGAAGGCGGCCAGCGCGTCTTCACCCAGGACGTCAACACTTTCTCGGGCACCGTCACGCTCGACGGCTCGTTCTTCCTCGGCACCAAGAAATGGTATTGGGACGCCAATGCCGTGGTCGGCCTGAATGACGCCCATCAGCTGTTCACCGGCAACCTCAACGCCGCCAAGCTCGCCAAGGCACTGGGTCCCGTCGCGAATTGCACCGGGGACTGCGTGCCGTTCAACATCTTCGGCGGCCTGGGGTCGATCACTCCGGCGATGCTGAACTACGTGACGTTCGACGAACGCGACAAGAGTTCGCAACGGCTGTACGATTACACCGCCAATCTGTCGGGCGAGCTGTTCGACCTGCCCGCCGGCCCGGTCGGAATCGCGATCGGCTACGAACATCGCGTCCAGAAAGCGAGCTACGATCCCGATCCGGTGATCGTGGCGGGGCTCGGCGCCGACGTGCCGACCAGCCCGGCGCGCGGCGGCTTCAATGTCGACGAAGTCTATGGCGAGCTTCGCGTGCCGATCCTCGCCAACACGCCGTTCTTCCATCGGCTCGAACTCGACGGTGCGGTCCGCCATTCGGACTATTCGTCGTTCGGCAGCAGCACGACCTTCACCGCTTCGGGCCTGTGGAAACCCGTCGCCGACCTGCTGTTCCGCGGCGGCTATGCCGAAAGCCTTCGCGCGCCCAGCATCGGCGAACTCTATGCCGGCCTGTCGCGCAGCGACGCGACGATCAACGACCCCTGCACCAGCGGCGCCGGCGGATCGTTCCAGACCAATGCGACGGTCAGGGCGAATTGCATCGCCAACGGCGTGCCGGCCAATGGCAGCTATGCCGACCCGACCGGCGGACAGCTCGGCGTGTTCTCCAAGGGTAATGCGGCGTTGAAGCCGGAGACCGCCAAGACCTGGACCGCGGGCGGCGTGTACAGCCCGTCCTGGGCGAAACCATGGTCGTCGGCGCTGAGCCTGGAGGTCAATTACTATAATATCAGCCTGAAGAACGCGATCGACTCGGTGCCGGCGTCGCTCACCTTGGCGCGCTGCGCGTTCAACGCCGACCCGGTCAGCTGTTCCGCGATCAAGCGCACGCCCAGCGGCACGATCGCGGGCATCAGCGCCGGCTTGCTCAACCTCAACGCGATCAAGACCGACGGGCTCGACGCCACCTTCATCTATCGCTCGCCCAAGGTCCGCGGCGGGACGATCGGGTTGTCGGCCAATGCCGCCTATCTGCTGAAGTACAATGTCGCGCCGCCATCCGCACCGGTCCAGGTCTGCGCCGGGACCGAACGCTGCCTGGCGACGGACCAGGCATTCCCACGCTTCAAGCTGAACAGCACGATCGACTGGTCGTCGCCCGCCTTCGGCGCATCGTTCACCGCGCGCTACATCAGCGCGGTGACCGAAGGGAACGGCCATGTCATGTCGGCGACCTTCTACGGAGACGTGCAACTCTACTATTCGCCGCCCTGGATGAACCATGACATGCGCCTGACGATCGGCGTGAACAACGTGTTTAACAAGAACCCGCCGGTCTGCGCCACGTGCGACAGCGCGAACTTCGATCCGACGACCTACGATATCCCGGGTCAATTCGGTTATGCGCGGTTGTCCTACGGGTTCTGATCGCAAGTCGACGACGGTGGCGGGCGCGTGCGCTCGCCACCGACTCCCGATCACCGACCTCCACCGGCTCTAGCGCCGCGGACAAGGGTCGACAGCTTGCGCTGGTGAAACAGGAAACGAACGGATCGGCAGGAGGGACGCGTTAGGCCCCTCGACCGGAACGGTGGTCTACGCTTCCGGCCTATTCGACCGCGCCGCGTCGACGGTTCCTGGCGCTGTCGACCGACTAGAGCGTCGCGCGGAAAAGTGGGTACCGGTTTTCCGCAAAAAGCGACTCGACAACAAATACCTAGAGCGGAGTACCTGATTCAGAAATCAGGCACTCCGCTCTATTGAGGGGCTCAGCCCTTCGACAGTTGGTATTCGCGCAAATTTTCGGCGCGGCTGACGTCGTGGCTGGTCACCGCGCTGCCGAAAGCGGCGCAGAAGACCAAGGCGACGAATGCGATCATGCCGATCGCGAGGCGCCGATTCTTCGTCTTGACCATCGCGCGCAGCGCCGCGGCCGTTTCCGGATAGAGCAGGATCGCCGAGTTGGACGGCGACCATCGCCGGCGCTTTATGTCCATCTTCGTTTCGTGGCGCCCCCAGCGGTCGATCGCGACGATCAGCGCCACCAGCGACAGGAAACTGCTGGGCACCCAGATCAGGAACCCGCCGGTCTGTTCGTCGATGATCGCGCGGACCGCGGCGAGGTGCTGACCGGGCGCATAAGCGGGATAGAATATCTCGCTCTTCACCGTGAGATAGGCGCCGAGCAGGACCTGGCTGAGCACCGCGATCAGGATCATCATCAGCCGCCAGCCATGCGCTGGCGCATGCGGCGCGGGGCGCCGCTCGAACACGCGGCTCCAGAACAGTAATCCGATCAACAGCAGGCTGAAATGCATCGCCAGCCCGGCGGCGGGCTCGCTGATGGCATCGGCCTGCAACGCGGGGATTTCCCAGAAATACAGCGTCGCGACATAGAGCGACAGCGCAACCGCCGGGATCGCGATGATCGACCAGGTTCGCCGCACGACCGGATGCGACAGCCCCGGCTTGAGAACGCGCCGTCGGACTGGCCGCGGCAAGCCGGCGATCAGCAACCCCGCCGGCCGCGACGCGACGATCAGGATCGGCGAGACGATGCGCGCGATCAGGATGCCGATCTGATGGACCGAGAACAGTTCGTGCGCCCAGTCGGCGAACGGCCATTCGATCGACAGCAGGAAAGCGACGACGCCGGTGACGAACATCGCGCGGCGCAAGGTCGATACCGGTCGTTCGACCGTCGCCCGTCGTCGGGCGCCCATTTCGTAGGTCAAGCCGATCAAGATCAGCGGGATCGCACCCGCCACGAAAAACGCCGCACTAGGATCGCTCATCGCGATGCGTTAACGCGCGCCCCGATGTTATGCCAGTCTTCACATCGCCCTGGACCTCGGCGCGCGTGAGTTCGGTCCTGTCCGGCGGCCGCCCGAGCCTTGCGGCGACGATCATCGTCGCGACGAGCGCGATCCTGTGGTGGCTCAGCACCTTCCACGCCGCCGCCATGCCCTCCTGGGCGCCGTGGGACTTCTCCTTTTCCTGGTTCTACGCGACCGCGTTCCCCTTGCTCTGGTATGTCCGCGGTTGGCGCAGGACGCCGGCCGAGCGGCGGCCGGGCTGGTGGCGAGTCGCGCTCTTCCTGCTCGGCATGGCGCTCATCTATGCCGTGCTGCAGACGCGGCTCGAATATCTCGCCCAGCACATGTTCTTCCTCAACCGGCTGCAGCATGTCGTCATGCATCACCTCGGCCCGTTCCTGATCGCGCTGGCCTGGCCTTGGGCGACGATCCTTGCCGGTGCGCCGCCCGCGGTCAGCCGCCTGGTCGAGACGAAGCCGGTTCGCCGGCTGCTGGCCGCCTCGCGCCAGCCGGTCGTCGCGGCCTTTCTGTTCGTCGGCCTGATCGCATTGTGGCTCATCCCGGACGTGCATTTTCGCGCGATGATCGATCCCGATCTCTATCTGGTGATGAACTGGACCATGGTCGGCGACGGCGTGCTGTTCTGGAGCCTGGTCCTCGATCCCCGCGACCGCAGCGAGGCGGGAACCTCGTTCGGGGTTCGCGCGCTGCTCGCGGTCGCGATCATGTTCCCGCAGATCGCGATCGGCGCCGTGATCGCGCTGTCGACGCGCGATCTCTACGCCTTTTATACATGGTGCGGGCGGCTCTATCCGTCGATCGGTCCACTCGACGACCAGAATTACGGCGGGCTGATCGTGTGGATTCCGCCGGCGATGATGAGCGTCGTCGCGTTGATCCTGGTGCTCAACGCGCTGCGTTTGAACGAGGAGCGCCAGTCCGAGGGGCAGGAGGTCATGGCGGCGCCCTGGACCGGTCGCTGAGGTCCTGGTCGATCCGGCGACGTTTAGCTTAGTAGAGCGCGAAGATCGCTCGCCGTGCCGTCGATATCGGGTTTGCCGGTCGACAGCGAGCTGATCAGCAGCCGCGCCTTGCCGTCGCGATCGAAGACATAGATGCCCGAACTGTGTGTGACCTCATACGCGCCGCCGGCGCCGTGCGGATCGACCGAATAGGCCACGCGGTAGCGCCGGGCGAGCGACGCCAGCTGGTCGGGGTCGCCGCGCAAGGCATCGACATCGCGGCCGAATGCCGCGGCATATTGGTTGAGGACCGCCGGGCTGTCGCGGTTCGGATCGACGGTGACGAACAACACTCGCACGCGGTCGGCCGATGGCCCCAATCGTTTCAGCACGCGCGCGACATTGCTCAGCGTCAGCGGACAGACATCGGGACAATAGGTGTAGCCGAAATAGAGCAAGGTCACCTGGCCGCGGTAATCGGCGGCGGTCACCGCCTTACCGTCCCGCGTCCGCGTCATCGACAATTGCAGCGCCGGCGCCGCACCCGATACGTCGGTCGCGTGCCAAGCCGCCGCTCGCCGGCAGCCGCCGAGCGATACCCCAGCCAGCACGGCGAGGGCGATGCCGAGCGCGATGGTCCTGCTGCCTGCACCGATCCTCATGCCTCGACCTTCCTTCCGCTTCTGGCGACGCGCGGGCCATGCGCGCGAGAAGCGAGTGACTCAACTCCCCGGGTCGACGTTTCCGGGGGCCAGACGTGAAAAAGGCTGACGTCCACGGCCTGCGGGGAGGCGTCGGTTCGACGCAGCTCGAAAGCGCGGCTAGCCGCCGATCCACTCCTCCATGGTCAGCTGACCCCGTCGGGCCGGGCTTTCGCCGGGCGCGTCGCTGACATACAGAATGCAGGATGCTTGATCGTCGAGCCGCGTTGATTGGCGGCACCGCCCTTTTACTTACTGGCGCGTCCCGGCCGGCGGCAGCCGATATTGCCGCAAGGGTCGCCGATCTCAGGGCGTTGGAACGGCGCGCAAAGGGTCGGCTGGGCGCCTATGTTCTCGATCCGGTCCGCGGTGTGCGATTCGGCTGGCGGGAAAACGAGCGCTTCGCCCATTGCAGCTCGTTCAAAATGTCGCTCGCCGCCATGATCCTCGCCAAGGCTGATCGCCGCGAGATCGACCCTGCCGAGGTGTTGCATTGGACCAAGGCCGACATGCTGGGCGTGAGTCCGGTCACCGAAGCCAAGATCGATGCCGGCCTTGCCGTCGAGGATCTGGCGCGGGCAACCCTGGTGACCAGCGATAATACGGCGGCCAATGTCCTCCTGCGCCGGTTCGGCGGGCCGGTGCAACTGACCCGCTTCTGGCGGTCGATCGGAGACGATGTCAGTCGCCTCGACCGCTACGAGCCCGAATTGAACCAGACGCCTCCAGGGACCGAACTCGATACGACGACGCCCGCGGCGATGGCGGCTACCACAGCAGCATTGATACACGGCAAAACGCTTTCCCGCGCCAGCCGCGCCAAGCTCAAGGCGTGGATGAGAGAAGTGAGAACCGGTCGTGACCGCATTCGATCGGGCTTCCCCACCGGATGGGACTCCGGCGACAAGACCGGCACGGGCATTGGAAACACCAAGCACACTTATGTCGATCTGGCATTTGGCGGTCCCGCCGCTCGGACACCGCTGATCGTTACCGCTTACTTCGAGCCCGCGCGGCTCGTGGAGCCGATGGATCCGGTCGCGACGGCAGCGCTCGCCGAAGTCGGCCGCATCGCAGCCGCGAGCTTGTCCGCGTAAAACGGATCGACCAGCACCGTTTGTGTCCGGCCAGGACGAGGCCCTTAGAGCGGAGTGCCTGATTTCCGAATCAGTCACTCCACTCCAGGTATTTGTTGTCGCGTCGCTTTTTGCGGAAAACCGGTATCCACTTTTCCGCGCGACGCTCTAGCCTACAGGCTGCGGACTATCCGCCCGCAGCCTGTTTGAGCCTGGTCCTACCTCAGCGGAACGAGCCGCTGATCATCACGCCGACGACGCGCGGATCGTTGTAGACGCCCGCGCGATAGTTCGACGTGTCGATCGCGCCGATCAGGTTCTTCGTGTTGGTCAGGTTGCGGGCGAATACCGCCAGTTCGTACTTGCCCCAGGCATAGCCGACCTTGCCGCCCAGCTCGTAATTGCCGTCCGCGCTATATTCGACCGAGCGATAGAGCACGAAGTTGGTCTTGCCCTGGATGTTGAAATCACCGGCGACGAACAGCTTGCTCTCCCCGCCCAGCGGCAAATCGTACCGCGCGCTCAGGTTGATGTTATAGTCCGGCGCGTTCGGGAACGGATTGCCGTTGATGTTGGCGTAATAATTGTTGCCGATCCGCACCGTCGGATTGAGCACCGTCTGCGACATCACGCCGCCCGCCGCACCGACCTGGGCATAGACGTTGGGCGCGTTGATCTCGGTGTGCAGCAGGCTGAGGCCGAGATTGACGCGGAAGTTGTTGGTCGGCCGCGCCTCGAGCTCGGCCTCGACGCCATAGCCCTTGCCCTTGTTGCCGTTGAACAGCACGCCGTTTCCGTTGCTGTCGTTGCCGTTCAGCTGGATGTTGTCGATAGTGTAATAGAAGCCGGCGACGTTGAGATGAACGCGATCGTCGGCAAAGACGGTCTTGATGCCCGCCTCGTAGCTGGTGTTCTTTTCCGAATTGGCGGTCGAATAGGCCGAGTTGAACACCGCCGAGCGACCCTGCACGGTCGGACCGCGGAAGCCGCGGGCGTAGCGGGCATAGAAGCTCACATCGTGGTCCGGGCGCCAGAGCAGGCTGACGTCCCAGCTGGGCTGGGTGTCGGACAGCCGGCAATAGGTCGCCGCCCCGCACGCATAGGACGAGGTCGGCGCGGTGGCCGGCACGGTCAGGTTGGCGAAATTGGGGTGGAGCAGCAAATTGGTGCTCTTGGTGTCATTGGTGACGCGCACGCCGCCGCTCAGCGTGAGCTGTTCGGTGATGTCGTAGCTTGCCTGACCGAACGCCGCCCAGCTGGTGTTGATGTTATGCAGCAGCACGAAATTTTTCGGGTTAGGCGTCGTGCCGAGCGAATTGTTGGTCAGGAAGAACGAGCGCTGGTCGAACTCGGTATTGTCGCGCGCATCGAAATAGATCCCGCCGACCTGCCACTTGAAGCGGCCGGTGTTGGGGCTGGCGAGGCGGACTTCCTCGGTCCACTGGTCGAGACCGCGCAACCGGCCCTGCGACTCGCCGCACCCGGCAGCGCAGATGTTCGGCGTGACGCCGCCGAAATTGGCCGCCGCACCGCCATCGGTGTCGCCGCGGCTATAGCCCGAGGCATGTTCCCAGGCGGTGATCGAGGTCAGCGTGGCGCCGCCGAAATCGTAATCGGCCTTTAGCGACACGCCCTGGTTCTTGTACGCCTGCGGATTGTTCTGCGCTTCGTCGTAGGAGACGACCGAGCGGTCGAACGACGCCGGGACGGCATTGGTGCCGCGGATGATCGAGCCGCGATAGAAGATCGAGGCGGTGCCGGTGTAATCGCGGACATGGCCGGACAGGCGGACGCTCAGCGCGTCGCTCGGCTTGAACAGCAATTGCAGGCGCACGTCGCGCTCGTCATAGCCGCCCATCACGTTGTGGCCGGGCACGGTGCCGTCGTCCGACGGGCCGGTATAGACGTTGCTGATCCAGTCGTCGCGACGCTGGTACAGGCCCGACAGGCGGAAGCTGATCGTGCCGTCCTTGGTCAGCGGGCCGCCGATGCCGACATCGGCGTTGACGCTGTTATAGCTGCCGTAGCTGAGCGAGCCCTGGCCCTGCCAAGTGGCGGTCGGCTGCGCGCTGTCGAACTTGACGATACCGGCGGTCGTGTTGCGGCCGAACAGCGAGCCCTGCGGGCCCTTCAGCACTTCGACCTGCGCGATGTCGAACGCCGGGTTCGACTTGAGCACGACATGCTCCTTGACCACGTCGTCCTGGATGATCGACACCGGCTGCGAGGCGCCGAGGTAGAAGTCGATATTGCCGAGCCCGCGGATGTAGAAGCGCGGGAAGATGCGGCCGGTGGTCGATTCGACGTAAAGCCCCGGCACCTTGCCCGACAGCGACAGCAGCGTGTCGGCGCCGGCCGCCTGGAAGTCATGCAGCGCTTCGGGAGCCATCGTCGACACGGCCACCGGCACGTTCATCGTGCTTTCCGAGCGGCGCTGCGCGGTGACGATGATGTCGCCATTGTCGCTCGCGCTGTCTGCCTGGCTGTCCGCCGCCGGCGTGGCGGCGGTCTGCGCGCTGGCGAACGGCGCTGTCGCGATGGCGGCGGTGCCGACCAGAAGCATGGCGGCAAAATTCTTATAATTCATGATGATAATCCCTTTGTGCGGCGCCGGTTATTGGTTTGGGCACCACTTGGATTTGCGCCCTGGCCGCGAATTGTGACGACAGTGCGTCAAAAGGGGAGATCGGCGAGGTACGGGAACGTGTCGGCCGGCGAGTGCGGCGGCGGAGCAACAGTCGCGCGCGCCATCAATCTAATCCGAACCGGTCATGAGGCAGGCGTAACCCCGGATGACGCCGCCGGTAATGGGCTGCTCGTTGCCGCCATCCTATATAGCTGAGGCTACATGGTCCGTGATCGGACATCGAGGTAAGCGGAGGCGATCGATGACTGTTCGTGCGCATGAGGTGGGGCGGCACCGTGTTGTCATCGTCGGGGCGGGCTTTGGCGGGCTATGGGCGGTAAAATGCCTGAAAGGCGCACCGGTCGACATCATTGTCGTCGATCAGCGCAACCATCATCTGTTCCAGCCACTGCTCTACCAGGTCGCCACGGCGTCGCTGGCGCCATCCGAAATAGCATGGCCGATACGATCGATGCTGCATGATCGACGCGACGTCACGACCATCCTCGCTACCGTAACGGATGTGGATGTGGCGGGTCGTGCCGTGCAGCTCGCGGACGGTAACTGGATCGCCTATGACACGCTGATCCTCGCGACCGGCGCGCGGCATGGCTATTTCGGCCATGACGAGTGGGAAGAATTCGCACCCGGCCTCAAGACGATCGAGGACGCCACCGCCATCCGGGGCTGTATTCTCGCGGCGTTCGAGGAGGCGGAGCGCGAAACCGATCCCGTTCGGCAGCAGGCCTTGCTGACCTTCGCGATCGTCGGTGCCGGTCCCACCGGCGTCGAGCTCGCCGGTACGATCGCCGATCTTGCCCATGATACGCTGCCGCGGGACTTCCGCGCGGTCGATACGCATCGGACCAGGGTGCTGCTGGTGGAAGCCGGGCCCAAGGTGCTCAACGGCTATCCCGACGGTCTTTCGATCTATGCCAAGAACGCGCTGGAAAAGCTCGGCGTCGAGGTCTGCCTTGGCGCGCCGGTGACGCAGATCGAGCGGGGCGCGATCACGTTCGGCGAACGCCGTGTGGAGGCTCGGACGATCGTCTGGGCTGCCGGCGTGCGCGCCTCGCCTGCCGCCGAATGGCTGGGAGTGGCGGCCGACCGCAACGGCCGGATCATCGTGGAGCCCGACCTCAGCGTGCCCGGCCATCCGGAGATTTTCGCAATAGGCGATACGGTCTCGGTCAAGGCGCCAGACGGCTCGCCGGTGCCGGGGATCGCGCCGGCCGCCAAGCAGGAAGGCGCATTCGTCGGCGAGACGATCCGGCGCCGGCTTACCGGCAAGACTGAGCCCGGGCCGTTTCGCTACCATCACCAGGGCAGCCTGGCGCAGATCGGCAAGCGCAAGGCAGTAGCCGATTTCGGCTGGGTCAGGCTGCGTGGCGCGGTCGCGTGGTGGCTCTGGGGAATTGCGCACATCTATTTTCTGGTCGGCGTGCGCGCGCGGCTGAGCGTGGCTCTCAGCTGGCTATGGATTTACACCCGGAATCAGCGTGCTGCCCGGCTGATCACTCGGCCGAACGGCGAAGCCGCGCTCGACTGATGCCGCTTTCATACTAGACTTCCCCCCACCTCCGCTAGCTTCCCTCCCGCTCGCAAAAAGCAACGATAGTAGGGGGATGTATGAAGCTCGCGGCCCGTTTCGCGGTTCTGGCGCTGGCGCTTTCACCGGGATTACAGTGCTAGTTTACTAAATGACCGAAACTTCACGATGGCGCGCTGCCATAAACGCTCGGCCAAGTCAGATTCGGTGTGTCTAGTAAACTGTCACCGAAATGCTCATCATCATGCCGGGCGACCCGGTCTAGCCGCCACTCGCCTTGAGCTTGAAGATGTCCGTTTTGGGGTGCTGTCCGTAGCCCCGTCGGCCGCCCGAGCTTAGGCGCACGACCGTCAGGCTGCTCGACTCGCCTTATAGGCGTTCGCTCACCGCTGCTCAGCCAGCGCGTTGAACCAGGCTAGTGTGGGGGCATAAGCCATTGCGCTGCTGGCCTGGTGGTCGGCACCTGACAGCGAGTGGAGAGAAATGTTGCCGCCGCGTGCGTGCGCATAATCAAAGAACATTCCGGCCGCCGCCGGTGGTACGTCAGTGTCGCGATCGCCGAAGTAAAGCCGAAATGGCGCAACCGGCGTCCAAGCATAGGTCTCGTTTCGTGCCAAGGCCTGCGTGAACCAGTTGCCTCTTCCGGTTCGCATGGCTCGCAAGAAGTCTGGTTGGAACATCGCCGCGGGATCGTCGGGCAGGGCGGCCCCGATCTCTTCAGCGGTATGCGATCCGTCAAAGAGGCCGGGAACGACCCCGACGTAGCGCGGCCGCAATGCTTCGCGGAGCGGATGGCCGTAATAGGCGGCATAGGCATACGTCGCCCAGGTCAGATAGCCGACGCATAGTCGACAATTATTCTCAACCGCCTTCGGTAGCGACGTGTCGCGGAGATCATATGGGCCGGCGATGCCCACCGAGCCGCGCAGCCGGTAGCCCGCGAGCGGTTGCCGTTCGAGCGCACGATGGACCCCGGCAACTACCTGCCCGCCCTCCGAGAAGCCCATCATGAACAGGTCGATCGAGGAACGGGCCCGGAGGCTGGGTTCAGCCTGCCAGATGGCGCGCAACAAATCGACGGTGGCGTCTATCTGCGGCTGAACGATCAGGTAGGGGTGAGGGACTCGTGAGACCCCGAGGCCGAGATAGTCAGGAAGCGCGACGATGAAGCCGTTGCCGGCGAAGACCGCGGTCTCTTCGTTGCCGTCGACCCGGCCGGGCTGGGATGGTGCCAGTGCCCTTGTAGCGTTGGTGCCGTGGAGAAACAGCAAAATGCCCTTCGCCGGCGTGGTCGGGAGCGGCGTCGCGAATAGCCCGGACGCGCGTGTCGACCGTCCTTTCAGGACGGTCCAATACACAATGCGGAACAACCTCGCGCCACCTTGCACCGTGATGCCGCCGGGGAAGTCGGCGCTGATCCGCTGCAGGTCGGCCAGCTCCATCACGTTGAGCGGCTCGACACTAATGATTGCGCCGCGCTGGTTTTGGATGCGGGTGGGAGCGGGCGACGGAGGGCTGGCGTTTGCGCGCGCAACGGTGAGAAGCGCGATAGCGATGGCCGTGCTGGCGAATAGTCTCATCCGCGTGAATTCAGGGCGGTCATGCGTGCAGCATGCATCACGGCACGGCCATTTTCCAGCTCTTCAATCCAGGCGCTGCCGATCAGCTTTCCACCGCTAGCACGCGCCACAGGCTGGCTAAATAGACGGCCGCTCCGGCATCGGAGCATTGCCGCCATCACCCCCAATGCCGCTTTCATACTAGACATCCCCCCCACCTCCGCTAGCCTCCCTCCCGCTCAACGAAGCCACGATAGAAGGGGGATGTATGAAGCTCGCGGCCCGTCTCGCGGTCCTTGCGCTGGCGCTGTCACCGGCGCTCGCCTTTGGCGACAATTCCCCCCACATCACCGTCGCGACCCCTGGCGTCGGCAATGGGTCGATCGAGCGTTTCACCGCGCGGTTCAGCCAGCCGATGGTGGCGTTGGGCGATCCGCGCGCGCCGGCGCCCTTCGACGTCACCTGCGCGGTCGGCGGCCAGGGGCGCTGGGCCGATCAGCAGACGTTCGTGTGGGAGTTCGCAAACCCGCTGCCGGGCGGCACCAAGTGCGAGTTCAAGGTCAAGGCCGGGACCAAGAGCGTGTCGGGCTATGCGCTCAACGACAGCAACACTTACACGGTCGATGCCGGCGGACCGATGGCCAAGGCGATCCTGCCGGGCGAGAATAGCGACGAGATCGAGGAGGGCCAGGTCTTCCTGATCGCGGCCAATCTGCCGGCGACGCCGCAATCGGTCGGCGCCAATGCCTATTGCTCGGTCGCCGGTTTGGGCGAGAAGATCCCGGTCGACGTGCTGCCGCCCGACACCGCGGGCAAGCTGATCGCCGAGATGGGCACCGATAATAATTACGCGGTGCAGAGCTTCCTGGAGAGCGGCGGTCTGCCCGCGACGGTGCCGGCGAGCGAGGCCGATCGCGCCAAGGCTTATGAAGGCGTGACCGCGCTCCGCTGCCGCCGGCCGTTGCCGCCGGGGCACGATATGTCTTTGGTCTGGTCGGGCAAGATCGCCAGCGCGAGCGGCAAGCCCGCGGGCACCGATCAGCGCTTCGACTTCACCGTCCGCAAGCCGTTCGCGGCGCGCTTCGAATGCAGCCGCACCAATGCCCAGGCCGGCTGCAACCCGGTCGAGAAAGCCTATCTGCGCTTCACCGCGCCGATCCCGATGTCGCTCGCCAAACAGGTGAAGATCACCACCGCCGACGGCACGGTAATCGCGCCGGTATTCGACAAGGACGAGCAGAAATCGGCGACGATCAGCGACATCAAGTTCGCCGCGCCGATGCCCTATGCGACCACCGCCAAGGTCTCGATCCCGGCGGACGTGAAGGACGAAAGCGGGCGGCCGCTGACCAATGCCGAGCGCTTCCCGCTCGATATCCGCATCGACCAGGCGCCGCCGCTGGTGAAGTTCGCCGCGGGGTTCGGCATCCTGGAGGCCAAGGAAGGCGGCGTGCTGCCGGTCACGGTGCGCAATGTCGAGCCCTCGCTACAGGGCCAGAACCTCAATATCGGCGGACAGACGCTCCGCGTTGAGGGTTCGGACGGCAAGATCGCCGAATGGCTGCGCACGGTGAACTCCGCCGACGACACCAATATCGAGGATATCAAGAAGGGTGACGAGGTCGTCGGCCATATCCAGAATACCGGGGCGACCCCGATCCTGACCGGCGCCAATGCCGGCGCGTCGATGAAGATCGGCCTGCCCGGCAAGGGCAAGGATTTCGAAGTGGTCGGCATCCCGCTGACCAAGCCCGGATTCTATGTCGTCGAGCTGGCCAGCCCGGTGCTGGGCCAGGCGTTGCTCGGCCGCAAGGCGCCGCGCTACGTCGCGACCGCCGCGCTCGTCACCAACATGGCGGTCCATTTCAAATGGGGGCGCGAGAAGAGCCTGGCCTGGGTGACCAATCTCGACACCGGCCTGCCGGTCGGCAATGCCGCGGTCGCGGTGACCGACAGCTGCACCGGGCAATTGCTCGCCAACGGCACCACCGACAAATCGGGCGCGGTGTTCATCCCCGCGGGCCTGCCGCAGCCGGAAACCTATGGCGGCTGCGACAGCGATTATCAGAACCACCCGCTGATGGTGTCGGCGCGCGCCGGCGACGATTTCAGCTTCACCCTGACCGATTGGGGCGAGGGCATCCGGCCGTACGATTTCGACCTGCCTTATGGCTATTCGGCGCAGGGCGACGTGTTCCACACCGTGTTCGACCGCGCGCTGGTCCGCCAGGGCGAGACGATCCACATGAAGCATATCCTGCGCCAGCCCGACGGCGCCGGGTTCGCGCTGGCGCCGGGCTTCTCGGGCACGCTCAGGCTGTCGCATCGCGGGTCGGACACCAATTTCGACTTGCCGCTGACGATCGACGCCAATGGCATCGGCGAAACCGAATGGACCGCGCCGCAGGGCGCGCCAATGGGCGATTACGACATTTCGGTGATCGACGGCGACAAGACGCTGTCGACCAAT
Source organism: Sphingomonas mali NBRC 15500 (assembly GCF_001598415.1). GTDB lineage: Bacteria > Pseudomonadota > Alphaproteobacteria > Sphingomonadales > Sphingomonadaceae > Sphingomonas > Sphingomonas mali. Next base: position 71,318 of record NZ_BCYX01000007.1, read on the forward strand.
CAGTCGTTCAAGGTCGACGAATACAAGCTGCCGACAATGCGCGCGACAGTGACGGGTCCGAAGGAAGCGGCGATCCGACCCAAGTCGCTGCCGCTCGATCTGTTCGTCGGCTATCTGGCGGGCGGCGGCGCATCGAACCTGCCGGTCGAAATGCGGGTCGGCTATTTCGGACGCTCGGCCACGCCCGAGGGCTATGACGGCTATACGTTCGGCGGGACCGACGTCCAGGAAGGCACCAAGCCACTCAACGGCGATGGCGAGGAGGAAAGCGCGCCGCTGCCGCCGACCCAGACCCTGCCCGCGACCCTGGGCGGCGACGGCACGACGCGAACCACGGTCGACGTGCCCCAGGTCGACCAGGCGACCGACATGCTGGTCGAGATGGATTACCAGGACGCCAATGGCGAAGTGCTGACCGCGTCGAAGCGCATCCCGATCTTCCCGTCGGCGGTGCAATTGGGCGCCAAGACCGACGGCTGGCTGATGAAGCAGGACGATCTGCGCCTGAGCTTCGTCGCGCTCGACACAGACAACAAGCCCAAGAAGGGTCAGGCGATCAACGTCGCGCTCTACAGCCGTCAGGTGCTGACCGCGCGGCGTCGGCTGATCGGTGGCTTCTACGCGTACGACAACCAGATGAAGACGACCAAGCTCGGCGGATCGTGCAGCACGACCACCGACGAGCTCGGGCTCGCCAAATGCACGATCGATCCCGGCGTGTCGGGCGAAGTCTATATCGTCGCGACCACGCGCGATGCCGATGGCAATGTCTCGCGCGCGGTGCGCTCGGTATGGCTGGCGGGCGATGACGATTGGTGGTTCGGCGGCGACAATGGCGACCGGATGGACGTCATTCCTGAGCAACAGAGCTACAAGGCCGGTGAAACCGCGCGCTTCCAGGTTCGCATGCCGTTCCGTGAGGCGGAGGCTCTGGTCACGGTCGAGCGCGAAGGCGTGTTGTCGAGCTTCGTGACCAAATTGTCCGGCGCCAATCCGGTGGTCGAGGTCAAGATGCCGGGCAGCTACGCGCCCGACGTGTTCGTCTCGGTGATGGCGGTGCGTGGGCGCGCGCAGCCGGGCGTGTGGAGCTGGTTCCAGGGGATCGGCAAGGCCCTGGGCTTCACCAGCGCACCGAGCGAGGCGCAGGAACCGACCGCCTTGGTCGACCTCGCCAAGCCGAGCTATCGCCTCGGCATCGCCAAGGTGAAGGTCGGCTGGGAAGCGCATCAATTGGGCGTGACGGTCAAGGCCAACAAGGAACGTTATGCCGCGCGCGATACCGCCACGGTCGACGTCTCGGTCAAGGGTCCCGACGGCAAGCCGGCCAGGACCGCCGACGTCGCGTTCGCCGCGGTCGACCAGGCGCTGTTGCAGCTCGCGCCCAATGACAGCTGGAATGTGCTCGACGCGATGATGGGCGACCGGCCCTTGTCGGTGCTCACCGCGACCGCGCAGACCCAGGTGGTGGGCAAGCGCCATTACGGCAAGAAAGCGGTCGAGGCCGGTGGTGGCGGCGGCGGCGATCTGTCGGGGTTGAACCGCGAGAATTTCCAGCCGGTCTTGCTGTGGAAGGGTCGCGTGGCGCTCGACGCCAATGGCCACGCCCAGGTGCCGGTCCCGCTCAACGATGCGCTGACCAGCTTCAAGCTGGTGGCGATCGCGACCGACGGCGCGCAATTGTTCGGCACCGGCAGCACCGATATCCGCACCGCGCAGGATCTGTCGGTCTATGCCGGCCTGCCCAGCCTGGTCCGTACCGGCGACCAATATGCCGCCGGCTTCACGCTCAGGAACGGTTCCGACAAGCCGATGACGGTGACCGCGAATGTCGCGCTCGAACCGCGGATCGCCAAGGGCAATCCGATCACGGTGACGATCCCGGCCGGCGGCGCCGCGCCGATCGCCTGGAACCTGACCGCGCCGGCGCAAGGCGGCCAGCTCAAATGGACGGTCAGCGCAAAGTCGTCGGACGGCAAGGCGGTCGACAAGATGACCACCGTCCAGGACGTCGTGCCCGCGGTGCCGACCGAGGTCTGGGCGGCGACGCTCGCCCGGGTCGGGCCCAACACCTCGATCGCGATCACCCCACCCAAGGGCGCGCTCCCCGGCTTCGGCGTGGTCGATATCAAGCTCGACGACAGCCTGGCGCCACCGCTCGAGGGCGTGCGCCGCTTCATGGCGGCCTATCCCTATGATTGCTTCGAGCAGCGGCTCAGCCGGATCGTCGCCTTGGGCGATTCCGCCGGCTGGATCCAGCTCGCGGGGGAAATCCCGACCTATCAGGCAGACGACGGCCTGCTGCGCTATTGGCCGCAGGCCTCGCTCAAGGGGTCGGAAGCGCTGACTTCCTATGTCCTCGAACTGACCAGCGACGCCGGTCTGCCGATCCCCGATGCCGCCAAGACCAGGATGGTCGAGGGGCTGAAGGCCGTGCTCGACGGGCGCTTGCGGCATGAGGATTATGGCGATGTTCGGCTGCAACGGCTGAATGCGTTCAACGCGCTCGCCCGCGCCGGCGCGGCGACGCCGGCGATGCTTGGCCAGATCGGCATCACGCCGCAGGAAATGCCGACCTCTATGCTGTCCGACTATATGGTCGCGCTCGACAAGGTGTCGGGGCTGGCCAATGCCAACGCCCTGCGCGGGACCGCCGAGAACGTGCTGCGCACGCGATTGGTCTATGAAGGGACACGGCTCGATCTCTCGGATCAGTCGAATGCGCCCTGGTGGTTGATGTCGTCGGGCGACGAGGGCGCGATCAAGGCAGTGATCGCGACGCTCGGCCGGCCGGGCTGGAATGACGATGCGCCCAAGATGATGGTCGGCGTGTCGCTGCGCCAGCAGCGCGGGCGCTGGGACACCACCACCGCCAACGCCTGGGGCACGATCGCGGCGAAGAAGTTCGGCGGGCTCTATCCGGCGAGCGCGATCATGGGGACGACCAGCCTGAGCCTGGGGCAACAATCGGTCCTGAAATCCTGGCCGCTGGCCGCCGACGCGCGCAAGGCGAGCTTCGCTCTGCCCTCGGTCCAGACGCCACTGTTGCTGCGGCAATCGGCAGGCGCGGGGCCATGGGCGACGGTCCAGGTCTCGGCGGCGGTGCCGCTGACCCAGCCGCTGTTCGCCGGCTACCGCGTGTCGAAGAAGGTCGAGCCGGTCAGCCAGCGGGTGAAGGGCCAGTATAGCCGCGGCGACGTGCTCAAGGTGACCTTGCTGGTCGAGGCGACCGCCGAGCGCAATTGGGTGGTGGTCAACGACCCGATCCCGGCGGGCGCGACGTTAGTCAGCGATCTCGGCGGCCAGTCGCAGATGCTCGCCGGGCAGGAGCAGGCCGGCGGCGGCTCGCGGTTCAGCGTGACCGACAAGGACGGCAAGCTGTGGGACGTCCAGGCCGGGGTCTCGCCCGCGTACATCGAGCGGCGGCGCGATTCGTGGCGCGGCTTTTTCGACTGGGTCCCGCGCGGCAATTTCGCCGTCGTCTATCTGATGCGGCTCAACGGCGCGGGCACGTTCAGCATGCCGTCGACGCGGGTCGAGGCAATGTACTCGCCCTCGATCAACGCCCAATTGCCCAATGCGTCGATGACCATCGCGCAGAAGTGATGGGGTTCGGGTGTAGGCCAAGAACGCCCCTCCCTTTCAGGGCAGGGCGATCGCAGATTGATTTTGGGGTGAGTGCAGAGCTGTGCCGTGGAGTTCGACCGTCATGCCGGACTTGTTCCGGCATCCAACGCTCCCCAGTGGACGGATTCCGTTGTGGAGGGTTGGACCCCGGGACGAGCCCGGGGTGACGAGGGGTGGAGCGGATCGAACACCATCCCGCGAGGCGTCCTCAATAATCCCGGCGAGATTTGAAGTTCTAGGTATCGTGCGATGAGCGGGTGGCGTGACCGCTTGCGGTCGGCCTGGGCATGGGGCCGGGCGGTCGAGACGCGGGTGGACGACGGTATCGCCGCCGCCGGGCGCTGGCTGGTCGACCACCGCCCGCGCACCCGCGCGCACTGGATCGTCGCGACCCTCGGTCTGCTCGTCGTCGCGGGCGGGGTGGTCGACTATCTGACCCTGCCCCCGCCGATCCCGAGCTATCGCGACGTCCGCGCCGGCTGGAAATCGTCCGAGGCGTGGCTCTACGATCGGCACGGCGTGCTGATCGATTCGTCGCGAGTCGATTATGCCCGGCGCCGCCTGGCCTGGGTCACGCTCGACAAGGTCGCGGATACGACGAGGACGACCTTGGTCGCCGCGGAAGACCACCGCTTCTACAGCCATTGGGGAGTCGACTGGCTGGCGAGCCTGGGCGCGCTGCGCGACCGGATCGAGGGGCGAAAGTCGCGCGGCGCCTCGACGCTCAGCATGCAGCTGGCGGGGTTCCTCTCGCCCGACCTTGCCCGGCCAGGCGCGCGCGGCTGGCTCGACAAGATCCGCCAGATGCGCGCGGGCTGGGAAGTCGAGAACGACTGGAACAAGGACGAGATCCTCGAAGCCTATCTCAACCTCGCCGGTTTCCGCGGCGAGGCGCAGGGGATCGGCGCCGCCGCGCTCGGGCTGTTCGGCAAGACGCCCGACGCGCTCAGCCGCGACGACGCGCTGATGCTGGCCGCCTTGCTGCCCGATCCGCAAGCGGGGGCAGGATCGGTGGCACGGCGCGCGTGCCTGCTCAGTCACGAGAAGGATTGCTCGCGCTTCGAGGGCGAGGCCTATTCGATGCTCGGTCCGGCGCGCAGTCTGGCGCTCGACCCCGGACTCGCGCCGCACCTCGCCAACAAATTGCTGACCAAGCCGGGGCTGCGCGTCACCACGACGCTCGACGCCGATATCCAGCGGACCGCGATCGCCGCGCTCAAGCGCCAGCTCGAGGGGCTCGGCGGCAGCCGCGCGCGTGACGGCGCGGTGGTGGTGCTCGACAATGCGACCGGCGATGTGCTCGCTTATGTCGGCGGGATCGGCGGCAATTCGACCGCGCCCTCGGTCGATGGCGCGGGATCGTACCGCCAGGCGGGATCGACGCTGAAGCCGTTCCTTTATGCCGAGGCGATCGAGAAGGGATATCTCACCCCCGCTTCGATCCTCGACGATTCGCCGGTCCAGCTCGACACCGCATCGGGGCTCTACGTCCCGCAGAATTACGACAAGGGGTTCAAGGGGCCGGTATCGGCGCGCTCGGCGCTGGCGGGATCGCTCAATGTGCCCGCGGTGCGCACCCTGCTGCTGATCGGGGTCGATTCGTTCCGCGATCGGCTGTGGGACACCGGCTATCAGGGGCTGGTCGAGGACGGCGATTATTACGGCTTTTCGCTCGCGCTCGGCTCGGCCGAGGTGACCTTGCTCGAACAGGCCAATGCCTATCGCAGCCTTGCCAATGCCGGTCGCTGGGCGCCGGTGCGGATGACGGCCAGCGACCCGGTCCCGGCGTCCAAGCCGATCACCACGCCGCAAGCCGCGTGGATCGTCGCCGACATGATGGCCGATCCGAATGCGCGCGCGGTCACGTTCGGGCTCGATTCGTCGCTGCGGCTGCCGTTCTGGGCGGCGGTGAAGACGGGCACGTCGAAGGCGATGCGCGACAATTGGTGCGTCGGCTTTTCCGATCGCTACACCGTCGCGGTGTGGGTCGGGAACATGGAAGGCGACCCGATGCGCGCGGTGTCGGGGACCAGCGGTGCGGCACCGGTATGGCGCGACGTGATGCTGGCGCTCCACGCCGACCGCCCGAGCAAGGCGCCGCCGATGCCGAACGGGGTGGAGGCACGCGCGATCCGCTTCGCCGACAATATCGAACAGCCGCGACGCGAATATTTCCTGGCGGGGACCGGGATGAACGTTGTCACCGCGGCCCCCGACACATCACGCCGCCCGCGCATCACCAATCCGGTGTCGGGCAGCGTCTACGCGATCGACCCCGACATCCCGATCGATCGCCAGCGCCTCGCCGTCGCTGTTTCAGGCGACGCGGTCACGCATCGGCTGGTGCTCGACAAGAAGGACCTAGGCGACGCCAGCACCGCGCCGCTGATCCTGCCCGGGCCGGGGCGGCACCGGCTAGCGCTGCTCGATCTATCCGGGAAAGTGGTGGATCAGGTGATGTTCACGATGCGGTGAAGAATCCCTCTCCCTGTGGGAGAGGGAGGGAGCGCCGAAGGCGCGGAAGGGTGAGGGCAGTCGGAAGCTTCTTTACCTGCCCTCACCTTCCCACTCGGCTATGCCGAGCGGGCCCCTTCCTCTCCCAAAGGGAGAGGAGCTTTTAGACTAGCTTCACGATGGCGACGATCGACGCGACTCAGACGTAGCGGCAGCTTACCATGAATTGCGGGCGTTGCGGCGAGCAGAAGGGAAGTTTAGCATCGCGCTATGCAACCGGTGGCCACACTAATTATTGATAATCGTAACACCGATTTGGCAGACCTCGCGGTTCCGGAGATGAGTCTCAGCTCCGCTCGGGCGACCATGGTGCCACACGAATTCAGCCTCTCTTTGAAGACCGCGTGTGCTATCGAGATCTTGGCACCGAAGTATGACCGTCTGGTCGACGAGCTGCGAAAAGACGATGAGGTTACCGGCTGCGCCTACGACGCTCTTGCGAAGACTGGTTATCCGGCCTTTGAATTAATTACCCAGAATGAAGAGGCGCTGCTCGTAGTGTTAGGGCATCATCTGCGTGACGAGTTGTTTGCCGCGTTTTCAGGAGATCGCAAGGCGCCAACTTATTGGCTTGATGCCGTAACTAAGTGCGAATCTGACGGTCTCAACATTCGTATCCATGGTGTCTGTTACAGCGAGGCCTAACCTGACGTCCGCACCCGCGTTCCACCGGACGGCTGCCGGCCGCCGATCGGCATCAAAAGCTATCGCCAAAAAAAAACGGGGCGTCCGGGCGGGCATTGAATTCGCCCGGACGCCCCGCCTTCCACTGGGAGCTTACCAGTAGAAGTGGTTGATCACGCGCAGCACAACGCCGCGGCGCGTGTCGATCAGCAGGACGTCGTCATAATGGCGCACCCAGCGCTGGCCGTAGCCGGCGGGCGGCAGGCGATAACGCCACGGATCGTTGATCCAATAGGCCGAGCCCCAATAGGTCGGCGCGATGCGCACGCCGGGGCGGAAGGCATAATAACGGAACGGCGCGCGCCAATTGCCGCGCGAATAGATGCCGCGGTTGCGGTTGCGCCAGTCGCGCCAGTCATTGTCGGCCCAGCGGCGGTTGCGGTCCTCGCGCCAGTCGCGGCGGTCCTCGCGCAGCTCGCGACGGTCGCGTTGCAGGTCGCGGCGGTCTTCCCGGATCTCGCGACGGTCGTGACGGACTTGGCCCCAGGATTGCGCTTGCGCCGCGACCGGCATGGCGGTCGCCGCGATCAGCGCGGTGAGGATCAGTGTACGCATGATCGTCTCCCTTCTTTTTCCGAACGGCACGTCTCCAGCGCCGCCATGTCGGAGAGGATTAGGGCGGCGACGCTGAACGCGTCGCGAACGCGTCGGTCAGGTTACAGCAAGGATTTGGGTGAGCTGCGGGCGGTAGATTTCTTCCTCGTCACCCCGGCCTTGTGCCGGGGTCCAACGCACCCCAAGCGATATCGCTTGCGGCTCCTTGGATGCCGGAACGAGTCCGGCATGACGAAATAGAGTATAGCCTGGTGGCCTACGGCTGGCTGTCGTCGCCGCCGCCGGTGCCGGCCCCGGCCGCGCCGACCGAGCCGATATTGCCGAACAATTCCTCGAAGAAGCTGCGCTTGCGGCCCAGCGTCGGGGTGGTTTTGCCATACGGCCGGATTGACGCGACCTGATCCAGGCCCGTGCGCGTGATGTTCGACACGACGCCCTTCTGGTCGAACGCGATCTTCAGCGTCAGCTGGCTTCGGGCCTTGGGATTCATGTAAGCGAGGTTGCGGCTGTCGCGCGCGACATAATACCATTCGCCGTTGTTGAACTGGCTGGCGAAGCTGGGCTTGCCCAGCGTCTGGAGCACCGAGGCGCGATTGTCGACACCCGGCTGGACCGAGTTCACCAGGTCGGCATCGATGATATAGCCCTGGTGCGAGCGCAGCGAAGTGCAGCCGCCGGCGAGCGCCACAACCGCGATTGCCGCGGTCAGGCCGCCAAACCGACCAACCATCCGGACTGCCTTCACCATTCGATACTCTCCGTGCGCCGACGCCAATCACCCGGCGCATTTGCATCGCGCGCCGTTCGCCTCAATATGCGGGGTGGGCGGACGGCACAAGGCCGGCGCCGCAATGGCCTCGCACAGGGCTGCTAAAGGCGAGATTGATGGGTTTTTTCGACAGGTTCAGGGCGAAACGTGACGAAACCGCGGCGCTGTACGCGGCATTGGTCGCGCGTGCGCGCCAGCCGCATTGGTATCTGGACGGCGCGGTCGCCGATACGGTCGATGGCCGCTTCGACATGATCGCGGCGATATTGGCGATGGTCATGCTGCGCCTGGAGGCCGATCCGGCCGGAGTCGCGGCGGCGGCACATCTGTCCGAAGCGTTCGTCGACGACATGGATCCGCAATTGCGTGAGATCGGGATCGGCGACTTGCTGGTCGGCAAGCATGTCGGGCGGATGATGGGGATGCTCGGCGGGCGGCTGGGCGCCTATCGCGACGGGCTGGCGGCGGGCGACCTCAAGCCGGCATTGATCCGCAACCTCTATCGTGGCGAGGCGCCCGATCCGGCGGCGCTGGCGCATGTCGAGCGCGACTTGCTGGCGTTGCGCCAGGGCCTCGATGGCATCGCACTCGATGCGCTGATCGCGGGTCGGCTGCCGTGAGTGTCGAATTCGCGCGGCCGCAGCGCGTCGATACGATCGGCGACGATGCGCGCACCATCGAGATCGACGCCGATGCGCAGGAACGCGCCGCGCTGGCCAAACGGTTCGACCTGATCGGCATCGAGCGGCTGACGGGCAAGTTCACGATTCGCCGCGACGCCGCCGGCATCGTGGCGGAGGGGCGTGTCGCGGCGGCAGTGACCCAGGCGTGCAGCATCACCGGCGATCCGCTGCCCGCGACGGTCGACGAGCCGGTTGCCCTGCGATTCGTCGCCGAAGAGGATTCCGGCCAGGACGAGGTCGAACTGGGCGACAGCGATATCGACGTCATTCCCTATGAGGGCGGGACGATCGACCTGGGCGAAGTTGCCGCCGAGACGATGGCGCTGGCGCTCGATCCCTTCCCGCGTGGCCCCAATGCCGCAACCGTGCTGAAAGAAGCCGGCGTGCTGAGCGAAGAAGACGCGGCGCCGCTTGGGCCGTTTGGGGCGCTCGCGGCGCTCAGGGACAAATTGGGCAAAACATAGTCGCAGCGGTTCGGCGCGCCCTCGCCGGGTCGGCGTAAACCATCCATTTCAAACGGTTTCTCTGTTTTCATTCCGCAATCGTTACGATATGCGCGTGACCGCGCTGCGATGCGTTTTCTTGGCGGAGAAGAACGATGGCGGACCCGGATTTCTTCAGTGGTGCGGCACAGGCGATCGGCCAGCAACTGGCCGATTCGGCGGCGAGCGCGGCGGGGTCGTTCGTCGTCGGACAGATCCTGTCGGCGATTGGTCTCGATACCGATCCCCAGGCGGCGATCCAGTCCGAGCTAAGCGCGATCCTGGCCGGCATCAACCAGCTCGAACAAGACGTCGCGGCCTTGAAGCAGGACATGGACGCGGCGATGAGCCAGCTCCAATATAGCGAGGTCGAGAGCGGCATCCTGCCCTGGATCGACAAGAACGCGGCGCTCAACGGGCTATTCCAGGATCTCGCGACCGCGACGGACGCGACCGCACTCGCCAATTGCAAGGCGGCGATCCTCGACGTGCTCGATGGGTCGATCACCAGCGCCCCCAGCGCGTGGAACAATGCGCTCGGCGGGGACGGGACCACGGTCAATCTGATCGAGGCATGGAACCGCGTCGTTCGCCTTCACTATGATTTCTTCGGGCACGACGCGTCGCTCGCGCTCGCCAAGCACTGGTCCTATATCGACGCCCAGCAGGCGCAATCGATCATGTATTGCGTCGAGTGGCTGAACCATCAGGGCGATCGCGCCGGCGCGCTCCGCACGCTCAAGCAGTGGCGGACCGATCGCACCGCGCAGATCGCCCTGTTGCGCGGCATGCCCTATCCCACCGAGAGGTTCGTCTATACCGAGACCGATCCGTCGAGCACCGGGTCGGAAGTCGTCTGGACCCCGGTCAACTGGTTTCCCTCCGGTATCGTCATCACCACGACATCGGGCGCGCCGATGGTTTATTGCCTGACGCCGGTCGGTCCGATCAGTCGCGGCCAGGGCCCGGGTTTCGACGATTTCGATCAGCAATACAATCAGTTGACCCTGCGCATCACCGGCGTTGGTCAAATCCAGGACGTGTCGACCGACATCCCGACATCGTGGAACGTCCCTTATCAAGGCACGCTGGTCGAGTTTCTCAATCACTGCGGCGGCAGCGTCGGCGGCGGCGGGGCGGATTATTTCGCGACCGCGCTCGCCAATCAGGGCTTCAACCTGCCGTCGGGCCAGCTGCGGCTGTGGACCGACGTCAATCGCGACAGCAACGGAACGCCGATGCCCGTGCTCGGCCCCAATAGCCTGCCCTCGATGCCGGGGCCGTATCGGTCGATCTTCGTCGATGGCGACAGCTGGTGGAGCCCCTCGACAGATCCGGATGACAGTGCCTATCTGCTGTTCCAGCGGCGGCTGCAGACCAACGAAGCCGACAATTACTGGTATTCCTGATCAGTCGGCATCCGGCCCCAGGCCCGGGTCGAGATCGCGCGGACGCACGAAGGTCGTGAGCGTGCAGCCGCCCGCCGCGACGTTGGCCCAATTGTCGGTCTCGCAGGTCATCACCGCCAGGCTGGCGGTCGGGAACTTGATCTCGACCTGATCACGTCGGGTGTCGCCGTCCGGGACCAGCAGCAGGATCAGATCCTCCAGCCCGGGATTGTGTCCCGACAGCAGCAGGCTGTCCGCCATCACCGGCGCCTCGTGGACCAGTTCGAGCAAGGTCGCGGCCGAGGCGAGATAGGCGCGGCGGTCCCAATCGGGGTCGATGCGGCGGCCATAGCCTTGCGATGCCTGTTCGAGCGTCTCGATCACGCGCGTGGCGGGAGAAGCGATGGCATAATCCCAGGACAGGCCGATCGCCCGCATATGGCTGCCGATCGTGCGCGCGGCACGTTCGCCCTTGGGATTGAGGCCGCGATCGAAATCGCGGACGCCGTGATCGTCCCAACTCGATTTTGCGTGCCGGAGCAGGATGAGCGTCTTCATGGCGCCTTCTGGTTGATCGGACTGTTCACCGCCCCTTGCCCGACCTGTGCGACAGAAGAAAGACGCGATCTGACCCTCGCGACCGCTTCGTCGAGCGGCACGCGCGCGATCGGCACGCCGGCAGGAAAGGCCGAGAGCAGCCGGCTGGGCATCGCCGCCGACAGCAAAACGAACGCGCCGCGATCGTCGGCGCGGCGGATCAACCGGCCGAATGCCTGGGCCAGCTTGGCGCGGACGATGCGATCGTCATAAGCAGAGCCGCCCCCGGCCAGCCGCCGAGCGGCGTGGAGCACGGTCGGCTTGGCCCAGGGTACGCCCTCCAGGATCACCTGACGCAGCGATTCGCCGGGCACGTCGACGCCGTCGCGCAACGCATCGGTGCCGATCAGCGAGGCGCGGCGGTCGTCGCGGAACATGTCGACCAGGGTGCCGGGGTCGATCGGATCGACATGCTGGGCGTAGAGCGGCAGGCCGTCGCGCGCGAGGCGATCGGCGATGCGGGCGTGGACGCCGCGCAGCCGCCGGATCGCGGTGAACAGGCCGAGCGTGCCGCCGCCCGCCGCCTCGATCAGCCGGGCATAGGCATTGGCCAGCGCCGCAAGGTCGCCGCGCTTGACGTCGGTGACGATCAGCACTTCCGCCTGGCTGGCATAATCGAACGGGCTGTTGACCTCGAACAGGCCGGCGCCGCGGTCGAGATGCGGGATACCGGCGCGCGCCTCGGCCGTCACCCAGTCGGGATCACCCGCCTTGAGCGTCGCCGAGGTGACGAGCACGCCGTGCGCCGGCTTGAGCACGGTTGAGGCGAGCGGACGCGTCGGGTCGAGCCAGCGGCGGTGGAGGCCGATATCGATCTCACGCCCCTCGATCCGCTCGACCGCCAGCCAGTCGACGAAATCGGGATCGGCCGGGCCGCCGATCCGGGCGAGCAGGCCGATCCAGGCCCCCACCGTATCGGTCCGCCAACCGAGCGAGGCGATCGCACCCTCGACTCGCGCGCGGGCCTGGCCGTCCATCCAGTCGGGCGCTTCGGCCAGCACGGCTTCGAGCCGCTGGCCCAGTGTCATTAGCGGGCGGAGCAATGCCTCCAGGCCCTGCGCGGCCTCGGCCGCGGCCTCGATCAATGCGCCATCGGGCTCGGCGAGTTCGGTTTCGAGGCCATAACCGGCATCGCCGTCCCGGGTTGCGCGCGCATAGGTCAGCCCGCGCACCGCGGCGAGCAGGCGTTCGACCACCCCGAACGGCTCGCCTTCCGCCACGCGCTGCAGCCAGCCGTCGCTGGCCAATGCGCGCGCGGCCTCGACCGCGTCCTGGATCGCGCGGCCGCCCGCCTCATCATAGCTGGCGACATCGCTCAGCCGTGCGGCGAGCCCGCGGCGGCGCCCGCGCGACGTCGATTCGGGACCGACGATCCAGCGCCTGAGCTCGATCGATTCCTGGCCCGACAAAGCGACTCCGAACATCGAATCGGCGGCGTCGAACAGATGATGGCCTTCGTCGAACACGTAGCGGGTCGGGCGACTATTGGCTTCGCGCCCGCGCGCCGCGTTGACCATCACCAGTGCGTGGTTGGCGATGACGATATCGGCCTCGGCACTGGCCCGGGCGGCGCGTTCGATGAAGCATTTGCGGTAATGCGGACAGCCGGCATAGACGCACTCGCCGCGCCGGTCGGTCAGCGCGGTCGATCCGTTGCGGCGGAACAAAGTCGGCAGCCAGCCGGGCAAGTCGCCGCCGATCATGTCGCCATCGGCGGTATAGGCCGCCCAGCGCGCGACGAGATGCGCGAGCACCGCCGCGCGGCCGGCGAACCCACCCTGCAACGCGTCCTCGAGGTTGAGCAGGCAGAGGTAATTCTCGCGCCCCTTGCGCGTCACCACGCGGCGGCGGCGCTCGACGGGGTCGGGGATCAGCCGCGACGTCTCGTGATTGAGCTGGCGTTGCAGCGCCTTGGTGAAGGTCGAGATCCATACCGGCCCGCCGGCCGCTTCCGACCAGAGCGAGGCGGGCGCGAGATAGCCCAAAGTCTTGCCGATCCCGGTGCCCGCCTCGGCCAGCACCATATTGGGATTGTCGCGCAAGATGCGCGGCGCGAAGGCGGCGGCGCAGGCCTCGGCAAAGGCGCGCTGGCCGGAGCGCTGCTCGGCCCCGGCGCCGGTCAGGTAATCGAGCCGTGCGGCGATATCGGCGTCGTGCAACGTCACCGGTCGCGGTGCGGGGCGCGGCGCGGCCTCATCCCATTCGGGCAATTTGGTGAACAGCCAGCGTTCGTGCTCGCGCGGTTTGGCGATGCGCTCGGCGACGAGCGGCGACCACGGCCAGCGCAACCGCGCCAGGCTTTGCGCGGCGGTCCAGGCGCCTTCACGCTCGGGCCAGTCGCCCTCGGCGAGCGCCAGCAATGCCGCCGCAGCATCGCGCAGGAACGGCGCGATGCGATCCTCGCTTTCCGGCTCGGTCAGGCCGAGCGCCCGGGCGAAACCGCGCGGCGTGGGGGCGAGAAAGGTCGCGGGCTTGAGGAAAGCGTAGAGCTCGAGCAGATCGAGCCCCGACAGATCGGCATAGCCCAACCGCTGCCCGATCAGCGGCGCGTTGAGCACGATCATCGGCGTATCGGCGGCCAACCGGATCGCCTCGCCGCGCCCGACCGCGCGGCAGCCCTCGGCATCGGCGATCCACACCCCGGCGTGGCTGGCGTGGAGGGCGGGATAAGGGAGGGTCACCACGTCCTGCCCTCCGCCGGCTGCGAGGTTGCAGCGGCGTTGCGACCGGGAAGGCCATGGTCCAACCGACCCAACACGAACGGAGTGGTAGCGAGCGGCATCAGCAGGCGGGCAGCGGCGGGCACCGCGCGACCCTGCGCGATAGGGAACAGAATGGCAACGATTTCCCGTTGCGGCGGGAAAATGCTACTTCGCGCCCTTCGTGGGGGAGCCGTTATGCCCGAATCGGTCGAAGCCGAACTCGATGCCGCCTACCGGGCACGGGCTGAGGGACGTGTGGAAGAGGCGCTGCTCGGCTATGCCGCCGTCGCGGCCACCGCTCGCGCGTCGGGCGATCTCCCGAACCTCTCTAATGCCCTCCGCCATGTCAGTGAGATTGCGCGGCAAACCGGCGACCCCGGTCGAGCGTTGGCGGCGGGATCGGAAGCGGTTTCGGTCTGTCGAACGATGGCAGCACCGGCACTCGAGTTCGCCAACGCGCTCCGCGTTGCCGCGCTTGCGCTAGAAGCGTCTGGCCGGGACAGTGACGCTGCCGCGCTCTGGCAGGAAGCGCGCGGGCGCTACCAAGAAGCCGGCGTCATGGCGGGTGTCGAGGGATGCGACGCTCACCTTCGTCACGGAAGCGCCGCCACGCGCTCATAGCCGCCGTAAGGACGACATCTTGAATTTTCAAATTGGACGCAGCGATTGCGTGACGCATCCTGAGCGGGCAGAGGTTCGCGGGTCATGACTACCGATCCCGTACTCCGCTCCGCTGCTCTCGCGTCCAAGGCCTGGCCGTATGAGGAAGCGCGCAAATTGCTCAAGCGCTATCCCGACGGGGCGCCGGCCAAGGGGCATGTCCTGTTCGAGACCGGCTATGGCCCGTCAGGTCTGCCGCATATCGGCACGTTCAACGAAGTGCTGCGCACGACGATGGTGCGCCACGCGTTCGAGACCTTGTCGGATATCCCGACCCGGTTGATTGCCTTTTCGGACGACATGGACGGGCTCCGCAAGGTGCCGGACAATGTCCCGAACAAGGAGATGCTGGCGCAATATCTCGGCAAGCCGCTGACCAGGATTCCCGATCCGTTCGGCACGCATGACAGCTTCGCCGCGCACAACAACGCGATGCTGCGCGACTTTCTCGATCGCTATGGCTTCGAATATGAGTTCGTATCGTCGACCGATTATTATCTGGGCGGCAAGTTCGACGACGCGCTGCGCGGTGTGCTGCGCCATTATCAGGACATCATGAACATCATGCTGCCGACGTTGCGCGCCGAGCGGCAGGCGACCTATTCGCCGGTGCTGCCGATCAGCAAGAAGTCGGGGATCGTGCTGCAGGTGCCGGTCGAAGTGGTCGATGCCGATGCCGGGATCGTCCGCTTCGAGGATGACGGCGAGCCGGTCGAACAGTCGATCCTGTCGGGCGGCGCCAAGCTGCAATGGAAAGTCGACTGGGCGATGCGCTGGGTCGCGCTCGGCGTCGATTACGAGATGGCGGGCAAGGATCTGATCGATTCGGTGATCCAGTCGGGCAAGATCACCCGCGCGCTCGGCGGTCGCCCGCCCGAAGGATTCAACTACGAGATGTTCCTCGACGAAAAGGGCGAGAAGATCTCGAAGTCGAAGGGCAACGGCCTGTCGATCGACGAATGGCTGACCTACGGCCCCGACGAGAGCCTGGCTTTCTACATCTACCGCGAGCCCAAGAAGGCGAAGTCGCTCCATCTCGGGCTGATCCCGCGCGCGGTCGACGATTATTGGCAGTTCCGCGCGAATTATGCGGGTCAGCCGGTCGAGCAAAGACTGGGCAATCCGGTCCACCATATCCATAACGGGCCACCGCCGGCGGAGACTTTGCCGGTGACGTTCGGCCTGCTGCTCAACCTGGTCGGGGTGATGGGCGGCGATGCGACCAAGGAGCAGGTCTGGGGGTATCTCGGCAATTACGTGGCCGACGCCTCGCCGGAAAAGTATCCGGCGCTCGACCAGTTGATCGGTTATGCGCTCGCTTACGCCCGCGATTTCGTCGCGCCGACGCTTCAACGCCGCGCGCCCGAGGGTGTCGAGGGCGAGGCGTTGAAGCGGCTCGATGCGGACCTCGCCGCCTTGCCCGCCGGCGCGACGGCCGAGGATATCCAGAACATCGTCTACGAGATCGGCAAGACGGGCGGCTTCGCCGAGCTGCGCGACTGGTTCAAGGCGCTGTACGAGACATTGCTCGGATCGAGCCAGGGGCCGCGCATGGGCAGCTTCATCGCGCTGTACGGGGTGGAGAATACGCGGAAACTGATCGCCGAGGCGCTGGCGCGGTAGGATTTACCAAGCTAACCAAAAACCTGCGTCACCCCGGGCTTGTCCCGGGGTCCACCGTGCCGCAAACCAACCGAGTGCGGCGCCTGCTGCACAGTGGATGCCGGCACAAGGCCGGCATGACGGAGTAAAGTGATGGTGGCGAAACGCGGTTCCATCCTCCGGGATTTCCTCAAGGACGAAGCGGCTGGCGGGATCGTGCTGATCGTCGCGGCCGTGCTCGCGATGATCGCGGCCAACTCGCCGCTCGCCGCCGATTATTTCCATCTGCTCCATATCGAAACCGGCCCGGTGCTTGCGCCCAAGCTCGGGCCGATGACGGTGCATCTGTGGGTCAACGACGCGCTGATGGCGGGGTTCTTTTTCCTCGTCGGGCTCGAGATCAAGCGCGAGCTGATCGACGGCGAATTATCGCGGCCCGCCGATCGTACCTTGCCGGTGATCGCGGCGGCGGCCGGGATGATCGCTCCCGCCATCGTCTATCTTGCCGTCGTCGCGGGCGATCCGACCCTGGTGCGCGGATGGGCGATCCCGGCGGCGACCGATATCGCCTTCGCGGTCGGGGTGATGGCGTTGCTCGGATCGCGCGTGCCCGCTCCGCTCAAATTGTTTCTGACCACGGTCGCGATCGTCGACGATATGGGCGCGGTGGCGATCATCGCGGTGGCCTATAGCCATGGGCTCGACCTCGTGTCGCTGGCCGGCGCGGCGGTGGTACTGGGAATCATGATCGCGATGAACCGCGGCGGCGTGGTCCGTCTGCTGCCCTACATCATCCTGTCCGGCCTGCTGTGGTGGCTGGTGCTGCGATCGGGTGTGCATGCGACGATCGCCGGCGTGCTGGCGGCGATGACGATCCCGATCCGGACCTCGCCGGGCGCGCCCGACAATGCCGAATCACCACTGCATCGGCTGGAGCACGCGCTCAGCCCGTGGATCGCGTTCATGGTCGTGCCGCTGTTCGGGTTCGCCAATGCCGGCGTGTCGCTGGGCGGCCAGGGGCTCCATGTCCTTGCCGAGCCGCTGGTGATCGCGGTGGCTGCGGGCCTGTTCGTCGGCAAGCAGACCGGCATGCTCGGCGCCGTCGCGCTCGCGGTAAGGCTGGGCTGGGCGGAGCGGCCGGGCGGGGCGTCGTGGACGCAGGTCTATGGCGTATTGCTGCTCGCGGGGATCGGCTTCACCATGAGCCTGTTCATCGGCGGGCTGGCGTTTGTCGATCCGGCGCTGATCGACCGGGTCAAGGTCGGGGTGCTGATCGGATCGATCCTGTCGGGACTGGCAGGGTTCGTGGTGCTGCGCTGGGTGGCGCGGCCGACGCGTGGGGCATGATGCGCAAATTCTTCGATCCCCGGCAATTGCTCCATGCGCCGGCGCGCGAGCTGCATAATGGCGGCTTCACCGATTATGCCGAGACGCCATCGCGCGCCGAGGCGATCCTGGCCGCGATCGGCGGCGCGGAACCGCCCGGGGATCGCGGCGAGGCGCCGATCCTGGCGGTGCACGATATGGATTATGTCGCCTTCCTCAAATCGGCGGCGGCGCGCTGGGCGGAGGCGGGGCGGCCGGGCGATGCGGTCGGCTATGTCTGGCCGGTGGTCGGGCGCCGGCCGCTGCGACTCGACCGCATCGACGCGCTGCTCGGCCAGTACAGCTTCGACGCCTCGACCCCGCTCACGCCGCACACTTGGCACAGCGCCTATTGGAGCGCGCAATCGGCGCTGGCCGCGACCCAAGTCGTGCTCGACGGCGAACCCGCCGCCTTCGCCTTGTGCCGCCCGCCCGGCCATCATGCCGGCGCGGACTATTATGGCGGCTATTGCCATCTGAACGTTGCAGCGATCGCGGCGCAAGCCGCGCGAAATGCGGGCAAGCGCCGGGTCGCGATCCTCGACATCGACTATCACCACGGCAACGGCACGCAGGACATCTTCTGGTCGCGTGGCGATGTGTTCTACGCCTCGCTCCATGCCGATCCAGCGACCGATTACCCTTTTTACTGGGGCCATGAGGACGAGGTCGGCGAGGGCGAAGGGCATGGCGCCACGCTCAACCTGCCATTGCCGCAGGGGACGACGCTCGATGCCTTTCGCCGCGCGCAGGCCCGCGCCTTGCAGGCGATCGCCGATTTCGGCGCCGAACTGCTGGTGGTTAGCTTCGGAGCGGACACCTATATCGGCGATCCCATCTCCGCTTTCAGGATCGAGACGTCCGATTATGCCGTGCTTGCCGCCGATATCGCCGCCGCGGGATTGCCGACCGTGATCGTGATGGAAGGCGGCTATGCGGTCGACGCGCTCGGCGAGAATGTCGCGAGCCTGTTGAGCGGCTTCTGATGCCGCTGGCCAAGGGCAGCGCCGATTATCGCCGGTTGACGATGGCGATGTTGTTCGCCGGGTTCTCGACCTTCTCGCTGCTCTATTCGGCGCAGCCGTTGCTGCCGCTGTTCGCGCATGACTTCCACCTGAGCGCCGAAGCGGCCAGCCTAGCCGTCGGGCTCGCGACCGGGCCGCTGGCGGTCGGCATCCTGATCGCGGGCGCGCTGTCCGACCGCTGGGGGCGGCGGCCGATGATGGTCGCGGCGATGTTCCTGGCTGGCGGGTTCAGCCTGGCGACCGCCGCGGCGCCCGGCTGGCCGGCATTGCTCGCCTTGCGCTTCCTGACCGGGGTTGCGCTGGCCGGCGTGCCGGCGGTGGCGATGGCCTATGTCAGCGAAGAGGTCGATCATGCCTCGGTCGGCTCGGCGATGGGCCTCTATATCGGCGGCAGCGCGATCGGCGGGATGGCCGGGCGGCTCGGGGTCAGCCTGTTGACCGATGTCGCGGGCTGGCGCGGCGCGGTGGCGTTGGTCGGGGTGGCGGGGATCGCAATGGCGGAGGCGTTCCGCCGGCTCGCCCCGGAATCGCGGCATTTCGTTCGCTCGGCACCGCCGCTGGGCGAGGTGGCGCGCGGTTTCCTCGACCTGTTTCGCGACCGCGCGATGCAGCTGCTGTTTCTCGAGGCGTTCGTGCTGATGGGCGTATTCGTCAGCATCTACAATTATGCCGGTTTCCGGCTGATGGCGCCGCCCTATTCGCTGGGACACGCCGCGGTCGGCGCGATCTTCCTGCTTTATCTGCTCGGGTCGTGGAGCTCGGCCTGGTTCGGCGGCGTCGCCGGTCGGCTGGGGCGTCGGCGGATCTTCTGGATGCCCGTCGTGCTGCTGATCGTTGGCGTGGCGCTGACCGCGGCCGGGCCGCTCGCCCTGGTCGTGGCGGGGATCGGCGTCGTGACGATCGGTTTCTTCGGCGCGCATTCGATCGCCAGCGCCTGGGTCGGCCGCCGCGCCCTCGCGCAACGCGGGCAGGCAGCCGCGCTCTATCTGTTCTTCTATTATGCGGGATCGAGCGTGCTGGGGTCGTTGTGCGGGATCGCCTGGACGCGCGCGGGCTGGCCCGGGGTAGCGTGGTTCTGCGGGGCACTCGGCACGATCGCGTTGATCCTGGGGCTGATCCTCAGGACGATCCCGCCGCTGCCGCAGAACGAGGTGACGCCGCCCAAGCCGCTCGGCACCGACTGAAATAATTTCGTCACGAGCGGGAACCCGGCGCGACACGGAGCGTTTTTACCTGGCTTGAACGAAAGAGAGAGCATTTCGACGATCAGACGCTTCACGCGTAGGATCGTCTTAGGGAGCCCCGCCGCACCATGTGCGACGGGGCTTACTCTTTTGGGGCTGACAGCCTGGACCTGGTTTATCCGGCGCTGTCGAAGCGGCTTTGGATGGCACCTCTCCCAAACGGCAACGACGCGGAAGCAAGTTCCGCGTCGTCGGTCGGCGCTGGAGCGCCGCCGGCCGTGCCCGCGCGTGCGCTCTGCGCTTTGCTTGCTCGCACTGGCGCGTAGCCTCAGGCTACGCGCCTCGCGCGGTCAGAGTTTCTCCGTCAGCTCCGGCACGATCTTGAACAGATCGCCGACCAGGCCGATGTCCGCGACCTGGAAGATCGGGGCGTCCTCGTCCTTGTTGATCGCGATGATCGTCTTCGAGTCCTTCATGCCCGCCAGATGCTGAATCGCGCCCGAAATGCCGATCGCCATATAGACTTCGGGGGCAACGATCTTGCCGGTCTGGCCGACTTGATAGTCGTTGGGGACATAGCCCGCATCGACCGCGGCGCGCGACGCGCCGACCGCGGCGCCGAGCTTGTCGGCGAGCGGCTCGATCACCGCGTGGAAGTTCTCGCTCGAGGCGAGCGCGCGGCCGCCCGAGACGATGACCTTGGCGCTGGTCAGTTCGGGGCGCTCGAGCTTGGCGATTTCCGACCCGACATAGGTCGAGACCGACTGCTCCAGCCCGGCGCCGTCGGTCGACACGACCGTGGCAGTGCCGCCCTCGGGCGCGGCCTTCTCGAACGCGGTGCCGCGCACGGTGATGACCAGCTTCTTGTCGCTGGTCTGTACCGTGGCAATCGCGTTGCCGGCATAGATCGGGCGCGTGAACGTATCGGCGCTTTCGACGGACAGAATGTCGCTGATCTGCATCACGTCGAGCAGAGCGGCGACGCGCGGCGCGATGTTCTTGCCGTTCGACGTGGCGGGCGCGAGGAACGCGTCGTGATCGGCCATCAATTTGACCACCAACGGCGCGACCGTTTCGGCCAGCGGATGTTCGAGCGCTTCATTGTCGGCGGTCAGCACGTTGCTGACCCCGGCGATCTTCGCTGCCTCGGCGGCGACGGCATCGACGCCTGATCCGGCGACCAGCAGATCGACCTCGCCGAGCTTGGAAGCGGCGGTGACCACGGCGAGCGTGGCGTCCTTGACGGTCTTGCCGTCATGTTCGACCCAGACGAGCGTCTTCATTTGGCGACTCCCAGAGCCTTGAGTTTGGCGACCAGCTCATCGACATCGGCGACCTTGACGCCGGCGGTGCGCTTGGGCGGTTCGACGACCTTGAGCGTCGTCAGCCGCGGCGTGACGTCGACCCCGTAATCGGCCGGCGTCTTCTGATCGAGCGGCTTCGACTTGGCCTTCATGATGTTGGGCAGCGAAGCATAGCGCGGCTCGTTGAGGCGAAGGTCGGTGGTGATGATCGCGGGTAGCGACAGCTTCTCGGTCTCCGACCCGCCATCGACTTCGCGCGTCACGGTGACGCTGTCCGCGGTCAGGTCGACCTTCGAGGCGAAGGTCGCCTGGCCGACGCCGAGCAGGCCCGCGAGCATCTGGCCGGTCTGGTTGTTGTCGTCGTCGATCGCCTGCTTGCCCAGGATCACCAGATCGGGCTTCTCGGCCTCGACGATCGCCTTCAAGAGCTTGGCGACGCCCAGCGGCTCGACCTTCTCGTCCGAGACGACGAGGATCGCGCGGTCGGCACCCATTGCGAGCGCGGTACGCAAGGTTTCCTGCGATTTCTGCTCGCCGATCGACACGGCGACGATCTCGGTGACGCCCTTGTCTTTCAGGCGGATCGCTTCTTCGACCGCGATCTCGTCGAACGGGTTCATCGACATCTTGACGTTGGCCAGGTCGACCCCCGTCCCGTCCGCTTTCACGCGGGGCTTTACGTTATAGTCAAGCACGCGCTTGACCGGCACCAAGACTTTCATTCCATCCACTCCTGTGGTCCCAACTCCTTCCCGGGGAGGAGAGGAGGAGGTTAGAAACTTCTAGCACCCTTCTCCCTTGAGGGGAGAAGGATACCGCAGCTTGGCGGCGTAACCGCCTAGCGGAGGTTGGATGAGGGTGGTGCGATTGCCTCGGCAATCGCGCGCTCGCCAGTGCGAGCGCTTACCCCTCACCCAGCTCCGACTAGGGCCGCGCGAAATGCGCGACCCAAGTCTGCGCAACCCTCTCCCTCAAGGGGAGAGGGTTTATGGGTCAAGCCGCCTTCTTCACTTCGGCCACGATCTTCTGTGCCGCGTCGCCGAGATCGTTGGCAGGAACGATCGCCAGGCCGGAATTGGCCAGGATGTCCTTGCCCTGCTGGACGTTGGTGCCTTCGAGCCGGACGACCAAGGGCACGCTCAAATTCACTTCCTTGGCGGCCGCGACGATGCCCTCGGCGATGATGTCGCAGCGCATGATGCCGCCGAAGATGTTGACCAGGATGCCCTTCACCGCCGGATCGCTCAGGATGATCTTGAACGCCGCGGTGACCTTTTCCTTGTTGGCGCCGCCGCCGACGTCGAGGAAATTGGCCGGGAACATGCCGTTCAACTTGATGATGTCCATCGTCGCCATCGCCAAGCCGGCGCCGTTGACCATGCAGCCGATATCGCCGTCGAGCTTGATGTACGCCAGGTCGTATTTGGACGCTTCGAGCTCGGCGGGATCCTCTTCGGTCTCGTCGCGCAGCGCGAGCAGGTCCTTGTGGCGGAACATGGCGTTGCCGTCGAAACCGACCTTGGCATCGAGCACCATCAACTTTGCCCCAGAATCGCCTGAAGCTTCGGTCACGGCGAGCGGGTTGATCTCGATCTGCTCGGCATCGGTGCCGAGAAAGGCGTCGTACAATTTGGACGCCACGTTGGCCGCCTGCTTGGCGAGATCGCCTTTGAGCTCGAGGGCGGCGGCAACGGCGCGGCCGTGGTGGGGCATGAAGCCGGTCGCGGGGTCGACGTCGATCGCGTGGATCTTCTCGGGGGTGTCGTGCGCCACGGTCTCGATATCCATGCCGCCTTCGGTCGAGGCGACCATCGAAATCCGGCCAGTCGCGCGATTGACGAGGAGCGCGAGGTAGAATTCCTTGGCGATGTCGACGCCATCGGTGACGTAGAGGCGGTTGACCTGCTTGCCGTGCTCGCCGGTCTGGACGGTGACGAGCGTGTTGCCGAGCATGTCGGCCGCGGCGGCGCGCACCTCATCGAGCGTCTTGGCGAGGCGGACGCCGCCCTTGGCGTCGGGGCCGAGTTCCTTGAACTTGCCCTTGCCGCGGCCGCCGGCATGGATTTGCGCCTTCACGACATAAAGCGGCCCGGGCAGCTTCTTGGCGGCGTCGACCGCTTCGTCGACGGTCATCGCGGCATAGCCGGCGGGCACGGGCACGCCGAATTTCGCGAGCAGTTCCTTGGCCTGGTATTCGTGAATGTTCATGAAGGGCCTTCTCTCGGGTTTTCGAAGAAAGGGAATGGGGAGGCCTTAAGCACAGCGGGAACGATGAATCCACCCCCGCTCGCCTTGAGCTGTCAGTAGTTCTATAGCGCGCGCGATGACCTGGGCTCTTGGCATGCTGCTGTTCCTCGCGACCGTGATCGCGATGGAGGGGTTCGCCTATGTGATGCATCGCTGGGTGATGCACGGCCCCGGCTGGTTCCTCCACGCCAGCCATCACCGGCCGCGGGCCGGCAGATGGGAACTCAACGATCTCTACGCGGTGATCTTCGCCGTGCCCTCGATCCTGCTGCTGCTTGGCGGCGTCGATCTCGGCTGGTGGTGGGGGTGTACTTGGATCGGTGCGGGAATCGCGGCCTATGGCGCGATCTATTTCGGGTTCCACGACGTCATCGTCCATCGCCGCGTCGCGACCCGCTATCTGCCACGGTCGGCCTATATGAAGCGGATCGTCCAGGCGCACCGCCTGCACCATGTGGTCGAGACGAAACGCGGCGCGGTCAGCTTCGGTTTCCTCTGGGCGCCGCCGCCGGAGTCGCTCAAGGCCGAGCTCAACCGCCGCGGCAATGCCGGGATTCGCGCGCCGGCTAGCGATCTCGCTCGATAGATACGGGCATCAACGCGCGGTGATTCTCGACTGGCATTTCTATGCGCTGGCGATCCCGGCGGTGCTGATGCTCGGCCTGTCCAAGGGCGGGTTCGCGGGACTCGGCGCGCTGTCGCTGCCGATGCTCGCCTTCGCCATCTCGCCGGTCCAGGCGGCGGCGATCCTGTTGCCGATCCTGATCGTGCAGGATGTGGTCGGGGTCTGGGCGTTCCGCCGCACGGTCGACTGGCGACTGCTCGGCTGGATGATGCCCGGGGCGATCCTGGGGATCGTGCTCGGCTATCTGTTCGCCGCGCGCTTGTCGGAAAGCGCGGTGCTCGGCGCGGTCGGTGCGATCTCGTTGCTGTTCGGCCTCTATCGCCTCTGGGCCGATCGCAATGGTCCGCCACAAATGGCCAAGGGATTTCCCGAGTGGCTCGGCATGCTGTTCGGAATCGCCTCGGGTTTCACCAGCCAGATCGCCCATGCCGGCCAACCGCCATTCCAAGTCTGGGTGTTGCCGCGCCGCCTGCCGCGCGATGTGTTGGTCGGGACGACCGCGATCTTCTTCGCCGCGGTCAATTGGATCAAGGTGCCGGCCTATATCGCGCTCGGCCAGTTCACCCAGGCCAATCTGCTGACCGCCGCAATGCTCCTGCCAGTCGCGATCGCCTCGACCTTCGCCGGCGTCTGGCTGGTGCGGCGCGTCTCGGCCGAGCGCTTCTATGCTGCGATTTACGTGCTGATGGTGCTGGTCGGGGCAAAATTGCTGTGGGACGCCCTCGCCTGACCGCGTATCGGTCCGGATCGGCCGGGTCTTTGCCAAATGTTAAGAGCGGCCGGGCGATACTGTGTGTCATGGACGCCCATATGTTCGGATTCGATCGAGCGACTGGCGATGACGAAGAGCATCGCCACCAGCAGCGCGTCCCGATCGTCATGCGGGCGCGATTGCGCGATCGGCACTCCAACAAATATGATGTTCGCCTGCTCGATCTGTCGGTCACGGGTTTCCGCGCGGAGGCGCATTATTCGCTCGATGCGGGGCAGATCGTCTGGCTGGCGATTCCCGGCATGCAGGGACTGGAAGCGACGATCGCCTGGCGCCACGGTCTGGAGATCGGCTGCAGTTTCCGTCAGCCGCTCTACCCGCCGGTGCTCGATCATATCGTCAAGACGCTGGGGCATTAGGCCGTAGTCTCGTAACAAGCGGCCTGTCTGCTTCCGACCCATAGCCGACAAGCTGGCGTCGCATTGATCCAATACGCTGACCCTTTCGTGACGATACCGATTGGATGCCAGAATTTGGCCGGACGTGCCGATCGGCCAAGGGGAAGCGACGTTGGCAACAATGGCGAGCCCCGGTGCGACGCGGCTTACGGACGAACGCAGGTTCTTCGGAAGGGGGCCGGACCTAATCGGGCCGGGGATCGAAACAGGGGAGAAAAATCATGGCGACAGTCGCAGACGCTCAATTCGGGGAGCGCCGCGATGATCATCCATCGGGCATGCCGCGCGCACATTCCGTCGACCGTTGGATCTTCGTCGGTATGGCGCTCTGGTTTATCGCCATCGTCCTGGTGGGCTTCGTTCCGGATTCGATGATGAAGGTGGCGATGATCAAAGCTGGAGCGAGAGCGCCTTTTCCTTTCATTCTGCACGTTCACGCTGTGCTGATGGGCAGCTTTCTCCTGCTGCTGCTTTCGCAAACGGTCATGGTCGCGACGGGACGCGGCGCGCTACACAAGCAAGTCGGCATCGCGGCATATGTGCTGGTACCAGCCCTGATAGGCGTTGGATTTCTCCTGGCGCCGACCATGTACTACCAGGTCTGGGGCGGGGCGAAATTCGGCCCGCCTAACGTCCGGTCAGCATTGGCGCCGATCGTGCCGATCGTGGAGAATATCCTGTTGCTTCAGATCAGCGCGGGCGTGCTCTTCGGCATTTTCATGACAATTGCACTGAAAGCGCGCGCAACGAACTCGGGACTGCACAAGCGGATGATGTTCCTCGCGACCGCGGTACCGCTCGGTGCTGCAATCGACCGGATGTCCTGGCTGCCGTCCAGCATGCCCGGGAGCCCATGGGCGAGTTACGTCTACGTGTTGGCCAGCCTCGCCCCATTATTCGTCTGGGACCTGGTTCGTCACCGTCGGGTTCATCAGGCCTATTGGGTGTTCCTCGCGTTTTACATTCCTGCGACGACTTTGGTCGTCATGGCTTGGGACAAGCCTTGGTGGCATGCGACGGCGCATCGCATAATGCGCGTGTAACAAACCTCCTATCGATCCGAGCGTCGAGGGACATTCTTAATCGAAAGACATGAGGGGGCGGCCTCAAGACCGACGTCTCTGACGACGGTTCGGAACTGCGCGAGATTATCGTAGACATTTATGGTCGGGCACCAACGGGCGGCACACCAGCAGATCTATACTTTAAATTTGCCGATACGATGGTTGCCGGTGATCGAATCGCACTCGTCGCTTGCGAACTCTAGCGATCCAGATTGCGGACGATCCAAAAAGCGGTCGGGCTGGTGACGACCCATTTGCGGTCATTGGTGCTTCATGCTGAAATCTGGATGGTCAGCAACGACACGCACGTCGACGAGTAGCGTGGCGTCGTGAATCAGAAGCGTGTGGAGAAGGCATAGTGAACGTTCTGTATTGGGTCGTTATCGCGGTCGTAGTCGCGTTTTGGGTTGGCGTCATTCGTTGGCTGCTGCGAAAGGATCGCTCATAGGAAGTACTGAGGTGACTTGTTCGGCGGGCTGCCGGTCCCGATCTTACCTGCGGAAGCCGCATGGCAGCTAACCACCCATAGTCGGCCATTCAGTCCTTTTGCCGATAGCGGTAGTTTAGGGGCTCGCGACCTGGGGCAGCGCAGTTCTGCGCGGGCTCTTGGCTCCTGCTTTCGCAGGAGCACTGCGGAGATTGGCCGCCGCCTCAGTCGAACAGGCTGGACACCGAGCTCTCATCCGCAATCCGCCGGATCGCTTCGGCGAGCAACGGCGCGATGGTCAGATGGCGGACCTTGTTCGCGGCGGCGATCGTGTCGTGGTTGCCGATCGAATCGGTGATGACGAGTTCCTCGAGCACCGACCCCTCGACTCGCGCGATCGCGCCGCCCGACAGCACGCCATGCGTGACATAGGCGACGACGCCCTCGGCACCGGCTTCTTTCAGCGCGGCGGCGGCGTTGCACAGGGTGCCGGCCGAATCGACGATGTCGTCGATCAGGATGCAGAAGCGCCCCTCGACATCGCCGATGATGTTCATCACTTCGGATTCGCCGGCGCGTTCGCGGCGCTTGTCGACGATCGCCAGCGGGGCGTTGTCGAGTCGCTTGGCCAGCGCGCGCGCGCGGACCACGCCGCCGACGTCCGGAGACACGACCATCAAATTCTTGCCCGAATGACGCGCCAGGATGTCGGTCGACATCACCGGCGCGGCGAACAGATTGTCGGTCGGGATGTCGAAGAAGCCCTGGATCTGCCCGGCGTGAAGATCGACCGACAGCACGCGGTTGGCGCCGGCGATGGTGATCAGATTGGCGACCAATTTGGCCGAGATCGGGGTGCGCGGGCCGGGCTTACGATCCTGGCGGGCATAGCCGAAATAGGGCAGCACCGCGGTGATCCGCTTGGCCGATGCGCGTTTCAGCGCATCGATGCAGATCAGCAATTCCATCAGATTGTCGTTCGCCGGAAACGAGGTCGATTGCAGCACGAAGACGTCCTCGCCGCGGACATTCTCGTTGATCTCGACGAAGATCTCCTCGTCGGCGAAACGGCGCACAAGCGCGTCGGTCAGCGGCAGTTCGAGATAGCCGGCAATCGCCTTGGCCAGTGGCAGGTTCGAATTGCCGGTCATCAGCTTCATTGGTGCTCGCCCCTTCGAGGTTTGCGCGCCTCCTTAGAAGGGAGTCTGCAGCCGGTCCAGCACCCCGCGTTCGGTGATGTAGCCAGTGACCAGCCGCGCGGGGGTGACGTCGAAGGCGGGGTTGTAGGCGTCGGACTGAGTCAGCCGCACCGTTTCCAGCCCGTGATCGGTCGCGCCGGTGATCTCGGTCAGCTCGGCGGGCGAGCGTTCCTCGATCGGGATGGCGTCGCCGCTGGGGGTCGCGGCGTCGAACGTGGTGTAGGGCAGCGCGACATAGAAGGGCACGCCGGTGTCGTGCGCGGCGAGCGCCTTCAGATAGGTGCCGATCTTGTTGCAGACGTCGCCATTGGCGGTGACCCGGTCGGTGCCGACGATCACTGCGTCGACCTGGCCGCGCGCCATCAACAGGCCGCCGGCATTATCGGCGATCAGGGTGTGCGGGACGCCGTGATTGTGCAGTTCGAACGCGGTCAGCAGCGCGCCCTGGTTGCGCGGTCGCGTCTCATCGACCCAGACGTGCAAGGGCAGCCCGGCATCGTGCGCGAGATAGATCGGCGCGGTCGCGGTGCCGTAATCGACCGTCGCCAGCCACCCGGCATTGCAATGCGTCAGGATGTTGAGCGGGCGATCGGGGTGCCTGGCGTGGAGATCGCGAAGCAGGGCCAGGCCATGCTCGCCGATCGAGCGACACAAACGCTCGTCCTCGTCGACGATCGCCTGGGCGCGGGCGAAAGCGGCGGCGGCGCGCTTGGCCGGCGGCAGCGGGCGTACCGCGGCGGCGACCTGGTCGAGCGCCCATTTGAGATTGATCGCGGTCGGACGCGTTGCGTGCAGGCGTGCATAGGCCGCGTCGATTGCCGCATCGCCGGGATCGGCGGCGATCGCCATGGCCAGGCCATAGCCGCCGACCGCGCCGATCATCGGCGCGCCGCGCGTCCACATGTCGCGGATCGCGACCGCCGCGTCGTTCTCGGTCCTGAGCTCCACCCAGCGCACTTCCCAGGGGAGCTGGCGCTGGTCGAGGATGCGCGCGCCCTGGCGGTCGGCGGTCGGCGTGATCGACCGCGTGCGTTCGCCGTCCAGGATCATGGCAGTATCTCGGCAAAGCTGGTCACATCGCCCAGGCCGGTATCGCGGTCGATCAGCAGCGCGCGCAGGCCGGCCGATGTCGCCGCATCCGTCTCGGCGGCGACGTCGGACACGAACAAGATCTCGGCGGGATCCAGGTCCAGCGCGGCGGCAATCTTGGCATAGGATTCAGGGTCGCGCTTGGGACCCGTGGTCGTGTCGAAATAGCCCGAGAGATAGGAGGTCAGGTCGCCCGCCTCGCTATGCCCGAAGATCAGCTTCTGCGCTTCGATCGATCCCGACGAATAGATGCACACCCTGATCCCCGCCTCGGTCCAGCGCTTCAGCGCCTCGGGCGTGTCGGGATAGACATGCGCCTTGAGCTCGCCCGCTTCATAACCTTCGCGCCAGATGCGGCCCTGGATATGCTTGAGCGCGGTTTCCTTGGCGTCGATGTCCATCCAGGCGAGCAGAGTCGCGACCGGATCGCCCGGCGGCATCGCGGCGATCACCGGGGCAAGTTCCTCGCGATGGATCGGTACCCAGGCGGGGATGCGCGCTCGGGCATAGGGGAACAGCACGTCCGCCACATAGGCGATGCTGGTGGTCGTCCCCTCGATATCGAGCAGGATCACCTTGGGCGGCGTATCGGTCATGGTGGACTCAGGAGGATCGGTTCGTTTGCGGCCCGCTGGCGCCGGCCTCGTGCCGCGGGAAGCGGTCGGCGATCGTATCGCCGGTGAATTTGGCGACCCAGCCGTCGGGATTCTCGAACAATCTGATCACGGTGAAGCTCGGCTCGGGACCCATGTCGAACCAGTGGCGCATACCCGCCGGGACCGAGATCAGGTCGCCTGCGGTACACAGGACGGCATGGACTCGGTCGTCGTCGGTGCGCAGCGTGAACAGTCCTTCGCCGGCGACGAAGAAACGCACCTCGTCCTCCGAATGGCGATGTTCGGACAGGAATTTATCGCGCATCGCCGCGCGATCGGGATGGTCGGGCGCCACGCCGATGATGTCGACCGATTGATAGCCCTGCTCGGCTTTCAATTTGTCGATTTCGGGCGCGTAAGCGGTAAGCACGGCGTCGGTGTCGGCGCCGGCGGTGTCGCGCAACGGCCAGCGTTCGTAGCGCACGCCGATCCGCTTCAGCGCATCGCCGATCCATTTGGGGTCGCAGGTGTCGAGCACCGGATGGTCGCCGTCATCGGCGGTAAAGACGCGAAGGCGAGTCATGACGCGCTCTCCCTGAAACTGCGCTCGGCCAGCTCGGCGGCGATCAGCCACTCGACGGCTTCGAGCACGCGCTCGGCTTCGTCAAGGTCCTTGCCCCAGGCATAGAGGCCGTGGTCGCGGATCAGATAGGCAGGCGCTGCGCCAGGCCGTGCCAATGCCGGGGCGATCGCCGCTTCGATGACGGTCATGTCCTGGCTGTTGTCGACGATCGGCAGCGCGATTTCGCTCTCGTGCGTGGTTTGGCCGGGAAACACCTTGAGCATTTCGTGGCC
The DNA here is from genome assembly GCF_001598415.1 of Sphingomonas mali NBRC 15500. Taxonomy (GTDB): domain Bacteria; phylum Pseudomonadota; class Alphaproteobacteria; order Sphingomonadales; family Sphingomonadaceae; genus Sphingomonas; species Sphingomonas mali. The sequence goes on from NZ_BCYX01000007.1 coordinate 101,728, forward strand.
GACGAAATGCCATGCCTTGAGGTCGCGAAAGGCACGGGTGAGGCCGACCGCTTGCGGCGAATGGCCATGGAGCACCGCGCCCGCGTCGGGAAACTGGCGATAGATCGCCAGATGGAGATGCGTTTCCGCCGACGGCCTGCCCGCGCCGACGACATGGCCATCCATGTCGAGTCGCAACACGCCTTCGTCGCTCAGCCGCCCCTTGTGCCAGCCCGACGCGGTCACCGCGAAGCCGTCGTCGAGCCGGATCGAGTAATTGCCTGCCGTCGCCGGCGCCCAGCCGCGCGCGTCGAGGCGGCGGCCCACCGCGATGATTCCGGCTCGTGCGGCGTCGAAGCTGGTCGTCGTCATGCCGGCCACTTACGGCGAGTCGTGCCGACGCGCCAGCACGCGGTGGCTCCGGCAAAAAATCGGGCGCCACTCCGGATAGAGCCGCGCCCTTAGGGGAGGAAAGTGTAAGCGGCCAACCATGGGCCCGTCAGGGAGCATATCGGCCAGCCACCATGGTAACCGGTGTCAAATGAAAGCGCAAGCGCGTTGCCTGCTTGCCAATGACACCGGTTTCCCATAATTCCTCCGCGCCGGGCGCGCCTGCGTACATCCGGGCAGAAAACGTGGCGGCAGAGGGTCAAAAGGCCCCTGCGCCCATGTGCCCGTCGGCAGACTGGAGGGGATCGCACGAATGCGACTGAACCGACGCCAATTGATCGCCACGGGCGCCGCGGGGGCGTCATTGCTGGCGCTGCCTGGCTGGGCGATGACCGCCGACCCCTGGGCCGGCGCCGCCGAAATCCTGGCGCGCATCCGCCCGCCGCGCATTCCGGCACGCTCGGTCAGTATTGTCGATTATGGCGCGAAGGGTGACGGCGTCACCCTGAACAGCCGTGCCTTCGCGGCGGCGATCGCCGCGCTGGCGGGCAAAGGTGGCGGACGCGTAATCGTGCCTGCCGGTCGTTTCCTGACCGGGCCGATCCATCTCGACTCGAACATCGAGCTCCATGTCGGCGACGGGGCGACCATCCTGTTCAGCACCGACCCGGCCGACTTCCCGATCGTGCTGACGCGGTTCGAGGGCGTCGAGATGATGGGACTGTCGCCGCTCATCTACGCACACGGCAAACGCAACGTCGCGATCACCGGATCGGGCACGCTCGACGGTCAGGGCAGCGGCCGACATTGGTGGTCGTGGAAGGGGCCGTGGAAAGGCACGGTCGATGGTGGCTGGCGCGACGGCATGCCTAACCAGCTCGCCGCGCGTCGCCGGCTGTTCGACATGGCCGAGCGCCGCGCGCCGGTCGAAAAGCGCATATTCGGCGCCAGCGACTATCTGCGCCCCGCCTTCATCGAACCCTATGCCTGCGACAACGTGCTGATCGAGGGCGTCAAGTTGCGCGGCGCACCGTTCTGGCAGGTTCATCCGGTGTTGTGCCGCAACGTCATCGTGCGCAACCTCGATATCCTGGGGCATGGCCCCAACAACGACGGCTGCGACCCCGAATCGTGCACAGATGTGCTGATCGAGAACGTGCTGTTCGATACCGGCGACGATTGCATCGCGGTCAAATCGGGCCGCAACGAGGATGGCCGGCGAGTCGCGGTCCCGAGCCGTAATTTCGTCATCCGGGACTGCACGATGCGCGAAGGTCATGGCGGCATCACCATCGGCAGCGAGATTTCGGGCGGATGCAGTAACGTCTTTGCCGAGCGCTGCACCATGAACAGCCCCAATCTCGATTACGCCATCCGGTTCAAGAACAACGCGATGCGCGGCGGATTGCTCGAGGGCTTCCATTACCGCGACATCACCGTCGGCGAGGTCAAGCGTGCGGTGATCGCCTGCGACTTCAATTACGAGGAAGGCGCCAAGGGCGCATTCACGCCGGTGCTGCGCGACGTGACGATCCAGCGGATTGCGGCGCGCCGGTCGGTGATGGCGCTCGATGCGCAGGGACTGCCCAACGCACCGATAGAACGCCTGCGATTGAGCGATTGCGCGTTCGACGGCGTCACCAGCCCGAGCACGATCGCTTATGCCAATGGATTGGTGGTCGACCGCGTGCGCGTCAACGGCGCTCCGGTCACTCACCTGTGAAAAGGAGCGCGGGCATGATGCGGACGGCGCTGGTCCTGGCAGCCTTGGCATTGCCGGGCGCGATGCCGGCGGAGGCGAAGGACGATAGCCGCAGCGCGTTGATCGCAGCACTCGACAAGGCCGCCGACGCGCGGCTCGATGCGCGCGCGGCCGCGGTCGCGCGGATCGCGACGCCGGCCGCGGCCGATGCGCGCAAGGCCTGGGTCAGGGCCGAAATCCTCAAGCGGATCGGCGGCCTGCCGCCCCGTACCGGACCGCTCGCCGCCAAGGTGACGGGCAGCTTTGCCGGCAAGGGCTTCCGCGTCGAAAAAGTGATGTTCGACGCCATGCCCGGCCAGCATATCACCGCCAATCTGTTCGTACCGACCGGCCGCACCGGCCCCTATCCCGCGGTGATCGTCGCACCTGGCCATGGCCCCAACGGCAAGGCCGGCAATTACGCCTTCGCCGCCAGCTTCGCGCGCAACGGCATCGTCGCGCTCGCTTACGACATCGTCGGCGAAGGCGAGCGGATGGAATATTGGGATGCGATGACCGGGCGGTCGCGCGGCGAGCGGCCGACCGGCGACCACAGCATCGCCGGGTTCCAGACGATGCTGACCGGCGATCATCTCGCGCGCTATTTCATCAACGAGGAAATGCGCGGGATCGATTATCTCATTTCGCGCCGTGAGGTCGACGCGAACCGGATCGGTGCGTTCGGTTGTTCGGGTGGCGGTACCGCGACCGCCTATGTCGCGGCAATGGACGATCGCGTGCGGGCAGCGGGTGTCGCCTGCTATGTCAACGACTTCAAGCATCTGCTCGCCGGACCCGGGCCGCAGGATGGCGAACAGAGTATTCCGGGATTCATCAGCAGCGGACTCGACGTTCCCGACTGGGTCGAACTCGCCGCGCCTAAACCCTATGCGGTGATCTCGACCACCGAGGATATGTTCCCGTTCGAGGGCGCCAAGGCAGCGGTCGCCGAGGCCAGGCGTTTCTGGGGCGCCTATGGCAAGGCCGACCGGCTCGAATGGTATACCGGGCCCGGGCCGCATGGTGCGATCGCGCCGATGGCCAATCGGATCATCGACTTTTTCCGCCGCAACCTGCGTGCGACCGGGCCAGTCGTGCCGTTCGAGCGGCTCCAGCCCCCGCGGCCGGAGGATGTGTTGGTGACGCCGACCGGCCAGATCGCGACCTCGGGCGGTGGGACGACGATCGCCGACATCAACCGCGCGCGCGCCAGGGCGATCGTCACGCCTGACTCGCCTCCCGCAAGGGTCCGCGAGGCGATACGCGCGCTGACCGGCGCGAAAGGCCTATCGGGGGCAGCGCCCGACGCGGATATCGGAGAGGCCGGGCGAATGACGCTCGCGCTTGCCAATGGCCCGCTCCAGGCGCGGATCAAGCGAGCGGCGGAGCCATCGGGCCGGATTCTGTTGCTGCTCGATCCTGGTACGCCACTCGACGCCCTGGCCGCGTCCAACGGCCGGATGGCGAAGCTTGCCGCTGCCGGCTGGACCGTCGTCGCGCTCCAGCCGCGCGGCGCCGACGGTAGCGAGGAGATCAAGTCGAGCCTGGTGGGCGACCAGAATCTGCTCGCGCTCAGGGCATTGCTCGTCGGGCGTACGCTGACCGGGATTCGCATCGACGATGTGATCGCGACCATCGACTGGCTCGCCAGGCTCGAACCTGGCGCGCGGATCACCGTGGCGGCGAGCGGAACGATGGGGCCGATCGCCTTGCAGGCGGCAGCGCTCGACCCGCGCATCGCGGCGGTGCGGTTGACCGGCAGCCAGGTGTCCTTCCGCGACGCCGTCAGCCGCCCGATCGCGCCCGACTTGCCGGCGATCGCGGTGCCGGGCGTGCTCAAGGCCTATGATCTGCGCGATGTCATCCGTGCGCTCGACGGGCGCCCGGTCGAGCTGGTCGCACCGGTCGACCCGGTCGGTGTGCCCCTTCGCGAAACCGAGGTGACGAGATTGATGCCCAAGGGCGCGACCTGGAGCTGGTCGGCAACGGAGATGCAGCCGTGAAGCGCTTGTTCTTCTGCCTGCTGCTGACATTGGGCTTCACCGCGCCCGCGCATGCTGCCTTGCGCCTGCCGGCTACCGTGCCCGATCAGGTGCGCTGGGCGGCGGGCGAACTCGATCAGGCGCTCGCCCAACATCGCCTGACGCGTGCGAATATCGAGGCCACGGTGACCATCGCCGTGAAACCCGAACCCGACGATCAGGCGTTTGCGCTCGATCGGTCGGGGACGACGGTGACGATCGCGGCGGGTGGGCCGGCGGGAGCCAAATACGGCCTGCTCGAACTGGCCGAACAGGTGCGCGCCGCGTCGGGCGATAACTGGCGCGAGATCGTCGCCGGCCTGCGATCGACGAAGCAGAAGCCCTGGGTAGCGATCCGCGCCGACAATGCCTTCATCCACATCCATCCGTTCGTGCTCAACGACCTGACGATGTGGCGCGCCTATATCGATATGCTGGCGCGCAACCGTTTCAACATGCTCGACCTGCACGGCGCCTATGATCTCGACACGACCGGCTTTTCCAACCTCTACCCGATGCTGGTCCGGGTGCCCGGCTATCCCGGCGTCGGCAATCCGGCCGAGCAAGCGAAGAACCTGGCGTCGCTGAAAGCGATTGTCGCCTATGCCACCAGCCGGGGCGTTCGCGTCGCGCTGATGAATTATTCGATCAACGAGGATCGCCCGCGTTCGCCGACCAAGCCGCCATCGCCGATCAAGGGTGTCCCGGCCGGGCAGATCGCGGACTATACCGCCAAGGCGACCGCGCAGCTGATCCGCGAGTTGCCCCAGCTCTACATGCTCGGCTTCCGCGTCGGTGAGACCGGGCAACCGGCCGATTTTTTCAAACAAGCCTATCTGCGCGGGTTCGCGATGGCGGGAAACAACTCGCTGCGCCTCTACACGCGCTCGTGGCTGACCTCGAAGGAGCAGCTCGAGCCGATCGCGGCGGCGGCGCCGGGCAAGTTCGACGTCGAGATCAAATATAATGGCGAGCATCTCGGCCTGCCCTATCAGGCGATGCAGGAGCGGTTCGCGACTTATAGCTACGAACATTATCTCGACCGCCCGGCGGATTACGGCATCCTGTGGCAAGTGCGCTCCAACGGAACGCATCGCTTCTGGTCCTGGGCGAATACCGATTTCATCCGCCAGACGGTGCGAACGTTCCGGCTGGGCGACGCGCGCGGTTTCACGCTCGAATCGCCGGTCTCCTATTTCAGCCCCTATGCCGCGAAGATGTATCGGGCGCCGGCCGACCAGGCGGTGTTCCCGTACGTCTGGCAGAAGGACTGGATGTGGTATCTGGCCTGGGGAAGGCTGGGATACGATCCGGAGCTGCCCGAAGCGACGCTGATCCAGACATGGCGCGACCATTATGGCGCGGGCGGCGATGCGGCCTATCGCGCTATGCAGGCGGCGAGCCGAGTGGTGCCTTTGGTCTATGCCTATCGCTTCATCGGCGCCGATCATCGCGATTATTCGCCCGAGACGGAGACCGGCTATACGACCAACGACAGCGTGGTCGGGTCGCGCACGCCGATCCCGCTGAGCTTGCTGCAATATGCCCAGGACCAGACCGAGGACGACCGCAGCTTCCTGCCCATCGACAAATTCGTGCTCGGCAAGATGGATGGCCTGGTGGATGGCCGCTACGGTCCGTTCGCGGTCGCTGCGCGGCTGCACGACGCGAGCGGCGAGGCGGACAGGGCGATCGCCGACATGCCACCGCTGACCGGCCGCGCGGCGGACGAATGGCGCTTGCTGCACACCGATCTGGCCGCGGCGGCGCGGCTCGGCGACTATCATGCCGATCGGATCGAAGGGCTGGTGTGGCTCGATCATGGCGTGCGAACCAACGAGCGCGGCGAGATCGACCAGGCCAATGTCCTGCTCAAGCGCTCGCGCGACGCCTGGGCGGCGCTCGCAGGGTTAGCGGACCCGGTCTATCAGCCGCTCAACAATCCGCTGCGCCGGCAAAAGGCGTTCAGCTGGGGACCGGCGCTGGCCGACCTGGAAAAGCTCGATGCGACGACCGAGGATCTGTGGAACGCCCGGCCCAAGGGCGCGCATCATAATCCGCTGCTGCTGACCGACACCGACAAGGGCGGGACCGGCGGGCTCGGCGTCGCGGGGCAACCGACCTATCGTATCGCGGCGGACGGCAAGAGCATCGCGGTGACCGCCAAGGCCAGTGCGGCACGGCCGATCGACCGCGTGATCCTGTGGTGGAAGCCGTTGCCGAGCGATGCGCATTGGCGTGCGCAGGAGATGATCATGGGCAATGACGGCTGGCGCGCGGAAGTACCGTTCACGCGCGAAGGGCTGATGTATGCGGTCGAGGTGCAGGACGTGGGCGGCAATGCGCGCAGCTTCCCGCTCCAGGCCGAGACGCGGCCCTTCTGGGTGATCGATCCGCGATGATCGCGCGGGCCCCTCTCGCGCTGCTGCTCATGGCGGGCGTCGCCGCCGCGGCTACGCGGCCGTTGCCCGTCACGATCCGCGAGCAAGGCGTACTCTATACCGGCGGCGAGGTGTCGGGCGACGGCATGTCGGGCCAGATGCACGTCTTCTACCAAATCCCGGCGCGCGTGCCGCCGCGCCATTATCCGATCGTGTTCATCCATGGCAGCCGGCTGACCGGCGCCGGGTTCCTCGGCACGCCCGATGGCCGCCCCGGCTGGGCGACCTGGTTCGTGTCGCGCGGCTGGCCGGTCTATGTCGTCGATCAGCCGGGCAAGGGGCGGTCGGGCTATTTCCCCAAGGCCTATGGTCCGCAGGAACATGACCCCAGCCGCAAGCAGATCGTCGAGCGCTTCACCGCGAGCCAGACGATCACGCCCACGCCCTGGCCAACCGCCAAGCTGCACACGCAATGGCCGGGCACCGGCCTCCCCGGCGATCCCGTGTTCGAGCAATTCTTCGCGTCCGAAGTCGCCAACATGCCCGACGTCGACATGCAATATGCGCTGACGACGCGCGCGGTGACCGAGTTGCTGAGAAAGATCGGCCCTGCGATCATCGTCACGCATTCGCAGGCCGGGCCGCTCAGCTGGATGATCGCCCAGGCCAATCCGGGGCGGATCAAGGCGATCATGGCGGTCGAGCCGACCGGCAATGCCAGCCGCGCGGGCAAGGGCCCGGCGACGCCGTGCGGGATCACCGACGCCTGCCTCACCTTCACCCCCGCTTTGCCCGATGCCGCCGCGCTCGGCATGACGCGGACACCCGAGAAACAGGCGATGGGGGTCGATTGCTGGTTGCAGCCGTCGCCGCGCTATCGCCTGCCCTGGTTGGCGGGCACGCCGATCCTGATCGCGTCGGGCGAGGCATCGTATCACGCCGGCCAGGATTATTGCACCTCGGCTTTCCTGACTCAGGCGGGCGTGCCCAACGACTATGTCTATCTGCCCACCGTCGGTATCCGCGGCAACGGGCATATGCAGATGCTCGAGAAGAACAATCTGGAGATCGCCGCCTTCTACGAAAAGTGGCTGTTGAGGCGGATCCGATAAGCGGCCGAAAAGGCCCGAAAAATCGTTATTGATACCGGTGTCATAAGTTTCTATCGATCGGTCGCCCGCAAGGGCTTGGGAGAGTCGGCCGCCAATGAGCGGCCAGATGCGAAAGAGAGCGGGCATGGCGAGCAACAAGCGAGTGGCATTGCTGGCGGCGGTTTGCGCCGCGGCGATGATCGGGTCGGCTGCGAACGCGCAGGAAGCGCCGCCCAAGCTGCTGTTCCACGTTTCCGCCGACAAGACGCTGACCGCCGACACCGCGGCCGGCGAACCGGTGCCCAATTTCCAGTCCAAGGTCGCAATCGTCCCCACCGGGAAATCGGGCGGGGCGATCGAATGGCAGGATGACGGCTATGTCGCGTGGAAGGCGCCGGGCAATATCTATGCGCGACGCGGCACTTTGTCCTTCTTCTGGCGCTCGCGCACGCCCGTCGGAGAGGCGCCGTTCGTGCTGTTCCGAGTGGGATATGCCGACCATACCAGCTGGGACATGGCGTTCCTTAGGATCGACTGGAACGGCCACGGCTTCGACGCCTTCGTCACCGACAACAACCTTGCGAGAGAGCGCGTCTCCTTCCGTATGGATGCGTTGCCGAGCCCCACGGACTGGCACCATATCGCCTTCGCCTGGGACGAGGCGGTCGGCGTGCGGCTGTTCGTCGATGGCAAGGAAGTCGCTCGCAAGGATCAGAAGGCCGTGCTCGACAGCGGGCTCGACCAGTTCGGCCTCGCCGGGCGGATCATCTCGCCGCACCAGGTGCAGAGCCGCTACAGCTTCATGCGCGGCAGCGATGTCGACGAGATCCGCGTCTACGATCGGATGCTCGATGCCGGCGCGGTCGCCGCGCTCGCCAACAACAGCGCCCCGGCCGACGACAAGCCGGTCGCGAGCGACGAGCGCACCGCGTTTCTCCATCGCTATGGCTTCGATGGCGCCTCGCCGCCTCTGCTGACCGCCGACAGCACGACGATCCGCAAGGTCGAGTTCGCCGACGCCAAGGATCTCAAGGAATGGATGTGGAAAGGCGTCGACGGCATTGCCGAGACGACCTGGCCGGGCGTCTACAACCGCTCGCGCCTGCCCGGCCGCGACGATTATTTCGAGTTGCCCGACTGGAACGTCTATGTCGAAGGCGGCAAGGCCTATGACCTGACCATCCCCGCCAACGAGACGGTCAATCGCGTCGAGATCCGCGGCGCCGCCTATGGCGGGCTCGATTACGCTGCCGATGGCAGCAAGTACGTGTCACTGGCGAAGCGTCCGCAAGGCGTCGAGAAATCGATCACCAGCTTCGGCGACAAGACTGGCGGCAAGTTGCGCTTCACCAATGTCGCGCAGGAAACGCCGATCCAGGAAATCTGGGCCTACGACGTCAAGGAAGGCGCCGAGCCCAAGGGCACGCTCAAGCTCAATTACGTGGTCGATTCGAAGACCGCGCCGGCCTTTGCCAATATCGCGCCGCTGACCAAATACATTGCCGGTCGCTTCCCCGCCGACGAGCGGGCCACCGTCGTCGCGCTTCCGGCGAGCGCCGGGCACGCCGCGCCCGGGGCCGGCAGCGCAACCGCCGTCGGCAACGCGGTGCGCGGGAAAAACGAGGCGCCGATCGTCCACATTCTGGTGCCGTCCGATTTCGGCGACGCCTTCCCCGACAAGCCGCTGGCGCGTGCGTGGAACTATACCTGGGCCAACGTCCATGACGGGCTCGACGGCATCGCGCTCGACATTCCCGCGCTCAAGGTAGCGGCGAACAAGGACGGGGTGATCCCGCTCAATATCCGGATCAAGGATCCGATCTGGCCCGACCGCGACATGATCGACGTGACCGTGTCGGTGAAGCCCGGCCAGGCACGCACGGTCTGGCTCGACCTGCGCGACCGCATCCTGACCAACGATCCCTTCTACATCACCGTCGCCAGCGCTTCGGCCGATTTCGGCGCGGACTCGCTCGACGGAATGAACGTGCGATTGGTGTTCAAGGACCGCGAGGAAGCGAAGAAGGAGCATATCCAGGATCGCTTCGATCAGGTGAAGGATAATTGGGGCTTCCTGGTCGAGGAGCATACCGCCTCGGGCCGCGAGGGGCTGTTCCGGCGACTCAAGGGCGACATCACCGACCTGCTCCGCGTCGATCCCGACAATCTCGAAGGGCGGCGTTATTGGGCCGATATCAGCTATGGCGCGACGGGCATGCCGCCCTTCACCCAGCCGACGCCGCCGGCGGGCGTGCCGCTCTGGGCGTTCCGCCAGCTCGAGGACCTCAAGCTCACCCGCCAGTTCGTCGATTGGTGGATCGACAACCGCCAGGTGCCCTATGGCGATTTCGGCGGCGGTATTTCGGACGACGTCGACTTGCTCGAACAATGGCCCGGCCTGGCGCTGATGGGGGTCGATCCCGACAAGATCAACGCCTCGCTGCGTGCGCTGTCGGACTCGGTCTACAAGAACGGCATGCGGGTCAACGGGCTCGGCTATATCACCACCGACGAGCTCCATGCCTATGAGGAAGGGCTCAATTCGGATGCCGAGCGGCTCTATCTCAACTGGGGCGAGCCCAAGGCGGTCGAGCGGCTGATAGCGACGGCCAAGGCGCTGACCGGCATCATCCTCAAGAACCCTGCCGGGCACATGCATTTCGCCAGCAACTGGTATGGCGGCCGCAAGGTCTATCGCGAGGGCCCGTGGGAATGGCAGAAACCGTATAGCTTCACCGTCATGCACGCGCCGATCCTGATGGGCGTGTACAATGCCAACCCGACCGCCGAGGGGCTGGTCACTGGTGTGATCGACGGCTGGATGGCGCACGGCAAGCAGGGCGCCGATGGCAATTGGACCTATCCCAACGAGATCAACTGGCGCACCGATGCCGAGCGCGTCGGCGACGGCGGCGGCATTGCGACGCCGTATCAATCGGCCTGGGCGGCATATCGCTTCACTGGCGACAAAAAGTATCTGACCCCGCTGCTGAGCCGCGTGGCCAAGAACGGGCCCGGATCGCTCAACGACCTCAACGAGAATGTCGTGGCGGAGCTCGGCAAGACCGATTGGGGCAAGGTCCTGGCCGGCACCAAGAGCGATTTCGGCCGCGTCGCCGGCTGGGACGCGACCGGCGACCGCAAGCTGCTCGAGGAACAAGCTGGCGACGCGATCGCCTACAAGTCGCAGCATATGTACATGTACACCGAGGGGCATTGGTGGACCGACCGCGTCGAGATGCCCAACGAGTATCTCCAGCGGCAGCGGCTGGGCGGCATCGCCTTGGTGCGCAACCAGACCTATCCGGGCAATACCGTCAGCTGGCGTTTCGCCAAGCCGGACGCGGCGGAAGCGGTGGCGATCCTGGTGCCCGGCGCGACCACCGGCCACTTCAAGGTGATCGCCTACAATACCAGCGACGTGGCGCAGCCGGCGACGATGTCGACCTGGAACGTGACCGCCGGCAAATGGAAGATGACTGCCGGGACCAGCGCGTCGGATGGCGATACCGCCGACGGCAATCCGGCCGCGAGCGACGTGACGCTCGAACGCAGCGGATCGGTCGATGTCAATTTCGCACCCCACACGACGACGGTGCTCGAGTTCACGCTCGAGACGCCGGGTATGCCCACCGAGCGTCGCGCCGATCTCGGTATCGGCGTCGACGACGTGAAGGTCGCCGGCCGCTCGGTCGAGGTGACCGTGCACAGCCTCGGTGCGCTTCCCGCCAGCGGCGGCCGCGCCGAGCTGATCGACGCCACCGGCAAGGTCGCCGCCAGCGCCGCGGTGCCAACGCTCGACGCGCCGGTCGACCTGACGCCCAAGACGGCGATGGTGCGAATGCCGCTCGCGGCGGGAGCCGGGTCGGGCTGGCGGGTTCGGGTCGCACTGCCAGACGGTACGCCGGAAGTGACTTACCTCAACAACGCCGTCGCACTGCCGGCCCCGACCCGCAATAAGTAGCGGCGGCGATGCTTGATCGGCATCAGACGGGCGGCAAGTGACTCCAGAAACGCTCGGCCGCGACGCTCTGGCGCGCGGCCGGGCGGAACAAGCGGATGCCGACCGGCACGGCCCAGCCGGCGCCGCCGGCCGGGACGAGCGATCCGCGCTCGACATCGTCGGCGGCAAGGCTCGCCGGCAGCCAGGCGATCCCGCTGCCGCCGCGCGCCATGCCGAGCAAGGTGGCGGCTAGTTGCGCCGAGAAAACGGTCCTGAGCGTCGGCGCGCGTTGCTCGAAGCGATTGGCCGCGACGATCCGGCCGAGGCCGGACTCCGCACTATAGGCGAGGAGTGGCAGGTCGCCGCCAGCGTCGTCGAGCCGCCAGCGCGGTTGTCCGTCGGCGTCGGGCGCGACCAACGGCACGAGCGAATCCTCGCCCACGTCGCGCGAGGCGAAGGCCGGACTTTCCAGCCGGCTCGGCGCGATCGGATGGTGGTGGCACAGCACGAACTGGCTCTGCCCCTGGAGCATCAATTCCTCGCACGCCTGCATCGAATCCGAGACCAGGCGCACCGGACCGATCGTCGCCGCCTGCTCGACTCGCCGCAGCCAGCCCGGGAAGAAGGTGAAGGACAAAGAGTGCGTCGCGGCGAAATGGAGCGTCGCGGTCTCGCGTCCTCCGATTTCGCGCGCATCGCGGCGCAAGTCGGTGATCGTCCGCACCAGCCCCGGCGCCCCGCGTGCGAATTGCTCGCCCGCCGGCGTCGGTCGCGTGCCTTGCGGGGTGCGTTCGAACAATGGCGTGCCGACCCAATCCTCCAGCGCGCGGATGCGCCGGCTGAAGGCCGGTTGGGTGACGTGGCGGAGTTCGGCGGCGCGCGAGAAATTGCCGGTTTCGTTCAACGCGACGAAGTCTTCGAGCCAGGCGAGTTCCATGCGCTATGCATAAACGGCATGGCGATGCCCCGCAACGGCATTGGCGTTGCTCTGGTCAGCCGGCTTATCCCGATGCCAATCAAGCGGGATGGGGGCGTGAAGTGCGTATCGTAGAAGTCCGGGAACAGACGGTGTCGATCGCCTCGCCGATCGCCAATGCCTATATCGATTTCTCGAAGATGACGTGCTCGGTCGTGGCAGTGATCACCGACCAGATGCGCGACGGCCGCCCGGTGATCGGATACGGCTTCAATTCGAACGGGCGCTACGGCCAGGGCGCGCTGATGCGCGATCGCTTCCTCGCGCGGCTGACAGATGCCGATCCCGAGAGCCTGATCGACAAAGCCAACGATAATCTCGATCCCTTCGCGATCTGGTCGACCCTCATGACCAACGAGAAGCCGGGCGGGCATGGCGAGCGCTCGGTCGCGGTCGGCACGATCGACATGGCGGTGTGGGATGCGGTGGCGAAGATCGCCGGCAAGCCGCTCTATCAATTGTTGGCCGAGCGTTATGGCAGCGGCACGCCCGACGACAAGGTCTGGGTTTATGCCGCGGGCGGCTATTACTATCCCGGCAAGGATCACAAACAGCTGCAGGACGAATTCCGCTCCTATCGCGACCGCGGCTATCGCGTCTGCAAGATGAAGGTCGGCGCGGTGCCGCTCGACCAGGATATCGCGCGGATCGAGGCAGCGCTCGAGGTGGTCGGCGACGGGCAGTGCCTCGCGGTCGACGTCAACGGACGGTTCGATCTCGACACCGCGATCCGTTTCGGCGAGGCGATCAAGCCGTACAATCTGTTCTGGTACGAAGAGGTCGGCGATCCGCTCGACTTCGCGCTCCAGGCCGAACTCGGCCGGCATTACGATCTGCCGATGGCGACCGGGGAGAATCTGTTCTCGCACCAGGACGCGCGCAACCTTTTGAAGTTCGGCGGCATGCACAAGGACCGCGACTGGCTGCAGTTCGACTGCGCCTTGTCGTACGGCTTGGTCGAATATCTCCGCACGCTCGACGTGCTCAAGGAAGAGGGCTGGTCGACGCGGCGCGTGGTGCCGCATGGCGGGCACCAGATGTCGCTCAACATCGCGGCCGGGCTGCATCTCGGCGGTAATGAAAGCTATCCCGACGTATTCCAGCCGTTCGGCGGATTCGCCGACGGGATCGCGGTCGAGGATGGCTATGTCGCGCTGCCGCAGGTGCCGGGTGTTGGCTTCGAGGCCAAGAGCAAGCTGTACGCATTGATGAGCAAGATGACCGAGGACGTCGCCCCTGCGCGGGTGATGGCCTAACCAACGCCGTCGACCCGGCAAAAGACCGGGCGGCGGACAGGAGGAAGAGGATCGGGTGACGCGCGCATTGCGCCAATTATGGGTTCAGGTGCTGATCGGCATGGCGATCGGTATCCTCCTCGGCGTGCTCGCGCCAAGCTGGGGAGTCGCGCTCAAGCCGGTCGCCGACGGCTTCGTCAAACTGGTCAAGATGCTGCTCGCGCCGATCATCTTCGGCACCGTCGCGGTCGGCATCGCCCAGATGGGCAATCTGCGCGACGTCGGGCGGCTCGGGCTGAAGGCGCTGGTCTATTTCGAAATCCTGTCGACGATCGCGCTCGCCGCCGGGCTGATCGTCGCCAATGTCGTGCGGCCCGGCGCCGGCATGAACATCGACGCGCGGACGCTCGATGCCAGCGCAGTGGCGGGGTACGCGACGACGGCGAAGGGCGAAGGCGGCGTCGCCGACTTCCTGCTCGGCATCATCCCCGACAGCGTCGGTTCGGCGTTTGTCGGCGGGACGATGCTCCAGGTCATCCTGATCGCGCTGCTGATGGGTGTGGCCTTGGGTGCGATGGGCGAGAGCGGTGCGCGGCTGACAACCCTGTTCGAGGATATCACCAAGGCGATGTTCCGCATCGTCGGCATGGTGATGCGGTTGGCGCCACTCGGTGCCGGCGCCGGCATGGCGTTCACCATCGGCAAATACGGCATCGCGACCTTGCTGCCGCTCGGTTACCTGATCCTCGCGCTGTATGTGACGGCGTTGCTGTTCGTTGTCGTCGTGCTGGGGCTGGTCGCGCGGGTGGCCGGCATCTCGCTGATCGCCTTGCTGCGCTATATCGGTGACGAGATATTGATCGTGTTCGGGACGTGCTCGACCGAAGCGGTGCTGCCGCAATTGATGGCGCGGCTCGAGCAATTGGGCGTGGCGCGGCCAGTGGTCGGGCTCGTGCTGCCGGCGGGCTATACCTTCAACACCGACGGCACCTCGATCTACCTCGCGATGGCGGTGGTGTTCATCGCCCAGGCGACCAACACGGCTTTGTCGGTCGGCGATCAGCTGACGATCATGGCGGTGCTGCTGCTGACCTCGAAGGGCTCGGCGGGAGTAGCAGGGGCCGGGTTCGTCGCACTCGCTGCAACCTTGTCGGCGATGCCCGCGCTGCCGGTTGCCGGGCTGGTGCTGCTGCTTGGAGTCGATCGCTTCCTCAATCAGGCGCGCGCGGTGGTCAATCTGATCGGTAACAGCGTCGCCACGGTCGCGGTGGCGCGCTGGGACGGCGCACTCGATCTGGAGCGCGCCCGGGCGGTATTGCGTGGCGAGGCCGTACCGCCGTTGGTCGAGGTGCCGGCATGAAGCGCGCCTTGCTCCTGCTCGCGACCCTGGCGCTCCCGGCGCAGGCCGACATCGCGGTGTCGGCCAATGACGGCAAGCAGGTGCTCGCCGACGGCAAGCAGATCGTGCCGACGCCGCTCGTTCCCGACAGCGTCTCGATCCTCGATTTCGGCGGCGGGAAGGTCCGCGTGGTCGCTACGGTCGCTGCGCCCGCCAGCGTGATCGGTCCGCCGCGCAGCGTCGCGATCACGCCTGACGGGGCCTTTGCCATCGTCACCTGCGCCCGCCGCGTCCGCGCCGACGGTAAGGATATCGAGCCAGACGATCGCGTGTCGGTGATCGACCTGAAAACCGCGAAAGTCGTGTCGACCATTCGAGCGGGCGCTGGCGCCTCGGGCGTGGCGATCGATTCGAACGGGCGGCGTGTGCTGATCGCCAATCGCGCGGCCGGCACGCTGTCGCTGTTCGCCTTTGCCGACGGAAGACTGGCGCCGGTCGCCAGCATCGCGGTTGGGCCGCCGACCTCCTCACCCGCGCAGCCGATTTTCTTTGCCAACGGCACGAAGGCCTTGGTGACGCGCGATGGCGACCATCGCATCAGCCTGGTGACGGTCGGCGACGACAGCTTGGCGCTGGCCGAGCCCACGACCATGGCAGGCTTGCGTCCCTATGCGATCGACGCCACCGGCGATCGCCATTTCGCCGTGGTCGGCAATATTGGAGGTGGCGGGCGCGACGTCGACACGATCAGCCTGATCGATCTGTCGGGTGTCGCGCCGGTCGCGGTGGATACGGTCGCGGTCGGGCTGACCCCGGAGGGCGTGAAGATGTCGCCCGACGGTCGCTTCGTCGCGGTGACGGTCAACAATGGATCCAATTCGGCGCGTGGCGCGCGCGGCTGGTCCGATCATGGCCTGTTGCAAATCTGGCGGATCGATCGCGGGCGGCTGGTCAAGGTCGCCGAGGCAGCAATGGGCGGCTGGGGACAAGGCATGGTCTGGTCGCGCGATGGTCGTCAAATCCTGGCGCAGGCGATGCTGGGCAACCGCATCGAAAGTTTTTCCTTCGACGGCGCGCATCTGCGGCGTGGGGACGTGCTGACCTTGCCGGCGGGGCCGGCGGCGATTGCGGGGATCGAATGATCGGGCGACGTACTTTTCTCACCGGGGCGACGGCTGCCACTGCGATGACCGCCTTGTCGCCGGCGTACGGCGTAGGGAAGGCCGATGCAGCGCTGCGGGCGACGCTCGACGGACTGGCCAAGCTCGACAGCCCAGCCGCCAGGCTGAAAGAACTCCGCGGAATCAACTCGCAGGGGCTTTCACCCGGTGCGCTGCTCGATCTCGAAGCCGCGCGCGAAGGGCTGGCGATCGATGCACGGATCGCCCAGATCATGCCGTTTGGGCACCTCGGCCGTTCGCCGTATTCGGTAACGCCAACCGTCGGCGCCTGGCGCGAACCGGGCGCGGCAGACGCCGCCGATCGGATCGCCGCAGATACCGCGGCGATCAGGGCGGAGGCGGCCGCGGGGATCATCCTGCCGCGCGATGCGCTCGATCGCACCGTGGCCGGAATCGCCAAGGCGTCGGCCGGCGCCACCGGCAGTGTCGCCGCCGCGCTCGCCGAGCAGGGACGGCTGCTATCGTCCCTGGCGCCGCGCGCCGGCGAACCGGGAGTCGGCCGGCTGCCGCGCGGCGCCAACTATTTCAACCTGCTGATCGACCGCCAGTTCGGCGGGCGTGACGCGTCGGCGATCCACCGCCGCGTCCTGGCCAAAGCGCAGGACGTGGCGGCGGAAGCCGACGAATTGCTCGCGCGATCGGGCTATGCCGGCAAGACCACTGGCGAGCGCTTCCGCGCCGCGTTTCGCGATCCGCGTTTCCTTTACCCCGACAGCGAGGAGGGCCGCGACCGCGCGGTCGCCGACATGAATCGCTGGCTCGGCCGCGCGCGAGCGCGATTGCCGCGCCTGTTCGACTCGCTCCCACCCGAATGCGCCCATGTCGCTGTACGGCGGATGACACCGGTGGAAGAGGCCGCGAAAAAAGGCGGTTATCGCGTCCTGCCGTCGTCCGATGGCACTCCCGGCAGCTATTTCGTCGATCTGTCCGACATTCGCCGTCGGCCCGATTGGAGCCTGGCCAGCGTGGTCCATCACGAGTTGCTGCCGGGCCATATGGTGCAGATGCCCTTGGACGTTCGGGCAAATTCCCATGCGATTCGAGCCGAATATACCACCGGATTCCAGGAAGGCTGGGCGATCTACGCCGAAGAATTGATGGCGCGGCAGGGCGCGTTCGCCGGTAATGATCGCGCGCGGCTCGGCTTCCTGCACTGGCTAATGTTCCGGCTGTGCAGATCGGTCATTGACACCGGTGTCCATGGTGAGCGATGGTCTGTTCGGGAAGCGCGGGAGACGCTCGAGAGGATGCAAGGCGAACCAGCCTTTTTCGCGACGTTCGATCAGGACATCCAGCGGGTGTGCCTGGAGCCGGGCGCACGCGTGGGTGAGGCGCTGGCGTGGTTAGCGCTGGCGGATCGCTGCGGGCACGGCGCGACAGCTGACCTGTCGCGGCGGCATCGTGCGGCGATCGCCGACGGACGGCTGCGCCTGACATCGCTCGATCGCCGAATGCTCCGGAATTCAAGAGGAAAGTCAATCAGGTAGGCAAAAGGCGGCCAAGGGGAAAAACCTCTGGCCGATCCCAGGGAGGTAGAAGATGCAAAAGGGTTCTCGGTTCGAAACATTGTTGCGGGGCGGCGCCTCGCTCGCCGTGCTGGCGATCGCCGTCAGCGCCGGAACGGCGCAGGCGCAGACCGCGCCGGCTGGGCCTAGCGACGCAACGGCGGCTGCTCCGGTGGCCGACGCGCCGCAGACGGCGCCCGCCGCCGATGCGCCGCAGGATGTTCAGGATACCAGCAAGGATATCGTGATCACCGGCTTCCGCGGCAGCCTGGCCAAGGCGCTCGACCAGAAGAAGGCGTCGGCGACCGCGATCGATTCGATCCTGGCTGAGGATATCGGCAAGTTCCCCGACCTCAATCTGTCCGAATCGATCCAGCGTATCCCGGGCGTCGCCTTGTCGCGTGACGGCGGCGAAGGTCGCTCGATCTCGGTCCGCGGCCTGGGGCCGCAATTCACCCGCGTCCGCATCAATGGCATGGAAGCGATCGCCACCGCCGGCGGCTCGGACGCGTCGGGCGGCACCAATCGTGGCCGCGGCTTCGATTTCAACGTCTTCGCCGCCGACCTGTTCAACGCCATCACCGTGCAGAAGACCGCCGAGGCGGCGACCGAGGAAGGCTCGCTGGGCGCTACGGTCGATCTGCGCACCGCGCGACCGTTCGACTATAAATCGGGCTTCACCATCGCGGTGTCGGGTCAGGGCAGCTACAACGATCTCGCCGAGAAAGCGTCACCGCGGGCCGCGGCGATGATCTCCTGGTCGAACGAAGACAAGACCTTCGGCGCGTTGATTTCGGCCGCCTATACCAAGCGCAAGCTGGTCGAGAGCGGCTATTCGACGGTGCGTTGGACCACCAACGATGCTGGTGCCGCGCCCGGTTTTCAGAGCGTGCTCGGCACGCCTTGCCTTACCACCGATGGCGCTTCGAACCTGGTCAAGATCACGCCTGCCCCGGATGTCTGCAAAACGGCCAATGCGGCTTTCCATCCGCGTTTCCCGCGCTACGATTATTATGTCGACGACCAGCAGCGCATCGGCCTGACCGGGTCGATCCAGTGGAAGCCGACCGACAGCACGACGATCAGCATCGACGGCCTGTATGCCGACTTCAAAGCAACGCGCGAGGAACGCTATCTCGAAGCGAACGGCTTCTCGGTAACCTGCACCAAAGCGCCCGTTCCGGCCAATTGCGGCGTTCCCGACACCGACGTGATCGCCGAGACGATCACTAATGGATCGATGCTCAAGGGCACGTTCAACGACGTCGACCTGCGCGTAGAAAACCGCTTCGACCGGCTAGATACGAAGTTCAAGCAGCTGACGTTCAACGTCGATCAGAATATCGGCGAGAAGCTGAAGCTCAACCTGATCCTGGGTCATTCGCAATCGGATCACCAAAACCCGATCCAGAATACCGTCACGTTCGACCAGTATAATGTCGACGGTTACAGCTATGATTATACCGATCGCCAGCACCCGGTGTTCAACTTCGGTAATGCCAATCTGGCCAACGGGACCGGCTGGGTACTGAGCCAGCTGCGCCTGCGCTCCGCCTCGGCCAAGAATACCTACGAAACCGGGCAGCTCAACTTCACCTGGGACGTGACCGACGGCTTCTCGATCGAGGGTGGCGCTTCCTACAAGGGCTACGGCTTCAAGGCGACCGACCTCCGGCGCAGCAATGGCACCACCGCGGCGCAGGATACCAATCTCACCTGCTGCACCTTGCCAGCCGATCGCGACCTCAACCAGTTTGGCCAGATGGTCACGATCGAAGGACAGACCTTCTTCGACTCCGACTATCAAAAGGCGGCGGCCTATTTCGGGTTGGAAGATCCCAACGCGCGCGGGGGCACCTTCCGGCTCGGCATCGAGCCGGGTCTGGCCGGTAATGTCGGCGTCCAGGAGCACGACAAGAGCGGTTATTTGCAGTTCAATTTTAACCGCGACATGGGTCCGTTCACGCTGCGCGGCAATGCCGGCGTGCGCTACGTGCAGACCTTCCAGCGCTCGCAGGGCTATTCCTACTCCAGCGGCGCGGCGGTCCCGCTCGTTGCTACCCGGACTTATGACGACTGGCTGCCGTCGATGAACGCGGTGTTCGAATTCTCGCCCAAGTTCCAGATCCGTCTGGCGGCGGCGAAGATGATGGCTCGGCCCGATTTGACCAGCATCGCCCCGTCGGCCACCGTCTCGGTATCGGGCGCGAACCGATCGGTGTCGGTGGGTAATCCCGGCCTCGATCCGTATCGTGCCACGACGCTCGATGCGGCGGCGGAATGGTATTATATGCCGGGCGCCTTGCTCTCGGTCGCCTTCTTCCAGAAGAATATCGACAGCTTCGTTCAAACCGTGCAGTCGTCGGGCACCTTCTCGGACAATCCGTTTGGTTTGCCGGAGAGCCTGGCGATCGCGGCGTGCGGCAATCAATATCCGGCGACCTGCAATCCGGCCGCGGCCAACTGGACGTTCTCGGCGCCGCGCAACACGCCGGGCGGCCGCCTGCGCGGCATCGAAGTCAATTTCCAGCAGCCGTTCAAGTTCCTGCCGGGGTTCCTGGGCAATTTCGGTGTGCTGCTGAACTACACTCATGTCGAATCGAACATCAAATATCTGAATTCGGCTGGAGCAGTGGTGAAGGTCGATGATTTGACCGGTCTGTCGCGCAACAGCGCCAACGCCACGCTCTATTACGAAGACAAGGTGGTCAGCGCCCGCGTGTCGGCGGCCTATCGTTCGGGGTATCTGTCTGACGCGGTCGGTACCCAGGGGATCGACAGCCAGGGCTATAACAAGACCCTCAATATCGACACTTCGGTGCAGATCACCCTTACCAAGCAGCTCAAGCTGACCTTCGAGGGCATCAACCTGACCGACCAATACCAGGATCAGTATAACGACAGCCGCGACCTGTTGTCGGTCTATCACCATACCGGCCGCGAATTCCTGGCAGGGTTCCGGTTCAACTATTGATCGAACCTACTGCCGGTGCGGATAACCCCCCGCACCGGCCTTTCTTTGTCCAGGGAGAGGGCAGTTGCGTCTGAAGGCTTTGGTCAGGGCGGGGGCGGCGATCGCGGTGGTGATGACCACGCCGGCAGTGGCGGCGACCCGCGCGCAGATCCTGACGACGATGAAGCGCGCTTCCGAATTCATGGTCGACAAGGCATCGATCCATGGCGGCTATGTCTGGTCGATGCTGCCCGACATGTCGCGCCGCTGGGGCGAGATGGAAGCCTATCCGACGATGATCTGGGTGCAGCCGCCGGGCACGGGGACGATGGGGCATCTGTTCCTCGATGCCTATCACGCGACCGGCGACGATTATTATTACCAGGCCGCGACCAAAGCGGCTGATGCGCTGGCCGAGGGGCAGTTGCCGAGCGGCGGCTGGCATTATTTCATCGATTTCGGCGGGCCGGCGTCGACCGCCAAATGGTATGCGACGATCGGCAAGAACGCCTGGCGGCTGGAGGAATTCCAGCATTATTGGGGTAATGCCACGTTCGACGATGCCGGCACGTCGGAAGCGATGCAGTTCCTGCTGCGGCTCTATGTCGAGAAGCATGACGCGAAATATCTGCCGCCGTTGCAGAAGGCGCTGAACTTCGTCCTCAAGAGCCAATATCCGAACGGTGGCTGGCCGCAACGTTATCCGGCGACGAAATTCCCCTATATCGATCACGGCAAGCCCGATTACACGTCGTTCATCACCTTCAACGACGATGTCGCCGGCGAGAATATCCGCTTCCTGATCCAATATTATCAGGTGACCGGCGACACTCGCGTGCTCGACCCGATCCGTCGCGCGATGGACATTTACGTGAAGACGCAGCAACCCGCGCCGCAGGCCGGCTGGGGGTTGCAATATACGGTCGACCTCAAGCCGAGCGGCGCGCGCACCTACGAGCCGACCGCGATCGTCACGCACACCACTTATGCCAATATCGAGCAGCTATTGAGCTTCTATCGCCTGACCGGCGATCCCAAGTTTCTCGCCGGCGTCCCCGCCGCGCTCGACTGGCTCGACTCGGTCAAGTCGCCGCCCGAGCTCGACAAGGACGGCAAGACCTATCCCACCTTCCTGGAAATCGGCACCAACAAGCCGATGTACGTGCACCGCCGCGGGTCGAACGTGGTCAACGGCGAATATTATGTCGACGGCAACCCGGCCAACACCCTGGGACATTATAGCTCGTTCCGGCATCTCGACGTGCCAAAGCTGCGCCGCGAATATGAGGAGTTGAAGGCGACGCCGCCCGAGGTGGCGAGCAAGGACTCCCCGCTCAAGGCGACCGGCCGCCGGCCGCTCGATCGCTACTATCTGACGGACATGGGCGCCGGGTCGGATCGCAATGCCGACCTGGCGGCGAACAGTCCGGATGCGCTGGTGGAGACGCTCAACGCCGCCGGCTGGTGGCCGACCGAACTCAAGATGACCAGCCATCTTTATACGCATGACGGGTCGAAGAAGGTGGTATCGGGCGACTATTCGACGACACGGGTCGGTGACGAGACCGACACATCGCCTTATCTCGATCCCAAGCCGGTCGTGGGGATTTCGACCGGCACCTATATCGCGCATATGGAAACCCTGATCGCGGCGCTAGGCGATGCGAAATAAGCTGATCCCCTTCGCCCTCTTGGCGTTCGCCACCCCCGCGCTCGCGCAGGATGCGCCGGCGGGGAAGATGACGGTGATCGACGGCGAATCGGTCAAACGCGACGAGCCGCCGCCGCACGGCAATATCGGGATGAGCACTGCCTATCGCTACAGCGACGCGGTGCCCGGCCGCGCGATGGAATTCCGCAAGCGCGTGCTCCATGTCGGCGCGGCGATCGGCGCGCACAAGCTGGCGCATGACGAAGTCTATTACGTGCTGTCGGGTGAGGGCGAGGCGTTCTCCGGCGACCGCACCGAGTCGGTGAAAGCAGGCCAGGCGATCTATTTCTTCGCCGGCGAGACGATGGGCATAAGACAGAAGGGCGCGCAGCCGCTGGCGCTGATCATCAGCTATCCGCTGGCGACACGGGCGAAGAACTGAGATTCAGCCTGGTTGCCAGACATCTCCCCGGCCTTCGCCGGGGAAGCGCATTTCAATTCCATCGAATCAGGCTTAAGCGGCAGCCAGCCATCCGCGGCTCGTCGCCCACGCCAGGAACAGGTCCGGCCAGGCGGCAGCCGGCTTGCCGACGATACCCCGCAAGCCGAAACCATGTCCGCCTTCGCCGAACAAATGAAGTTCGACCGGCACCTTGGCCGCGCGCAAGGCGGCGTGGAGCAACAGGCTGTTCTCGACCGGCACGGTCGCGTCGTCTTCCGCGGCGCACAGGAAGCAGGGAGGGCTGGCGGACGTGATGTTGCGATCCGGCGAATGCGCCGCGATCAGCGCGGGCGAGGGATCGGGACCGAGCAGCGCCTGACGCGACCCCGCGTGCGCGACCGACAAGTCCATCGACACGACGGGATAGATCGGTGCCGCGATCATCGGCCGCGCCGACAGCGTGTCGGCGGCGTCGACGGGATCGTAGGTCTTCGCTGCGAACCGCGCGACGAGATCGGCGCAGAGATGCCCACCCGCCGAAAAACCCATCGCGCCGACGCGCTCGGGGTCGAGCCGGTATTTGGCGGCCCGCGACCGGATCAGCCGCATCGCTCGCTGCGCGTCCTGCAGCGGCACGTCGGCGCGGTTTGCCCAACCCTCGCCGGGCAAGCGGTAGAACAGCACGAACACGGTAATGCCGCGCGCGGCCAGCAGGCGGCCGATCTCATAGCCTTCCTTGTCCATCGCCATCCGGACATAGCCGCCGCCCGGAAAGACCAGCAGCGACGCGCCGTTGGGCTTGGCGGGACGGAATACCGCCATGCGCGGCGTCGACACGCCGGCGACCGCGCGGTCGTTGAGCTTGGCGGTGTCCTTGCTGCGCTCGGTGGTGACCTCGACCGGCGGTTTGGCGGGCATGCCGGGCGCGCCTTTGGGCCACAGGTCGATCGTCTCGTCGGGCTGCGACAGCACCAACGGGGCATTGCCTGGAGCGGCCGGCAGCGCGGTCTGCGCTCCTGCGCCGCTGGCCGCCACCGCCGCGCCCAAAGTCGCGAACAAGGCGGTGCGGCGGTCGACATCGGTCATATCAGGTGCCCGGCTGGATATAAGGAATGCGCGCGAACAGCTCGCGCTGCCATTTGCGCGGATCGTTCTCGATATGGCTGTTGACGTCGAACACCATCGTCGCGCGGCGCGCCAAATCGTATTTGGGCCAGACGGGCAGGCCGGGATGGTTGGGATTGCCGGTCTTGGCGAAGGCGACGAAACTGTCCTGCACCGCTTTCGACGCCGCGCGTGCGTCGAGCCCGGTACCGGTCTGCGATCCTGCCGCGCCGAGCGTGCCGAACGCCAGCGGGATATCCATCGTGTGGAAGGCGCCGCGGCGCGGGTCGGTGCGCGAGCCGAAGTTTACCTGATAGACCCAGGCCGGGGCGCCGGCACGGGCGCGCTCCTCCGCCTCGATCACTTGGCCGCGCCAACTCCGCCCGGCAGTGACCGCGGCGTAGAACACGTCGCTTGGCGACCAGGTCGGGAATTGCCTGCGATATTCGGCGACAACCCATTCGGGGAGCGCGTCGATGCGCAATTCGGGCGCGAGGCGGTCGGCCATATTGTCCCAGGTCAGCCCCTTCACCTTGTCCGAATCGGGCGAGATGAACGCGCGCGCTTCGTCATGCACATTGCCCAGGATCAATGGGATCGACAGGCCCAGGGGGTTGGCGTCAGGCCAGAAGGGATGGCGGGTGAGCCATTTCATGTCGAGCACCGGCCCGAAATAGACCCCGCCGCCCAGGAACGGATCCTCGGCCGAGAGCGCCTCGACCAGTTTCTCGGTCGGTGCTGACAGCAACGGGCCGAGATCGCGCTCGCTCACGCCGAGCTTGCGCAGATAGGCGCGCGCGCGGTCGGTGGCGTGGAGCGGCCCCGACGCGGTGACCTGCTGGCCCGACATCGTCACGCCGCGGTGGAACAGTCCCCGGGCCGCCGGCATCCCGGTCAGCGTGGCGATCTTGGCGCCGCCGCCCGACTGACCGAACAACATCACGCGATTGGGGTCGCCGCCGAACGCCGCGATATTGTCGCGCACCCATTTGAGCGCGAGGATCAGGTCGAGCTGACCGCAATTGCCGCTATCGGCGAAGCGCGGGTCGAGCCGGGCGAGATAGAGATAGCCAAATGCGTTGAGCCGGTGATTGACCGTCACCACCACGACGTCGCCGCGCGCCGCCAGATCGTGCCCGTCGTTGAGCGGATCGGTGACGCTGCCGTTCGAATAGGCGCCGCCATGGATGTAGAGCATCACCGGCTTCTTCGCCGCCGGATTGGGCTCGGCGGTCCAGACGTTGAGGTAAAGGCAATCCTCCGACTGCGGCTGATATTTGCCCGATTGCGGACAGACCGGCCCGAACTTCTGCACCTGCCGCATTTGGCCGCGCGCGGTGTAAGGCACTGGCGCACGGAAGCGTTGCGCGACGCCGTAGCGGATGCCGCGATAGGCGATGACGCCGCGGTCGCTTTCGCCGACGAAATCGCCTGACGGCGCCCGCACATAAAGCGGTGGAACCGCGCGCGCCGCGCCCGACAGCAACATCGCCGCGCCCGCACTTGCGCCGGCGCCGATCAGGGTGCGACGGTTCCAGCCCTCAGCGTCGGACATCCAGACCCCCCTCGAGAAACGCGTCGATATCGGCCTGGCGGAACAGGCTGGCGTCGCCGGGCAGCGAATGTTTGAGCGCGGTGAGCGCCAGGCCGGTGCGCGCGGCATCGTCGATGGTCCCGCCACCGCGCAACGCATGGAGAACACCCGCCGCGAACGCATCGCCCCCGCCGATCCGGTCGACGATTCCCGCCAGCGTGATCTCGGCCGATTGCGCATGCGCATCGCGCGTGTCGATCCGCGCCGACAACAAGTGGCGATCGACATCCTCAGTGTGCCGCGCGGTCGAGGCGATCGTCTGGAGCTTGGGGAAAGCGGCGAAGGCGGCGTCGGCGGCTTCGCGCCGGCGGTCCTCGCCATCGCCCGAAAAGGGCTTGTCGAGCAGCAGGGCGATATCGCGATGATTGCCGAACATCAGATCGGCCTGCGCCACCAGCCGCGACAGGATCTCGCGCGGCTTGCCGTCCCAGCGCTCCCAGAGCTTGCCGCGCCAATTGCCGTCGAACGATACCGGGATGTCGCGTGCGGCGGCGGCGTCGGCAGCGGCGATCGCGGCCTGGGCCGGCACGGGACCGAGCGCGGGGGTGATGCCCGACAGATGCAGGCGGTCGACGCCGTTCAGCAGCGTGTCCCAATCCCAGGCATCGGCCGGCGCCTCGGCGAAGCTCGAATGGGCACGGTCGTAGATCACTTCGGTCGCGCGCATGCCGGCGCCCGAGGTGACGAAATAGAGGCCCATCCGGTCGCCGCGGCGTTGGATGGTGCTGGTGTCGATGCCGTGGCCGCGCAGCGTGGCGATGGCGGCATCGCCGAGGTCGTTGGCCGGAACGGCGCTGACGAAGCCGACATCGTGGCCGAGCCGGGCAAGCGCGGTCGCGACATTCGCTTCGGCGCCGGCGACCCAAACGTCGAATTTGGGGGTCTGCAGGATAAGCTCTCGGCCTGGTGGCGAGAGCCGCAGCATGATTTCGCCGAAGGCGAGGAATTTGCCCATTACTTCCTTCCCCCGTTCGCCCTGAGCCTGTCGAAGGGCGTGGTCTGGACAAGTGCTTCGACAAGCTCAGCACGAACGGGTGAAATAGAACTCACCGCGCCAGCCACCCGCCGTCGACCGCCAGGATATGACCCTGGACATAATTCGCCGCGCGGCTCGCCAGGAACACTGCCGCGCCGCCCAGGTCGCTCGCATCGCCCCAGCGTCCCGCCGGGATGCGGTCGAGGATCGACTTGTTGCGCACCTCGTCGGCCTGCAGCGCCGCGGTGTTGTTGGTCGCGATATAGCCGGGCGCGATCGCGTTGACGTTGACGCCTTTCGACGCCCATTCGTTGGCCAGCAATTTGGTCAGCCCGCCGATGCCGCTCTTCGACGCGGTATAGCTCGGCACGCGGATGCCGCCCTGAAAGGTCAGCATCGACGCGATGTTGATGATCTTGCCGCCGCCATTGCCAATCATGTGCCGCCCTGCCGCCTGGCACAGGAAGAACACCGATTTGAGGTTGGTGTCGACCACCGCATCCCAATCCTCCTCGGTGAAGTCGACCGCGTCGGCTCGGCGAATGATCCCGGCATTGTTGACCAGGATGTCCAGCCCGCCGAGCTTGTCCACCGTTTCGTCCACAATCCTTTGCACAGGCTCGATGGTCGACAGATCGGCCGAGACGATCTCGGCGCGGCGGCCGAGCGCGCGGGCTTTCTCGACCGTTTCCTGAGCAGGAGTACGGCCGACCGCGGCGATGTCGGCACCGGCTTCGGCCAGCGCCAGCGCGATCGCCTGGCCGATGCCGGTATTGGCGCCGGTGACGACGGCGACTTTGCCGGAAAGATCGAAGGGGTTGGTCATTGCTACTTCCATTCCCCTCCCTGCAAGGGAGGGGTTAGGGGTGGGTGCGCGGCGCGAAGCGTCGCGCGGTTCGCTGGCGATGACGCCGAGCCTTGCGGCTCGGCACCCACCCCCAGCCCCTCCCTTGCAGGGAGGGGAGCCAAGTCACGCCAGCTGGCAGATATCCAGCACGTTCATGTCGGTATAATCCTGGTTCTCGCCGGCCATCGCCCAGATGAAGGCATAGGCTTTGGTGCCCGCGCCCATATGGATCGACCAGGGCGGGCTGATCACCGCTTCCTCGTTCTGCATCACGATGTGCCGCGTCGCCTCGCCTTCGCCCATGAAGTGCATCACGCGGTCGGTGTCGAGATTGTCGAGTTCGAAATAGAAATAAATCTCGCTGCGGCGCTCATGGATGTGCGGCGGCATCGTGTTCCACACGCTGCCCGGCTTGAGCACGGTCAGGCCCATCACCAGCTGCGCACTGTCGCACACGCCCGGGATGACGAGCTGAAAGATCGTCCGCTCGTTCGATTCCTGCAGGCTGCCGCGCTCGAGCGCATTGGCGTCGGCGATCCCGAGCTTGCGCGTCTGGAAGGCTTTATGCGCCGGGCACGAGGCGAGATAGAAACGCGCGCCCTGGCCGGAGAATTCGACATGCTTGGCGCCCATCGTGACGTACAGGCAATCCTTGTTGCCGAGCGTGAATTCCTCGCCGTCGACCATGACCTTGCCGTCGACCGTGCCGACATTGACGATCGCGAGCTCACGCCGCTCGAGGAACGGGTGACCGACGGCCGAGGGCGGCTCGGTCTGCGCGGGCAGCGTGACCGGCGCGCCGCCGACCGCGACCCCGCCGATCACGAAGCGGTCGGCATGGGTGTAGTTGAGCACGCACTCGCCCTCGCGGAACAGGCCCTGGATCAGATAGCGGTCGCGCAGTTCCTCATTGGAGACGCACTCCATCATGTCGGGATGGGTGGCGTAATAGGTACGGTCGAACATCGGGGTCTCCGTCAGGGATCAGGCCGCACGCGCGGCAAATTGGGGATCATCGATCTTGTAGGCGCGGCGCACCAGGCCGGTGGTCAGGTCCTGGATCAGCTCGGCCGCTTCCCAATCGTGGAGGCGATGCTCGGCGACCAGTCGCGCGAGGAAGGCGCAATCGACGCGGCGCGCGACATCGTGGCGCGCCGGGATCGACAGGAAAGCGCGGGTGTCGTCGTTGAATCCGACTGTATTGTAGAAACCGGCGGTCTCGGTGGTCATCTCGCGGAACCGGCGCATCCCTTCGGGACTGTCGTGGAACCACCAGCTGGGGCCGAGCTTGAGGCACGGATAATGGCCGGCCAGCGGCGCCAGTTCGCGGGCATAGGTCGATTCGTCGAGCGTGAAGAGGATGATCGACAGGTCGCGCTCATTGCCGAAGCGATCGAGCAACGGTTTCAGCGCATGGACGTAATCGGTCCGCGTCGGGATGTCGGCACCCTTGTCGCGCCCATGGCTGGCGAACAGCCCGGCATTGTGATTGCGGCACGAGCCGGGGTGGATCTGCATCACCATCCCGTCCTCGACCGACATCGCCGCCATCTCGGTCAGCATCTGCGCGCGGAACAGCTCGGCATCGGCCGGGGTCCAGGTGCCGGTGACGATGGTGCGGAACAGGCGTTCGGCGTCGCTCGCCGACAAATTGGCCGTCGCCGCGGTGGGGTGGCCATGGTCGGTCGCGGTGGCCCCCGCCGCGCGGAAATCGGCGCGGCGCTTGCGATGCGCGGCGAGATAGCCTTGCCAGTCATAGACATCTTCGCCGGTCAGCTCGGCGAAGCGCGCCATTGCCGGCTTGAAGGCCTCATGCTCGACGTCGATCACGCCGTCGGGGCGATACGTCGTGACGACGCGCCCGCCCCAGCCCGAGCGGCGGATGGCGTGATGGTGCGACAGATCGTCCTGCGCACCCTCGGTCGTCGCCAGGAAGTCGATCCGGAAGCGGTCGAACAGTGCGCGGGGCCGGAAGGCGTCGCTCGCGAGCCTCTCGCCGATCGCGTCGAAATAAGTGTCGGCGGTCGCGGCGTCGAGTTCCCGCTCGATCCCGAACACTACCGAAAAGACATGGTCGAGCCACAGCCGCGACGGCGTGCCGCGGAACAGATGGTAATGCGATGCGAACAGGCGCCAGGCCGCGCGCGGATCGGTCGCGGGAACGCCGGCGCGCGACGGGATCGCCAGCGCGTCGAGGTCGACGCCCTGGCTGTAGAGCATGCGGTAGAGATAATGATCGGGGGACAGCAACAGGCTGGTCGCGTCGCTCCACTTGTCGTTATTCGCGAACCAGGCCGGGTCGGTATGGCCGTGCGGGCTGACGATCGGCGACTCGGCGATGGCGGCATATAGGTCACGGGCGATCGACCGCGTCCCCGGGTCGGCGGGAAACAGACGATCGGGGTGCAATTCCAGCGTGCCAGCCATCAGCCTTCTCCATCCTCCCCGCTTCTCTCGAGCGCGGCTCTGGTAACCGGTGTCAGCAAATAGTACAACCGGCTGCGAACGAGTTCAATCGACCGGAGTCGAAACCGATCCGCGGCGGATCAGGGTCGACAGGAACATCGATGGTTCCGGGACAGCCGATTCATCATCATTGTCGGCAATTCCGGTGATCAGCTTGAGCGCGGCGGAGCGCGCCATCGAGGCGATCGGCCAGCGCACGGTGGTCAGGGGCGGCCACATATGCGCGGCGATCGGCGTGTCGTCGAACCCGATCACCGACAAATCGCGCGGCACGACCAACCCGCGCTGGCACGCCGCGTGGATCACGCCCGCCGCCATTTCGTCGTTGCTCGAGAAGATCGCGGTCGGGCGCGGCACCACGTCGAGCAGCCGCTCGGCCGCGATCAGCCCCGATTCGAAGGTATAATTGCCCTCGGCGATCATGCTGCGCGGGAGCGAGATGCCGGCGTCGCGCATCGCTTCCTCGAATCCCAGCCGGCGTTCGTGCGCCGAGCGGAAGCCATGCGGGCCGGCGATCAGCCCGATGCGGCGATGCCCCTGCGCGATCAGATATTGGGTCGCCTCGCGCACCGCCTCGCGATCGTTGGAGGCGACCATATGTTCGGGCGTGTCGAGTTCGGCCGAGCCCATTCGGACGTAGCGGCAGCCGAGATTGCTGCACAATTTGGCGACCGCGTCATTCTCGCTGATCGGCGGCATCAGCAGCACGCCGAACAACCTCTGGCGCTCGAGAAAGAGGCGCAGATCCTCGAGCATCGTCGGTGACCCGCGATCGACCGGGCGCACGACCATCTCGAATTCGCTGTCGTGGATCGCTTCCAGCATGCCCTGCTGGACGTTCATCACCGTCTGCGCATTGGGATTGTCGTGGACCAGCCCGACCAGGAAATTGCGCCGCAGCGCCAGCGCGCGCGCCTGCGGGTTGGGGACGTAGCCAAGCTGGCCGATGACGTCCTCGACCTTCTTGCGCGTATCGTCGTTGAGCAGCGGGGATCGGTTGATGACGCGGCTGACGGTCTTCTTCGACACGCCCGCGATACGGGCGACATCGTTGATCGTCGGCTGACCGGTCTTTTCCATCGTCACAGGCATAGCGAGCGGCGCGCTACTGGGCTAGCCTTGCTTCCTGACCGCCTGGCGGGCAAAGCTGACACCGGTTACTCAAGAAAGCGAAAAATGACGGCGAACGCGGTTCGGATCGATCCGAGCGACAATGTGGCGACCTTGCTGGCCGATGCGGCAGCGGGTGACGTGGTGGTCGCCGACGGCGCGCCGGTAACCGCCGCGATGGCGATCCCGCGCGGGCACAAGATCGCGCTGGCGCCGATCGCGCCGGGCGAGGCGGTGGTCAAATATGGCTTCCCGATCGGCCGCGCGACGGCGTCGATCGCGGCGGGCGAACATGTCCATTCGGACAATGTCGCGACGGCATTGGCCGGACAACAAGCCTATGCCTATGCGCCGGCGCCGCGCGCCAATCTCGCACCGGGCGACGCCACGTTCCAGGGCTATCGCCGCGGCGACGGACGGGTCGGCACACGCAACGAGATCTGGGTGCTGCCGACGGTCGGCTGCGTCGCGCGGACTGCCGAGCGGATCGCCGCGCAGGCGGGGGTGGCGCTGGCCGGAACAGTCGATGGCGTCCACGCCTTCATGCACCCGTTCGGCTGTTCGCAGCTCGGCGAGGATCTCGACGGGACGCGGGCGATCCTGGCGTCGCTCGCCTGCCATCCCAATGCCGGCGGCGTGCTGATCCTCGGCCTGGGCTGCGAGAACAACCAGATCGCCAGGCTGGTCGAAACCATCCCCGAATGGCGCCGTCCCGCGATCCGCACCCTGGCGACGCAACTGGCCGGCGACGAAGTCGCGGAAGGCGTCGCGCTGGTTGAGGAACTCGCCACGCAAGCGCGATGCGAACGGTCGGAAGCGACGCTCGCCGACCTCGTGCTCGGGGTCAAATGCGGCGGGTCGGACGGCTTGTCGGGGCTCACCGCGAACCCGCTGGTCGGCAGGATGAGCGACCGCGTCACGGCATCCGGCGGGCGCGTCGTGCTGACCGAAATCCCCGAGATATTCGGTGCCGAGCAGATGCTGATGAACCGCGCCGCCGATGAAGGCGTGTTCGGCCAGGTCGTCGGCGTGGTGAACGACTTCAAGCAATATTTCATCGATCACGGCGAGCCGGTGTCGGAAAATCCCTCGCCCGGAAACATCGCCGGCGGCATCACCACGCTGGAGGAGAAATCGCTCGGCGCGGTGCAGAAAGCGGGCCGCGCGCCGATCGCCGACGTCATTCATTATGGCGAGCGCGTCGCCAAGGATGGCCTCACCTTGCTTGAAGCGCCGGGCAATGACGCGGTGTCGTCGACGGCACTGGCCGCGGCGGGCGCGACCGCGATCCTGTTCACCACCGGGCGCGGCACGCCGCTCGGCTTCCCGGTGCCGACAATCAAGATATCGTCGAACAGCGATCTCGCCGCGCGCAAGCCGGGCTGGATCGACTTCGACGCGGGAATGGTGCTCGATCAGGGGTTCGAGACGATGGAGGCGGCGCTGACCGAACGACTGTGCGCGATCGCCTCGGGCGAACCGACCGCGGCCGAACGCAATGGCGAGCGCGAAATCGCGATCTGGAAGCGTGGGGTGACCCTGTGACCCGGCTGTCGCGCGCGGCCTTGGCCGGACTGCCGATGGGGATATCCGCGCCGCGCACGCGTGGTCCGGTCGCGACGGGAATCGTCCATTTCGGTCCCGGTGCTTTTCATCGCGCGCACCAGGCCGCTTATGTCGACCGGTTGCTCGACCAGGATCCGCGCTGGGGAATCGCCGCGGTGTCGTTGCGCAGCCGCGGCACGATCGAAGCGCTGGCGGAACAGGACGGATTTTATACGCTCGCCATTCGCGACCTCGAGTCGAGCATGCGCGTGATCGGCGCGCATACCGAATTCCTGGGGCCGGAGGATGCGGCGCGGACGCTGGCATTGCTCGCCGCGCCCCATACCCAGCTGGTCACCACCACGGTGACCGAAAAGGGCTATTGCCTGGGAGCGGATGGAACGCTCGATTTCGCCCATCCCGACATCGTCCACGATCTGGCGCGGCCGGCCGTCCCGACCAGCGTGATCGGCTGGATCGTCGCCGGGCTGGCGGCGCGGCATGCCAGCGGCATCGCTCCCTTCGTGCCGATGCCGTGCGACAATCTCGCCTCGAACGGTGCCAAGCTCCATGCCGCATTGGTGGCGTTTGCCGGTCGGCTCGACCCGGCGCTGGGCGATTGGGTGGCGGGCGAAGTGTCCGTGCCGTCGACCATGGTCGATTCGATCACGCCGGCGTCCGACGACGCACTCTATGCCGATGTCGCGGCGGCGTTGGGCGTCGAGGACCGCGCCGCGGTGCAGCGTGAGGCGTTCGCACAATGGGTGATCGAGGATATCGGCGCGCTGCCCGATCTTGGCGCGGTCGGCGCGACCCTGACCGCCGATGTCGGCGGCTATGAGCGCGCCAAGCTCAGAATCCTCAACGGCGCGCATTCGACGCTCGCTTATGCCGGGTTGCTGCGCGGACATATGAGCGTTGCCGAGGCGATCGGCGATCCTCTGTTGGCGACCTTCGTCGATGCGATGATCCGCGAGGATATCATTCCGATGCTGCCGCCGGTGCCGGGGCTGGATCTCCAGACCTATGCCCATGCGGTGCTGCGGCGCTTCGCCAACCCGGCGATCGTCCACCGGCTCGATCAGATCGCGCAGGACGGATCGCAGAAGCTCCCGTACCGGCTCGGCGATACCTTGCTCGCCAATCGCGCGGCCGGGCGGATGCCGGGCCACGTCATCGCGGCGTTGGGCGGCTGGGTCGCGTTCCTCATGCGGCGGGCGCGAGCGGGCACCCGTATCGTCGATCCGGCAGGCGACCGGCTGTCCGCTTTGGCCTTGGCCGACACGCCGGCAAATGTGGTCGATGGCCTGATCGCCGAGGGGCTGGGCTTTCCGCCGGCGATCGCAGGCGATGCAGAGCTTGTCGCGCGGCTGAAAACGGCCGCGGAAGCCGCTTTTCGGGGCGAAAACCCACGCGAGATGCTCGCCTGATAGTTTGACGGGCTTGTCATTGACACCGGTTTCCCATACGCATCCGACAACGAAGATGCCATCAGGGCGAGGAGGGGTTCGGCGGTGCAGCCAGACGATAACGTCGACAATATCACGCGTATTGCGCGCTCGTTCGTCGGTGCGCGCCGCGACGGCCACGCGCTGCCCGATTATCCCGGCGACATGCCGGCCGCGCTCGACGATGGCTATGCTGTTCAGGACGCAGCGCTGGCGCTGACCGAGGGCAAGGTCGCCGGATGGAAAGTCGGGCGGATCAATCCGCCGATCGGCACCGTCGACCGTCTGGCCGGCCCGATCTTCACGGATCAGGTCGTCATCGCGGACGGGTCGCCGATCGCGATGCCGGTGTTCGCCGACGGCTTCGCCGCTGCCGAGGCCGAATTCCTGCTGCGCATCGGGACCGCGCCGGATCCGGCCAAACGCCACTATACGATCGATGAGGCGCGGACGCTGATCGATGCCGTCCATGTCGGGATCGAGATCGCCAGTTCGCCATTCCCCGGGATCAACGATCACGGCGCGCCGGTCACCATTTCCGATTTCGGCAACAATAATGGTCTGATCGTCGGCGCGGCGGTCGACGGCTGGCGCGACGTCGACGTCGACACCTGGCCGGTCGAATTGTGGATCGAGGGCGAACGTGCCGGCGCCGCCACCACCGCGACGATGCTCGACGGGCCCTTCGGCGCGGCGCGTTTCCTGTTCGACCTGATGGCCGCGCGCGGTATCGCGCTGGCGGCCGGACAATGGATATCGACCGGTGCCGTAACTGGGGTACACCCGGTTCGCATCGGCGACCGGGTCGAGGCGAAATTCGATGACCGCTTGACGGTCGAGTGCACGATCAAGGCCCGTTAAGAGGTCGCTTTCGAGGGAGAGAGAGACGATGGCGACGACCGGGATGCCGGACGCCGGACGGGTGGATATGCGGGTCGGCCGCTATCGCTGGGTGATTTGCGGGCTGCTCTTCGCGGCGACCGCGATCAACTATGTCGATCGCCAGATGATCGGCGTGCTCAAGCCGACGATTTCGGCCGAACTCGGCTGGAACGAGACCACTTATGCCGACATCGTCTTCTGGTTCCAGGTCGCTTATGCGATCGGTTATCTGAGCTTCGGCAAGATCGTCGATATGGTCGGCGCGCGGATCGGCTACTCGATCGCGTTCGTGATCTGGACCGCCGGCCACACCTTGTGCGGTCTCATCACCGGGCCGTTCAAATTGTTCGGCACGATGATTTCTCCGGCGATGCAATTCAACGGCGCGCGGTTCGTGCTCGGCGTCGGCGAATCGGGCAATTTTCCTGCCGGCCTCAAGGCGGTCAGCGAATGGTTTCCCGCCAAGGAACGCGCCTTCGCTACCGGACTGTTCAATGCGGGGTCGAATGTCGGCGCGATCATCACGCCGCTGATCGTGCCCGCGATCACGCTGGCTTATGGCTGGCGGATGGCGTTCATCTCGACCGGCGTGTTCAGCCTGGTCTGGCTGGTCGCCTGGATCGCCATCTATCGCCGGCCACGCGAGCAGCCCCGCGTGTCGGCAGCCGAGCTTGCTTATATCGAGAGCGATCCCGCCGACCCGCCGCAAAAGATCGGCTGGTTCAAGCTGCTCGGCTATCGCGAGACCTGGGCCTATGCGCTGGGCAAGTTCCTGATCGACCCGATCTGGTGGCTGTTCCTGTTCTGGACGCCCGATTTCCTCGCCAAGACCTACCATCTCGATCTCAAGAACTTCGGTCCGCCGCTGGTCGCGATCTATCTGATCTCCGACATCGGCAGCGTCGCCGGCGGCTGGTCGTCATCGACCCTGATGAAGCGCGGCTATAGCGCGAACGCGGCGCGCAAGCTCACCATGCTGGTCTGCGCCTTCCTGGTGATGCCGATCTTCTTCGCGCAATATGCCGCCAGCGTGTGGCTGGCGGTCGGGATCGTCGGGCTGGCGACGGCGGCGCACCAGGCGTTCTCGGCCAATCTCTACACCATCCCGTCGGACATGTTCCCGCGGGCCGCGGTGGGGTCGGTGATCGGCATCGGCGGCACGGTCGGCGCGATCGGCGGCATGGGGATGGCGAAGTTCACCGGCTATATCCTGCAGACCACGCATAGCTACACCCTGATCTTCGCGGTCGCCGGCAGCGTTTATCTAATCGCGATCGGCGTGGTCCATCTGCTCAGCCCGCGGCTGGCGCGGGTCGACGTGCCGGTCTGATCTCGCCACCGCCGGCACGCTCCGGCGGCGACGTAGTTTTCCCTCGGGAATCAGGATCGGCCGCATCGGCGGCACGGAGACGGCGGCAGCATAGGAGCGGTGGGTCACTGGCGGCTTGCCGCCTAGCCGGGGTTGAGGGGTGCGGCTTCAGTGTTTCGCCTGCGGCTTACCCTCTCCCGCTGCGACTAAGTGGCTTCCCAACCAAGTCTCACGACCTTCCGGAAAGAGGAGGTGCAGGAAGAGGCAGGGTGGCCGCTCCCGAAGAACGTTCAGATCAGCACCCGCGACGCCGGCTGGCGCGAGTCAGCGATCAACGCTGGGCTGCGCAATCCGATCTACTATCAGGCTACCGACCAACCTGACCTATGATGGCGGTGCTCCAAGAGATGTCGCGGGACTACGGTTGCGTCCGGCACCTCCTGCGAGGCGCGTTTGCCGCTCGCTCCCGGATATCTAACCGTAGGCGAACTCCGGCTTACTTTGCCCGACCTCGATGATGTAGCCATCCGGGTCGCGGATATAGCAGCGGGTCTCGCCATATTTGTCCTTTGGCTCGGTAATGAATTCGGCACCGCGGCCACGCCACAATTCATAACTCTTCTGGATGTCCGCGACGCGAATGTTCATGAAGCTGCTGACCAGGTCGGGGTCAGTGGGTGTGCTCAGCACCGTC
This sequence comes from Sphingomonas mali NBRC 15500, assembly GCF_001598415.1. Lineage (GTDB taxonomy): Bacteria > Pseudomonadota > Alphaproteobacteria > Sphingomonadales > Sphingomonadaceae > Sphingomonas > Sphingomonas mali. Next base: position 138,531 of record NZ_BCYX01000007.1, read on the forward strand.
GACGGCTTGTCCGGAGTCGGGCCACCCCCGACATTGACGATGAGCCAGGTGTTGGCGATCCGAATATATCCCGGCGCGCCGTCGCTATCGCCGCTGCTCAAGATCTGCCCTCCGAAAACCCTTTCGTAGAACCGCGCCGATCGCTCGATGTCGGCAACCGTGAGGAAGTGAGCCACGGTAAACCCCTCCCGTGGCGGCATCTCATAGCTTTCCTGCCCGACCCGTACTTCGTCCATGCGTGCCTCCATCCGAGATCCGCCATCGGACCCGAGATGGCGCTGCGGCCGCCCGCATAAATTGGACGATGGTATCGGTCGGCGCGGCCGACACCATCGTATTGGCGATACGTTCGTCCAATCGCGATCGAGCGATCGACGTATCACCTGCGAGCGGTCCGTCACCCCCTCGGCAAAGGAACCTCCCGTGGACGCCGAAACACCCCCGGTACAGATACGCCTGACGCGGCGCACGCCCGCTTATTGGCGCGTCACGTTCGATAATCCGCCGCTCAATGTCATGGGCCCCGAAATGGTCCGCGAGTTCCAGGGGCTGATCGAGAGCATCGAAGCCGACGACGAGGTCAAGGTCGTGGTATTCGACAGCGCGGTCGATGGCTTCTTCCTCAACCATTCCGATTTCAAGGCGCGGATCGAGGATCTGACGTCAATGCCGGCTGGGCCCATCGGCCTGCCGCCCTGGCCCGACTTCCTCGTGCGCCTGACCAGAGCCCCGGTGGCGTCGATAGCGCTGATCAGAGGCCGGGCGACGGGCAACGGCAGCGAGATCACGCTGGCGTGCGACATGGCGTTCGCCAGCAAGGAGCGAGCGATCATCTCTCAATGGGAAGTCGGTGTGGGCATGGTCGCCGGAGGTGGCCCGATGGCCCGATTGCCCCACCTTATCGGCAGGAACCGCGCGCTGGAAGTTCTGCTGGGATCGGATGACATTAGCGGCGAGCAGGCCGAAGCCTATGGTTACGTGAACCGCGCGCTGCCCGGTTCCGAACTCGACGCCTTCGTGGATGCGCTCGCCACCCGGATTGCCGGCTTCGACAAATGGGCGATTTCCCAGACCAAAAGGCTGGTCAACACCAGCCTGCCACCGGATGTGGAACTCGGCGCCGGCTGGGACGCCTGTATCGCCTCGCTCGGGCGACCCGCTGCCCAGCAAGGGATCAAGGCCCTCACCGCCAAGGGTTTCCAATCGCCGGGCGATGTCGAGGACCGGCTTGGTTTCCACCTCGGCAAACTCCACCGCCGGTAGCCCCGATCCGGAACGATCGCCTTCCACAAAGGATGAACACGATGGACCTGCTCACCGCAGCCAAGACCCTGGCCGAACGCGTGGAAACCGAAGCGACGAAGGCAAAGGTGCCGGTCGCCGTGTGCATCGTCGACGTTCATGGCAATTTGGTGCTGCAGCATCGCATGAACGGTGCGCCGCTCTTCTCGCTCGAGATATCCGAGCGCAAGGCCTACACCTCCGCCCTGGTCGGCGCGCGGACGGCCGACCTGCTCGCGTTGGTGCAGCCCGGCCAGGCGCTCTACGCGCTCCCCACCGTCGGCGGCGGGCGCTTCTGCCCGATGGGGGGCGGCGTTCCGCTCGTCGATAACGGCAGCGTCTTTGCCGGTGTCGGCGTCAGCGGCGGGACCGCCGAGCAAGATGTCGCGATCGTCGAGGCTGCTCTCAAGGCTGCTACTTGAAGAGCGATAATCTTTCGAGGCCACGCCGTCAGGAAGGCAGCCAGGACACGGCTTCGTCATAGTCCCGGTCCCCTGGCTACATAGAGCGAAGTGACAGGTCGGCGCGACTACGCCTCGGCGGCCGAATGCGCCTCTCGGAGCAGGGAGTTCATCATCACGAGCTGCGCGAACGACCGGGCTTTCATCTTTTCCATAACGCGCCCGCGATGGGCCTTCACGGTTATCTCGCTGATGCCGAGTTCGCCACCGACCTGCTTGTTGAGAAGGCCGGAAACGATCAGCGCCATCACTTGGCGCTCGCGTCGGCTGAGCGATTCATAGCACGCTTTCACGATCCGAAGTTCGGCGACCTGGTCCACCAGCCTGGAACTGCGTTCGATCGCGCCGGCAACCGCGTCGAGCAAGGCGTCCTCGCCAAGCGGCTTGGTCAGGAACTCGACCGCACCGGCCTTCATCGCCCGGACCGACATGGGGACGTCGCCATAGCCCGTGATGAAGATGATCGGCATGTCGGCGCGATCCGTCGCGATCAGATTCTGCAGGTCAAGGCCATTGAGGTCGGGAAGGCTCACGTCGAGGATCAGGCAAGACGGCCCGGGCGCGGGCGGCGCGTCCAGAAAATCCCGCGCCGAGGCAAAGACACGCGCCTCCCAGCCTTCATGCTGAATAAGGCCTTCGAGCGACTCGCGTACCGACACGTCATCATCGACGATAAAAACGGTGCCTGCGCATTCCGGCATGACGGACGTCCCCATTGGTCGACCTCGTTGTAGGATAGCTTGGCAAGAGAGGGAAAACATGATCATCTCCTCACGATTGGGCGAGCGCCGCAGCCACCGCCTCCAATATTGCCGCCTGGCTGAACGGCTTGAACAGGCACGCGACGGCGCCGCGCTTCACCACCAGCGACGCTATCGTTTCATCCGGATGCGAGGTGATGAACACAATCGGCACCGTCCGCCCTAGCCGGGCGAGTTCGAGTTGCAATTCCAGCCCCGACATGCCCGGCATCGAGATATCGAGGACGAGGCACCCGGTCCGCTCCGGCCCGCCCGCAGCCAGGAATTCTTCCGCCGAAGAATAGGGCTCAACCTCGTAATCGAACAATCGCAGCAGGTCGGGCAGCGATTCCCGTATCGATTCATCATCGTCCACGATCGACACGAGCTTATTTTTTGTCATTATCGTTCCTTGCGACGCCAACCCGACCAAACGGACCGACAGCAAGGTTTCCGTCTTGGCCGTGCGATGCCAATTGGATCGCCCGGAAAAACGGTAACGGCAGGGGCAATCTCCCGGATGTTGCGGGTCCAGCGCCCATTGCCGCCCCTCCCCGATCGTTGCAGGCCGGGGCTGAGGGTCCAGCAATGGCACGACAGCCACAATTGCACCTTGGTATCGATGGCCGACTTTTAGGACCGAAATGGTTAGAATCGTGTGGAAAAGGTCACACCATAGGTCGCGGGCTGCCCCACGAACCGCGAGACGGCATCGCCGATCGCGAAGACGCTGGTCCAGTAATAGCTGTTGGTCACGTTCTTGCCCCACAGCCAGACCCGGTATCGGCCGTCCGCGGACCTGATACCGGCACGCAGATCGAGGAGCGCGTTGGAATCGATCTTCAAGATATCGACCGCGCCGATCCCGCCGTTGGTACTGCTGTTATAGGTAAGCGAGCCGCCCGCGAACCCTCGCCAGTTCCGCACCACGGGGAAGTCATAGTCGAGGCTGGCGACCGATTGCCATGTCGGCGAAAACGGGAAGGGCGTGCCCGCTTGATCGCCGAAATGGGCGAGGGAGTCGAAACCCAGAAACCGGTCGATATTGGTATGGACATAGGTGGTCGATGCGTCGAGCGTCAGGCCCGCTATTGGTCTGGCGACCAGTTGCACCTCGGCACCGACGACATGCGATCGCGGGATCGATACCAGCGCTTCGAGCGGCCCGAACGCCGGATCGAGTTCGGCGCCGCGCAATTGTTTGCCCCGATAATCGTAATAGAAGCCGGCCGCGTTCAGCTGCAGGCGGCGATCGAACAGGCTGGCCTTGACCCCGGCCTCGTACGCCAGCAGCGATTCCTGCGGGACGGGCGTGTATTGCAGGACGGTCGCGGCGCCGAGGACGGGAGCGGCACCCGCCTTATAGCCCTTGCTGACATTGGCGTAGAGCAACAGCCCGGGCCGCGCGGTCCAGTTGAGACCGACCCGCCACGACACGCTGTCCTGGTTCAAGGCGTCGTGCACATTGCTGACCGGCAGCCCGCCGTTCGCCGGATCGATCACCAGGCAATCGCCGATCCGGGTCGGTGGCTGCGCGCCGCCGCGGAACAAGTTCCAGAAACGGGTGAAGGCGTCGGTATAGGCGATCGAACAACTGTCGAATGCCTGTTCGTCGCGGTTGTACCGAACCCCGCCCTCGATCGTCAGCCGATCGCTCAAACTATACTGGAGCCGACCGAAAACGGCGTACGTCGTCGCGCGCACCTTGCTGGTGAACATGGTCGAGTCCGCGATCGCCGCGGGATCCACGCTCTCGAACAGGCGGCTGACGCTGTTGTCGGCGGTATAATCGAACGGCCTGTCCCTGGTCCGCTCGTGCTCGAAATTCCCACCTACCAGCCAGACGAGCCGGCCCGCTTTACCCGTCGCGCGCAACTCCTGGAAATAAGACGAGACGCGGCCACCGCGATCGATCTTTTCGGTCATGTGAAAAGGCGTGCCGTCGGGGTCCTGCCCATAGTTCATGCGAAATTGGGCAATCGATGTCAGCGACGTGATCGTGACGTCGGTGCCGAGCCGCGCGTCGTTGCGCCAGCTCAATTGATAGAGCGAGGTGTCGCTGGCGTAAGGGAACGGGCGGTTGGCCCCCTGGACCGTCGGCGTCCAGTCGGCCGCCCTCGGTTTGAGGAAGATTGGAAACGTCGCCACCCCGGGCGACAGCGCAGGGATCGTGATTTGCGGGGCGATGAACTGGCCGGCCTCGCTCTCGGACCCGTCATGGGTCACCGTCAGCGTGAGCCGTGACTCGAATGTCCCGCTCGGCCGCCAGTCGAGCGTCGCACGCCCCTGCACCTCCGCGATCCGTCCCAGGCCGTCGCCGGGCCGGGTCGTGCTTTGTTGCCAAGGGCCGCCGAACCGCCCCTGCAGCGCCAAACGGTAGTCCAGCTGATCGGTGATCGGGCCGGCGACGAAACCGCCCACTCGCAAGCGCCCGAAATTGCCGTAGCTCGCATCCATGCCCGCCGAGAACGTCCGGCTGGGCTTGGCGGCAATGTAATTCACCGCGCCGCCCGTGGCGTTCTCCCCGAACAATGTCCCTTGCGGCCCCTTGAGCACTTCGACCCGCGCCAGATCGAACGCCGCGAGCTTCGTCATCGCCGGATAGGGTAACGGCGCTTCGTCGACATAGACCGTCACCGCCGCCGGCGTGGCGAGGTCGCTGTTGAAGAAGCCGACGCCGCGCAGCGTGAACGACGTCGAATTATAGGCGCTGTGCTGAATGGTGAGGCCGGAGACGAGGCGGGTCAGGTCGTCGACCGAGTCGATCCCTCGCGCCGCGAGCGTATCGCCGGTAGCGGCCGTGATCGACATGCCGACCGTATTGGTCGCCTGCTCCTGCTTGAACGCCGTGACGACGATGTCGGGAAGATCGCTCGCCGATTGCGCCCGCGCGAGCGTCGGCCAAAGCAGGCTCGCCGATCCCGTCATGGCCAGCGAAACCCACCAGCGTGTCGATCCCGTTGTCATCATGCAGCCGCCCCAACCCGAGTACGCGCCGGCTCGCCTCACCGTGGGCGGGAGTCGCTCGGCAATCAATGGCACGATGGTATCGGTGTTGAGTAGGGTCGATACAATCGTATCCAACATTACCCTTTGAATAAAAAGAAATTTCAACCAGATTTCGAGCGGGCGAACACTGTTCGCGGACGCCTAGGTCTTCAGCCGCCGCCTTGAAAAAACGATGCGTTAGCCTTGTGTCCATTTTGGATTTAATGTCGATGAGCCCGGCGTCGGAGGCGCGGCGGTCATGCATAGTGGCGAGAGAACGGGAATGGTCGAGACCAGCGGCGTACTGGATGCGCTCGCGGGACTGGTCTGGACCGCGCGCGCCGACGGCCGCTGCGACTTCGTCAATCGCGGCTGGCACGACTATACAGGGCTGGGCCTGGACGACGCGCGCGATCACGGTTGGCAAACGGTTATCCACCCAGATGACCGCCCTTCCTTTCTCGCCGCCTGGGACGTCATCAGGCAGGCAGGCACAGTCGACGATATCGACGCCAGGTTGCGCCGCTTCGACGGAGAATATCGCTGGTTCGCCCTGCGTCCCTCACCTTTTCCCGCGGGCGCGCAAGGCGATCCATCCTGGTGCTGGCTCGCGATCGACATCGACGAGGGACCCTCGACTGACGGCCGCATGCGCCGCCTGCTCGACAGGCTCCCCATCCAGGTCGCGTTCCTCAATCTGGCGGGCACATCGGAATACAGCAATCGCAAGACGCTCGACGACTATGGGATGACGCTCGACGAGCTGGTTCAGTGGCAGACGTCAGGAGCCATCCATCCCGACGATCACCCCGTCGTTCACGAGCAGCTCGAGCGCCTGATGACGACGGGCGAGATGTTCGATGCGCAGGTTCGGATGCACTATAAGGACGGGACCTATCGCTGGATGCGATGCCTGTGCGTTCCGTTCCGCGACGCGCAGGACAATGTCGTGCGCTATGTCACCTGCCAGCTGGATATCGACGACAGGAAGCGGGCGGAGGCCCTGCTCGCCGCCGAAGTCGCCTTGCTCGAGATGGTGGCACGCGGCGAGACGCTGCCCCGCGTTCTCGATGCCGTCAGCCGCCACGTCGAGGACCTCTGCACCGATTGCCATTGCAGCATTCTGGTGGTCGCGCCGGATCGTAAGCATTTCTGGGTCGGCGCCGGCCCCAGCCTGCCCGACGAATACAACCGCATCCTGGACGGCAAGACGATCGACGCCGGCTATGGCCCGTGTTCGCTGGCGGTCGTCGAAAAGGGCCCGATCATCACCGCGGACCTGGCCAACGACCCGCGATGGGAAGGGTCGATATGGCCGCCGCTGATGAAGACCTATGGCTATGCCTCGTGCTGGTCGATGCCGATCCTCTCGATTTCGGGCGAAATCTCCGCGATCTTCGCGATCTATCGGCGCCAGCCGGTCGCCCCGACGGCCGAGGAACAGGAGCTGATCGACCGGTTCACCAAGCTCACCGGCATCGCGATCGACCGCGCCCAGGCCGACGCGGCCCTGCAGATCAGCGAGGGCGAGCTTCGCGCAGCGCTCGCTCAATTGTCCGAAGGCCAGCGCCTCAACAAGACAGGCAGCTTCACCGCCGACCTCACCATCGACCAGCACCAATGGTCCGATGAATATTATCGCATTTTCGAGATCGATCCCGCCACGCCGCCTCGGGTTCAGGCGGTGCGTGACCGTGTCCACCCCGACGACCTCGCTCTGTTCGACGCCGAGATCCAGCGCGGGATAGAGGGACACGGTGCCGACTTCACCTTTCGCGTCGTGACGCCGACGGCCGGGTTGAAATACCTGCGCGGGGTCGCCCACCTGATCGATACGGTCGCGGGACGCCCGATCTTCATGGGTACCGTCCAGGATATCACCGACAGCAAGCTTGCCGAGGAGGCGTTGCGGGCGAGCAGTGCCGAACTCCGCCGGATCAACATGCAACTGACCGACGCGCACCGCCTGAGCAGGACGGGCAGCTTCACCTGGGACGTATTGGCCGACGACCATGCCTGGACCGAAGAGATTTACCGCCTGTTCGAGTTCGATCCGGACACCAAAGTGGACATGCGGATGATGTTCGAGGCCATCCACCCCGACGACCGTCAGAAAGTCGAGCAGCTGGTCCAACAGGCCAGCGAAGGGACCGATTTCGACCTGGAATTCCGCGTCGTTCCACGCAGCGGATCAGTGAAGCATGCGCGCGTCGTCGGCCGCCGTGTCGGACTGGCCACCGACCGACCGATCTTCATGGGCGCATTACAGGACGTGACGTCGAGCAAGCTGGCGGAGGACGCACTTAACCGCGCGCGTTCCGAGCTGGCACATGTCACGCGCGCCGCGGCGCTGAGTGCCCTGACCGCGTCGATCGGCCACGAGGTCAACCAGCCGCTGTCGGGCATCCTGACCAACGCCAATACCTGCCTGCGGATGTTGGCCGCGGATCCACCCAACGTCGTCGGCGCCAGTGAAACCGCCCGGCGGACGATCCGCGACGCCAATCGTGCCGCCGAGGTGATCAAGCGTCTGCGCGCGTTGTTCGCCAACAAGGCGCCGGCCATGGAGCGGATCGACCTGAACGAGGCGGCACGCGAGCTGATCGCGCTGTCGTCGAGCGAACTACAACGAGGCCGCGTCGTTCTGCAGACCCAATTCGCTGGAAACCTGCCGATCGTCGAAGGCGACCGCATCCAGTTGCAACAGGTGATGCTCAACCTGTTGCTGAATGCGGCCGATGCGATGGCCGAGATCGAGGATCGGCCGAGGATCGTCGCGGTCGAGACGGCGGTCGGCCCCGAGGGGGATGTCAAACTGCTCGTCCGGGACTCGGGTATCGGTGTCGATCCGCAGATCGTCCACCGGCTGTTCGATCCGTTCTACACGACCAAGAGCCAGGGCATGGGAGTCGGCCTGTCGATCAGCCGTACGATCATCGAAAACCATGGTGGACGGATATGGGCGGTACCCAATGACGGGCCCGGCGCCACCTTCGGTTTCAGCATTCCCCCCGCCGGCGGACCCGCCGGGGCGATTGGCTAAGGCAGCGTCGGAAGCACACCCGATCGCCGTCGCTCAGAATGCCGCGACATCAGAGACCGCCTTGGCGAAAGCCGCGGGCGCTTCCTGGGGAAGGTTGTGCCCGACGCCCCCGGTAATCACGCGATGCGCGTATTTGCCGGAGAATTTGGCGCGATAGGCGCTGCTATCGGGGTGGGGTGCCCCGTTGGCATCGCCTTCCATCGTGATCGTCGGCACTGCGATGACCGGGCCAGCCGCCAGCCGCCGTTCGAAAGCGTCGAAGCGTGCCTCGCCCTCCGCGAGCGCCAGCCGCCAGCGGTAATTGTGGATCACGATCGCGACATGATCGGGATTGTCGAACGCCATCGCCGAACGGTCGAACGTGGCATCGTCGAAATCCCATTTCGGCGACGCCAGCTTCCAGATCAGCCGCGCGAAGTCGCGACGGTATTTCTCATAACCGATCCGGCCGCGCTCGGTGGCGAAGTAATATTGATACCACCATTGCAATTCGGCAGCGGGGGGAAGCGGCGCCTTGCCGGCCTGTTGATTTCCGATCAGGTAACCGCTGACCGATACCAGCGCCTGGCACCGTTGCGGCCACAAGGCGGCGACGATGTCGGCGGTGCGCGCACCCCAGTCGAAGCCGGCGACGATCGCGCGATCGATCTTGAGCGCGTCCATCAGGTTGACGACGTCGACCGCGACGACCGATTGCTGGCCGTTGCGGATCGTCTGGTCCGACAGGAACCGCGTCGACCCATAGCCGCGCAAATGAGGGATGATTACCCGAAAGCCCTTCGCGACCAGCAACGGCGCGACATCGACGAAGCTGTGAATGTCGTAGGGCCAGCCATGCAACAGGATGACGGGCCGGCTGTCGCGGTGACCGACATCGACATATCCGATGTTCAGGTCGCCGGCGTCGATTTGATTGATCGAAGCGAATGTGGCGCTCGCCCCGTTGCCAGCCGGGGCAGGCGATTTGCCTTGGGTCGCACCAGCGGCCGACCCGATCATGCCGAACTCCGCGGCGGTAGCGGCGAGGATCGCCGCCCCAAGCAACTGACGGCGGCCATTGTCGATTTCCCAAGCCATCGTTTCCTCCCATCCATCATCCGGCGGTTCCCGCGCGCGCGGCAGACCGCGCGGCGGACAGGGCATTCGCCCACCAATACAGCTCGTCGAGCATCGTCGCGGCGTTCTTCGCGATATACGGCACGTCGTTCAAGGACTTGGTGCCGTCCAGCACGGCGTAGAAGTCGCTACCCTGGATGTTCACCCCATTCCGGATCGGCGCGAGCTGCAGCTCGATGCCAATGAGCTGGAGCTGCGCGATCGACCGGGCCGCGCCGACGCTGCCATAGCCGACACAGCCGAAGGGCTTCCGGTTCCATTCGACATAGGCGTAGTCCAGTGCATTCTTGAACACGCCGGGCAGCCCGCGATTATATTCGGATGTGACGAAGATATAGCCGTCGCACTCGGCGACCTTGCGCTGCCATCGCAGTGCGACCTCGTCTTTCGCCGGCACCCAGGCATTGGTCGAGGGCTCGTCGAAAAAGGGCATCGGATAGTCGCGCAGGTCGACCAGCTCGACCGCCATGTCTCCGCGCGCAATGGCGATATCGTGAATCCATTTGGCCGGGGCCTCGCCGTAACGGCCGGTCCGGGTCGTGCTCATCACCACGGCAATCATGGGCTTTTCCACGGTGTTCACTCCTGCTGGTCCGACCCGCCGCCGAAAGGCGTCGAGCGTCTATTCGATGGAGAAATCGGAGAGGTCGATCGACACCATCACCCGGTCGAGCCGGGGGCTGAAATCCTCGTTGCGTTGATAGGCGCGACGACGTGTCGGCAGGCGAAGGCCCCGGACGTTGACGAAGTCGGAAACCAGATGAACCGCGGCGAACCCGCCGGCGACGTCAACGTGATAATCGTGGCGACGCAACAGGCCGTCGGGCCCGAAGTAGAAATCCTGTTCGCGGCTATGCGTCGCGATGCGGTCGGGGAATGTCGCTCGGAGTCCGCGCCAGACTTCCCCCCCCTCCGTCAGCGCCGGGATGTCCGAGATCGCAAACCCCGGCTCGGCCAGCACGAAAGGCGTATTGAGGTAGGTCCAGAGCGCATAGCCGTTGAAATAGGCGCGATGGAGCGGATCCCACGGCGTGGTCAGATCGTGGCCAGCGAACGCGGCACGGGGCGCTCGGCGCTCGGCGATTATGTTTCCCGCGCGATCGAGGATCGCGATCCGGTCCGGGGTGAAGTCGGTGTGCCAGTCGGGATTGCCGAACGGTGCCAGCGATCCCCATTCGCGGCGCAGCTCGACGGTGACGCGGCGCGGGTCGGAATCCTGGACCAGGCCCTTCATCGCCCAGAATTCGCCGCCGGTGACAATGGTCGCCGACAAAGCGGAAAATCCCCGCCAACGTTCGAGCCCGCCATGAGCCTCGAACGCCTCCGCCAGCAAGGGATGCATGACGGCGTTCTCGGATCGCGCCGTATCGGTCTGCAACATCTGGTCCTCCGTCGCTCGATCCGCCGGGACCATCGAGCCGGCGCCCGATCGCATGAGACAAGCGCAACGCGGGCAAATCCATTGAACGATCGTATCGCCGGTACCTTGGTATCGATGCGCGGGGCGGTCGGGTCGGGCTCGCGCTCAGATCGCATCCCCGATCGGGTGTGCGCGGGCGAGCCGCGGCGTGGCGAGCGGAAATTGCAGCCCGACGACCGAGCCCGACTGGGTGAATTTCCAGTCGACCGACCCGGCCAATTCCGCGGTCAGCGCGCGGATCAGCCGCCGCCCGCGTCCTTCCGGAGGATCGGCGGACGCGCTCCCGTCATCGCAGACGAGGCACCAGATGCGGCCGCCGCTCCGGTTGAGCGCAACGCGGATCGACCCCTGGCGCCCCTTGAGACCGTGACGGACCGCGTTGCGGACGAGCTCTGAGACGATCAGGCCGACGCGCCAGCAGCGCGCTGCGTTGAGCGGGATTTCGTCGCTCGCGACGGTCAACCGGATGCCGCGCTCGCCAAGCGAGGCGCGCGACATACAGGCGCACAACTTTCCGACATGGAGGCCGAGGTCCATTTCCTCGTCGGCGACCGGCACCAATAGCGACCGATGCGCCTCCGCCATCGCCCGCAGCCGTTCGGCGGCAAGCGCCAGCGCGGGGCCAGCCATTTCGCTCGCGCGCGAGGCGGCGATCGAGAGGATGGCGATGGCTTCGCCATATTCGTTGATCACCCGGTGGCTGATCTCCTCGACGAGGTGCAGCGCCAGCGGCGGCTGGTCCGGCGTCGCGAGCGCATCGGCAAATTCAGTCGGCATGCCCAGGTCCTCCCAAAGCGTCACCTCGCCGCGGAAGAGCGGTTGGCGATGTCCGGATTGATGAGAGCAAGTGCCGAGGAGACGATCCATTATCCGATGGTGTCGGCGATACCTAAGGCGGAAGCAGGGCGCACACCTCCAGTCGACGGACGGACGAGCGGGCGGCCCCGCCCGGGCTAGGCGTCTCAATACCAAGGTATCGCCGACACCATCGAACAATAGCGATGCCTTTACCCGACCGCATATCGCCCGCTGTGGTGGCGGTCCGATCTCCGGAGACTGCCGCCCGATCGGCGAGGGCATCATGCAAGACAATCAAAAGGTCGTCATCGTTACCGGCGCGTCGCAGGGTATCGGCGCGGCGCTGGTCGAGGCCTATCGCCGCCGCAACTACCGCGTCGTCGCGACGTCGCGCTCGATCGAGCCGGTGGCCGACGCCAATCTGCTCGCGATCCGCGGCGATATCGGCGACCCGTCGACCGGACCCGACGTGGTCGCCAAGGCGCTCGCCCATTTCGGACGGGTCGACACGCTGATCAACAATGCCGGCATCTTCCTCGCCAATCGCTTCACGCGCTATTCGGCAGAGGAGTACGACCGCGTTGTCGCGACCAACCTGACCGGATTCTTCTTCACTACCCAGGCCGCGATCGAGGCGATGGAGGAACGGCGCAGCGGCCATGTGGTCAATATCACTACCAGCCTGGTGCGCCAGGCCAATTCGAACGTTCCGTCGGTGCTCGCCTCGCTGACCAAGGGCGGACTAGATGCCGCGACCCGAAGCCTCGCAATCGAATATGCCCGCAACGGAATCCGCGTGAACGCCGTGTCGCCCGGCGTGATCAGGACGCCGATGCACGGACCCGAAACCCACGAAGCGCTGGCCGCGCTCCATCCCGTCGGCCGGCTCGGCGAGGTGTCGGATATCGTCGGCGCGGTGCTGTACCTTGAGGATGCGCCGTTCGTGACGGGAGAGACGCTCCACGTCGATGGCGGACAAAGCGCCGGACACTGAAAGAGGGAGCTTGATCATGCCCATCGTCACCGTTCAACTTACCCGCGAAGGCACCGAGCCCGGCGTGGATCGCGTCACCGCCGAACAGAAGGCGGCGATCTACAAGGGAATGAGCCAGGTGCTGCTCGACGTTCTCGGCAAACCGCTCGACTGGACCTGGGTAGTGTTCGAGGAAGTCGAGATGGAGAATTGGGGTTGGGGCGGCATGCCCGTCGCCGACTATCGCAAACTGCTGGCCGCCAAGGGCGGTTGAGGGCATCTTGGCATTGCGGGGGCAGGTCCTGGTGGAGCGCACGCGCGGATGACCTCAGTCTCGACATCGGCCACACTGACGTATCGCACGGTCGAGGTCGGCGGAGTGGGGATATTCTATCGTGAGGCGGGTCCACGCGACGCGCCGACGATCCTGTTGCTCCACGGCTTTCCCTCGTCGTCGCGGATGTACGACACGCTGATGCCGCTGCTCGCCGATCGCTACCATGTCGTCGCGCCCGATTATCCAGGTTTCGGGCATAGCGGCGCTCCATCGCCCGATGTGTTCGCCTATACGTTCGATCATCTGGCCCAGGTCGTCGAGGGTTTCGTCGAGGCGCTCGGGTTCGATCGCTACGTGCTGCTCCAGCAGGATTATGGCGGCCCGATTGGGATGCGGTTAGCGGTGCGTCATCCCGAGCGCGTACGGGCGATCGTTGTCCAGAACGCCGTTGCGCACGAGGAGGGACTCGGGCCGTTGTGGGAAGCCCGCAAGGCCTTCTGGGCGGACAGGGCCGCGCACGAGCAAAAGGTGATTTCGGCGTTCACCTCGCTCGAAGGTGCCCGCCAACGCCATATCGGCAGCAGCCCGCGGCCCGAACGATACAATCCCGACACCTGGATCGACGAGGCAGCGATGCTGGCGCGGCCGGGCCAGACACGCATCCAGGCCGACCTGTTCTACGACTATCAGAGCAACGTCGCCGCCTATCCAGATTGGCAGGCTTGGCTGCGGCGCCATTCGCCGCCGTTACTCGTGGTCTGGGGTCGGTACGATCCGTCCTTCACGGTCGCCGGTGCACACGCTTATGCCCGCGACGTGCCCGATGCCGAGATCCACATTCTCGATGCCGGGCATTTCGCGCTCGACGAAAAGCTCGACGAGATCGCGGCGTTGATCCGCGACTTTCTCGGCCGTCTTCCAGACCAGGGAGCCTGACATGACCGTGATCGACCAGCTGCCGGCGGCAATGCGCACCATCAGGACTCGCCCGCTGTTCGTCCTGTCGGTCGAGGTGAGCGGGCTCCATCTGGCGGGAGGGCCGGCGGGCGCGGAACGGCGCGTCGGCGACCTGCCTGGCGGAAGCTTTACCGGTGAGCGCTTGTCGGGAATCGTCCTGCCCGGTGGCACCGACTGGCAAACGATGCGCGGCGACGACACGATCCTGCTCGACGCGCGGATCCTGCTGCGCACCGACGACGATGCGCTGATCGCCATGACCTATACCGGCATGCGCCACGCACCTCCCGAAATCGCCTCGCGGATTGCGCTTGGCCAGGAAGTCGACCCTGCCTCCTATTATTTCCGCATCACGCCGACTTTTGCGACCTCAGGACCGCGTTACGAATGGCTCAACCGCATTGTCGCGGTCGGCATTGGTCACCGTCTGGCGGCTGGCCCGGTGTACAGCGTCTTCGAGATTCTGTGAGGGCGCGCGCGGGGTTCGGTCTGGCGCAACGGCTCCGCCGAGAATCCCGTGTCGGCGGTACGACTACATGTCCGACCCACTTAGCAACGAAGGCCACATCCATGCGGTGACGCGTCGAGTCCGGCGACCGAATCCATCGAGCATCTCAAGAAGGACGCGGCCCGAGCGTTCCGCTGGTCGCCAACGCGGCACCGCGGACGGCTCGGGCCGGCCTTGGTTCAACGCAGCGACCGAAAGCTGTCGCGCAGTTCTTCGGAGAAGACCTTGGGCTGTTCCCACGCCGCGAAATGCCCACCCTTGGCCAGCCGGTTGTAGTGGATCAGCTTCGGATAGGCGCGCTCGGTCCAGCTTTTCGGCGCGGTATAGATCTCGTCCGGGAAAGCGCTCACCGCGACGGGCAGCGGGACGTGCTTGGGCGCGAAGAATGGCAGTTTGCTTTCCCAGTACAGCCGCGCGGACGACACCGCCGTTTTGGTCAGCCAATAGAGTGTGACGTTGTCGAGAATGTCGTCCCGCGTCAGCCCTTCCGGCTGCCCATCGAAGACCCGCGCGATCAGCGCATAGCTGCGCGAGTCATGGTCGAGCATCCAGGCCGCAAGGCCGACCGGTGAATCCTCGAGCGCGTACAGCGTCTGCGGGCGATTCCCCATTTCCTGCGCATAGGCGAGGCCGTGCTTCCAGAAAAAGTCGAGCTGATCCCACGCATATTGCTCGTCGGCGGACAGACCCGCAGGCGCCGCGCCGCCCGATGCCAGCGCGGCCGAGACGGCGTCGGGCAGAGTCGCGGGCATGTTGGTATGGATGCCGATCAGGCCCGGCGGTGTCAGCAACGCCATCTGCTCGGTGACCGCGTTACCCCAGTCGCCACCTTGTGCGACGTAGCGCGAATAGCCGAGCCGCTGCATCAGCACGACCCAGGCGCGCGCGATGCGCACGGGATCCCAGCCGCCGGCGGTCGGTTTCCCGGAAAAGCCGTGGCCCGGCAGCGACGGGATCACGACGTCGAACGCGTCCGACGCCTGGCCGCCGAAAGCAGTCGGATCGGTCAACGGTCCGATCACTTTCAATTGTTCGATGATCGAACCGGGCCAGCCGTGCGTGATGATCACCGGTAGCGCGTTGGGATGCTTCGACCGGACGTGGATGAAGTGAATGTCGACGCCGTCGATCCGGGTGGTGAATTGAGGCAAGGCGTCGAGCCGCGCCTCGACCTTGCGCCAATCATGCTCCTTGGCCCAATAATCGGCGAGCTTGCGGATCGTCGCCAACTGCACTCCTTGCGAGGCGTCGGTGACCGTTTCGCGGTCGGGCCATCGCGTTGCCGCGACGCGCCGCCGCAGATCGGCGAGTTCGCCATCGGAAGCGTGGAATTTGAACGGGCGGATCGCGGAGTCGGAATCCGACCGTGCGTCGAGCGCCGCCGCCATCAGCGGGTTACCGCTCGCCGGCGCGACCGAGGCCGATGCCGTGGCCAGCGGCGGGGATGCCTCCGCCTCGGTCACCGGGGACAGGTGCGGACCTGCCGCATGCGCGGCCGTCGGAAGGAGCGCGCCGAATGCTCCCACCGCGACCGATGTGATCAGGAAATCTCGTCTGCCGATTGGCGAATGGGGCTTGGACATGGTCGTGCTCCGTTCCGAAACCACTAGGGAGGCCGGCCGACGGGGAGCGTGGGCAGGCATTGCGGATGCGGGCGGAGGAGAGCGCCGCCCGCATCCCGCGGACCATATGCGCCTGTGGTCGCCGAGGCGGCCATTACACGATGGTGTTTATATACCTTGGTGTAGGTCGCGGCGTGCTGCGACCAAGGTATCGCCGACACCTAAGCACAATAACCCCGCGCACCGCGGTCCCCCAGCTTCCCGTCGAACGCTCGACAGGAGGACCGACATGCCCCTTCGTTTCCGTAGCCGCGTTTCCCGCGTCGCCGTCGCCGGCCTTGTCGGCATGGTCGGCGTCGTCGCCCTGCTCGGATTTTCCGCGGCGCAGCCGGTTTCCAGTCAGACCGACGCGTCGCCCGGACAGCCGGGCACCCCTTATCTCGACATGCCGTCGCTGGCACCGATCGGCGTCCGGGCTGACCGCTACCTTCCGATTCCCAAGGAGGACGCAGCGCCGCCGATCGATCCGGCCAAGGGCTATCGGACCCAGAAGCTGGGCCGCGACCTCTACATGGTCACCGATAACGGCTATCAGTCGATGTTCATGGTCTACGAGACGGGCGTCGTGGTGATCGATGCCCCGCTGGGATATTCGGCGCATATCCGCCAGGCCATCGCCGAGGTCACCGACCGGCCGATCACCCATGTCATCTACAGCCACGCCCATACCGACCATATCGGCGGCGTAAACGACCTCGGCGGACATCCGGTCATCATCGCTCAGGAAGAGACCAAGAGATTGCTCGAGAAAGCGAAGGACCCGCGGCGCCCGCTGCCGACCGTGACTTTCAAGGACAGCTACTCGCTCAAGGTCGGCAGCCAGCGCCTCGACCTGACATATCCGGGTAGCCCGCACGAGCCGGGCAACATCTTCATCTACGCGCCAGAGCAGAAGGTGCTGATGGTGGTCGATATGGTGTTTCCAGGCTGGATGCCCTGGCGGCGCTTCGCGCTGGCCAAGGACGTCCCCGGCTATTTCGATCAGGTCGCCTATATCGACACGCTGCCCTGGGAGACGCTGGTCGGCGGCCACGTCAACCGCGTCGGGACCCATGCCGACGTGCGCCGGCAACTCGAGTTCATGAACGACATCAAGGCGGCGGCCGCGGCAGCGCTCAAATCGACGCCGCCCGGCGAGGAGATGGCAGCCGAGGACAAGGCCAATGCCTGGGCCGTGTATGACAATTATATCGACCGCGTCGTCGTGAAATGCATGAACGCGGTCACGCCCAAATGGCAGTCGCGCCTTGGAGGTTACGACGCCTTCATCTGGGACCAGTGTTACGCGATGGAGCAGAGCATCCGCATCGATTGAGGGCGGAGCCTGGCGCCGTCTGCCATCGCACCGCTCCCGCCCGAGTCCGAGCCTGACTGCCGCATCCCCGACGGCGCCCCCCCGGTCAGGCTCGGGCACCTGGCGTTTGAATTGATCGCTGTCTGGCAACAATCAGATGCCAATCAGGCCCATTATCGCACCAATGGCGCGTGATTATCTCGCGTTCGTCACGGACCCGAAACTGGGGATAGAGGGAGCACCACGATGGCTTCGGCCGCCAGCCAATACAGACCGCCGATCGCGGCGCTCGCCATAGCTGGCTATGGCTCGGTGTTGGGGTCGGTCTTTCCGGTCATGGCGGTGATCTCCGGCGCCGACATTTCGGGCGGGCTGTCGGTCCCGTCCGACAGCGGCGCACTCGTGGTGACGATGCAGAATGTCGGCGCGGTTGCCGGCATCCTCGTCCTCCCCGTTTTTGCCGCCGGGATCGGGCGTGGACGGGCGATGGCGCTCGCTGGTTTCGGCTTCATGCTGGCCTCCGCCTGCTGCGCGCTCGCCCCCACGCTCGGCTGGATGCTCGTCGCGCGATTTTTCCACGGCGTGTTCGGTGGCGCTTTGCCCTTCATGTTCATGCTGTTGGTGATGACGAGCCTGCGGCGCGGTCACGATCAGTTCGAGGGCATCTCGTTGTTCGCCGCATCGACCACCCTGTTCTTCGGCCTCGCGGCCTCGCTAGGCGGCCTGCTCGTCGACCATTTCGGCTGGCGCTGGCTATTCTGGGCGCAGGCACTAGCGGCGCTGCCCTATTGTCTCGCCGCGACGCGCGTCCTGACCACCGAGAAAGGACGCCCCGAGCTTCTGCGGACCGCCGATTGGACGAGTTACATCCTGCTGTCGTCCGGGCTCGGCCTGATCCTGTTCGTGCTGTCGGAGGGCGAACGGCATTTCTGGTTGGAGGCCTGGTGGGTGCCCGCATTGCTGGTCGGCGGTGTAATCCTGACCGGTACCGCGGTCCGCACGCTGATCATCGCGGAGCGCCCGCTCCTCCTGCTGCGACTGTTTCGTCGACCGACATTCAGTTGGGCGATCATATTGTCGCTGTTCTTCCGCTTCGGCACGTTGTTCGCGATCTTCGTCGTGCCGCAATATCTCGGCCGTGTGCAGGGACTGCGCCCCGCCGACATCGGCAGCGTCCTGGGGTGGATGGTGCCCGCGACAGCGGTCGCGCTGGTCGCCGCCTATCTGTTCGCCCGGCATTATGACAGCCGCTGGCTGCTGAGCGGCGGGTTGGGGTGCTTCGCGCTCGCCTCCTGGCTCTGCGCCGACCTCGGTCCCGATTGGGCGGCGGACCAATTGCGGCTGGCCGCGGTCGTTGCCGGAGTGGGGTTGGGGTTGTTCGCGGTCGCCGTCCTCCGCTTCGCGACGTTCGGCGTCACGTTGCAGGAAGGGCCGACGGTCGGCGCGATGTTCAACGTCTCCCGCGTGATCGGCCTCGTCATCGGCCTCGCGATCCTGTCGCACCTGGTCGTCGAGCGCGAGAAATTCCATTCCGCGATCCTCGTCGAGAATATCGCGGCGACCGATCCGAACACCGCGCAGCGCCTGGCGACCACGGCGGGCGGTTTCGCCCGGTTCAGCGCTGACGCAGGCGCCGCCCAGAACAGTGCCTATACCGCGCTCGGCCGAGCCGCCGCCGGACAGGCGTTCACGCTCGCCTTTGCAGACGCCTTCATCGTCTCCGCCATCGTGCTCGCGCTGAGCGCGATCCTTGTCTGGGCGCTGCCCGGCATACCGACGGAAGTCGATCTCGATCCCGTTGAAAGGACTATGGCATGACCAGTATCCAGTCGATTGCCCGCGCGCCGACCACTGCTGCCGATCCGGCAGACGACAAGCCGCGGCCTACGGCCGGCCCGAAACGATGGCAGGGCGCCCGGCGCGTCGTGACCGCTTTTCTGGTGGCCAGCGCCGCTGTTGCCGTCGTGGCCGGCGCACAGGCAATCGGACCGGACGCGATGGCGTTCGTGTCCACCGACAACGCCTATGTGAAGGGCGACGTCACGTTCGTCTCTCCCAAGGTCCCGGGTTATGTGACCGCCGTCCTCACCGAGAATGACCGCCGCGTCGCACCGGGTCAGGTGCTGGTGCAGATCGACCCGACCGACTACCGGTCCGCAGTCGCCGATGCGGACGCCGCGGTTGCGCAAGCAAAGGCCGCGCTTCGCCAGATCGCCGCACAACGCTTGCTCCAGCAGGCGCAGATCCAGGTCGCCGATGCCGGCGTGGTGTCGGCCCAGGCGACAGTCGGCAAGACGCGCGCCGATTTCGCGCGCTCGGACGCGCTCGTGGGCGAAGGCGCAGTCAGCCGCCAGCTGTTCGAGAGCGCGCAGGCGGACAATATCAAGGCGGGATCGGCCGTCGCGCAAAGCCGGGCGCAGGCGGACTATGCCCGCAAGCAACTCGGCGTGCTCGACGCGCAGCGGCTGACCGCCGAAGCGCAGCTGGCGAGCGCCGAGGCGCGGCTGGTGCGAGTCCGCGCGGATCTGGATCGCACCGCGGTCGTCGCCCCGCGCGAGGGCCGCGTCGCGGCCCGCAACGTCCGGCTCGGCGAATTCGTCAACACGGGAACCCGGCTTCTCGCCATCACGCCAACCCGCGGCCTGTGGATCGAGGCGAATCTGCGCGAGACCCAACTCGGCCGCATCCGGCCCGGCGATCGCGTCCAGGCGACGGTCGACGCAGTCCCCGGCACGCGCTTCTGCGGCACGGTGGAGGGCAGCCAGGGCGCGAGCGGTTCCGACTTCGCGGTGATCCCGCCCGACAATGCCACGGGCAACTTCACCAAGATCGTGCGCCGCTTCACCGTTCGTATCCTGCTCGACCGCGACCAGCCCGGCCTCGATCGCCTGGCGACAGGTATGTCGGTCACGCCGCGCATCGAGATCGGATCGCATGTCGACGGCAAGGCCCATGGCGGGCTGCTGTCGTGGATCGCTGGCGGCTCCTTCACCTGTGGAACGCGATCGTGAACCGCGCGATCCTGAGCCTCGTCGCCGCGTCGGCCACGCTCTCAGGCTGCGTGACGCCGCCACGACTGGGGACACCGCCGATGGCGAAGCCGGCCGCCAGTTATGCGACCAGTGCGAGCTTCGCCGCACCCGGCGCGCCATGGCCCGCCGACCGCTGGTGGACCTCCTATGGCGACGCGCAGCTCGATGCCCTGATCGACGAAGGGCTGCGCAACGCCCCGACAATGGCGCAAGCTGCGGCGCGGCTTCGCCGGGCCGAGGCGCTCGTCGGTGCGGCCAACGCGGCCGCGCTCCCCTCAATCTCCGCCGACGGCTCGCTGACGGTCAGCAAGCCTAGCACCGAGGACGGCATTCCGGTGCTGCCGGCGCGCCAAGGCTATCACGATTATGGCCGCGCCACGCTGGGCTTTTCCTGGGAGCTCGATTTCTGGGGCAAGAACCGCGCGGCCATCGCCGCGGCGACGTCCGATGCCGAGGCCGCGCGTGCCGATGCCGCCGCCGCGCGCCTGCTCGTCTCGGTGTCGATCGCCGCCACTTATGCCGACCTTGCGCGCCTCTATGCCGATCGCGACGTGCTCGCTGATACGCTGGCGGTTCGCGAAAAGACTCTCGCGCTGGTCAAGGCCCGGGTCGAGCACGGCTTCGATTCGGACGCGGACCTTGCGCAGGCGGAAGCCGGGCCGCCGGCCGCCAGGTCCGATCTCGCCGCAGCCGATGAGGCGATCGGGCTGACCCGCAATCGTCTCGCCGCGTTGCTCGGCGCTGGCCCCGACCGCGGACTGGCGATTGCCCGGCCGGCAAATGCATCGCTCAAGTCCTTCGGCCTGCCGGCCGACCTCGCGGCCGGACTGCTCGGCCGGCGTCCCGACATCGTCGCGGCCAAGTGGCGCGCCGAGGCGGCGGCGAAGCGGATCAAAGTCGCGCGGGCGCAATTCTATCCGAACATCAACCTGCTCGGCTTCATCGGCTTCGATGCGCTGGGGATCGGCAATCTGCTGAACGCCGGCTCGGATGTCGGCGGCGCTGGTCCGGCAATCAGTCTGCCGATCTTCGACGGCGGCAGGCGTCGAGCCAATTATCGCGGCGCTCGAGCCGATTATGACGCGGCAGTCGCGCTGTATGACGAGACCGTCACCCAGGCGATACGCGAGGTTGCCGATGTCGCTGTCGGCATGCGCCAGCTCGAGGACGAACTGAAGGGCGCCGAGGAAGCGCGCCTCGCGACCGAGCGTGCCTATCGACTGGCGGAACTGCGGTACACGGCAGGTGCCGCCGACTATCAGTCGGTGCTGATCGTCGAGGACCGGCTGCTCGCGCGGCGGCGCGTGGTCAGCGCGCTGCAGTCGCGCGCCTTCATCCTAGACATCGCCTTGGTCCGCAGCCTGGGCGGTGACGCCAGATCCTAATGCTCGATACCTTGCGCCCAGGGCCCTGTGGCGAACCGCTCGCGCAGGAAATCGAGCAGGACGCGCACTCGCGCCGGTCTAGCCCGACCCGGCGGCGTGACCAGATAGATCGGCGCCGATGGCGCGGTCCAGTCGGGCAACAGTTCGACCAACGATCCGTCCTGCAATTCCTGCCAGACGAAATATTCCGGGATCAGGGTGACCCCGATACCGGCGACAGCCACCGGCACCATTGCGGCGGCATTGTTGACGCGGAAGGCGCCCTTCATTCGCACCACGACCAGCGCCTCACCGGCCTTGGCGAATTCCCAGTCGTCGCCCCAGGGCACGTGCGTAGGTATGACGGCGGGAAACTGCGCGAGGTCTTCAGGCCGCATCGGCACGCCCATCGCCTCGACGAGCGCGGGCGCCGCTACCAACGGACGCCGAAGTGAGAACAGGCGACTGGTCCGTAGCGAGGAATCCACACCCTGTCCGATCCGGATCGCGACGTCGAATCCGTCGGCGACGACATCGACCGGATCCTCGCTGAGTGTGAGGTCGACCAGAACGTCGGGATAGGCGCGCATGAAGTCGGGAAGTGCGGCCGCCAACGAATGGACGCCGAAACCGCTGGTGCAGGCCAATCGCACGATGCCGCGCGGCGTCGCGGCTTCCTCGATAATATCCGCTTCGATCGCCGACCCGTCCGCCAGGATTCGGAGCGCGCGCTCAAGCGACGATCGCCCGGCTTCGGTGAGCGACAATTTGCGCGTCGTACGGTGGAGCAACGGGCTTCCCAGGCGCCGTTCGAGCCGCGTGATCGCCTTCGAAACGGTTGTTTTGGCAAGGCCGAGATCCTCGGCGGCCAAGCTGAATGACCCTTTCTCGACCACCTTGGCGAAGATGGCCCATGCTTCCAGGTCAGGCAGATGCGGCATCGTCGGCAGCTAACTGGCTTTCCCCATCCGCGGCAAGCGATGGGACGTATGAGAAGCGCTCTCCTCGGGTGGACCAGAGGGGTGGTCCCGCCGGGGGCTTCCGTTTATCTGCTTTTATTTCAACCTCTTGCGAGGATGAATGGTGCGGTCGAGAAGACTCGAACTTCCACGTCCTTTCGGACACAACGACCTCAACGTTGCGCGTCTACCAGTTCCGCCACGACCGCACGTGTAAGATGCCATCGGACGGCGCCGCTGGCTGGCAGGCGAGCGCCCCTAGCAAAGCGATCTGTGCGACGCAACCGGAGTTTGTGCGGTGGCGCGTCCTGCGCCTGACCCGCGGGTGTCTTGGAATCTGTTTGGAAATGCGCCGAGGGCGCATTTCGCGGTACCGGCCCGCTCCCCCACCCGACCTCCCAATCAGTTTATTCTATGGGAGGTCGGGTGGGGGAGCGGGCCGGCACCGCCCTAAAACTCGCTCTACCGCGAGTTTTCAAACGGTCTCTCAGCTGCCGGTCGCGCTGCTTGAAAAGCTCAGCTTCATGTTCTTGGAATTGGCGGGGACGTCGAGCTTGCCGCTGTAGAAGTCGATCGTTCCGCCCGGCGCGATGGTCGGCTGGTCGGGCTTGATCACCCAGCTATAGACCATCCGCCCGTCCTTGGGCGCGTCGTACAATTCGACCCGGATATCGGGGATCGGCTGACGCTGGGCGGTCGGATTGTGGATCTGGCCGCCGACCGCGAACAATTCGCTGCCGCTCGGCAGATCGCGGCGGTCGGGCTGCTTGACGTTGACGAAGGTCAGCGGCGTCTGGCCACCGCCAGCCGGCATGCCCAGCCAGGTGGCCAGGCTGGGGACGTTGAGGAACAATAGCGCCGCGGCGGCGGCCAGCATCACTACGCCGGCGGTCACCGCGGCGATCGTCCACAATCGGGCGGGGTTGCGGCGCGGCCGGAACGGCGGCTCGTGCGCGAAGGCGTCATAGTCCGGCGCGATATCGGCGCTCGCAGCCGGCTGGGCGGGCGACGGCGCGGCGATCGGCTGGGGAGCGGGGGCCGCCGGTTCGGGCGCCACCACCGCAGCGCCCGAAAGGTCGAGCGCCTCGGGTTCCTGGAACCAGCTATGCTTGCACTTGGCGCAGCGCACGGTGCGGCCGTCGGGCCCGATCGCGGTGTCGGGGACGAGATAGCGCGTATGGCATTCGCTGCATTCGAGGATCATATCGGCGTCCGCACGGGGCCAATATAAATGCCCCTGTCGCAAACCCTAAGCGGGCAAGGACAGTGCGGCAAGCCTGCGGATACGCACGCCCCAGCTTGAAGCGGGAACATGTTACGTGCGATGGCGCTGGCGGGGCAGCGTACAAGCGGGTAGCAAACGCCGGCATGGCGAATATCGTGCAGTTCGAAGATGTGGGGCTGCGCTATCCCGCCAGCGACGTCGATACCCTGTCGGCGATCAACTTCACCCTTGCCTCGGGTGGCTTCTATTTCCTCACCGGCCAATCGGGAGCGGGCAAGACCTCCCTGCTCAAGCTGATCTACCTTGCCCAGCGTCCGACCCATGGCGTGATCCGCTTGTTCGGCGAGGATGCGGGCGCCTTGCCGCGCAAGCGCCTGCCGGGCTTCAGGCGGCGGATCGGCGTCGTATTCCAGGATTTCCGGCTGGTCCCGCATCTGTCGGCGTTCGACAATATCGCCTTGCCGCTGCGGTTGTCGGGGGTGCCCGAGAGCGATGTCGAGGCGCCGGTGCGCGAGATGCTGGCCTGGGTCGGGCTGTCGGAACGCAGCCATGCGCCGCCGCCCACCTTGTCGGGCGGCGAGCAGCAGCGGATCGCGATCGCGCGCGCGGTGATCGGGCGGCCGGAAATCCTGGTCGCGGACGAGCCCACCGGCAACGTCGACCCCGACATGGCCGCGCGGCTGCTCCATCTGTTCGAATCGCTCAACCGGCTCGGCACCACGGTGGTGGTGGCGACGCACGATTTTCACCTGCTCGGCCGGATCCAGAACGCGCACATGATGCGGATCGAGGCCGGGCGGCTGCTCGATCCGACCGGTGCCTTGCGCAACCCGCCCAAGGCACCCGTCGCATGAGCGTGGCGATGTTCTCGACCGCCGCGGATCGCCGCGTGCTCGACGACCGCCGCGGTACGCGCGCGATGACCTGGATCATGGCGATCATGCTGTTCCTGACCGTGCTGGCGGCGGCGCTGGGGCTGGGCACGATCAACGCGGCGGGCGCGCTCGATCGCGAACTTGCCGGGCGCCTGACCGTGCAGATCGTCGCTGCCGATCCGGCGGTGCGCGACCGCGACACGAGCGCGGTGCTGGCGGCGCTGCGCGGGATGCCGGCGGTATCGCGTGCGGATCCGGTCGATCCTGCACGACTGACCGAATTGCTGCGCCCCTGGCTCGGTGACGCCTCGGCCGATGCCGACGTCCCGCTGCCGTCGCTGATCGACGTCGATCTGAGCCTACCGAGCGAAGAGGCAGCGGCGCGCGTCGCCGCAGTCGTGCGCGCCACCGCGGCGAGCGCGCGCGTCGACAGCCAGTCGCGCTGGCTGTCGCCAGTCGCCGATTTCATGCGGACGATGATCTATGCCGCGGCGGTGCTCGTGCTGCTGATGGCCGCCGCGACCACCGCTGTGGTGCTGCTGGCGGCGCGCGCGGGGCTGGAGACGCATCGCGACACCATCGCCATCCTGCACATGCTGGGGTCGACCGACGTGCAGGTCGCGCGGCTGTTCCAGCGGCGTATCGCGCTCGACACGATGGTCGGCGGGGTGATCGGGACGCTGGCGGCGATGCTGGCGATCTGGGCGGTGACGGGGCAGATGGCCGGCCTCGGGTCGCAATTGCTGACGGGCGGCGTGCTGACGCGGGGCGATTGGGTGCTGATCGCGCTATTGCCGCTGATCTTTGCGCTGGTGGCGACGCTCGCGGCGCGGATCGCGGTGCTCGGGCGGCTGAGGCAAGTGCAGTGATCCGCCGCCTGATCGCCATTATCGCCCTGGTCTATCTGCTCGGCTTCGTGCTCTACACGCTGACCTTGCCGCGACCGCTCGAGGACATGAAGACCGATGCCATCGTGGTGCCGACCGGTGCGCCCGGGCGGATCGATCGCGGGCTGGCGCTGATCGCCGCGCATCAGGCGAAGCGGCTGCTGATCAGCGGCGCCGCGCCCGGCGTCCGGCCGATCGATTTGTCGATCAAGTACAAGGTGCCGCTGAGTGTATTCGCGTGTTGCGTCGATCTCGGGCACGAGGCGGTCGACACGCGCTCGAACGGCGCGGAAACCGCCAAATGGGTGGGCGATCACGGCTATAAATCGGTGCGGCTGGTCACCTCCGACTGGCACATGGCGCGCGCTCGGATGGAGCTGGACGCGGCGCTGGGCAGCGACGTGACCGTAGTCGACGACGGCGTGCAGGGCGATGCCGAACTGGGCGTGTTGCTGGTCGAATATAACAAGCTGTTGTTGCGCCGCGTCGCCTTGTGGCTCGGCTTCGGGCAATGAAGGTTTGCCGGTGACTCTGTTACGCAATGTGGCGTTCGCGATCGTCTTTTACGGCGTGTCGCTGCCGATCGTGCTGCTGGTGCCGTTGTCGGCGCTGTTCGGGCAGCGCGCGCTGATCGCTTATGCCATGGCCTGGACGCGATTCCACCGCTGGTGCGTGCGCTGGCTGCTGGGCATCCGCGTCCGTTACGAAGGGCCGCGACCGTCGGGCCAGGTCCTCTATGCCGGCAAGCACCAGTCGCTCATGGAGCCGATCGAACTGGTCGCCGAACTCGGCGCGCCGGCACCGATCATGCGGCGCGAATTCGCGCGCATTCCGATCTGGGGCTGGGCGGCGGAGCGTTACGGCGTGATCCTGGTCGACCGCGCCGCCTCGTCCAAGGCGTTGAGGCATCTGATGCGCGAGGCGGAGGCGGCGCGCGCGAGCGGGCGGTCGGTGATGATCTTTCCCGAAGGCACGCGTGTGATGCCAGGCGAGCAACCGGCGCTGAAGTCGGGATTTGCCGGGCTCTACAAGATGCTCGGTCTGCCGGTGGTGCCGATCGCGACCGATATCGGGAAATTGTGGCCCAAAGGCGGGTTGAAGCGCGCGGGCGTGGTGACGTTTCGGTTCGGCGAGGCGATCCCGCCCGGCCTGCCGCGCGCGGAGATCGAGAAGCGCGTCCACGCGGCGATCAACGCGCTGGAGCAATCCTCCCCATCATAGATGGGGAGGGGGACCAAGACGCGCAGCGGCTTGGTGGAGGGGCGG
>NZ_BCYX01000008.1 GCF_001598415.1 Sphingomonas mali NBRC 15500
GGGGGGGGGGGGGGGGGGGGGGCCCTCTCCACGGGCGATGTGCTTGAGGCACCGCCCCACCCCCAACCCCTCCCCTGAAGGGGAGGGGCTTTGGAGAATTCAATGCGCTACTTGCCCCTGACCCAGCCTGATCGCGAGGCGATGCTCGCCACGATCGGCGCCAAGAGCATCGACGATCTGTTCGTCGACGTGCCCGCGATCGCCCAGCTCGACGGGCCGATCCGCGATTTGCCGATGCATGCGTCGGAACTCGCGGTCGAACGCCACATGACCAGGCTGGCGAAGAAGAATCTGGCTGCGGGTGACGCGCCGTTCTTCCTTGGCTGCGGGGCGTATCGCCATCATGTGCCGGCATCGGTCGACCATCTGATCCAGCGCGGCGAGTTCCTGACTGCCTATACGCCGTATCAGCCGGAGATCGCGCAGGGCACGCTGCAGATGCTGTTCGAGTTCCAGACGCAGGTCGCGCGCCTGCTTGGAACCGATGTCGCCAATGCCTCGATGTACGACGGCTCGACCGCATGCTGGGAAGCGATCGGCATGGCACGGCGCATCACCAAGCGCGGTAAGGCGATCCTGTCGGGCGGGCTTCACCCGCATTACGTCTCGGTCGCCAAGACGATGGCCAAGTACACCGGCGATCATCTCGAAACGTCGCTGCCGTCGCTATCCGCCGAGACCGATATCGACAGCCTGATCGCGGCGATCGACGACGATACGTCGTGCGTCGTGGTCCAGTATCCGGACATTCTCGGCCGCATCGCCGACTTGCGCCCGCTGGCCGACGCCGCGCATGCGAAGAAGGCGCTGCTGATCGCGGTCGTCACCGAGCCGGTCGCGCTCGGCGCGCTCAAGTCGCCGGGCGAAATGGATGCGGACATCGTCGTCGGCGAGGGCCAGTCGATCGGCGTCGGGCTGCAATTCGGCGGTCCCTATGTCGGCCTGATGGGCTGCAAGGACAAATATATCCGCCAGATGCCTGGCCGCTTCTGCGGCGAGACCGTCGATGCCGAGGGCAAGCGCGGCTTCGTGCTGACGCTCTCCACCCGCGAGCAGCATATCCGCCGCGAAAAGGCGACGTCGAACATCTGCACCAATAGCGGGCTCTGCGCGCTCGCCTTCTCGATCCACATGACCTTGCTCGGCGAAGCGGGGTTGCGCGCGCTGGCCGCGACCAACCATGCCGGCGCGGTCGCCGCGGCGGAGCGGCTGGCCAAGGTGCCCGGCGTCGAGCTGGTCAACGACACCTTCTTCAACGAGTTCACGCTCAAGCTGTCCAAGGAAGCGCGGCCGATCGTGCGCACGTTGGCCGACAACGGCATCCTCGGCGGCGTGTCGCTGGGGAGGCTCTATCCGGGCGCCGACGATCTCGCCAACGGCCTGGTCGTCGCGGTCACCGAAACCACCACCACGGAGGACGTCGAGACGCTTGCCTCCGCGCTTCAGGAGGCGCTGGCATGAGCGCATCCCGCGATCCGTTCGCCCTGAGCTTGTCGAAGGGCGTTGAGACTCACCTGGGCTTCGACAAGCTCAGCCCGAACGGGGTTTTTTGAGATGACGATCAACCAGAGCGGCTGGCGCCCCGAAATGACCCCGGAGCGCCGTGCGAATGACGCGACCTTCACCGGCAACCGCGCGCTGATGCTCGAAGAGGCGCTGATCTTCGAGATCGGCTCGACCGAGACGACCGGCGTCGAAGTCGCCGAGCCGGCCAAGGTCGCCTCGCGGCTCGGCAGCCTCGCGCGGACGGCGCCGATCGGCCTGCCGGGCCTGTCCGAGCCCGAAGCGGTGCGCCATTATACCCGCCTCAGCCGCCAGAATTACGCGATCGATCTCGGTCTGTTTCCGCTCGGATCGTGCACGATGAAGCACAATCCGCGCTTGAACGAGAAGATGGCGCGTCTGCCCGGCTTCGCCGACGTCCATCCGCTCCAGCCGGTCGATACCGTGCAGGGCGCGCTGGGCGTCATCAACGAACTCGCAGTGTGGCTGATCGAGCTGACCGGCATGCACGGCGTGGCGATGACGCCCAAGGCCGGCGCGCATGGCGAATTGTGCGGCATCCTGTGCATCAAGGCCGCGCTCGAAGCGAAAGGCGAAGGCCACCGCAAGGTCATCCTGGTTCCCGAATCGGCGCATGGCACCAACCCGGCGACCGCCGCGTTCGCCGGCTATACCGTCGAGGACATTCCGGCGACCGCCGAAGGCCGTGTCGATGTCGAGGCGCTCAAGGCGCGGCTCGGACCCGATGTCGCGGGCGTGATGATCACCAATCCCAATACCTGCGGCCTGTTCGAGCGCGAGATGAAGACGATCTCGGATGCGGTTCATGCGGCCGGCGGGTTCGTCTATTGCGACGGCGCGAATTTCAACGCGATCGTCGGGCGGGTGCGCCCGGGCGACCTCGGCATCGACGCGATGCACATCAACCTGCACAAGACCTTCTCGACGCCGCACGGCGGCGGCGGCCCGGGGTCGGGACCGGTGGTGCTGTCCGAGGCATTGTCGCCTTACGGCCCCTTGCCGTTCACCGAGCGCCATGCCGATGGGCATATCACGCTGGTCGAGGAGGAAACCGTTGGTGACCGCCATCCGCACAGCTTCGGACGGATGTGCGCCTTCAACGGCCAGATGGGGATGTTCACCCGCGCGCTGACCTATATCCTCAGCCACGGCGCCGACGGCCTGCGCCAGGTTGCCGAGGATTCGGTGCTCAACGCCAATTACATCCTGCGCAGCCTGGAAGACACGCTTGACGCACCGTTCGCGGCGTCGGGGCCGTGCATGCATGAGGCGATCTTCTCCGACGACGGCCTGCCCGAGGGTTTCTCGACGATCGACATCGCCAAGGGGCTGATCGACGAGGGCTATCATCCGATGACGATGTACTTCCCGCTCGTCGTCCATGGCGCGATGCTGGTCGAACCGACCGAGACCGAATCGAAGGCGGCGCTCGATCAGTTCATCGGCGCGCTGCGGTCGGTTGCCGAACGCGCGAAGGCCGGAGACGAATCGCTGCGCTCCGCCCCGCATTTCGCCCCGCGTCGCCGCCTCGACGAGACGCTCGCGGCGCGCAAGCCGGTGCTGGTGTGGAAGGATCCGGAACTGGCGCAGGCGGCCGAATAGGGCTGGCGCGAGAGTGAGTTAGTTTGCTATGACAGTCTCCGGGGTTTCTCGGGGACTATCATGCAGCAGCAACAGCTTATCGGTTACGCCGTCACCACAGTCGTCGTTGTAGCATTGCTGGCATTCCGCTTGCGGCGGATGAGCCAATTGCGCCGATTGCGGCTGGAGACGCTCTGGATTGTTCCGGCGATCTATCTGATCTTCGCCGGCGTGATGTTCTACCAGTTTCCGCCGACGGCGATCGGCTGGGCAATCAGCGCCGCCGCCTTGCTGGCCGGCGCCGCGATCGGCTGGCAGCGCGGCAAGATGATGCAGATCCACGTCGATCCCGAAACGCATGTGCTCAACCAGAAGGCGTCACCTGCCGCGATGATCTTCATCGTCGTCCTGATCGCGGTGCGTATGAGCGCCAAAACCATCCTCGCGAGCGGGGTGGGGACCGGCTTTCATATCAGCGCGATGCTGGTCACCGACGTGCTGATCGCTCTGGCATTGGGGCTGTTCGCGACCACACGGCTGGAGATGTTCCTTCGCGCCCGCCAGATGCTCGACCAGGTGCGCGGCGCGCGCGCCTAATCCGCAATCGCCTCGCTGACCTGCGGATGGCGCGAGACGCGGTGCTCGCGCCAGACGATGTAGAGGCCACTGGCGACAATCACCGGCGCCCCGACCCAGGTCCAGGGCGTCGGCAGCATGCCGAACAATACCCAGCCGTAGAGCGTCGCCCAGATCAGGCTCGAATAGTCCATCGGCATCACGGCCGAGACCGGCGCGTATTTGAGCGCGGCGGTGAAGGCGATCTGCCCCAGCCCGCCGACCAGTCCCATCGCGATCAATACCGCGAAGGTCGTGGCGTCGTGGGCGTGTGCAAAGAACGGATAGATCAGCGTCATCGGGACCATCGACAGCGACGAGAACCAGAAGACCGTCGTCACCGGCGCGTCGACCTTGCCGATCTGGCGGAGCTGGATCGCGACCAGCGCGACGAACACCGACGAGGTGAGTCCGACCAGCGCGCCGCCGATCGGGAAATGGCCACTGCCGGGCTGGGTGACGATCAGCACGCCCGCAAACCCTGCCGCGACCGCGCCCCAGCGATGCCAGCCGGTCGGCTCCTTGAGCACCAGCGCGCCCAATATGGTCGCGAAGATCGGTACGGTGAAGGCGAGGGTGGTAGCCTCGGCCAATGGCAGCAACAGCACCGCGCCGAAGTTGAACGCCATTCCGGTCAGTCCCACCGAAGCGCGGATCACCTGACCGCGAACCGCCCGCGACCGGACAGCGCTCAGGCCCGGGCCGGCGACCATCATATAGGCCAGCACCACCGGCACGGCGCAGCCCTGACGAAAGAACATGATTTCGGCGAGGTTGGCGCCGCGCGTCTCGGCGACCTTGATCAGCGCCGACAGGCTCGACAGCAGCAACACCGCGAGCAACCGCATCGCGATGCCCAGCATCACGCGATCGTCATTCCCAGGCGCGGTATCCCCCATGAATTCGACATGCTCCGCGCCGTAGCCCAGCACAAGGCGGGGTGACGCAGCGGCGCGCGGGCGCTATCCGCCCGCGTCATGATCAAGCACGCTTTATCCGTCACCCGCGCTCAGAACTTCGCGGAATGGTATCAGACCGTCATTGCCGAGGCCGATATGGCCGAGGAGAGCGGGGTTCGCGGGTGCATGGTCATGCGGCCATGGGGCTATGGCATCTGGGAACGCATGCAGCGGTTGATCGACGACCGCATTCGCACGCTCGGCTATGACAATACCTATTTTCCTTTGTTCATCCCGCTCTCTTATTTCGAGAAGGAAGCGGAGCATGTCGAAGGCTTTGCCAAGGAAATGGCGGTCGTCACGCACCATCGCCTGATCCCCGACGGCAAGGGCGGGCTGGTGCCCGATCCCGCCGCCAAGCTCGAAGAGCCGCTGATCGTCCGACCGACCTCGGAAACGGTGATCGGCGCTGCCTTTGCGCGCTGGATCCAGTCGTGGCGCGATTTGCCGGTGCAGATCAACCAATGGGCCAATGTCGTCCGCTGGGAAATGCGCACGCGCATGTTTCTGCGCACGTCGGAATTCCTGTGGCAGGAAGGGCACGCAGCCTATGCCTCGGCCGAGCAGGCCAAGGCGGAAACCGCCAAGGCGCTGGAACTCTACCGTTCGTTTGCCGAGGAATGCGTCGCGATGCCGGTGATCGCCGGCGAGAAGCCCGAGAATGAGCGCTTCCCCGGCGCAGTCGAAACCTGGTCGATCGAGGCGATGATGCAGGACGGCAAGGCGCTCCAGGCGGGCACCAGCCACTTTCTCGGCACGCATTTCGCCGAAGCGCAGAACATCCGCTTCCAGAATACCGAGGGGCAGTTCGAGCCGGCCAACACGATCAGCTGGGGCATGTCGACGCGCATGGTCGGCGGCCTGATCATGACGCATGGCGATGACGACGGTCTGCGCGTGCCGCCGCAGGTCGCGCCGTGGCAGATCGTGATCGTGCCGATGCTGCGCGACAATGACGAGGATGCCGCGCTGATCGATTATTGCTCGGGGCTACGCGACGAACTCGTCAAGCAGAGCGCGTTCGGCGAGCCGCTGCGCGTGCTGCTCGACCTCAAGGCGACCAAGGCGACGACCAAGCGCTGGAACTGGATCAAGAAAGGCGCGCCGATCGTGATCGAGGTCGGCGGGCGCGATATGGCGGGCGGCAACGTCTCGCTGATCCGCCGCGACGCGCTGTATCGGGAGGACGGCAAGCTCGACAGCGCGGTGGTGGCGAAAAACGATTGCGTGGCGCAGTCGGCGGCGACGCTGGCAGAGATCCAGCACGGCCTCTACACCCAGGCTAAGCTGCGGCTGGACGGCAATATCGCGACCGACGTGACCGATATGGACGGGCTCAAGGCCTTCTTCGCCGACAGCGTCGAAAAGCCCGGCTGGGTGCTCGCGCAATGGTCGAAGCCGACCGGCGCGGCGCTCGACAAGGTCGAGGAGCAATTGAAGGCACTCAAGCTGACCTTGCGCAACACGCCGCGCGATGCCGCGCCGGCCGACGGCACCTGCATCTTCACCGGTGCGCCTGCGGTCGAACGCGTGCTCATAGCCCGGGCTTACTGAACCTCCTCCGTTCGCCCTGAGCTTGTCGAAGGGCGTGTTTCGGACATGTGCTTCGACAAGCTCAGCACGAACGGTGGGTAGAATGGGAGAATCCCAAATGATTTGGTTCGGCGGACAAAAGCCCGATCTCGCGGCAATGACCGCGATGGGCGGGAAGTCGATGCCCGGCCTGCTCGGGATCGAATTCCTCGAAGCGGGAGACGATTGGGTATCGGCGCGGATGCCGGTCGATCATCGCACGCACCAGCCGTTCGGGCGGCTGCACGGCGGCGCCTCGGTCGCCCTGGCGGAGACGGTGGCATCGATGGGCGGCGCGATGACGCTCGACCCGTCGAAGCAGGTCACGGTCGGCATGGAGATCAACGCCAACCACATTCGTCCGGCGATGTCGGGCCATGTCACAGCGACCGCCAGGGCGGAGTCGCTGGGCCGGACGACGCAGATCTGGACGATCCGCATCACCGACGATGCCGGCAAGCTGATTTGTCTGTCGCGCATTACCTTGGCGGTGATCGCGATCGCCTGACGCGAAGGGCGGCGCTCCCTCGCGCGTTGAACGTCGCATGAGGGCAAGGAGGGCCACCATGCGTTGGATATTGGTGTTGATGGGGATCGTCGGCATCGTGCTGCAGCTGCCGACGAGCGCGCCTGCGGCCGATGGGCCGCTCGCGCCGCATCGGATCGGCAATCGCACGTATCAATTGTTCGTCCCGCCCGGCGGCGGCCGGCGCCCGCTGGTCATCGCGCTCCACGGCGGCGGCGGTAACGGCGCACAGGTCGCCAAGTCGGCCGGGCTGATCGACAAGGCGGCCAGGGAAGGCTTCATCCTTGCCTTGCCCGAAGGATCGTCGCGCTTCGGCAAGCTCGAAACCTGGAATGCCGGCGGTTGCTGCGCTTATGCGATGCGCAAGAAGGTCGACGATATCGGCTTTATTCGATCGATGATCGACGAGCTCGAGCGCACCCAGTCGGTCGATCCCAACCGCGTCTATGTCGTCGGCATATCCAACGGCGGCATGATGGCCGAGCGCGTGGCGATCGAACTCGGCGATCGCATCGCCGGCGCGGCGGTATTCGTCGGCGCATTGTTCGGCAACGAGCCCAAACCGGTCGCCGCGGTGCCGATGCTGATCGTCAATGCCGAGAAGGACGAACAGGTGCCGGTCGCCGGTGGGACCAGCACGACGGGAATCGTCCGTCGCTCGCAGGGCATGCCGTACAAGCCCTCGCGCTACGCCGCGACATTCTGGGCGACGGCAAACCGTTGCACCAGGGGGCCGGCGAAGACCGAAACCGCCGATTATGTCCGCGAGCTATGGACCGGCTGCGCGAGCGGCGCGGACGTCGACTTCTACATCATGAAAGGTGCCGAGCATGGCTGGCCGGGCCGCGGTCTCGGTCGTCCGGGCGTGACGCGCAACACCGGCAAGATCGACGGCACGGCGCTGATGTGGGATTTCTTCGCGACGCATCGTCGCTGAGACGGAATGCGACTCAGCCGATGCGGAGAGTCAGCGAGCGCATCATCTCGCGCTCGATCGGTTGGTCGAAGCGTGCGCCGATCAGGCCGTCGGCACACCAGATCACCGTAGCGGCGATCGGCGCGCTGCGATCGAAACGGAGCGTCAGCGATTCGCCCTGCTCGGCCTCGATACGGCTGGCGAGGCGGCAGCCATAGATCGACAACTGATGGAGCGCGGCCTTTCGATGGCGTTTCACGCTGGCATGCGCGACCGACAGGACCGGTTCCCGATCATATTTGGCGTCGGTCGCCCGGCGGCGAAAATGCGAAAATGTCGTAGCCATCGTCCGGCCCCCGTCTGCCCTTGAAACGGCTATGCAACGAGGTCGGTTAATGACTGGCTAAATTGGATTTTTCGGGGGCTTGAGGGGTAGCCGCGCGCCGACATGCGCCTCGCCGCGCGCTTCGGCCAGCCGAGCCTGCCGGTGGCGTTCGGCATAGCCTGCACGCTGGGCGGCATCGCGAGTGCCATGGCAGGCGGGACAGCTCACCCCTTCCTCATAGAGCGGCGAACGGCGATCCTCGGTACTGACCGGCATGCGGCAGGCACGGCACAAGCCGTGCGTGCCGGGCGCGAGCCCGTGCCTGACCGCGACGCGCTCGTCGAACACGAAGCATTCGCCCTGCCAGCGGCTTTCGGCTGGCGGCACCTCTTCCAGATATTTCAGGATCCCGCCCTCCAGGTGATAGACCTGATCGATCCCCTCGGCCCTGAGCAGCGCGGTCGCCTTCTCGCAGCGTATGCCTCCGGTGCAGAACATCGCGACGCGCGGCGCGGCCGCAATCTCGTCGCGATGCGCGGCGACCCAGGCGGGAAAGTCGCGGAAGCTTTCGGTCTCCGGATCGATCGCACCAGCGAAGGTGCCGACCTTGACCTCGTAATCGTTGCGCGTGTCGATGATCATCGTGCCGGGTTGCTCGATCAGCGCGTTCCAGTCGGCTGGCGAGACGTAATGGCCGACTCCCGTTAGCGGGTCGATGTCGGGCATCCCCATCGTCACGATCTCGCGCTTCAGCCGGACTTTCAGCCGATGGAACGGCATTGTCTCGGCGGTAGCTGTCTTGACCTGCAGCGCGGCGCAATCGGGCAGCGCGCGGATATGGGCGATCACCGCGTCGATCCCTTCGGGCGGCCCGGCAATCGTGCCATTGATCCCCTCATGGGCTAGCAGCAACGTGCCCTTGATCCCTTCTGCTTCGCACAAGGCCAGCAGCTGCCCCCGGATCGCGTCGGGATCGGGGAAGCGAACGAACTGATACAAAGCGGCGACGCGGATCACGTCAGCGCGTCCCACGCCCCTTCGAATGCAGCGCGTTGCTCGTCGCTGAGATGCAGGCCGACCTTGCTCCGCCGCATCAGCGCGTCCTCGGCCGTCCGCGCCCATTCGTGGTCGCGCATCCACCGCGCCTCGATCTCGGTCAGTCCGCCGCCCAAATCGGCGCCCATGCCGGCTTCGTCGGTCACGCCGGCGAGCATGTCGCCGAGCATCGTGCCGTAAGCATGCGCCATCCGCAGCGACCGATCCTCGCCGAGGAACGGCCAGGTCGCGCGGACCTGGGCGACGAACTGGTCGAAGTCGGCGATCGCGCCTCCCGGAAAGACGCGCGCGCGTGACACCGGGCGGCGTTTGAGTCCCAGTTCCGGACCGAGCTTGCCCATCGCGTCCTCGGCCAGATGGCGCCCGGTGGTGATCTTGCCGCCGAATACGCTCAACAGCGGCGGCCCGTCGGTATCGAGTTCGAGCACGTAGTCGCGTGTCACCGCCTTCGCCTCGCTCGCACCATCGTCGTAGAGCGGACGCACGCCCGACCATTTATAGGTCACGTCCGCGGGCGTGATCTGCTTGACGAAATGATGGTTCGCACCCTGGCACAGATAGGCGATCTCGTCGTCCGTGATCGTCGCATCCTCGGGCGCATCGACCGGGATGTCGGTGGTGCCGATCTCGGTCCCGCCTTGCCACGGAATGGCGAAGATGATGCGGCGGTCGGGTAGCTGGAGGATATAAGCGTGATCGCCCTCATAGAGTTTGGGCACGACGATATGGCTGCCCTTGACCAACCGGACATTGGCCTTGCCGTTCAGCCCCAGGCGCTTGAGCATCAGATGGACCCAGGGGCCTGCCGCATTGACCAGCGCGCGCGCCTCGACCGTGCGCCCGTCGGACAGGGTTGCCGTCCAGCGATCGCCATCGCGCCGCGCCGCGTCGAGCGAGACGCGCGTGCAGATCTCGGCGCCATTGGCATGCGCGTCGACCGCATTGAGAAGCGTGAGCCGAGAATCGTCGACCTGGGCATCCGAGTAAACGAACCCGCGCTCGCCGCCCTTGAGCGGCGAGATATAGTCCTTGTCCGATGAGCGAAGTCCGCGCGAGCGAGGCAGGGTCATTTTCCCGCCCAGCATGTCGTAGAGGTAGAGCCCGATCCGGACCATCCACCACGGCCGCACGGCATTCTCCTGCGGCAGGACGAAGCGTAACGGGCGGATGATGTGCGGCGCGGCGTGGACCAACAATTCGCGCTCGCGCAACGCCTCGGCGACCAGCCGGAAGTCGTAATATTCCAGGTAGCGCAAACCGCCATGGATCAGCTTGGTCGAGGCCGACGAGGTGTGGCTGGCGAGATCGTCGCGTTCGACCAGCAGCACCTTCAAGCCCAGCAAAGATGCCTCGCGCGCGATCGCGCATCCATTGATCCCGCCGCCGGCGATGAGGAGGTCGTAGCGTAGAGGGTCGTTGGCCATTACCCCACTATCCGGTCGCGTCGAAAGAAGTCGAGCCGCGTTTTTAGATACCACTTCTCGATAGTCTCCAAGCCGACGGTTGGTGGTTGCGCAATTCCGCCGTATCTTGCCTCGACATGGCAAAACCAAAGCACAAACCCGGCCTTCCCACGCGACAGCAGATCCTCGATTTCATCGCCTCGTCCGATACGCCGGCAGGCAAGCGCGAAATCGCGCGCGCGTTCGGCCTGACCGCGCAGGAAAAGATCGCGCTCAAGGCGCTGCTCAAGGACATGGCCGATGAAGGCCTGATCGACAGCGCGCCGGGTCGCGCGTTCCACAAGATGGGCGGACTGCCCAAGGTGACCGTGCTCCGCATCTCCGATGTCGACGATGGCGGCAACGTCTGGGCGGTGCCTGAACGCTGGGAAGCCGAAGGCGTGCCGGTGCCGCGGCTGCGTGTGCGCGAACGGAGCAAGCGATCCGCTCTCGGCGTCGGCGACCGTATCCTCGCGCGCACCGAAGAAGCGGGCAAGGGCTGGATCGCGCACCCGATGAAGCACCTAGCCAAGGGCGAGGAGCTGATCCTCGGCGTGCTCAGGCGCGAAGGCGACAGGCTGTGGCTCGAAGGTGTCGAGAAGCGCGAGCGGCGGCATTATCAGGTGTCCGATGCGGGCGATGCCGAACCGGGCGACCTGGTGCTGGCCGAAAAAGCCGGGCGGCCGCCGCGCATCACCGCGCGGGTGACGCAGAGGCTGGGCGACCCCTTCGCGCCGCGCAGTTTCTCGCTGATCGCAATCCACGAACACGACATTCCCGACCGCTTTGCCGACGAGGCGCTGGAAGAAGCGGAGCGCGTCGCGAAGCAGCCGCTGGGCGAGGGCCGTGAGGACCTGACCGACCTGCCGATCGTCGCGATCGACCCGGCCGATGCGCGCGACCATGACGACGCGGTCTGGGCGGCACCCGACGACGATCCCAAGAATGTTGGGGGGTGGAAAGCGGTGGTCGCGATCGCCGATGTGTCCTTCTACGTCCGCCCCGGTTCGGCGCTCGATCGCGAGGCGCGGCGGCGCGGCAATTCGGTCTATTTCCCCGACCGCGTCGTGCCGATGTTGCCCGAGATCCTGTCGGCGGAGGTGTGCTCGCTCAAGACCGGCGAGGACCGCGCCGCGCTCGCCTGTCATCTTCAGATCGCCAAGGACGGGACGCTCAAGTCGTGGCGCTTCACCCGCGCGGTGGTGCGGATCGCGGCGAACATCGCGTATGAGGATGCGCAGGCGGCGATCGATGGGTTGGACGCGGGCCGACCAACCACCGTTCGTGCTGAGCCTGTCGAAGCACGGGATCTGGACACGCCCTTCGACAAGCTCAGGGCGAACGGGTTGTTGGAAGGCGCGCTGGTTCCCCTTTGGTCCTGCTGGGCCGCCCTCGCCAAGGCCCGCGACAAGCGCGAGCCGCTCGATCTCGACCTGCCCGAACGCCGCGTGATGCTCGACGAGCTGGGCCGCATCCTGTCGGTCGCGCCGCGCGAGCGGCTCGATGCGCACCGGCTGATCGAGGATTACATGATCGCGGCCAACGTGGCGGCGGCCAAGGCGCTCGAGGCGAAGAAGGCGCCGGTCATGTACCGCGTCCACGAACCGCCGGCGCGCGAGAAGCTGGTCGCGCTCAAGGATTATCTCGAGACCTGGGGCGTCAAGTTCGCGCTCGGCCAGGTGATCCAGCCGGCGACCTTCAACCACATCCTGAACAAGATCGGCGACGTGGATTTTCGTCCGCAAGTGATGGAACAGGTGCTGCGCACGCAGACCCAGGCTTATTACGCGCCGGAGAATCACGGCCATTTCGGCCTCGCGCTCGGCAGCTATGCGCATTTCACCTCGCCGATCCGCCGCTATGCCGATCTGATCGTCCACCGCTCGCTGGCCGCCGCTTATGGCCTCGGCCCTGGCGGGCTGACCGATGACGAAGCGGCAGGAATGGAACGGATCGGTGAATCGATCAGCCGGCTCGAGCGCCGCGCGATGGAAGCCGAGCGCGACACGATCGACCGCTATGTCGCGGCGTTCCTGGCCGAGAAGGTCGGCGAGATCGTCGAGACCCGCATCACCGGCGTGCAGAATTTCGGGATCTTCGCGACCGTCGCGGGGATCGGCGGCGATGGCTTGCTGCCGGTGCGCGACCTGGGCGGCGAATATTTCCGCTTCGACGAGGCGGCGAAGAAGCTGGTCGGCGAGGCCTCGGGTGACGAATATGCGATCGGCCAAGTGCTGCAATTGCGGTTGGCGGAAGCCAATCCGGTGTCGGGTGCCTTACGCTTCGAACTGCCCGAAGGGCGCTACGCGCCACCGCCGGGCAACAAGCCCGCGCGTGTCTTGAAACGCCGCGGCCGTCCGCCCAACATCCGCCATCAAGGGCGACGACGTTGATGGTATACAATATACAAAACGAAGGGTGAGCTTGTGGGTGGAGCAGCGGCAGGAGCAGCAGCGGGCGCGACGGCACGAGCGCGGCGCAGATTGGTGTCGCATTTCATGACGCAGAACGCCGTAGTTGCCGACAAGGCGATCTCCTATGTCCCGAGTCGCGGGATCGAACGCCGCCTACTCGAGCGCTTGATCGAGAACGGTGTCGTCCATGTCGGCAAGGCGGGCACCTATTGGCTCGATATTCCGGCCTTCGACAATTGGACCAGGTCGCGTCGCCGCCGCGCCGGGTTGGCGGTCGGTGCCGCGGTCGCGATCGGCGTCGCGCTCGGGTTCCTGGCGGGGGGCGGATGAGCGGCAAGCTCGACCTGATCGGCGTCGTGCCGCAACCTGGGCCAGCGGGGCCGCCGCCGATCCACCCGGCGATGTTGCGCACGCGCTCGCGGATCGCGCGCGCGATGATCCAGGCGCACGCGCTGGCACCCGACCAGGCGATCGCGTTCAGTCCGGGGCCGAGCGACGTCGCCGAGCTGATGAAGCTGAGGAAAGCCGGCGTCGTGCGGGAGACGCTGCCGGGCCATTATTGGCTCGACCTGGTCGCCAATCATTATCGCGAACAGCAAGCGGGACGCGTCCGCGCGATGTGGGCGGTCGGCATCTCGCTGGTGATCGCGGCGGTGGCGGTGCTGTTCTACCGCGGCTGACTTGACCGTGCTCGTGCCTTCACGGGAGCGCGAAAGGGATCTCAGCCGCAGCGGAACGTCAGCCCCGCCTTCGCGATGAGCCGCTCGCGTAGCGCATCGCCCATCAGCGCGCCGGGGGTCCAGATTCCACCGTCGCCCTGCACATCCTGCACCAGGCAGAGCGCCGCTTCGGCGATCATCTTGCTGGTCGACCCGTAACCCGGATCCTTGTCGCCGGTGACGACGCATTCGACCCGGCTGTCGTCGGGGAATTCGCCGATGAACAGGATGTCGTAATGGCCGCTGTCGCGCTCTTCCTTGGAAGGCCCTTCGCCCGGCTTGGGCCCCTTGTCGCCGGCGAGCGGATTGACCTTGGCGATCGCCTCGGCGGCGGCCTTGCCGAGATCGCCGAGGCCGGCGACCATCATCTCGTCATAGACGAAATTGGCGCCATATTTCTCGCCGAGCAGGAAGTTGGTGCGGTGGACGTTCTTGGTGTTGATCGGCGCCATGATGAACGGCGCGAC
The DNA here is from genome assembly GCF_001598415.1 of Sphingomonas mali NBRC 15500. Taxonomy (GTDB): domain Bacteria; phylum Pseudomonadota; class Alphaproteobacteria; order Sphingomonadales; family Sphingomonadaceae; genus Sphingomonas; species Sphingomonas mali. The sequence goes on from NZ_BCYX01000008.1 coordinate 14,117, forward strand.
CCAGGCGCCGACCGATTTGTCATATTCCGGCAGCAGCCCGGTCGGCTGGTGCGGCCCCGAAAAGCCGGGAGTCAATGCGAACGGGTTGGTCAGCAAGGCGACGATCCGCGGGTCCCTGGCGGCGGCGGCCAGCGTCGCCTTCAGGCTGGCCGCGGTGCCGCCCGAAAACCCGCCCTTCATCACCCGCACGCGGCATTTCACGCGCGGCGCCGGGCCGCCATGCTTGGCGATCGCGCATTGCTGCAAGGTCAGTACGCCGAGGTCGAAGGGAATCGAGTCGAACCCGCACGAAAAGACGATCCGGGCGCCGCTGCGCTTGGCGGTTTCGTGATGCGCGTCGATCATGTGGCGCATCCAGGCGGGTTCGCCGCACAGATCGAGATAAGCGGTACCGGTCTCGGCACAGGCGGCGACCAGATCGCTGCCATAGAGCTGGTAGGGGCCGACCGTGGTGATGACCGCGGTGGCGCGCTCGCACATTGCCTTCAGGCTGGCGGGATCGTCCGAATTCGCCGCGATCAGGGTGATGTCGGCGGGCGCGCCGATCTGGTCGCGCACTTCCTGGAGCTTGCTCAGCGAGCGCCCGGCCATCGCCCATTTGACGCCGCTGGGATAGGTTTCGGAGAGATATTCGGCAACCAGCCGCCCGGTGAACCCGGTGGCGCCATAGACGATGATATCGAACTCACGGGCCATCCTGTTTCTCCCCTCCTGCTCGCGGGAGGGGCCGGGGGAGGGCCGGTCGCGTGAGCGGGATCATTTCGTGGAGGAAACATGCCCTCCCAGCGGGGGGTGAAGCAAGCCCCCAGCTTGCTTCACGCCGCCTCGCTGAACTGAAGCGCGGCCAACCTGGCATACAGGCCGCCCTTGGCGTTGAGCGTGGCGTGGGTGCCTTCCTCGACGATTCGGCCGTCGTCCATCACGATGATCCGGTCCGCCGCGCGAACGGTCGCGAGGCGATGGGCGATGACGAGCGTGGTGCGCCCGTCCATCAGCCGGTCGAGCGCCTGCTGCACCAATTGTTCGCTTTCGGCGTCGAGCGCGCTAGTCGCCTCATCGAGCAGCAGGATCGGCGCGTCGCGCAGCAACGCGCGAGCAATCGCAACGCGCTGGCGCTGGCCGCCCGACAGCCGCGCGCCGCCTTCGCCCAGGAAGGTATCGAGCCCCTCAGGCAGCTTGCGCAGGAAATCGGCGGCATTGGCCGCCTCCGCCGCCGCCCAGATCGCGTCGTCGCTCGCGTCCCACTCGCCATAGCGCATATTGTCGCGCGCCGAGGCGCCGAAGATCACCGTTTCCTGCGGCACCATCGCGATGCGACCGCGGATATCGGCGGGATCGGCCAGGGGCAGGGGAACGCCATCGATCCGCACCTCACCCGATTGCGGATCGTAGAAGCGCTGGATGAGCTGGAAGAGAGTCGTCTTGCCGGCGCCCGACGGTCCGACCACCGCGACGGTTTCCCCGGGCGTCACGTCGAGCGAGAAATCGGCCAGTGCCGAAACATCGGGCCGCGTCGGATAGCGGAACACGACATGATCGAAGGTGATCGCGCCGCGCGCCGGCTCGGGCAAAGCCGCAGGGTGCGCGGGCGGTGCGATTTCGGGCTGTTCGGCGAGCAATTCGGCTAGGCGTTCGGCGGCGCCCGCGGCGCGGAGCAAGTCGCTATAGACATCGCTCAGCGCGGCAAAGGCGCCGGTGGTCAGGATGGAAGCGAGCACGAACCCGCCGAGCGATCCCGGCGACAATCGGCCGGCCGCGACATCCGACGCGGTGCTCCACAGCATCAGCGTCACCGCACCGAATACCAGGGTAATGAACATCGCGGTCAACAGCGCGCGCAGCAGGATCCGCCGCTTGGCGGTCGCGAAGCTGCGTTCGACGGTGGCGGCGAAGCGCGACCCTTCGCGCCGCTCCTGGCCGAAGGCTTGCACCACTTTCATCGCCGACAGGACTTCGACCGCCATCGCCCCGATATCGGCGACACGATCCTGACTAGTCCGCGAATAGCCGCGCAGCCGCCGTCCGATCAGCATGATCGGCCCGAGCACGACCGGAATGCCCAGCAGAATCATCCCCGCCAATTTGGGCGCCCAGACCAGCATCAGGGCGATCCCGCCGAACCCGGTAATGGCGTTGCGCAGGATGACCGATGCCGTCGTTCCGACCACCATTTCGATCTGCGCGGTGTCCGAGGTGAGTCGCGACGCGATCTCCGATGGCCTGTTTTCCTCGAAATAACGCGGTGCCAGGCGAAGCAGGTTGCGTTGCACGGCGATCCGCACGTCGGCCACGGTCCGCTCGCCCAGCCAGGAGACGAAATAGAACCGCACGGCGGTCGCCACGCCGAGCACGCCGGCTACCGCGAACAGCTGGTAAAAGACGCGATTGACGTGCGTCATGTCGCGGCCGCGAACGAACCCGCCGTCGATCACCGATCGCAGCGCGATCGGGAAATAGAGGGTCGCGGCCGAGGACAAGCCCAGGGCAAGCAGCGCAAGCAGCGCCTGGAGCTTGTAGCGGCTGGCATAATGCCAGACCATTTTGAGGCTGCTCAGCCTGCGACCGGGGCTGGGAGCGGCGGGGGCGGGATCGGCCATGGCCGGCACCTAGGGCGAACGAGCGTCAGCGGCAATGGGGCTGTAATGCCGCAGTGCGACAGCGCTCAAGCGGCCGATCGGAAGGGACATACCCGGACCCGCAACGATCCATCGCTTATTGCGTTGTGTGCGGTGCAACACGGGCCTAAGGGTTCATACCGGGGAAACGGTTTCTCATGTATCGGGGGCAGATGCTCTACAACGCTTACGAGATGCAGCGGTCGATGCTGGCGGGTGCCAGCGCCTGGGCCAATTTCAGTGCCGAGCTGCTCAGCAATCCCGCCAATCCCTTTGCCTATTTCGGCGGCGGGCCGGTGCTCGGCTCCGCGCTCGAAGTATTCGCGCACGCCTCGGCGCCGCGCGGCAAGCCCGAATTCGGGCTCGACCGGACGATGGTCGACGGCAAGGAAGTCGATGTCGTCGAGGAAATCGTCCTCCGCAAACCCTTCGGCCAGCTCAAGCGCTTCGTGCGCAAGGGCGTCGCGGGCGGACCCAAACTGCTCATCGTGGCGCCGATGTCGGGCCATTACGCGACGCTGTTGCGCGGGACGGTCGAGCGCATGTTGCCGTTCGCCGATGTCTACATCACCGACTGGCGCGACGCCCGGCAGGTGCCGCTCAGCGAAGGGCGTTTCGACCTCGACGATTATGTCGACTACATCATCGAATTCCTCGAGACGATTGGCGAGGGCGCGCACATGCTCGCGGTCTGCCAGCCGTCGGTGCCGTGCTATGCCGCGGCCTGCGTGATGAGCGCGGACAAGAATCCCTGTCGGCCGAAGACGCTGACAATGATGGGCGGCCCGATCGACACGCGCGAGGCGCCGACCGCAGTCAACACGCTGGCGACCGAGCGTCCGTTCGCTTGGTTCGAACAGAATGTCATCGCGACCATTCCGATCAATTATCCGGGCGCCGGTCGCCGCGTCTATCCGGGCTTCCTCCAGCTCGCCGGCTTCATGACGATGAATCTCGGCAACCACATGATTTCGCATTGGGAGATGTTCAAGCATCTCGTCCAGGGCGACGACGAAGGCGCTGACGCGACCAAGGATTTCTACGAGGAATATCGCTCGGTCTGCGACATGACCGCCGAATTCTACCTCCAGACGATCGAGGTCGTGTTCCAGCAGCATGCTTTGCCCAAGGGCGAGATGACGCATCGCGGCCGCAAGGTCGATCCGGGCGCGATCACCGACATCGCCTTGCTGGCGATCGAGGGCAAGCGCGACGACATTTCAGGGCTCGGCCAGACCAAGGCGGCGCTGACCATCGCGACCAATCTGCCCGCGTCGGAGAAGAAACACCTCGTCGCCGACGCCGGCCATTACGGCATCTTCAACGGCAGCAAATGGCGCACCCAGATCGCGCCGGTGCTGGAAGAGTGGATCACCGCGCACGGCGGATGAGGCCCGGATTCCCCTCCCGCTGGCGGGAGGGGCTAGGGGAGGGCAGGTGGCCTCCGCGCTAGTGTTCGGGGTGAGGCACAACAGGCCCTCCCCCGACCCCGTTCTGGGTGAACGGTCCCCCGGACCGTTCAGGTTGCGCCGGGGGCGCAACCGACCCGGAACGCGCCAGCGGGAGGGGAGAGGATCGGTCAGGCCGTCGTACTCACCTTCGCGTGGCTGCCTTCATCGCCGGCCTTGATCTTGCCGCCGAACAGCATCTTGACCTTGCCGGCGATCGACATGTCGGTTTCCCACGTCTCGGCATCGTCGACGTCGAAGCGCAACAGCGCGAGATTGGGGTCGTCCTTGCCGCCCGGAAACCAGGCCTCGACCTGGTTGTTCCACAATTTGTCGATCATCCCGAAATCGTTGTCGATCCGGACATTGCCTGCCAGGCAAGCGAAGAAATCGTGCCCCTTGGACACGAACTGCGCCATCGCCGCGCCGCCCCGGGCCAGGCGGTTGTCCTTCCCAATGAAGAAGAAGATCGTGTCGACCTGATCCTCGTCCAGCTGCGCGGTCAGCGGTTCGCTGTGCCGCCCGTCACCGTCCAGGCCGATCATCACGAACGGGCTGTCGGACAGTTTCTTCCAGAAATGCTGCTTGATCTCGGCGGCGTCGGCCATCGTATCTCTCCTGTAGGTCTCGACGCATAACGAGCCGCGCGCCGAGAGTTTCCGCGCCGACCGAGCCAGCTCCGCTTCCGGTGTCAGGCTTCGGCCAGGATAGCCTCCGTCCTGTCGGTCATGTCGGCCAGCCTTGGATCAGGACCGAACCGGTTGGCGCCCCGTGTCGGCTGCCAGAGAAATAGCAGCACATTCACGACCATCAGCGCGATAAGGATCACGATGAGCGAAATGGTCCATGGCGTCGCGGCCACACCTTTGTGGAGCTCCAACGGGCCGAAATGAAATGCCATCGAAGCGGCATGGCCAGCCGGCGCAGTAAACCACTCTATTACCGAGAGCGGCACGATCGACAGGGGGACCAACGCCCACCATCCGCTACGTCCCTGATCGTGCAGCCGCCGGACGAGCAACGGAATCCAAGGCCAGGCCCAGACCACGTCCCAAGCGACGCCAAGCGCATAGAATAAGGGCGGAGGCGGCGGCGGGTCATAGATGAGCGTGCCAGCCTGGGCCAGCGTACTCAGCAACCAGAAGGCGATCACCTCGTGTCTAGTCGACCGGCCACGAAACATGAAGGCATGCATCAGCGGTCGGAATGTCAGCCGCAAGCCGATCTTGTTCGCGGGATAGTCGCTTCGCATGGTCGAAAGGGTGCGCTTGCCGTGATCTCCGGTCAAGCAACTGGGGACCTGCCCCAAGTTCCCAGAATCGGGTGCGAAAAGAGCCGGCGGATCGCTCCACCGGCCCCTTTTTTGTATCGAGCGGTGAGCTCAGAGGACTTCGAACAGCCCCGCCGCGCCCTGTCCGCCGCCGATGCACATCGTCACGACGACATACTTGGCGCCACGGCGCTTGCCTTCGATCAGCGCGTGGCCGGTGCAGCGCGCGCCGGTCATGCCATAGGGATGGCCGATCGAGATCGAGCCGCCGTTGACGTTGAGCAGCTCGTTGGGAATGCCCAGCTTGTCGCGGCAATAGAGGACCTGCACCGCGAACGCTTCGTTGAGCTCCCACAGGCCGATATCGTCCATCTTGAGGCCGTTGCGCTCAAGCAGTTTGGGGATCGCGAACACCGGGCCGATGCCCATCTCGTCGGGCTCGGTGCCGGCGACCGCCATGCCGACATAGCGGCCGAGCGGGGTCAGGCCGCGCTTCTCGGCCAGTTTCTCTTCCATCAGCACGCTGGCCGAGGATCCGTCCGACAGCTGCGAGGCATTGCCCGCGGTGATGGTGAAATCGGGGCCGAGCACCGGCTGCAGACCGCGCAGACCCTCGATCGACGTCTCGGGACGATTGCCTTCGTCCTTGGTGACGGTCACCTCGTGGAGGGTGACTTCCTTGGTTTCCTTGTTGGTCATCGCCATCGTCGCGGTGACTGGCACGATCTCGGCGTCGAAATAGCCGGCTTGCTGCGCAGCGGCGGTGCGCTGCTGCGACTGGAGCGAATATTCGTCCATTGCGTCGCGGCTGATATTGTAGCGCTTCGCCACGACCTCGGCAGTCTGCAGCATCGGCATGTAGACGTCCTTGTGCATCGCGATCAGCTCGTCGTCCCGGCCGACACGCATCTGCGGAGTCTGCACCATCGAGATCGACTCGACGCCGCCGCCGATGGCGATGTCCATATTGTCGAGGACGATTTCCTTGGCGGCGGTGGCGATCGCCATCAGGCCCGAGGCGCACTGGCGGTCGACCGACATACCGGCGACGGTGACGGGCAGGCCGGCGCGAAGCAGCGCGAGGCGGGCGATGTTGCCGGCCTGCACACCCTGCTGCAGCGCGGCGCCGAACACGACGTCCTGCACTTCGGTGGGATCGATCTTGGCGCGTTCGACCGCGGCCCTGATCGAGTGGCTGGCGAGCGTCGGCGAGGGCAGATTGTTGAACCCGCCGCGATAGGCGCGGCCGATCGGGGTGCGGGCGGTGGAGACGATGACGGCGGAACGCATGGTTGGCCTCTTAATCTCCCCTCCCTGAAAGGGAGGGGCTGGGGGTGGGTGCCGGCGCGTCAGCGCCGGCGACTACGCTTGGGGCTTGCTTAGGACGCTCGCTGTGCTCGCGACCCACCCCCGACCCCTCCCTGGAAGGGAGGGGAGAAAGCTAAACGAAAATCTGGCTGATCCACTCGGCGATCAAGGCGGGCTTGTCCTCGCCTTCGATCTCGACGGTGAATTCGTTGGTCTGCTGCCACTGGCCCGGGCGCTTCTCGATCAGCTCCATCAGCTTGAAGCGGCCGCGCACGCGCTTGCCCGAGCGGACCGGGGTGATGAAGCGGACTTTGTTGCCGCCATAATTGACGCCCATCTTCACGCCCTCGATCTTGGGCTGGTCGGGGACCTTGGACGACAATAGCGGCATCAGCGACAGCGTCAGGAAGCCGTGCGCGATGGTGCCGCCGAACGGGGTCATCGCCGCCATCTGCGGGTTGACGTGGATGAACTGGTGGTCGCCCGTCGCGTCGGCGAACTTGTCGATCATTTCCTGGCTGACCTCGACCCAGTCAGAGACGCGCTCCCTACCGATCTGCGTTGCCAGCTCGTTGATAGAAATTGTATCATTGCTCATCGCCAGAACATTCCCTTTGAGCGTGTTTTGGCGCTAAGGCCATCGCGCATCCTCTAGGCTTGCCTCGGCCCGCGAAGCAAGTCCGACCCGACCGGAAACTGGAAAATGACCGCTGACGCTACGTCCTCCGCCCGCGCTTCCATGGCAAAGCTTTATCGCGCGGCCGAACCCGAAGTTCTAAAACCGCTTTTGGCGCGCGCCGCGCTGACTCCCGACTCGCGTGGACGGGTGCTGGGCCATGCCAGCGGGCTGCTCGCGGATTTGCGCGCGGCGCAGACAAAGGGGTGGGTGAATCAGTTTCTGCAGGAATATCGGCTGAACTCGTCGGAAGGCGTCGCGTTGCTCTCGCTGGCCGAGGCATTCCTGCGTGTGCCCGATCCCGAGACCGCGGATTTGCTGATCGCGGACAAGCTCGGCGACGCCGACTGGCGCGCGCATACGGGCGAATCCAATTCGTCCCTGGTCAACATCGCGACCTGGGGGCTGGTGGTCGGCCGCGCCCTGGTCGGCGAAGGCGAGGGCGGTCCCTTGCGCCGCCTGATCAGCCGGGCAGGCGAACCGTTCGTGCGTCAGGCGGTCGGCGCGGCAATGCGGATGATGGGCGAGATTTTCGTGATGGGTCGCACCATTGCCGAAGCCATGGACCGCATGAAGAAGCCCGAGAACCGCGGCTTCACCGCGAGCTTCGACATGCTGGGCGAAGCGGCGCGGACGGTCGAGGACGCCGCCCGCTATTTCAACGCCTATACCGATGCGATCGACGCGGTTGGACGCGATCCCGCCGCCGGTCATTCGATCTCGGTCAAGCTGTCGGCACTCCACCCGCGCTACGAAGTCACGCAATATGATCGCTGCGTCCCCGAGCTGACCGCGATGCTCGAAGCGCTCGCCGTCCAGGCGGCGAGCAAAGGCATCGCCCTGACCGTCGATGCCGAGGAAAGCGAGCGGCTGGAGATGAGCCTCGACATCATCGGCGCGGTCGCCGCTCTGCCCAGCTTGAAGGGCTGGGACGGGTTCGGGATGGCGGTGCAATCCTATGGCAAGCGCGCCCGCCTGGTGGTCGACTGGGCTAACAACCTCGATCGCCTGATGAACGTGCGGCTGGTCAAGGGCGCATATTGGGATAGCGAGATCAAGCGCACCCAGGTCGAGGGGCTGTCGGACTATCCGCTCTTCACCCGCAAGGCCTCGACCGACGTCTCGTACCTTGCGGTGGCGCGCGACATGCTCGACGCGAAGAATATCCGCCCGGCATTCGCCAGCCACAATGCGCTGACGGTGGCGACCTTGCTCGAATGGGCCGGCGACAACCGCGACTTCGAGTTCCAGCGGCTCCACGGCATGGGCGAGGGGCTGTACGAGCGGCTGGTCCGCGAACAAGGCTATCATTGCCGTATCTATGCGCCGGTCGGCGGGCATCGCGATCTACTCGCCTATCTCGTCCGCCGTCTGCTCGAGAACGGGGCCAATTCGAGCTTTGTTCATCAACTCGCCGACGAGCGGCTGACCGAGGCGGAGATCCTCGCCGATCCGGTCGAGAAGATCGCCGCCGTTGGTGGGGCCAGGCATCCGAGCATTCCGCTGCCGATCGACCTGTTCGGCGATCGCAAGAATTCGAGCGGAATCGACCTCAGCGATCGCGACGTGCTGGCGAAAACGGCGGCACGCGTCGCCACGATGCCGCCAGTGACGGCCGAAAAGGTCGATGTCGCCGCGGCAATCGCCCGCGCCCATGCCGCCTTCCCCGGCTGGTCGGCGACGCCGGTCGACGACCGCGCGGCGATTCTCGAACGTCTCGCCGATCTGCTCGAAACCAATCGCGACGAGCTGATGGCGATCTGCGTGCAGGAAGCGTTCAAGACGATCCCCGACGCGATCGGCGAAGTGCGTGAGGCTGCCGATTTCTGTCGCTATTATGCCCAGCAGGCGCGGTCGGGCCTCAAGTCGATCGAACTGCCGGGACCGACCGGCGAGCGCAACACGCTTCACCTCGACGGGCGCGGCGTGTGGGCGACGATCGCGCCGTGGAACTTTCCGTTGGCGATCTTCCTCGGCCAGACAGCGGCGGCGCTGGTCGCCGGCAATGCCGTGGTCGCCAAGCCCGCGCCGCAAACGCCGAAGATCGCCGCCGCCGCGGTCCGGCTCGCGCATCAGGCGGGCGTGCCTGAGGACGTATTGATCCTGGCGCCCGGCGGCCCCGAGGTCGGCGCGGCGTTGACCGCCGACCCGCGCATCATGGGCGTGGCGTTCACCGGCTCGACCGCGACCGCCAAGAAGATCGCCCGCACTTTGCTCGAAGACGATGCGCGTCCGATCGTGCCGCTGATTGCGGAAACCGGCGGGATCAACGCGATGATCGTCGATTCGACCGCACTGCCCGAGCAAGTGGTGATGGACGTGGTCACCTCGTCGTTCCGCTCGGCGGGCCAGCGCTGCTCGGCGCTGCGGCTGCTGCTGGTGCAGGAGGACGTGGCGGATAGCATCATCAAGATGCTCGACGGCGCGATGGACTTGCTCGTGCTTGGCGATCCGGCCGATCCCAGGACCGATATCGGCCCGGTGATCGATCAGGCCGCCTATGACAAATTGATGGCGTATCGCGAGAGCATGAAGGCGCGCATCGTCAAGACGATCGACGCGCCCGCCAGTGGTCTGTTCGTGCCGCCGACGCTCATCCGGCTGGACGCTATCGAGGATCTGCAGGCCGAATGGTTCGGCCCGATCCTCCATGTCGCTACCTGGCAGGCGGGCAAGCTTGCCGAGACGATCCGTCGGGTCAACGCCAAGGGCTATGGTCTCACTATGGGCCTGCACAGCCGTATCGCGCGGGCGGGCGACGTGATGGAAGCCGAAGCGCGCGTCGGCAATCTCTACGTCAACCGCAGCATGATCGGCGCGATCGTCGGTTCGCAGCCATTCGGGGGCGAAGGCCTTTCCGGCACCGGGCCCAAGGCCGGCGGCCCGCATTACCTCTACCGCTTTGTCGCCGAACGCGCAGTCTCGACCGACACGACCTCGGCAGGCGGCAACGCCACGCTGCTCAGCCTCGATGAGGGTGGCATTTGAGGTAATTCGGCCCGGCCGGCAGGATCGTCAGGCGGCGTCCTCCCGGTCGGCGGCTCCGGTGGCGAGCGGCTTGCCGCCACGCCGGCGCAGGTCCGCCATCAGCACGTCGATCGCCCAATTGGCGGCCGTCGCCATGCCGCGCGCGTCCATGTCCCATTGGTCGCGCATCTCGCGCCAGACGAACCCGCTCGACATCAACTGGATGGCGGCGAGTGCCCAGGTGCGGTCGGGCTCTGCCAGCCCGTCCACCGCCTTGCCGAACATGCCGCGATAGGCGGTCTCGCGCTCGGCCTTCATCTGGTTGCGCATCGCGCGGCCGTCCGCGCTGGCCAGCGCCACCGTCATCGCCGCGGCATTGCGGTCGAACTTCGCGAACCGCTCCTCCAGTCCGCCCAGCAGGTCGTCCAGCGTGTCGGGGATGCGTCCGCCCGGACTCATCCGCGCCCAGGCCGCGTGGCGCAGGGCGTCCTGATCGGGGAAATAGCGATAGACGGTGCGGCGCGACACGCCCGCGCGGTCGGCGACGGCGTCGTGGTTGAGGCGGTCGCCATCGGCCATCAATCCGATCATCGCGTCTTCGATCAAGGTGCGCGTATGATTGTTGCTGGAAACGGGCTCGCGGGGCTTGGCTGAGTCGGGCATGGTTTTCCAATAGGCGTGACACAAAAAGTGTCAAATTCCAGTTGACACATTTTGTGTCACGCGTAGTGAGCGGGCAATACACGAATCGGGGAGACTCATATGTTGTTCCATCTATCGATCGATGCCGACGACCCGCGTAACGTCGCCAACGTGATTGCCGAATTATGGGGCGGCCACGCCTTTCCGTTCCCGCCCGTGCTGACCGGCAGCTGGGTTGCGATGGCAGGCGACGATCGCGGCACCACGGTGGAGGTCTATCCGCGCGGGGCCGAATTGCACGAAGCGCCCGGAGACGCCGACGCGGTCGGCCGGATCGGTGCCAAGGACCGTTTCACCCCGACCCATTTCGCGATGGCGACCGCGCTCGATATCGAGGCCGTAACGGCGATCGCGGCGCGCGAAGGATGGCCGATCAAGTACCGCAAACGCGGCGGGATATTCGGCGTGCTGGAAATGTGGATCGAAGGTCGATCGATGGTCGAGGTGCTGACACCTGAAATGCAGCGCGAATATCTCGACGGTCTCACCATTCCGGCTTGGCAGGCGATGCTCGCCAAGGGGCCGCCTTCCGTCGCGGCGTAGGCTAGAATCGTTTTCAGGTTCGCCGTGCCGCGACCGTTTCAGCGTTGCTGAAACAGGCTCTAATCGCCGCCCCCCTGGTCGGCGACCGAGCGATCGCCGGAGGAGGGCGGGCGTGCGATCGTGTCGTCGCTGCTCTTCGCCTTCCTGCGCTTGGGCCAGGTCACGCCGGATTCCGCTGCCGGGATGCCGGTCTGGGCGGGATAGACGAGCGCAATGCCCTCCTCCTGGAAACGCTTGATGATCGTGAGCCCGATCGAATGGCGCGCATCGTACATGTCTTGGAACACCGCGGTGGGGGAATCGAATTCGACGTCGAATTCGTAGCTTTGCGCGGTGAAGGTGGTGAAGCCGGCGCGGACGAACTTCTGGCCGTGATCCTCGACGATCTGCTTGAGCATATGCGGGAGTTCTTCGAGCGCCGCGATCGGCGTGGTCTGGGCGATACCCAGCGTGAAGATCACGCGGCGATATTCGCGGCGCGAATTGTTGATGATCTCGAAATCGAGCAACTTCTTGTTGCCGATGATGCGTTCTTCGCCGTTGGTGCCGCGGATGCGGGTCGACCGCATGCCGATATATTCGACCGTGCCTGCCGACTTGTCGTAGGTGATCGCGTCGCCGCGCCGGAACGGGCGGTCGAAGATGATTGCGATCGCCGCGAACAAGTCGGCGAAGATGCTCTGCGCCGCGAGGCCAATGGCGATGCCGCCGACGCCCAGACCGGCAACCAGCCCGGTGACGTTCACGCCCAGATTGCCGAGCACCATCACCAGGGCGATCGCGAACAGCGCGAAGGTGACGAACAAGCGGATGAGACCCATCGCGTTCGTCAGGGTCTCGCCGTGGTAATCGCTGGCCGCGGTGCGATGCTCGATCGCACCGAGAATGATCTCGCGCGCCCAGATCGCACCCTGGAACACTGCGGCGACGGTGAACAGGAAGCGGATGATCGCCGCGACCGGGTAAGGTGCATCGCCGATGCCCACCACCAGTTCGGCCGAGGTCATGACGATGAAGAAATTGCCCGTCCTGGCGATCGCGCGGCCGAACACGGTGTACCAACCGGTGCCACTGCTGTCGCGATTGCACAGGTGATTGCCGAGCGACTTGATGAAGTGCAGGCCGAAGAAGATCACGATTCCGACGGCGACCGCGATCATCACCTGAAGCCAATGCGACGAGAGCCAAGCGAAGCTGGTGTCCCATATCGCCTGCGCTTGATGCTGCAGGTCGTGAGCGGTCAGCGTCCCTGCCTTGGGCATGGCGGTATTGTTCATCGATTCTCTCAGGCTGCCTTGGGACGTGATACCGTTTCACCGGCCAGAAAGGCGATCAGGCCGCGTTCGTAACGATCGAGATAGCGGGTTGCACGCGGCAGATCGAGATGTTCGCGAAAGCTTGTCTGATCGCCTTTGGCAAGCTCGATCAGTGCCGGATGGACATAGGATTTGCGCGCGATCGCCGGTGTGTTGCCGAGCGCTTCGGTCACCGGCTCGAGCATCGTCTTCAATCCGATATCGTGGTCCGCGCTGGCCAGCGTCTCGAACGCGATGACGCTCGCTCCCCAGGTGCGGAAATGCTTGGCGGTGAAATCGTCGCCGGTCGCCTCGCGGATATAATCGTTGACGTCGGTCGAACTGACGCCGTGCGGCTGGCCATCGCCATTGATGTACTGAAAAAGCTGCTGCCCGGGCAAATCCTGGCACTTCTTGACGAAGCGCGCGAGGCTGCGGTCGGTGATCACCAAGGTGCGCATCTTTCCAGATTTGGCGCGGTAGCACAGCTTTAGCCTCTGGCCCCGGATCTCCGCATGGCGATCGCGCAGGGTGGTCGCGCCGAAGCTCTTATTGGCCTTGGCATATCCTTCGTTGCCGACCCGCAGATAACCGATGTCGAGCAGCTTCACGATCGCCGCGACGGTGCGCTCCTTGTTGTGCCGGCGGGTCTGGAGATCGGCCTCGACCCGTGCGCGCAATCTCGGCAGCGCCAGGCCGAATGCGGCGCAGCGATCATATTTGGCGCTCTCCTGCGCGGCCCGGAAATCCGGGTGATAGCGATACTGCTTGCGCCCACGCTCGTCCCATCCGATCGCCTGGATATGGCCGTTGGGGTTGGGCGAGAACCAGGCATCGCGATAGGCCGGGGGCAGCCCGATACGGTTCAACCGGTCGATCTCCTCGCGGTCGGTGATGCGATTGCCTTGCGGATCCCAATAGCCCCAGCCGTGCCGTACCTTGCGCCGGGTGATCCCCGGCATGCTGTCATCGCAATAGACGATCCGGGGCATCAATCCTCCTTCCGCATGCCGTCCGAAATGCGCGGGTCATCGCTTCGTTCCGGAACGTCCCGGCCACGCGGTCGGTTTGAAGCGCGGTTTTCAAGGAGATTTGCCATGGCCGATTTGAGCGATGTGCGCGTGTTGATGATCGCGACCGACGGGTTCGAGAATGATGAATTGTTCAAACCTCGCCAGGCATTGATCGACGCCGGCGCGAAGGTGACTCTGGCCTCGATCTCCACCGATCCTATCCAGGGCGAGAAAGGCGGCGAGAAGGCCGACACGATCACGCCGGACATCACGCTGGGTGATGTGGATACCGAGGAATTCGACGCGCTGGTCATCCCCGGCGGCGTCGCCAACCCCGACAAGCTGCGGATGCAGGGCCGCGCGGTGCAGATCGTCGAGGAGTTCATGGACGACGGCAAGATCGTCGCGGCGATCTGTCACGGTCCGTGGTTGTTGGTCGAAGCCGATGTCGTGGATGGCCGCAAGGTGACCAGCTGGCCGTCGATCCGCACCGACCTGGAAAATGCCGGGGCCGAGGTGGTCGACGAGGAAGTGGTGGTCGACGACAAGCTGATCACCAGCCGCAAGCCGGATGATATCCCGGCGTTCAACAAGGCGATTATTGAGGCGTTGGCAGAGGAATTTGCGGAGGCGTGAGGCGAGGAGTTTAACTGTAATCGTCATGCCGGACCTGTTCCGGCATCCAACGTGCGACAACGGCTGGATTCCGTTGTGGCGGGTTGGACCCCGGAACAAGTCCGGGGTGACGAAGCAGTTCGTGCTTGCGCGACGACAGCCGCAGCCCATTCACGCATTTCTGCGCCGGCCGCTCGACAAGATGGTACAGCGCCACCGAGCTCGCCAGCACCATCGCCAGGTAGAGTCCGATCAGCGCGAGGGGCACGGCGTGCGCATCGCTGACGAAGGCCAGTTTGAACACCACGAACAGCATGAAGTGCGACAGATAGGTCGCGTAGCTGATCTCCCCGAGATAATGGAGCGGCGCCCAATCGAGCGGATTGCCGCGCATCCCCGACGTGAGCGCCAGGGCGAGGAGCAAGGCGGCAAAGGCAAAAGGCACGGCGAGCTGTTCGGGCAGGCCGATGGCCCAGCCGGCGAGCATCAGTCCGGCCAGCGCGAACGCCAGGATAGCAGGCAAAGCGGGCGCCTCTCGCCAGCGCAGCCAGAGCGCACAAAGCGCACTGCCCGCTGCGAACTCAGTCAGGCAGCGAACCAGGCCGTAATGCACGATATCATGGCCCAGCGTCGGCAAATGCGCCGTCGCCGCCGCCAGGATGACCAGGAAGGCGGCCGCCGCCAGCGCAACCAGCCAACTCGGCAACGCGCGCCAATCGACCGCGCGGACCAGCAGCGGAAACAGCAGATAGGCGGCAAGCTCGCAGCTGATCGACCAGGCCGGATCGTTCCAGGTCAGCGCGTCGGTGAATCCCCAATTCTGCAGCAGGAAGATGTGCAGCGGCAGCTCGCGAAACGGATATTCCACCGGATCGTGACGCCCGGCGGCGGTCAGCGCCAGCGCGAGCAGCACTGCTCCCGCCAGCACGACGAGGTGCAGCGGCCAGATTCGCGCGACGCGCTTGTGCAGAAACGCCGGAACGCCACGCCAGCCTTCGGTACGGAGGCGGTCGCCCCAGCTCAGCCAGATCACGAATCCGGACAGCAGGAAGAAGAAATCGACCGCGAGATACCCCTTGGCGAAGATGTGCAGCCAGAACGGCGGCAGGCCGTCGATCGTCAGCCGGATGTGATAGAGCACGACCATCCACGCGGCCACGCCGCGCACGCTGGTCAGCGCACGAAGCTCGGGCCGGGTCATGCCAGCGCGGGGTTGGGCGGCGCGTCGGCCGCCGGTCTTGCGCGCTTCATCGGCCGGAAGCTCTCTTCGGCGCGGCGGCGCTTGAGATAGGTGTCCAGCCCGATCTGCGCGCCGATCAGCATGAAGATGAACGGCTGGAACGCGATAGCGACGAAGCAGGCGCCGAGCATGTAGAGCAATTGGCCGGACTGGAGGGCGCCAGCGAGCGGCGCGACCCAGGCATAGTCCTCGCCCGCTTTCTTGTAGCGCTGGCGGATCACTTCCATCCGGATCAGCCCGCCAAGGCTGATGAACAGCCACATAATCAGCCCCGGCCAGCCCTGTTCGCCGAGCATCTCGAAATAGGCCGAGTGATAGGCGCGGGCGCGATCGACGGTCAGCGTGGTGTCGAGCTTGGCATTGCCGGCGGTACCGTCCGATTTCACGATGTCGTAGCGGATCTGATTCTGGCGATACATTTCGAAACCGCCGCCCAGCGGGTGCTGCTTGACGTAGTCCCAGGTCCATTTCCACACCGCGACGCGCGTCGCGGCGGACTCGTCCTGCTGGTAGCTCTTGATCGTGCTCATGCGGTCGGTGAACGACTTGGGCAGGAACGGCACTGCGACCAGCGTCAGTGTCGCGACCACGCCGAGATAGAGGAATTTGCGCTTCGAATCGCGCAGCATCAGCACGCCGAGCAGGCCGATGCAGAGCAGTCCAGTCCGGGTCGAGGTTCCGATCGGCATCAGCAGGCAAGCGAACACCAACGCGTAGCAGAACAGCTTGCGTTTCCAGTCATTGGGAAAGATCGTGCCGTATTTCTCGAGCCACAGGATGGCCGGGATGATCGCGATCGCCACGGTCGAGATGGTCGATCCCTCGTAAAGCCCCGAATTGTTCTCGACCATCAGGTTGAGCGAACCATAGCCGCCGCCGCCGGCCAGCGTCTTGATCCCGCCGACGATGATGATCGACGCGGCCGATAGAATCATGAAGGTCAGCAATGCCTCGAGCCTGAGGCGGGTGCGCAGGGTCAGCGGGAGGAAGGCGGCGAACGCCAGGCACTTCCAGACCCAGTCCCATTTATCCAATGCCTCGACCGGGAAATCGGCCCGCATGGTGGTCATCGCGCACCAGGCAAGGAGTAGCACGATAACGAACTGGCGCGGCGCGACCCGGCTGTCCTTCTTGTCGTCGATCAGCGCCCAGGAGCCGACCGCCAGCGCCACCGCGATCAGCGAGATCGGCACCGAATTGAGTAGCAGATAGGTCAGCCGCTGCGGCGAGACGATGTCGATATAGACATAGCTGAGGATGAACAGAAACGGCCGGCGAAACGCCAGCGCGAAGAACATCCCCAGGAATCCGACAAAGGCGAGATCGTGGATCATCGCCGCTTGATCTTGCTTGGCGGCTCGGGCCGTTCGTCGTCGAGGTCGCGGCGGCGCAGCAGGAGGAAGATGGCGAGCATCATCAGGCCATGCGTGATCGCGATCGCGAAATTGTCGATCATGCTACCGTCTTCCAGCCCATCCGAAGCGCGCGCCCTTCGACAAGCTCGGGGCGAACGGGTGTGGGTTGGTCCTACCGCCACCGGGTTGACGCGCCGTTAAACAGTCGCGTGGCATGGAAAATGACGATGAAAATCCTTCACGTCCTCGACCACGGTCTGCCGCTGCAGAGCGGCTATACCTTTCGCACCCGCGCCATCCTGAAGGCGCAGATCGCGCGCGGCTGGCAGGTCGCGGCGGTGACCGGGCCTCGCCATGGCGAGACCAAGGTCAATGCGGAGATGGTCGACGGACTCGATTTCTATCGTACCGAAATCCCCGCGCCGGCACGCAGCCCGCTCCGCGAGTGGCGCGAAATCGCCGCGCTCGCCGATCGCGTGACCGAGGTCGCGCGGATATTTCGCCCCGACGTGATCCATGCCCATTCGCCGGTGCTCGACGCCGTCGCCGCATTGCGCGCGGGCAAACGGCTCGGCGTGCCGGTGATGTACGAAATCCGCGCCTTCTGGGAAGATGCGGCGGTCGGCAACGGGACGGGCAGCGAGGGATCGCCACGCTACCGCGCGACGCGCTGGCTCGAGACGCGGGCAGTGCGCCAGGCCGATGCGGTCGCGGTGATTTGCGATGGTTTGAAGAGCGATTTGATCGATCGCGGCATCGATCCGGCGAAAATCATGGTGTCGCCCAATGGCGTCGACCTGACCTTGTTCGGCGAACCGCTGCCGCGCGACGTGGCGCTGGCGGCGGAATTGGGCTTGGCCGCGGACGATGACGTGGTCGGCTTCATCGGCAGCTTCTACGATTATGAAGGGCTCGACGATCTGATCGCGGCGATGCCGGCGCTGGTGGCAAATCGCCCGACGGCGAAGCTGCTGCTGGTCGGTGGCGGGCCGATGGAGCAGGCGTTGCGCGCGCAAGCCGCGGCGTCGTCGGTTGCCGGCGCGATCCGTTTCGTCGGGCGCGTTCCCCATACCGATGTGGAACGCTATTATAGCTTGGTGGATGTGCTCGCTTATCCCCGCAAGAAGATGCGGCTGACCGACCTGGTCACGCCGCTCAAGCCGCTCGAGGCGATGGCGCAGCGCCGCCTGGTCGCCGCCTCGGATGTCGGGGGGCATCGCGAGCTGATTCGCGACGGCGATACCGGCACGTTGTTCGCGCCCGACAGCCCCGCGGCGATCGCCGATGCGCTGGCCGGGATGTTCGCCGATCGCAGCGGCTGGGACGCGCGCCGGAGCCGGGCGCGGGCATTTGTCGAGCGCGATCGTAACTGGTCGTCAAACATTTCGCGTTACGCCCCCGTTTACCAAAGAATTATCGAAGCTCGGAAAACGGACCTCAAATGGACGCCACCCGCGGTCGCCAGCGCCTGAATTTCCCCTCGCCCTTCGCAGCGATCCTGGGCGAGGGCGGGGCGATGCGGTTCGCCGTGCCGCTGGCGCCGGTGATTGCCATGGTACTCGCCGCGCTCGGCGGACTGATGTTCCTGCTGATGCCGACCGCGGTGCTCGAGGATCTGGTGGTCGATAGTGGGATCGCGTCGCTGGTCACCGCCGCGCAGCCGCCGCTCGGAATGACCGCGCATTTCGCCATTGCCTTCCTGGTCGCGCTCAGCGTCGGCAGTGTCAGCTGGTTCGGACTGTTCCTGCTGATCGGCACGCGGGCGGTTGCCGTCGGCCGTAATGCTCGCGAGGACGGGGTTCCCATCTTGCGCCGGGCCGACGCGCATCCCGACGCGCCGCCGCGCCGCCCGGTCTTCGCCAATCGCGACCTCGGCACGCCATTCCTCGAAGTGACCGCCGATACGCCGCCCCCCATGTCGGCTGCGGACGCTATGGCGTACGCGCCACGGGTGATCGAGGAGCGCCCGATCCCGGTCGATCTCGACACGCCGCTCGCTACCTATCGCGGTCCACTCGATCCGCCGCTGCCCGCTCCCGATCCGCTGCCGATTGGCCGGATCGACGAGCCCGTCGCCGCGCCGGCGCCGATCATCGCACCGCTGCCAGTCCCGGAACCTGTGGTCGCTGTCGACCCGCGTCCGATCCGTGCCGTCCCCGAATCACCCGCTGTCGTTCCCCCCGCCGACGATCCCGCGCCACGCTTCGCGTCGCACGAGCGGATCGAGACGTTCGAACTGACGCCGATGGTACGCTCGTCCGAAACCTCGGCTCCGCTGCCGTCGGCGACGATCCACGATCTGCTCGACCGGCTGGAACGCGGTGTCGCCAAGCGCATGGAAGCTCCAGCGCCGGAGCCCGAAGCGCCGGAAGCGGAAGTCCCCGCTGCCGGATCGCTCGAGGAAACGCTCGGCGTGCTGCGCCAACTCGCTTCCCGGGTGGGCTGAGCGCCATTCACGTAGATTGATGAAATCCTGGTGCTCCCGCTTTCGCGGAAGCACTGAAAGCGGGGCCTTGCCCTAGCTCTCTTCGACCAGCAGGAATTCGACCACGGCCGCCCCGCTGCTCCGCTCGACCAAGTCAGCGCTCGCGACAAAATAGCCACGGACAGCGAATTCGGCTTCGGGTAGCCCGACCAGCCAGGTCTCGAACCTCTCGTCCTCGCCGGCGTTGATCTCGACGGTCAGCCGCACGCCGCTGAATAGCGACGACGACCAATCACGGCTGCGCACCAGCGATGCCGCCGCGCCGGGCACGGTCGCGGCGGCCGATTCGGTCACCGCCGTGATCAGATCACGCTCGAGTCGGCTCATTGCGCTGCATCCTGCGCGGCGATGAAATCGACGATGCGCTGAGCGACCCGGCGCCTGGGCTCGCGGCCGTTGCGCAGATCGCCGACCAGCCGGGGATCGTTGCAGGCCAGCCGGCCGAACCGGGTCGGCGGCATGTTCGACCGCCGCAAAAACTTCTCCACCTCGCGTCCGATATGCATTTGTCTGGCCTCTATTTTCTGCTGCCGAGTCGTTAGAAGTTCATGATCTGTTCCAAATTCCAACTTGTCTAGGAAATTTCCTACGACTATGGTGGCAATCATGGTTGACGTGCGATCGACGCTGGCGGGATTGGCTGACGAGGCAGGGACCAGCCTTGCCTGGCTGTCGCGCGCGCTCGGGCGCAACGACGCCTATCTGCAGCAGTTCGTGAAGCGCGGAACGCCGCGGCGGCTCGATGAGGAGGATCGGCGCTGGCTCGCCGCTTATTTCAATGTCGACGAACGCGCATTGGGTGGGACTGCCGGCGGCGCCGCGACGATGGTAGCGGTGCGGCGGATCGACGCGGAGGCGCATGCCGGCGCCGGTGGGCTGGTCGAGGATGACCGCAATGGCGGGGAAGAGCGGATCGATCCGCGCGTGGTGGCGCGACTGGGCGTGTCACCCGCGGCATTGACGATGATCACCGCGCATGGCGATTCGATGGAGCCGCTGATTCATGACGGCGACGCTCTGTTCGTCGACATGACCGATCGCCGCTTGTCGTCGCGTCCCGGCATCTTCGTGATCCGGTTGGACGATGCGTTGCTGGTGAAGCGCGTCGCGCGGATCGGGCTGGAGGTCCAGGTGACCAGCGACAACCCCGCTGCCCCGCTCATCGCGCCGGTCCGTGCCGACCGCGTGGCGGTGATCGGCCGCGTCGTGCGGCTCGCGCGTTCTTTACGTTAGCGCCGGCGGTCGATCAGGAAGATGATCGTCGCGGCGATCGCGCCGCCGGTGCCGCCGATCAGCACCCCCAATGTCGTCTGCCCATAAAGCACGCCGGCGACGGCGCCGCCGATCAGTCCAAGCGCGAGCAGGCATCCGCCAGCGGCGGGAGCGGTCGATTTCGGCGGATTCGGTCTCATGTCCGCTGCCTGCCATGTTCCAGTATCGGACGCCAGTGCCCCGACATGGGACAGGTGGGGCAGTCATATGCGTCGTGGTGCACGGCGGTTTACCACTGCCTTCCGCCGATTCCCGACGATCGCTTCGGGGTGGCACGCGCCTTGTAACGATCGGGTGCTGGCCAGTTCGGAGTATCGCATGCACCTCTATCTCGCTGATCGCTCGTCGGTGGACGCTGCGCAGGAGCTGATGGCGACGTTCGGCGACGATGCCGGGTTCGAGGCGGCCGCGCGTGCCGACAAGAGCCGCGACCTCGGCAACCACGTCAATTTCTGCCGCTGGCGCCAGATCGAGCGGCTGATCGTGCTGATGTCGCAGGGCCGCGCGGTGGGCACCGTCCACTAGGGGTCCTAATCCAAATCAGGCCGTTTCTGCGGGAGATTGTTTCGGGTTCGTTGGTTTCTGCTTTCAGGAAGCCAAAAACGAGGCCTGATGACCACACCCCAATATCTGTCGATCGCCCTCCTCGTTGCGATGATGGCGATGTTCGTCTGGGGACGCTTCCGCTACGATATCACCGCGATGCTGGCGCTGCTCGCGGGGCTGGCGCTCGGCATCGTCACGCCCAAGGCGGCATTCACCGGTTTTTCCGACGACATCGTGATCATCGTCGGCTCGGCGCTGGTGATTTCGGCCGCAGTGCAGCGGTCGGGGATGGTCGAGCGCGCGCTGAGTCTGATTGCCGGTCGCGTCACCCGGATTCGCACTCAATTGTTCGTACTGACTGCCTCGGTCGGCGTGACCTCCGCGCTGGTCAAGAATGTCGGCGCACTGGCGATGCTCATGCCCGCGGCGTTCCAGATGGCGAAGAAGAACAAGGCCTCGCCGTCAGTGTTCCTGATGCCGATGTCGTTCGCCTCGCTGCTCGGCGGACTGATGACCCTGGTCGGCACCTCGCCCAATATCATCGTCAGCCGCGTGCGGCAGGACATGGTCGGCCAGCCGTTCCGCATGTTCGACTATTTTCCGACCGGCTTCGGCCTGCTGGTGATCGGCCTGATCTTCCTGCGCTTCGGCTATCGGCTGCTTCCGCGCGATCGGCGCGGCGTGCCGACGATGGGCGAGGCGCTCGATATCCAGGATTACGTCACCGAAGTGACGATCGGCGGAGGCTCGCCGGCGATCGACGAGACGGTCGACCAGTTCACCGATCGCCATGATGGCGACGTCACCGTCACCAGCGTGATGCGCGCCGGCATGCGCAGCGAGCCACGGCCGTGGATGACCTTGCGCGAAGGGGACACGCTGATCCTGGGCGGCGAGCCCGACGTGCTCGAACGCGTCATCGCCACCAACAAGTTCGCGCTCGCCGGCTCCGAGCGCGACGTGCCTGAAGATCGCAAGGATGACGAGGTCGGTGTCATTGAGGCGGTGATCGCGACCAACTCGCCATTGATCGGCCGCACCGCCAGCCGGATGCAATTGCAGCGGCGGCTCGGCATCAACCTGATCGCGGTGTCGCGCGAAGGCGAGCGGCTGACGCATCGGCTGGGTGGTACCGTGCTGCGCGCGGGCGATGTCGTCGTGCTGCAGGGGCCGCTCAGCCTGCTGCCCGAACGCCTGGCGGAACTCGGCGCGTTGCCGCTGGCCGAGCGCGCGCTCCGGCTCGGCAATTCGGGCAGGGGAGTGTTGCCGGTGGCGATCCTGGCGGTGGCGATGATCGCGACGGCGACAGGCTATGTGCCCGTGGCAGTGGCGTTCTTTGCCGCCGCAGCGTTGATCCTCGCGGTCGGCGCGCTGCCGCTCGCAGAGGCCTATGCCAGTGTCGAATGGCCGATCCTGATCATGCTCGGCGCGCTGATCCCGGTCAGCGATACGTTGCGGACGACCGGCGCGTCACAAATCCTGGCGACCTGGCTCGCACATGTCGCCGCCGGGCTGCCTCCCTGGGGCGCGGTCGCGCTGATCCTGGTCGCGGCGATGGCGGTGACGCCGTTCCTCAACAATGCCGCGACGGTGCTGGTAATGGCGCCGATCGCCGCGGTGTTCGCACACGATCTCGGCTATCGGCCGGAAGCGTTCCTGATCGCCACCGCGATGGGCGCGGGATGCGATTTCCTCACCCCGATCGGGCATCAGTGCAATACCTTGGTCTTCGGCCCTGGCGGGTACAAGTTCGGCGACTATGCCAGGCTGGGCGCGCCGCTATCGCTGCTGGTGGTGCTGGTCGGCACGCCGCTGATCCTGATGACCTGGCCGCTGCATTGAGGCGATCGGACGCGTCGTTTCCCGCCAATACGCCGATCGCGTAACGACTTACCCCAGTCCTTCCCGGCGTGTCGCCGAGTCGATTCTGGGAGGACGTCATGCGCAAATCATGGGTGTTGCTCGGCGTGGTGATCGCCGCGCCCGCGCTGGCGGTCGCGACTCCGGCCAGCGATTTCGCGCCACAACCCTTGCCCGGCACCAGGGCGTCGCTCGATCCTTATCTGGCGGGGTCGGTGATCTACGACCGTGTCGTGCCCTTCGCTCCGACCGCGAGTACCCCCGGCCCGCGCGGGACCGTCCAGGTCCGCATCCTCAAGCGGGCCAGCGGGACGCTCGATTTCTATTGGCGCGTCACCAATGACGCCGGCTCGACCGCGCCGATCACCACAGCGCAGGTCCGCGGGTTTCCTCAGATCGGCTATGACGCCAATTGGCGGATCGACGGCGCCTCGGGTGCCGCGCCGCAGACGATCGCCGGGGCCATCAATCAAAACGTCTGGGTGCTCGCGTTCCAGTTCGGCCAGCCGATCGCGCCGGGCCAGTCGTCACGCTTCTTCTTCATCTCGTCGGGCTATCATTCCTGGGTTCCCGACCCGCACACGTCGCCGCGGATTCGGAGTCCCGGCACGGCCGGCCTCGACGTGCCGACGCCCTTGCCGCGGCCCTGATTTGGGGGAAGGCCCTCCCCGGTCCGGGGAGGGCCTGATGCTCAGGACACTAGGCCGGTTCGCCGACGATCGTCTTCAATTCCATGAAGTCGGCGATGCCGTATTTGCCGCCTTCGCGGCCATTGCCCGATTGCTTGTAGCCGCCGAATGGCGTGCCGCCGCCGCCTGCCCAGGCGTTGATCGTCACTAGCCCGGCGCGCAGCTTCGGTGCGACCTTCGCCGCCTCGGCGGGATCGCCCGAGATCGTCGCCGACAAGCCGTAATCGGTGTCGTTGGCCATCTCGACCGCGTCGTCGGCGTCGGTATACTTGGTGATCGTCGCGACCGGTCCGAACGTCTCCTCGCGATAGATGCGCATGTCGGGCGTCACATCGGTAAGCAGGGTTGGCTTGACGAAGAAGCCGGCATTGCGGCCGTCGGGGCGGCCGGTGCCGCCGGTGACCAGCGTCGCGCCCTCGTCGATCGCCGATTGGATCAGCCCCTGGATCTTCTCGTACTGCGCCTTGTTGACGACCGGGCCGATATGCGCGCCCATCACAGAGGCGGCGTCGACCTGGGTCGCTTCCATGATCCCCTTCACCACGTTGGTGGCGTCCGCGACCTGGCTTTCATGAACCAGCAGACGGGTAGGCGCGATGCAGCTCTGGCCGCTATTCGCCAGCACGCCGGCAATCGTCGGCGGCAGCACTTCGGGCAAATTGGCGCCCTTGAGCACCAAATTTGGTGCCTTGCCGCCCAGTTCCTGGTGGACCCGCTTGACGGTCGGGGCGGCGGCCTGCGCCACGGCAACGCCTGCACGGGTCGACCCGGTGAAGCTCACCATGTCGACGTCTTTGTGACTCGATAAGGCGGCACCGACCCCTGGACCGTTGCCATTGACCAAGTTGAACACCCCCGCAGGGACACCCGCCTTGTCGAGAATCTCGGCCAGGATCACGGCATTGCCCGGTGCTTCCTCGGAAGGCTTGAGCACCATCGTATCGCCGGCGGCGAGCGCGGGGGCGACCTTGGCGCAGATCTGGTTGAGCGGCCAGTTCCACGGCGTGATCATGGCCACCACGCCGACCGGCTCATGGACGACGCGGTTCTTGCCGACGCGCTCCTCGAACTCGAATTCCTTGAGCGCTGCGAGCGTGCCGATGAAATAGCCGAGGCCGGCAGGCGCCTGCGCCATCTGGGCGAAGCCGATCGGCGCGCCCATTTCCTCGCTGGTCGCCGCCGCCAGGTCGGGGATGCGTGCCTTATACTCCTCGATGATCCGCTCGAGCAGCGCGATGCGGTCGTTGACCGAGGTCTGCGAATAGCTCCTGAACGCCTTCTTGGCCGCGGCCACGGCCTTGTCGACGTCAGCCTTCGATCCCAGCATGATCTCGCTGACCGGCTGTTCGGTCGACGGATCGATCACTTCGTGGCGAATGCCGCCCTCGCTATCGACCCACTGGCCGTCGATATAATGCTTCAGGTAGCTCTTCATCCTCGCCTCCGCGTTTTTCAAATATCGGGTATGGTGTGCGCTTAGATGGCGCGCCGCGAGGTAGGTTGCAACCCGAAACGAGACTCCCCAGTTGATGGCTCGTCGCAACGGGAGAACGGGACATGGCACGCGTCGCACGGATCGAACAGCATGGTGGTCCGGAAGTGATCCAATGGGTCGATGTCGACCTGCCCGATCCCGGTCCAGGCGAGGTTCGAATTCGGTCTACGGCGGTCGGCCTCAACTTCATCGAAATCTATCAGCGCACCGGTCTCTACCCGCTCAAGCTGCCGAGCGGCCTCGGCACCGAGAGTGTCGGCGTGGTCGAGGCACTGGGCGAGGGCGTCACCGACGTCGCGGTGGGCGATCGCGTCGGGACGTTTGGCCCAACCATCGGCAGCTATGCCACGCATCGCAACCTGCTCGCCGAAAACCTGATCAAATTGCCCGACGGCGTCGACGATCGCACCGCGGCAGCGATCCTGCTCAAGGGCGGCACGACCGAATTCCTGATCGAACGCTGCGCCAGGGTGCAACCCGGCTGGACCGTTTTGGTTCACGCCGCTGCGGGCGGGGTCGGACATCTCGCGGTCGGTTGGCTGAAAGCGATCGGCGCGACAGTCATCGGCACCGTTGGATCGTCCGACAAGGCCGAGCGCGCGCGCCGCGCCGGCGCCGATCACGTCATCCAGTATCGCGAGCATGACATCGCCGAAAGCGTGCGCGAGGTCACCGGCGGCGCGGGCGTCGAGGTCGTCCTCGACGGCGTCGGCGCGGCGACCTGGGAAGCGTCGCTCAAGTCGACCAAAAGGCGCGGGCTCATCGTCAGCTATGGCAATGCCAGCGGCCCGGTAACCGGCGTCGCGCTCAGCCAGCTCAACACCAACGGCTCGTTGTTCGTCACGCGGCCGACGATGTTCCATTATTACGCGACGAAGGAGGAGCGCGACGCCGGCTTCGCGCGCGTGTTCGAAATGCTGGCCAAGGGCGCGATCAGCCCGGAGATCGGCCAGACCTTCGCGCTTGAGGATGCGGCCGAGGCGCATCGCCAGCTCGAGGCCGGCAAGACCGAAGGGGCGTCGGTGCTGCTGCCCTGACCGTCACTGCTCGGATGGCTGCGGCCCGCTTTCGCTTTTATCGGCCTTTGCCGGCCTGAGCGTGAAGTCGATGCGGATCTTGACCCAGGCGCCGACCAGCACCTTGCCGCCGCGGCGCGGGGGACGGACGAGGAATTGCCACGCCGCCTCGCGCATCGCGCGGCCAAGCCCCGATCCAACCGGCGATTCGCCGAGCGACCGGCAATTGTCGACATGGAATTGCGGCATCGTCTGGCACGCGATCAATGCCCAGCTATTGGGTGGCGCGCCCTTGGGCAGATAGCCGTTGAGTTGCGCATCGGTCGGCTCGCGATACCATTCGGCATTGTAGAGCGGCTGGCCGCCGGGGCCTTCGCCTGGTCCATAAGCGAGCTTGCTGTCGGTCCCGCTCTCAGCGCCATCGTCGTTGCTGGCACTCGACTTCAATTTGCTGATGTCGCTGGCGCCGAGCTGGATCGGCAGCACGCCGGGAAGCGCATTGGGAGGAGTCGGGACCTTGGGTGGCGTGATGACGGGCGGCATCGGCGGGATCGGCGTGATCTTTCCGGAAGCCTGCTTGGCCGCGGCGTGGGCCTTGGTGCGATGTTCGGGAGCGGTCGCCGCTTCCTTC
Source organism: Sphingomonas mali NBRC 15500 (assembly GCF_001598415.1). Taxonomy (GTDB): domain Bacteria; phylum Pseudomonadota; class Alphaproteobacteria; order Sphingomonadales; family Sphingomonadaceae; genus Sphingomonas; species Sphingomonas mali. Next base: position 41,158 of record NZ_BCYX01000008.1, read on the forward strand.
TCGGATGGCGCAAGGCTGAAGCTCGTCGCGCGTCGTGGCTCGGGCTTGGGCCCCGGGACGAAATGCGGGCCGAACAGCACCAGCACCAGGATCAACAGCGCTTCGACGATAAGCGCCAGCACGAACGAGACGGTGCGGCGGCGGTCGGGCAAAGCGAAGGGCAGGGACAGCCGCATTGGCGAGCCGCCTAGGAGGGCAAGTCTCGCGCGGCAACGGCTGATCGCTCGGTTCGTCGCATTCTGCGGTGCAGATCGAGTAATGGCGGCCAGTCTTTTGCGGTAGGCTGACAGGCGAAATGCCGATGCGCGTTGCCAGCGAACGGTTTTTCCGTGATTTTTCCGCTTGCGGCCGCGCTACAAATGTAGCACGCTACAAATGTAGCACGCTACATTTGTAGCCAAGAGGTGAGTCATGCTTCCGCAATTGCCCCCGCGCGAACGTCAGATCGTCGACCTGCTCTATCAAGGCGGGTCGCGCACGGTGTCCGAGATCTGTGCCGCGCTACCCGATCCGCTGACCGGCTCGGCCGTCCGCGCGATGCTCAAGCGGCTCGAGGACAAGGGGTTCGTGTGCCGCGAAGATAGCGATCGCGGCTATGTCTATTCGCCGACCGTCCCGGACAATCAGGCGCGCCGAACCGCGCTCAGCCAGATCGTGCGGACCTTTTTCAAGGGATCGCCGGTCAGCGCGGCGAGTGCCCTGGTCGGCATGGCGGAGGAACTCGACACGAAAGAACTCGACGAGCTCGAAGCGGCGATCGCCCGCGCTCGCCAGGCGCGGGAGGACGGGAAATGACCATGACCCTGCTTCTCCTCGCGTTGAAATCCCTGCTGGTGGCGGCGGTCACGCTCGGTTTGCTGCGGTTGACCCGCGCGCGGTCGGCCGCCGAGCGTTCGACCATCGCCCATCTCGGGCTGTTCGCGCTCGTCGCCTTGCCGCTCGCCAGCCTTGCGCTGCCGGCGCTGGACTTGCCGTTGCCCGCGCCGATGGCGCAGATGGCCACGGTTGATCCGGTCGAGCGGACGACAGCTCCGCTCCCCGCACGCGATAAGGCGGCTCCGATCGCCGCCGCCATGTCGCCGGCCGTGCCCGCCGAGCCGGTTTGGGTAGGCGCCCTGTCCGGTGCGGCGCGATACGCCTTTCTGCTACCAACTCTCGTGCTGCTTGCGCTGACGCTTGCCGCCTTGCTCCGCCTGGTCGGGCTGCGCGCACGCGCCGATGTGCTGGTCGACCCCGACTGGTTGAGCGCACTTGCCCGCGCGCAACGGCGTATGGGATTCAAGAACGGCACCGCCTTACTCTGGAGCGACGAGCTCGGATCGCCGGTCAGCTGGGGTCTGATGCGCCCGGTCATTCTGCTCAACAACGCCGCGGTGGCAGCGCCCGAACAGGCCGAGGCGATCATCGCGCACGAACTCGCGCATGTCGTCCATTTCGACTGGGCGAAGCTGATCCTGGCGCGGGTCGCCACCGCCACCTTCTGGTTCAATCCCCTGGCCTGGGTGCTGGCGCGGGAGGCGCACCAATTGCGCGAGGAATCGGCCGACGACGCGGTGCTCGCGGCGAACATCGCAGGGCCCGATTATGCCGAATTGCTGATCGGCGTCGCCCGCCATCAATGCCGCGGCACGTTGCTGGGCGCGCATGGCGTCGCGCCGTCGAAAAGCTCGCTCGGCCGCCGCGTTCGGCGCGTACTCGACCAGAGCCCGGCGCGCGGCCGGTCCGGGCGCTCCTGGGTCGCGGGCTTCGCGACGGGCATGCTGAGCATGGCGGTGCCGCTTGCGGCCGTAACATTCGTGCCCAGCCATACTGCGCTGGCCACCATCCACACGCAGAGCGGGCAACCTCTGGGTGCCGGTACGCCGACCGAGGGGGCGTCGCGAGTAGCGACAAAAACTGGCGCAACGCGGTCGACGACCGTTGCGGTGGCCCCGAACCCGGCCAGTTCGACCTTGGGGTCGGCACCCGTGCCGATCGCTGCATGGCAGGGTCAGCAAGCCCAAACGTCGCGCCAGTCCGACAATGGCGATGACGCTGCTGAAATGCGCGTGCTGGGCATCAGCAGCGACTATCGGCGCGGCATGGCCGAGGCTGGATTCCCCAATCTGTCGAGCGACGAGCTGGCGGAAGCGCGTGCCGGCGGCGTCTCCCCGGAATATGCGCGCGACATGCGGGCGACCGGCATGCGCCTCAGCCTGGATGACGTGATCGAAGCGCGCAACATGGGCCTCAGTGCGGCCTATATCGCCGCGATGCGCAGGTTCGGGATCAAGGGTGATCTCGACGATTACCAGGGGATGCGGTCGGTGGGCGTTACTGCCGATTTCGTCCGCAGACTGAGATCGCGCGGCATCAAAACCACCGACCCGGATGAACTGACCTCGCTCCGAGCAGCGGGTTCCGCCGGCGATCCCTGAGCCCCAGCGCCAGTCCGTCCCCTAATCGATAGTTCGTAACGCCCCCCAAGGGGCGACCGGCCCCTCGCGACTGATTGCCCTCGCATTCGCCCGCACCCTGCGGCGCGGACCGATGGCGCGCGCCTAGGCCGCATCGCCCGACCGAAGGAGTAGATCATGCCTGTTCACTTGCAGCGCGCCGTTGGCCTTCTGGCGCTGGCGACCGGCCTTTGCGCCCCGACCGCCGCCTTGGCCGGCCAGGACACGCCCTCCGCATCGGCCGGTGGCGATACGGCCGCCAAGGATGCCAACGTCTTCACACCCGATTTTTTCGCGCGCTTCGCCCCGCAGACGGCCTATGACATGCTGTCGCAAGTGCCGGGCTTCACCATCCGCGCCGCCGACGATACGCGCGGACTGGGCCAGGCGTCGGAGAACGTGCTGATCAACGGCCAGCGCGTGACCGACAAATCGGGCGGCGCAGCAGCGCAATTGCAACGGATATCGGCCAACGAAGTGCTGCGCATCGAGCTCAGGGAAGCGGCCTCGTTCGGGATCGCCGGGCTGACCGGCCAGGTTGCCAACGTGATCCTCAAGACCAATCGCAAGGGCAGCGGCAATTTCAGCTGGAGCCCGCAAGTGCGCGCGCATTATGCCGAGCCGCGCTGGTTCGCCGGGTCGATCAGTTATAACGGCTCGACCGGCGGCCTGGACTATACAGTGTCGCTCGAGAACAAGCCGTCACGCGGCGCGCTCGGCGGCAACGACTATCGCGTGCTGTCGCCGACCGGCACCTTGCTCGAGCGCCGCGACCAGGTGAATTGGAACAGCAGCGACGACGCCAAGCTGTCCGCGATCCTCAAATATACCGGCAAGGACGGGATTCTTGCCAATTGGACGATGGATTATGATCCCTATTGGCAGCGCGGCGCCAACGATCAGCGCCGCATCCGCACCGACGGCAATGACGCTATGTGGATCAGCCTCAATCACACCTGGGGCTATCGCTACGACGTGAACGGGGACATCTCGGTGCCGCTGGGTGGCGGCCGGCTCAAGCTAATCGGCCTGCGCCATTTCGAGCACGCGCCGTTCCTCCTCGACCAACGCACCGATTATGACAGCGGGGCGCCCAGCGACGGTATCCGCTATGGCCAGGATGCCAAAACCAGCGAGACCGTGGGGCGGCTGGAATATCATTGGAAAGGCGGGCCGAACGACTGGACGATCTCGCTCGAGCGTGCCGACAATAGGTTCGAACAGCTCAGCACGCTCGCTAATCTCCAGCCCGATGGCAGCTATGTTTCCATTCCCTATCCGCAAGGCAGCGGTATCGTCGCCGAGACGCGCTACGAGGGTCTCGCGACGCTGAGCCGCTCGCTATCGCGCAATCTCGATCTGCAAGTGGCCGGCGGCGCCGAATATTCCGAGCTCGGCGAACGGAGCACCGGCGAAAAGCCCCGGCGCTTCTTCCGCCCCAAGGGGAGCCTGTTGCTGGCGTGGCGCCCGGCGCGCGGCTGGGATGCCAGCCTCAAGCTCGAACGCCGGGTCGGCCAGATCAGCTTTTCGGACTTCCTCGCCAATCAGGACGTCACCAACAATCGCGGCAACGACGCCAATCCCAATCTCGTCCCACCGCAAAGCTGGGAAGCGACCGCGGAAGTCGCGCGCAATTTCGGCCGCTGGGGCAAGACGCGGCTGAAATTCTATCACTATCGGATCGAGGACATCGTCGACCATATCCCCGTCGGGATCGACGGCGATGCCGTAGGCAATTTGCCGCGCGCGACGCGGACGGGAATCGAGAGCATCAGCACGATCCAGTTCGATCCCCTGGGCTGGAAGGGCGCGAAGCTCGACGCCGATATCGGCATCGAACGCGCCCGCGTCCGCGATCCGTTGACCGGATTGCCGCGTGTGATCAGCAATACCCATGATCGCTGGGCGCAGCTGACCTTGCGGCACGACGTGCCCGGCACCCAATTCGCCTGGGGCGGCGGCCTGTCGTTCGACCATTACAGCCCGGTTTATTATCTCGACGAGGCCAACCAGCAATGGGAAGGCCCCTATGCCAGCGCCTTTGTCGAGTTCAAGAATGTGCGCGGGATGAAGGTCAATTTCGAGGTGTTCAACCTCAATGACGGCCATGTCCGCTATTGGCGCGACGTCTATTCCGGCCGCCGTAACGCCGCGCCGCTGGCGTTCCTGGAGCGCCAGCATCAGCGGGTCGGGCCGATCTTTACGCTGACGGTCAGTGGGACGTTCTGAACACCGGTCTGGGGTCCGCCATCAACACGTGCGAAGTGCCGGAGGTGCAGGTCGTACAGACCCTAGCTGATCCGGCGCAGCGATAGCCGCGAACGACCGTCATTGTCGTTGATCGACATGGTCATGCTGTCGCCATTGACTGAGTAGCGCATGACCAGCCGCGACGAGACGAGATGGATCGCGTTCTCGTTGATCTCGTAACTCTCGGTGTCGTCCGCATCGTCCAATCCGGCTTTCTTGCGATACGTCATCATCTCGCGGTCGTCGGTGAATTCGAGCCGATCACCGCGCGCCAGATCGGCGAACCCATCGGCGCTGACGATCTCCCATTTACCGATCACGGCTAGATGTCGGATTGTCTTGGGCATCTCGCCGCTATAGCCAGCATAGAAGGCGGCCTGGCCGATCATCGTCGTGACCAGCTTGTCCTCCTTTTCCATCCCCGGCAGCCCGGAGCCACGCAACCGCGACTGTAGCCCCGTCAGCGTCGCGAACGCGCCCTTGGCGTCGTTACGCTGGTGGAAAGCGATGGTGGCGTCGCGCAGCGCGACATATTCGTCGACCAGCGCCATCGCCTGGCGCAGCGGCACGCTGGGTGTGCGATCGGATGCGAGCGCGGTCGCCTTGCCGGTGACCAAGCGATTCTCCTTACCCAGGCGATAGTCGAGCGACACGTCGGCGAGCGCTGTCCCAGGCGTTACCGCCGCGACGGGCAAATCGGCGCGATCGTCCGATTTGGCCATCGTCAGGAAGATGCCACCGCCATTCATCGACAAGAACACGGTCGGCACGGTCACAGTGATAGCGCCGTCCTTGCCCTCGGTCATCACGCCGTCGGGCACACCGAACACGCCCGAAACCTTCCAGCCGGTGGTCGGTGTGACAGTCAGATGGAGATCATAAGCAAGTTCGCTGACCATTGTGTCGAGTTGTTTGTCGAACACGCTCTTCACGTCCTGGTCGGAGGCGAGGAAGAACAGGTTGCCGCCACGCGCGCTCGATACCTTGCTCGCCAGGCTTGCGTCGAACTGGACGCCGACCCCAATCGTGGTCAGTCCGATGCCGCGCTTCGACGCTTCTTCCGCCATCGCGGTAAAACTACCAGCATCGGTGCGACCGACATTGGGCTGTTCGTCGGTGAACAGCATCATTCGCGTATTTCCCTTGAACGTCTCCGCTTCGGCGAACGCAGTCGCGTACCCGACCTTCAGCCCTTCCTCCATATAGGTCGAGCCTTCGCTCTTTATCCGGTCGATCGCGGCGAGCACATCGTCGCGGCCGGTCGCGATGTCGGTCGGTGCCAGGTAGACTGCGGCGGTGTCGCCGTAGAGGATAATGCCGATCCGGTCGCCGGCGCGCATTTGTCCGACGATCTGGCGCAAGCTTGCGCGGACGCGGGCGAGCGGCGCGCCGTCCATCGATCCCGATTTGTCGACCACCGCGATCAGGTCTAGCGGCGGGCGCTTCCACGTCTTCTCATCGATGTTCGATGCAAAGCCCAGGCCGACGAACTGACGGTCGCCCGGCCGGATCGCGAGCGAAGTAGGCGTGGCTTCGGTGACGATGCACATCAACTCCTTGCATCCCGCGTTTGTCGGCAGGGTGAGGTCATATTCGCCCATCAGGCCTTCAGCGGTGAGCGATTCGGGACGCGGCATACCAACCTCGTCGGCGATCGAGCGGAAATGCTTGATATCCTGGGCTCCGCCTTGGCGCACTTTCATGGCGGTAATGATGAGGTCGCCACCGCCGGCGTCGTCCTGATCCTGGTCGGGTGGGGGAGGGGGTGCGGTCTGCGCCAATGCCGCGGTGGACGTCAGCATGGCGGCCGCCAGGCCGAGGATGCGAAGCGAAACCACAGTCATCGCGCTCTCCCTCTTTTATGTTGGGAGATGAAATAACATGAAACCCAATTTGGGTGTGAGTCGAATCTTTTGGGGTGGATTGGCCATGGAAAAGGGCGCCGGGATTGCTCCTGGCGCCCTTCTTTGTTGGTCCCGCCGCGGCAAAGCCGCGTCGTCGGTTCTCGCAAGCGAGACCGGCCGACAGCGCGGATGCGAGTTTTGCTCGCACCCGCGCGGTCGCGGCCGCGCTTTACGCGCTGTAGTACATATCGAACTCGACCGGGCTCGGGGTCATCTCGAACCGCGCGACGTCGGCGCGCTTGATTTCGATATAGGCCTCGATCTGGTCCTTCGAGAACACGTCGCCCTTGAGCAGGAAGTCCATATCGGCTTCCAGGCTGTCGAGCGCCTCACGCAGCGATCCGCATACGGTCGGCACTTCGGCCAGCTCGGCCGGGGGCAGGTCGTACAGGTTCTTGTCCATCGCATCGCCCGGGTGGAGCTTGTTCTGGATGCCGTCGAGGCCAGCCATGAACAGCGCCGCATAAGCGAGGTACGGATTGGCCATCGCGTCGGGGAAGCGGACTTCGACGCGCTTGGCCTTGGCGCCGGTGCCGTACGGGATGCGGCACGACGCCGAGCGGTTGCGCGACGAATAGGCCAGCAGCACCGGCGCTTCATAGCCCGGCACCAGCCGCTTGTAGCTGTTGGTGGTCGGGTTGGTGAAGGCGTTGAGCGCCTTGGCGTGCTTGATGATGCCGCCGATGAAATACAGGCACATGTCCGACAGACCCGCATAGCCGTTGCCGGCGAACAGCGGCTCCTTGCCGTTCCAGATCGACAAGTGCGTGTGCATGCCCGAACCGTTATCTTCCTTGATCGGCTTGGGCATGAAGGTGGCCGACTTGCCATAGGCATGAGCCACCTGGTGCACGACGTACTTGTAAATCTGCATGCGGTCGGCGGTCTGGGTCAGCGTGCCGAAGGTCAGGCCGAGCTCATGCTGCGCGGCGGCCACTTCGTGGTGGTGCTTGTCGCACGGCAGGCCCATCTCGATCATGGTCGAGACCATCTCGCCGCGGATATCGACCGCCGAGTCGACCGGCGCGACGGGGAAATAGCCACCCTTGGCGCGCGGGCGGTGACCGAGATTGCCGCCTTCATATTCGCGGCCCGTATTGGTCGGCAGTTCGATATCGTCGATCTTGTAATAGGACGTCGAATAGCTCGTTTCGAACTGCACGTTGTCGAACATGAAGAACTCGGCCTCGGGGCCGACATAGACGGTGTCACCGATGCCCGTGGTCTTGAGATAGGCTTCGGCGCGCTTAGCGGTCGAGCGCGGGTCACGGGCATAGAGCTCGCCGGTCGACGGCTCGACGATGTCGCAGACCAGGATCAGCATCGGCGTCGCCGAGAACGGATCGACATAGATCGCGTCGAGATCCGGCTTCAGGATCATGTCCGACTCGTTGATCGCCTTCCAGCCTTCGATCGACGATCCGTCGAACATGAAGCCGTCGGTCAACTCGTCCTCGCCGACGACCGACGAGACCATGGTCAAATGCTGCCACTTGCCCTTGGGGTCGGTGAAGCGGAGGTCGACCCATTCGATCTCCTCGTCCTTGATCTTCTTCAGAACGTCACTGGCTGTCGTCGCCATAACCCCAGACCCTTTCTCTTTCAGTCGTAAATCCGGCGAACCGGAGAATCATGTTGCTCGTGCGTGAGCGCTGCTGTCACATTATGTTGCGGTGCGTCAAATAACATAGGTGCTCAAGTTGGGCGTCGGCCGTCCTTCTTCAGATCGCCGCCCTAGATCGCCGCCTCGTCGCGTTCGCCGGTGCGAATGCGCAACACGGTTTCGACCGGCATGACAAAGATCTTGCCGTCGCCGATGCGGCCGGTCTGCGCGGCTTGCGCGATCGCCTCGACCACACGCTCGGCCAAGGCGTCCTCGACCACCACTTCGAGTTTCACCTTGGGCAGGAAGTCGACGACATATTCGGCGCCGCGATAGAGTTCGGTATGTCCCTTCTGGCGGCCAAAGCCCTTGGCCTCGGTCACGGTGATGCCGCTGACACCGACTTCGTGCAACGCCTCCTTCACCTCGTCCAGCTTGAACGGCTTGATGATCGCCTCGATCTTCTTCACGCGGAATTGCCCCCGGTTTCTCGCCCTATGGGTTATATACGCACCAGCCTTACATGAAGCGTGCCAGAACCGCCGCGCGAAGGGCTTGGGCCGCGCGAGGGCTATCGCTGGTCTAGCAAATGCCTCGAAATTAGGCAGCCCTGTTTCGGTTGCCCGTTGGTGCGGCACGATCGGTGCGCACCGCGGCCAGCCGATCGCTGAAAGACCGGGCTTCCAATGCGGCATTGGCACGGTTGATCACCTCGACCAGCACGCCGCCGGTTTCGGTATCGAGCGAGGCGGTGGCAGCGCGCGCGGCTCGCCAATGATCCTCCAGCCGGGGGAGCAGCGCGGTGCCCGCGCGGGTCAGCGCGACGATTCGCTGGCGCGCATCCTCCTCGCCGCGCGTCACCGCGACCAGCCCAGCGGCGGCCATTTGCGACACCGTCTGGCTGACCGCCGAATGCGACACGCCGAGCCGGTCGGCGAGCGCGCGGATACCCTGCGGCCCATCGGCGACCAGCGCGCGGACAACCGGCGTATAGCGCGGGCGGAAATCGAGTCCGTCGTCGCGATATGCCTGTTCCAGCGCGCCGTCGAGATGCTCGATCAGGCGGCGGAGCGCGGTACCGAAACTGGCGGCGGTGTGCGTGGTCATACCCATTCTCTAGCCACTTTACACCCGACCGACAAAATGTATAAGCACTTACGCTTACAGATGTAAACGAAGGAGCGGGATATGGATCGGCGGGCTTTTCTCGGGCTGTCGGCGGCGGCGGTCGCGGCGTTGGGCAGCGGTGGCGCCGGTGCGTTCGAGGACGCGCCGCGCGCCGACCCCACGCTCGCGCTCGCCGACCTGCTCGAGACCGGTTATGTCATTCCCGAGATCGGCAAGCGCTACGCCGCGATGCTGCGGCAAAAGGCGGCGGCCGGTGCCTATAAGGATATCGCCGACCCGGCCGAACTCGGTCAGCGGCTGACCGCCGATTTGTTGGCGGTGTCGTCGGACCGCCATCTGCGTGTCGTACCCGCGGCGATGCTCGGCCCCAATGATGGGCCCAAACCGCCGGCAGGCACGGCCGCGCCGCAGCCTACCGCACCGGCCCCGCGCGCGCCGACGGGGCCGCAGCCGCCCCGCCGCGCGGTGATCGAGGATGCCGGCTGGGTCGCGAAGGACGTTGCCTATATCCGCTTCACCGGCTTTCCCGATGATGCCGACGTCGCCGCAGCGAGCGATCGCTTCATGCGCGAGCATGCGACGGCCAAGGCGGTGATCATTGATTGCCGGTACAATGGCGGCGGCGGGGTCGCGCAGATGAATGCGATACTGCCCTATCTCTTCGCCAAGCCGGCAGTACTGGTGCAGATGGAAATGGTCGAGTCGATCGCCAAGGCGCGCGGCAATCCCTTTGCCGAGGATGCTTTCATGCGTCCGGCGAGCGGCGCGGCGCCCGGGATCGTCCGTACCGAACATTATGTCGTGCCCAAAGCCGACGAGACCCGGCTGTTCGGCGCCAAGGTCTTCTATCTGACCTCGGCCCGGACCGCATCCGCCGCCGAACATCTTGCGCTCGCCTTCAAGCATACCGGCCGCGCCACCCTGGTCGGTGAAACCACCGCGGGCGCTAACCATTTCGGCGGGTTCGAACGGATCGGCGGCGGACTCGCGGTGTTCCTGCCGGTCGGCCGGACGATCGATCCGGCGACCGGCAAGGACTGGGAAGGGACTGGGATCGTCCCCGACGTCGCAGTGGCGCCGACACTCGCGCTCCAGGAAGCACTCAAACGCGCCGGTGCTATCGCCTAGCCGCGAACGAAGCGGGCGATATCGGCAGAGAGACGGTCGCTTCGCGTCAGCGGCAGCGCATGCGAGGCGCCTTCGTACACCAGCAACTCGCTATTCGGGATCATTGCATGCGCCAGTTCGGCGCTCTGCTCCAGCGGGCAACTCTGATCGGCGCTGCCATGGACGATCAGGGTCGGGCACGTGAATGCCGCCATGTCGGCGCGGACGTCGGCGTTGATGTTGGTGCGGGTATGCTCGATCGCCGCATGCAAGGTCGCGCGCAGCACCAGTCCGGTGCCCCAGGCGACCAGGTGCGGTGACACCTGCTCGGGTGCGAAGAACGGCTCGGCCATAGCCGCGACAAAGGCTGGCCTGTCGGCCATCAGCATGGTGACTTGCGCGGCAAGCGGCTCGGTGCGGCTGGCCGGATCGGGAAACAGGCCCGGCGCCGTGCCGGCGACCAGGACTGTCCCGGCCACCCGCGCGACGCCATGGCGCGATAGATAGCGCGCGACCTGGCAGGCGGCCATCGAATGCGCGACCAGCGTCACCCGATCGAGTCCGAGCCGCTCGATCACCGTGGCGAGATCGTCGGCCAGGCCATCCAGATCATGCCCGGCAACAGCCGGCGAGGATCGCCCGCAGCCGCGCTGATCGTACGCGACGCAGCGATGTCCCTGACGAACCAGGTCGGCGGTCTGGCGCTCCCAGAATTCGGTGTTCATCGTCCAGCCGTGCACGAACAACAGCGTCGGGCCGTGGCCCATATCCTCAAAGTAAAGCTGCTCGCCATCGGGGGTGGGGATCAGGCCGCGGCTCGGGCGGAGAGCCTGGCGGGGGGCGAGGTCGGTGATCGCGTACATGGCTGTTCTCCTTGAGGTTGGTGAGGCCATGATGCGGATTGCCGCAGCCGAACCAATTACCTGACAGGTAATGGCGCGTCGTCGCGACGCGGTTAGGATGGCTGTTGAAAGGATGGTTCATGGTGCAAATGGCGAGTGAGGTGGGGGCAATGCTGCGTGACTGGCGCGCGCGCCGGCGGGTGAGCCAGCTCGACCTCGCGCTCGACGCCGATGTTTCGGCGCGCCATCTGAGCTTCGTCGAGACCGGCCGCGCACGGCCCAGCCGCGACCTGTTGTTGCGCTTGTCCGAGCAGCTCGACGTGCCGCGGCGCGACCAGAATGCGCTGCTGCTGGCGGCGGGGTTCGCACCGGCTTTCCCCGAACGCGACCTCACCGATCCGGCGCTCGACGCGGTACGCGCGGCGCTCGAAACGGTGCTGACCGCGCACGAGCCTTTCCCCGCGCTGATCGTCGATCGTCACATGACGATGATCTCGGCCAATCGCGCGCTGGCACCGTTGATCGAGGGTGTCGATCCGGCCTTGCTCGAACCGCCGGTCAACGTGTTGCGGCTGACGCTCCACCCCGATGGCGTGTCGAAGAATATCGTCAATCTTGCCGAATGGCGGGGCTTTCTGCTGCGCGCGCTCGATCGCGAGATCGCGCAGAGCGGCGACACGACGCTGATCGCGTTGCGCGAAGAGATGGAGCTTTATCCCAAGGGCCCGGCGTCGGACGTCCGGCCGCGCGACTTCGCCGGGGTCGCGGTGCCGTTCCGATACCAGCGCGGCGACCGCATCCTGTCGTTCTACAGCGCGCGAACCGTGTTCGGCTCGCCGATCGACCTGACGCTCGACGACCTTGCGTTGGAAACTTTCCTGCCGGCCGACGCCCAAACGGCTGAGGCGATGCGGGTGCTGTGCCCGCCGGCATAAGCTCCCCTCCCTGCAAGGGAGGGGTAGCAGGTGGGTGCGCGCGTCTGCGCGCTCAAAAGACTCATTGGTCGATCGCCAAAACAGCGCCGGACGAGGCATCGAGCCTCGCCCGTCGCTAAACCCACCCCTTAATCCCCTCCCTGCAAGCAGGGAGGGGAGACTCGAAAGTCCGGCCTAGGGCTTTCCCGCCGGTTTCCCCGCCGCCCCTTGCGGCAAATTCTTCTTCGCCCAATTCGCTTCATCGATCACATAAAGCCGGATCAGCTGCGCCTGTTCCGGGCTCATCACCTTGGCGAAGCTGACCATGCCGTTCTTCGCCAGCGCGCCGTCGATCAGGATCGACTTCCAGGTATCGGCATCGGCCAGGACACCCGATCGCTGGAGATCGGGGAGAACACCGCCACCGCCGGCGCTTGCGCCGTGGCAGACCTGGCAATAGCGGCCGAACAATTGCTGGCCGGTGGCGATCTGTTCGGGCCGCGCGGTCGATGGCGGTGGATTGAACGGGCCCGCCGGAAGCGCGACGCGCGTCGGCAATTGCGCCGTTCCGCCCAGCTTGAACACCAGCAAGCGTGGCAGGTTGGGCACGTTCTTGGCGGCACCAATCGCATAGCCGATGGAGAGCGGCAGCGCGCCGCCCCGCCCGGTCAGTACCGCGACATATTGCTGCCCCTTGACCGTGAAGGTGGCGGCCCCGGCCATGATCCCTGATTGCGTCGGATAGGCCCAGAGCTGCTTGCCGCTATCGGCGGCGTACGCGCGGAACTCGCCGAGCGCGGTGCCCTGGAACACCAGATTGCCCGCGGTGGTCATCGTGCCGCCGTTCCACGGGGTCGGATAATCGACCCGCCAGCGCTCCTTGTTGGCGACCGGGTCCCAGGCGACCAGCGCGCCGGTCGCGCCGGCGGTGATCGCGCCGATGGTCTTGGCGTCGTGCGGGTACATGCCGGCCGACATATTGGTACCGACGTTGAAGCCGATCGGCTCGCGCGTGCCGCTAGCGGCATCGGGCGGGATATAGGCGAGCCCGACCTGTTCCTGAGCGGGCACATAGACCAGGCCCGCTTTCGGGTTGAAGCTCATCGGCTGCCAATTGTGCGCGGCGAGCGCCGAGGGCACCGCAAGGAACGGCTTGCCGGTCTTGTAGAAGCGCGCTGCGGGATTCTCGTTCGGCCGCCCTGTCCTGAGGTCGTAGCTGTCCGCCCAATTGACCGACTTGATGAATTTTCCGGCGTTGATCAGCTTGCCGTTGGTGCGGTCGACGACAAAGAAGAAGCCGTTCTTCGGCGCCTGCATCAGCACCTTGCGCTTCTGGCCGTTCATGGTGAGGTCGGCGAGGATGATCGGCTGGGTCGCGGTGAAGTCCCAGCTTTCCGCCGGCGTCTCCTGATAATGCCAGAGATATTCGCCGGTGTCGGGCTTCAGCGCCACGATCGACGACAGGAACAGATTGTCGCCCTGGCCCTCGGACCGCAGGCCGTGGTTCCAAGGGCTGCCGTTGCCGACGCCGAGATAGAGCTGGTCGAGCTCGGGATCGTAGATGATCGAATCCCACACCGTGCCGCCGCCGCCCGATTGCTTCCACTGGCCGTTCGCCGACCAGGTCGCGTTCGCGGCCCTGGAGAGTACCGCGTCGGACGCCTCGCCATCGGCGGCGAGAGTCGGGTTGGGCACCGTGTAGAAGCGCCAGCGCTTGGCGCCGGTATCGGCGTCATAGGCGGTGACATAGCCGCGCACGCCGAATTCGGCGCCGCCATTGCCGATGATCACCATGCCCTTCACCACGCGCGGCACGCCGGTGATCGTATAGGGTTTGGAATTGTCGGTGGTCTGGACGCTCCACAGCGGCTTGCCGGTCGGGGCGTCGATCGCGATCAGCCGGCCGTCGAGCGTGCCGAGATAGAGCTTCCCTTTCCACGCCGCGACGCCGCGATTGACGACGTCGCAGCACGCCTGGACGCCCTTGGTCTTGTCGACGCCGGGATCGTAGTCCCACAATTTCTTGCCGGAGAGGGCGTCGTACGCGAACAGCTTCGACCACGGCCCGGTGACGTAGATCGTCCCATCGATCACCACCGGAGTGGATTCCTGACCGCGCGCGTCGGGCAGGTCGGCATACCAGGACAGGCCGAGCGATCCGACATTGCCGGCGTTGATCTGGGTCAGCGGGCTGTAGCGCTGCTCGTTGTAATTGAATCCGGTCATCGCCCAGTCGGCGCCGTTGCCGCCGCTGGTCAGATAGGCGGAGTCGATCTTCGCGGCGCCCACCGCGCCCGACGGCGCCGGCGAATTGTCGCTCGACGATCCGCATCCGGCCAGCACGGCCGCTCCCAGCAACGCGATCCAGCTCCGCATGTCGTTACCCCTCCACCATACTCTTTCTTCGAAGAGTCGCTGGCAGTCGATAGCGCGGCGGGGGGCTGCGTGGTAGAGGGTGCTTAACCGTATCGGGATAGGGGATACCGATGGCCAATCCACTCGACCATTTGCGCGACGAGCTCGAAGCGCCCGTCGCGATCCGCAATTTCGGCAGCGGCTGGTATTCGGGCTTCTTCGCCCTCGTCCTGGCGATCGCCGGCTTCGGCCTTGTCGTTGCGTTGCGCTGGCCGGGCTGGTTCGCGACGCCTGAGCTGCAGGCGGTCGAGAAGACCCTGTGGTTCCGGCCTGTCGTCCATGCCGTGCTGATCTCCAGCTATGCGCTGGCGCTGCTCAGCCTGATGCTGCGGACGAAGAAGGCGATCGGCTTTACCGCGCTCGCGATCGGCATTGCCGCGGCGTTGCTCGGCGGCGCCAATGTCTCGCCGCGCGAGACGCACGATTGGGGCATATTCTTCGGGGTCGACTTCTTCGTCGTGAACCTGATCGCCGCAGGGCTGATGTTCGCGCCGATCGAGCGGTTCTGGCCGCACAATAGGGACCAGCGCCTGTTCCGCACCGAGTGGCGCGAGGACCTGTTCTATTATCTGCTGAGCTCGATGCTCGTGCAGGTCTTCACCTATCTCGCGCTGGCCCCGTCGAGCATCATCAACGCCAACACCGTGTCGCTCGCCGGCATCCGCGCGGCGATCGGCGGGCAGCCCTGGGTCCTGCAGTTTGTCGAAGCGATGCTGCTGACCGACTTCGTGCAATATTGGTTTCACCGCGCTTTCCACCGCGTGCCGTTCCTGTGGGGATTCCACGCGGTCCATCATTCGGCCAAGGCGATGGACTGGCTGGCCGGCGCGCGGATGCATTTCGTCGAGATCATCCTGCTGCGCAGCGTGACCTCGTTGCCCTTGCTGACCTTCGGTTTTCTGCCCTCGGTGATGCAGGCCTATGTCGCCTTGGTGTACATCTATTCGGGGCTGGTCCACGCCAATCTGAAGGGCGATTTCGACCGCTTCGGCCATTTCATGGTGACGCCGCGTTTCCACCATTGGCACCACGGCCTCGAAGCCGAAGCGGTCGACGTCAATTTCGCGATCCACTTTCCGCTCTGGGACAAATTGTTCGGGACGTTCCATCTGCCGGCGGGCCGCTGGCCGCAGGGCTATGGCATCCCGGAGAAGATGCCGCAGGGGTATCTCAAGCAGCTCGCTTACCCGTTCGTGCGCAGCCAGAGAGCAATCGACGCGGCGAAAGCGGAATAGGCAATGCCGCATCGCATTTATGCGACGAGCGTCGCGAGCGTGTACGTCCACTACATCGCCAAGGCCGAGCGGAAGG
Source organism: Sphingomonas mali NBRC 15500 (assembly GCF_001598415.1). Lineage (GTDB taxonomy): Bacteria > Pseudomonadota > Alphaproteobacteria > Sphingomonadales > Sphingomonadaceae > Sphingomonas > Sphingomonas mali. The sequence continues at coordinate 57,067 of NZ_BCYX01000008.1, forward strand.
GGCGAACGCAAGCCGAAGTCGACGAGATCATATGCTGGTTGACCGGCTATACCCGCGAAGGATTGGCCAAAGAGCTGGCGCGTAATACGAGTTTCGAGGATTTCTTCGCCCGCGCGCCCGGCCTCAATCCTGCACGATCTGCGATCACCGGTACGATCTGCGGCGTGCGCATCGAGAATATCGATGAGCCGCTGATGCGCGAAATCCGCTACCTGGACAAACTGGTCGATGAGCTCGCGAACGGCCGGCCTATGGAAAAAATCCTGCGCCAGTAAAGCGCTAGATCATCCATCAGTAAGGCGGCCGGTCGTACCCCTTGGGGCTGGCGGTGAAGATCTCGCAGCCGGTCTCGGTGATACCGATCGAATGTTCGAACTGCGCCGACAGCGAGCGATCGCGGGTCACCGCGGTCCAGCCGTCGTCGAGCAATTTCACGTCGGGCTTGCCGATGTTGATCATCGGCTCGATCGTGAAGATCATGCCCGGCTTGAGCTCGGGGCCGGTACCGGGGCGACCGACATGAACGACCTCGGGCGCATCGTGGAACAGCTTGCCGACGCCGTGCCCACAGAAATCGCGCACCACGCCAAAGCGATGGCGCTCGGCATGCGTCTGGATGGCGTGCGCGACATCGCCCATCGTGTTGCCCGGTCTGGCCTGCTCGATCCCGAGCATCAGACATTCATAGGTCACGTCGACCAGCCGCTTCGCCTTGATCGGCACATTGTCGCCAACCAGGTACATCCGGCTGGTGTCGCCGTGCCATCCGTCGAGCAATGGGGTCACGTCGATATTGACGATGTCGCCGTCCTTGAGCTGGCGGTCCGACGGGATGCCGTGGCAGACGACATGGTTGATCGAGATGCAGCTCGAATGCGTATAGCCGCGATAGCCGAGCGTCGCGGGCGCGGCGCCGCCGGCGATCATGAAATTGCGGATCAAATCGTCGAGCTCGGCGGTGGTCACGCCCGGCACGACGTGCGGCACCAGCATGTCGAGCGTCTCGGCGGCAAGGCGCCCGGCACGATGCATGCCGTCGAACGCGTCGCGGCCATAGAGCTTGATCGCGCCATTGCGCGCGAGGTTCATGTCGCTGGTGACAGTCACATATTCGGTCATGGCGAACGATATAACGATGACGCGCCGATTTTGCGAGGCTATCGCTGATCCCATGACCGGCCAAGCGAATGAGAGGATCTGGACCGCGGCGCTTGTCGTGATCGGCGACGAAATCCTGTCGGGGCGCACCCAGGACAAGAATGTCGCGCAGATCGCCGCCTGGCTCAATGTCCAGGGTATCCGGCTGGCCGAGGTTCGGGTGGTCGGCGACGTCACCGCGGCGATCGTCGAGGCGGTAAACCAGCTGCGTGCGCGCAACGACTATCTCTTCACCACCGGCGGGATCGGCCCGACGCATGACGACATCACCGTCGATGCGATCGCCGAGGCACTGGGTGTGGGCGTTACCTATCACCCCAAGGCGCTCGCCACGCTCGAACGCTATTATGAAAGCCGCGGCGGCCTGACCGAAGCGCGCAAACGGATGGCGCGCGTGCCCGAGGGCGCCGAGCTGATCGAGAATCGCGTATCGGGCGCCCCCGGCATTCGTATCGGCAATGTCTTCATCATGGCGGGCGTGCCGCACATTACCGCGGGCATGCTCGACGCGCTGACCGGCACGCTCGAAGGCGGGCGTCCGGTGATCAGCCGCACGATCGGCTGCTGGGTGGCCGAAAGCGAAGTGGCCGATATCCTACGCGAGGCGGAAAAGGCGCATGAAGGCGTTGCGATCGGCAGCTATCCGTTCTTTCGCGACGGCCGCGTCGGTGCGAACTTCGTGGTGCGGAGCCCCGATCAGGCATTGGTCGACACTACCATCGCCGACTTGACGGCGCGGCTGGAGGCGGCGGGCCGAGAGGTCGTCGCGGACGGCATCTGACCGCGCGACACATCCCGAAATATAGCGTCGTCGAACGCGAGCGGCGCTTCCTCGTCGACCCCGCGCTGGCGCCCGCGCTCGATGCGGCGGCGGCGCGGCTGATCGAAGATCGCTATCTGCCCGGCACCGGCTTGCGGTTGCGCCGCGTGACGGCGCCCGATGGATCGGTGGTATGCAAGCTCGGCAAGAAATATCTCGGTACAGGCCTGTCGTCGCGCCCGATGACCAACATCTATCTCGACGCGGCTGAATATGGCGCGCTGGCGGCGCTGCCGGCGGCCGTGCTGGTCAAACGGCGGCACGACGTTGGCGGCGGGTTCGCGATCGACGTGTTCGAGGGCGCGCTGGCCGGACTGATCCTGGCGGAGATATCTGCGGACGACGATGCTGAGCTTGCCGCGATCGTCATGCCGTCCTGGTGCACCGCCGAGGTTACCGAGGACGTCGCTTATGCCGGCGGCACGCTCGCGATAGAGGGATGGCACGCGACGGCCGCCCATGTGTTGTCACGATAGCAGAAGGAGACGAGCGATGAAGGTCGGTGCGATGATGCTGGTGCCCGCGATCTTGCTTGCCGGCTGTAGCGGCGGAGGTGTCGGCGGCAACGCCGCGGCGCCGGCCGCCCCGGCAACACCCGACCCGGTCGAGGTCAAATTCCGCGCGCTCAATACGGTGCAGCAGCGCGTCGCCTTGTTCCGCGCGATCTACGACGCCGATTACACGTGCAAGAAGATCGTCTCGATCGTCGAAAAGCCACGTAACGAGGGTCGGCCGGTATGGCTGGTGACCTGCGACGACCAGGGCGAGTATGTGATCACGCTGGTCCCGGGCGGCACCTTTACCGTCAGCGGCGTGCCGCAACCCAAGGGCAGTTTCCGACGCGCGACCCCGAGTCCGTCGCCCCAATAGTGGCGACGACGCAACCGCGGCTAGGCCCGAAGACCGAGCGGGCTCTCTCACGCGCCGGAATGGGGTACCCGAGCACAGGTTTACCGGATCGCGTTTTTCGTGCTCAGCGCGGCGAATAAATGTCCCGTCGGCAATTGGCCCGTGCGGAGCGTCCGTTCTGGCGCGATCCGGGCGAGGAAATAGCGCCAGCTTTCCGGGCTCCAGAAGTTGATATGGCCCGCATAGGATTCGAATTCCGAATGATATTCCTTGGCGGGAAGGTGGTCCTCCCGCCCATCGGGCACCGTCAATATGAGCGTGCCGGTGGCTGACACGATATCGAGCAAGCGCCTGACGACCGTTTCGGGATCCACCGTGTGTTCAAGCACTTCCATCAGGAACACCGCGTCGTAGCTCGATGACTCGGGAAGGTCCGACAGCGCGCTGAAGAACAGTTCGGCATCGGGACAGGCCCGTTTGGCCATCGCCAGCTTTACGTCACTGACATCGCATCCGAAGAGCGAGGAATCCGGATATCGTGCCCGCATGAGGCGCAACAGGCACCCCGCATGGCATCCTATGTCCAACACTCGCTTGCCGGCAATGTCGACCTCTTCCGCATCGCATCGATCAAGCAGAAGGCGGGCCATCGCAAGGCGGCTTGCGTCGAAATAATGCTCGAGAAATGCCGGCGTCGGCCATTCTCCGGTCAGCGCATTGTGCTGCACCACCGGAAGGATCTTCTGGAGCAAGTCCGCGGCGTTGCGCGCATCGGCCGAGGTTGGTCGATACTGCGCGCCAGGATCGGTCCTTACGATCCTGTAGCCGCAACGCGCAAATGCGGACTGAACCAAGGTTTTACCCAGGGACATCGGAGCATGGGCCATCTGTCCTCCGTCGCGCGAACGCGCCAGTTGTCTAAGTACGAACTCGAGTGCGTCTCGTATGCCGCCGCAGGCAGCCTCTCTTCGGACTCCGATTGTCACCCATCTCAGTCTCAACACGATCGAGTCTCGGCTCGGCCGGTTGCGCCCCAAAACGGCTGATGCGCACCTACATGAGCGACAACCTGCCGCCTCTCCCGAGGGCAACCGGAAAGCGGTCGTCCGTTCACCAGCCCGGATCGATGCCGGAAAACGCTGAGGCCACCCTCGGCCATACCGCGACGGGGGATGGTACCTCGAATCGGCCGCCCCAACTGAGATTGAGGATCGGAGCGGGTGAAGGGAAGCGAACCCTCGTCGTAAGCTTGGATTTGCAACTGGCGTGTATGTAAAAGGCGTTAGCGCTCCCGCGCGGCCGTCGTGCTGATCTCGTCGATCGGGCTCAGCAGATAGGAGGCGAGCGAGCGGCGGCCGGTGCGGATGTCGGCGGTGACCGCCATGCCGGGGGTGAGGGCGACCGTTGCGCCATCCCGCTGGATCGTCGCACGGTCCAGCGTCACCCGCGCGGTGTAGATCAGTCCGCGTTTCTCGTCCTGTATCGCGTCCGAGCTGATCTGCTCGAGCCTGCCCTGCACTGCGCCATAGCGCGTGAAAGGAAAGGCCTCGATCTTGAGCGCGACCGGTTGGCCGGCAGCGACGAAGCCGACGTCCTTGTTGGCGATTGCCACTTCGGCGACCAGCGCCCCGCGCGCGGGCACGATCACCATGATCGGCTTGGCCGCCTCGACTACGCCGCCGACAGTGTGGACGGCCAGTTGCGTGACCGTGCCGTCGACCGGGCTGACCAGGCGCTGGAGGCTGCTGCGTTTGGTGGCTTTGGTGAGCTCCTCCTTGCGCAGTCTCGCGTCGCTCTCGGCCTTGGCGAGATCGGTGAGGACGCGGGCGCGCGCCTCGGCGGTGGATTGGCTCGAATTGCCGCCGGCCACCGCGATCTGCGCCTCCGCCTTGCGTGCCGTGGCGAGGGCGGCGTCGCGGTCGCGCGCGGCGGAGAGGCGCTGGCGGCGCATCTCGATCACGCGGAGCTTCGAGACATAGCCCTTTTCGAGCAGCTTCTCGTTGGCGGCGATCTGCTCGTCGAGCAGCGGGAGGGTCTCGGTGAGCTTGGCCGCCTGGATCTGCGCCTCGGCACGGGCGGCGGTGGCGACCAGGGTGTCGGCGGCGTGCGTCCGGCCGGTCGCCTGGATGTCGGCGAGCTGGGCGCGGGCGAGCGCGATCTGGGTGTCCGCGACTTCGGCTGTGGTTCCGGCGGGCGGTGTGAACCGCAGACCCTGGCCGTCGACCGCGGAAAGCACAGCGCGCAGCCGCGCGGCGTCGAGCAGGGCGGTCTCCAGCGCCTTGCTGGCTTGCGCCGTGTCGGCATCTGAAACGGTGGGGTCGAACTCGACCAGCGGCTGGCCGGCGCGGACGCCCTGGCCGTCGCGAACCAATATGGCGTGGACGATCCCAGCCGCGCCGGGCTGGATCAGCTTGACGTCGTCGGCGGGAACCAGCTTGCCCGGCGCCGAGGCGACGACGTCGACCCGGCCAAGGACCAGCCAGAGCAGCGCGACAGCGAGGAGGCCGAGCAAGAGCCAGGCCGTGACCCGCGCGGTCGGCGACACCGGGCGCTCGACCACTTCGAGCGCGGCGGGAAGGAAGTCGGCCTCCTCGGTGTGCAGAACCCGGCGCGACCGCGCGCGCTCATTGTCGAGCGCATCGCGAACGGCAGCCCAGTGACGGGCGAGAGCGTTCATGCCGCGGCCCCCGCCTGAACGCCGATCTGGCGATGGTGGAGCGCGGCATAGCGGCCGCCGAGACGGAGCAACTCGTCATGCGTGCCGCTCTCGACGATGCGCCCCTTGTCGAGCGTCAGGATTCGGTCGCACTGGCGGATCGCGGAGAGGCGATGCGCGATGATCAGCACGGTGCGGCCGGCGGCAATCGCCTTGAGATTGCGCTGGACGATCTCTTCGCTCTCGGCATCGAGCGCCGAGGTCGCCTCGTCGAGGATCAGGATGCGCGGGTTGGTGATCAGCGCGCGGGCGATGGCGAGACGCTGGCGTTGCCCGCCCGAGAAGTTGACGCCGCGCTCCTCGACGATCGTGTCATAGCCCCGCGGCAGCGCCAGGATGAAGTCGTGCGCGCCGGCGAGGCGGGCGGCGGTCATCACTCGCTCGATCGGCATGGCGGGATCGGCAAGCGCGATATTCTCGCGGATCGAGCGGTTGAACAGAATATTCTCCTGCAGCACCACGCCGATCTGGCGGCGCAGCCAGGCAGGATCGATCTGCGCGAGATCGACGCCGTCGACCAGCACGCGGCCGCTTGCCGGCAGATAGAGGCGCTGGAGCAGCTTGGTGAGCGTCGACTTGCCCGATCCCGAGGCGCCGGCGATGCCGAGCGTGGCGCCGGCAGGCAGGTCGAGGCTGATGTCGTCCAATGTCCAGGGGCCGTCGGCGGCATAGCGGAAACGGACATTCTCGAAGCGGACATGACCGGCGAGCACGGGCAAAGCGGTGCGCGATCCGGCGCCGGGCTCCGCGCCGGTATTGAGGATGTCGCCCATCCGCTGGACCGAAAGGCGGACCTGCTGGAAGTCCTGCCAGAGCTGCGCCATGCGGATGACGGGGCCGGAAACGCGCTGAGCGAACATGTTGAAGGCGACCAGCCCGCCGATGGTCAGCGCACCGGCGATCACTTGCTGCGCGCCGAAGAACAGAATCGCGGCGAGGCTTAGCTTGGAGATGAGCTGGACCGCCTGGCTGCCCGAATTGCCGAGGTTGATCACGCGCTGGTTGGCGGCGCTGTACGCGGCGAGTTGGCGTTCCCAGCGGTCCTGCCATTGCGGCTCGACCGCGGCTGCCTTGAGCGTCTGCATGCCCGAGACGCTCTCGACGAGCAGTGCGTTGTTGGCGGCGCCGCGCGCGAACTTCTCGTCGAGCCGGCGACGCAAGGGACCGGTGACGAGGAGCGAGACGATCACATAAGCGGGGAGGGTGAGCGCGACGATGACGAAGAGGAGTGGCGAGTAGAGAAACATCGCGACGAGGAAGACGATCGTGAACAACGGATCGACCAGCACGGTGAGCGAGGCGTCGGTCATGAATTCGCGCACCGTCTCCAGTTCGCGGATACGGGTAACGGTGTCGCCGACGCGGCGATTCTCGAAATAGGCTAGCGGCAGGCGGAGCAGGTGGCGGAAGAGGCGGCTGCCCAGCTCGACGTCGAGCTTCTGGCTGGTCTCCGAATAGAGCCGGGTGCGCAGCCAGCCGAACGCGACTTCCCAGAGCGAGACCAGCACGAGCCCGAGGCTGAGCACCTGCAGCGTTGCCAGGCTGTTGTGCGCCAGCACCTTATCGACGACGTTCTGGAAGAAGAGCGGCGCGGCGAGACCGAGCAGGTTGAGCGCGAGGGTGATCAGCAGGACCTCGCCGATCAGCTTTCGATATTTGACGATCTGGGGAATGAACCAGGTCATGTCGAAGGCGGACGCGGCAACCTGCGCGGAATCGCGGGTGGCGACGAGGAGCAGCGTGCCCGTCCACCGGGCCTCCAGCGTGGCGCGGTCCCAGCGCTCGATCGCGGCGCCGGGACGCTGGATCGCCACGGCATCCTCGCCGACGCGGCCGATCACGAACCAGCCCTCAGTGCCGCTAGCCATCACCGGCATGGGAAGGCGTCTCAACCGTTCGAAATCGCCGGTCGTGGCACGGGCGCGGACCCCGTCGATGCGCTTTGCCAGGCGGACCAGATCGGACGCCGTGACAGGGTTGGCATGGCCGAGGCTGTGGCGCAGCTCTGCCGAGTCTGCTGCGACGCGGTGCATGGCGAGGATCAGGACGAAGGCGTCGAGCCCGGTGTCCGCGGGCGGTCGGGACGTACCGAGGGACAGGTCCTGCTGCACGGCGGGTCTCCGATCGGGTTCCTCAGGCGTAGACAATCTTTAGTGTGCAGCAGGTTGGCCTAGAACATGCGCCTCCTACTCACAGTCGCTGCATTGCTTTCGCGGTGCAGCAATCTGACTTGTCGACCTTGGTAGCGGTCAAAGCCTGGGGAGCGAAGGCGCCAGCGGTTCCGGTCGTCGGAGCAAAGGGGCGATTCGGCTTTCGCGGACGCAGCATATGGTTGACCCGGGCGCCGTCGCGGGCTGTCTGATGCGACTAAAGGGGGCAGCTTCCCGAGGTGCACCGCGGCGCGAGCTTCGAGCCTGTGCGCGACGCCGGGGCGGCGCTGTGTCGACGATTGGGTTTCGGTGGGGCGTTACGTTTTGGGGCTTATGACGGGAGCCTTGCCATGCCTACCCTTTACATCTCGCCGACCGGTAGCGGTTCGGGCGACGGCTCGAGCGCCGCGAACGCCGCGACGCTGAAGGATCTGCCGCAGCTCATCGCGGCGGCGGGACCGGGCGGGCAGGTGCTGCTGCTCGCCGACCAGGGGGCCTATATCGCGCCGCTCGACGCGCTGGCGATCGTCGCGGGCGGGACGGCGAGCGCGCCGGTGACGATCCGTGGGGTCGATAGCGCGGGCAATGCGATGGCGGCGACGATCACCGGCACGCGGCCCGAGCCCTTCGACCCGGCGAACCCTCCGGGAGAGGAAATATTCCGGCTGCTGAGTGGTGCGGACAATCTGCGCTTCAGCGATCTGGCCTTCGAGAATGTCGGCACGGTCGTTCGCGTCGGCGCGGATGTGCACAACCTGACGATCGAGCATGTCGACGCGACGAACGTCGCCCGCTTCTTCGACGATATGGTCTCGGGGGCCAATGCCAGCGCCACGATCGCCGGATTGACGATTCGCGACGTCGCGGTGAATGGCTATTCCAAGGGCGCGATCCGCATCCAATACGACAGCAACGACGTGCTGATCGAGGATGTGCGCGGCGATAGCCAGTTCCAGGACGGCGACAATTTCGCGATCGGCGTCCACATCACCGGCACCGCGCACGACGTGACGATCGATCGTGTCGCCATGCGCAACGCGCTCGACACGGTGAACGACTATCGCAACGGCGACGGCTTCGCGACCGAGCGCGGTACCTATGACATCACGCTGCGCGACGTAATCGCCACGGGCAACAGCGATGGCGGGCTCGACTTGAAGAGCGATAACATCGTCGTCGACGGCGCGATCGTCTCGGGCAACGGTCGCAACATCCGGCTGTGGGGCACCGGCGCGCAGCTGAGCAATATCGTCAGCCTCGACGCGGGCGCGCCGCTGGCGGGCGGCAATCGAGAGCATATCTGGCTGGCCGAAGGCGCGAGTGCGACGATCGACGGGGCGCTCTTCTCCGACCCCGGGTCGCCGAAGCTGTTCAACCTGGCGGAGAGGAACGGCAGGCTGGTGGTCGAGGATTTCGGACTCGTCACCGGGCCGGGCACAATCCAGTCGCAGCGTGGCACTGGATCGGTGCTGACCCTGACCGGGCAACGCGTCGCGGCGATGGCGGGCACCGCTGGCGACGACCTGCTGGCGGGCACGGCGGCGGCCGATGCGCTGGCGGGGGGCGACGGACGCGACATGCTGAGCGGCGGGGCGGGCGATGATCGGCTCGCAGGTGGCGCGGGCGACGACATGCTGGTCGGCGATGGCGGCGACGACCATGTCGAAGGCGGCGCAGGGCGGGACATCATGGTCGGCGGCGCGGGGCAAGACCTGCTCAGCTATGCCGGCAGCGCCGCCGGGGTGCGGATCGACCTGCTGCGCCTCACCGCCAGCGGCGGGGATGCCGAGGACGACCTGTTCGACGGGTTTGAGGGAGTCGAGGGTTCGGCCTTCGCCGATGTCCTTACGGGCGATGCGGGCGCGAACCGGCTGTTCGGCGGCGTGGGGGACGATGTGCTTTCGGGCGGTGCCGGCGACGACATGCTGGATGGCGGTACGGGCGCGGATCTGCTCGACGGGGGCGCCGGGTTCGATTGGGTGGACTATGGCAGCAGCAGCGCAGCGGTGGTCGTCGATCTCGCCAATGGCGCGGCAAGCGGCGGTGAGGCGGCGGGTGATCGGCTGATCGGGATAGAGGCGGTGCTCGGCTCGGGCTTTGCCGATACGCTGTCGGGCAATGACGGCGCGGACTCGATCGGCGGTGGTGCGGGCGACGACCGGATCGACGGTCGCGGCGGCGACGATCTGCTGATTGGCGGCGCAGGTGCCGACACGCTGATCGGCGGCGCCGGGTTCGACAGCGCGGATTATTCGGGCAGTGGCGGTGCGGTGACGGTCGACCTTGTCGCCGGCACCGGGATTGGCGGCGATGCCCAGGGTGACCGGCTCCAGGGGGTCGAGCGGCTGATCGGCTCGGGCTTCGACGATGTGCTGAGCGGCGACGGTTTCGACAATGTGCTGGTCGGCGGCGCAGGTGCGGACCGGCTGACTGGCGGCGGCGGGATAGACACGGCCGATTATTCGGCGAGCGGCGCAGCGGTGAACGCGGTGCTGGGCGGCACCGGCAGCGGCGGCGATGCCCAGGGTGACGTGCTGACGGGAATCGAGAATCTGGTCGGCGGCGGTTTTGGCGATGTGCTGGTCGGCGACGGCGCGGCCAATGTGCTGTCGGGTGCTGCCGGTGACGACCGGCTGGTCGGCAATGGCGGAGCGGATCGGCTCGACGGTGGGGCGGGCGTCGATGTCGCCGACTTTTCGACCCGCGCAGGCGCCGTGACGGCGGACCTGACAACGGGCACGGCTTCGGACGGCGTGAGCCTTGTTGCGATCGAGGGCGTGATCGGGTCGGCGTTCGACGATGTGCTGAACGGCGATGCGGGCGACAACCGGCTGGTCGGCGGCAAGGGCGCGGACCTGATCGACGGGCGCGATGGCCTCGATACCGCCGACTATTCGGGCTCGGCGGCGGCGGTGCAGGTCGACCTGGCTCTGTCGGTGCAGGGCGGCACCGGCGATGCGGCGGGCGACCGGCTGACGAGCATCGAGGCGCTGGTCGGCTCGGCGTTCGACGATTCGCTGGCCGGAGTGGATGCTGCCGAGGCATTGTACGGCGGCGCGGGCGCAGACCGGCTCGACGGGCGCGGCGGCGACGATCTGCTCCAGGGCGGCGCGGGCGCCGATATGCTGATCGGCGGGGCCGGTGTCGATACGGTCGACTATAGCGCCAATGCGAGTGCCATCTCGATCAACCTCCAGACCGGCGCGAGCAGCGGCGGCGAAGCGGAGGGCGACCGGTTCGACGGGATCGAGCATTTTATCGGTACCGGCTTCGTCGATACGATCGTCGGCGACGGGGCGGACCAGATCCTGGACGGCGGCGCGGGGGGTGACCGGCTGGACGGTGCCGGCGGTTTCGACATTGCGGTCTATGCAGGCAGCGCCGCGGGCGTGAAGGTCAATTTGGCGACCAATATCCTGTCGGGCGGCGATGCGCAGGGTGACAGCCTCGCCGGGATCGAAGGCCTGGTGGGTAGCGCCTTCGCCGACACGCTGACGGGCGACGCGAACGCCAACCGGCTCGAGGGCGGCGCGGGCAACGACGCGCTGGACGGCGGCGCGGGCGCGGACGTGATGATCGGCGGCACGGGCGACGACTCCTATGTAGTCGACAATGCCGGCGACCAGGTGATCGAGGCGATCGGCGGCGGGCTCGACATCGTGCGTACGAGCCTGTCCTCGCTGACGCTCGCCGATGGTGTCGAGGATCTCAGCTATAGCGGCAGTGGTAGCTTTATCGGCACCGGCAACGCGCTCGATAACAGCCTCTACGGCAAGGCGTCGGACGACGCGCTCTACGGTCTCGATGGCGACGACAAGCTGGTTGGCGGCGCGGGCGCGGACCTGCTCGACGGCGGGGCGGGGCGCGATCAGGTCGACTATACCAAGTCCGCCGCGATCAATGTGAACCTTGCCACCAACGACAATCACGGCGGCGAGGCGGAGGGAGACCGGTTGGTCGGCATCGAGACCGTGATCGGCTCCAACTATTCCGACAGCATCACCGGTAGCGATGATCCTCTGCTCGGTGACATCCTCTATGGGCGGGGTGGCGACGATCTGCTGGTCGGCGGGGCAGGGGACGACCAGCTCGATGGCGGCGGCGGCAACGACGTGATGCGCGGCGGCACCGGCAACGACCTCTATATCGTCTATGAGGCTGGCGACCAGGTGATCGAGGCGGCGGGAGAGGGGCGCGATCGCATCCGCACCGCCGCGACCAGCTACACGCTCGGCGCCAATATCGAGGAGCTGGTCTATACCGGGACGATCGGCGCGACGATGACCGGCAATGCGCTCGACAATTTCATCGTTGGCAGCGGTGGTGAGGATCGGCTGGCCGGCGGAGACGGCGCGGATATGTTGCGTGGCGGGGCGGGCGGGGATGTGCTCGACGGCGGCACGGGATCGGACACCGTGGATTATACCGGCTCGCTCGGCGGGGTGCTGGTCAACCTGCGTGCCCAGACCGCGAGCGGTGGTGATGCCATGGGCGACAAGTTGCTCAGTATCGAGAATGCGCAGGGCTCGGCCTTTGCGGATGTGCTGTTGGGCAGCGCCGGCGCCAATGTGCTGACCGGCGGCGACGGCGACGACGCGCTCTCCGGCGACGACGGCAACGACACGCTGCGAGGAGGCGTCGGCGTCGACCGGCTCGATGGCGGCAAGAACGAGGATACGCTCTACGGCGATGACGGTGGCGACACGCTGTACGGCGGGCAGCAGACCGACCGATTATATGGTGGCGCGGGCAACGACCTTCTGATCGGAGATACCGATTGGGTCTCGTCGCTTGCCGCCAGGGACACGCTCGATGGCGGCGATGGCGACGACATATTGATCGGCGACGGAATGAACATGACGGCGAGCGGGATCGGCGGCGCGGACACGCTGATCGGCGGGCTCGGCAACGACGTGCTGTACGGCGACGCGGTGAACATGGCGGCTGGCGCGCGGGGCGGGGCGGACAAGCTGACCGGCGGCGCGGGCGCGGACCGCTTCGTCTTCGCGCCCGGCTCCGGCGCCGACGAGATCACCGATTTCACCCGCGGCGGCGCCGAGGCCGACCATATCGATCTCAGCGCCTTCGACATCGCCTATGAGGCGCTGCACTTCACCACGAGCAGCGCGGGCGTGACGATCCAGCTGGGCGGCACCGACACGATCTTCGTGCGTGGCGTCGCCGCGCTCGATCAGGCGGACTTCATCTTCGGCTGAGCCTCGCCAGCCGTGCGGGGTGCCTCCGCGCGGCGAGGCGATCGAGACGGCCGCCGAGCCCTGGCTCGGGAGTGGTTCGGCGGCCTTCCGAGGGGACGTCAGCCGAAGACGAAATCATTGGGAGAAAGCTCCTGCGCGCCGCGCACGAAGATGCTGTCGGTACCCATGGAAATGCGAACGCCGCCCGCACTCGTGGCGAAACTGAGCTGCTCATAAGCGATGTCGAAGGCGCTGAGATCGATATGGTCTGCGCCGGGCGTAAAGTCGGTGATCTCATCGGCGCCGGAGCCGGGCGCGAACACGAACCAGTCGGCGCCCGCGCCTCCCTCGAGCAGGTCGTTGCCGCCGCCTCCTACCAGGTGATCGGTGCCGTCGCCGCCATAGAGCTTGTCGGCGCCGCCAACCACCGTCGCGGTCGATGCTCGGCCGTCGCCATAGAGCCAGTCATTGCCGTCGCCGCCGTCCAGCGTGTCGGCGCCACCCTTGGCGCTATCCGTCATCACGTCACCGTCGCCGATCAGAATGTCGTCGCCCGTGCCACCGGTCAGCCGGTCGCTGCCCCCCTTGCCGCTGTCATAGATATTGGTCGCATCGCCGATCAGCAGGTCGGCATCGTCTCCGCCGTCGAGCCGGTCGTTGGCGCCCTGGCTGCTCAGCCATTCCTGGTCGCCGACCAGGCGGTCCGCACCCGTGCCGCCGTCGAGCCAATCCGACTGCCAGCCGCCGAGCAGCATGTCGGCACCGGACTGGCCCCGGAGCAGATCCTCGCCATTGCCGCCCGCGAGTGAATCGTCGCCCGAATTGCCGGCAATGTCGTCATTGGCGGCGAGCCCGCCCAGCGTGTCGCTGCCCGCGCCGCCGATCATCGTGTTGGCGAGCGCGTTGCCATTGCCGGTGAAATCGGCGGCGCCGCGACGGATCAGCTCCTCGACATTGCCGGCGAGCGTGTAGCTGTCGAGCGTCGTCTCGACCCGGTCGAACCCGGCGTCGGCGGCTTCGGTGATCCGGTCGCCGGTGTTGTCGACAAGGAAGATGTCGTCACCCGCGGTGCCGAGCAGCACGTCCGCCGTGGCCGTGGCGGGCAGCGGCAGCAGTGCGATATAGTCGGTCGCGCCAGGCGACGCGCTGCCTTGATCGACGGTCAGCGTTTCGCGGATCGTCTCCGCGCCGCTGAGGCCAGGGAGCGAATCGCTGGTGACGAGCGTCGAGAGTTCGGACCGGGTGATCTCGACGTCCTGCAAGGTGAGGTGCCCCTGCGAGGAGATCACCTTGGTGCGCGATCCGGCATCGTCAAAGCGTCCGCCGATCACGGTGACGTTGGCGGCGTCGTCAAGCCAGAGCTGGTTCTGCTCGGAGATCCCGCCGCGCAGCACCGGGTTCAGGCCGACCGAGTCGATCAGCGTCGCCTCGCCCCAGAACCGATAGTTGCGGCCATTCTCCTCGCTGAGCGCGCGGAGGAGCACGGTGTCACTCGACTTGAGGTCGTAGCCGCCGTCGCTGTTGCCGCGCGCTACGGTGTCGATGAAGCGCACGTCATAGGCTCCGCGCTCGCTCGCGAAGCCGTCGCCGTTGAAATAGGCGCCGGCGGTGCTTTGGACATTCTCCATCGCCACCTGGCTGAGCGTGACGTTGTGGACGGTGCCGTCGAGATGGACGCCTTCGGGCAGGTCGTCGCCGGTTTGCCCGGCCATGTCCGCCGTGACGTTGTCGATCACAACGTCGTTGGTATCGTATTGGAGGCGGATCGCGGCCCTGGAGAAGCCCCGCACGTCGACGTCACGGATCGTCAGTCCGGTGATTGTCGCGGTACCCGACGGCGCGCTGGAATAATCCTCGAAGAAGCGGCGGACATTGTTCGCGTCGACGCCCTCGATGTGGAGATTGCTGAGATCGGCGGTGACGCGGAAGGCCGTGCCGACATTGTCGATTCGCAGGTCGCGGAATTCAAGATTGTCGGCGCCCGTGCCGAGTTTGAACAGCTCATTGCCGGAGGCATCGCCCGCTTGCCAATCGGGCGGGCGCGAGCCGGTGAAATGCGCGGCCATGGCATTGCCGCCGGAATCGATGCCGCGCACGACTACTGGCTGGCCCTCCGCCCCCCCGCGGGTGAGCGCGAGAATGCCAGTAACGTTGTAGTCGCCCTGGTCGGCCAGCAGCAGCACCTCGCCACCCGGCCCCGCCCCTCCGATCAGCGTGTTGAGCGAACCGATCGACGCTGCATTGTTTATGTCGCTGCCGCTTTTGTCCCCGGACCCGGCAGGCGAGATATACAGGCTTGGCATGGCGAATAATCCCCTGCTTTTGCAAGGAGGTTAACCTCGATCAACTCGCAATGCTGCATGGCAATATGGCTAAACCAACATTATGCCGATCATCGGAGAGATTATTGCGACGGGCCGTCCTGGACTCCTGACGCCGCTTGGCCACTGCGACGATCCAATATGGCCTGCCCCGGTGCCGGACGAACTGCCGGCCGGAATTTCGGCTGGAGGCCGAACGCAGCCCGCCTCGACGGTTTTCATCGGATAGAAAGCCAGTTCACAGAATCTGCGCGTCTGCCTCAATCGCAATGACATTGCCGCTTGCCGGTCCAATAGAAGTATTCCTTGGCTCGCACTCGCGAGGCCGCCGGCAGGTAGGCCCTAAGCCATTCGCCCGGCTCGGTAAGATATTATCTAACAACATAGTGAATGTTGACTCTGGCGTTTTGGGAGTGCCAAATGGTCTCAATCGGCAGACGGTCGAAAGGGAGAGCAGTATGAGGCAGGCGAGGGCGACGCGACGCTCGGGATCGGGTTCGATCGGATCGACACTGTCCCGAATTGCCTGGGCGGTGGCGGCGTTCGCAGCCGCTGCGTTGCAAGCGGCCCCCGCCGTGGCCGCGCCAGTGACCGCATCCGATACGCCCGATTACGCCAGCCCGGCAGCGTGGCTGTGTCGTCCTGACCAGTCCGGCGACGCGTGCGGCCGCTCCAACCAGGACGCCGTCATCCTGCGCGCCGACGGCTCGACCACGGTGGAGCGCTTCCGCGCCGATCCCAAGGCGCCGATCGACTGCTTCTATGTGTATCCCACGGTATCGCGTGATCCCGGCGGCAATGCGTCGATGAAGGTCGAGCAGGAAGAGATCGCCGTCATCAACCAGCAATTTGCCCGATTCGGCGCGGTTTGCCGGCGTTTCGCGCCGTTGTACCGGCAAGTGACGCTGTCGGCGCTTCATGCCAATATCCGTGGCACGCCAATCCCCGCCGACCGGCAGATGGCCTATGACGACGTCAAGCGCGCCTGGGACTATTACCTCGCCCATGACAATAACGGTCGCGGCGTCGTGCTGGTCGGTCACTCGCAGGGGTCGGGCATCCTAGCCCAGCTGGTCAAGAACGAGATCGACGGGAAGCCGATCCAGCGCCAGATAGTGTCGGTGATCCTTGCCGGCTATCGGTTGCAGGTTCCGGTCGGCAAGGACGTCGGCGGCGATTTCAAGGCGATCCCGCTTTGCCGCGCGGTCGGGCAGATCGGCTGCGCGATCAACTTTTCCTCATTCCGGGCAGATAGCCCGCCGCCGCCCGACGCCAAGCTGTTCGGTGCCTCGGCAGGGCCAGGCCTCGAGGCGGCGTGCGTTAATCCGGCGGCATTGGCCGGCGGCGACGCGCCGCTGCACGCCTATCTCGGCGCCGGGGCCGAGATGGTGACCGCCAGCGGCGAGCGGCAGGGGCCCTGGACCAACCCGCCCAAAGCGATCGCCGAGCCTTTCGTCGAGGTGCCAGGCCTGCTCAGTGCCGAGTGCCGTAGCGAGGGCAATCACAATTTCCTGGCGATCACCATCCATCCCACGCCGTCGGGCAAGCGCACCAACGTGATCGTCGGTGACGTCATCATCGACGGAAAAAAGCTACCCGACTGGGGGCTGCACCGGATCGATATGAACCTGGCGATGGGCAATCTGGTCGACGTGGTCAGGGCCCAGGCGAAGACGTACCTTGCCAAGAAGCGCTAGCCGGTCCGGCATCGACGAAGGTTTCTGAGACTCCCCACTGGGCGGGCGCACCGGCGTCCGCCCGTTTCCCCGGGCATCCGTTTTCTGCCCGTGCCGTGCTCTAACCAAAAGATCCCATGCAATCCTACGATCTGACCGTCGATAAATTCCTCGACCACGCCGCACGATGGGCTGGCGCGCGTGAGGTGGTGACTGCCCGGGCGGGCGCGGCATCGCTGCGGATCGGCTATGCGGATCTTCGCGACCGCGCCAATCGTGCGTCGGGAGCACTACTTGCCCTGGGCATGCGCCCCGGCGACCGCATCGCGACGCTGGCGTGGAACACGCAGCATCATTTCGAACTCTATTACGCGGCGATGGGCATCGGCCTGGTGTGCCACACGCTCAACCCGCGGCTGACCGCCGAACAACTGGCCGCGATGATCAATGAGGCTGCCGACCGCATCCTCGCGGTACCCGCCAATCTCGCCCCGTTGGTCGAGCAATTGTTGCCGCATTGTCCGACGCTCGAGCATCTGCTGTGGATCGATGGCGATCCGCCGGCGCCGAAAATGGCCAACGTTCGGGAGTGGGAATTCGAACGTCTCCTGGCGACGATGGGGCAGGAGACGGTTTGGGGCGCGTTCCCGGAAACCACGTCGGCGGGCTTGTGCTACACCTCGGGCACGACCGGGCGGCCGAAGGGCGTATTGTACACGCACCGGTCGAATTATCTCCACACGTTGCGCGCGCTTCAGGCGGACGCCTTTGCGATCACGGCGCGGGATTCGCTGCTGATCGCGGTGCCGATGTTCCACGCCAATGGCTGGGGCCTGCCGTTCGCCGCCCCGGCGGCGGGCGCCAAGGTCGTCTTGCCCGGTCGCCATGCCGATGGGGCCAGCCTGTTCCAGTTGATGCGCGACGAGCGGGTGACCATCGCGGTCGGCGTCCAGACAGTATGGCTGGGGGTCGTCGAGCATCTCGAGCGTACCGGGGCGACTCTTCCCGATCTCGAGCGGGTCATCGTCGGCGGATCGGATTGCCCCGAGGGACTCGTGCGGCGGCTGGAGACGGGGTTGGGCGCGAAGGTCCAGACCAGTTGGGGGATGACCGAATTGTCGCCGCTGGGTGTGACCGCGCCGCCAGGGGGCGAATCCGGCCCAAGTGCCGGCCGGCTGCTGATGGGGCTCGACGTGAAGCTGACCGATGCGGACGGCATCGCCTTGCCCCGGCAGTACGACGCGGTCGGCCATCTGAAGGTCAAAGGCCCGAGCGTGCTCGATCGCTATTTCGGCATGACCGAAGATGTGCTGGACGAGGAGGGGTTCTTCGATACCGGCGACCTCGCGTCGATCGACATGGCCGGCAACCTGACGATCCGCGGGCGGTCCAAGGACCTCATCAAATCCGGTGGCGAATGGATCAATCCAGCGGAGATCGAAGCGATCATCGGCCGCGAGCCGCTGATCGGCCAGGTGGCGGTGATCGCGCGCGCCGACGGCAAATGGGGCGAGCGTCCGGTGCTGGTGGTCGAGCCTCGCCCCGGTGCGACCTTGCGCGACGAGGAGCTGATCGCGGCGTTGCGCGGTAAAATCGCCGATTGGTGGCTGCCCGACGACATCGTGCGAGTGGACGCCATGCCACTCGCCGCCACCGGGAAGATCGACAAGCTCGGTCTTAGCGCCGCCTATGCCGCCGGGACACTCTGACGCTCGGCAATACTCATCTCGCGCGCGAACGATAAGACCAGCCCGATGGCCGGACATGCGCAAGGAGAGGGATCGATGGTGATGAAGCGGCGTGACGTGCTGCAAGGCCTCGGGGCCGGCGCGGCGATCGGTCTGGTCGGTCTGCCGGCGCGGGGTGCGACCGCTTCCTCGCCGTTGCTCGGGCCGCCCAACCGGCAATGGGTAGTCTCGGAAGCCGAGGCGATGGCATGGCACCGCTACAAAGACAGCAAGGGACCGGCGCTCACCGGGAACGAGTCCTGGCACTCGTTCCTCGAGTTCCTCGAAGCCAAGCTCAAGGCGTTCGGCTGCGCCGACGTCCATCGCTCGCCCTGGATCTTCAAGCGCATGGTATCGAGCGTTTGGCCGGACGCGTCCAAATGGGGGCTCGTGTCGAACGGGCACCCCGTCCACGTCGCCAATTTCGGCGCGAATTGCGGGATCACCGGACCGGATGGCGTCACCGCCCAATTGGTCCTCTGGGATCCCGAGACCAAGCCCGACGTGACCGGCAAGATCGTCGTCTATCGGCCGGTGCCGCGCGCCGACGTGCGCGCGGCGTTCAGCGGCAGCGATTACGAATACAGCACGCCGTTCGACAGCTGGCCGGTCGAGGGCAGGCCGGTGCCGCAAAACCAGGACGGCACCCATTCCATATCCGACACGGTCTGGGACGACATGACCGCATCGGCGACGTTCGTCGCCACGATGCGCGACCGAAAGCCCGCCGGCATCGTCTTCGCGATGAACCTAAACCGCGCGGCGACGGAGGGGCTCTATACCTTCCCCGTACCGGCGCTGTACGATTTCCCGTCGGTCTATGTCGATCGGCTGGTGGGCGACACCGTCATCGCGGATGCCCGCAATCGCGCGACCGCCACGATCCGGGTCGAGGGCGCGCTGGTCGACAGCCAGGCCTATCAGCTGATCGCCTATCTTCCCGGTCGCGACTACGGCACCGATCGCGACCAGCAGGTGCAATTACGGACCCATACCGACGGTCCGTCGATCAGCCAGGACGACGGCGCGCTCGGGCTGCTTGGTGTCGTCAAATACATGAGCAGGATCCCCAAACCGGATCGCCCGCGTACCCTGATGATCGAACTCGACTGCCGTCATTTCATGCCGGGCGCCGAACGCGCCTGGGCCAGGCAGGATTATTTCGAGAAGAATCCGCACGCACGCGACAGGATCGTCGCGATGGTGGCGATGGAGCATCTCGGCCAGATCGAATACGTGTTCGACGGCGACGCGATCAGGCCGAGCGGCCGATCGCTACCGACCTGGGTCTACGCGACGACCAATCAGGCCATGATCGATGAAGCGCTGAAGGCGGCCAGGGACAATCAGGTCCGGTCGTGCGTGATCCGGTCGCCAGGGCGGCCGGGCGTCCATGGAACGTCGCAGGGCCCCTGGTATGGGATGGGCAGCGGTGCCCGCTATCTCGGCATTCCCGGCTATGGCGTTCAGGGCGACCTCGGCGCCTATTGGGCGCATTCGGGGCGGATCAACCGGTTCGATCCGCGATCCTACCGGCGTCAGGTCGCGATGTTCTGCCAGCTCACCGGTTTCCTGATGGCATCCGACCTCAGCGGATTGCAGGCACCAAAGGTCGACCGGGCGACCGAAGCGGTGCCGCCGGCTCTGAAAAGCTGAGGACGAAAAGCGCTTTGTGTTTCGTCCGAAATTAATTAGCTAACATGATAGTGAATCAGGAGCTGAGTATGAAGTTGCGGGATCGTGTCGCTATCGTCACCGGTGCGGGAGGCGGACTGGGTAAGTCCCATGCGCTGCTGTTGGCCAGTCTCGGTGCCAAGGTGGTCGTAAACGACATGAATGCGGCGAACGCGGATCAGGTCGTCGCCGAGATCGTCGCCGGCGGCGGCGACGCAATCGGGTTCGGTGCTTCGGTGACGGATGAACAGTCCGTCGCGCAGATGGTGGCAGCGGTGCTGGCGCGTTGGGGCAGGATCGACATTCTGGTCAACAATGCGGGTATCCTGCGCGACAAATCGTTCGCCAAGATGGACCTCGCCGATTTTCGTCTGGTTGTCGACGTCCACCTCATGGGGGCAGCGATCTGCACCAAGGCGGTTTGGGACGTCATGCGCGATCAGCAATATGGGCGTATCGTGATGACGACCTCGTCCTCGGGCCTGTACGGCAATTTCGGCCAGGCGAATTACGGCGCCGCCAAGATGGCGCTCGTGGGCCTGATGCAGACGCTCGCCCTCGAGGGCGAGAAATATGGCATCCGCGTCAACTGCCTCGCGCCAACGGCCGCCACGCAAATGACCCAGGGCGTATTGTCGCCGGACGCGCTCACGCAATTGTCCCCCGATCTGGTCAGCCCCGGCCTGTTTGCGCTGGTGCGGGACGAGGCACCCACGCGCGCCATCCTGTGCGCAGGTGCCGGACATTTCGCTCGGGCCAATGTCACCCTGACGCAGGGCGCATATATCGGCGGCGGCGCCGACGCGGGCGAACGGGTTGCCGCCGCCTGGGACGACATCAGTGATCGCGCTGGAGAGGTCGTGCCCGATTACGGATTTGCCCAGGCCGAACGCGAACTTGCCAGTGCCGGTCACGATCTGCCGACCATGGCGGTGCAACACTGATCGTCGATCAACGGCTGGGAAGGGGGGATGCTTTCCTTGGACTGGCGGCATCACCATCGCCGCGCTCGGAGCTTGACGTCTCTCTGGCTAAACTGAAAGGAGTCTATTCGGGCTGAAGGAAGCTAGAGGTGACCAAGGTAAAATCATCGTCCCCAGCCAGCGGGCGCAGCCGGCCCGTTTCAAATACCGGTCGGGCGAAGCGCAAACCAAGCACCAAGGCCGAGCAGCGCGCCGAAACGATCGAGCAGATTCTCGATACGGCGGAGTACCTTTTTTCGCGTCACGGTCTTTATGGCGTAACGCTGAAGGACGTCGCCAAGCAGGTCGGCGTCCATCACACGCTGCTCCATTATTATTTCGTGGACAAGCGCGCGCTGTTCGATGCGGTCTTCGCCCGCCGCGCCGAGGTTACCAGCGAGCGGCGAATGAAGGTACTGGACGATTACGAGAAGGAGACCGGCGGACGGCCGACGGTCGAGGGTGCGCTGCACGCCTTTCTCGATACCGACCTCGACCTTTACATCGAAGGCGGGGAGGGGTGGAAAAACTACGCCGCGCTGGGGGCCCAGGTCGCCAATACGCCCGAATGGGGGGCGGAATTGATGGACCAGCATTTCGACCCCGTCGTGCTGCGCCTGATCGACCTGTTGAAGCGCGCGTTGCCCGATTGCGAAGAGGACGACATCTTCTGGGGCTATCACTTCGTGACCGGAGCGTTGATGCTGACGCTGGCGCGGACCGGACGTATCGACAAACTGTCACATGGCTTGTGCCGATCGGACGACTTCGTGGCGGTTAAGAAGCGCATGGCGACGTTCATGGCCGGCGGATTCCGCTCGGTTTGTGCCGAACGCAAGGCCGAGCGACGCGAGGTCGGTAGCGTTTCCTAAAATGCCTTCGGACGACGGCTCGCATCCGCCGCGAATGAGCGAGACGCGCTCAATCCGAGTCGGCGTGGGTAAACCATCGGCCGTTTAGAACCATCGTGCCATATGGCAGCAACATTGGCGGGCGACGCTCAACATTGCTGCCGGAACGCCAACGAAATCGTGGATCCGCTAGCGTCGCCCGCAGTCGCCTACGGTCTGAATGGCCACGCAAAAACGCGGCTCGTATCGGTAATCAAAAGATGTTCACTCACGCGTTAAATAAATTATTGCAATTCGTTTGATCGGGCATAATGATCCCACCTCATCGCGCCGAAGAGCGCGGTTGCTTGGAGGAGGGTGTTCGATGCTAAGGGCAGTTCTGTTGTGCGGTGTCGCGTTCGTCGTTCTGCCGTCAGTGGCGCAGGCTCAATCGGCGTCGGCAGCGCCTTCATCCCCTCAGAATTCGGCCGATGCCGGCCAGCCGATGGCGAGGCAGGATCAGGCCGCTACGCCCGCCGTGCCCGAGAGCGACATCGTCGTGACGGGTTCGCGCATTACCGCGAACGGATTTCAGCAGCCGACTCCGGTAACGGTCGTCGGACAGGCGGAAATCAATCGGCAAGCTCCACCAACGATCGCGAGCTATCTGAACCAACTGCCGTCGTTCGGTAACGCCACGTCGGCGAAGAATCCGGCGATCAACGTTGCGGGCGGCGGGGCCGAATTCGTCAACCTGCGCAATCTCGGTGCGACGCGGACGCTCGTCCTGCTCGACAATCGGCGCGTCGTCGAATCGACCACTGCCGGCGGCGTCGATACCGTCACGCTGCCGTTCGGCCTCATCAAGCGGGTCGAGGTCGTCACCGGCGGCGCCTCGGCGGCTTGGGGGTCTGACGCGGTAGCCGGCGTCGTGAATTTCGTCCTCGATCGCGATTATCAGGGCCTCGGCCTGAATGTCGAAAGCGGCGTTTCGGAGCGGGGAGATGCGGGCTACGTCAAGGCGAACGTGACGGCGGGTCACAGCTTCGCCGGCGGCAAGGGCCATATCGTCGCCGAGTTCGACTATCTCAACCAGCCCGAAGGCGTCGACCTGGCCGACCGCAGCTTCTTCAAGAGCAGGGCGGTGGTCAACAATCCGGCCTATGTCAAAGGCAACGGTCAGCCCCGCCAGATCACCGTCAGCAACGTCGCGCCGGCGAACGTGTCGCCTGGCGGCGTCATCACCTCCGGCCCGTTACGCGGCATCCAGTTTGTGGGTCCGAACGGAACCCCGGCGCCCTATAATTTCGGCAATCAATCCGGGCTGGTCCAATATGGGGGCGATGTCGATAAAACGGTTGGTCTCGCCCGCTCGATTTCAACGCCGCTCAATTATGCCAATTTCTTCGGGCACGTCGATTATGACGTGCTGCCGGGGGTCACGGCCTATGTCGAAGGTTTTTACGGGAAGACGAACTACAACGAGAATGGCTATCTATATTATCTGCGGCAAGGCAATATCACGATCAACGCCGATAATGCGTATCTGAATCCGACCATTCGCAATCAGTTGCTCGCCGCGGGACAGACGTCATTCAGTCTCGGCAAGGACACGGTCGATTTCGGTCCGCCGACGTCCCATAACAGCCGCGACGTGTGGCGCGCGGTGGCCGGCCTGGACGGCAAGATTGGCGATAGCTGGAAGTGGCACGCTTATTACACGCACGGTGAATCGATCACCAACCTCTATGCCTATAACGACACCATCATCGCCAATTTCAACAATGCGGTTGATGCCGTTCGCGATCCGGGCACGGGGAATATCGTTTGCCGGTCGACGCTGACGAACCCCAATAATGGCTGCGTGCCGCTCAACCTCTTCGGCGTCGGCGTGGCGTCGCCGGCGGCGATCGCCTACACACATGGCACGGCGTTCCAGCGCTCGATCGTCAAGCTCGACGTCGTGTCCGCAGACGCGTCGGGAACGCTTTTCCGCTTGCCGGCGGGTGACGTCTCGGTTGCCTTTGGCGGCGACTATATCAGGAACGAAGCGTCGTCGACGCAGGACGCCCTGGCACTTGCACGCGCTTATGCCGTGCAGAATTTCCAGCCCTTCTACGGCAAGCGCCATGTCAAGGAAGCGTTCGTCGAAACAGTGATTCCGATCCTGAAAGACGTGCCCCTGGCGCAGAAGCTGGAATTGAACGCCGCCGGGCGCATCACCGACTATAGCACCAGTGGCAGCGTCAAGACCTGGAAGGTGGGCATCTCGGACCAGGTCTTCAGGGACCTGCGGGTTCGCGGCACCTTGTCCCGCGACATCCGCGCGCCGACGCTGACCGATCTGTTCTCCGGAGGCGTACTCACCCAGCAGCCGGTATTCGACACGCTGACCAATAAGACCTATCCGCAATATACCAATGCCAAGGGCAACCCGGCACTCAGACCCGAACTCGCGGATACGGCCACGGCCGGCGTCATCTACAGCCCCAGCTTCCTCCCCGGGCTGCAGCTCTCCGTCGATTATTATCGCATCAGCTTGAAAGGCGCGATTTCCTCGGTCAGCGCCGCACAGGAGCTGGCGTTCTGCAACGGCGGCCAGGCGCAATATTGCCAATACGTCCACCGCGACGCCAACCAGGCGATCCTTTCGATCGACACGGTTCCCGTGAACGTCGCGAGCCTCAAGACACAGGGCTGGGATTTCGAACTCGATTATCGGCACCGGGTTGGTCCGGGCCAAATCAGCTTCCGTGGACTGGCGTCTTATGTTCCGGTGTTCACGCAGGTCGACGCGGTGGGCAACGTAACCAACCTGGCTGGCCAGATAGGTGACCTCAACCCGGGTGAGCCGAAGTGGAAGGCGAATGCCTACCTCACGTACGAGCAGGGACCCTTCTCGCTCACGCTGAACGCACGCTATGTCGGGCCGGGGAAATTGCAGAGCAATTGGGTCAGCGGCGTCGATGTCGATAACAATTCGGTCAAGAGTTTCCTGACCTTCGGTCTAACCGGTATCGTTAAGCTTGATGGCAAAGGCGCTTACACCTTGACCTTCGGCATCGACAATCTGTTCGACCGGGATCCGGTCGACCTGCCGGTCATTCCAAACACCGTCCAATATTCCGCGCCGGGCCTGGGCGGACGGTTCGACCTGTATGATCCGCTCGGGCGTAGCTTCCGCATGGGCGTCCGGGCGAAGTTCTAAAACCGGCGCGGGGCACAAGGGGGCGGGAGGGGGCATACCGGCCGGTGGTGCCCTCTCCCGTAAATACGCCGCGACCAAGCGAAAGGGTAGTGATGAAGCATTTTCTGCTCTTCTCGACCGTCTTGGTATTCTCTGTTGTATCGGTCTCCACCTCGGGAACGACAGGCGCGCTTCAGAGGTAAACATGGCTGAATTCGATGCTACGCGCCGGACTGTCATCGCGGGATTGGCGGCGTCCGCCGTCATCGACGCGCTTCCCGCCCATTCCGCGCCGCGCCGTGCGATGCCCAAGGGGTTCCTGTGGGGCGCGGCGATCTCGGCGCATCAGAGCGAGGGCAGCGACGTCCATTCGGACAGCTGGCTGCTCGAGAACCTGCCCGAGACTGTCTACAAGGATCCATCGGGCGACGCCTGCGACAGCTATCATCTCTACGAGCGCGATTTTGCGATTGCGCGGGCGATCGGATTGAATTGCTATCGCTTCGGCATCGAATGGGCGCGGATCGAGCCCGAACCCGGGCACTTCTCGCAGGCCGAACTTGACCATTATGTCCGCGTCCTCGCGTCGTGTCGCGCGCATGGCTTGCTGCCGATCGTCACTTACAATCATTTCACTGTGCCGTTGTGGTTCGCGGAGCGCGGCGGCTGGGAATTGCCCGACAGCGCGGACCTGTTCGCCCGTTTCTGTGAGCGGGCGACGCGCGCACTGGGCGACCAGATCGGCATGGCGTCGCCGTTCAACGAGGCCAATATTCATCGGCTTGCCGCGATGCTGCGCACGGCCGCGACGCCGGAGCATATAGCGAAACGCCGCACGATGCTCGCCGCCGCGGCGCGCGCGACGAATGCGCCCGCGTTCTCCTCGATCCTCTTCTCCGAAGCCAACAGTATCGACGTGCATCTGCTCGATGCGCAAATGAAGGGATATCAGGCGATCAAGGCGGGGCCTGGTAATTTCCCGGTGGGCGTCACGCTGACGACGCAGGCGATCGAAGGGGTCGGCGAGAACAGCTTGGCCGCCGAAATGGAACGCGCACTCTACGGCGACTGGTGGGACGCGGTGAACGCGAGCGACTTCGTGGGCGTGCAAGTTTATACCCGGTTCCGCTTCGACGCGAAGGGAATGCTGCCAATTCCGGCCGGCGCGACGATCACGGCGGCGGGGTATGAGTATTACCCGCAGGCGCTCGGTCAGGTGATCCGTCTCGCCGCCAAAAAGACGAGTAAGCCGATCTTCGTAACCGAGAGCGGGATCGCCACCGACGATGATGCTCGCCGCGTCGCCTGGCTGGATGCCAGCGTCGCCGAGATCGAAAGCTGCCAGCGCGACGGCATCGACGTCAAAAGCTACATCTACTGGTCGCTGCTCGACAATTTCGAATGGACGCAGGGCTACAGCCAGCATTTTGGGCTGGTCGCGGTCGATCGCCGGAGCTTCGTGCGAACCGCCAAACCGAGCGCCCGCCATTTCGCGCGGCTGATCGCGGAGCGGCGATGGCCGGCACGCTAAATGGATTGTTCGATCTGACCGGCCGCGTGGCGGCCGTCACTGACGGGCCGCGCGGAATGGGTTCCTGGATCGCGGGCGACGAATTCGGCGCGTCGCTTGGGCTCATTGCACGCGAACAAGTCGCAACGCCCCCCAATGCCGGTCGTTTGGCCTACCTTCCGGTCATCCGGAAAGCAGTCGCCACGGCGCTGATGGGGCCTCCAGAGGGGTCTGATCGCTGAAGCAGCCTTTGCAGTAACCAGGTAGAGGTTGTCGGGACGCGACGACGCCACTGGCGCGCGGGCTGTCGCATTCGGCGATCTCGCCTGACTATCCGGTACCCCCCGACCGATCGGAGGGCGTTGGCGACGAACCGCTCACCGGCAGCTTGCCACTCATTGCATTCAGGTAATCGAGAATGTCCGGCACGGCGGAGGCCGGCACCGGCGCCTTGTACGTGGCGCGCATCTTCTCAACGATGGCCTTCCATTGATCACGGCTCAAGCGGGGCTGTGACAGTGCCATCGTTGCGGAATGGCAAGACGTGCAGTTGGCGTTGATCACGGCGGCGTGCGGTCCATCGGGAAAGGGAACGATGTCGTCCGGGAGATCGACGCTGACCGAAACCAGGGCGCTGCCCGGCCCGGCGACTTGTGAAGGCGCCGACGCCGGGCTGGCGGTTGCGATCGCCGGGGGCTTGCGTGCGGTTGGCGGGCCGATCGCGACCAGAACTATGCTCGTGAACACCAGCACCCCGAAGGCGAGAGCGCCAGGCGACGGATTGAGGAAGGACCCTTTCATGTAAGCCTCACTCGCGATGCCTCGACGCAGCCGCGCATGAAGCCGCCCGGATTCCAGTTTGGCGTCATGGGTTGAGTAAGCCCGTTGGTGTTGGTGCAGCGGCTCAGCAGGGTGTAGCGCCCGGCATGTGGCACCCGTAAGGTCATGTCGAACCGGCGAAAGCTATACCTGCCCTCGTCCGAACCGAGCGAAGCCTCGTGCCACGTCCTGCCCAGATCGCCCGAAATCTCGACCCTGGCGACACCCGCGTCGCCGCCCATGGCGATTCCGCCGACCGGCAGCTCGGGGGCGTAGCTAAACGTCTGTTCGTCGGACCAGCCCGTGATCCAGGATCGCGGCACCATGCGGTTGATCGGAACTGACGGAAAATCCTTGGTTCCAGGCGCGACATTCGCGTGGGGCGTATCCGGGATCTTATAGGCCTTTGCCATCCAATAGCCGTCGTCCGGCCTGTCCAGCACTTCGATATCGTTGAGCATCTTGACCCAGTAGGTGGAGTACCAGCCAGGCACGATCAGGCGGACCGGAAAGCCGTTCAAAAGGGGCATCTGTTCGCCGTTCATCTCGAACGCGATCATCACTTCTCCGTCGCGCGCATGGTCCAGCGATATCGACTTCGTGAAGTCAGGGCCGGTCGGGACAACGGGCTGATCGAGCGCGCCGAAGCGAACCGCGATCGCGCCAGGTTTGACCCCGGCGAGGTCGAGCACATGGCGGAGACGGACGCCCACCCATTTCGCGTTTCCCATCGCTCCGTGCCGCCATTGGGCGCCCGCGACGCACGGCTGAAACAGACCGCGCGAGTTTCCGGAGCACTGGTTGACCGCGGCCAGCTCGACTCGCGGCATCCGCAGAAGCTCGGCGAGGGGGATGGCGAGCGGCCGATTGACATGACCGCGCACGGCGATGCGATAGCCTTGAACGTCGATCGAGGTCGGGATGTCAGCCCAGTGCCAGCGAACGAAGAAGCGGTCGTTGGGCGTGAATACGCCCTGATCGAACACCTCCATCGGCGTCTCGAGCAGCGGTGGGCGCGCTCTTTGGAGGATCATCTCGCCCTTTTCGGGGAAAGACGAGGTCGTGGGGCGAGACGACGGCCCGCCCGGAAGAGCCAAATCGACAAGGCCCTGTCCCAAAGCCGGTGCCGCGAGCAATGCGCCGCTGCCCATTCCAAGCTCCGCCAGGAATCGCCGTCGCGATCGAAGCTTCGCGAGTTCGACGTCGAAATCATCCATAAGGCGACCTTTCAATCCGGGGTGTCGTCGGCTGGTCCTGGTCGATCGAGGGAGCTCGAAGAGCGCCTCGATCGCCGGCTTGCATGCCTGGGTCAGGCAATGTGAAGGGCATGGATCAGCGCGAGGCTGATCCCTCCAAGGGTCACGAGCGAGAGGATCACCGCCGCCGTTACCCGGCCGCCGGCGCCAGCGACGGAGCGGATGTCGACGCCAAGACCCAAAGCGGCCATCGATATTACGGTCAGGTTCGTCGCTACCTCACCGATGGGAGACAGGGCAGCGTGAGGCACAAGGTCGAGCGAACGCAGACCGACCAGAGCGAGGAAGCCAAGGATGAACCATGGCACAAGGCGGTGCAGTGGCAGCCGGCCTGGCGCCGGCCGGTCACCCGCGGTGACATGGGGCGGCAGTTCGTCGGCTTCATCACGCAGGCTCGGCGCCACCAGCGAGAGGAGCAGGCAAACCGGTCCGAGCATGAGCACCCGGACGAGCTTGACCAGCGTGCCCATCTGGACCGCGACGGGCCCGATCGGCGCGGCAGCGGCAATTACCTGCGGGACGGCATAGACGGTGAGACCGGCGAGCGCCCCATATTGAAGAGCATCCAGGTGCAGCGCCATCCCGAGCAGCGGTAGTCCGAGCACCACCAGAACGCCCAGGACCGCGGTAAAGCCGATCGAGGCCGCGACATCGTCGCCATCGGCTCCGATGACGGGCGCCACGGCGGCGATCGCCGAATTGCCGCAGATCGAATTGCCGCACGCGACGAGCAGCGCCAGCCTGGTGTTGAGGCCGAAAAGGCGTCCGATACCGAAGCTGGAGGCGATCGCGACGGCAACCGTTCCAGCGATCCCGAGCAGCAGCCAGGGGCCCGCCGCGACGATTGTGGCGGCGCTCACCGACGCGCCGAGAAGCATGACGGCAAGCTCGAGAAGGACCTTCGCCGCGAAGCTGATGCCGGGGAGCCAGCCCTCGTGCGGCGTCCAGAGGCTGCGGACGATCGTGCCGACCAGGATCGCCAGAACCAGCGCCTCCAGCCAGACCCGTCCCAACAAAAACTGCTCGCCGCTCTGAAGGGCGTAAGCCGCGCCCGTCACTGCGACGCATAGGCCCAGTCCAGGCAGGATGCGGCTCGCCAGGTGCGTGCGGCCGAGCATTTCAGAAGCGCGAATCATCGGGCCAACTCCGTGTTGGCGCCGATGTGGCCCTTACGATCATTCGATTCTAACGATTGATTTATATCATTATAATCTGATTATCAGATGGATTTTGGCGGGAGGCCAACGCAGAATCAATCAGTTGCGCGGACGGGTCCGAGTGGAGGGGCTTCGCGGGCCGAACAAAGGCACCGCAGCGCAGATCATTTTAAATCGGCGGGACGATCAAATGACCCAGTCCAATCCCGCATCGAAGGTCTTGATCGCCTCGAGCAGCGCATCAGCCGCCTTGCTTCGATATCGCTCCTTTTGCCGAAGACCGAAAAAAGGGCGCGCCGACAGAGCAAAAGGCAGAACGTGAAGCGTACGTGCGTCGATGGCCGGCGCGACAACGAGGTGTGATAGCACCGCGTGGCCGACGCCCGCCCGTACCGCTGCCAAGACCGATTCATTCGAAGGCAATGTCAGGACCACGTTCAGGCGTTTTGGATCGATTCCCCGCGCCCGCACCGCCTTCTCGAATGTGGATCGGGTTCCCGAACCCTGCTCGCGCATGACCCAAGGGGCGTCCAGGATCCAGTCGTTGGTGATCTCGTCCGCCGGGCTCTGTCCGACGAGGAGCATGCGGTCAGTGGCGACCTGCCAGTGCGCCAGTGCCGGTTCTTCGATATTCCCCTCGACGAAGCCAAGCTCGGCGCGTCCTTCCAGCACGCCGCGGGCGGCACCTTCCGTGTTGTCGATGGCCACGGAGAGTTCGATTTGCGGATAGCGCCTGTGGAAGAGGGCAAGCCGTTCGGGAAGCCAGTAGCCAGCGATCGTCTGGCTGGCGATCAGGCGCAGATTGCCCCGCATCAGGCCGCCATATTCGGACAGCGCCACCTCCGCGCTTTCGACCCGAGCAAGGATCGCGCGGGCCTCGTCGAGGAACAAGAGACCGGCGTCCGTCAATTCGATCCGGCGGCCAACCCGGCTGAACAGCTTGATATTGTGTCGGGCCTCCAGCGCCGCGATCGCGCCGCTTGCGGCGGATTGGGTGACGTTCAGAGCCTGGGCCGCACGGGTCACGTGCTCTCGCTCGGCAACCGCAACAAAGACCCTCAATTGCTCAAGCGTCATGCAGACAGTCCTCATGGTCTTTGCGCGCGCGGTCGATGGCGTCCGTCGCACGATACGCATTCGCCATCAAATCGGGAAAAGGGCCATGAATGCGCCTATCGTACGCTGGGAGGTGGCTGAAAGCGGTGTCCGATCGGCTCAAGCCTTTCGAAATTGCGCGCGCACGAGATTGGCGGTGTCATGCAAATAGGCATCTGGCGCCGACCCGAACACGCCGAAGCCGAGACCGTCATCCGCCCAGGTCCAGCCTCTGACGCCCTTCTCTCCGCGAGACGTCATGCGGTCGGTCTTTTCGACTTCCATCGGCCTGACATAGAGCGCCACGCTCTCGCCCGCCGCGTTCCGGTACAGGTACAGGCCAGCGGGCCCGTGTTCGCTAGCGACCAGCCGCCCACCGATGAGGTGGAGACCTGCCGCTTCGAGGTTCGGGGCGGAGACAGGGCGGGAAAGGCGTTCCGAAAACCAGCCGTCCAGCGCGCGCTGATGATCTGCGGCGAGCTCGACGGGGCGTGTGCTGTCGCTTGCGTAGACGGCGAAGCTCGAGATCGCCTCGCGGGCCAGCCCGGCAGTTCCGACACTGGGCGGCGCAGACCAATCGCGCAGGGTCCAGCCGCCCGCTCCTCCCAATAGAAGCAGCCCGGCCGCAGACGCGGCGACCAACGGTCGGCCGCCGGTCCAACGTCGACGCGCGGCTTCGCCTATCCGGAGATCGAGGGCAAGCGGCACCGGCTCGTCCAGCACCGGGTCGAGCGCGGCCCGCAGTGCGTCGCGCTGGGACCGGTAGGATGAGAGTCGTCGCGCTTCGTCAAGGTGGTCGGCGAGCCAGGCCTCCACCTCGGCGGACCGCTCGGGCGGTAGGCGCCCGTCGACATGAGCCTGGAGCTCCGCTTCGGTGACCGGTGTTTCGCTCATGATACAATCCTCAGGGAAGGCCGCAGGCTCGCGCCGCCCGTCTCTTCCGCCATCCTCCGCAACCGCTCGCGGGCCCGCGACAGGCGGGACATGATGGTGCCTTGGGCGACGCCCAGCACCGTGGCGGCCTCGGCATAGCTGAGTTCCTCCACGCCAATGAGGAGAAGAACGCTGCGATGCTCTTCCGGCAGACGGGAAATGAGCGTCAGGATATCGGCTTGCTCGACACTCGCCTCCTGCGAAGCGGGCGCGGCGAGCCGCTCCTCCGGAACGGCATCGAGTTGGAGTGGAACGCCGCGTCGACCCCGTTGGCGCAAACGATCGATCGCGAGGTTGTGGAGGATGGCGAAGAGCCACGGCCGCGGGCTGGCGCCTTGGCGAAGGTGCCAGCGGGCCACGGCGCGCTCCAGCACGTCCTGGACCAGGTCGTCAGCATCGTCACGATCGCGAAGCAGCGCACGGGCGTAGCGACGCAGCGCCGGTACCAAGGGCTGGACCAGCTCTATCATGTCCGTCGGCGTTCGCATGGTGGCTCTCATAGCCCGTTAGACGTTCGGCATTGCGGTTTATTCCGTCGCAGACGGACTCCCTTTGCGATCCCGCCCGCCCGGAAGCGAAAGAAAAAAGATCGGGAATAAACGGGGAGGCAAGTCGTCTCACGTTCGAACCAACGGATGGAGCATTAAGTGCGCCCGCTTACACCCCTATGCCGATCCATTAGCCTTGCCGTGCTCCCGTTTGTGGCTGGGACCGCGTTCGCTCAAACGGTGAGCGAGAAGCCTTATCTCGCGGAAATCCAGGCCGCGATGGACAAGATGATGGCCGGGATGATGGCTCCGCCGACCGGCGACGTCGACAGAGACTTCGTAACGATGATGCGCCCGCACCATCAGGGTGCGATCGACATGGCTGTTGCCGAACTGAAGTTCGGCAAGAACGAACAATTGCGGCGGATCGCGCAGGAAATCATCGTCGACCAGCAGCAGGAAATCGCCGCCATGAACCTGGCGGTCGGCGATCCGCTTCCGCCCTCGACGCCGGCGCCCACTCAAGGGACCGCAGCGCCCCAGCCATCGATGCCGACCATGTCGATGCCGAACGTGTCGAGCAACCACGCCCATCTCAAGGAGCACTGAAATGAAGCATCTTTACTCGAAAGTCATGTTGCTGGGCCTGACGGCACTCGCCGGTCCCGCCTACGCACACCAGGCTCCGTGGGCCGCGCCGAACACGCCTGTCAGCCACCGCGACCGCGTCTATGCGGCCGAACAATTCTCCAACACCCTCTCAGTCACGGATCCCGCGGACAACCGGCTGATCGGGGTCATCAAGCTGGGGGACCCGCAGCCGGCGAACTTCTCGCCACTTTATAAGGGGCAGGTGCTCGTGCACGGCCTCGGCTTCTCGCCCGACGGCAAGACCCTCGCAGTCGTCTCGATCGGCTCGAATTCGGTGACCTTCATCGACACCGCGACCAACACCGTGAAGCATACGACTTATATTGGCCGTTCGCCGCACGAGGCCTTCTTTACGCCCGATGGTAAGGAGGTCTGGGTGACGGTGCGCGGCGAGGACTATATCTCGGTCATCGACCCGACCACATTCGAGGAAAAGGCGCGGCTCAAGACGCCGGGCGGACCCGGCATGACGATGTTCTCACCGGACGGGAAATACGGCTACGTCTGCTCGTCGTTCAATCCCGACCTGGTCGTGTTCGATGTGGCGAGCCACAGCATCGTCGGCCACGTCCAGCAGCCGAGCCCCTTCTGTCCTAACATCGCCGTCAACGCGGACGGAACCCAAGTATGGTTCACCCTGAAGGATGTCGGCAAGACTGTCGCTTTCAACGCCAAGCCCCCGTTCAATATCCTGAAGGTTATCGATACCGGCCCGATCACGAACCACGTCAATTTCGCCCATACGGCCAAAGGAAGCTTCGCCTATGTGACGGTCGGAGGGCTGAATGAGGTCAAGGTGTTCCGCACCATCGATTTCGCTCAGGTCGCAACGATACCGGTCGGTAAATTGCCGCACGGCGTCTGGCCGTCCGGGGACGGCAGCCGAATCTATGTGGGACTGGAGAATGACGACCAGCTCGCCGCGATCGACACGACGACCAACAAGGTGATCGGTACGGTTCCGATCGGCCAGGCGCCGCAAGCTATTGCCTACGTGCCCAACGCCGTGCCGCAGGGTGACGGAACGGCCAACCTCCAGCCGCTCGGCACCGCAGGCAAAGCCGTGCACCTGCTGTTGTCGGCGCCAGGAGCGGGCAACGCGCCCACCAGCGTAACCTTGTTCGATCAGGGTCTCATCCAGGTTCTTCAAGGCTCCGTCACTGGCCTCCAGCCCAAGCACCCGTACGTTTTGGCGCTTGCGAACGCGGCGGACGGCTCTGGCGCGCTCGAGCCCTTAGCAACCTTCATGACCAACCCGGCAGGCTCCGCAATCGTGAACGCGTCGGGCCCCATCCGTCAGATCGTCGAAGGCGAGGGGGCCAGCACCCGGCGTTGGCTTGTCGTGGCGGAAAACCAGGGTGGCGCGCCGGGCATGGTGGTTCAGATCCAGCAGTATCCGGCGCGCTGATATCGCGCCGTGCCAACCCTCGCGACATCATACATCGGCAGATCGACCACGCCGCTGAAGCGGTACCCGATGCGCGTACAGCCATCGAGGCTGGCATCGCAGCGGAAGAACCCGACGTCATGCTCCGCACTCGCGAAGTGGCCGCGCGGATCAGCGAGTGAATTGCCCGCCGGTCCGCGAGTGCGCGATCAGAAGCGAAACGACGTACGCATACCGATCACGGTCGCAGTGGCGGCGGCGCGCGGAGCGTTGCCAGCCAGGAAGGCGGCAGCCGGGTGGAAAATCAGCTGCATGTTGGGCTGAAGCGACAGGCGCGTACCGACCCTGATTTGCCAGTCCGCTTCCAACACACCCTCGTAGCGCGGCGTTTCGGACGGGGCCGTGCCGTTGCGCTCGATCAACAACGATCGCAACGCCGGAGAAATATGGGCGAAGCCAAAGGCGATACCGACTGTGTCACCGGATCGACCGCGCAGCGGCGCGGAAAGGGTGAAGCCGGTGTCGAGGTAGCGATCGATGATGTTTCTATCGGTCGGGCTGGCGCTGAACCGGATGAAGCCCCGCAGCGTTCTGCCGCCCGCTCGCCACAGCCGCGCGTCGGCGATGGCATAGATGGCCGCGTTGCCGCGATGGCGAAGCGGTATCCCGGATGACGCCGACGACGCGAGCGAATTGCCGGCAGCGTCACGGCTCAGGTCGTCGAATCGATCGGTATTGACCCAGCCGCCCACGGTAAGGGTCCAGGCGGGGTCGTCGCCCGGCGCGCTCGTCGCCACTTCGCCGATGACGAAGGGGCCGCCCTTGAACCTGAAGCCGTTGAACCCGTGAAGGTCGCGGCGTTGCGGATCGGCGGTGCCCGGTCCAGCGGGATCGCCTGCGAACAGCGCAGCCCGCAAGGTGACGCGTTTCGCGGGCGTAGCGGCGAGCCGGAGACCGGGCGCCGCGAGGGGATAAGCCGGTCCGCCGCTCGGCAAATCGACGGCAAAACTGGCCGGCCAGCCAAAGGTCGAGTTGACGAACAGGGCAGCCGTCGGCGAGATCGCAAATTCCTGGCCGGCAGTGAACTGCCCGACCCGCAGCGACGCGCCGGATCCCAGTTTCTGCTCGATCCAGAGATTGAACAATCGTACGGCCGGCTCGGCCTCCAGGCCGCTGACGCTCAGGATCGTACCAACCCGGTCGGTCGACAGGCCGGTACCGTTGATCACGTGCACGCTGACATGCGCTGTCGCCCCTCGCCAGCCGAAAAGGCGGCCGAGATCGGCATCGCCGATCAGGCCGACACGCTGGAGATAGGCGCTTCCCCGAGCGGTGCCGCCGCCAATATCCGCGTTGAGATCGCTATTATAGGTCAGCGTCCCGACAACCGGTCCCGGCATGTGCTGCGACATCTCGCCATTCTCGCCCTGCAACTGGCTATTGGGCGGCGGAGCGGCGGCAGCCGACTGTCCCTTCGCGGTTCCGGGCTCCGACATCAGCGCCAGGTTCGCGGCGGCCAGCGCGACAGCGAGGCGATGTCGCTGGTCCGCGCGCCACTGCCGAACATTGCGCTTACCTTCAGCGGACATGGAACCATCCCGTCAATTTCGAAAGACCAATAGCCTCAGAACACATTGCGAACATCTTCTGATAGTCAAAATAGCGCCCCAGGCGCAGTCATTCGAAGTTGTCGGACGGAACCGAAGTCCGCGACGCGCACCACAACAAGGAGCGGCCAGCTTCCGTCGATCCGAAGGACTCGATTGCCGTGCTGGTCCTGGAGCCGCTCGAGCGGCGCCAGGTAAGGCGCTTCGCCGTAAGTGGTCCAAGTTAAGTCATTGAAATTGTGTGCGATATATATACGCGATCGACTCCACGACCCACTCTGTCCCATGGTCAACTTCATGAGTGGGCACACGCGGTTACCGCCGAGTTGCCCGCGCTCAACCTTCACTGGCCGAATCGGCAGCGCCAGCCTCTGAAAGCTAAGGGTTTCTGCGGTTCCAAGGTGGAGCGGGTGAAGGGAATCGAACCCTCGTCGTAAGCTTGGGAAGCTTCTGCTCTACCATTGAGCTACACCCGCGCGAGGAGGGGCGGATACAGATAGCCGCGCTTTCGCGCAAGCGCGATCAAGTGGGCCGAGCACCGCGGGAGCCAGGCGCGCCCGCCTGGTCGTCAGCCCAACGCCTCGACCTGCTCTGCAAGCTCGAGCCAGCGCTCCTCGGCGGCATCCTTCTCGGCGCGGGCGGCCTCGATCGCTTTGGTCAGCGCGGCGAACCTTGCCGGATCGCTGACGTAGAGCGCGGGGTCGGCCAGCGCCGCCTCGTCGCGGGCGATCGCTGCTTCGATCTCCTCGATCCGCTTGGGCAGCAAATCGTAGTCGCGCTGATCCTTGTAGCTGAGTTTCGCCGCCTTGGGCTTCTCGGCCACCGGCGTGGGCTTCGCCGCCGCTTTCTTCGCTTCCGGCCGCTTCTTGCGCCGGGCATCCCAATCGGCATAGCCGCCCGCGACGACATCGACGGTGCCCGACCCGTCGAGCCCGAGCGTCAGCGTCACCGTGCGGTCGAGAAAATCGCGATCGTGGCTGACGATCAGCACCGTGCCTTCATAATCCGCGATCACTTCCTGGAGCAGGTCGAGCGTCTCGAGATCGAGGTCGTTGGTCGGTTCGTCGAGCACCAGCAGGTTCGATCGCCGCGCGAATTCGCGCGCCAGCAACAGTCGCGAGCGCTCGCCGCCCGACAGGGTGGCGATCCGTGCCTCGACCATGTTGGGGTCGAATAGGAAGTCCTTGAGGTAGCCGTGGATGTGCTTCTTGACGCCGAGCACCTCGATCCAGTCGCCGCCATCGGCGAGCACGTCGCGCACGCGCTTCTCCGGCGCCATCAGCTTGCGCTGCTGATCGATCACCACGCCGTCGAGCGTCTTGGCGAGCTTTACGACGCCGCTGTCCGGTTGGAGTTCGCCGGTGAGCATTCTGAGCAACGTCGTTTTTCCCGCGCCATTGGGCCCGACGATGCCGATCCGGTCGCCGCGGGTGATGCGCAGGTTGAGGTCGCGGATGATGACGCGGCCCTCGAACGCCTTGGTCGCATGCTTGGCGTCGATCACCACCTTGGTCTTGACGTCGTCGCTGCCGGTGACGAGCGCGGCGGCGCCTTGCGGCCCCAGCATCGCGGCGCGTTCGGCGCGCATGTCCTTGAGCTTGGCGAGCCGGCCCATGTTGCGGCGGCGGCGCCCGGTGACGCCGCGCTGCAGCCAATGTTCCTCGAGCTTCAATTTGGCGTCGAGCTTCTCGGCGGCGCGCTGCTCCTCGGCATAGACCTGCTCGGTCCAGGCCTCGAATCCGCCATAGCCGATCTCGCTGCGGCGGATCGTCCCGCGGTCGAGCCACAGAGTCTGGCGCGTGAGGCGAGTCAGGAACGTGCGGTCGTGGCTGATCACGACGAACGCGCCGGTGAAGCGCGTCAGCCATTGTTCGAGCCACTCGATCGCGGCGATGTCGAGATGGTTGGTCGGCTCGTCGAGCAACAGCACGTCGGGATTCTGCGCCAGCGCGCGGACGATCGCGGCACGGCGGCGCTCGCCGCCCGAGGCCGAGGCCGCTTCGCGCGACAAATCGATGCCGAGCTGATCGGCGATCGCATCGGCTTCGTGACGCGCGGGCGCGTTGGGCTCGGCCATCACGAAATCGGCGAGCGTCGCGCAACCATCGACCTTCGGATCCTGCTCGAGCAAGACGACATTGGTGCCCGGTACGATCGTGCGGCGGCCCTCGTCCGACTCGATCTTGCCGGCGATCAGCTTGAGCAAGGTCGTCTTGCCCGCGCCGTTGCGCCCGATCAGCGCGAGCCGGTCGCGCTCGCCGATATGCAGGTCGAGGTGACGGAACAGCCAACCGGCGCCCTGAACGAGGCCGAGGTCTTCATAGGATAGGATAGGGGCGGCCATGAGGGCGGCTACTTAGGGGCTGGCGTGGCCCGCGCAAGCTTGTCGATTGCTGACGGATGCATTCACAGGGTGTTCAAGCCCGCTTCCCTATGCAACCAGCCATGTTGATGTTCGCGTCGCTTGCCTTGACCTTCGCCCAGCCGGCATTTCCGCCGGCCATCGAACCGCATTTCCAGCGCGATCAGCAGCGCGCATGGGAAGCGCGGCGCGAAGGCCGCGTGCTGCCGCTGCCCGAAATCGAGCGCCGTGTGGTGCCTTCGATGCGCGGTGCGCAATATCTCGGACCCGAGCTCGACCCGGATAGCGGCATTTACACGCTCAAGTTCCTGCGCAATGGAACCGTCATCTGGGTGAAGGTCGACGGCCGTTCGGGCCAGGTCATCGGCCGCACCGGCTAATTCGAGCTCCCTTGAAGGGGCTCGCGCGAAGGGGATCACAATGCGCGTTCTGATCGTCGAGGACGAACCCAATCTCCGCCAGCAGCTGCAGAACACGCTCGAAGGGGCGGGTTATGCGGTCGATACGGCGGGCGACGGCGAGGAGGGCCTCTTTCTCGGAGAGACCGAGAATTACGACGCGATCGTGCTCGATCTCGGCCTGCCGGAAATCGACGGGCTGACCGTCCTGGACCGCTGGCGCAAACAGGGCAAAACCACGCCTGTACTGGTGCTGACAGCGCGCGACAGCTGGTCGGACAAGGTGGCGGGGCTCGATGCCGGCGCCGACGATTATGTCGCCAAGCCGTTCCAGACCGAGGAATTGATCGCCCGCCTGCGCGCGCTGATCCGCCGCGCTTCGGGCAATGCCTCGTCCGAACTGATTGCGGGCGATGTCCGGCTGGACACGCGATCGGGCAAGGTGACGCTCGCCGGCGATCCGGTGAAGCTGACCGCGCAGGAATATAAGCTCCTGTCCTATCTGCTCCACCACAAGGGCAAGATCGTCAGCCGCACCGAGCTGATCGAACATATTTACGACCAGGATTTCGACCGCGATTCGAACACGATCGAGGTGTTCGTGACGCGCATCCGCAAGAAATTGGGGCAGGACGTCATCACCACGATCCGCGGCCTGGGCTATAGCCTGGACGATCCCGACGGCCCGCCGCGCGCGGAATAGACGTAGATTGTGGCCGAGGGACGCGATCTGATCGCCGTACCGTCGGCGGACGAGCCGGGAGACGCGCAGTCTCGACTGGCCGATCCCGGCGTCGACGCGCCGGCCGAACGGGTCATTCCCCGCTGGCGTGTGATCGTCCGCAAATATCGCCGGTCGGGCGAGATCGCGGCGCTGATCGCGCTTGGAGCCGGTTCGCTCGCGACTATTTTGCTGCTCGATCCCGATCAGGTGTGGACCGCGCGCGGCCTGCTCGCTCTGTCGGTGCTGTCGTTACTCCGATTAGCATGGGTGTTGTGGCGGCGATCGCCCACCACAGCAGGCGCCGTCGTGACGGGGTCGCTCGGGCGGCGCATGATCATCATCGCGGCGATCTGGATTTGCCTGTTGCTTGCCGGGGGCGGGTACGCGCTCGACCGGGTGTTGACCGGCGCGGTGACTCGCAATTTCGACGATCAGCTCAATTATGTCCTGACGTCGCTATTCACGTCAGCCGAAATCGGGCCGGACGGTGAAGTCGTGTTTAACCGCGCCGCCGCTGACCAACGCTTCCTGGAGCCCTATTCCGGGTTGTACTGGCAGGTCGCCGCGCGCCATCGCGAGCCATTTTCCTCGCAGTCTCTGTGGGATCGTCGGCTCGCTTATGGCAGCGACCATAACGATCTTGAAGTCCACACATATGATAGCGACCAATTTGCCGGCGAGCGGCTGAGGATCGTCGAGCGCGACATCAAGCTCCCGGGCTCGCCGGTGCGCTGGCGGTTCCAGGTCGCGCAGAGCCGCGACGGGCTCGACGCGCAAATCAACGCGCTCAGGCGGACATTGGTCAGAAGCTTCCTGCTGCTGGCGCTCGGCCTCATCGTCCTGGCGGGGCTGCAGACCTGGTACGGCCTTCGTCCGTTGCGCCGATTGCGCGGCGAGATTGCGCGGCTGCGCGGCGGCCGTGCCCGCCGGATCGAAGGCGCCATGCCCGCCGAGGTCGCGCCAATGGTCGAGGAACTCAACGCGCTGATCGAGCATAACGACAAACAGGCCGAGGAAGCGCGGCGCCATGCAGGCAATCTGGCGCACGCGCTCAAGACGCCGCTGACGGTGATCATGAACGCCGCGACCGCCAAGGCCGACGATCTCGGTGATACCGTGGTGCGCGAGGCGCGGACGATGCGGCGTCAGGTCGACCACCATCTCGCCCGCGCTCGCGCGGTTGGCCGGCGCGGATCGGCGCACAGCCGCGCCGAAGTGTGGCCCAGCCTCGATTCGGTCGAGCGCGCGGTGTCGCGGCTCTATCCGCACGTCCGCATCGACGCCGACGGGCCCCACGATTTGCAGGTCCATGTCGAACGCCAGGATCTCGACGAGATGCTCGGCAATCTGATCGAGAACGCGGCCAAATATGGCGGCGGCAGCGTGTTCGTGACGGTGAGTGCGCAAGCCGGCTTCGTCGAGATCCTGGTTGAGGATGACGGTGTCGGCATTCCGGAGGAGGAGCGGGTCCGCATCTTCGACCGCGGCGTCCGGCTCGATACCGGCAAGCCCGGCACGGGCCTGGGCCTAGCGATCGTCCGCGATGTCGCGGAAATCTACGAGGGCACGGTCAGCCTGGAGGAAAGCGAAGACCTGGGCGGATTGCTGGTGCGACTGAGGCTGCCGGCGGCGAGTTAGCCGGCGATCGTCGCGCCCCGCATCACCTCGGCGGCGATCGCCACGCTCTTCTTGCGTGCCTCGACATCGTAGATCGAGCTGACGATCATCAACTCGTCGACCCCGGTCCGCTCGACGAATGCGGCGATGCCGCGCTCGACCGTCGCCGGGCTCCCGACCGCCGAACATTGCAGCACATGGTCGAGGATCGCGGCGTGCGGCGGCGGTAGGCTGTCGCGATACCCTGCAATCGGCGGCGGCAGCTGGCGCGGATTGCCGGTGCGCAGCGCGACGAACGCCTGCTGCTGGGAGCTCGCCAGGAACTCCGCTTCCTCGTCGGCATCGGCGGCGAAGACGTTGAACCCGGCCATCGCATAGGGCCGGTCGAGCTGGGTCGAGGGGCGAAAGTCGCGGCGGTAGACCTCCAGCGCCTGGTCGAGCGCGTCGGGTGTGAAATGCGAGGCGAAAGCGTAGGGCAGGCCGAGCATCGCGGCGAGTTGCGCGCCGAACAGGCTCGATCCCAGGATCCACAATTCCGGCTTGGCGCCAGCCCCCGGAGTCGCGCGGATGCCGGTCTGGCCGTCATCGGCGAAATAGCTCTGCAGTTCGAGCACGTCGCGCGGGAACGCCTGGGGATCGCTTTCCAGCGTCCGGCGGATCGCTCGCGCCACTCGCTGATCGCTGCCTGGTGCGCGACCCAGTCCGAGGTCGATCCGGCCGGGAAACAGTGCGTCGAGCGTGCCGAATTGTTCGGCGATCATCAGTGGCGCATGATTGGGAAGCATGATGCCGCCTGCGCCTATGCGAATTGTGGATGTGGCCGCGCCGACATGCGCGATCACCACCGCGGTCGCCGAACTGGCGATGCCGTCCATGCCGTGATGTTCCGCCACCCAGTACCGATGATAGCCGCTGGCTTCGGCGTGGCGCGCCATGTCGGCGGCGTTGGCCAGCGCCTGGCGTACCGAGCCGCCTTCGACGACAGGGACCAGATCGAGCAGCGAATAGGGGATCATCGCGACGAGATAGTGTGTCGTCGCGATTGCTCAAGGCGCGGCTTGCCGCTGTTCGGCGCGCGCCGTAGAGCGCCCGACATGCACGCGCGGCTCGATCATGTCCGGAACTGGATCTTCGATCTCGATAATACGCTCTATCCGCACGGAGCCCGGTTGTTCGAGCAAGTCGATCGGCGGATCACCGATTACATCGCACGCTTCTTCAAGGTCGATCGCGACGAGGCATACAAAATCCAGAAGGGCTATTTCCACACGCGTGGGACGACCTTGTCGGGGTTGATGGCCGAGCATGGCGTCGATCCGTACGAATATCTCGCGGACGTCCACGATATCGAGATGGACGTGCTCGATGAGAATGCGCCGCTCGCCGCAGCGATCGCGCGCCTGCCCGGGCGCAAGATCATCTTCACCAATGCCGACGCGCCTTATGCCGACAAAATCCTGTCGAAGCTGGGTTTGGGCGAGAGTTTCGAGGCGATCCACGACGTGCACGCCGCGCAATATCGCCCCAAGCCTGCACCGGAGGCGTACCAACACCTGTGCGACGCGTACGCCCTCGATCCCGCGCAAAGCCTGTTCGCCGACGACATGGCGCGCAACCTGAAGCCCGCCAAGCAGATCGGCATGACCACCTTGTGGGTCGACAACGGCTCCGAACAAGGCGAGGAGGGCGACCGCGATTTCGTCGACTTCGCCACGCGCGACATCACCCATTGGCTGCACGATATTTTGGAGGAAGCATGACCGACCTGCCCGCGACGATCGACGCCGCATGGGAAGACCGGGCCAGTATCAGCACCGGCACGACGGGCGCGGTCCGCGACGCGGTCGAAGCCGCGCTCGAGCTGCTCGACAGCGGCCAGGCGCGCGTCGCCGAACCGGGTGCCGACGGATGGACGGTCAATCAATGGCTCAAGAAGGCGGTGCTGCTATCCTTCCGCCTCAACGACAATGCCGTGATCGAC
The DNA here is from genome assembly GCF_001598415.1 of Sphingomonas mali NBRC 15500. GTDB lineage: Bacteria > Pseudomonadota > Alphaproteobacteria > Sphingomonadales > Sphingomonadaceae > Sphingomonas > Sphingomonas mali. The sequence goes on from NZ_BCYX01000008.1 coordinate 100,317, forward strand.
GGCGGTGCCGCCGGCGCCCCCGCTTATGACAAGGTGCCGTCCAAATTCGCCGGCTGGGGCGAGAACCGCTTCCGCGATGCGGGCTTCCGCGTCGTCCCCGGGGCGGTGGTGCGGCGCGGCTCGTTCGTCGGCAAGAATGCTGTCCTGATGCCCAGCTTCGTCAATATCGGCGCCTATGTCGGCGAGGGCACGATGGTCGACACCTGGGCGACGGTCGGCAGCTGTGCGCAGATCGGCAAGAATGTGCACATTTCCGGTGGTGCGGGAATCGGTGGCGTCCTCGAGCCGCTCCAGGCCGATCCGGTCATCATCGGTGACGGCTGCTTCATCGGCGCACGCTCCGAAGTCGCCGAAGGCGTGCGCGTCGGCGACGGCGCGGTCCTGTCGATGGGTGTGTATCTAGGCAAGTCGACCAAGGTCATCGACCGCGCGACCGGCGAGGTGTTGATGGGCGAAGTGCCGCCCTATGCCGTGGTCGTGCCCGGCTCGATCGGCGGCGGGGACGGCAAGCCCGGTCTCTATTGCGCGGTCATCGTCAAGCGCGTCGACGAACAGACGCGGTCGAAGACCAGCATCAACGAATTGCTGCGCGACTGATGCCGATTACCGGCCTCCTGCTCGGGCTGCTGGGCCTGTTGCCGCAGGTCGGTTCGACGCCGCAATCGGTGCCGGTGCAGTCGGCGCAGATCGTTGCGACCTATCCGCACGACAATCGCGCCTTCACCGAAGGCCTGTTCTGGCAGGACGGCTATCTCTACGAGAGCACCGGCGAGCTCAATCGCTCGGGCATTCGCAAGGTGCGGCTGAGCGACGGCAAGGTGATGGCGCGCGTTGCGGTCGATCCTCCGTTCTACGGTGAGGGGATCGCACCGTGGAACGGCACGATCCTCAGCCTGACCTGGAAGAACCAGATCGGCTTCCGCTGGTCGAAGGATTTCAAAAGGCTCGGCAGCTTCAAATATCAGGGCGAGGGCTGGGCGCTCGCCGCCGATGACAAAGGCGGGCTGATCATGTCCGACGGATCGCCGGTGCTGCGCTTCGTCGACCCCGCTAATTTCACCGTCAAGCGCCGCCTGACCGTCACCGATGGCGGGCGGCCGGTGAAGATGCTCAACGAACTCGAATATGTCGATGGCGAGATCCTCGCCAATATCTGGCTGACCGACCTGATCGCGCGGATCGATCCGCGGGACGGGCATGTCATCGGCTGGATCGACGTCAGCGAGCTTCACCGCCAGTCGGGCGCGACCGAAGTGAATGACGTTCCCAACGGCATCGCCTGGGACGCGAAGAAGCGGCGGCTGTTCGTCACCGGCAAGGACTGGCCCTACGTGTTCGAGATCAAGGCGCCCAAGGATGCGGCGTCCTCCGCTGACGCCGCCGTCTCGACTCCGTAACGCGCCGCGCCTATCCGCGCGCACAAACCAAACGAAATCAAAAGAGGATTGCCCCGACAATGACGACTGCCAGCGATGTTCTCGACCGCGTGCTTGTGCTCGAAATGGTGCGCGTGACCGAGGCCGCGGCGATTGCCGCCTCCACGCTCGTCGGCCGCGGCGATGAAAAGGCCGCCGACGCCGCCGCGGTCGAGGCGATGCGCGCCGCGCTCAACAGCCTGTACATGGACGGCACGGTCGTGATCGGCGAGGGCGAGCGCGACGAGGCGCCGATGCTCTTCATTGGTGAGAAGGTCGGCTCGGCGCCGGGCAAGGGGCCCAAGATCGACATCGCGCTCGATCCGCTCGAGGGCACGACGATCACTGCCAAGGCGGGGCCCAACGCGCTCGCGGTATTGGCGATTTCCGAAGAGGGCAATCTCCTCAACGCTCCCGACGTCTATATGGACAAGATCGCGGTCGGCCCGGGCTATCCCGAGGGCGTCATCGACCTCGACAAGTCGCCGACCGAGAATGTCGAGGCGATCGCCGCGGCGAAGGGCGTCAAGCCCAGCGAGATCATCGCCTGCGTGCTCGACCGTCCGCGGCACGAGGCGCTGATCGCCGAGCTGCGCGCGATCGGTTGCGGCGTGATGCTGATCGGTGACGGCGACGTCGCGGGCGTGATCGCGACGACCAATCCCGAGACCACGATCGACGTCTATATGGGCTCGGGCGGCGCGCCGGAGGGCGTGCTGGCCTGCGCCGCGCTGCGTTGCGTCGGTGGGCAGTTCAAGGGTCGCTTGCTGTTCCGCAACGACGACGAGCGCGGCCGCGCGCGCAAATGGGGCATCACCGACCTCGACAAGCAATATGACCTGTCGGAACTGGTCAAGGGCGACGCGATCTTCGCCGCTACCGGCGTGACCGACGGCTCGCTGCTCGCCGGCGTCAAGCGCCGCGGCGATCGCATGACGACCAATTCGGTGGTGATGCGCGCAAGCTCGGGCACGGTACGCTGGGTCAAGGGCGAGCATCGCATCGGGTGATCGCAGTTTCGCGCCCGCCATGTTCCCCTCCCTGCAAGGGAGAGGTTAGGGGTGGGTGCGACCGAAGGGAGCTCGCTGCGCTCGCCACCCACCCCCGGCCCCTCCCTGGAAGGGAGGGGAGGTTTCGGTTGAGTCATACGCGATGACCAACGCGGTCCTGCTCGCGGTCATGCTGGCGATCATCTTGCTCAACATCGTCGCGGGCCCGCGCGGTTATCGTTTGCTGGCGGAAGCCGGCGGCGTCGGCCGCAAGACCTTCTATCGCCGCATGCTGGCGGCACAGCTGCTCCAGTTCACCCTGCCGCCGATCGTCGGCCTGCTGGTGCTGGGCCGGATCGGCGCGATAACCGAATTGCCGCGGGAATTGTGGTCGGCGTCGGCCATGCTCCGTGGCGACGCGCCGGCGATCGCGGTTGATCCGTTTCTGATATCGATCTTCGCGTTCGCTGTGCTGGCCGCGATCCCGCTTGGTTCCTTCCTGACATGGCGGCGCTGGCGCAAAGGCAAGGGCGCGCCCGCCTATCTCGCGCGTCTGTCCGCGCTGCTGCCGCGCGACCGCGACGAAGTCCTGCTTGGCGCGGCGATCTCGGTGGCGGCGGGGATTGGCGAAGAGCTGTTCTTCCGCTTGTTCCTGCCAATGCTGCTCGCGGCATTCGTCGGCGGTATTCCAGCGGTCGTTGTCGCCATCCTGTTGTTCGGGCTGGCGCACGCTTATCAGGGGTGGAAGGGGATCACCGTCACGACATTGATCGGCATCTTGTTCGCCGTGATGTACCTGATGAGCGGGTCGCTCGCGATCACGATGCTGTTCCATACCACGATCGACCTGATGACGCTGGCGATCCGTCCAGCGATACGCGGCGCGTGGCGACAGGAGGCGGTATGAATCACTGGCTGATCGCGGCGGGGGTGCTGGACGGCGCCGCGGCGCTGCTTCACCTCGGTTGCATTGTCGGCGGCCCAGCCTGGTATCGCTTCTTCGGAGCAGGCGACGCGATGGTGGGGATGGCCGAGCGCGGGATGGTGCGACCCACCTTGATCACCTTGGCGATCGCCGCGGTCCTGACGATCTGGGCGGTTTTCGCCTTTTCCGGGGCGGGCCTGTTGCCGCGCCTGCCGCTGCTTCGCCCAGCCTTGATCGCGATCGCAGCGATTCTCCTGGCGCGTGCAGCCGCCTTGCCGCTCCTGTTCCGTGTCATGCCCGATCGCAGCCCCAATTTTCTGTGGACCAGCTCGGCAATCGTCCTGGCGATCGGCATCGTGCATGCCGTCGGCCTGGCAAGGCTCGCGACCGATTGACCCTTTCCGCGCGGCCCGACAGGGTATGCGCCAAAGGGAGAATCACATGCGCGCCAAGGGGCTGATCGCCGCCATATTGTTGCTGAGCGCGAGCGGGATCGCGCTCGCCCGACCGCAGGCCGCACCGCCACCCGCTGCCAGCGCGCTCGCCGACCAATTCACCTATACCAAGGTGATGGTCCCGGTGCGTGACGGCGCCAAGCTGGAAACGGTGATCATCGCGCCAAAGAACGCGAGCGGCAAGCTGCCGATCCTGTTCCAGCGCACGCCCTATGGCGTGCCCCAGGCTTTGCCCCCCGCGATCCCAGCAAGCTGGAAGCCGCTCGTCGCCGACGGCTATATCTTCGTCTTCCAGTCGATGCGTGGCCGCTTCGGATCGGACGGCGTGTTCACGCTGTCGACCGCCGTCCATCCCAACGATCCCAAGAAGACCGACGAGGCGACCGACGCCTATGACGCGATCGACTGGCTGGTGAAGAACGTGCCCAACAATTCCGGCAAGGTCGGGATGTGGGGCGTGTCCTATCCGGGCTTCGCCGCCGCCGTCGCACTCGCCAGGCCGCATCCGGCGTTGAAAGCGGTCAGCCCGCAGGCGGCGTGGATCGATTATTGGCTCTCGGACGACCTCCACCGCAACGGCGCGCTGCGGCTGAGCTACGCAACCGAATGGGTGTCGAGTCTGCAGGTCGACAAGACCCAGAACAAGGAACTCAGCCTCGACGGGCTGACCGATGCCTATGACTGGTATCTGCGGATCGGGCCGGTCGAGAATATCGACAAGCAAGTGTTCAAGGGCAGCGTGCCGATGTTCACGGCGCTGCTCGATCATCCCAATCACGACAATTTCTACACCGATCAGAACTGGCAGAAGGCGCTCGGCAAGACGACCGTGCCGACGCTGAACGTTGCCGGCTTCTGGGACCAGGAAGACCCCTGGGGCTCCTGGCAGATCTATGCCAAGCAAAAGCAGAACGACCCCGACAATCTGGCGCAGATCGTGTCGGGTCCGTGGCGCCATGGCGGCTGGCAGGCCAAGGCCGATTTCCTCGGCCCGATCCCGCTGGGGACCGAAAGCGGCACCCAGTTCCAGACCCAGATCCAGGCGCCATTCTTCGCCTATTGGCTGCACAATAAGGGCGCACGCCCGAACTTCACCGCGAAGATGTTCGAATCCGGGTCGAACGTGTGGAAGACCTATGATTCCTGGCCGCCCAAGGGCGCCAAGCCGACCGAACTCTATCTCCACGACGACGGCTCGTTGTCGTTCGATGCCCCGCGCGCGGGGGAGGCTTGCCGCGACTATGTCAGCGACCCCGCCAACCCGGTGCCGTTCCGCAAGCGCCCGATGAGCCGGACCTATGCGACGCCCGACTGGGCCTGGTGGGAAAGCGACGACCAGCGCTTCGTCGACCATCGTCCCGATGTGCTGAGCTATGTCTCCGAGCCGCTGAAGCAGGACCTGACCGTCACCGGAAAGATCGCCGCGATGCTGATGGCCTCGACCAGCGGCACCGACAGTGATTTCGTGGTCAAATTGATCGACGTCCTGCCGAGCGATTTCGAGAACACCGAGAACAAGCAATGGGCGGTCGGCGATTATGCCAAGACCTTGAACGGCTATCAGTGGCCGATCGCGATGGACGTCCGCCGAGGGCGCTTCCTGGCGAGCGACACCAAACCGCAGCCTTTGGTGCCAGGCAAGGTCGTCGCCTGGGACGTGCCGCTGCGCGATCATGATCATGTGTTCAAGGCCGGGCACCGGATCATGGTGCAAATTCAGTCGACCTGGTTCCCGGTCATCGACCGCAACCCGCAGACCTTCGTCGCCAACCCCTATCGGGCCAAGGCGAGCGACTTCGTCAAGGCGACGCAGAAGGTGTGTTCGGGGTCGAAGGTGACGTTGCCGGTGATGGGGTGATCTAAAATCCTCCCCGGAACGGGGAGGGGGACCGCCGCCGAAGGCGGTGGTGGAGGGGCCCGCGATCGCTCGCCTCATCGCTTGCGGCTGGTGGGTCGTGGGCCCCCTCCACCATCGCTTCGCGATGGTCCCCCTCCCCGTGCCGGGGAGGATTTTCGTTCAGTTCTTCAGCCGGTACCCGGTCCGGAAAATCCACGCGATCACCGCGAGGCACAGCAGCATGAACCCGCCGGTCGCGGCCAGGCTGATGCCGACCGGCACGTCGCCCTTGTCGAAGAAACTCCAGCGGAACCCGCTGACCAGATAGACGACCGGGTTGAACAGGCTGAACGTGCGCCACGGATCTGGCAGCTTGCTGATCGAGTAGAAGGCGCCGCCAAGGAAGGTGAGCGGCGTGATCAGCAAGGCGGGCACGAAATTCAGTTGCTCGAACCCTTTCGCCCATACGCCGATGATGAAGCCGAACAGGCTGAAGGTGATGCTGGTCAGCAGCAGGAAGGCGACCATCGCGAACGGGTGGTGGATCGGGATCGGCACGAACAGAGCCGCCGTCGCCAGGATGATGAGGCCCAGCACCACCGACTTGGTCGCCGCCGCGCCGACATAGCCGATCACCATCTCCATCGAGTTGATCGGCGCCGAGAGCAGCTCGAAGATCGTCCCGGTGAATTTGGGGAAGTAGATGCCGATCGACGCGTTGCTGATGCTCTGCGTGAGCAGCGACATCATGATCAGCCCGGGCACGATGAAGCTGCCATAGGCGATGCCATCGACTTCCTTGATCTGCGATCCGAGCGCGCCACCGAACACGACGAAATAGAGGCTGGTGGTGATCACCGGGGTGACCAGGCTCTGCCACAAGGTGCGCAGCGCGCGTGCCATCTCGAACTTGTAGATGGCCAGGATACCGTGGACGTTCATTTGCCGCCCTCCTTCACGAGGTCGACGAAGATGTCCTCGAGACTCGATTTCGAGGTCTCGAGATCCTTGAAGCCGATGTTGAGGTCGGCGAGCTTGCGCAGCAGCGAGGGAATGCCGGTGCGCTCGGCCTGGGCGTCGAACACGTAGCGCAAGGTCTTGCCCTCGTTCTGCAGGCTGAGGTCCCAATCGCCGAGGTCGGCGGGGATCGTTGCCATCGTCTCGTTGAGCGCGATGTCCAGCTCGCGCTTGCCGAGCTTCTTCATCAGCGCAGCTTTTTCGTCGACCACCAGAAGTCTGCCGCCTGAGATCACGCCGACGCGGTCGGCCATTTCCTCGGCCTCTTCGATATAATGCGTGGTCAGGATGATCGTCGTACCCTTGTCGCGCAGGCGATGGACCAGCTTCCACATGTCGCGGCGCAATTCGACATCCACACCGGCGGTGGGCTCGTCGAGGAACAGGATATCGGGTTCGTGGGCGAGCGCCTTCGCGATCAGCACGCGGCGCTTCATCCCGCCGGACAGCTCCATGATCTTGGACTTGCGCTTGTCGTAGAGCGACAGGTCCCTGAGCACCTCTTCGATATGATCCGATTTCTGCGGGTAGCCGAACAGGCCGCGGCTGAAGCGACAGGTCGATTCGACTGTCTCGAACATGTCGGTGGCGAGTTCCTGCGGCACCAGCCCGATCTGCCGCCGTGCGCGCTTGGGCTGGCCGATGGCGTCGAACCCGCCGACCGTGATGGTACCCGTCGAGGGTGTGACGATGCCGCAGATGATGCTGATCAGCGTGGTCTTGCCGGCGCCGTTCGGCCCGAGCAACGCGAAGATCTCACCCTTGTTGATGTCGAGGTCGACGGCGTGGAGTGCGTGGACGCCCGAGGCATAAGTCTTTGATACGCCGCGGACGCTCAGGATCGGTTCGGACATGCAATTCCCCTAGAGCCGGGGGAGATGGGGCGGGGCGGTCGCGGGTGCAACCGCTCCCGCGCGGCTTATTTCTTGCGCGCCGCGGCGACCGCCGCCTGCATCGTCTCGAGCGGCTGCAAGCCCGACAGCACGCGGTCGCCGATCACCCAGGTGGGTGTCCCAGACATGCCGAGCGGCCCGGCCATCGCCAGATTATTCTCGATCGTGCGGGCGACGTCGGGCGCTTTCGCCGCTTCCTTGACCGCCGCCGGGTCGAGCCCCGCGGTACGCAAGGCGGCGTCCATGCTCGCGTCGCTCAACGGGCCGCCGGCATAAAGCGCGTCGTGGAGCGGGCGATATTTGCCTTGCTTGGCGGCGACCACGGCATAGCGCGCCGCGACCTTGCTTTCCTCGCTCAGCACGGGAAGCTCGCGGAACACGACTTTCACCTTGGGGTCGCTCGCGACCAATTTGTCGAGGATCGGTAGGCTCGCGCGGCAATAGCCGCAATTATAGTCGAGATATTCGACTACCGTGACGTCGCCATTGGGATTGCCTGCCCAGGCACTGCCCAAGGCCGGAAAGATGCGATCGCGATTGGCGGCGATGAAGCTGCCGGTCTGCTTCGACTGCTCGGCCGCCTCGCGCTCCTGCAGCTTCTGCATCGCTTCCGGCAGCACTTCGGGGTGGGTGAGCAAATAGTCACGGATTTCCGCGCCGTTGGTCGGACGCTGTACCAGCCAGGTGGCGCCGGCGCCGAGCAATGCGGCGGCGACCGCGACCAGCGGCAACGCGAAACGCGATGACAGGAAATCGCTCATCGTCTGCGCTTCTTCTGATCGAGTTCGTTCTGTCCGGTCATCGCGATGTCCTGGGCGCGGATCCAGTCCGAGCTGTTGGGCGGGAGGTTGGCCATCGCCGTCCGCGCACTCATCACCGCGCGCGCGGTTTGGCCGGTCAGGCTTGCTTGTTCGGCCGCGGCCAGCGAGGCACGCGCGCTATCGCCCGACAATTCATAGGCGGTGCCGAGTTGATACCAACCGAACGGATTATCGTCGTCCTTGTTGGTCGCGATCTTGAGCACGCGGATCGCTTCTGGATAGTTAGCCTTGTTCTCGGTCGCGATCAGCGCGTGGCCATAGGTCGTGGCGATCAGCGGGCTGTATCGGGTCAACTCGGTGGCTTCCTTCAACGGCGCGATCGCGTCGGCGGGCTGGCCCGCCTCGAGCAGGATCTGGCCGCGGATCTCGAGGAAATAGGGATCGTCCGGCTTCAGCTTGATCAGCGCGCGCGTCTCGGCATCGGCTTTGTCGGGATAGCCGGCTTTGTGCCAGGCATAAGCCCGGGCGTAATGCGCATAGATCGACTGGTCGCTCTCGGGATATTTGTTGAGCGTCGACGCATAGGGGGCGACATAGCCATAGAGCTTCGCCTTGATCCGTTTGAACCGCTCATCGAGCGCGACGTCGGGCGGGTTGTTCCAGGCGGGGGACGCCTTCACGTCGGCGTACAGCGTGTTGATGCGTTCGTTCGACAGCGGATGGGTCTGCGCATAGGGGTCGATATTCTGCAGACCGTAGCGATATTCCTCATTGGCCAGCTTCTTGAAGAAGCTGATCATGCCCTTGCCGCTGACATTGCCCTCGCGCAGGAACTTGGCGCCGGTCGCGTCCGCGGTGGCTTCCTGGACGCGGGTGAAGGCTAGATATTTGCCCATCGCGGCCTGCTGACCCGCCGCCAGGATGCCCGCACCGGCATCGCCCGCGCCCGCCGCCATGGCGGCGATGCCGAGCACCAGGCTGAGCAGCGAAATGCCCATGGCAGGCTTGGCGCCGGCATCGGCCAGCACGACATGGCCATCGGCGATATGGCCGAGCTCGTGCGCGATGACGCCCTGGACTTCGTTGGCGTTGTCCGCCGCCTGGATCAGGCCCGAATGGATATAGACGATCTGTCCGCCCGCGACGAAGGCGTTGATCGAATCGTCCTGGATCAACACGACCTGGACATTGGCGGGGGACAGGCCGGCGGCGACGATCATCGGCCGCGACATGTCCTTGAACAGCGCTTCGGTCTCGGCGTCGCGCAGGATCGACTGCGCATAGGCCGGTTGCGCCCAGAGAAGGATCGCCGTCGCGAACATCGCGATCAATCGCTTCATCGTCCGGTCATCCGTTCGGGTCCCGTGAGGCGCATGCGGCCGGCCCCTGCGCCCGGACGGGTGAACCCGTCCTGAAGCGCGAGGGGCCGACCTGTACGATCATGCGCCGAAGGTGCGCTGCCACCAACCGCGTCGTGGCGAGCCGTCACCATCGGTATCGCCCGCGGCATCGTCGGCCGGCGCGGCACCGTCGGCATCGGCCGCCACCGGCGTCTCGTCGGCGTCGTTGGCTGCTGCCGGCGAGGGGCTCGGCATATCCGACTCTGTCGCGGTGTCGGCAGGCGCGGCCTTCTTGCGGCTGCGTTTCGGCTTGGCCGCGGGCTCTGCTGCCTCGGTCGGCGGAGAGGCTTGCGCCACTTCCGCTACCACGGGCACGTCGGCCGGCAGGGGTTCCGCATTGGCCGCTTCCGCTTCAACCGGCGCGGCCTTTTTGCGGCTGCGCTTGGGCTTGGCCGCCGGCTCTACAGCTTCGGGCTCGGGTTCCGGCGCGGGGGCCGCTTCGACCACCGGGGCCGTTGCGGTTTCCTCCGCGATCCGCGCCTTGGGGCGACGGCGCGTGCGCTTGGGCGCGGCCTCCGCTTCGGGCGTGGCATCGGGCTCGACCGCCACCGGCACGTCGGGATTGGCGTGCGTCGCGATCACCGCACCGGCGTCGCCGGCATCGGCTTCCCCGGCATCGACGGCGGCGTCAGTCGCTCCTTCGGTACGACGTCCGCCGCGACGGCCACGACGACGGCGACGGCCACGCGTTTCGCCTTCGCCTTCGGTTTCGCCCGTAGCGGCGTGCTCGACGGTTTCGACCTCTTCGCCGTTGCCATCGCGCTCGGCGTCACCCTCTTCGCGCGGCTGCTGCGCGACGACATCATCACCGGCTTCGTCACGGCCACGACCGCGACGACCACGGCGGCGGCGGCGGCGCTTGCGACCGGCATCGCTGTCGTCGTCCGAGCGTTCGCGCTGTTCGCCACGCTCACCGCGCTCGGCCCGCTCTTCCTCGGCTTCCTCTTCCTCGTCGAGATCCTCCTCGACGAAATCGTCTTCTTCCTCTTCCTCGATCAGCGCTTCGAAGCGCGGCGCGTGGACCGGCGGCGGACCCGACGCCTCGACCGTCATCCGCGCGCCCTCGGTCTCGCCATCGGACAGGATGACGACCTGGACACCGTAGCGATCCTCGATCTCGGCGATGTCGGCGCGCTTCTTGTTGAGCACGTAGAATGCCGCTTCCTGCGAGGCGCGCAATGTGATCTGCGAACCGCGGCCGCGGGCGGCCTCGTCCTCGATCATGCGCAGCGCCGACAGGCCGGCCGACGAGGCGGTGCGGACCAGGCCGGTGCCTTCGCAATGCGGGCATTGCCGGGTCGATGCTTCGAGCACGCCGGTGCGCAGGCGCTGGCGGCTCATTTCCATCAGGCCGAAGCTCGAGATGCGGCCGACCTGGATGCGGGCGCGATCGTTCTTCAGCGCCTCCTTCATCGCCTTCTCGACCTTTCGGACGTTGGACCCATTGTCCATGTCGATGAAGTCGATGACGACCAGCCCGGCCATGTCGCGCAGGCGGAGCTGGCGCGCGATTTCCTGCGCGGCTTCGAGGTTGGTCGCGGTCGCGGTCTGCTCGATATTATGCTCGCGCGTCGAGCGCCCCGAGTTGATGTCGATCGAGACGAGCGCTTCGGTCGGGTTGATGACCAGGTAGCCGCCCGATTTGAGCTGCACCACCGGGTGGTACATCGCCGACAATTGATCCTCGACGCCGGCGCGCTGGAACAGCGGCACCGGGTCCGAATAATGTTTCACGCGGCGCGCATGGCTCGGCATCAGGAGCTTCATGAACTCCTTGGCCTGGCGATAGCCGTCATCGCCCTCGACGATCACCTCGTCGATGTCCTTGTTGTAGATGTCGCGGATCGCCCGCTTCATCAGGTCGCTGTCGCCATAGACCAAAGCAGGCGCCGCGGACGCGAGCGTGGTCTCGCGAATGCCGTCCCACAGGCGGGCGAGGTAATCGAAGTCGCGCTTGATCTCGACTTTGGTGCGCTGAAGCCCCGCGGTGCGGACGATGCAGCCCATCGACGGCGGCAGCTTGAGCTCCGCCATGATCGTCTTCAGCCGCTTGCGGTCCGACGCGTTGGAGATCTTCCGCGAGATGCCGCCGCCATGCGACGTATTGGGCATCAGCACGCAATAACGGCCGGCGAGCGACAGATAGGTGGTCAGCGCCGCGCCCTTGTTGCCGCGCTCTTCCTTGACGACCTGGACCAGCAGCACTTGGCGGCGGCGGATCACGTCCTGGATCTTGTAGCGGCGGCGCAGGTTCATGCGGCGCTGACGCAGCGCCTCGACCTGATCCTCGGACCCATTGTCCTTGCGGCCACGACGGCGACCGCCACCGCTGCTCTCATGCTCGGCGGCGACGTCCTCATCGGGCGCGCCGTCATCGTCGAGCCGCTCGATCTCTTCCTCGGACGGCTCGTGATCGTCGTGCTCGTCCTCTTCGGCGTCGAGCTCGGCGCGCAAAGCGGCCTCCTCGGCGGCGTGCTCGGCTTCCTCGCGGAGGAGCGCGTCACGATCCTCCTTAGGGATCTGATAGTAATCGGGGTGGATTTCGGAAAAGGCCAGGAAGCCGTGGCGGTTGCCGCCGTAATCGACGAACGCCGCCTGGAGCGACGGTTCGACCCGGGTAACCTTGGCTAGATAGATATTGCCTTTGAGCTGCTTGCGCTCGGCACTTTCGAAATCAAACTCCTCGATGCGGTTTCCCTTGACGACCGCCACCCGGGTTTCTTCCCGGTGGCGTGCGTCGATCAACATACGCATGGTCATTATTTTCTCTCCGGGCGCGCCGGACCTTCGATGAGGGTAGGGGCGCGCCAATAAGTCGCGCGGCGTCGGTGGACGGATTGTCGTTCCGTGACCGGCCGGTGCGGGATGGTGGATGTGCGTCTGTTCGCCGCGCACGCCCGGGCATCACGGCCGGGGCACCCGCGCCAACGCGCCCGCCGGCAATGGCCGGATCGAGCACAAGGCGAGGGAAATGCATCATGCGAACGTCAACCTGATGGACCGCCTGCCGATGAACGCCGGGGCGGCCGTGGGGCCGGCAAACTCCGTACAAATGACTGTCACGGTGCCGGTTATCGATCAGGTAGCACCTGCCATCGTCCGCTTCAACTGGCAGGTTTCTGCCGCCGGCGCGGCAAAAAGATGCCGAACGGTGGATTAACCCTGTCGTTTCACCGAGTCTGAGTAAGCGCCGCGGTAACCCCGTTTGAGAAGAGCGAGTAAAAGGGGTTCTTCCAGATGGTTTTTCGCTGGACCGGTTGCCGGCCCGCGCGCCATTACGTGCGTGTGTCGTTCATTCTCGCCATGCTGGTGCTGTGGTTTGGCGGTAGCCCTGCCTGGGCTGCCACGATCGAGCGTGTCGAGGTCAGGAATGACGCAATCGTCGTGACGTTCGATCAGAAAGTCGCCGACGCCTCCAGTTTCCTGCTGGTCTCGCCGCAGCGCGTCGCGCTCGATGTCGCGGATGCGACACCGGGTGGAACGGTCGCGACCGGGGGCATGGTCGGGGCGGTGCGCGAAGGTGCGCGCGATGGCGGCGCCCGCGTCGTGTTCGACCTGACGCGCCCGGCGGTGGTGACCGACGGGTCGTTCGACCGGGACGGTCGCGTGCTGACGCTTCAGCTTCGCACCACCGACAACGCCGGTTTCGCGCGCGCGGCGGCGGCAGGGCGGATGAGCTTCCTGCCTCCGTTCAACATGCCCGACACCGTCAGCAACAGCGCACGTTATTCGGTTTCGGTACCGGTGCCCGCCGCGAGCAAGACGCTGGCACTGCCGCGGATCGATGGCGATGCGGGCCGCCCCTTGGTGGTGATCGATGCCGGCCATGGCGGGTTCGATCCAGGCGCGATCTCGCCGACCAGCGGGATCAAGGAAAAGGACGTGACGTTGCGCATCGCCAAGGCGATCCGCGACGAATTGCTCAAATCAGGCCGTGTCCGTGTCGCGTTGACCCGCGACGACGACCGCTTCCTGGTGCTGCAGGAACGCTATGGCGTCGCGCGCAAGCTCAAGGCCGATCTGTTCATCTCGATCCATTGCGACAGCGTCGGGTCGGGCGACGCCTCGGGCGCCTCGGTCTATACCCTTTCCGAAGTCGCGTCGGACAAGGAGGCCGCCAGGCTGGCGGCGCGCGAGAACAAGGCCGACGTCATCGCCGGTGTCGACCTGGGTAGTGAGAATGCCGACGTCTCGTCGATCCTGATCGACCTCACCCAGCGCGAGACGATGAACGCCTCGGCGGCGTTCGCGCGGCTACTCGGTCGCGAGGCGGAGCCGATGATTCCGCTGCGCCCGAGCTTTCACAAATTCGCGTCGCTGATGGTGCTCAAGGCGCCCGACATGCCGTCGGTATTGTTCGAGACAGGTTATATTTCGAACCCCAAGGATGCGGCCTTTCTCGACTCGCCCGAAGGCCGCAAACGCATCGCGCAAAGCGTCGAACGCGCGGTCGAAGTCAATTTCGCCCGAAAGCTTGCGTCGAATTGATGCGTTGAAATACTGGCAAGAGCCGCCGGACCTGCTAAGGCCCGGACGATTATGGCGGCGGACAGTTCGGACTCGGTCAATTTCCGGATCAAGCGAGAGGCTGGCGGCGTCGCCGGCTTCATGCGCGACGCGTGGAAGCGTTGGTGGGTCAAGGCGCTGGTCGTGTTGGCGGCGCTTTGGGGCATCGCCTGGTTCCTGATCTGGCTGTTCGTCGCGCGCGATCTACCCTCGGTCGACCGGCTCAAGACCTATGAACCAGACCTTCCGTCGAACGTCCGCGATACCAACGGCATGCCGGTATTCAGCTTTGCGCGCGAACATCGCGTCCAGCTGAAGTTCGACGAATATCCCAAGCTGTTGGTCGCGGCCTATCTGTCCGCCGAAGACAAGACCTTCTTCTCGCACCACGGCGTCGATTATCCGGGCATCGTCTCGGCGATGCTCGACAATCTGCGCAGCAAGCATGCGCGTGGTGCGTCGACGATCACGCAGCAAGTCGCGAAGAACCTGCTGGTCGGCAATGAGCGCAGCTATACGCGCAAGCTCAAGGAAGCGATCCTCGCTTATCGCATCGAGGACACGCTGACCAAGCAGCAGATACTGGAAATCTATCTCAACACCATCTTCCTCGGCCGCAACGCTTACGGCGTTCAGGCGGCGTCGCGCGCCTATTTCGACAAGGACCTCGACCAGCTCACCATCCCGCAATTCGCGTATCTGGCGATCCTGCCCAAGGCGCCGTCGGGCTACGATCCCGATCGCCAAACGGCGCGCGCGACGGCGCGGCGCAACTGGGTGCTGGGGGAGATGCAGGCCAATGGGTACATCAACCAGCAACAGCACGATTGGGCGGTCGCCCAGCCGCTCGGCACGGTCAACAAGCGCACCGTCCAGTTCGAATCGGCGTCGGGCTATTTCATCGAGGAAGTCCGCCGCCAGCTGATGGACAAGTTTGGCGAAGCATCCGAGGGTGGCCGCAATCCGTTCAGCGTCTATGGCGGCGGTCTGTGGGTGCGGACGTCGTTCGATCCCAAGCAGCAGGCCTTGGCGCAAAAGGCGTTGCGCGACGGCTTGCTGCGCTATGACGGCAATCGCGGCTGGACTGGTCCGCTCGGCCATGTCGACGTGTCGCAGAACTGGCTCAACGCCCTGCTGGCGAGCAACATCGCGCTCGATTACGAGGATTGGCGCGCGGCGGTCGTGATCGACGACAGCGGCGATTTCACGCTCGGCTTCTCGAACGGTGCGACCGGCACGCTGCCGCGCGGCGCCGCGTCGATGCCGATCCGTGGCGGCGGCGGCCCGGCGTCGAGCGCGATCAAGGCCGGCGACATCATTGCGGTGGCGCCGTCGGGTGGTTCCTACGTGCTCAAGACCCTGCCCAAGGTGTCGGGCGGCTTCGTCGTCGAAGAGCCGGCAACGGGCCGCGTCCTCGCCATGCAGGGCGGCTTCGACAATCGCGTCCAGTCGTTCAATCGGGCGACGCAGGCGCTGCGCCAGCCGGGGTCGACGATCAAGCCGATCGTCTACACCGCGGGCCTCGAACACGGATTGACCCCCTCCTCGATCATCCAGGATGGGCCTTATTGCGTGAACCAGGGCACGCAATATTCGAAATGCTTCCGCAATTTCGGCGGCGCCGGTGGGTCGGGGTCGCACACGATGCGCTGGGGCCTCGAGCAATCGCGCAACCTGATGACGGTGCGCGTCGCCGCCCAGACCGGCATGGCCAATGTCGTCAAGCTGATGGACGAGATCGGCGTCGGCAAATATCCGCCTTATCTGGCATTCTCGCTCGGCGCGGGCGAAACCACCGTGCAGCGCATGGTCAATGCCTATTCGATCCTGGAGAATAATGGCCGCGGCCGTGCGCCTACCCTGGTGGATTACGTCCAGGATCGCCGCGGCAATGTGATCTGGCCGGAGAATTGGCGTGCCTGCGATCGCTGCAACGCGCCCGACTGGTACGGCAAGCCGATGCCGCGCCCCGTGGTCAAGCTGAGGCAGGTGGTCGATCCGCTGAGCGCGTTCCAGATGGTGCATATCGCCGAGGGCGTGATCCAGCGCGGTACCGCGACGATCCTGCGTGACCTCGATCGCCCGATGTTCGGCAAGACCGGCACCAATTCGGGCCCGACCGACGTGTGGTTCATCGGCGGCACGCCGCAGATGATCGCCGGCGTCTATCTCGGCTATGACAAGCCGAGCAGCCTGGGCGGCTATGCCCAGGGCGGAACCGTCTCTGCGCCGATCTTCAAGGAATGGGCGGTCAAGGCCTATGAGGGCCTGCCCAAAATGCCGTTCCGCGCCCCGTCGGGGATCCGCATGGTCCGTGTCGATCGCCTCTCCGGCAAACCCGTCTTCGGGGCGTGGCCATCGCCGGGTGGCGATCCCAAGGCCCAGGTGATCTGGGAAGCGTTCAAGCCCGAGAGCGAAACGCGCCGCTCGCCGATCCGTCGCGACCTGCCGACGCCGACCGCGACCAGGGCCGCACCGCAGGAATCCAAGCCCAGGGAATCGAGCGGCGATCGCGATTTCTTGCAACGGCAGGGCGGTATCTACTAGGCCGCCACCCTATATCGGTGTGACGCGGTTCGATACCGGGCCGCGTCCGCCCAAAATCTGACTGGAGTTACCGATGCGCGCCGAAGCGCAATCGCATGTCGATACCATCAATGACGCGCTCAGCTTGTTGCGCCGCTTCCTCGATTGGGACCGCGCGCTGCGGCGGCTCGACGAGCTCAACGCACGCGTCGAGGATCAGAGCCTGTGGGAAAATCCCAAAGCCGCGCAGGAAGTGATGCGCGAACGCCGTCGTCTCGACGAGGCGATCACCGCGACGCGCGCGATCGAAAGCGAATTGAGGGACAATATCGAACTCGTCGAGATGGCCGAGGCCGAAGGCGATTCGGATATGGAAGGTCAGGCGGTCGAGGCGCTCGCCGAACTCGCCACGCGCGCCGAGGCCGACAAGGTCAAGGCGCTGCTGGCGGGCGAGGCCGACGCCAACGACACCTATATCGAGATCAATGCCGGCGCCGGCGGGACCGAAAGCCAGGATTGGGCCGAAATGCTCCAGCGCATGTATTCGCGCTGGGCCGAACGCCACGGCATGAAGGTCGAACTGGTCGACTACCATGCCGGCGAGCAAGCGGGGATCAAGTCGGCGACCCTGCTGCTCAAGGGCGAGAATGCCTATGGCTATGCCAAGACCGAAAGCGGCGTGCATCGCCTGGTCCGCATCAGCCCCTATGACAGCGCGGCGCGGCGCCACACCAGCTTTTCGAGCGTGTGGGTCTATCCGGTGATCGACGATTCGATCGATATCGAGATCAACGAAAGCGAGTTGCGCATCGACACCTATCGCTCGTCGGGCGCGGGTGGCCAGCACATCAACACGACCGATTCGGCGGTGCGCATCACGCACTTGCCGACCGGGATCGTCGTCGCCTGCCAGAACCAGCGCAGCCAGCACAAGAACAAGGCCGAGGCCTATAATCAGTTGCGCGCGCGCCTCTATGAGCACGAGCTCAGGAAGCGCGAGGAAGAAGCCAACGCGGTCAATGCGACCAAGACCGATATCGGCTGGGGCCATCAGATCCGCAGTTACGTGCTGCAGCCGTACCAGCTGGTGAAGGACCTGCGCACCGGCGTGACCTCGACCAGCCCGTCCGATGTGCTCGACGGCGATCTCGACGCCTTCATGGCGGCTGCGCTATCGCAGCGCGTAACTGGAGAGACGGTCGAGGTAGAGGACGTCGAGTGATGCGGTCGTCGGGCGTGTTGATCGTCGGTTTGCTGATGCTCGCCGCCTGCGATGGCGGCCCGCCGGTCGTCCAGAACAAGCAGGACGATGTCGGTCCGTTCCCCGCCGCCGACCGCCCGGTCGCGCGGATCATCTCGCCGCGCTGGTCGACCGAGGAGGCGCGCGATCGGCTCAACGAAGCGGGTGAGGTGATGAACAAGGCGGGCATCGCCAAGGGTATGACCGTCGCCGATATCGGCGCGGGCGAGGGTTATTACACGATCCGCCTGGCCAGCCGCGTCGGCAAGGACGGCCGTGTGCTGGCCGAGGACATCGTGCCGGAGGTGCGCGATGCGCTGGCCGAACGTGTCGCGCGCGACCGGCTCGACACCGTCAGCGTGCGGCTGGGCGAACCGGCCAATCCCAAATTGCCCGACAACAGCTTCGACCGCATCCTGATGGTGCACATGTACCATGAGATCGAGCAGCCCTACGAATTCCTCTGGCGGATGCGCCCGTCGCTCAAGCCGGGCGGCGAAGTGATCGTGGTCGACGCCAATCGCCGCACCCAAAATCACGGCACGCCGCCCAAATTGCTCGAATGCGAATTCGCCGCGGTCGGCTACAAGCTCGTCGCGCTCGACGACATGCCCTCTGCCGGGGGCTATCTCGCGCGGTTCCAGGCGGTAGGGCCTCGTCCCGAACCTAAGGACATCCGCGCCTGCCGGCTGGTGCCGTCGCCGACACAAACGCCGACGCCCGCCGCGCCCTGACCGCATCCCGATAGCGAAGCGTTTTCCACAGCGGTGACGCTGCCGCCGCTTGGCGGCGCGCGCGGCAAGCGGTAAGCCGTCGTCATGCGGCAATATCTCGACCTGATGCAGCGCGCGCTCGACCATGGCGCCGAGCAGATGGATCGCACCGGAACCGGCACGCGATCGGTCTTCGGGCACCAGATGCGCTTCGACCTGGCGCAGGGTTTTCCGGTGCTCACCACCAAGAAATTGCATCTGCGGTCGATCATCGTCGAATTGCTGTGGTTCCTGCGCGGCGACACCAATGTGCAGTGGCTGCGCGACCGCAAGGTCAGCATCTGGGACGAATGGGCCGATGAGAATGGCGATCTTGGTCCCGTCTATGGCAAGCAATGGCGCGACTGGGCGACCGCCGACGGCGGGCATGTCGATCAGATCGCCGAGCTGATCGAGACGCTGAAGATCAATCCCGCCAGCCGCCGCATGGTGGTGAGCGCCTGGAACCCCGGCGAGCTCCACGCAATGGCGCTCGCGCCATGCCATTGCCTGTTCCAATGCTATGTCGCCAACGGCAAGCTCAGCCTGCAGCTCTATCAACGCTCGGCGGACATCTTCCTCGGCGTGCCGTTCAACATCGCGAGCTATGCGCTGCTCACCCATATGCTCGCGCAGCAAGCGGGGCTGGAGGTTGGCGAGTTCGTCTGGACCGGCGGCGACTGCCATCTCTATTCGAACCATCTGGAGCAAGCGCGCGAGCAACTGGGGCGAGAGCCCGGGCCGCTGCCCAAGCTCGAGATCCTGCGTAAGCCGCCGTCGATCGACGCTTATGAATATGAGGATTTCCAGCTCGTCGGCTACGAGGCCCAGGCGCATATCAAGGCGCCGGTGGCGGTGTGATTTCCTTCCATCTCGCGCGCGCCGATAACGGGGTGATCGGCCGCGACGGACGGCTGCCCTGGCATTTGCCGGCCGACCTCAAGCGCTTCAAGGCGCAGACGATCGGGCGGCCGATGATCATGGGCCGCAAGACGTTCGAGAGCTTCCCGTCGCCGCTGCCCGGCCGGCGGCATATCGTGCTGACGCGCGATCGCGGCTGGTCCGCGGAGGGAGCGGAAATCGCGCATTCGGTCGAGGAGGCGCTGGCGTTGGCTGGGGATGATGCGGCAGTGATCGGTGGGGCGGAGGTTTTTGCCCTGCTGTTGGATCGGGCTGACCGTGTCGAACTGACCGAAGTCCATGCGGAGCCTGAGGGTGACGCTATGGTATCGGCGTTTGAGGGTTGGCGCGAAATCGGGCGTGAGGATCATCCGGCCGAGGGCGACCGGCCAGCGTACAGCTTTGTAACCTTGGTACGTAACTAACCATCATCGTCACCCCGGGCTTGTCCCGGGGTCCAACGTGCCGCACATCATGGACTGGTTGGTTCGCGGCGCCTTGGATGCCGGGACGAGCCCGGCATGACGGAGGGGCAAAGTCGGTATGCGCAAATGGCTGCTGGGGTTACTGGCGCTGCTCGTCATCGCCGCGATCCTGTTCTTCGTCCTCGCTCCCGGCATGGTCGAGAAATCGATGAACAAGGTGCAGCCGGTCGTGCTCAAGATCACGCCACGCGCGCTCGCCTTGCAAAAGACGCTCGACGTCGCCGACATGCATGCCGACTCGCTCTTGTGGAAACGTGACCTGCTCACGCGCTCCGATCGCGGCCAGGTCGACTTGCCGCGGCTACAGGCGGGGCATTATGCGCTCCAGGTCTTCTCGTCGGTAACGAAGACGCCGAAGCACCAGAATTACGACGCCAATTCGGACGACACCGACAACATCACTCAGCTTGTCATGGCCGACCTGCAGCCGATGCGGACGTGGAATTCGCTGCTTCAGCGCTCGCTTTATCATGCCGAGAAGCTCAAGCGCTTCGCCGATCGCTCGAACGGGCAATTGCGGCTGATCACCTCGCCTGCGGACCTGCAGAAGCTGGTTGCGGACCGCCGCGCGGGCAGCGGCGTGGTCGGCGCGATGCTGTCGATCGAGGGGCTGCAGGACCTCGAGGGCAAGGTCGCCAATCTCGACAAGCTCCATGCCGTCGGATTCCGCATGGCCGGTCTCGCGCATTTCTTCGACAACGACATCGCCGGATCGATGCACGGCGTGAAGAAGGGCGGGCTGACGCCGCTCGGCCGCGCGGTCGTCGCGCGGATGGAAAAGCTCGGCATGGTGGTTGATGTCGCGCATTCGAGCCACCAGACGGTCGCCGATGTAATCGCGATGGCGCGTCGCCCGATCGTCTCGAGCCATGGTGGCGTCCAGGCGACGTGCAAGGTCAACCGCAACCTGACCGATGACGAGATTCGCGGCATCGCGAGAACCGGCGGCGTGATCGGCATCGGCTATTGGGACGCCGCAATCTGTTCGAACAAGCCCGAGGATGCGGCGAAGGCGATCGCCTATGTCCGCGATCTGGTCGGGATCGGCCATGTCGGGCTGGGATCGGATTTCGACGGCGCGGTGACCACCGGGTTCGACGCCAGCCAGGTCGCCGCGATCACCCAGGCATTGCTCGACCGCGGTTTCTCCGACGACGACATCCGCAAGGTGATGGGCGGCAATGTCATCCGCGTGCTGACGGCGGGGATGGTGCCGGGACAATAAATCCTCCCCGTGCCGGGGAGGAGTTGAGTAACCGCGCTCTGCCCCCTAAGGCCCACGCCATGGAGCGGCTTTCCGGCGGCCCGACCGTGCCCGAGCGCTTTCGCGGGGGCTATGTCGCGCTCGGCAATTTCGACGGGTTTCACTTGGGGCACCAGGCAGTGGTCGGCCGCGCGGTCGAGCGCGCACGTGCTGCCGGCCGACCCGCGATCGTCGCCACCTTCGATCCGCACCCGATGCGCTATTTCCGTCCCGACAGTCCCTGGTTCCGGCTGACCAGCATGGACCAGCGCGCGCGACTGTTCGCGGCGGCGGGCGTCGACGCGATGTACGTGTTCGAATTCGACGCGACTCTGGCCGGGCTTTCGGCGGAGGAATTCGTCGATCAATGCCTGGTCGAGCATCTTGGCGTGGCGGGGGTGTCGACCGGCGAGGATTTCACTTTCGGCAAGGGCCGCAGCGGCGACATCCCGCTGATGCGGCAATTGGGCGAGCGCCATGGCTTCACTGTCGACACGATCGCACCGGTCCAGCTTGACGGCGAGACGGTGTCGTCGACCCGCATCCGCGAGGCCCTGCGTGCCGGTGACCCGCGCGAAGCGACGCGACTGCTGACCCGGCCCTATGCGATCGAGGGCGTGGTGCAGCATGGCGACAAGGTCGGGCGGACGCTCGGCTTCCCGACCGCGAATATCGACATGGCCAATTATCTGCGCCCGAAGTTCGGCATCTATGCGGTGCGCGGGCATTTACCGGACGGGCGCGTGGTCGATGGTGCGGCCAATCTCGGGGTGCGGCCGAGCTTCGACCCGCCCAAGGAATTGCTCGAACCCTATTTCTTCGATTTCTCGGGCGATCTGTATGGCCAGACGATCGAGGTCGACCTGGTCGACTTCATCCGGCCGGAGGCGAAGTTCGACGATCTGGACGCGCTGATGGCGCAGATGGCGGAGGATGTGGCGACGGCTAGGGAATTGCTCGCTTCTCCCTCTCCCCCTGTGGGATCATCGGGTAAATAGTGCCCCGCACTATTTAGGCCATGCCGGGGGCATGGCCGACCCGATGATGGAGGGAGCCGCCGTTAGGCGGCGGAAGGGTGAGGGGGACTCTATAACCCGTTGCCCACTCCCCCTCATCCCTCCGCCGCGCAAGCGCGGCTCCTCCCTTCTCCCACAAGGGGAGAAGGGGAATGACAGCGACCTTCGCGCTCGCTAAACGCCGCCAACCTATGACCGACGACACCAGCGCCCCCGCGGACTATCGCGACACCGTCTTCCTGCCCAAGACCGACTTCCCGATGAAGGCCGGCCTGGCACAGAAGGAACCGGCGATTCTCGCGCGGTGGGAGAGCGAGGATCTGTACGGCAAGCTCCGGACGCAGCGTGCCGGGCGCAAGCGCTTCATCCTCCACGACGGCCCGCCTTACGCCAATGGCGACATCCATATGGGCCATGCGATGAACAAGGTGCTGAAGGACATCATCGTCCGCAGCCAGTCCTTGCTCGGCAAGGACGCGCCCTATGTGCCCGGCTGGGACTGCCACGGCCTGCCGATCGAATGGCAGGTCGAGAAGCAGTATAAGGACAAGAAGCTCGACAAGGACCAGGTGCCGGTCGACCAGTTTCGCGCCGAATGCCGCGCCTATGCCGCCAAATGGGTCCAGGTGCAGCGCGAGCAGTTCAAGCGGCTGGGCGTGATGGGCGATTGGGACGATTCCTATCTCACCATGAAGTTCGACGCCGAGGCGGCGATCGTCGGCGAATTGCTCAAGTTTGCCGAGAGCGGCCAGCTCTATCGCGGCGCCAAGCCGGTGATGTGGTCGCCGGTCGAGAAGACCGCTTTGGCCGAGGCCGAGGTCGAATATGAGGACGTGGTGTCGACCCAGATCGACGTCGCGTTCGAGATCACCGACGCGCCCAACGCGCCCGAACTGGTCGGCGCGCATGCGGTGATCTGGACGACGACGCCGTGGACGATCCCGGTCAACCAGGCTTTGGCGTACGGGCCGGAGGTCGAGTACTCGGTGTTTACGGCCTTCCAAGGGGATCGCGAACTCAGCGTGCTAGTTGCGTCTGAGCTAATGGGCACCTTCTTGAACCGAACCGGTCTAACCGTGGCATCGGCGCCAATTGAGCGCGGAGTTCTAAAAGGCTCCCAACTCGACGGGGCCGTCGCGCGTCACCCGATGCACAAGCTCGGCGGGTTCTTCGCCAAGCCGCGTCCGTTCCTGCCCGGCGATTTCGTCACCACCGATGCTGGTACCGGCCTCGTGCATATGGCGCCGGACCATGGCGAGGACGACTTCCTGCTGTGCAAGGCGCACGGCATCGATCCGGTGTTTGCGGTCGATGGCGCGGGTTTCTACCGCCCCGACTGGCTGTGGCTGGGTGGGCAGGGCAGCGTCATCAACAAGAAGTTCGTCGCCTCGGACGGGCCGATCTGTACCGATCTGCGCGAGGCAGGCGCTCTGCTCGCCGCCTCGGACGATTTCGCGCATAGCTATCCGCATAGCTGGCGGTCGAAGGCCAAGGTGATCTTCCGCGCCACCCCGCAATGGTTCATCCCGATGGACCAGTCGCAAAAGAGCGAGAATGCCGCGGCGGTCGCGATCGACTTGCCGGAGCCGGGCGATCTCGCCGGCTTTTCGCCGTCGATCGGCCATGCCGTGGGCAACGGACCTACGCTCCGCGAGGTCGCCCTCGACGCGATCGAGCGCACGCGCTGGGTGCCCGAGCGCAGCCAGAACCGCATCCGCTCGATGGTCGAGGGGCGCCCCGATTGGGTGATCAGCCGCCAGCGCGCCTGGGGCGTGCCGATCGCGCTTTATCTCAATCGCGCGACCGGCGAGTATTTGCGCGACAAGGCGGTCAACGACCGCATCGTCAAGGCGTTCGAGGCCGGTGGCGCCGACGCCTGGTTCACCGCGGACCATCAGGCGCTGCTCGGCCCGAACTACAAGCTCGAGGATTTCGAGCCGCAGAACGACATTCTCGACGTGTGGTTCGATTCGGGATCGACCCATGTCTTCACGATCGAGGCGCGGTACGGGGAGGGCGTGCGCGCCGACCTCTATCTCGAAGGATCGGACCAGCATCGCGGCTGGTTCCAGTCGTCGCTGCTCGAAAGTTGCGGCACGCGCGGCCGTGCGCCCTATGACGCGGTGCTGACCCACGGTTTCGCGCTCGACGGCAATGGCCGCAAGATGTCGAAGAGCCTCGGCAATGTCGTCGACCCGCTCAAGATCATCTCGGAATCGGGCGCCGACATCCTGCGCATGTGGGTCGCGTCGGTCGATTATTTCGAGGACGTGCGGATCGGCAAGGAAGTGCTGGCGACGACCAGCGACGCCTATCGCAAGCTGCGCAATACCTTCCGCTATTTGCTCGGCGCGCTCGACGGCTTCAGCGAGGCGGAGCGGGTCGTACCCAAGGACATGCCGCAACTCGAACTCTACGTGCTTGACCTGCTCGGCCGGCTCGACGTCGAGCTGAAGGCGGCGACCGACGCGTTCGAGTTCAACCGCTACCTGCGGCTGCTGACCGATTTCGCGCAGGACGATCTGTCGGCGTTCTTCTTCGATATCCGCAAGGACTCGCTTTATTGCGATGCGCCGACGGACCTGAAGCGCCGCGCCTATCGCACCGTGCTCGACATCCTGTTCCACGCTCTCGTGCGCTACGCCGCGCCGATCCTGGTCTTCACGACCGAGGAGGCCTGGCAAGCGCGGTTCCCGGATGCGGATTCGGTCCATCTGCTCGAATGGCCCGATTTGCCCAAGATCCCCGCCGACAAGGTCGTCGCGACCGAGTGGACCGGCCTTCGCGAGCTGCGCGCGCAAGTGACGGAGGCGATCGAGCCGTTCCGTCGCGACAAGGTGATCCGGTCGAGCCTGGAGGCCGAGGTGACTGTGCCTGAGATGCCGCTGTCGGCCGAGGATCTCGCCGAGGCCTTCATCGTCGCCAAGGTGAGCAAGGGCCCGCTGTCGGTCACCCGTAGCGATTATCACAAATGCGGCCGCTGCTGGCGCCTCCTGCCCGAAGTGACGGCGGACGGCGCACTGTGCGATCGCTGCACCGGAGTTGTCTCGTGACCTGGAAACTGCCCAAGATCGGGCTGATCAGCGCGATATCGCTTTTTGTCCTCGACCAGGTTCTGAAATGGTGGGTGACCGGCCCGCTCGGCCTAAGCTACGAATTGGCCGAGCGCGACATTCTGCCGATCTTCACCCTGCGCAACGTCCACAATCACGGCGTGTCGCTGGGATTCCTGCGCGCCAACAGCGCGGCGTCGACCTGGCTGCTGGTCGGGATGACCGGCGCGATCGCCGTGGCGGTGCTGGTGTGGATGTGGCGCGAGCGCAATCGCCAGGACCAGTTCGCGCTGGGGATGATCGCCGGCGGCGCGCTCGGCAATATCCTCGATCGCGTGCGGTTGGGGTATGTCCAGGACTATGCCGATCTGCACTTCGGCACCTGGTCGCCGTTTTTGAACTTCAATCTTGCCGATGCAGCGATTACGGTGGGCGTGCTCATCCTGCTCGCGCGGGCATTATTGGTGCGCGACAAGCCGCGAGTGGATGGAGCGGACGTGGAGAAATCGAATGCGTAAGGTTGTGCCGATTGTTGCCGTGGCGGGCGTTGCTATGTTGCTCGCCGGATGCGGCCATCGCGGATTCGACCGCACGCGTCCCGATGAATATGCGGTCGCGCGCGCGCAGCCGCTGGTCGTGCCGCCCGATTTCTCGCTTCAGCCGCCGCAGCCGGGCGTGACTCGTCCGCAGGACAATAACCCGTCGGCGCAGGCGCTCGACGCCCTGTTCGGTGGCCCCGCGCCGCGCAGCCAGGCCGAGAACGGCACGCTCGATTCGGCCGGCGGCGATTCGGCCAGCCCGGGCATCCGCTCGGACGCCGGCGATCCCGACACCAAGATCGTCGACAAGGGCGGCACCACCCGCGACATCGTCGCCGCCCCCGAAGGCGACGGCCAGAGCGCGCGGACGACCGCGAACTGAGCCTTCTCTAAATCCTCCCTACGCGAAGCGTGGGGAGGGGGACCGCCGGCGGCGCCGGCGGTGGAGGGGCCGCAGCCGCGTAGCGGCAAGGATCCCTCAGTCCATTTCCCCTCCACCAAGCCGCTTCGCGTCTTGGTCCCCCTCCCCATCTGCGATGGGGAGGATTTAAGCATACGTCTTCCCCACATCCGCTTCGACAACGCGCACGTGACCGGATAATGGCGCGCGATGTCTTCCTTCTCTCCCAATCGCGAGCGTCCGCGTGCCATTGCGACATGGCTATGGTGCGTCGCCGTTTTGATCGTCGCGATCGTCGTGGTCGGTGGCATCACGCGCCTGACCGAATCGGGCCTGTCGATCACCGAGTGGAAGCCGCTGACCGGCATCGTCCCACCGCTGACCGACGCGCAATGGCAGGCCGAGTTCGCCAATTACCGCAAGATCCCGCAGTACGAGGCGATCCATGCCGGCATGACGCTTGGCGGGTTCAAGAGCATCTTCTTCTGGGAATATATTCACCGCCTGCTCGGCCGCGTGATCGGCATGGCGTTCGCGCTGCCGCTCTTGTGGTTCGCGATCCGGCGGCAGATTCCGCGCGGCTATTGGTGGCGGCTGGTCGCCTTGTTCGCGCTCGGCGGGCTGCAGGGTGCGCTTGGCTGGATCATGGTGCGGTCGGGCCTGTCGGTGCGAACCGAGGTCGCGCCGCTGTTGCTCGCCGCTCACCTGTTGACTGCGCTGTTCACGCTCTCCGGCATCGTCTGGACCGCGCTCGACCTCCAGGCGCTGGCGCGCGACCGCCGGGCATTACCAGCCCGCCTGACCGGGCTGGGTCTGGCGGCGGGCGTCATCCTGTTCGTGCAATTGTTCTACGGCGCGCTGATGGCGGGGCTGCGCGCCGGATTTGTCAGCGACACCTGGCCGGGGATGACCGGGACTTTCTCGACGTTCTTCCCCGGCGCCAGCCAGTCGGGCGAATCGATCGGGCATTTGCTAACCGACGATCCCGCAATCGTGCACTTCATCCATCGCTGGTGGGCCTGGGTGGTGGTTGTGGCCCTGGTGTGGCTGGCCCGCGCGGTGCGCAAGACCGACCGGCCGGCCTCGGTCGCGATCCATAGCGCGTTCGGCATCCAGATCCTGCTCGGTATCGCGACGGTGATGACGCAGGTGAACATCGCGTTAGCCGCGTTCCACCAATTGGTGGGCGCGCTGCTGGTGATCAGCGTGGTATGGGGAGCGCATGCCATCGGCAGGAGGCGCGCATGACCGACATCGCTATCGTCCAGTCAAGCTTCGGCGATCCCGCCGAAGCCGCGCTCGTCGCGCGCAAGCTGCTGGAGGAGCGGCTCGCGGCGTGCACCTCGCTCATGCCGGTCACCTCGATCTATCGCTGGCAGGATGTGACCCAGGAAGCGGCGGAAACGGTGATGACCGCCAAGACGACGATCGAACTGGCTAACCAGGTGGCCGCGCGGATCGGGCAGCTGCACAGCTATGACCTGCCCGTGATCGAACGCTGGCCAGTCGCGGTCGATGAGGCGGTGGCGGCGTGGGTGGGGGACACGACCGGTTGAGGGGGCGGAAAGGCTGATCAGCTCACCGGTACCATAATACCCGTCAGCAAAAGCCCGGTTTTGCTTGACTTTCGCGGGGTCCGGCGGCATTTGCCCGCCACGGACGCGGCTCGGTGACGGGCCGCGCGTTTGTTTTAACGCCATAACCGGAAGGTCAACAGCCCATGAAGGCGCTGATGAAGACCACCAAGTCGGCCAAGCCGCACGAGGTGGAAAAGAAATGGCACATCGTCGATGCCACCGATCTGGTGGTCGGCCGCGCCGCGGTCGTGATCGCCAATGTGCTGCGCGGTAAGCACAAGACCAGCTTCACCCCGCACGTCGATTGCGGTGACAATGTCATCGTCGTCAATGCCGACAAGATCAAGTTCACCGGCAACAAGCTGGCCGACAAGATCTATTACAAGCACACCGGCTATGCCGGCGGCATCAAGGGAATCACCGCGGGCAAGGTGCTCGAGGGGCGCTTCCCCGAGCGCGTGCTGGAAAAGGCCGTCGAGCGCATGATCCCGCGCGGTCCGCTGGGTCGCCAGCAGATGCGCAACCTGCGCATCTACAAGGGCAGCGAGCATCCGCACGAAGCCCAGAACCCCGAAGTCCTCGACATCGCCGGCATGAGCCGGAAGAACAAGGTGGGCGCATAATGGTCGACACCAACAATACCGATGGGCGCCAGTCGCTCTCCGATCTCGGCACCGTCCTGCAGCAGCAGGGTGAGGCCGCCGAAGCGGCTGCCGAGCAGCGCGCCGAAGATTATCTCGAAGGCAAGATCGACGAGCCGGTCCAGACCGCGCCGCTGCGCGCGCAGGAGCTCGACAAGTTCGGCCGCGCTTATGCGACCGGTCGCCGCAAGGACGCCGTCGCGCGCGTCTGGCTGAAGCCGGGCACGGGCAAGATCACGGTCAATGGCCGCGATCAGGAAGTCTATTTCGCGCGTCCGACGCTGCGTCTGGTGATCAACCAGGTGTTCGGTGTCGCCGGCCGTGAAGGTCAGTACGACGTCGTCTGCACCGTCAAGGGCGGTGGCCTGTCGGGCCAGGCCGGCGCGGTCAAGCATGGCATCAGCCAGGCGCTGACCAAGTACGAGCCGATCCTGCGGACCCCGGTCAAGCGCGCGGGTTTCCTGACCCGCGACAGCCGCACCGTCGAGCGCAAGAAGTACGGCCGCGCCAAGGCGCGTCGCAGCTTCCAGTTCTCGAAGCGCTAAGGTTCAGGCCGCTTCGGATCGCGCGAGCGATCCTGGGGCGACCAATCAATCGAAGAGAGGGCGGTCCGGCAACGGGCCGCCTTTTCTTTTGTGCGTTGCGTCAATTTGCGGTCGCGTCGGGATCGTTTCGCTGGCAATCCGATTTGCGGGGGGCGGGCGATTCTAATTGGAGGCAATGATGGCGACGATCACCACGCGAGACGGCACCACGATATATTATCAGGACATGGGGTCGGGGCAGCCCATCCTGTTTTCGCATGGCTGGCCCTTGTCATCGGAAGCGTGGGACCGGCAGTTGGTCGAGTTCGCGCATCTGGGTTTCCGCACCATCGCGCATGACCGCCGCAGCCATGGCCGCTCGTCCCAGACCTGGGACGGCAATCACATGGACCAATATGCCGATGACCTGGCCGAACTGATCGAGCAGCTCGACCTCAAGGACATCGTCCTGGTCGGCCATTCGACCGGCGGGGGCGAAGTTGCGCATTATTGCGGGCGCCATGGCACCGACCGCGTCGCCAAGATCGTGCTGGTCGGCGCGGTGCCGCCGATCATGCTCAAGAGCGACAGCAATCCCGAAGGGACGCCGATCGAGGCGTTCGACGGCATTCGCGCAGGCACGCTCAACCGCGCGCAATTCTACAAGGATTTGTCGGTGCCGTTCTACGGCTTCAACCGCGACGGCGCCAATGTGCAGGAGGGGCTGCGCGAGAACTTCTGGCTGCAAGGCATGCTCGGCGGGCTCAAGGGTCACTATGACTGCGTCCGCGAATTCTCCGAAGTCGATTATACCGAGGACCTCAAGAAGATCGCGGTGCCGGCCCTGGTGATCCATGGCGATGATGACCAGATCGTGCCGATCGCCGCAGCCGGGCTGAAGTCGGCCAAGATCCTGCCCAACGCCACACTCAAGATTTACGAGGGCGCTCCTCACGGCCTCGCTGAGACGTTGCCCGAGAAGTTCAACGCCGACCTGCTGGCTTTCATCAAGAGCTGATTGGCACCAGCCAGCCGGTGTAGCGAATGATTGCGCCGATCAGTGGTGCGCGAATGGCGACGAGGAAGCGGAAACGCCCCGCCTCGTCCTGCCATTCGCGCGCCTCGATCCGCGACGCGAGGACGCGGGGCAGGGGGAGGCCGAACGCGCTCCAACCGGAGAGTTCCATCGCGAGTCCTTTTGCATCGGATGGCAGCGCGAAGGCGAAGCGCAGCGGGCCGAAGCGTTCGACCACGTGATCGTCGCGCTGGCTAAGCATGCTGTGGAAACGATGCGGGCCGAAGCGGCGGGTCCAGGTCTCCGCGTCGTTGTGCTCCGCAAAGGCGACGTGGAGCGGGTAAGTGCCGGCGGGCGGGAAGCGCATCAGCCAACTGGTCAGCCGTGCGATCGGATTGGTGCCGCGCTCGACCGTGCCTTCGCCGGCAGCGCCGCCATCTCCATAGAGATCGTGCATCATACGCACCGCCGCGGGCAGACGGTCGAAGCGTTCGCCCATCGCCCGAGCATAGAGCGGCACGAGCGGGCGTTCGGTGGTCGCGTGGACGATCGACAGGCCGGCAAACAGCGGTTCGAACTGGCCGATCGTCAGCAGTGTCGATCCATCGCGTGATCCCGGCGATAAGCGTCTGGCCAACGCTTCTTCCGCCAGTAACGCCGCCGCGAGCGTCGGGATCTCGGGGCCATCGTCATCGCTCGCGATCAGCGTCCAGCGGCGCTCGATGCCGGATCCTTCAGCGATGCCGCGCAACGTAACCGACATCGCCGACCGATCGCTGCCGGCGCCGCGAGTCAGGCGCTGCAACGGCAACAACAGACCGGCGAGCCCGCGAAGCGACGTGACCCATTTCCAGCGGACCGGCCAACTGAGCAACCACAGCGCTATCATCTGGAAGCCGAGTTCGGTTCCGGCGCGAAAGGTCACTTCGGGGCGGCCTGGCAGTTGCTGCGGCAGGACCTCAAGGTCAGGTACGTCGGCCAACGCGATCCAGCGTGCGAGCGGCTGGTGTCCGGCGATCGTGAAGCGCTCCCGGCGCAATTCCTGCCAGCCATAGCCTTCGGCCTCACGGCGACCGCGCCACAGCCGTACCGGCCGCCCGACATAGCTCAGAATCGCGCGCGCGACCGAGGGCCCGACCGCGGCGCGGTTCGATGCGCTGATGGCGATATCGACCTGCGTCACGCGGTCCATGCCTTCGGCCAGGTGTCGTGCAACCGCGCCCGACAACGCCGGCACACTCGACGCGCCGGAAACGATCGCCACCCCCGCCGCGCGTGCCTCGGCGTCGAAGCGCGCGATCCCGGTGACGAAATCGCGCGCGTCGGCGAGGTCGAGATAGGGGATGCGCATCGCGACACAGGCTTCGACGACCATCGTTCCGCTCGCCTGGAACGGGCCGGCGGCGTCTATCACGAGGTCGGGGCGATGCCGCGCCATCACCAGCCCGATACCGTGGTCGCGATCGGCGACCACCGGCTCGGCATGGTCCAGCCTGTTGCAGAAAGCCGCTGCTTTGTCGGCGCTGCGTCCGGCGACGAGCACGTCATGGCCGGCCGCAATCAGCCGCCGCGTCATTCGCGCGCCGAACCCGCCATAGCCCCCGATGACGAGGATGCGGCTCATCGTGGTTCGATCGGGCGCGCGCCGTATAGCGCGCGAAAGACCAGGCCCGCCCCCGCGCCTGACAGTACGAGCATCGCCAGCCCATTTAACGTGTCGGCGATGGGGAAAAGCTCATCGCCCCATCTTTCGAAGGGCGCGCGGACAAGAACGAAGAGCGTCGCAGGGAGCGCGGCGGTGAGCATCGCTGTGATCGCCGAATTTCCCCAGCTCACCGATCCACTGCCAATGATCCATTTGGCGAGCGGAGGAGCCGCGAGACCGCCAAGGAAGAGCGCGATCATCACCGAAAAGAACACCATCCCGATGTAAGCGCTGACATCGACCCGGCTGTTGCCCCAGCAAACCAGCGTCGCGGCGACTATGCCGCCGGTGACCGCAGCGATCGCTCCCGAAGCAAGCAGGCCCATGTGCGGCTCAGTGACGGGTGGGCGGGTCACAGTATCCGATCCCGGAACGCAGGATCGGGCACCCAGCATGTGTCGCGGTGGCCGAACAGCCGATATCGGTTGCGCGCAATCCAGCGATAGACGGGATCGCGTAGCATAGGCGGAGCTGCGCGGAACAGTGCACCCGCGCGCCACGGCCAGCCGAGCCTGGCCCAGATCGCCAGGATCGCATCGCTGTCGCGCCGCACGCGATCGCCTTCGACCACGATCAGCGTGTCGGGGGCTGCGGGATCGATCCCGAAGCGGCGATAGAGTGCGCTGCCCGCCTCTCCCTGCATCGAGGCGAGCCGGAAGCGGCCCTTGCGGTCATGGTTCAATACGAATTGCGCATTGGCCGAGCACAACAGGCATTCGGCGTCGAACACGATGATCGGACGCGTCGCGCTCACGGCTCGACCGGATCAGCGAACAAGGCGACTTGATGAATCAGTTCGCCGAGCCAGGGATGGACAAGGTCGAGCGCGAAGACGAACCGGCCGCCGCCGATATCCTGATGCCGGATCACCAGCTCGCCCGGCGCGAGCCAGCGCGGCCAGCGCAGTCTTACGTCGAACAGACGAAGGAAATAATGGTCGCCGATGAACAACAAGGCATCGCCTTCGGTCGTGAGCCGTAATGCGATGCCGATGCCGTGGCCGAGATATTCCTCCAGGCCGGTCGGGCCGGCAAAGCGCTTCGCGCTCTGGATGACTTGCGGAAAGCCCGCTGCTCGGCCGTAATGGCGGCTCCAATATTGGCCGCTTCCCGCGCGATCTTCGGTGATGCAAACGGTTGCGGGCACGCCGGTATCGCGGCCCAGCGGCAACGGCGCACCGATCGCCCGCGCGGCTTGCGCCAATAGCCAACCTGCCACCGTCATCCGGCATTCGACCACTTCGCCGCTATAAGTGATAGCAGCACCCGCCAATGCCTTGCGTTCGAACCGTTGGCGCACCGTGGCGGGAAGCTTTGCCCAGTGTCCCGCCGGCAGCAAAGCGGCGAACTGGCTGGTGCCCGCGGGCTGGGACGCGGCGACGCTGCGCCGCCATCCGGCATATCGTGCTCCCGGCACCTCGTTCGCCAGCGTCGCCATCGTTCGTCTCCTGCGGTCAGGCGTCCTTCGCTTTGGCCTTGGGTAG
Source organism: Sphingomonas mali NBRC 15500 (assembly GCF_001598415.1). GTDB lineage: Bacteria > Pseudomonadota > Alphaproteobacteria > Sphingomonadales > Sphingomonadaceae > Sphingomonas > Sphingomonas mali. The sequence goes on from NZ_BCYX01000008.1 coordinate 133,614, forward strand.
GAAAGCGAGGATGCGCTTGCCCATGCCGATCAGCATCATCAGCCGGCTGGGCGGCACTTCGATCATCTGCTGGTACCAATCGTCGATCGTCATCACGAAGTCGCGCATGTCGTCGATCCGCTGACGCGCGACTCGGCCGATCTTGGGATCGCGCGCTGCGGTGTCGGCACAGGTCCGCAGCGCCGCCACGGCAGGGTCGATCTCGCGCTCCTTGCGGCCTTGTGCGATGCGGGTCAGCATCTGCCACAAATCGACTTCGGCCTCGTAATGGTCGCGGCGGTCGCCCATCACCGGCACGCGGCGGATCAGCTTCCAACCCATCAATTCCTTGAGCGAGTTGGAGGTGTTGGAGCGCGCGATGCGCAGCATGTCGCTCATCTCTTCCGCATGGAGCGGCCGCTCGCTCAGGTAGAGCAAGGCATGGATCTGCGCGACCGAGCGGTTGACGCCCCATTGCCCACCCATTTCACCCCAATGCAGCACGAACTGGAGCACCGCAGGAGGGAGGAGGTTCGACTCATCGGTAATTTCTGTCATTACAGAAATATATGATATAAAGTACTTGGAGTCAATGCATCGTCCGGTTATCGTCGCCGGCAATGGAGCATCCGGAGACCCTGGCGACGATCGTCGACTTCCTGCGCGACATCGGCATCGCCGTCGAAGCCGCGACGCTGACCGATGATGGTTTTCTGCCCGCAATGACGGTGCGGGAGGGGCGTTTGCTTTACGATCCGGAAAGGCTGCGCTGGCCGGGCGATCTGCTGCACGAAGCGGGGCATATCGCCGTGACGGATCCGGCGTTGCGGCCGACGGTCAGCGAGTTCGACAGCGATGGCGGTGATGAAATGGCCGCGATCGCGTGGTCATACGCCGCTGCGCTGGCGGCCGGAATCGAACCGCGCGTCGTATTCCACGATCATGGCTATCGCGGAGATGGCCAATGGCTCGCCGAAACCTTTGCCGAGGGCCGCTATATCGGCTTGCCGATGCTGCAATATTACGGGCTCGCGCGTGTCCTTGCCGAGGACGGCGCCGCATATCCGGCAATGATCAAGTGGTTACGGTGAGGCAATGATAACTCGATCAATCGACACGCACCGGACGCTGCGGTAAAGCGGTCCGATGGCTGATCTTCCTTCGACGCCGCTGCTCGACACTGTTTCGACGCCGGCCGATCTTCGCACTCTCAAGCCGGAGCAGCTGCGTCAGCTGGCCGATGAGTTGCGCGCGGAGACGATTTCGGCGGTGGGGACGACCGGCGGCCATCTCGGCTCGGGGCTGGGCGTGGTCGAGCTGACCACCGCGATCCATTATGTGTTCGACACCCCCGACGACCGGCTGATCTGGGACGTCGGGCACCAATGCTATCCGCACAAGATCCTGACCGGGCGGCGCGACCGCATCCGTACGCTGCGCCAGGGCGGCGGCCTGTCGGGGTTCACCAAGCGCTCCGAGAGCGAGTACGACCCGTTCGGGGCAGCGCATTCCTCGACCTCGATCTCTGCAGCGTTAGGCTTTGCCATCGCCAACAAGCTGGCGGGGAGACCTGGCAAGGCGATCGCGGTGATCGGCGACGGCGCGATGTCGGCGGGCATGGCG
>NZ_BCYX01000009.1 GCF_001598415.1 Sphingomonas mali NBRC 15500
AGCGGTGGGAAGGTGAGGGTCTTTTTTCTTCTTTTTGACGATCCCTCGCTTGGAAGAAGAAAGAAGACCCTCACCCAACCCTCTCCCGCAAGCGGGAGAGGGGATATCTAATGACCTGATTTCGCCGGTAACCTTGGCGCGCGGCGGCTGGTGTGCTTTGAAGCGGAGCATGCCGATGCTCCTCCCCCGCCGTCTGCCCGCCATGCTTGCCGCATGGGGGCTGGTTTTCTCGCCGATCGCCCAGGCCGCGCCGTCGGGCGCCGTTGCGGCGGTCGATCCGTTCATCGGGACGGGAGGAGAGGGGCACACGTTCCCGGGCGCGGTGTCGCCGTTCGGGATGATGCAGGTGTCGCCCGATACCGACGCGACCTGCGTGATCCGTACCTGTTACGGCCATGCCGCGGGCTATCGCTATGACGATCCGACCATCCAGGGGTTCAGCCAGACGCATTTCTCGGGATCGGGCCATTCCGACCTCGGCGATTTCCTCGTCATGCCGGTGTCGGGCGATGCCGTGCCGCTCGAGCCGGGCGATCCCGCAAAGCCGGGCAGCGGCTACCGCTCGCGCTTCACCCATCAAGGCGAGGTCGCGTCGCCGGGTTATTACGCGGTCAACCTGACCGATGCCGGCGTCCGCGCCGAGCTGACCGCGGGGGCGCGGATCGGCGTGCATCGCTATACGTTCGAGGTGGGCAAGCCCGCCCACCTCGTGTTCGACCTGCGCTCCAGCCTGTACAATTATCCCGGCAAGGTGTCCTGGTCCTCGGTTCGCCTCCGCGCCGACGGCACGCTGACCGGCGGGCGCGAGACGCGCGGCTGGGCGCCGGGGCGCAAATTGTTCTTCGCGATGCGCTTCTCGCGCCCGCTCACCGGGCACGAATTCGTCAATCGCGAGACCGACATCCCGTACAAGGGCTTCAAGGGCCCCGGCCGCACCGGTAGCGACATCGCCGAGATCAAGGGCAGGGCGCTGGTCGCGCGGCTCGATTTCGGCCGGCTCGATGCCCCGCTCGAGGTCAGGGTAGCGATCTCCAGCGTCGATGAGGACGGCGCGATCCGCAACCTCGACAGCGAGCCCGGCGGCTTCGACGCGATCCGCGCGAAGACCGAGGCGGCCTGGGCCAAAGCGCTGGGCGCGGTCGACATTCAGGCCGAGCCGGGCATCCGCAAGTCGGTCTATACCGCGCTCTATCATGCGATGATGGCGCCGAGCATCGCGGGCGATGCCGACGGCCGCTATCGCGGGCCCGACGATCAGGTCCACAAGGCCGAGGGCTTCACCTTCCGCTCGACCTTTTCGCTGTGGGATACGTTCCGCGCCGAGCACCCGCTGCTGACGATCATCCAGCCGCAACAGACCTCGACCGACGTCGTCCGCTCGCTGCTCGCGAGCCGCGACCAAAGCCCGTACGGCATCTTGCCCGTCTGGCAGTTCCAGGGGCAGGAGACGTGGTGCATGATCGGCTATCACGCCGTGCCGGTCATCGCTGACGCGTATCTGAAGGGCATCAAGGGGTTCGATGCCAACAAGGCGCTCGATGCGATGGTCGCGAGCGCGACTTATGCGCCTTATGGCGGGCTCGGCGACTATATGAAGCTCGGCTACGTGCCGATCGACCGTGAGCCCGAAGCGGCGTCGAAGACGGTCGAATATGCGTTTGACGACTGGACGATCGCGCGAATGGCGCGAAAGCTCGGTCGCAACGATGTGGCGGAGACGTTCGAGAAGCGCGCTGCCTTCTGGCGCAACAGCTTCGACACCCAGACGGGGTGGCTGCGCGCGCGCAAGGCCGACGGCAGCTATCGCACCCCGTTCGATCCAACCGCGATCAACTACGGATCGGACTATACCGAAGGCAATGCCTGGCAATATTCCTGGTTCATGCCGCATGATCAGGGCGGACTGATCAAGCTGCTCGGCGGCGATGCGGCAACCGTGAAGAAGCTCGACGCGATGTTCGACTTCGACAATTCGAAGGTCGATTACAGCCATGCCGAGGATATCGCCGGGCTGATCGGGCAGTACATCCATGGCAACGAGCCGAGCCACCATGTTGCCTATCTCTATGCCTATGCCGGCGCGCCATGGCGGACGCAGGAGCGGCTCAAGCAGATCGTCGACAGCCAGTACAAGCCGACGCCGGATGGGCTCGCGGGCAATGACGATCTCGGCCAGATGTCGGCTTGGCTGGTATTCACGTCGCTCGGTTTCTACCCGGTGGCGCCGGGCAGCGGGCAATATGTGATCGGCCGTCCGTTCGTCGACCGCGCGACGCTCAACCTGCCCAATGGCAAGCGCTTCACCATCACCGCCGACGGTCTGTCGCCGGCCAACCGCTATGTCGGCGCGGTAACGCTCAACGGCAAACCGCTCGACCGCGTGTGGATCGGGCATGACGAGATCATGCGCGGCGGCACGCTGCGCTTCACCATGAGCGCGACGCCCAACAAGGCCTGGGGCACCAGCACCGCCTCCCGGCCTTATTCGATGAGCGGCTATTGAGTGGGGCAGGGGGCGGACCCATCTGACCGGCAGTCCCAAGGAGGATCGCCATGTCCGATACCGCCACTGCCCGCCGCACGCTGATTCCGGGCCCCGACCACCCGATCACCGTCACGGCCAACCCGAAGCGCGTCGTTGTCAGCGCCGGCGACAAGGTGATCGCCGACACGCGCAACGCCTTGACGCTCAAGGAAGCGAGCTATCCCGCGGTGCAATATATTCCGCGCGCCGATGCCGATCTGGCGGCGCTCGAGCGGAGCGATCATCACAGCTGGTGCCCGTATAAAGGCGAGGCGTCCTATTTCTCGATTCCCGGCATCGATCGCGGCGACAATGCGATTTGGACCTATGAGCAACCGCATGAGGCGGTAGCCGGCATCCGCAGTCACCTTGCTTTCTACCCCGACCGCGTAGTGATCGAGGAACGCGACGACTGACGCTTCCGGGCCGCCGGATAACACATTTTGCCCCTAGGTTCTTGCTGCAATGCAGCATTTCCGCTATGGCCGAGTCATGTACCTCGCTGAGAAAACCGAGCCCGCGCCGAATGGCGGTCCCCCCGTCATCCTGGAAGGGATCGTGCGCAAGAAGTGCGTCGCGGCGACCTATAACCGCATGGCGGTGATCCTGGCGCCGCATGCCTTGTTCACCAAGAACGACGCGCTCTACGTCGCCGCGGTGACCATCGAGCGCGAGGGGCAGCGCCCGCGCGAGGAAAAGGTCGGTCTGTTCAAGCTCGACGGCCTGGTCGGCCTGCGTCTCGAAGAGCGCGATTTCGTGACCAGCTCGGTCTATGAGCCCGAGGACGAACGCTTCGTCGGCTCGACGCTGATGGCGGTAGAAGCCTGACCTGAGCCGTTCTCCTGCGGCAACTCCAATACGCTTCGAGCGTAGTGCCGAGAGGAGAATGCCGATGCCACTGACCGGCCGATGCCATTGCGGGCGTAATGCGTTCGAGATCGATGGCGACCTGCCCGAGGCGCTGACCCGCTGCACCTGTTCGTTCTGTGCGAAGCGCGGGCACCTCTACGCTTACTACCCGCCCGAGCGGTTCAAGGTCACGCTGGCGGACAGCGACGCGATCTATCGATGGAACACCCGGACGGTGCACAACCATTTCTGCTCGGCGTGTGGGTGCGATCTCTATGCCGACAGTCCCGCTTTTCAGCGTGACGGCAGTTGGGACGGCAAGACGCGGCGGATCGCGGTCAACGCGCGGCTGCTCGACGATTTCGAAGCGGCCGACTGGCCGGTGATGGTCATCGACGGCAAGAATTTATGGTGAAACGAAAAAGGGGCGACCAACTGGCCGCCCCTTTTTGTTCATTCAGCGCCAGTTGCGGCGGCCGCAGACGCGCACCCAGCGGCCATGGCGGCGTTCGTTGTGGCAACGGCGAGCATTCCAGCCCCAGCGATTGCCGCGACCATTGTTCCAGCGGTCCTGGCGATTGTCGCGGCGGCCATTGTCCCAACGGTCCCCACGGCGGTCGTCGCGACGATCCATCCGGCGGTCGCCGCGATCATCGCGCCGATCCATTCCGCGGTCATCGCGCTGATTATCACGCCAGTCGCCGCGCGACTGCGGAGCTTCGATCCCCGGCGCGTTGCCCGCGACGGGCGCTGCAACCGCTGGTGTAACGCCCAGCATGGTGGCCATCAGGCCAGCCGCTATCAGGAACGTTTTCATGTAACCTCTCCTGGCCCGATATGAGCCGTTCCCAACGCTACGATTCGCAGCCGTTATGGTTCCTGAACGAGCCGTCTCTGACAGGTTCACATTCCCCCTCAGAGCTGGATGCCCAGCCGCGGCGCGATCGCGGTCATGCCGAGATAGAGGATCACGGTCAGCACGCAGCCGAGCGCGAGCGCGAGGTGGAATTGCACGCCGGCGCGCAACATCGCCGGAATCGCCAGGAACATCGGCAGCGACGGCAGCACGTACCAGAAGGTCGCCTGGGCATGCGCCGCCATGTTGCCGGCATCGGGCTTCTCGCTCCACAGCCACAGCATTCCGAGCACCGAGACGAGCGGGAGCGAGGCGATCAGCGCGCCGAAGCCGGGATAGCGCTTGGCGAGGGTCGAGGCGGCGGCGATCAGGATGCCGGAGATCGCGGCTTTTAGGGCAAGCTGGAGCATGGTCCCCCTCTACGCCGCGACCGCGCCGATCCCAAGCCCGGCCGCGGCGCAGATCGCGAGCGTTCCGAGCAATCCCAGCCGCGTTCGAAACAGCAGCATCGCGGCAAGGGCAGCGAGCGCGACGGCGGCAAGGTTCACGCTCGCCCAGTCGGGCAGCAGCAATCGGATGGGGCCTGCGTCGAGCGGCGCGGTGCGACGAAACAGCACGTGGAGCGCGAACCAAAGGCTCAAATTGGCGATCACCCCGACCACCGCCGCCGTGATCGCGGCAAGCCCGCCTTTCAGTCGCGTCGCGTTGCGCGCGCGGTCGATCCACGGCGCCAGCGCGAAGATCCACAGGAAGCACGGCGCGAACGTCACCCAGATCGTCAGGCCGGCACCCAGCACGCCCGCGACGAACGGCGTGAACGGGGCCGGCGCGCGAAACGCGGCGAGATAGCCGACGAACTGCGTCACCAGGATCAGCGGCCCGGGCGTGGTCTCTGCCAGGCCCAGCCCGTCGGCCATCTCGCCCGGCAGCAGCCAGCCCTGCGTCTGAACCGCCTGCTGCGCCATATAGGCGAGCACCGCATAGGCCCCCCCGAACGTCACCACTGCCAGCCGCGAGAAGAACAGGCCGATCTTCCACAGCACATGGCCGGGGCCGAGCAGGACGAGCACGACCACCATCGGCGCTGCCCAGATCGCCAGCCACAGGATCACCGTCCGCACCGTCCGCCAGATCGGCAAGGGCGTGCGCGCCGCGTCACCCTCCGCCGATGGCGCCAGGGCGAGCAGCGCCGGCCGCCATGCCGCGACGGCAATGCCGATCGCGCCGGCGCCCAGCACGACGAGCGGGAAGGGGGCGTTGATCGCGAACAAAGCGAGGAATGCCGCCACGGCGATGCCGCGCTTGAACCCGGTATCGAGCGCGCGGCGCCCGATCCGGATCAGCGCCTGGACGACGATCGCCAGCACCGCCGCCTTGATGCCGAGGAACAAGGCCGCGAACCAGGCCAGCCCGGCCGCCGCGGCATAAAGCGCCGACAGAACGAGCATGACGAACGCGCCGGGCAGGACGAACAACAGCCCCGCCGCCAGCCCGCCGCGGGCGCCGTGCAGCCGCCAGCCGATCCAGGTCGCGAGCTGCTGCGCCTCCGGCCCGGGCAGCAGCATGCAGACGTTGAGCGCGTGGAGATACGAGTCCTCATCGACCCAGCGTTTTTGTTCGACGATCTCGCGATGCATCAGCGCGATCTGTCCGGCCGGGCCGCCAAAGCTGAGGCATCCGATCCGCGCGAAGGTGCGCACCAGCTCGGCGAAGGTCGGGCTCGGCTCGGTCACGGCGATGTCTTCCCCTCGGCGCGGATCAGGTTGCCAGGATCATGCCGGCCCGGATCGGCTGCGTCTCCGTAATTTTGCTTGGCCAGAGGATGCTTCTAACTCCCCTCCCTACTTGCAGGGAGGGGCTGGGGGTGGGTGCGCGCGCCCGCGCGCCCTCTAAAGACTCGATGGCCGACCGACAAAACAGCGCCGGACGAGGCATCGAGCCCCGTCCGGCGCTCAACCCACCCCTTGATCCCCTCCCTTGCAGGGAGGGGAAATCTGGAAGTCGACCGCTCAGTCGCTCCATCACCCCTCCGTCGGCAACCGCCGCAGCAATACGATCGCCCAGATCGCCATCCCGAGCGCGGCGAGCGACGCCATTACGAAATCGGGCTCGATGAGCAGGCGCGTTCCCTCCGCAACCACGCGCGCGACGTGCGCGCCCAGGATCAGGACGAAGATGGCGGCGGAGACGATCAGATAGCGTCGCATCGGCAGATCCCCCAAGGTCGCGACAGTCTGGCACGGATCCCGGGACCGTGCGAGAGTTCGCGCGTTGGAGGGGCGATGACCGAACCAGACAGCATCGAAGCGATTGTGGCGCCGGCGCGGCGCGGCGGCTGGGCATGGCCGGCGCTCGTCCTGTTCGCAGTGTCGCTGGTGTTGTTGGGCGTGCACCTGGCCGACGAGCTGATCGAAGGGGAAGGGTTCTCCTTCGACACTCGCCTGCTGCTCGCGCTCCGCGTGCCGGGGCATCCGCAGACCCCGATCGGGCCGTCCTGGCTGCTACAGTCGGCGGTCGATATCAGCGCGCTCGGCGGTTACACCTTGCTGTGGCTGTTCGGCGTGGCCGGCATCGCCTGGCTGATCGGCGCGGGCAAAAGGTCGGAGGCGGCGGGGATCGCGCTGTCGCTGATCGGCAGTTCGGTGATCGACGGCCTGCTCAAGAACTGGATCGCCCGCCCGCGCCCCGAGCTCGTCCCGCATCTGGTCCAGGTGACCCATGCCAGCTTCCCCAGCGGCCACGCGATGATCTCGTCCGCGGTCTATCTGACGCTCGCGCTGATGCTGGCGGAAGGCATGCCGCGCGATGGCTGGCGCGGCCGGGCGGGGCGCGTCGCGGTGGTCGCGTTCTTCAGCCTGATCGCCGTGCTGATCGGGATGAGCCGGGTGTATCTTGGCGTGCATTGGCCGAGCGACGTGCTGGCGGGCTGGTGCTTCGGGACGGCCTGGGCGTTGCTGGTGTGGATGGGGGATCGGTGGTTGGGGCGGCGGCACCGGAGTTTCTAGTCATGGGAGTGGTGAGCGCATCGGTGGTCGAGGTTTCGCAAGTTGGTTAGCAGAGGCGTTTTCGCGAACCAGCCGACGTGCTTATACTGAATGCAACAATTGTGATCGGGGGGCGTAAGAGTGGAAGGTCAATGGATCGGGGTGACCGATGGAGACACAGTTGGGCGTCTAATCGTCGACATAGATGATTGCTTTTCTCACTATGAAGGCATGGCTCGTTTGTTGGCTAAAGGTGAGCCGGGCATAGTGTGTCAGATCGTTACGTCAGATCGTTCAGATTCTTGTAAGCTGCAGGCTATTCCACTCGCCTGGCTTGAAGAGGGGCAAACCGTCCTGTTGGGGAGGGAAAATATCTCTGCGAAGTACCCCGACATATCGTTTCCCGAGACCGCCGACGTCGAAATGGAAAAGCAGGGCGACACCCTTAAAGTGTCGTGGAAGTCCAGTGTCGGTACGAGAGGAAGCGCTTTTCTTAAGCGAAGCGACGGAGGCTCTCCGTCTGACTTAAAACCGATTGCTACGGTAAAAACGTGGGATACTTTCAAAGAATTTGCTCTCGGGCAAAGTCCAGGAAAATACGTTTTTCGAGGACAGCCGGAGGCGTTCAAATTGCGGACTGCATTTCACAGATCACATCGAAAAGATCTGGTACGATACACCGTGAAAGATATTCCGGTTGCTCATAGGCTCCTAACGGCTAGGACGCGGCATATTTTCGATCTGTCGCGCCCAGACGAGCAAGGGGCTTTCTGGAACTTACTGCAGCATCACGGTTACCCTACACCACTACTCGACTGGACATACTCTCCTTTTGTTGCCGCTTTTTTTGCCTATAGAAGACGACAAGGCGCAAACTCGCCTAGCGATATGGTCAGAATATTCGCTTTTGACAAAGATCAGTGGGAGTCTGATTTTAATCAGATTCAGGCAATTAATTTTGCCGATATACATTTCTCGTTTCTTGAAGCTTTAGCAATAGAAAATCCCAGAGCTATTCCCCAGCAGGCCCTCTCGACCTTGGCAAATACTGATGACATCGAATCGTACATTCGTTTCCGTGAATCGGAAAAAGGAAAAACGTATCTTTACGCAATTGACTTACCCGCTTCTTCCCGTCGCGAAATAATGATCGAACTGAGCTTTATGGGAATAACGGCAGGGTCGCTCTTTCCCGGCTTGGACGGGGCCTGCGAGGACTTGAGGGGACGAATGTTCCACCAACAGTAAGATTAACCCACCGTCACAAAGCTATCCATCACCCGCTTCCGCCCGGCCTGCTCGAAATCGATCTCCAGCTTATTTCCCTCGATCTCCGCAATCTCACCATAACCGAACTTCTGGTGGAACACGCGCATGCCGACCGACAGGTCGCTGCGTCCCTTATTCCCCAAACTCACCGCACTCGCACGGCTCTCCACCACTCGTGCGGGCTCGCGCGTGAACGTCCGGCTCTGCCATTCGCCACCCGGCTTGGCCGCGTTGAGCGTGCCCGCCGCCCTCTGCCACCCAGGCCCGCGCCCGGTCCCACGTCCGACATCGGCGAACGGATCGCTCCGCTCGCTCCAGTTCGCGCGCCACAGGCTTTCGCCGCCCGACATGCTGCTTTCGCTGTCGATATGTGCTTGCGGAAGTTCGCCGACGAAGCGGCTGGGGATGCTCGACGTCCATTGGCCGTAGATGCGGCGGTTGGCGGCGTGGATGATGATCGCGCGGCGCCGGGCGCGGGTGATCGCGACATAGGCGAGGCGGCGTTCTTCCTCGAGGCTGGTCAGCCCGCCTTCGTCGAGCGCGCGTTGCGAGGGGAACAGGCCTTCTTCCCAGCCGACCAGGAACACGGTGTCGAATTCGAGGCCCTTGGCGGCGTGGATGGTCATGATCGTGACCTTGGCCTCATCCGCCTGCGCCTCATTGTCCATGACGAGGCTGACATGTTCGAGGAACGCGCCGAGCGTTTCATATTCCTCCATCGCACGGACGAGTTCGCTCAGGTTCTCGAGGCGGCCGGCGGCGTCGGCGGATTTCTCGGCTTGCCACATGGCGGTGTAGCCGCTCTCGTCCAGGATGACTCTCGCGAGTTCGGAGTGAGGCACGCCCCCTCCGCCAGTCAGCTCCGTTAGCTGGTCCCCGTCTCCACGTTCTGGGGAGGAATTTAGCATGCTCCGCCAACGCATGATGTCGGTGACCAAATTGCCGAGCGCGCGACGAGCTTGCGGGGTGAGTTCGTCGGTGTCGAGGATGCGCGCCGCGGCGGTGGTCAGCGGGACCTGTTCTGCACGGGCGAGCTGGTGGACCTTGGCCAACGCCTTGTCGCCGAGACCACGCTTGGGGGTGTTGACGATGCGCTCGAACGCCAGGTCGTCGGCGGGCTGGGCGACGACGCGGAGATAGGCGAGCGCGTCGCGGATTTCCTGCCGCTCGTAGAAGCGGAAACCGCCGACGATGCGATAGGGCATGCCGATCGAGATGAAGCGGTCTTCGAACTCGCGCGTCTGATGCTGCGCGCGGACCAGGATGGCGATGTCGTCTAGGCTGGCGCCGCGGATCTGTTGCGCCGCCTCGATCTCGTCGCCGACACGGCGCGCTTCCTCGGGACCGTCCCAGACGCCGAGCACCTTCACCTTCTCGCCCTCGTTATGCTCGGTCCACAGCGTCTTGCCGAGCCGGCCCGAATTGTTGGCGATCACCCCCGACGCGGCGGCGAGGATGTGCGGGGTCGAGCGATAATTCTGTTCGAGCCGGATCACCTTGGCGCCGGGGAAGTCCTTCTCGAACTTCAGGATGTTTTCGACCTGCGCGCCGCGCCACGAATAGATCGACTGGTCGTCGTCACCGACGCAGCAGATATTCTTGCGTTCCTGGGCGAGCAGGCGGAGCCACAGATATTGGACGCTGTTGGTGTCCTGATACTCGTCCACCATGATGTAGCGAAAGCGCTGCTGGTATTCCTGCAGCACTTCGCGATGCGTTTTCAGGACGGTGAGCATGTGGAGCAGCAGGTCGCCGAAATCGCAGGCGTTCAGCGCGCGCAATCGCTCCTGATAGGCGGCATAAAGCTGCGCGCCGCGGCCATTGGCGTAGCGTTCGCCTTCGCCGGCATCGACATCCTTGGGCGTCAGGCCCTTGTTCTTCCACTCGTCGATCAGCCCGGCGAGTTGCCGCGCCGGCCAGCGCTTCTCGTCGAGATCCTCGGCCTGGATCAATTGCTTGAGCAGGCGGAGCTGGTCGTCAGTGTCGAGGATGGTGAAATTGGGGTGCAGCCCGACCAGCTCGGCATGGCGGCGCAGCATCTTGGCGCCGATCGCGTGGAAGGTGCCGAGCCACGGCATCCCCTCGACCGCGTCGCCGACCAGGCGGCCGACGCGCTCCTTCATCTCGCGCGCGGCGCGATTGGTGAAGGTGACGCTGAGGATTTCGGACGGATAGGCCTTGCGCGTCCAGAGGAGGTGCGCGAGCCGTGCGGTCAGTGCCGCCGTCTTGCCCGTGCCCGCGCCGGCCAGCACCAGCACTGGGCCGTCGGTGGTCAGCACCGCTTCACGCTGCGGCGGATTGAGGCCGCGCAGATAAGGCGGATCGTCGGGAAGAGAGGCGGGGGCAGGGTCGGTCACGCGTGAACACTTAGGGAACGGTGCCCGGCGGGGCAACCGTCAGGACGCGCGAGTGAGCGTCATCCGATACATCCCCGCGAAGGTGGACGGGTGGCCCATTTCATAGGCATGCCATGCGGCGACATCGCGGTGCAGCGGATCGTGTGGGGCGAGCTCGCGATATCGCGCGGCGTCTTCCGGTGTCGGCAGCCCGAAGCGCAGCAATTTCAGGCCGAGCGCATCGATCGCCCGCTCGATCCGGGGCACGTCGAAACAATCCTCATGGACGTGGAACAGCAGGTCGTGGACGCCGGCGGTGCTGAAGAAATCGCGCGAGTCGGTCACGCTCGGCACCGGCGCGGCGATCAGCTGACGCCGCGCGGCGCGGATCAGATCGTCGCTGACCGGCTCGCGCATCAGCGCGCCCAGCCGCATCCGCGCGGCGGCGACCGGCAATCGCGCGATCCGGCTGTATAGCGCGACTTGCATCGCGCCGCGGGGCGCCAGCACCCCGACCAGCGCCGCCCATCCGGCCTCGGGATCGGGCAGGTGGTGAAGTACGCCCGAGCAGACGATATAGTCGAACCGCTGGCCAAGCTCGGCGACGGCATGGAGATCATGGCGCAGCAAATGCAGATTGGCTTGCCCGGCGCAGCGCGCCCGCGCGACGGTGAGCGAGGTGTCGCTGAGCTCGATCGCGGTCACCGTCGCATCTGGCGCCAGGCGGGCCAGCGTCATCGCCTCGCGGCCCGTGCCGCAACCGGCGACCAGGATATTGGGTCGATCGGGCAGGACCGGCGCGTCGGAGCCGCACGCGCGCAACGTCTCGGCAAGCGATCGCAGCGTGACGGCGTTCGCCCGCTGCCACACCGGATAAGGCCAGCGGCCATATTGCGCGGCGACCGCGCGCGTCACTGGCGCATCGAAATCCGCACCGGCAGCGTCCGGTGGCGCCGGCAAATAGGCGGCAAGGAAATCGGGCGTGGCGGGAAGCGCGGCGCGTTCTTCCGCATCGAACGGCCAGGCCCCGCCATTGATCGCCGCTTGCCGGACCAACGCTGCCGCGAGGCGGGGGAAAGCGCCCGTTTTGCGGTCGAGCAACAGCCAGCGGCGTACCGCGCTTAGCACGCGCTCGGCGGCGGCATCGGCGACCTGGGTTTCCTCGATCAGCGCGATCGCAAGATCGTGGCGGTCGAGCCAGAGCGCTGCGGCCTGCGGATCGGCGGGATCGGGCAGCGCCGGACCGAGCGCGACCCAGCCCGCGCGTTCGAATTGGGCGGGATCGATCTCCGGATCGCGGATCATCGCTGCGATCGCCGGCAGGTGGGATGCATCGGCCAGATCGGGCCGACGCGACAGCTGGACCGCCAGCCGGGTACGCACGGCTGCATCGTCGGCCGCCGCCCGCCAGGCGCTGGTCGCGGCGGCGAGGCGCTTGACGGAGGGTGTGTCGGTCATCGTTGCGACCATGGCGCGGCGGCCGCCGGGCGGCAAGGCGGCCATAGGGCGCGATTGCCTTGCGCCGCCGAACATCGCATCGTTCGCCTGACGCCGGTTTTGGGAAGGCAAGAACGATGCGACCACTGATTCCGCTGACCGCCTTGCTGCTTGCCGCCGCGCCTGCCGAGAAAGTCGACATGGCCGCGGCGATCCTGCCGCCGCGCGCGGTGCCGGGCAAAGCGGTGCAGCCTTTCGTCAAGCTCGGCGACGCCAGGATCGCGCTCGCACATGTCCGGATCATCGACGGCACCGGCGCGCCCGCGCAGGACGACCGGCTGCTGCTGATCGACGGCGGCAAGATCGTGGGGATCGGCGCAGGCGGCGATCCCGTGCCGGCGGGATATCGCGTCATCGACGCGACCGGGCAAACCGTGTTGCCCGGCATCGTCGGCATGCACGACCATATGTATTATGCCGCACGGCCCAATCTGACCTCCGAGGGCAAGTCGGAACCGCCGATCATGGTGCCCGAAATGGCGTTCAGCTCGCCCCGTATGTATCTGGCGGCGGGCGTCACCACGATGCGGACGACGGGCGCGGTCGAGCCGGCAACCGACGTCAATATCAAGCGCGCGATCGATCGCGGCGATCTGCCCGGCCCGCATATGGACGTGACCGGCCCGTATCTAGAAGGGGCGAGCAGCCCGTTCATCCAGATGCAGCGGTTGAAGGATGCCGACGATGCCCGCCGCGTCGTCGCCTTCTGGGCGGATCATGGCGTGACCTCGTTCAAAGCGTACATGAACATCACCCGCGACGAGCTCAAGGCGGCGATCGACGAGGCGCATCGTCGTGGGCTGAAGCTCACCGGGCATCTGTGTTCGGTGACCTATCCCGAGGCGGCGGCGCTGGGGATCGACGATCTGGAGCACGGCTTCTTCGTCAATACGCAGCTCGACCCGGGCAAGTCACCGGACAAATGCCCGGACAGCGGCGGCGACCCCACCTTGACCGCGATGACGCCCGGCAGTGCTGCGGGTGCTGCGTTGATAAAGATATTGGTCGACCGTCATGTGGCGGTGACCTCGACCTTGCCGGTGTTCGAGGATGCGTCACCTGCCTACAAGATCCTTCCTCCGCGCCAGTTGGAGTTGCTGACGGCGGAGGCGCGCACAGCCTATCTTTACGGCTTTGCCCGGGTCGGCCGCCGCAGCGACGCCGCGCGGGCGGAACTTGCGACACTCTGGACCAATGAGCTTGCCATGGAGCGCGCCTTCGTCGCGGCGGGCGGTCTGTTGCTGGCCGGACCGGATCCCACCGGCGACGGCCATGTGTTGCCCGGATTCGGCGACCAGCGCGCGATCGAATTGCTGGTCGATGCCGGGTTCACCCCGCTCGAGGCGATTCGCATCGGCACGTTCAACGGCGCTACCTATCTGGGGCTGGCCGATCGCATCGGCTCGATCGCGGTCGGCAAGCACGCCGATCTGCTGCTCGTCCGTGGCGATCCGTCGCGGCGCATCGCCGACATCGAGAATGTCGAGACGGTGTTCAAGGATGGCGTCGGTTATGATCCGGCGGCGCTGCTGGCATCGGTGCGAGGGCGCTACGGCCAATATTGACCCCGAAAAGACGGGGCGGTTCCGGGAAGAACCGCCCCGCAGTTCGGGAAGAGCCGGCACATGGGGATGGACCGGCGCTCGCGGTCAGCAAGGGGCCTTCCGCGAGCGGCGCTCTGGGCGCGATTTGTCGCACGCGCGTGTCAATCTTGTATCAAAATGTCGCAACGCGAAAAAAGAGCGCGATCATCGGCGGGCCTCGTTCGCGGCCATGCCGGGCAAAAAAAGGGGGGCGGTCCGCAGGTGGAACCGCCCCGTAGTTCAGGGAGGACCGGCCCACAGGGGGAGGGGGCCGGTACAAACCGCGGCAAGCAAGGGGAAGAACTCTCCGCGGCAAGGCATAGGTAGGCGCACTTTGTCGCAGCGCAATGTCGCAATTGTTGCAAATTGTCGCAGGCTGCGTGCAGTGGGCGCATGCACCCGATCATCGCCAATCGCCGCATCCTGCTCGCCGCCCTGGTTGGCACCTCGGTCGAGTTTTACGACTTCTATATCTACGCGACCGCCGCCGCTCTGGTGCTCGGGCCGCTGTTTTTCCCCTCGTCATCCGACACCGCGCAATTGCTGTCGGCTTATGCCAGCTTCGGGCTCGCCTTCGTCGCGCGCCCGGTCGGGGCCGCGGTGTTCGGCCATTTCGGCGACCGGATCGGGCGCAAATCGACCCTGGTCGCCAGCCTGATGCTGATGGGTGCGTCGACATTGCTGATCGCCTTCCTGCCGACTTATCAGCAGATCGGCTGGTGGGCGCCGTTATTGCTGTGCGTGCTCCGCTTCGGCCAGGGGTTCGGCCTCGGCGGCGAGTGGGGCGGGGCGGCGCTGCTTGCGGTCGAGAACGCGCCTGACGGCTGGCGCGGCCGGTTCGGCACCGCGCCGCAAATGGGCGCGCCGATCGGGTTCATCGCGGCGAACGGCCTGTTCCTGATCCTGGGCGTGACGTTGACGCCCGAGCAGTTTCGCGACTGGGGATGGCGGCTGCCGTTCCTGGCAAGCGCGATCCTCGTCGGACTAGGACTGTGGGTGCGGCTCAAGGTGAGCGAGACTCCGGCATTCAAGCGCGTGCTCGCAGAGGGGCCGCCGCCGAGCGTTCCGCTGGGCGAAATGGCGCGCGATCATCTCGGCGCGGTGGTGCGCGGGACGCTAGCGGTGGTGGCGTGTTTCGCGATCTTCTACATCGCGACCGCGTTCGCACTCGGGTACGGCACGACCAAGCTCGGACACGCCAAACAAGCGTTCCTCGGCGTCCAGCTCGTCGCCATCCTGTTCATGGCCGCGGGCATCGCGATCGCCGGCTGGTGGAGCGACCGGTCGAACCCGCGGACGGTGCTGATGTGGGGATGCGCAGGGACGGTGGCCGCGGGCATGCTGTTGGCGCCGTTGATGGCCGGGCCGCTCGCGCTGGCCGGCCTGTTCCTGGCCTTCGCGCTGTTCGTAATGGGGTTTGTCTATGGGCCGGTCGGGGCTTGGTTGCCCGATCAGTTCCCGGCGCGCGTGCGCTATACCGGGGCGTCGATCGCGTTCAATGTCGGCGGCGTGATCGGCGGCGCGTTAACTCCGTTCGCGGCGCAGGCGTTGTCGGCGCGCGGTCTTGGCTGGGTCGGTCTGTATCTGGCGGCGGCCGGCGTACTGAGCTGGATTGGGCTCGCGGTGTCGCGCCGCCGCTAATCAAAACAAGGCGGGGCGACGGGTCGGAGAATCTGTCGTCGGCGTCGCGGAGGGAGCGCCGCTCGCCGCGGGATCATCATATTGGACCGGCGCCATCGGTTCGGGCGCCGGGGTCGAGGGTGAGGGAGCCGAAGGCGCCACGCTGGCGCTGACATTGGCGTCCGGCGAGGCACCCGCTGGGGCCGCCGACTGGGCGCCCTTGCCGCTAACGCCGAACGCGAACAATCCGATCATCACGCCTGACATGACCACAAGCACCAGCGCGATCATGAATGACCTGTTCTCCTTCATGCGCGTCCCTCGGCGAATCGATGTCGACCGGAGGCGGCTTAGGCGCGCGACTATGAAGAAATCGGCAATGTCGGCCCGCAATGGGACGGGGCTGTAACAAGCCTGTCACACGATCCGTGCAGGGCGGCGACATGGCTACCGATTTAACGGCTGATTCCGGCCAAGTGCTTCTTGCGGCCGAGTCTGACCCGACGCCGCGAGGCCGGCGTCTCGATCAGCCCAACCACCCGATCGCGAAGTTCGTGTTCGCCGCGCTGATCGTCGGCGCGCTGGGTTATGCCGGTTATTCGATCCTGGTCGACACCAACCATGTCGGCGAACAGATGGCGACGCACGTCTTCGCGTTCCTGATCGTCGCCCTGGTCATCGCGCTGGGATTCGAATTCGTGAATGGCTTTCACGACACCGCCAACGCGGTCGCGACGGTCATCTACACCAACTCGATGCCGGCCCCGCTCGCGGTAATGTGGTCGGGAGCGTTCAATTTCCTCGGTGTGCTGCTGTCCTCGGGCGCGGTCGCCTATACGATCGTGACATTGTTGCCGGTCGACCTGATCCTGCATGTCGGATCCAACGCCGGCTACGCGATGATTTTCGCCCTGTTGCTGGCGGCAGTGCTGTGGAACCTCGCGACCTGGTATGTCGGGCTGCCCAATTCGTCGAGCCATACGCTGATTGGGTCGGTGCTCGGCGTCGGTCTCGCCAATCAGCTGATTTCCTCGGGCTCGAAAGGCGGCACCGCCGGCGTGGATTGGAGCCAGGCCTATGGCGTGCTGTCCGGGCTGTTCTGGAGCCCGTTGATCGGTTTCGTCTGCGCCTTCCTGTTGCTCTCGCTGATGAAAAAGGTGATCCGTACGCCCAGCCTCTACGAGGCACCCCAAGGCGACGCGCCGCCGCCGGGGCCGGTCCGCGCGCTGCTGATCTTCACTTGTACGTTGGTCAGCTTCTTCCACGGCTCGAACGACGGGCAGAAGGGGATGGGGCTGATCATGCTCATCTTGATCGGCTGCGCGCCGACGGCTTATGCGCTCAACCGCACGATGCCCGCGAGCGCGAGCGCGGCGTTCATCGAGACGGCGAAGACCGGGGTGGCGCCGTTCACGGCCCGCGCCGGCATTGCCGATCCAAACGCCGATCATGCCCGCGCGACATTGGTTACCGCGCTGCAGCAGCGCAAGGCGGACGACGCGCGCGTCTATGGCGCGATCACCATCTTGTCGGCCGATATCAGCCAGCGCATCCAGGGCTATGGCACCATTTCCAACATTCCGGCGGCGGCGACCGGAAACCTGCGCAACGACATGTATCTGGTGCTCGACACGTCGAAGCTGATCACCAAGGCGAAGGACGCTGGTACGCGCTTCCGGCCCGCCGAGTTGAAGGCGATCGACGGCTATCAGAAGAACCTCGAGCTGGGCACGCGCTATATCCCGATCTGGGTGAAGCTGGCGGTCGCGGTCGCGCTCGGGCTCGGCACAATGGTCGGCTGGCGGCGCATCGTGAAGACCGTGGGCGAGCGGATCGGCAAGACTCACCTGACCTACGGTATGGGCGCAGCGGCCGAACTGGTCGCGGGTCTGACAATCGCGTTCGCGGACAGGATGGCGGTGCCGGTGTCGACTACGCACATCCTCACCTCCGGTGTGGCGGGGGCCAGTCTCGCCAATCGCGCCGGCCTGCAATTCCGGACGATACGGAACATGGTGCTGGCCTGGGTGTTGACCCTGCCGGCGGCAATGATCCTGTCGGGCGGGCTGTACTGGATTCTATTGCAATTCGTCAGTTGAAGACCGGCTGAGTTCGGGGAGGGGAGAGCGGATTTCCGCTCTCCTTTCATTTATGGGTTGATTGTTCGTTCGAACGAACTAATGGGCTGCCCATGGTCCAGCAGCGACTCCTAGACATTGCCGTAGATGCCTTCGGAAAGCATGGACTCGAGGGCGCCAGCACCCGCGAAATCGCAGCGGCGGCGGGGACCGCGATGTCCTCGATCACTTATCATTATGGCGGCAAGGAAGGGCTCTATCTCGCCGCCGCCGACCATATCTCCAGCCGCATGGCGGAGGGGATGTCTTCGGCTCTTCTGGTCGAAGTTGGGGATGGCGACGCGGCCGGCGCGCGTCGGGCTGTGCACGGAATGCTGGACGCGTTGTTCGACAAGATGATCGCGCAACAGAGCGAAAGCTGGAGCCTGTTCATCGTCCGTGAACAGATGCGCCCGACGGCCGCGTTCGCGCGGTTGTTTGACGGGCCGATGGGACAAATGATGCGGAAATTGATCCGCTTCATTTGCATCGCCACCGGGATCGAGGACGACGAGGACGCGCGCGTCACTGGCCTGACACTGTTCGGGCAAGTCCTGGTCCTGCGGTCGGCCCGCGCCTCGGCGCTTCGGCTGTTCGAAATCGAAACGATCGGCGACGAGCTGGCGCAGCGCATCCGCGCCCGCATCCACGCCAACACCAACGCCATTCTCGATGCCCTGACGGCGGAAGCAAAGGAAACGCGATGAGCGACGATACCCAGCCACCGGCGGCCCCCGATCAGCCCGAAGCAGGGGACGAGGCCAGGGAAAATGCCAAGGCCAAGGACGCCACGCCGATCTATCGCCGGCCGTTCTTCTGGGTGCTGATCCTCGTCGCGGGGGTCGCGGTGGTAGGCGGGACGCTCTACTACCTGCATTCGCGCCAGTTCGAAGCGACCGACGATGCATTCGTCGACGCGCACATCGTGCGAATTGCGCCTGAAGTGGCGGGCACGCTGATCGATGTCGCCGATCTCGACAACCGCCACGTCAATGCCGGTCAGTTGCTCGCGGTGATCAAGCCCACAGGCCCCGAAGCGCAGCTCGCCGAAGCCAGTGCCGGCGTGGATCAGGCTATCGCGCAGCTGCAACAGGCGCAGGCGCAGGTCAGCAGCGCGATCGCCACGCGCAATCAGTCGGCGGCGGAAGCGCAAGCCCCGCTGGCCGCCGCAATCAAGGCCGCGCAGGATCTCGCCCGTTATCAGAATTTGGCGAGGATCGATCGCTCGGCGGTCGCCTCGACTCAGCTCGACCAAGCGCGTGCCAACGCCAATTCGACCCGGGCGCAGGCCGATGCCGCCCGGCGCCAGATCGCGAGCGCCGACGCGCAGATCGCGGTCGCGCGCAAGCAGGTCGACGCGGCCGGCGCGGTGATCGCCGCCAAGCGTGCCCAGGTTGCCCAGGCCAATGTCACCTTGGGCAATCTCCGCCTCGTCGCGCCGGTGTCGGGTCAGGTGGTCAATCGCCAGGTCAACAAGGGATCGTACGTTGCGCCGGGCAGCCAATTGCTGGCGATCGTGCCCGACACGATGTGGGTCACCGCGAACTTCAAGGAAACCCAGCTCAAGAACATGCGCATCGGCCAGCCGGTATCGATCAAGGTCGACGCCTATCCCGATATCGAGTTCAAGGGTCGGGTCGATTCGATCCAGCGCGGCGCCGGCCAGGCCTTCGCCATTCTGCCGCCGCAGAATGCGACGGGCAATTACGTGAAAGTGGTCCAGCGCGTGCCGGTGCGGATCACCTTCGTCACCGGCAACGGCAATCCGGACCCGCGCAATTACCCGATCGGCCCCGGCATGTCGGTGACGCCGTCGGTCAAGGTCCGCTGAGGTGGCGAGCGCCGCGGTGCCGGCCGGCGCGGCGAAGCCCGCGCGGAGCGAGGACGGCTGGGATGACGCGAGGTCGGCGGCGGGGCGGTTCAATCCCTGGCTGATCGTCGCGATCATCTCGCTGCCGACCTTCATGGAGGTGCTCGACACCTCGATCGCCAATGTCAGCCTCGACCATATCGCCGGCGGCCTGTCGATCACCATCGATCAGGCGACCTGGGTGCTGACCAGCTATCTGGTCGCCAACGCGATCGTCATTCCGATCTCGGGCTGGCTGTCCGATGCGATCGGGCGCAAACGCTATTTCCTGATCTCGATCGCGCTGTTCACGATCTCCTCGTTCGTCTGCGGCATCGCGCCCAACCTGACGACCCTGGTCATCGCACGCGTGTTCCAGGGGATAGGCGGGGGCGGGCTGGCACCGGTCGAGCAATCGATGCTGGTCGACACGTTCCCGCCCCGACAGCGCGGCATGGCGATGGCGGCCTTCGCGATCGTCGTCGTGGTCGGTCCGGTGCTCGGCCCGACGCTCGGTGGCTGGATCACCGAGACGTCGAGCTGGCATTGGGTGTTCCTGATCAATGTGCCGATCGGCATCGGCGCATGGATCCTGGCCGACCTGTTCGTCGACGAGCCCAAGCAGGTGAAGCAGGATCGCGCGAAGCGGCTCGAGGGTGGCCTTCGCATCGACTATATCGGCGTGATCCTGGTTGCACTTGGTCTGGGCTTCTTCGAACTGACGCTCGACCGCGGCGAGCGCGAGGACTGGTTCGCCAGCGGCCTGATCGTCGCCACGGCGACGATCTCGGCGGTGTCGCTGGTCGCGCTGGTCTTCTGGGAGCTCAACCACAAGGATCCGGTGGTCGACCTCAAATTGTTCAAGAACCGCAGTTTCGCGATCACCACGTTGATCATGGGCATCACCGGGCTGATCCTGTTCGGCACGACCCAATTGATCCCGCAGATGCTGCAGCAAGTGATGGGCTACAGCTCGTTCGATGCCGGGCTGGCGCTGACGCTGGGCGGCCTCGCGACATTGGTCGCAGTACCATTCGCCGGGCGCATGGTCGGCAAGGTCGATGCCCGGATTCTGCTCGGCGGAGCGTTGCTCGTGCAGGCGGCGGCATTGTGGAACATGTCGCATTTCAGCCCCGATATCAGCTTCGCCGACGCCGCGATGGGGCGGCTCTATCAGGCGATGGCGCTGCCCTTCCTGTTCGTGCCGATCAACGCGGTCGCCTATCAGGGGCTGCCGCGCAACAAGACCGCGCAAGCGTCGAGCCTGCTCAACGTCGCGCGCAATTTGGGCGGATCGATCGGCATTTCGGCGGCGCAATCGATGCTGGCCGGCTCGATGCAACGGCACCAGACGGAGCTGGTCCAGAAACTCAACCCGCTCGACCCCAATTATACCGACTGGCTCGCCAAGGCTAAGGGCGCGTTCGCCGGGTTGGGCGATCCGACCATGCTGCCCCAGGCGGTCCTCTACCAACAAGTGCAGCGGCAGGCGGCGATGCTCGGGTTCCTCGACGTCTTCCGGTCGCTGATGGTGCTGATCCTGATCTTGCTGCCGGTGGTCTTCTTCATGAACTCGGGCAAGGGCGCGAGCGGCGGAATGGGACATTAGGGTCCGCATGCAGTTGGAACGAGCATCGTGATCGCCCGGAGAAGCCCGTTGGCTAGTAACGCAGCGCAGTCGCGTAGCTATAGCTACGCGCAAGTAAGTGACGACGTCCGGCGGGCTTCTCCGGGCGACCCCTTCGGGGCGGGCCGATTTTGGCGTGGGGCGGCGTCGCCGCGTCGGTCACGATGCTTCAGCATCGCTCCCTCCTTGCTTCTTGCCCAACACCAGAATCGGCTCCGTCACGAGCTCGTTCCAACTACATGCGGACCCTTATAATGCTGAAGAAACCGATCCTGCTCGTCTCGATGCTGGCGCTCGCCGCCTGCACCGTCGGTCCGAATTACACCAAGCCCGATCTGGCCGTGCCCGCGACCTATGCCGGCCCGCAAGGCGCGCCGCCTCCCGGCCAGGCAATCGATCCGGCGCATTGGTGGGAGGCGTTCAACGATCCCAAGCTGACCGATCTGATCGGACGCGCGCTCAAGGACAATCCCGATATGGCGGCGGCCGCGAGCCGAGTGCGCCAGGCGCGGTTGGGCGAAATCCAGGCGCGCGCGCAGTACAAGCCGGTGGTCAACACCGACGCCAACGCGACCGACGTCAAGTTCAGCAAGAATGCCGGCTTCGCGACCCTGGCGCGCGCCTTTTCGGGAGGCGGTAACAGCGGACCGCCT
Organism: Sphingomonas mali NBRC 15500; assembly: GCF_001598415.1. Lineage (GTDB taxonomy): Bacteria > Pseudomonadota > Alphaproteobacteria > Sphingomonadales > Sphingomonadaceae > Sphingomonas > Sphingomonas mali. The sequence continues at coordinate 21,765 of NZ_BCYX01000009.1, forward strand.
TCCGGCGTCGCTTTGCCCGGCGACAGCATCAAGACCTTCGCGGTGGGCTTCGACGCGAGCTGGGAGCTCGACGTCTTCGGCGGCGGCCGGCGCGGCGTCGAGGCGGCCCTGGCGCGCACCGAGGCGGCCGAGTGGAACCGGCGCGACGCCGCGGTGACGCTCGCGGCCGAAGTCGCCGACGCTTATTTCGCGCTTCGCCTCGATCAGGAACAGATCGCGGTGATCGAAAGCGAGATCGAACGGCAGAGCAGGGCGCTGCAGATCGCCTCCAACATCGCCAAGGTCGGGCTGACGCCGTCGATCGATGTCACCCGCCAGAACGGCAACATCACCGCGACGCGGGCGCGATTGGAACCGCTCAAGGCCGATCTCGACGTGCGCAAACACGCGCTAGGCGTCCTGGTCGGACAACCGCCAGAGGCTCTGATGGGCGAATTGTCCGGGCCGTTGCCCGCATTGGTCCCGACGCCGGAAATCCCGGCCGGGTTGCCCAGCGACCTGCTGCGCCGCCGCCCAGATATTCGCGCCGCCGAACGCAATCTGGCCGCGTCGACCGCCGATATCGGGGTCGCCGTCGCCGATCTCTACCCGAAGTTCAGCCTGACCGGGATGGCGCAACTCATTTCGACCACGCTGGGCAGCCTGTTTGCGGGCGATAGCCTGCAACTGACCGGCACCGGACAGGCGACGTTTCCGCTGTTGGATTGGGGAAAGCGCAAGGCGACGGTGAGCATCCGCAAGGAGCAGCGCGAGCAAGCGTATCAGGATTATCGCCTGACGGTGCTGCAGGCACTGCGCGACGTCGAGGATCCGTTGAGCAGAATCGACGCCGAACGCCGCCGCAATGCGCTGCTCCGCCAGGCGTTGGCCGATGCCGACCGCACCGCTGCCGCCGATCAGGCGCGATACCAGGCAGGCCTGGTCGCGCAGGATACGGTCATCAACACGCAAGTGGACGTCCTGCGCGCGAGGGAAAACCTGGCGGACAGCGACGCGCAACTGCGGCAGCTATCGGTTGCCTTGTTCAAGGCGATTGGTGGCGGCTGGTCGGAAGGCACCCCGAGCGCCGGTTAACGAGCGCGCTGGGCAAACGCGCAGACCATTTTTCTTTTCGCGCGGGGTTGCCACGGCGCGTAATGGTTAGCGGCCGATTCGGAAAAGTTAATAAAAGGTTAATTTAGCGCGACTTTCGGCCGCAACGGCAGTGCCGCAAGAGAACGATCCGGCCAGACACAGAGCGACCCGCCTCCACCGCCAACTTGTTGAATCAACAAGTCAATCGGTGGGAAGCGGGCCGTCTAGAATCGCTTTACCAGGGACGAATGGTTTCGCCGTGGACGAGCGCAATGAGAAACGCGAGCATTGCTTTACTCCTAATGCGCCCACCCCGGGCACGAGCAAATTCTTAATGGGTTTTTAACTTAAAAGCAATCGCGATTCCGGACGGTTACGTGTTTTCCCTGAGGTTCGGGCTTGGGAGCTTAAGAGTTCTTTCAGGCCCTTGGGGGTAGCAGGGCGACGATGGCGCGCGACCACACCCCGATCAGCCCGGTCGAAGAACCGGTTGGCCAATCCGGCCTTTCGTCGACATCGCGGAGTCGTATGCGCGGTGCTGCGACGCCGTTCGCGCAGGTTTCCGCCGCGAAACCCTGGGCTGTTCAGGCGCTTGCGCAAATGACCAACCAGGCATTCCTGCGCCGGCATCTCGGCGTCGCACGGTCGAACGACATCGCATTCGACATCGCCGACCGAATCGCGGGCGCGATGCCCGGCGTCGTGGCGACGGTGATCGGCCGCTGGACAGTCGAGGTCGAAACCTGCGTCGCTGATGCCAGCCAACTTCAACAATTCTCCGATAGCCTGACCGAGGCATTGGCCGAGCCGTTCGACCTTGACGGTGAACGTCATCATATCGACCTCGCGATCGGTATCGCTGCCGGCCCCCCAGGCACGCTGGATGACGTTCGCCTGGCAGAGGAGGCCGAGGACGCGCTGGTTCAGTCGCGCAACGAGAATCAATTGGTGCTTCGCGATCTGTCGCTGGTTGACCCGATGATCGACAAGCAGGCGTTGAAGCGCGAGCTCAAGGGCGCGATCGATCGCGGCGAGCTGTTCCTGCAATATCAGCCCAAGGTGCATGTCCGCCGCCAGGAGATTGCCAGCGCCGAGGCATTGGTGCGCTGGCGTCACCCTACGCGCGGATTGATACTGCCGAGCGACTTCATTCCGCTGGCCGAGGCCTCGCGCGATATCGATCGGCTGACGCTATGGACGATCGAACAGGTCATCACCGACCAGCATTATCTCCGCGCCGACGGGCAGGAGATCACGATTTTCGTCAACATCTCTGGCCAATTGCTGAGCAATGCCTTGTTCGTGAAGCGCGCTTGCGAGATGGTCAGCAACTCAGGCGTCCCGTTTGGTTTCGAGATCACTGAGACCTCGGTGATTCGCGACCCGGTCAGCGCTATCGCCAATCTGAATATCTTCGCTGATCATGGCATTGCGATCGCCATCGACGATTACGGCGCGGGGCTGTCGAGCCTAGCCTATCTCAAGCAGCTGCCGGCGCGCGAGCTCAAGATCGACAAGATGTTCGTTCTGCAGCTGACGAGCAGCAACCGCGACCCGCTGATCGTCCGATCGACCATCGACCTTGCCCACGCGCTGGAAATGGAAGTGACAGCCGAGGGGGTCGAGACACCGGCGGCACTCGCCCTGCTCAGCGTCATGGGATGCGACATGATCCAGGGGTATCTGATCAGCCGTCCGATCGAGATCGAGGCGTTCCGTCAGTTCCTGCGCGATCACAAGGATGCCGCGCTGGTGGATTCGGCGCGGGCGAGCTTCCGCGCCGCTGCTTTTCGCCGTCTCGCCTGATCGGTCGTGTCGACCTTAGCGCGGTTTTAACGTCGCACGTTCATTCTGGCCACGTCATGACTCGGTGGATCCTGCGCGCGTGCACGTTGTTTGCGATTCTCGTCGCGGCGCCTTGCGTGGCGCAGGTCGACGGGACGCAAGTCGACAAGGCCCAAGTCGACAAGGCGTTGGGCGACGCCAAGGCGACCATGGGCGTCAATCCGCAACTGACCGTGGAGAAGGCAATCGCGGCGCGCAAGCTCGCGGAGCGCATGGCGGGACCCGATCGCGACGTCGAGATCGCCACCGCACTGTGGCTGCAGGGTGTCGCGTCCAATTTCAGCGGCAAGCCGGCCGCTGCGGGCCAATTATTGGCGCAAGCGTTGAGCATCACTGAACGCGTGGCGAAGGGCAGCAAGCTGAATGCCGATATCTTGCTCGCCCGGGGCAGTTGGAATGCCGACAAGGCCAACATCGCCAGTGCATTGCATGACTATCAGGCGGCGCACGACCTCTATCGCGGGATCGGCGATACGACCGGCCAGGCCAAGGCGTTGATCGGCATTGCCGGGATCTACCTCGATGCCAACGACTTCGACGGCGCGATCAAGAATAGCGACAAGGCGCTCGCGGTTGGCAGCGCCGATTCTCAATTGTTGAGCACGATTCACGGCAACCGAGGCGACGCTCTGCGCGAGCTGCGCAGATATGACGAAGCTGAGGTCGAATTTCAGAAGGCGCTCAAGTTCGCGCGGCGGAGCCAGAATCCGGCCCTCGAAGCGATGGTATTGCGCAATCTGGCGCGGAACGAATTGTGGGCCGGCAAGCTTGATGAAGCCGAACGGACGATCGCGCAGGGCTTCAGCCTGACCGATAGCTCCTCGCGCGACGATGTGGCCCAGCTCTGGGCGCTTGCCGCCAAGGCCGCGTTCGAGCGTCGTAAGTTGACCGAGGCACGCTCAAAGATCGAACGAGCCTTTGCTTTGGCGGGTGGCGCGGTCGACACCGTGGCTTTTTGGCAGGCACACACGACCGCCTATGATATTTACAAGCAGCTGGGCGACAAGCCGCAAGCGCTGCACGAGCTCGAGGTGATTCGAGCGATCGACGAAAAAACGACGACGACCGCGCGATCGAACAACACCGCGCTGATGAGCGCGAAGTTCGACTTCGCCAATCAAGAGCTTCAGATCGCCAAGCTACAGGCCGACGAGGCGAAGAGGCGCGCCGATGCGCAATTCTGGATATTCGTCGCGACATCGGTGGTTTCGGTCATCGTGTTCGGTATGTTGAGCTTCGGGCTCATCACGATCCGTAAGAGCCGCAACCAAGTGCGCGCGGCGAACATCGATCTCGAAGCGAGCAACGCGGCCCTGGGCAAGGCGCTGGCCGCCAAAACCGAATTCCTGGCCACGACCAGTCACGAGATCCGCACGCCGCTCAATGGCATTCTGGGGATGACCCAGGTCATGCTGGCCGATCGACGGCTCGACCCCGCGATGCGCGACCGGATCGGCGTGGTGCATGGCGCCGGCGTATCGATGCGCGCGTTGGTCGACGATATCCTAGACGTCGCCAAGATGGAGACGGGCAATCTGACGATCGAGCGCGCGCCGGTCGACCTCGCCGCGATGCTGCGCGACGTGTCTCGCATGTGGCAGGAGCAGGCAGCGGCCAAGGGCGTCGAATTCGCGCTCGACGTGAGCGAGGCGCCGCCCTTGATCGAAAGCGATCCGGCGCGTTTACGACAAATCGCGTTCAACCTACTTTCCAATGCGCTGAAATTCACCCAGAATGGACATATTCACGTCCGGTCGGGGGTGATTCAGGGGGCCGACGGCGAGCAGGTGACCATCGAAATCCGCGATACCGGGATTGGCATCCCTCCGGACAAGCTCGAACTCATCTTCGAGTCGTTCCGTCAGGCTGACGCCGGCACAACGCGTCAGTTCGGCGGCACCGGCCTGGGCTTGGCGATCTGTCGCAACATCGCGCGGGCGATGGGCGGCGACGTCACGGTGGCGAGCGTTCCCGGGGAGGGGTCGACGTTTACCGTGGCCGTTCCGCTGGTTCGCGTCGAGGAGGATAAAGCCGCGGCGGTCGAGAACGAGCATGGCAAGGCACTGCTCATCGTCGACAAGAACCCAATCAGCCGCGCAATGCTGAAGACCTTGTTCGCGCCGCGTTTCCCGGCGCTGATCGCGGTCGGCTCGATCGACGAAGCGGCGGAGATGATCGAAGCAGGCGGCGTCCAGCGGATCGTCACCGATGAGGCGACGATTGCGATGGACGGCGATGTGGAAGCGGCGATCGGGCGCCTCGCCGGCGCGCCGATGTCTCTACTCTGGACAAACCCGGATGTGGCTGACCGCACCCGGTTAACCACGGCAGGCGTAGATCAACTGATTGCCAAGCCGATTGCCGGGGCGGCACTGGTTCAGACGATCGTTTCGGTAGCGCAAAATGAAGATGTTGATAGTCGGGCTGCATAAGCGGATAGGGGACCCAACCATGCTACCTGATACGCTTTGCCCGACGGCCTGGATGGGGTCGCTGCGATGAATGTGCTGTTCATCGAGGACGATCCGATGAATCGGCGCGTCGTCGCCGACATGCTCGATGTGGCGGGCGCGGCAATGACCGAGGCGGAAAGCGCGGAGATCGGTTTGAAACTGATCGACGAGCGCGATTTCGACATGGCGCTGGTCGACCTGCGCATGCCGGGGATGGATGGCATCACCGCGATCGAGCGCATTCGCGCGCGGCCCGATGCCAAGGCAAAACTGCCGATCATCGTCGTCACCGCGGATACCGCGATCGATCTGCGCGAACGCTGCATCGCGGCGGGCGCCAATGAGGTATTGTTCAAGCCAGTGGCGATGGATGCTCTGTTCGAGGCGATGGGCCGCATTCTCGCGGGCGGCGAGGGCGACGTGATCCTTTAGCCATTTCCGCTCGCTCACGCTCGTGGCAAGAGCGCTGCCATGATCGAACATCTCTCCACTGAATCACGGCCGCTCGGCAAAAGCGGCATTCTCGTCTCGCCTATCGCCTGGGGCATGTGGCGGCTTCGCGGTGACGACGTCGCCGGCGCCCGCGCGCTGATCGAGGCAGCGCTCGACAGCGGGATCACGCTCTTCGATACGGCCGATATCTATGGCTTCGACGGCACCGGCGGATTCGGCGATGCCGAAGCGGCGCTCGGCCACGTGCTAGGCGAGGCGCCCGAATTGCGCGCTCGCATGGTGGTGGCGACCAAGGGCGGAATCATTCCCGGTGTGCCGTACGATTCGAGTCCGGCCTATCTCGAGCGCGCTCTCGACGCATCGCTACGACGCCTGGGCGTCGAACAGGTCGACCTTTGGCAGGTTCATCGCCCCGACTTGCTCGCCCACCCGCAGGAATTGGCAGCGACGCTCGAGAAGATGATCGCCAGTGGGAAGACGCGCGCGATCGGTGTGTCCAACTTCACGCCGGCGCAGGTTGCGGCGCTGGAAAGCTTTCTCTCGATTCCGTTGGTGAGCACGCAGCCCGAATTCTCGCCGCTCCACACGGATCCCCTGTGGGACGGCACGCTCGACCTGGCGATGGCACGCGACCACGCCGTCCTTGCCTGGTCGCCACTGGGTGGAGGGCGACTGGGCCAGGACGGGCCGGTTGCCGCGCTGCTGGCGGAGAAGGGCGCGCACTATGGCGTTTCCGTGGCGGCCGCGACCTATGCGTGGCTGATGGCGCACCCGGCGCGGGTCATTCCGATCGTCGGCAGTCAGCGCGTCGAGCGAATTCGTGAGGCGCGCGATGCCTTCAAGGTCGAATGGACGCGCGCCGAATGGTATGCGGTTCTGCAGGCGTCGATGGGGAAAAAACTACCCTGATCGCTTGGCCGGAAAGGCGCGATGATGGAGGCCCGTGCCGGAATCGAACCGGCGTAAACGGATTTGCAGTCCGGTGCGTAACCACTCCGCCAACGGGCCCCGTAGGCGTGGTAAGGCGCGGGGCTTTGCGCATAGGACCGCCTCAAGTCAACAGTGGCTTCATATGACGTGTATAATTTAATACGCTATTGCGGGTTGGCGTGCGGCGCGGCGCGCCATATAGCAGCCGAGCGGCACGAAGTGTGTTGCATACGTAAAACAGTTATGCGATTGGGCGGGCTATGAGCAACTTGGCGCCAGAAACGACCGGCGAGGACATCAGCTTCGAGACGATGCGCCATGCCATGGTGCAGAGCCAGTTGCGTACCAACGCGGTCAACGACCCGCGCGTGGTTACCGCAATGGGCAGAGTGCCACGCGAAGCGTTCGTGCCGGAAGGCGCGCGTCGGCTGGCCTATCGCGATACCGCCGTGGCGATCGGCAACGGCCGCTATCTCAATCTGCCGATCGCTACCGGCAAGCTGTTGACCGAGGCCTATCTGGAGCCGACTGACCGGGTGCTGCTAATCGGCGCAGCCGGTGGCTATACCGCCGCGGTGCTTTCCGGCCTGGTGCGCTCGGTCGTCGCGGTCGAAAGCGATGCGGACCTTGCCGCGCACGCCCGCGCTGCGCTGGCGGGGTACGGCAATGTCGAGTTGGTGGAGGGACCGCTCGGTCAGGGCCATCAAGCGGGCGCGCCCTACGACGTGTTGATCGTCGATGGCTGTGTCGAGGCACTGCCCGAATCGCTGGTTGGCCAGGTTGCCCCCGGAGGGCGTGTGGTGACCGGGCTGCGTGAACGTGGCGTATCGCGCCTGGCGTCGGGGCGCACGATCAAGGGCGCGTTCGGGCTGCGCGCGTTCGCCGACGTGGATTGCGTCGAGCTGCCCGGTTTTTCGACGCCGCGGGGCTTCGCCTTTTGAAAGAAATGGGCGTTTTAGAAGAAATGGGGATTTGATGCGCGTTTCCGTCCTACTCGCTGGTGTCGCCATGGTGGCCATCGCCGCCGTGCCGGCCGCCGCCGACACGCTGCGCGAAGCGCTCGTCAAAGCGTACAACACCAATCCGGGACTGGCTGCCGAGCGCGCCAATGTCCGCGCGTCCGATGAGAACGTCCCGATCGCCAAGGCGCAGGGACGTCCGAATGCCGGCGTCACCGGCAATTATACCGAGAATGCGCTGAACAGCAGCCAGAACAGCTTGCTGTCGCCCGACCGCCAGCTTCAGGCGAGCGCGCAAGTCTCGGTCCCGGTGTATAGCGGCGGCCGCGTCCGCAACTCGATCAAGGGCGCCGAAACGCGCGTCGAGGCAAGCCGCATGCAGTTGCGCGGCACCGAATCGGATACATTCGTCGGCGTGGTCGGCGCCTATATGGACGTGATCCGCGACGAGGCGATCGTCGGGCTGAACAAGGAAAACGTGAAGGTGCTGGAGGTCAACCTCCAGGCTGCCAAGGATCGTTTCCAGGTGGGCGACCTGACGCGTACCGACGTTGCGCAGTCCGATGCGCGCCTGTCGGTCGCGCGCGGCCAGCTCGAACAGGCTCAGGCGCAGCTCATCTCGAGCAAGGAAAGCTACATTCGGGTGGTCGGTTCGCCTCCCGGGCAGCTGGAAGATCCTCCCGCTTTGCCGAACCTGCCCAATGCGCCCGACGACGCTGTCGACGTCGCGTTGAAGAACAACCCGGTACTGCTCGCGGCGCAGCGGAACAGCGACGCGACGCGCTTCGACATCAACGCGGCCAAGGGTGCGCGCCTGCCTACATTGAGCGGTGTCGTCGGCGGCAATTATTTCAACTATCTCGGTTCCTACGGCGCCGGCACCAGCCCCAAGCCGGGCCAGACCGGGTCGGCGGGCACGGTCGGTCTGCAATTCTCGGTCCCGCTCTATCAAGGCGGCGGCCCGTCGGCGCAGGTGCGCCAGGCGCAGGCGCGCCGGGCCCAGGCGCTCGAGCAGACGACGGATACCGAACGCGGCGTGATCGCGCAGACGCGCTCGGCCTATGCCATCTGGAAGTCTTCGCTCGAGGTGATCGCCTCGTCGCAGCGTGCGGTCGAAGCCAACAAACTGAGCCTGGAGGGTGTCCGCGCCGAGAACAGCGTCGGCAACCGCACCATCCTCGACATCCTGAATGCCGAGCAGGAATTGCTCAACAGCCAGGTGACCCTGGTGACCGCGCAGCGCGACGCTTATGTCGCCGGTTTCGCATTGCTCGCGGCGATGGGGCAGGCCGAGGCGCGTGACCTCGGTCTCGAGGGTGGCGCGCTCTACGATCCGCTGACCAACTACAAGCGCGTCAAGGGCAAATGGAGCGACTGGGACATCGATCCAACATATAAACCGATCGGTACCAGCACCCGCGATACGCCGTCGCAGGACTCGTCGCAAAAGCGTCCGCTCGACCCTCAGTTGAATGCCCCGGTTGACACGGCCCCCGATCGTCCCGCAAACGAGTCCAAATAGCTCGCGATTTGCGCGGGTTCGTGCGTCGTCAGGAAGCAGGCCGCCTATGGGGGATGTAAGCGCCGAACCGTCGATGGAGGACATCCTGTCCTCGATCAAACGGATCATCGCCGAGGATGTCGAGACCAGCGGGGCGTCGCGCGCGCGTCGTCGTCCGTCGCCGCAGCCGATTCCGGTCGAGGCGGCTGAAGAGGATGACGTGCTCGAATTGAACGAGCCCGCGCCCGATTCGGATGTGCCGTCGATGGCGGCACCCGTTGCCGCTTCGCCCGCGTCTGCCGCGCCCGCCGAAAAGATCATCTCCGATGAGGCAGCCGAAGTCAGCCGCGCGCGGCTCGCCAGCCTGTCGCGGCTCGTCATCAAGCCCGAAGTCGCGGGGAGCGACACGCTCGAGGGGCTGGTCCGCGAGATGCTGAAGCCGATGCTGCGCGACTGGCTCGACGCGAACCTGCCCGATCTGGTCGAAACCATGGTCGCCAAGGAAATCGCGCGGATCACCGGTCAGCGCTAGCCGAGACGAAGCGAGTTTTCGGTACGACGGGTAGTTGCTCGCGCAACCACCTTCTGCTCTATCTCGCGCCATGAAGAAGCTCCTCCTCGCGAGCGTCGCGCTCGCTTCGTTCGCTTTCCCTGCAACCGCGCGCCAACTGACCATCGAGGATGTGACGATGTTCAGTCGCGTCTCGTCGCCGGCCGTGTCGCCCGACGGCCGTTGGCTGGTCTGGCAGCAGCGCGAGACCGATCTGGCGGGCGACAGGGGGCGCTACGATTTGTGGCGGCTCGACCTGACCGCCAAGGGCGCCAAGCCTGAAAAGCTGATCGGCGAATGGGCGGTCAACGAAACCAGCCCGCAATTCTCGCATGATGGCAAGACAATCTGGTTCCAGTCCGACAAAGGCGGCGAGGACAATGTCTGGGCGATCGCGGTCACCGGCGGCGCACCGACCCAGGTCACCGACCTCAAGGGCGGGATCGGCGGGTTCAAGGTCGCGCCGACCGAGGACAAAATGCTGATCTGGGCCGATCGCCTGCCCGGCGCGCCGTCGAGCGAGCCGGCGATGGTCAAGAAGCGCGACGATGCCGGCAACGGCCGCACGTTCGACCAGATGTTCATCCGCCATTGGGCAAGCTGGTCGGACGGCACGCGATCGCAGCTGTTCGTGCTGCCGATGGCGAACGGCAAGGCCGCTGGCTACGGCAAGGCGATCGAAGGAGGACTGGTTGGCGATTCTCCGTCCAAGCCGTTCGGCGGCGGCGAGGAAGTGTCGTGGTCGGCCGACGGCAAGACGGTGTTCTTCGCGCTGCGCGAGGCAGGCCGGATCGAGCCGCTATCGACCAATCTCGACATCTTCGCGGCACCCGCCGACGGATCGGCCGCGCCGACCAACCTGACCGATGCCAATGACGGCATGGACAATCTGCCCACCGCGTCGCCCGACGGCAAATATCTCGCCTGGTTCGCGATGAAGCGCCCGGGCTACGAAGCCGACCGTCAGGTGCTGATGGTTCGCGATCTGGCAAGCGGCCAGGTGCGGGCGCTGACCGAAAGCTGGGACCGGTCGGTCGGGTCGATCGCGTGGAGCGAGGACAGCAAGACGATCTACGTCACCGCCGAGGACACGCAGGAAGTCCCGATCTTCGCGATCGACCTCAAGTCGGGCAAGCCGATGCGGCTGACTCAGGAAGGATCGGTTTCAGCGGTGGTGCCGACCGCCAAGGGCTTGGTCTATGCGATGAACTCGCTGACCGCGCCCGACGACTTCTACTGGCTGGCGGGCAAGAAGAGCGCGCGGCTGACCAGCGTCAATGCCGACAAATTCGCCGGGATCGACATGCCGACGGTCACGCGGTTCAGCTTCACCGGCGCCAATAACGACAAGGTCTGGGGCTATGCGGTCAAGCCGGCCGGCCTCGCCGCGGGTGCCAAGGCGCCGGTCGCGTTCATGGTCCATGGCGGCCCGCAAGGGTCGAGCAACAATAGCTGGTCGTACCGCTGGAACCCTGCTTTGTTCGCCGGCGCAGGCTATGGCCTGGTCGCGGTCGATTTCCACGGCTCGACCGGGTACGGCCAGGGCTTCACCGACGCGATCCGCAACAATTGGGGCGGCTGGCCGCTCGAAGACCTGAAAAAAGGCCTCAACGCCGCGACGACCAAGTTCACCTGGCTCGACGGCAACAACGCCTGCGCGCTGGGTGCGTCCTATGGCGGCTATATGATGAACTGGATCGAGGGCAATTGGCCCGACCGCTTCAAGTGTATCGTCCAGCATGACGGCGTGTTCGACGCGCGGGCGATGGCGTACGAGACCGAAGAACTCTGGTTCGACGAATGGGAGCATGGCGGGCATCCTTATTACGAGGACCCCGCCGCGTTCGAGAAATGGAATCCGGTCAACCTGGTCGACAAGTGGAAGACGCCGCAGCTCGTGATCACCAGTGAGGGCGATTACCGCATTCCCTATACCCAGGGCATCGCGGCCTTCACTGCGCTCCAGCGCCGCAACATCCCGTCGCGCCTCATCGTCTTCCCGGGCGGCAGCCATTGGGTGCTCAACCCCAAGGAAAGCCGTCAATGGTACCGCGAAGTGCTCGGCTGGATGGGCAAGTGGACGGGGAAGGGCGCCAACTAGCCCTTTCCTATCCTCGATAGCGGCGGATCAAGACCGAGTAGCGTTATCGCTTCATCGCCAGCAGTGCCTGGGCGCGCTTCAGATGCGGCATGTCGAGCATCGCGCCGTCGAGACCCACGGTCCCGGCGCCGGGATTGGCGTCGAACGCGGCGAGGACCTTCTCGGCATGGGCGATTTCATCGGGCGAGGGGGTGAAGGCGGCGTTGATCACCGGGACCTGATCGGGATGGATCGCCAGCATCCCGCGAAAGCCTGCGCGTCGCGCGCGGCGGGCCATTTTCTCCAGGCCCTCGGAATCGCGGAAATCGCCATGGATCGTCTCGATCGCGCTGACCGAGGCGGCAGCGGCGCCGGTCAGGCAGAGCGCGCGGAACAGCTGATAAGGGAAGTCGTACTCGCCATTGTCGTCGCGGTTGTTGGTCGCGCCGAGTGCCGTGGCGCTGTCCTCCGCGCCCCAGCTCAAGGCGGCGAGGCGCGGGCAGCCGGCATAATTGCCGACGTCGAACACGCCCGCGGGGGTCTCGGTCGCGAGGACGAACACCGGAATGCCGCCGATCGGAAGGCCGGCGGCCGCCTCGAGCGCGGTCAGATAATGGTTGAGCCGCTCGGCATCGGCACGGGTCGCCTTGGGCAGCATGATGCCATCGGGACGCGCTGGCACGATCGCTGCAAGGTCGGGCAATGCATGCGACGTATCGAGCGGATTGATCCGTACCCAGTGCGGTTGGCGGCGGTGCGTCGTCTTGAGGTGGCCGGCGACCGCCTTGCGCGCATCGGGCTTGGCGCTTTCGGCGACCGCGTCTTCCAGGTCGATGATCACCAGGTCGGCGGCACTCAGCCCGGCCTTTTCGAGCTTGCGGGGCGAATCGCCGGGGGCGAACAGGAGCGAGCGGGCAGCGAGCGGAGTGGTCGTCATGGCGGCGTTCTGGCGCAGGTGAGGGGCGTGCGCCAGCCCTCTCGCTTTTCGCGTTCCGTGAGGTTAAGCGCCATACCCGATATTCGATAAATGAGAGGACAGGTCATGCGCGAAGCCGTCATCGTCTCCACCGCCCGCACCGGTATCGGCAAGGCCAATCGCGGCTATTTCAACATCACCGAAGCACCGGTGATCGGCGCACATGTGATGAATGCCGCGGTCGAACGCGCCGGCATCGATCCGTCGCGGATCGACGACGTGTTCTACGGCGCCGGCAACGAATGGGGGACGCAGGGCTATAACGTCGCGCGCAACACGATCTTCGCCGCTGGCCTGCCGACCGAGGTGCCGGCGTTCACGCTCGATCGCAAATGCGGATCGGGTCTGACCGCGATCGCGCTCGCCGCGCGCGGGATCATGTGCGACGAGCTCGACGTCGCGCTCGCCGGCGGGATGGAATCGATTACCTTGACCGCCAAACAGGCAGGCAAGCCGTATCAGAACCAGTCGGTGATCGCGAAGAAGCCTTATGCCTATATGCCGATGATCGAGACCGCCGAGGTGGTCGCCGAGCGCTACGGGATCAGCCGAGAAGCACAGGACGAGTTCGGCGCGATGAGCCAACAGCGCGCCTATGACGGGCTGCAAAAAGGCGCGTTCGCCGAAGAGATCGTGCCGATCACGGTCGAAAAGGCGACCTTCGACAAGGAAGGCAACCAGACCGGCACCGAGCAGGTCACCGTCACCCAGGACGAGGGCATTCGCGGCGGTACGACGGCGGAAATCCTGTCGGGCCTACGCACCGTGTTCAAGGACGGCATGGTGATCAAGGAAGGCAAGTACATCACCGCGGGTAACGCCAGCCAGCTGTCCGACGGCGCCGCGGCGCAGATCCTGATGGAGCGCAAGGCAGCCGAGGCGGAAGGCAAGGACATCCTCGGCATCTATCGCGGTTTCCAGGTCGCGGGATGCGAGCCCGACGAAATGGGCATCGGCCCGGTCTTCGCGATCCCCAAGCTGCTCAAGCGCGCCGGGCTCAAGATCGAGGATATCGGCCTGTGGGAGATCAACGAGGCGTTCGCCTCGCAATGCCTCTATTGCCGCGACACGCTGGGGATCGATCCCGGTAAGCTCAACGTCAATGGCGGCGCGATCGCGGTCGGGCATCCGTTCGGGATGACGGGCTCGCGACTGGCGGGCCACGCCCTGATCGAGGGGCGCAAGCGCGGGGTGAAGTACGTCGTGGTGTCGATGTGCACCGCGGGCGGCATGGGCGCGGCGGGATTGTTCGAAATTCCGGGCTGACGAGCGAAACAAGGCGCCTTCGTCACCCCGGACTTGTTCCGGGGTCCAACCTTCCACAACGGAAATCCGACGGTTGTTGCCCGTTGGATGCCGGAACAAGTCCGGCATGACGGTTGGCTTTCCCCAGTGCTGGCTCACTCATCGCCTATCTCGACCAGCCAAATCCCAATTCGGGGAAGGGCTATCGGCGTTCGCTGATCGCGCCTGCAGCATCCCGATCTGCGTCATCCAGTGCTCGACCAGTTGCGGCCAGATCCCGACCGGCTCGTTCTTCTTGCGCAATCCGAAGGCGTGGCCGCCCTTGGCGAACAGGTGCATTTCGGTGGACACGCCGACTTTATCGAGCGCAGCGGCATACATCAGGCTGTTGCAGATCGGGTCGATCGGGTCGTTCCACGCCTGGGCGATGAAGGTCGGCGGCGCGATCTTGATGATCGGCAGGGTCGGGTCGAACTTGCCGCCGCCACGGCAGATATGGCCGGGATAGAGCGCGACGGCGAAGTCGGGGCGGCTGCTGACCGTGTCGATGGCGTCGACCGGCTTATAGGTCGGCGTGAGGATGTTGCTGGTCTGCGCAACCAGATAGCCACCCGCCGAAAAGCCCATCACGCCGATCTTGTTGGGGTCGATGTTCAGCTCTTTCGCCTTCGAGCGAACCAGCCGGATCGTCCGCTGCGCGTCCTGCAGCGCGCGCATGATCTTCGGCGTGATGTGGCGCTGGAGCCCGTCGTCCCAATATTCATTGCCGCCGGGCGCGCGGTATTTCGACACGATGCATGTAATCCCCTTGGTGGTCAGCCAGTCGCAGATCTCGGTGCCTTCGAGGGTGATGAACACCTTCTGAAATCCGCCGCCGGGAAAGACGATGACGGCGGTACCAGTGTTGCGGCCCTTGGGCGGGATGATCGTCATCGTCGGAATGGCGATGTCGAGCACCGCTTCGGACTTGCCGCCGAACTCGGGCGGTTCCTTGTACGTATCCACGCTTTCGGGCGGCTGCGGCCGGAGCGTGCCATCGGGCGGATTGCCGGGCCAGATCGGTAGCTGCGTCAGCCCCGCCGCGGGTTGCCAGACGCCGCTGGTGCGCACCGGCGGCGCGTCCTTTGCGGGAGCAGGCTGTTTGTCCGCCTGCGGCGCACTCTGCGCGCTGCAGGCGAGGCTGGTCAGGGTCAGCGCACAGAGAATCGGCAATCCGAGACGTAGCACCATCACGTTCCCCGCTCGACAAATGATTGGTTCTGCATCCTGCGGCGCTTGGAGCGGTGCAAGCTTTTCTCTCCATCCACGCAGCTTGTTGTGGATAAATCCCAACCCATGTTTGCGCCAAAGGGCCCTTCGCCCTTAGGACGTCCCGCATGACTACGCATACCACCCGCATGCTCATCCTCGGTTCGGGCCCGGCCGGCCTGTCGGCCGCGATCTACGGCGCGCGCGCCGGGATGGAGCCGATCGTCGTCCAGGGCATCCAGCCCGGCGGCCAGCTGACCACCACCACCGATGTCGAGAATTATCCCGGCTTCCGTGAGGTGATCCAGGGCCCCTGGCTGATGCAGGAGATGCAGGCCCAGGCCGAACATGTCGGCACGCGGATGATGTGGGATACGATCGTCGAGGTCGACCTGACCCGGCGCCCGTTCCGGTTGATCGGCGATAGCGGCGAGATCTATGTCGGTGACGTGCTGGTGATCGCGACCGGTGCGCAGGCCAAGTGGCTCGGGCTCGACAGCGAGGAAGCGCTGAAGGGCAAGGGCGTCAGCGCCTGCGCGACCTGCGACGGCTTCTTCTATCGCGGCAAGAAGGTCGCGGTGATCGGCGGCGGCAATACCGCGGTCGAGGAAGCGCTCTACCTCACCAATCACTCACCCGACGTGACTCTGATCCATCGCCGCGATTCGTTTCGGGCAGAAAAGATCCTGCAGCAGCGCCTGTTCGCCAACGAGCGGATCAAGGTGTTGTGGAACAAGGAAGTCGAAACCTTCGTCGATGGCGGCGGCATCGCCGGTCTGGTCGCGCTCGAGCTGCGCGACACGGTGACCGGCGAGCTCTCGCGGCTGGATGTCGAGGGCGGGTTCGTCGCGATCGGCCATCATCCGGCAACCGAACTGTTTCGCGGGCACCTCGAACTCGACGCCGACCATTATATCAAGGTCGAGACCGGCACGACGCGTACCAGCGTCCCGGGCGTGTTCGCGTGCGGCGATGTGATGGACAAAGTGTATCGGCAGGCGGTCACCGCCGCCGGCACCGGCTGCATGGCCGCGCTCGACGCCGAGCGCTTCCTGGCAGAGGCCGATTTCGAGAAGGTCGCCGAAGCCGCCGAGTGACGTCAGGCGCTTGCCGGCTCTTTTTTAGGGTCGGCATGCTGGCCCTCGGCGACGTCGTGAGGGACGTTCCAGCCGAAGTAGACCTCGGCCTCGACAATCTTGCGGTCGTGCAGAGTGTGAACTTCCGTATTGCGGAATCGCCGCCCGCGCATCGTGCCGATATAGGTGACGAACACCGTGTCCCCGTCAGAGGCCATGCGGACGATCTCAAAATCATCCATGTTCCGGCTGCTGGGCCAACAAAGGCGGAAATAGGCGTCGCGGTCGATCCGGTTGTCGAGGGGGCTGGAGAAATGGAAGTTCTCGGCGATCAACTGCTCGATCGCCTCGCGGTCCTTGTCGACATAGGCCTGCAGCGTACCGCGGACGACATCTTGGTCGGAAATCATGAGGGCAGCTCCCGTAGCGTCTCGCGCAAACGCGAGGGCGCACCGGGCGTTCCCGCGTCAGGCGCTCCGGATCGCCGTCAAGACCTCCTCGCGCAGCCAGTCGCCATCCCCCGGCCGCGCGAAGCTGTGGCTGTCGGTTTCGCGATAGTGGATCGGATCTGGCTCGCGCCAGGCATGCTCGAAGCGGATCGCGGTATTGTCGCGCCGGGCGAGCAGAATCGTGCGCGGCGTACCGATCATGGCCACTGCCATCCGCGCCGCAATCGGATTTGCAGCTTCTTTCGATTTGGTAGAAGCCTTGCGTAACCCCTTGATCGCTTTTCCGATATTTATCCCACCGGACAGGGCGCGAAGCCATTGGCGTGGATCGCGCGCGCGGTCCGCATAATGCGACCGGATGGCGGAGGCGGGGGGCAGAGCATCGTCTTCGTCTCCGACCCAGGGGTTGGCGAGGACCAGCGCGTCGATCCCGGCATCGCGATGGAACAAGGCGAGCGCGGTCGCGGCATCGCAATTGCCGAAGCCGACCACGCGCTTCATGTGCGGCGCGAGCGTACGAAAGGTGCATGCCGCGGCCGCGATGTCGGGCCCGCTATCCTGATAGCCGTGATTGGCACCGTCCGAATCGCCGATGCCGCGCCGGTCGAAGCGGAACACCGGAATGCCGGTGGCGGCCAAATCAGCGGCGAGCAGCGCCATGCCGCGATGCGCGCCGCAGCGCAGTTCGTTACCGCCCGACACGATCAGCAGCCCGGTCGTGCCCGGCGCATCGTCGAGCGTACCGATCAGCGTGTCGCCATCGCAGGGAAAGGTTGTCAGCTCGCGCATTGCGCGATCCAGTCGGCTATATCGTCCGCGAGCAGGTCGGCGAGCGCGGGATCGTCGCCCGGCTCGCTCTGCCGCCATAGCGGCGCGCCGGCGACCTTGCGATCAGCGACCGCGGGATCGGTTTCGAGGCGGACGACGCGGACCGCGCCATCGCGCACGCAATCGGCGGCGTTGAGATCGCGGAGCAATGTTCGCGACAGTGCGTTGCCGGCGATCGTTACCGGATTGCCCTCGTCATTGTAATTGCCGAGGTCGATCTCGATCCGCTCACCCGCGGCCGCACTGGTGCGTAGCAATTCGCGGACCAGCGCCTCGCCTTTCGCCGGAGCGAGTTGCCAGCGCGATGCCGCCTTGACGTCATGATCGAGTAACGCCCCGCCGCGACAGGATAAAATATGAATGGGGCGCCCGTCTGCGGCGGCGGTCGCGGCAGACGCCAATGCCGTGCGCCAGCCAGCGAGCATGGCGTTTTCGGTGGGCACCAGGCTCTCGCCTTGCCCGGGAAGGTCGGGAAGCGCGCTTGAGATATGGCGGTCGGCGAGGCGCCGCAGCACGCCGGTCAGGAAGGTGCGCGTTCGATTGGCTTCTTCGAACAACGGCAGCACCGCGACCACGACCGGGCCCGTACTGGGGCCGAAGCGGATCATCGCCTCTCGCCCCCCGGCCCAGTCGTAGTGATCGATCATGCGTCCTTCTTAGCGTGGACCTTGGCTTCAGCGAAACGGCGGAGCGCACCGAAGCTCTCAAGCATCTCTCCGTCCACCTCGTCATCCTCGATCAGGATGTGCAGCCGGTCCTCGATTTCGGTCAGCACGCCGGCGACCGCCATCGAATCGAGCTCGGGCAGGGCGCCGAACAACGCGGTGTCGTCGTCGAACGCGGCGACGCGATCGGCGTCGAGCGCCAGGACATCCTTGAGAACGGCGCGCACGGTCTGGTCGACCGTCGACGGAGCGTGGTGCGTGGTCATCGTTTCGGCGCGTTACCGATAGGGAAGCGGCTTGGGAAGGGTCAGGTCGCAGCGGCGAGAGACGAAGGCCCATTGCAATGCGTCGAAGTCGTCATGCCGGGCTTGTCCCGGCATCCACCGTGCAACAGGACGCGACAGGAGCGGTTGCGCGGTGGACCCCGGCACAAGGCCGGGGTCACGGAGTAGGGAGGCTTGGCCGAAGAAACACTCGAGCGAAACCTTGGGTGAAGCACCCGACCCCGCTATCAGGGCCTCATGGTCCCACTCGATCCCGCGCCGCGGCCGCTCGACCACCTGACGTTGCGTGGGCGCGCGGGCGATCCGGCGCTGGCGACGCGCGACGGCGTGCTCGATTTCGCCGGTCTGGAAGCGGCGGTCGGGGCACTGGCTGGCTGGTTGGCGGGGCAGGGACTGGCTTCGGGCGACCGGGTCGCCACTTGGCTCCCCAAGACGCGCACCGCTTGTCTGATGCCGTTGGCGGCGGCGCGCGCTGGTTTCGTCCATGTTCCGGTAAATCCCCAGCTCAAACACTTGCAGGTACAGCATATTCTATCCGACAGCGATGCGCGCCTGCTGATCACCCAGGCAACTCGCGCTGAGACGCTGGAGATGGAGGGAGTGAGGATCGTGACGGACGATCCACCGCTCGTCGGCCCTGCCTTGCCGCCCTCCGACGCCGATCCCGGCGCCTTGGCGGCACTCCTCTACACGTCGGGATCGACCGGGCGGCCCAAGGGCGTGATGCTGAGCCACACCAATCTGTGGCTCGGCGCGATCAGCGTCGCGCATTATCTGGGGCTGGACCATGCCGATCGCGTGCTCGGCGTGCTGCCGCTCAGTTTCGATTACGGGCAGAACCAGCTCTTCTCGACCTGGGCGGCGGGGGCGTGTGTGGTGCCGTTCGACTATCTGCTGCCGCGCGACGTCTATCGCGCGATCGAGCGCGAGCGGATCACGACGCTGGCCGGTGTGCCGCCGCTCTGGGCGCAGTTACTTGATATCGACCCTCAGGAAATCGACACAAGCACTCTGAAAAGAATTACGAATTCTGGTGGTGCGCTGACCCGGCGGCTGATTGACGGGCTGCGCGAACGATTCCCGCAGGCCGATATCTATCCAATGTACGGGCTGACCGAGGCATTCCGCTCGACTTATCTCGACCCCGCCTTGGTCGCGGACCATCCCGACTCGATTGGCCACGCGATTCCCTTCGCCGAGATCATGATCGTGCGGCCCGACGGCGCCCAGGCTGCAGCTGGCGAACCCGGCGAACTGGTCCACGCCGGTCCGCTCGTGGCGCAAGGCTATTGGCAGGATCCCGAACGGACCGCGGCGCGCTTCCGGCCGGCACCGGCATGGTCGCAGGCGGGCGGCATGGCAGTGTGGTCGGGCGATACGGCGGTAGCGGACGCCGATGGGCTGCTGCGCTTCGTCGGTCGTGATGACGAGATGATCAAATCGGCCGGCAACCGCATCAGTCCCAACGAAATCGAGGAAGCGATCACCGCCGGCGGCGAGACGGGTGAGGCGGTCGCGATCGGCGTTCCCGACGAGCGCCAAGGCCAGGCAATCGTGGTGGTGGCGAAGGGCGACGGATCCGCCGAACCGGCCTTGCGGGAGCGCCTGCGCCGCGATTTACCCAATTTCATGCAGCCGGCGCGCTATGTCTGGCTGGCCGAGCTGCCTCGCAACGCCAACGGCAAGCTCGACCGCGCGGGATTGAGGGGGATGATGTCATGAAGCCGATGGGCGCGATCCCCCTGGAGTTCCAATCGGTTCCGCTTGTCATTGGCGGCCGGTCGGTGGCGGAACTGCTCACATCGTCGCCCCTGTTCGTCTATGACATGGCAGTGGTCAGCAGCCGGATAGCACGGTTCCGGTCGGCGTTTCCCGGTGTCGACCTCCATTATGCCGTGAAGGCCAATCCCTTCGCTCCGTTGCTCGCGGCGATGGCGCCGCTGGTCGACGGGTTCGATGTCGCGTCGGCGGGCGAACTGGCGCGCGTTGTCGGCCTCGACAAGGCGGTGAGCTTTGCCGGACCCGGCAAGGCCGATGCCGAGCTCGACGCCGCAATCGCCGCC
This sequence comes from Sphingomonas mali NBRC 15500, assembly GCF_001598415.1. Classification (GTDB taxonomy): domain Bacteria; phylum Pseudomonadota; class Alphaproteobacteria; order Sphingomonadales; family Sphingomonadaceae; genus Sphingomonas; species Sphingomonas mali. Next base: position 42,444 of record NZ_BCYX01000009.1, read on the forward strand.
GGGGTGACGATCAATCTCGAGAGCGAGAACGAGGCGGATCGCGCGCTCGCCATTGCGGAACGGCGCGGCGAGACTCCGCGACTCGCGGTCCGCGTGAACCCCGAATTCGAGCTGCGCGGGTCGGGCATGCGGATGGGTGGGCGCGCCTCACCATTCGGGATCGATGCCGAAGGCGTCCCGGCGCTGGTGAAGCGCATCCTGGCAGCGGGCGCCGAATGGCGCGGTTTCCACATCTTCGCAGGATCGCAAGCACTCGATCCGTCCGCGATCATCGACAGCCAGGCGCATACGCTCGACCTTGCCGTCCGGCTGGCCGAGAAGGCGGGGGCATCGCCGCCGCTCGTCAATCTCGGCGGCGGATTTGGCATTCCCTATTTCCCGGGCGAGCAGGTGCTTGATATCGAAGCGATCGGTGCCGCGCTGACGCCAAGCCTAAGCGTGCTGCCCAACACGCGGTTCGCGATCGAACTGGGGCGCTGGCTGGTAGGCGAAGCCGGCGTTTATCTGGCTCGCATTGTCGACCGCAAGGAAAGCCGGGGCGAGATCTTCCTGGTGTGTGACGGCGGCCTCAACCACCAACTCGCCGCCACGGGTAACCTGGGCACGGTGGTACGCCGCAACTACCCCGTCGCCGTCGCCACGGCTGCGCCAGACGCACCGCGCGAAACGGTAAGCGTCGTCGGCCCGCTCTGCACCCCGCTCGATCGCCTCGCCGATCAGGTCGACCTGCCGGTGGCGGGCACCGGTGACGTCATCGCGATCTTCATGGCCGGAGCGTATGGACTTACTGCCAGTCCGTGGGAGTTCCTGGGCCATTCCAGACCCGCGGAAATCCTCGTCTGACTTTTACTCCTAACGCAATCTTTACCCCCGCGACCCCATAGCCAAGCCCGAAGTCTGCGCGTGCCGGAATGACGTCACCGGTCCAGCCGTGCGCAGACGGGAGGCTGATTATGAGTTTCGTTAAGTTTTCCAAGGCCTTGATGCTCGTCGGTGCGAGCGCCAGCGTGCTGACGGGATGTGCCGGCGGCGGCGGTGCTCAATTGCCGCCCGCATCGTTCGTCGGGTCGCGCGAGCAGCCGAGCGAGGAATATGTGATCGGTCCGATGGACCAGCTCAACATCTTCGTGTGGCGCAACCCCGAATTGTCGGCGAAGGTCCAGGTGCGCCCCGACGGCCGTATCACCACCCCCTTGGTCAACGACATGCCCGCGGTCGGCAAGACCCCGGCGATGCTCGCCGACGACATGAAGCTGGCGCTGTCGACCTATATCAAGGACCCGATCGTCTCGGTCATCGTCGAGAGCCCGCAGAGCACCTATAGCCAGTCGATCCGCATCGTCGGCGCGACCGAAAAGCCGGCATCGATTCCGTATCGTGCCAACATGACTCTGCTCGACGCGATGATCGCGGTCGGCGGGCTCAATCAATATGCGGCGGGTAACCGGGCGCGGCTGGTGCGTCAGGACCGCAATACCGGCCAGCAGCGCCAGTATAACGTCAAGCTCGGCAAGCTGCTCAAGGACGGCGACCCGTCGGCGAACGTCAAGCTCGAGCCGGGCGACGTCATCATCATCCCCGAATCGATGTTCTGACGGAGGCCTGGAACGGTGAACGGCCTCTATGACGAAGTTCGCATCGCGCTCCACGCGATCTGGAACCGCCGCTGGATTGCTCTGGCGGCGGCCTGGGTCGTCGCGATCCTGGGCTGGCTGGCGGTCAGCCAGATGCCCAACCGCTACGAATCGAAAGCGCGCGTGTTCGTCCAGATGGGGCAGGTGCTGCCGTCCAAGATCGGCATCAGCGCGGCCGAACAGCAGAACGATATCGACACGATCCGCCAGACGCTGACCAGCGCGGTCAACCTGGAAAAGGTCGTGCGCGGCACCGACCTCGCCAATACCGTCTCGACCCCGCAGGAAATCGCCGATCGCGTCGCCGGCCTGCAGCAGGCCGTCAAGATCGTCGCGCAGCAGAACAATCTGTTCGAGATCAGCGTGACCGCGTCGAGCCCCAAGCTTGCCGCACAGATCAACCAGAAATTGATCTCGATCTTCGTCGACCAGAATCTGGCCGATTCCCGAACCGATACGCAGACCACGTTGCGCTTCCTCGACAGCCAGGTCGAGGATCTGCAGCGCCGGCTGGGCGATGCCGATGCCAAGCGCGCGCAGTTCCAGACCCAATATCTCGGATCTCTGCCGGGTACCGGCTCGCTGTCCGACCGCATGTCGGCGGCGCGTACTCAGATGGCGCAGATTGACGGCGATCTCGCCGCCGCGCAGACCAGCCTGGCGTCGATCAACGGGCAGATGTCGGGCATTGCACCGACCATTCCGGGGGTTGGCGGCGCCGGCAGCGCCGGACCGGCGCGCGCGCGCCTCGCCGCGATCGAGGGCCAGCTCGCCGATGCGCGGGCCAAGGGCTATACCGACAGGCATCCCGACGTGATCGCGCTCAACAGCCAGCTCGGCGCCGCGCGCGCCGCGGCGGCACGCGAGCCGGCGGTCGGCAGCTATGCCGGCAATGGCCAGCCCAATCCGCAATATCTCTCGCTCAAGTCGATGCAGGCGGACAAACAATCGCAGGTCGCGGCCTTGTCGGCGCGCAAGCAGCAGTTGCAGCACGACATGGACGCGATCACCGGCAAGCTGAACGGCGATCCCGCGGCGGCCAACGAGCAGAGCCAGATCGACCGCGACTATCAGGTGCTCAAGGACCAGTACGACAAGCTATTGAGCGACCGCGAGGACGTCCGCGTGCGCGCCCAGGCGCAGGCGCAGACCGACTCGATCAAGTTCAAGGTCATCGATCCGCCGGTGGCGCCACGCGCGCCGACGGCGCCCAATCGCCCGCTGTTGCTGACGGGCGTGCTGCTCGCGGCGATCTTCGGCGGGATTGGCGGGGCGTTCGCCCTGTCGCAGCTCAAGGCGACCTATGCCACCGCAGGGCGCCTCGAAAAGGCGACCGGGCTGCCGGTGATCGGGTCGATCAGCGAGCGCGTGTCGAGGGCGGAAGTCGAATTGAGGAAACGCAAGCTGCGCATGTTCGCGGGCGCCGCGGCCGCGTTGCCGGTCGCGTTCGTCGGCCTGCTAGGCGTGGAGATGCTGATGCGGGGGCTCGCGGCATGAACAAGCCGATCATCACCAAGCAGGGATCGCTGCTCGAGCGCGCGGCCGAAGTCTACGACTTCTCGGCCCGCCTGAACGCACGCGCGATTCCCGAAAGCGACTTGCAGGCACCCCCGGTGCTCAAGCCGGTCGCGCCCGCGACCGTCGTTGAGACACCGAAGCCGGTGGAAACGCCGAGCGCGGCCGCGGCGCCGGTGGAAACACGTGCCGCTCCCATCGCTCGACCGGCCCCTGTGCCGCCGGTGGCTTTGCCCGTGGCGGGTCGCCAGGCCAAGATCGACCGCGACCTGCTGGCCGAAAACCAGTTGCTCGTCCCCGGTGCCGCCATCGGCGTGCTGGCCGAGGAATTCCGCCTCGCCAAGCGGCATCTGCTGCTGACCGCGCGTCAGCTCAACAAGCACGAGCCCGACAAGGCGCGAACCATCCTGGTCTGTTCGGCCAAACCTGGTGACGGCAAGACCTATTGCGCGATCAACCTGGCGATCTCGATGGCCGCGGAGCGTGAGACGCGCGTACTGCTGGTCGATGCCGATTTCGCCAAGCCGGGGATCATGGAGCGGCTCGGAGTCGCCGATGGACCCGGTCTGCTCGACGCGCTGGCCGATCCGTCGATCGATATCGAGAAGTGCGTGGTCGGGACCGACATTCCGAATCTCAGCCTGCTGCCCGCCGGCGCCCGGACCAATGCCGATGTCGAGCTGGTCGCGAGCGGACGCACGCCGGACCTGATCGCGCGGCTGCTTGCCGCCGATCCGGAGCGCGTCGTGATTTTCGATTCGCCGCCGGCCCTGTCGGCGTCGCCCGCTTCGGTCCTGGCGCTGCATGTCGGCCAGGTCATGCTCGTCGTCCGCGCCGACAAGACGTCGGAAGGCGAAATCCGCGACACGGTGCAGCGGCTCGAGGGCTGCGAGCACATCCAGCTTTTGTTGAACAGCGTAGCGTTCGCCCCGGGGGGGGCTCGTTTCGGCAGTTATTACGGCCAGGAGGACGAGGGCCAATGATGCGCGTTATTTCCGCGGGGGTCGCGCTTGCGACGCTGCTGGCAGCGATGCCGGCGGCGGCGCAGGATGATAACGGCGATGGGGGCAAGAGCCGGGGCAGGGACCGCAAGGTGGCGATCGCTCCCTATATCGAACTGAGCCAGGTGCTTACCGCCGACGTCCAGTCGGGCGACGTGCTGACCTACAGCTCGGCCGCGGCTGGGGTCGACGCCTCGGTCGAGACGCGGCGCGTGTCGGTCAACCTGTCGGCGCGCTACGAGCATCAGTTCGCCTGGGACAAGAATAGCGGCGACGCCGATGTCGTCACGGGTCTCGCCAATGCGCAGGTGCGCGTGGCGCGCGGCCTGTCGCTGGACGCCGGCGGCATCGCCACGCGCTCGCGCAACGACATTCGCGGTGCGGCGCCGGTCTTCTTCGGCAACGATCGCGACAATGTCAGCAACGTCTATTCGGGCTATGTCGGCCCGACGCTGACCACCGGCAGCGGCCCGATCGCGATCAACGCGGCCTACCGCTTCGCTTATACCAAGGTGACCGAGCCGGGCCCGACCGGCGTCGCCCCGGGCAGCCCGCGGCTCGACTATTTCGATGATTCGAAGACACAGATCGCGACCGCCTCGGTCGGCTTCAAATCGGGCACGGTGGCGCCGTTCGGCCTCACCGCCAGCGGTGGCTGGACGCGCGACGATCAGAGCCAGCTCGGCAACCGCTTCGACGATCTCTATGGCCGCGTCGACGCGGTGATGCCGCTGTCGGCTAATATCGCGGTCGTCGGTGGCGTCGGCTATGAAAAGCTGACCTCAAGCGCGCGCGATCCGTTGCTCGATAGTGCTGGGGTGCCGGTCACCGACAGCCGTGGCCGCTTCGTGACCGATCCCAACTCCCCGCGCCGTATCGCGTACCAGACCGATGGCATTTATTGGGATGCCGGCGTCGTGTGGCGCCCGAGCCCGCGCACGGCGCTGGAGGCGCATGTCGGCCGTCGTTACGGATCGTGGAGCTATACCGGCTCGCTCAGCTATGCTCCGACCAGGAGCGTCGGCGTCCAGGTCGGCGTCTACGATACGGTCGAGACTTTCGGAAGCCAGTTGCAGCGCAGCTTGCGCGGGCTTCCCGCCCAGTTCACCGCGACGCGCGATCTCCTGGCCCAGCAATTCAGCGGCTGCACCTTCGGTACGACCGGCGGCAGCGCAGCGGGCGCATGCATGAATTCGGTGTTCCAGTCGGTGTCGACCGCGACCTACCGCTCACGTGGCGTCGATGCCGTGGTAAGCCTGACTCGCGGCTCCTCGACGCTCGGCTTTGGTGCCGGCTATTCGAACCGCAAATTCTACGCGCCCAACAGCCCGGGCGTGGTGATCATCGGCACCAGCGACGAAAGCTATTACGCTCAGTTGTTCTACTCGACGTCGATCGGCCAGCACACGTCGTTCAATGCCGATCTGTTCGCCAATTATTTCGACAGCGGCCTTGCGCCGGGCATCTACAGTCTGGGCGCGACCGGGTCGGTCTCGCGCAGCTTTGGCCGCCTCGGCACGACCGTCTCGCTTGGCGCCTATACCTTCAGCCAGAAGGGACAGGAGGACCAGACGACGGCGCAAGCGTTGCTGGGCGCGCGTTACCAATTCTGACCGGAGAGGCGGGGGGCCCCGCCCGGAGACGAAGACGATGTATGACGACCATTACGGATTGAGCGGACGCCCGTTCGCGCTGACGCCCGATCCGAAATTCTGGTTCGATACCGCCACCCACCGCAAGGCGATGGCGTATCTCGGCTATGGCCTGAGCCAGGGGGAGGGCTTCATCGTCATCACCGGCGATGTCGGCGCGGGCAAGACCACGCTCGTCGGCCATTTGATGGCGACGATCGATCGCGAGCGGCTGCACGTGATCAAATTGGTGTCCAGCCAGGTCGATGGCGACGATTTGTTGCGCATCGTCGCGACCGGGCTGGGGGTCGAGACCGCGGGCCTGATGAAGGCGCAATTGCTCGTCGCGATCGAGCGCGGGCTGCATTCGGTCGCGCGCTCGGGCCGCCGCACCTTGCTGATCGTCGACGAAGCGCAGGCGCTGCACACCGGCGCGCTCGAAGAATTGCGCATGCTGTCCAATTTCCAGGCCGGCGGCCATGCGCTGCTGCAGATCTTCCTGCTTGGCCAGCCGGAATTCCGCGCTGCGCTCCATGGCGGCGACCGGCTCGAACAGCTCCGCCAGCGCGTGATCGCGATGCACCATCTCGACCCGATGGGCGCCGAAGAGGTCGAGCCCTATGTGCTGCACCGCATGTCATTGGTTGGCTGGAATGGCCGTCCTAAATTCACTGCCGATGCTTTCGCCGCGCTCTATCGCGGATCCGACGGCGTGCCGCGCCGGCTCAACCAGCTGGCGGGGCGCGTCTTGTTGTTCGGCGCGATCGAGCAGGTCGACGTAATCGACGCCAAGGTGGTCGATGCTGTGATCGCCGACATCACCGGCGACATGCCTGCTCCCAGCGCGCCTGCGCAATGGCCGGTCGTTGCCGCGCCTGAGCCTAAGCCTGAGCCCGAAATCGTCGCGGCGCCGGAGCCGATCAAGGCCCCAGAGCCGGTCGCGATGCGCGAACCTCTCGCGGCGGTCGAACCGGCGGCGGCCGCCAACGATCCCAAGCCTGCGCCGATCGAGATCGCGCATGACCGTTTCGCGGCGATCGAGGCGCGGCTCGAGGAACAGGATGCGGCGTTGCGCCGGGTGCTGGCATTGCTGGTTGACTGGGTCGAGGGTAACGAGGCCGCGGCAGCGCGCGGTGGCCGCGCGGCCTGACGCGCGACGGGAGCGGCATCATGCGCAACGGCCTGTCGGTCGACGTCGAGGAGTGGTTTCAGGTCGGCGCCTTCGAACGCGTGATCGCCAAGGCCGATTGGGACGGTCTGGACAGCCGCGTCGCCTACAATACCGGCAAGGTGCTCGACCTGTTCGGCGAGACGGGGGTCAAGGCGACCTTCTTCACGCTGGGCTGGGTGGCCGAGCGAAACCCTGCGCTGATCCGCCGCATCGCCAATGAGGGGCATGAGGTTGCCAGCCATGGCTGGGACCATGACCGCGTTTTCACGATGAGCGCCGACGCCTTTCGCGCCGATCTGAAGCGCGCCCGGGCCGCGCTGGAAGATGCATCGGGCCAACGCGTGACCGGGTATCGTGCCCCGAGCTTTTCGATCGACCAGCGCACGCCCTGGGCGCATCAGGTGCTGGCCGAGGAAGGCTATGCCTATTCGTCGAGCGTCGCCCCGCTGATCCACGACCATTATGGCTGGGCCGACGCGCCCAGGCATGCCTATCGCCCGGTCACCGGATCTGACTTGATCGAGCTGCCGATCACGCTCGCCGATGTCGCTGGGCGCAAGATCACTACTGGCGGCGGGTTCTTCCGCTTGTTTCCGGCGGCGATTACCGATCGCGCGGTGACGCGCGCCAATCGCGACGAGCATCGCCCGGCGGTGTTCTATTTCCATCCCTGGGAGGTCGATCCCGATCAACCGCGTGTCGCGCGCGCGCCGATCAAGTCGCGATTGCGCCATTACAGCCGACTCGGTGCGATGGCGGGCAAATTGCGTGGGCTGGTGAAGCGCCACGATTGGGGTCGCGTCGATGCGGTCGTCGCCGTCGAAGCGGAGCGCCTGCAATGACGATGCCGTTGGTCTCGACTCCGGTAGCGATCAGCGCCGCCGATCTGGCTCAGGCTGGCGAGCGTGCGCGGATCGATGCCTATGTCCGCGCGCATGCCGACGCGACACCGTTCCATCTCACGGGCTGGAATGTGGCGGTCGCGCGCGCCTGTGGGCAAACCGCGCATTGCCTGATCGCCGAATATGCCGACGGCACGATCGCCGGCATGTTGCCGTTGACCGAGATCCGCTCGCCCTTGTTCGGCAAGGCGCTCGTGTCGGCCGGCTTCGCGGTCGATGGCGGTATCCTGACCAGCCGCGACGCTGTGGCCGACGCGCTCGCCGCCTCGGCCTGGGCGCTGGCTGAGAGGCTCGGTTGTCCCAGCCTCGAGCTGCGCGGCGGACCCGCACCGGGCGAGGGCTGGATCGTCGACGAGACGACATACCTGGGCTTTGCGCGCGATCTCGCCCAGGACGACGAGGCCGAACTGCTAGCGATCCCGCGCAAGCAGCGCGCCGATGTCCGCAAGTCGCTCGACGCAGATCTGGAGATCGCGATCGGCAGCACGCCGCGCGATCTGGCGATGCATTATGCGGTGTTTTCGGAATCGGTGCGCAATCTCGGCACGCCGGTATTCCCGGCCAAATTGTTTCGCGAGGTTGCCGCCGAATTGAGCGAGCACGCCGATGTCGTGACCGTGTCCAAAGACGGCAAGCCCCACGCCAGCGTATTCAGCCTCTACCTCAACGGCACTGTCTATCCCTTTTGGGGCGGCGGCACGCGCGAGGCGCGGTCGCTCAAGGCCAATGACCGGCTCTATTACGAGCTCATGCGCCATGCCCGTGGACGCGGCTGCACGCGCTACGATTTCGGGCGCTCGAAGGCGGGGACCGGCGTTGCCGCGTTCAAGAAGAATTGGGGATTCGAGGGCGTGCCGCTGCGCTATGCCAAGCGCGTGGCCGCCGGCCAGACGCCGCGCGAGATGAACCCGATGAGCCCGAAATATCGGCTGCAGGTCGTGGTTTGGAAGAAGCTGCCCCTGTGGCTCGCCAATGCGATGGGACCGGTGATCGCCAAAGGCCTCGGCTGATGGGCGACATCCTATTCCTCGCGCATCGATCGCCATTCCCGCCCGATCGCGGCGACAAGATTCGCGCGTTCAACGTGCTCAAACACCTTGCCGCGCGACATCGCGTGCACCTCGTTGCGTTCGCCGACGATCCTCGCGACCTCAAGGCGAAGAAGGGGCTGGTGGCGTTCACCGCGAGCCGGTCGATCCTGTGGCGCGGCAAGTCGCGACCACGGGCGTTGCTGGAGGCGTTGGCGCAGCGCCGTCCAGCCTCGCTGACCGCGTTCGACAATCACGCCATGCACGACGTCGTCGCCGACCTGTTGGACCGCCGCTCGATCGATACGATTTACGTCTTTTCGGGTCAGATGGCACAGTATGTGCCGGCCAAAACCCGCGCCCGCGTCATCATGGACTTTTGCGACATGGATTCGCTCAAGTTCGCCGACTACGCCAAGGCTTCACACTGGCCGATGCGCTGGCTAATGCAGCGCGAGGCGAACTTGTTGTTCCAGTTCGAGCGCCGGGTCGCGCGGCGCGTCGACGCCAGCCTGTTCGTCAGCGACGCCGAAGCAGAGCTGTTCCGCAAGCGCACTGGCGCCGCCAATGTCCAGGTGGTTGAGAACGGCATCGACACCGACTTCTTCGATCCCGCAGCGGCGTTTCGCCGGATCGATACCACCGGAAAGCTGATCGTGTTCACCGGCCAGATGGACTATCGCCCCAATGTCGAGGCAGTGACATGGTTCGCCGAAACCGTGCTGCCGCATATCCGCGTCGTCCATCCCGATGCCGTTTTCGTCATCGTCGGCCGTAACCCGACGGCTGCGGTCACCGCGCTGGCGAATCAGGATGGAATTCGCGTGACTGGCGAAGTTGCGGACGTCCGGCCGTGGCTGGACGCCGCCGCCTGCGTGGTCGCCCCACTCAAGATCGCGCGAGGCATCCAGAACAAGGTCCTCGAAGCCATGGCGATGGCGCGCCCGGTGGTGGCGAGCGGGCCTGCCGCCGAGGGGATCGACCATGACGGCACGATCCTGAGTGGCGACACCGTGGCGGAGGTTTCGGATGCGGTGAACGGGTTGTTGTCGGATGCGCACGACGCGGCCGCGATGGGGCGCAAGGCGCGCGAGCGGGTACAGGCACGCTACGGCTGGAGCGCCCGGCTCGCGCCGCTCGACGCCTTGATCGGATGGGGCACTAAGGGCGTGCCGCCAAAAGCCAAGGGACGGGTGGCGGCATGACCAGCATTGCGGGCTCCGCGCCTCGTCCCGGGCTGGTGATCGCCCCCGCCTGGCGACGTCCGCTGGCGGCGCTCGCGGCGGCGATGGCGGTGATCCTGTTGATGTTCCGGCATGATGTCGCGGCACTGGCCGAGCTCTATTGGACCAACACCACGTTCGGGCATTGCCTGTTCATCGCGCCGGTGGTCGGCTGGCTGGTGTGGATCCGGCGCGGCGAACTCGCGCAACTCAAGCCTCAAGCCTGGGCGCCTGGACTCGCGCTGGTCGCGGCCGGCGGATTTGGCTGGCTGCTCGGCGATGCCGGGGGCGTCTCGTTCGCGCGGCATCTGGGCGTGGTGATGATGCTGCAGGGCGCGGTGGTGACGGTACTCGGCCCCAATGTCTCGCGCGGGCTGCTCTTCCCGATCGCCTATGCGCTGTTTCTGGTGCCGTTCGGCGAATTCCTCGAGCCGCCACTCCAGACGATCACCGTATGGATCACGATGCATCTGCTCCATCTGGTCGGCGTCGCGGCAACGGTCGATGGCGTGCTGATCACTGCGGGGGACAAATATTTCGAAGTGGCGGAGGCATGCTCCGGCTCCAAGTTCGTGATCGCGATGATCGCTTATGGCGTGCTGGTCGCGAACCTTTGCTATCGCACCTGGCCGCGACGGATCGCGTTCATGACGATGGCGGTCATCGTGCCGGTGCTGGCCAATGGCGTGCGCGCGTTCGGGACGATCTATGCCGCGGTGCTGACCAGCGTCGAACAGGCGACGGGGTACGACCATATCGTGTTCGGCTGGGTGTTCTTCGGGCTGGTGATGGCGGCGGTCCTGGCGATCGGCTGGAAATGGTTCGACCGCGCGCCCGACGCGCCGGCATTCGATCCGGCGCGACTGCAGGGGCCGGTCCGCTGGCCGCTCGACACGATCGTCGCGGCGCTACTGGTGCTCGCGGTCGCGGCGGCTTTCCCCGGATGGTCGACGGCGATCGCCAGCCGCGCACAGATACTGCCCCAGCATATCGACTTGCCGCAGGTGGCGGGCTGGAAACGCGCGCCGGTCAGCACCCGCGCGCCCTGGGCACCGACCTATCCTGGCGCCGACCATCAATTGTTCGGCCGCTATGTCGATGGTGCGGGCAATGCCGTCGATCTGGCGATCGCGGTCTATGGCAGCCAGCATCAGGGCAAGGAGATTGTCGGCTTCGGCATCGGCATCATGCAGCAGGATGATCGCTGGGTTCGGGTCGAAGACCTCGACGATCTCAACGGCGGCAGCGTCATGCGGATCACCGCACCGGGACCGGTGGAGCGTCAGGTCGCGACGTGGTACCGGATCGGCAATGTCCTTACGTCCGATCCCAAAATCGTGAAGCTCGAAACGCTCAAGGCCAAGCTGCTGGGTGGACCGCAGCGCGCGGTCGCGATTCATGTTTCAGCCGAAACGCTGCCCGGCCACGACCCGCGCGCGGCGATGGCGACGTTCCTCGCGGCTTTGGGGCCGCTCGACCGATTGGCGGATCGCAGCGCGGGGATGGCCCGGTGACAACTCCCGTCATCCCAGCGAAAGCTGGGATCTCTAGAGTTATGGCGACATTGCCTGAGACCCCAGCTTGCGCTGGGGTGACGAGCACGAATACGGGGGTCGGTCGGTAACATGTGCGGTATCGCCGGGATCTATCACCCCGGAACTCCCAAACCAGTCGATCGCGCCCGCGTGCTGGCGATGGCCGATGCCCAGGCGCATCGCGGCCCCGATGGTGCTGGCGTATGGACCGCATCGGGCGTCGGCCTGTCGCACCGCCGTCTGGCGATCATCGACGTCGCGGGCAGCCCACAGCCGATGCACGACGGCGATCTGACCGTCACCTATAATGGCGAGATCTACAATTTCGCCGAGATCCGTGCCGAGCTCCAGGCGATGGGGGCGCGGTTCGTCACCAATGGCGATACCGAAGTGCTGCTCCATGGCTGGCGGCAATGGGGCCCGGCTATGCTCGATCGCCTCAACGGCATGTTCGCCTTCGCGCTGCACGATGCCGGACGACAATGCCTGTTCCTGGCGCGCGACCGGCTGGGGGTGAAGCCGCTCCATTATGTCGTGCTGTCCGACGGGTCGGTGGCGTTCGCGTCGGAGTTGAAGGGCTTGCTGGTGCACCCGCTGCTCCGTCGCGCGCCCGACCTCGCCGCGATCGAGGATTTCATGGGGTTGGGCTATGTTCCCGACGATGCCTGCGTCGTCGCCGGCGTGAGGAAACTGCCTGCCGCGCACTATCTGATGCTCGAACGCGGGCGACCGGTGCCGGCGCCGCGACGCTGGTGGGATCTCGACTTCACCAACCGCGCGAGCGGATCGCTCAAGGACCTCGAGGCCGAATTGGTCGACCGCATGCGCGCCGCGGTGAAGCTGCGGATGGTGTCCGACGTGCCGCTTGGCGCGTTCCTTTCTGGCGGGGTCGATAGCTCGGCAGTGGTCGCGCTGATGGCCGAATTGTCGAAGGGCGCGGTCAAAACGTGCACGATCGGCTTCCGGGAAGCCGGACATGACGAGCGCGCTTATGCCGAGGCGATCGCGCAACGCTATCACACCGATCATCGCGAGCGTGTCGTCGCCGCGGACGATTTCGCGCTGCTCGACCGGCTGACCAGCGCGTTCGACGAGCCTTTCGCCGATGCCTCCGCGCTGGCGACGTTCCGCGTCTGCGAACTGGCCCGCGAGCAGGTAACGGTGGCACTGTCGGGCGACGGCGCCGACGAGGCGTTTGCGGGTTATAGACGCTACAAATTCCAGGCAGCCGAAGAACGCGTGCGCTCGCTCTTGCCGCGCGAAATGTCCGCTAATGTATTCGGAACATTGGGACGGCTCTATCCGAAGGCCGACTGGGCGCCGCGCCCGTTGCGCGCCAAGACGACCTTGCTCGCTTTGGCCGAGGATGGCGCGACTGCCTATGCCCGTTCGGTGGGAGTAACGACGCCGACACTGCGCGAGAAGCTGTTCACCGCCGAGGCCTGGCGCCAGCTTGGCGGCCATCGCGCCGAGAATCGCTATATCGCGACGATGCGTGACGCGCCGGCGCGCGATGCGCTCGACCGCGCGCAATATGCCGATATCCAGCATTGGTTGACCGGCGACATCCTGACCAAGGTCGATCGCACCAGCATGGCGGTCAGCCTGGAAGCGCGTGAGCCGCTACTAGACTATAAATTGATGGAATTCGCGGCGACCCTGCCAGTGTCGATGCGGTTGCGGCGCGGGCAGGGCAAGTGGCTGATGAAGAAGGCGATGGAGCGGTATCTGCCCGACGATATCCTCTATCGGCCCAAGATGGGGTTCGTGACGCCGATCAGCGCCTGGTTCCGAGGTGCGCTGGCCGACGAGGCGGCCGGTCTGGCGCGTTCACCGCGGCTGCTGCAATGGTTCGATAGTAGGATGATCGAACGGATCGCCGCAGAGCACAAGGCGGGCCGTGCCGAACATGGCCGCACGCTGTGGCAATTAGTGACACTCGACCGGAGTTTGGCGCGGTTGTTCGGGTAAGCAATTCCCTTCCTGCTTGCGGGAGGGGAGAAACGTTCACCGCAATTTCGCGATCGATAGCCCGTCTTCCTTCGCCCGCTGCTTGACCGACTCCTCGCTCCTGGTCAGCGCCTTGGCGATCGCCTTCAGCGCCATGCCTTTCTTGGCCAGTGTATGGAGTTTCTGGATTTCGTCCTGCCGCCAGGGCTGACGGTGGCGCTCGAATTTCTCAGCCATGATGCCAACCGAACACCGCCATCGCGGCATGCAAAGTCAGGGCGATGAGGCACAAGGTCGCCAGCATGAAGATCGTGAAGCGGATCGAGACCTTGTTGACCGTCGCTTGCCACAGGCTGTGCGCGATGCGCAGCGCGACATAGGCCCAGGCGATCCAGGCATTGATCCCGTCACCGGTGCCGGTAAAGGCAATCACGAAGGATACCGCGTAAAAACACGTCGGTTGTTCGAACAAGTGATTGTAATTGTGCGCCTTCCATTGTGCCTGCGGAGGAAGAACGCCGTCGGCGTCGCTGCCCTTGCCGCCCTTCAACTTGGTCATGTCGATCCCGGCCGCCTTCATCGCCGGCAACCGCACCGCCATCATCCAGACGAGCATCACCAGCGTCCAGGCGATCAGGACGACGACCGGCTTCAGGATCTCGCTGTGCATGAAGAGCCTCCCCCAGACTATTGTGCCGGGAAGCTGCATCAACCGGTTCGCGATTGCAACGGATTGCGCGGGCTCAGCCCGGTCGTCGGGAATCGAAGGCGGCGCGCGCTGCGTCGATCCGCTCGAGATTGTCCTTCGCCCAGATCCACACGCTGCAAAACGCCTCTCCGAGCGAGAAGCCGAGATCGGTCAGGCGATACTCGACCCGCGGCGGGATCACCGGGTGCACGGTGCGCACGACCAATCCGTCGCGTTCCATCTGACGCAGAGTCTGGGTCAGCATCTTCTGGCTGATCCCGGGTACTTCACGACCGACCTGGGTGAAGCGCAACTCGCCCTGTTCGGCGAGGACATCGAGGATCAGCATCGTCCATTTGTCCGCCACCCGACCGATCACTTCGGTCACCAATGCTTCTACACGCGGATCGATGTCGGTCGGCCAAGGCAGATGAGGCGGGGCGGGAGCGTTCATCGCGTCACTCTCTTTTGGGTAAGTATAAATCTTTTTGGTGCCTTCTTTCATGTGGAGAGTATAGGCGTACATCGCTGCCATCAACCCCAGGCAGGAGCGATCCGATGAAAAGCAGCAACAACACCATCCTCATCACCGGCGGCGGGTCGGGCATCGGCGAAGCGCTGGCGCACCGGTTCCATGACGCGGGCAACGTCGTGATCATCGCCGGCCGGCGACAGGACGCGCTCGACGCGGCGGCGGCGGGGCGGCCCAATATCCATACGATGACGCTCGACGTCGAAAGCGCCGCAGGCGTGGCCGACTTCGCTTCACGCGTGCTCGCGAGCTTCCCGGCGCTCAACGTGCTGATCAACAATGCCGGGATCATGCGGTTCGAGGCGCTCGATCAAGGCCGCGATCTGGCTGATGCCGAGGCGACGATCACCACCAACCTGCTCGGCCCGATCCGGCTGACCAATGCGCTGATCGATCATTTGCTCGCGCAGCCCGATGCGACGATCGTCAACGTTACCTCGGGACTGGCGTTCGTGCCGTTGGTTGCCACACCGACCTACAACGCGACCAAGGCGGCGATCCATTCCTACACCATCGCGATGCGTGCCGCGCTGGCCGGCAAGGTCGAAGTGATCGAACTGGCGCCGCCCGCGGTGCAGACCGGTCTCACGCCGGGACAGGAAACGCTTGCGGGCTATCAGCCGCTCGACGAGTTTGCCGATGAAGTAATGGCGCTGTTCGGCCAACAGCCGACGCCGCCAGAGATCCTCGTCCAGCGCGTGGGCTTCCTGCGCAATGCCGAGCGGGAGGGGCGTTTCGATGCGACGCTCGCCCAGCTCAACGATTTCGTCAACCAGGCGCGCGAAGCGCAGAACTGAGACCTCGAAGAAGGGCAGACGACATGCCGTTCGCCAATTTCAAGCTGCCCGAGGCCGCGCTGTCGACCGCGCAAAAGGCCGATCTCGCCCACCGCACGACCGACATGCTGGTCGAGTTCTTCGGTGAGGGGGCTAGGGCGCATACGATGGTGTTGATCGAGGAAGTCCGCGACGGAGGTTATACCCGCGCCGACTAAGTGTTCGTGGTGCCGGAAGCGTATCGGGCGCGAGATTAACCAAAACTCCCTCTCCCCCTGTGGGAGAGGGAGGGAGCCGACATAGTCGGCGGAAGGGTGAGGGAGACTCTCGGAGGCACTTTCCCCCTCATCCTTCCCACTCGCTACGCGAGCGGGCCCCTTCCTTCTCCCACAAGGGGAGAAGGAGTTGGGAGCCTCAGGCCGCGAACAGCTTCGCCCAGCGGCGCTCCGGCCGGTCCTTCCACAGGCCGCGATGATAGGCATCGCTCGCTAGCAGCGGCATCACCGAGCCGGCTTCGGCGAACACCATCTGCTCGATGCCGGTGTTGACCTTGCCCCAGCTCGCCGCTTCCTGCAGCGTCGAGGACGAGCAGGCGCCGTCGCGGACGTCGGCGACGGTGATCTGCACGGCATATTTGTGCACTTCGACATCCTCGTGACCGAGGATTTCGGCGCACACCACGGTGTCCTGGACGAAGTTCTTCGGCACGCCGCCGCCGATCATCAGCAGGCCGGTGGTGCCCGCCTGGATCTTGATCTCGGTCAGCTCGCGGAAATCGGCGATCGCGTCGAGCACCATATACGGCAGGCCTGCCTTGGCGCGGTCGACCTGATGCTTGACCAGCCCGAAGCCGGCCGAGGAGTCGACGAACGCCGGGCAGAAGATCGGCACGTCATGCTCGTAAGCGAGCTTGACCAGGCTGTTGTCCTTCTTGCCGTGCTCGGCGAGATATTTGCCCATCTCGCGGATGAAGGCGCGGCTCGAATAGGGCTTTGCCTCCAGGCTGTCCGCGATCTTCAGGATCGTATGGTCGCAATCCTGGAGCTGCTCCTCGTCGATATAGGTGTCGTAGATGCGGTCGATATAGAGCGAGCGCAGCGTATCATCATCCGGGATTTCAAGCGCTTGATAGTGCTTGTGGCCAAGGCCTTCGAAGAAATCCATGTCGACGATCGAGGCGCCGGTCGCGACGACGACGTCGACCATCTTGTTGCGGATCAGTTCGGCATAGAGGTCCATGCAGCCGCCGGCTGAAGTCGATCCGGCGATGACCAGGACGACGGTGCAGTCCTTGTCGGCCAGCATCTGGTTGTAGATCTTGGTCGCGCGGCCGAGGTCGCGGCTGGTGAAGCTCATGTCACTCATCGCGTCGACGATCGGACGCGCGTCGAACGAGGTGATGTCGATATGCTTGACCGTCTTCGACAGCAATTCCGCCTTGCGGGTGTCGTTGATCGGCGCATTGGCGGCCGCGGTCTTGGTCAGGGTGTCGGTCATGGGTCTGTTCCCGTTTTCTCATGCCGCCGTCGTTATGGGGACGCGGAAACCCGTAAAATTCCCCTCCCGCCTGCGGGAGGGGTTAGGGGAGGGCGTGTCTGAGGGACGGCGCTCTCGAATAACGAGCCCTCCCCCGACCCCTCCCGCAAGCGGAAGGGGAGAGGAAGGCCGTTAGCTTTGAGCCGTTACAGCTTTACGACGTTCGACGCGACCTCGCGGTCCTCGCTCATGTAGAGCGAGGCCATCGGCTCGTCGTCGACGATCACCGTCTCGTCCGATCCGAAGCCGTTGAACGCGGTGCGCATCGCAGAGCCGTACGCGCCGAGCATCCCGATTTCGAGATAGTCGCCCGCGCGCACGTCCGCCGGCAGCATGAACGGCCCGCGCATATGGTCGAGATCGTCGCAGGTCGGGCCGTAGAAGCTGTACGCCATGTCCTTGGCGTGGCTGTCGGGCTCGCGCAGCAGCGTGACGGGGAACCGCCAGGCGATATGCGCGGCGTCGAACAACGCGCCATAGGCACCGTCGTTGATGTACAATTCGTCGCCCCGGCGCTTTTCGACGCGCACGATGATCGAGCTATACTCGGCGCACAGCGCGCGACCCGGCTCCGCCCAGAGTTCCGCCGAATAGGAAATCGGCAGGCTCTCGAACGCGCGATGGATCGTCTCGAAATAATGTTCGAGCGGCGGGGGCTCCATGCCGGGATAGGTCGACGGAAAGCCGCCACCGACATCGACGACGTCGACCGTGACGCCGGCCTCGACGATCGCTTGGCGCACGCGCTCCATTGCTTCGGCATAGGCCGCGGGAGTCATCGCCTGGCTGCCGACATGGAAGCAGATGCCCAAAGCGTCGGCGATCTGCCGCGCCTGGAACAGCAATTCCTTCGATTCGCCCGGCGCCACGCCGAACTTCGACGCGAGGCTGAGCTTCGAATGCTCGGACGAGACGCGCAGGCGCACGCACAGCGTCAGGTCGCTCGCGCCGTGAGTGGCGCGGACGATCTTGTCCAGTTCCTCGATCGAATCGAGGCTGAACGTCTTCACGCCATGGTTGAAATACGCCTCATGGATCGCTTCCTCGGCCTTGACCGGGTGCATGAAGCACAAGGTCGCGTCGGGCAGCGTGCGCCGCACCAGCCGCACCTCGGCGATCGAGGCGACGTCGTAATGCGTGATCCCGTTGTCCCAGAGGATCTGGATCAATTCGGGCGATGGATTCGCCTTGACGGCATACATCGAGCGGCCCGGAAACTTCTCAACGAAGAATCGGGCGGCGCGGGCAGCCGCATGCGGACGAATGAGCGTGACCGGAGCAACCGGCCGCTGATCAAGAGCAATCCCGCGGGCGGAATTACCAGGGGCTTTCGCTAGCCCCAGCGCGCTATGATGCTTGTGCAACTCAAGGGACCTCCAAGTGGCTTGCGCCGTACGGTGAAATGCTGCCTTGCGGTTGGAAGTCCCATGGGGCAGCGGGAAGCGGGCAGATAAGGTCCAAAGATTACCAAGTAAAGACTTTTTGGAACCGATTTTGACGAGCGGAGATGAAAAGTGACGATCGTAAGACAGCCGACGCGGGCAGGGGTTCGGGACGCAGCAGCGAAGATCGCCGCGATCCTGGCGCCGACGCCACTTTTCACGCATGAAATCAATGGCGTGACGATCGCCTTCAAAGCGGAGTCGCTGCAGCCGATCGGTGCGTTCAAGCTGCGCGGGGCGTGGCACCGCCTCACCGCGTTGGATGATCATCAGCGGGCGAAAGGCGTGGTGGCTTTCTCATCGGGCAATCACGCCCAGGGAGTCGCCTGGGCGGCGAAGCGATTGGGCATCCCCGCCACGATCGTAATGCCGTCGGACGCGCCCAAGGCGAAGCGCGACGGTACGCTGGCGCTAGGGGCGGAAATCGTTCCCTATGATCGCATGAGCGAGGATCGCGTGCGGATCGCCGCGGAACTGGCCGAAGCGCGCGGCGCGGTGCTGGTGCCGAGCTTCGACGATCCCTGGATCATCGAGGGCCAGGGTAGCGCGGGGATCGAGGCGCGACGGCAGATGGAGGCGATCGGGCTGGGCGAACCCAGCCATGTCGTGATTCCCTGCGGCGGCGGCGGGCTCGCCGCGGGAATCGCGCTTGGCCTGACTGAAGCCAGGATTACCGTGGTCGAACCCGAAGGCTGGGACGATATGCGCCGCAGCCTCGAGGCGAGCTGGATCGAACCGGTCGGCCCCAATCCGCCGCCGACCGCGTGCGACGCCCTACAAACGCCGGTCGTCTCGCCGCTGACCTTCGAAGTACTGGCACGGCGCGACGCCAAGGGCGTGGCCGTCAGTGAGGCGGAGGTTCGCGCGGCGCAGCGCTGGGCAGCGAGCAAGCTGCATCTCGTGGTCGAGCCGGGTGGAGCGGTCGGATTGGCGGCGCTGCTCGCCGGCAAGGTGGCCGCCGAGCCTGGCATGCTGGTCATCCTGTCGGGCGGCAATGTCGACATCGACGCCTATGCCAAGGCACTGGCCCCCGAACCCGCCGAGGCACCGGCTTTCCCGGCGCTGAGCGAAAGCGAATCGTGAGCGGCATGCAGGACATGGCCTATGCCGTCGCGATGATCGCGGCGGCGATCCTGGTCTATTTCGGCGTGCGATTGAGCCTCCGGCCCGACACGCGGACCAAGGGCATGCTAATGGTGGTAATGGCGGTGGTGCTGGTGGGGAACGTGCTGGTCTGGACGCTGTAGATCCAGTCCGGAAGAGACAGGCAGCGCTCGATTCCCCCACAAGCGAATTCGCGAGGGAATCTCAGCCCACTTCCCGCCTGAGCGCGTCGATCATGCCCGGAACCGCGGTCAGGCGCGCTTCCTCTTCGTCCAGGATCGCGTGGAACGCATTGCGCTTGATCGCGGCGACGCGCCCCGGTTTCATCCGTACGCGCGGCGGCAGCGCGGACACGATGATGTCGATCATCCGTTCGGCACCGTGCAGCCGGCCCCACAGATAGTCGTTTTCCCGATAGGCGCGGCTGAAGAACGCGCCGAAGCTGTTGAACTGGATGCCTTTCAGCGTTGCCTCGGCGCCGCCGGTGCGGATCGCCGCGGCGTCCTCCGGTGCGATGCGGTCGACCTTGATCGGATCGAATTCGTCGAGCCCTTCGCCCTGGAGCAGCGGCAAGGTCGCAACGTCGAAAAAGGGGAAGCCGAGATAGCTGAGCAGCAACGGCCGCTTCACGTCCTTGGCCATGCCGGCAAAGGCGTCGGCGAGCTTGGCGTCGGTGTCGTCATCAAGTTCTTTGAGGTTGAGCGATGCCGCCAGCTTTTCGAGCAATGGCGCGGCGTCGTTGTGCAGGCTGCGCACGTCGCGGCGCAAGGCGAGGTGCGTGTCCGTCCGCTTGGCCTCGAGATAAGCGGCGAGCGCGTCGTAGATCGCGTCGCGTGCGGCGGTCAGTTGCTCCTCCGATAGATCGTCTTCCAGTTCGGCGAGCCGGCGCGCGACCAGCCGCAGCCGGCGGATGCGGAAGCCGAGGTCGAACGAGCGCAGGAACAGGATCGCCGATTCGCTGGCTTTGCCGGCAAAAGTCAGCCCGCCATCCCTGGCCTGCACTGCCGCTTCGACCGTCTGGCGGATGCGGATCAGGCGGTCGGCCCCGGTCTCGCCACCCACGGCGTGGAGCAGGTTGCTGATCAGGTCGATGACGCCCGCGACCTTGAGATGGCCGTAAGCAGCATAAGCATAACCCGATTTCGCGGCGGCGGCATTCTGCGCCTTGATGCGCCAGTTCTTGAGCCGCGTCGCCGTCGGCGAGTCCATGAACAGCGTATAGTCGAACAGGCTTTCGATCTGCGACTCGACCTCGGGCCGGATCGACCGCGTGATCGCGCGCATATTCTCGATCCGCTGGCTGCGTTCCTGGATTTCCTCGAGATTGTCGCGGATCGGCTGTTGCCGGGGAATTTCGGAGATCGCGCCGATAATCGTCTGGAAAAAGCCCGGTGAGGGCGCGGCGGTCGTACCGAAATGGAAACCGGCGCCAGGCGAGGGGTCGATATAGATGAACCGCCGATCGATCTCGCGCCGCGCCGGGCGTTCGCGCAGCGCGTCGATCGCCGGGCGGAACGGCGCGTTGACCAATACCGACCCATCGATCAGCACCGCACTGTCGATCGCGTTGACGGCATATTGCCGTGGCAGCGCGCGTTCCAGGAACGTCTCGCGCGTCGGCCATGTCATTTCCCGGTCGACCAACACCTTGTCGAGCTCGGCGACGGTGAAGGGTGGGAAGGCGCCGGGGAAGCTCGACGTGGCGCGGGCGGCAAAGACGAGTTCGGCGGGATCGGCGAACCCGCCCGTGCCGTGATCGGTGAACGGTATGACCAGGCGGTGTTCGGTTTCCAGCACTTCGGGCGGCGAATTGAGTTCGAGTCGTTCGGGATGGCCGCGGAAATCGGTGACGGTGACGAACAGGTCGAGCGGTTGCCCGGCCGGCAGCAATCGACCGTCGCCGCCGCCTTCGGCCATCGCCGCCAGTGCGTCGAGCACCAGATTGGTGAAGCGCTCGCCGCCGAACGGCGGTTCGAACCAGCGCGAGCGGACGAAATGGGATAACTTGCGCTCGACTTCGGCGCGGGCTTCGGAATCGACCAGCTCGTCGACCCGCGCCGCACCGCGCCGCTGCGCCATCCAGGCGATCGGCAGCGCCCAGACCTTGGCGAACCGATGCGACGGCGCCGCCTTGGGATCAAGCAAGGCCTCGATATCGGCGACGTCGAGCCACAATTGGGTCAAGGGCTCCAGGCTTTGCCCGGTCGCCAAGGCCTGGGCCAGGAACACGCCGTTGATCCCGCCGGCGCTCGCGCCCGCGATGATGTCGGGAAGCACGCGGAGCCGCATGCCGGCTTCGTTTTCGATCTCGCTCAACAATGCGCAATAGATGGGCTCGGTCGATTTGACGTGCGGCGCCCGGCCCGAATGATAGGCGCGGCTGGCCCGCGCCAGGCGCCAGATCTCCTTGGTGATGCCGTGCATATAGACCGCCAGGCTGATCCCGCCGTAGCAGACCAGCGCCATGCGCAGTTCCTTTTCGCGCGTCATGCCGGCTCCACCTTCGCCCAGATCGGCAGATGGTCGGATGCCCATCGCGATGCGTGGCTGACATGCACCCCGCAATCGACGATCGCCAGATCGGGCGATGCCATGATGCGATCAAGCCGTCCGACCGGCCGCCGCGCGTGGAAGCTGGGCCCGGTTGCGGCGAAGTGGAAGCGCGTGCCGAAATCCTTGAGGCAGCCCGATGCGCGAGTCCATTCGTTGAGGTCGCCCATCATCACCGTCGGCAATTGATGCGTGCTGGCGTCGAGATGCGCCAGGATCGCGTCGGCCTGGCGCCGCCGCATCAGCCCCGACAGATCGAGGTGCATGCCGACCACGCGGATCGCCTGGCCACCGATGCGCAGATCGGCCATCACCGCGCCGCGCGGCTCCAGCGTGGGCAGATGGATCGCCTCGCAATCGATCACCTGGACATCGCGGCGGACCAACAGGACATTGCCGTGCCACCCGCTCGACAAGGGGCGCGATCCGAACGGCAACGCCTTCCATGCGCCATGGTCGGACAAATGATCGGAATTCAGGATCGCCGCGCGCCGGCCGAACCGGCGGTCCGCCTCTTGCAGCGCGATCACGTCGGCATCGATTTCGTGCAGCACCGCCAGAATCCGCTCCGGGCTGCGGATGCGATCGGTGCCGACCCCTTTGCGGATATTGTAGCTCGCGACCTTGATCATTGGAGTTTGTGTGAACGCCTCCGATTAGTGCGAGTTGCAGAGGACTAGCCCAATTGACCGGTGCATGTCATCCCGCAGGCGTCATGATCGACCAGAACTCCGCCAATTCGATCGCCGATGTCGCCCGCGTCCGGGCGTTGCTGATCCAGGCGGCCAAAGCGGGCGAGGCGATCAGCTATTCGCACCTGCTCGCGCAATTGGGGCACCGCTTCACCCGGCCCAAGATGCGCGCGGTGTGCAAGACGCTCGACGTGATCGACGAAGCCGCGATCGCCGCGGGTGAGCCGGAACTCGCGGTTTTGGTCGTGCGCGAGTCGGACGGTCTGCCCGGGCAAGGCTGGTGGGGTGGGGCGCGGGCGTTCGTGCTGGGGTATGACGGGCCGTGGACGGGGCCTCAGGCGACGAAGTTGGTCAGGGAGCAGCAGCAGATCGCGTTCGATTATTGGCGAGGTCGGGACTGATTTAGCGATGCGGACGAGCCGATGGCGGCGACTTGGAAATTTCTATTTGATGAGAGCAATTTCGAATGAGCAATCAAAACGATAAAGACTTCTCCGTGTTGGTGATCGCTTCCGCCATTAGGGCGATCCGCGAGTTACAGAGTATCATCGATATCGCTGGCACCAACGATGAGACGAAGGAAAAGCATAAGAATACGACCGGAGCGGCTGCGGCAATTATCTTCGACATAATGGACACGCTGGTCGTGCCAACCGAAGCGGCTTATCCGGAGCTAAAAGAGGAGATGCATCGAAGAATTTCGCTCTTCGGAAGGTGTTTCTAGACCTCGGTTCAGGCTTTAGTTTCCGCCCCAGAACCCCCGTTGTGGCGCACTCAGGACGCCACCCACGCAACCGAAGCCGCCTTCGCGATCCTGCGCCAGCCACAGCGGGCCGTCGAGATCGGCGAATACGCTATCCACCGCGATCATCATTGCCGGCGCGATCGATAGCGAGGAGCAGATCATGCAGCCGGTCATCACGTCCAGTCCGAGCCGGCGCGCTTCTTGGGCCAGCTCGAGCGCCCCGGTCAGGCCGCCGGCCTTGTCGAGCTTGATGTTCACCACGCCATAGCCATCCGGCAACGCCGCGAGGTCGGCCGCGGCGTGGACCGATTCATCGGCGGCGATGGGGATAGCGGAGACGAGCCCCGTCAGCGCGGCATCGTCCGCCGCCGGCAGCGGCTGTTCGAGCAGGTCGACTTTCAGCTCGAGAAGCAGTTCCTGGAGCGACCGCACCTCGTCGATCGTCCAACTCTCATTGGGATCGACGATCAAGCGGGGCAGGGGGGCGGTGTCGCGGACCGCGCGCAATTGCGCGGCGGGGTCGCTGCGGTCGACCTTGACCTTGATCAGCGGCACGTCGGCGAGCGCGGCCGCCGCGACGCGCATCCGGTCGGGCGTGTCGAGACCCACGGTCATCGCCGTCGCGATCGGGCCAATCGGCTGTTTCAGGCCGATCATCGTCGCTACGTCGCTGTTCGCCAGGCGCGCTTCGAGGTCCCACAACGCGCAATCGACCGCGTTGCGCGCGGCGCCCGCAGGCATCAGCCGCAGCAGTTCGTCACGTCCGACACCGCTTTCGAGCGCGTCTCGTACCGCGTCGATCGCGGCGATCGTGCTGTCGACCGTTTCGCCATAGCGCGGATAGGGAACGCATTCGCCGCGCCCGGCCACGCCGTCCTGCTCGATCCGCACGGTCACCACCTCGGCGGCGGTCTTGGTCCCGCGCGAGATACGAAACGGGGTGCAGAGCGGGAAGATCTCGGGCTGGATCGATATCGTGCGGCGCATGGCGGCGATCAGGCGACTTGCCGGGTGCCGGCGCGGGCTGGCGCACCGAGCAATGTGTCGAGGATGGCATCGACGCCGAACCGGAACGGATCGGAACAGGGCAGGCTCATCTCGTCCGAGGTCCGGGCGCAGAGCGCGCGCGCCTCATCCTCGGGCATGGCGGAGGTGTTGAGCGCGATGCCCACCGCCCGCACCTTTGGGCTGGTCAGCCGGGCGACCTGCAGATTGGCGTCCAGACACTCGGCGAGGCCGGGCAAGCCGAAATGCGGCAGCCCGCGCATATGCTCGCGCACCGGGTCGTGGCACATCACGATCGCCTCGGGTTGCGCGCCATGCAGCAGACCGGTGGAAACCCCCGCGAAGGACGGGTGGAACAAGGATCCTTGGCCTTCGATCAGATCCCAGCCGTCGTCGCTCCGCGCGGGCGAAAGCTGCTCGATCGCGCCCGAGATGAAATCGGCGATCACCGCGTCGAGCGGCACGCCGCTTCCCGCCACCAGGATGCCGGTCTGGCCGGTGGCGCGGAAATCGGCCTTGATGCCGCGCTCGACCAGGGCGCGCGTCAGGCACAAAGTGGTGTACATCTTGCCAACCGAGCAATCGGTGCCGACGGTCAACAAACGATTGCCCGCGCGCCGCTTGCCGTTGCCGACCGGGATGCCGGGTTGCGGGTCGCGCACGTCGTGGAGCGCGCGCCCGAGCAGCCTCGCCGCCTCGACCAGCCGCGGCTCATCCTTCAGGCGCTGATGGAGACCCGATGCGATGTCGAGCCCCGCTTCCATCGCGGCGATCGCATCGGCGACCATGTCCTCGCCCAGCGTGCCGCCGGCATTGGCGACGCCCAGGATCAGCGTCCTGGCGCCGGCCGCCACCGCGGTTGTGAAATCCATCCGGGGCAAGTCGAGCGTGAGCTTGCAATCGTCGTGGCGGAATTCGCCGACGCACACTTCCGGCCGGAACACGGCCAGTCCGCGCGACGTCTTGATGCCGGCATGGTCGTTCGAGTGACCCAGATACAGAAGGTAAGGCGTGGCGATCATGTCGGTTCGGCTGCAAATTTTCAGGGAGGACAAGCTGTATCGCCGCGCCAGGACGAGCCCCAATATTTAACGCCACGACCCCTATAGCGTAGGGCTATAGCTTATCGATCACGTCCGCCAGAAGGTCGAGGAATTCGGAGGCGGTGTGGGTCGGCGGGCGGTCCTGCATATAGACGGCGTTGATATCGAAGGTGATCGCCGGCTGGAGCGGGCGTGACGCGAGTCCCGTTGCAACCGATGCCTGGGCAGTGAAATTATCGACGATCGCCATGCCGACGCCGGCGCGGACCAACGCGGCGGCGACATAGTAAGTGCGCGCCGACACGACTTCGTCGAGCACGACGCCCAATTGATTGAGTTCGCTTGACAACATGCGCCCGATCGGCCCCGACTGCACCGGGCTGATGAACTTTTGCTCGCGCAGATCGGTCAGATGAATACGCGACGGCGCGTCGGGGAAATCCTGTTCGCGATAAAGCACGACCAGTTCGCCCTCGCCGATCACCTGGTGCCCGACCGGGGCGGCTGGCGGGACTTCGTAGCTGATCGCGATATCGGTCTCGCGCTCGTACAATTTGCGCACCATTTCGTCGTGATGCAGCGTCTGCAGGTCGAACAAGATGTCCTCATGCCCGCGCAGGAATTCGGCAACCGCGTCGGGGATGGCGCCCAATCCGAGTGAGGGAAGCGCCGAGATGCGCAACAGGCTGCCCCGACCAAGCCGCATATTGTGGCACGCCTGGCGCAGCGACCGCACGCGGTCCTGGATCTCCGACACTTCGCCGAACAGCGCACGCGCATCCTGTGTCGGAATCAGCCGCCCTCGGGCGCGCTCGAACAGCGGCAAGCCGATCGAATCCTCAGCGTGGCGGAGCACCTTGGTGACCGAGGGCTGAGAGACGTTGAGCGAGCGCGCCGCAGCGCTGACGGTGCCGTGCAGATAAACAGCGTGAAAGACTTCGAGCTGGCGCAGATTCATGTCTTGGCCCTCTTGATACCCGCGCCCAAACGCCCGGTCATCGAGCGCCGGTCAGAGGTCATCGCATCGTCGGTCGCGGACGCTAAAGACCTGGGAAGGGCGCGGTTTTCCCTGCCTATTCCCTAAAGCTATGGATTGCAAAACTCGCGCGGAGCAGCACCCCGAAAAGAGGAGGGGCGCCGCGCGGCTTTCGGCCATGCGGCGCCCCAGGGGAGGGACTCTTGATCAGCGCAGCTTGATGCGAACGCCGACGCGGAAGGTACGTCCGAGCATGTCGGAATAGGTGGTGTTGGCGGCCAGGCCGGTTTCGGGAACCAGTAGCGGCCAGCGGTTGAAGAGGTTGGTCACGTTGACGAAGAACTCGGCGTCGGACGTGTTGTTGATCTTCACCCGCTGCGTCAGATTGAGATCGACGTAGAACAGCCCCGACACATGGTTGTTGTCGTAAGTCGGGAAATTCGTGGTCGAGACCGGGCAGCTGGTCGAGCATTCGATGCCGTTGGAGGCGTATTTGCCCGAACTCACGCCACGCGCCACTGCAGTGATCGACGTGGTCGGGAAGTCGAGCGTGCCGCTGAAGTGGAAGATCCAGCTCGGCGTGCTGCCCTGGCCGCCGTTCACGCCCGCGGTGTTGACCGCCACCGATCCCTGAACGCCCGCGTAGAGCAAATTGTCGAGATAGTTGGTCGCAGTCCCCCGCAGGGTAAAGCTGGTCGCGCTGCCGAGGGGCACGCGATACGCCGCTTCGAAGTCGATGCCTCGCACGAGCTGCCGCGAGAAATTGAACGGCTGGGTACGGAACAACAATTTCGACGGATTGGTCGGATCGACCGTATAGCCCGCACAGAAGTCCTGGTTGCCCAGCGAGCACAGGTTGATGATGTCCTGCGCGCCGAACGATCCGATCGCATCTTTGATCTCGATCCGGAAATAGTCGATCGATGCGTTGAAGCCGGGCAGGAACCTCGGCGTGATCACCGCGCCGATGTTCCAGGAGTCCGACTTTTCGGGTTTCAGATTGGGATTGCCGATCACCGTTGCCGAATAGGCATAGGTTGCCGGTCCCTTCGACGGATCATTCGCATCGTAGAAGGGGTTGCGAACGGAATCGCTGTTGGAACCGCCGGATTGATAGAGGTCGCTGAGGTTGGGCGCCCGAATGTCACGCGAACGGGTGATGCGGAAACGAATGTCCCTGATCGGCTGCCAGGTCGCCCCCGCCTTCCACGTCGTGACATAGCCCGCGGTCGAGTAATCCGTCGCGCGCACCGCGCCGTTGAACTCGAGACCCAGGCCGAGCGGCACGACGGTTTCGAGATAGGCTTCCTTCACGTTGTAGCGGCCATTAGTCGGCAGATAGTTGCCAACCGACCAGCGGTTCGTGGTGGAGATTGCCACCCCGTTCGCGTCGCGGTTGATGATCGGTTGATACTGATCTGGGACGGACCCCTTGATACTCTCTTCCCGCCATTCGGCGCCGACCGACACGCTGACGTCACCCGCCCAAGTGGCGAACGGGGTCACCGCCAGGTTGAGTCCAGCGACCTTCTGCTCGGCGATTTCGTTACGCTCCGGATTGCCCAGGACGTACGAGAAAGCAGCCGGGTTAGCGACGCCGATGCCAAGCCGGTTGAGTGGGATGCAGCCATTGGTCGGATTGGTCAGCGACGACCGGCACACGATCGTGCCCGCTGCCACGCCGAGGGCGTTGCCGGCCGGTGCGAACACCGCGTCGGTCGCGTTCAGCATGTTCTGCGTGTTCATGATGTTGGTCAGCTGCTCGCGCATATCGGTGCGGCCATATTGGGCGTAGATGTCCCAATGAGCGTCTTTGCCGAACGCCTGGAACTTGCCGTCGGCACCGATGACGTAGCGCTGGACCTTCCGCTCGTTGTTGACGCCGCGATAGGGCAAGTCGGCAGCGGTCGTAGCGACCGTCACGCCGGTGATGCCGGCAAGCTGCGCCGCACCGAGTTCCTGGATCAGATAGGCGTTATCCGGCTTGTAGGCGATGCCCGTGGACAGGTTCGGGCCGGCGTTGAACACCGACTTGCCGCGATTGTACGATCCCTCGAAATAGATTTCGGCATTGTCGGTGATATCGTAGCTCAACCGGCCGAAGACGCCGTACCGGTTCTCTTCGGGCATCAGGCCGATGCGGCGACCCGAATCGTTCACCTGCCAGTCGCCGCCCTGGGTGAGGGAGGGACCGGACGCCCCGGTTATCGCCGGATACGTCAGCGCGCCGAACTGATAGTGATTCACCGAGCCGCCCTGGCCGAAATAGATGCCCCGCAGGCTGTTGGCGGTAGTCCCGGTCGACCCGGTGATGAGACCGCCCGGCGTCGAGTTGGCAGCGCCGACCTGGCGAAGCGTTGTCAGATATTGCGGTGCGGTGGTGCTGTTGGTCGACCAGGCGGGGTTTGTGATGCGCACATAGCCGGTGGCATTCCAGGCGCGATCGACACTGAAGATGCCGTCCTGGTGGGCGAGTTCGCCGTTTACCACGACATGCCCGCGGCCGCCCGCGAACGACGTCCCGGCGGTGATGGTGAACCGGTAATTGCTGCCATCGCCATAGGTCGTGACGCCGCTGTCGGCCGAGACCTTCAGGCCTTCATACTTCTTGTCGAGGATGAAGTTGACCACACCGGCGACCGCGTCCGAACCGTATGCCGCCGAGGCGCCGCCGGTAACGATCTCGACGCTCTTCACCAGGCCTTGCGGGATCGTGTTGATGTCTACGATGTCGTTGACCGTCGAGCCGACCGAGCGGCGGCCGTCGATCAATACTAGGGTCCGTGTGCCGGTCGACTGGTTGTCGAGGTTGCGCAGATTGAGCGCGTTGATACCGGCTTGGCCACTCGACAGGTTGAGGCGCGAGTTGGCAGGCCTGGTCGAGCCGGCGAGCGCGGGAAGGCTGTTGACGAAATCGGCCAGGTTGTTGGTCGGCGACTGCGTTTCGATCTCTTTCTGCGACAGCACCGTCAGCGGCTGCGGCGACTGAAATCCGCTGCGCACAATGCGCGAGCCGGTGACGACGATGTCCGAATCGTCGATCGGCGCCGCGGCCGGTGCATTTTGCGGTGTTGCCTGGGCGTCCTGCGCCGGGGCTGCCTGCGCAAAGGCCGGCGCACTGTGGACGACGGCCAATGCCGTCATGGCCAGACCCGCCGCGTAACGGCGGTCGATCCGCGGATGAATACGCCCGAAAATAGACATTCAAACAACCCCTTTGGCTTGCGATCAGGCCGGTATGGAGGAACTCCTCCGACGTGCGTGGCGCGTCGAGACCCGATTTCGTAGCTTGGACCATGTGGCTGTCGACCAGCCCATGTGTCCCACCTGCATTTGTCGGCGGGACGTACCGGAGAGCCGATCGGCTTGCTCCTGCCATCCCTGCCTTTTTGGAAGGGCGACTGCCCGCTGTGTTGCGGAAACATGTCACTTCCGAGACGGGAGGTTACAGGGCGCCTAAAGGGGGTCAATAGAAGCGGGGTTACTATGATTTTGCTTGGGTATAGCCCGAGGGAATAGGTTGGTCTGGGTCGGCCGGCAGGACATAGAGTCGCAATTGGGTGGAGGGCGATAACTCGTGGCTATAGGCGATGCCCGGCTTGCTATGCAGCCTTGCCCAACCCGCTGCGATAGGGTCTCGATTCATGGTGATGACGATTGGGTGATGACGATTGGGCCCCTTGATGATTCAGCGTCGCGCGTTCCTGTTGAGCTCGGTAGCGATGCTCGCTCTGCCGGGCGCGAGCACGGCACGCGAGGTGAGTAGGTCCGGGCGCGGGCGCGACCGCACCCTTCGCCTGGCCGGTGCGCGCGCGCCGATCGAGATACTCGAGGACGCGATGGGCGTCCCGCACATCCGCGCAAAATCCAAGCACGATGCGTTTTTCGGCCAGGGTTACGTCGTCGCGCGCGACCGGATGTTCCAGATCGACTGGGACTATCGTCGCGAACTGGGGCGCATGGCGGAAGTGTTCGGCGCGCGGTTCGTGCCTGCCGATCGCGCGGCGCGGCTGTTCCTCTATCGCGGCGATTTGGACGCCGAACTCAAGTCGCTGCCCCCCGAAGTGCTCGACTGCGCGCGCGGCTATGTCGCGGGGATCAACGCGCGGGTCGCCGAGCTCGAAGCCGATCCCGGCCAGCTGCCGCCCGAATACGGGATATTGGGCATCACGCCCCTGCGCTGGGACGTGCGCGATCTCGTGCGTATGCGCGGCGGCGGGATAGGCGACGCCGATGACGAGGTGCGCCACGCCCAGCTTCAGGCGCGCGGCTTGCTCGAATACGACCGGTTCATGGATCCGCTCCGGCCGGCTTGGCAATTCACGGTGCCGGAAGGGCTCGATTGCGCGGCGGTCAGCGAGGCCGATCTCGGCATCCTGCTCGAAGGGTCGGGACCATTGCCATTCGGCCAGAAGATCGCGGCCTATGATCGCGATCTCGATCGTATCGACCGCATCGCGCAAGGCAGCAATGCCTGGACCGTCGCCGGCAGCCGCACCGCGAGCGGCCGCCCGATCCTGGCCAACGATCCGCATCTCGGGATCGGCGGTCTCAGTCCGCGGCACATCTCACACCTGACCGCGCCTGGCCTCGACGTGATCGGCGGTGGCGATCCTGGTTTGCCGGGCATCATGCAGGGTCATACCGACCGCTTCGCCTTCGGCCGGACCAACTTCCATATCGACCAGACGGACCTGTTCATCCTCAAGACGCGCGAGGACGATCCCGAGCAATATTGGCACAAGGGCGAGTGGAAGCGCTTCGAGACGGTCGAGGAGGAGATCGCGGTCAAGGACGCACCGGCCGAGCGCGTGACGTTGCGCTATTCGCAGGGCCGGCCGGTCATTTCGCAGGATCCGGCGCGCCACCGCGCGGTCGTCCAGGCCAGCGTCGCGCTGTTGCCCGGCGCGAACATGCGGTTCGCGATCATCGCGATCAACCTGGCGCACGACTGGGCGTCGCTGCGTCAGGCGCTCAAGATCCACGTCTCGCCGACCAACCATCATTACGCCGACGTGCATGGCAACACCGGGTGGCATGCCAGCGGGTTCACGCCCAAGCGGCCCAAGCATGACGGCCTGTTCCCAGCACCGGGCGACGGCAGCTACGACTGGACGGGTATCCTCGCGGTCGAGGAAATGCCCAACATCTACAATCCCAAAGCGGGCTGGTTCGCTTCGGCCAACCAGATGAATTTGCCGTCCGATTATCCGTATCGCGAGCGCAAGATCAGCTTCAGCTGGAGCGATTCCTACCGCTACGATCGCATCGCCGAAGTGCTGAGCAGCCAGTCCAAGCACCGCGTCGAGGATAGCGTCGCGCTCCAGCACGACGTGCAATCGCTGCCGGCGCGGGCGTTGGTGAAGCTGCTGCCCGCGACCCTGTCACCGGACGCGGCGCCGGCCGCGGCGTTGTTACGGCAATGGAATTGCGGGATCGCGGCGGATAGCGCGGCGGCATTGCTGTACGAACAGGTCATGCCCGAACTGTCCGCGGCGTTCCGCGACCTGGTCATTCCGAAGGCCGCGCGCGACCTCCTCAAGACGATGAACCTGTCGGAGATGCTGCGGCTGCTCGCCAAGCCCGACCATTATCTCGGCGACGACCCCGTCGCAGCACGCGACGCGCTGCTCGACAAGGCGCTGGCGGCGGGATGGGCCAAAGCGGTCGAGCTCGCCGGCCCCGATCCTGCGCAATGGCGCTGGGGCGACCTGCATCGGGTATCGATCGCGCACCCGCTATCCGCGTCGCCCGCGATCGCGGCCGCCTTCCCCAAGATCGACGGCGGAAGGTCGGGAGGCGACAGTTATACGGTCATGGCTCGGGGCGTGAACCTGGGACGAAAGACCTTCAATGTGATGCACGGTGCGAGCTATCTGCTCGTCGCCGACGTCGGCGCCTGGGACAACAGCCGCGTGCTGCTGCTGCCGGGCCAATCCGGCGACCCGCGTTCACCGCATTACCGCGACTGGTACCAGGACTGGTTGGCGGGCAACGCGCAACACTTGTGGTTCAGCAAGGCGGCGGTCGATACGCATGCCGTGACACGGACGACGATCTCGCCGGCAAAGGGGTGACGCGCTAAAATCCTCCCCGGAACGGGGAGGGGGACCGCTCGCGCAGCGAGTGGTGGAGGGGGCCCTCCATTCGGCGGACTCCTCCCCTATTGCTCGTTGGTCGTGGGCCCCCTCCACCAAGCCGCTTCGCGCCTTGGTCCCCCTCCCCGTGCCGGGGAGGAATTAAGCCAATCGATCTACTTCCCCGCCTTCAGCGTCCGCGCGAAAAAAGCCTCCGTCGCGAGATAGCTGGCCAGCCAGTCGCCATAGCGGAAGAATTCGTGCCGCTCGTTGGGCAGGCTCAATTCCTCGAACGGGACGCCGCGCGCGGTCAGTTCGCGCGCCAGCAGCAGCGACTGGTCATGGTCGACATTCTTGTCGTCGTCGCCATGAACGATGAGCACCGGCGATTTCCAACGGTCGATCGATCCCATCGGCGAGGACTGCCATTGCAATTCGCGCGCCTTGACCTCGGCATCGGGCGACAGCGATGCATCGCCAGGCCGAACCAAAGTGTGAACCCCGTGAAAATCGGCGCCTGCCGCGAACAGGTCGCTATCACGCGCCAGCGCGAGCGCGGTGAGATAGCCGCCCCAGCTTCCGCCCCATATGCCGATCCTTTTGGCGTCGACGTCCGGCTGCTTCGCCAGCCACTGGCCGCCGGCGAGCACGTCGCGATACTCCGATGCGCCGCCACGGCCAGTTTCAGGCGCTTCGCGAAATGCGCGGCCATAATTGGTGCCGCCGCGATAATTGACCGACAGCACCGTATATCCGAGCGCCGCGAACTGCTGATTACGGACATAGGCGTTCGAATAATAATGCATCGGGTTGAACGCCGGCAGCATCTGGCGGCGCGGTCCGCCATGGACGAAGATCAGGGCAGGGTGGGGACCTGGGCCCTTGCCGCGAAACAATTGGCCATGGACCTGCATGCCGTCCGTGGCGGTGAAGACGATCGTCTCGGGCTTGGAATAGGAGGGCGCGATCGCCACCGCCCCCAGCGGCTTCATGCCGTCGACCAGCACCATGTGCGCCGGACGTTGGGCATCGGTCGCGGTCGCCGCCAGCCGATCACCGCCGAACACCGGTCGAAAGACGAAGGCGTCATCCTGGGTTAGCTGCGCCGGCTTGCCGCCCTCAATCGCGGTGCGCCAGAGCTGGCGCGTATCGAGATTGCCGGCGTTGGCGGCATAGACGATCCCCTTGCCATCCGGCGTCGGGGTGAAAGTCTCGACCTCGTTGGCGTCCGGCGTCAGGTCGCGCGGTGTGCCGCCGGTCGCGGCCGGCATCGCATAGATGTGCATCCAGCCGGTGCGCTCCCACGGGAACAGCAGATGACCGGATGCGGTCCAGAACAGATTGCGGCCGCGCGTTCCCGCGAACTGCCCACCTTCGCCGCCGGGCGCCGACCAGATCGTGCGGACGGCGCCGCTTGCCAGGTCGGCTATGCGCACGGACCAAAAGGAGGCGCTGCTGTCCGGCAGGTCCGCGGGGGGACCGCGAAACTGCAAGAACGCGACTTGCCGGGCATCGGGAGAGAAGGTCGGATCGCTCGATTGGCCCAGGGTCGGCCCGATATAGCGGAGCGAGCGCTGCTCGACATCGAGCAGGCTGACAAAGCTATGGCCCTTGCGCTGTTCGGTGAACAGCAATTGCCTGCCGTCCGGCGACCATTGCAAATCCTCCACCGAGCCGGCGACGGTGGCGAGCCGACGTGCCGCGGCGGCGTCGCCCCACAGCCAGATCTCGCCTTTGCGCGTATACGCGACGCGCGCGCCGTCCGGGCTGAACGCCGCGCCATGGCCTGGGCCGATCTTCACCGGCGCCTGCGATCCCGCCACATCGGCGACGAACAGCGCCTGCTCGGGTGTCTCGAGCGCGATGCCGGTGTTCGGGGCACCGCCTTCAGGAAACTCGGCGTCGCCGCCGCGCACGAAGAGGAGGCGGCGGCCGTTCTGGCTCAATTGCGGCTCGGAGAGCTCGATGCCTTCGTCGCCGCTATAGGCGGTGCGCGGATGTGCCGGGATGTCGGGACCGCCGACCCAGACGTTGCGCGCACCCGCCACATCCTCGATCCAGGCGAAAACAGGCGCCCGGCGCGCGCCCGTGAGATCGCTGGCGAAGGGCAGCGCGAGATTGGATGCCAGTGCGTCGGCGGGCTGACCATCGCGTGTCGCGGATTGCCCGCCAAGTGCCGGCACGGCAGCGACGGAAAGAACGAGCAAGGCGGATGCCAGCCAGGCGGGATGCAGCTTCATCGGCACAGGCTAGGATCAGAAAAACGCGCCGGGCAAGCATTCGATTCGCCGCTTATGCCTGGCGGTTATGACTCTCTTTCCCCGAGATATGGCAGGTAAATGCGACGCGACTATCCTACTGCGATTGGGAGGCCGGCACCTGAAACCCGCGAACATCGATCGCCGAACAAGGGCAGTTAAGCGGCCTTCGCGTCTCCCGCTTCCGGGGGAAGCAGGGTCTTGACCAGCGTGGCGCCTCCATCCATCGGCGCCTCCTCGTGGATCAGCACCTGGTTCGACTTGGCGAACCAGAATCGCGCCCCGATTTTGCCCGTATTATAATCGGCAGTGACCAGCCAGCAGTGGATCGGGCGTCCGTCGGGCCCGGGAATCGTCTCTGACCCCGCCACGACGAAATTATAGCGTGCGGGCTTGTCGATGCCGGCATCGTAGAAGGGGATGTTGAAGATCCGCCCACTCGCCATCGGCAGCGTCTGAAACAACTCCATGTCGGTTTCGAAATTGTATGACGGCTCGGGCAGCGCCATGACGAAGTCCTTGCGGCTGTTATTGGCGAGGTCCGCCATGCCGACTACCTGAGCGGTGTCGAACCGGTACCCGGCATAATCGTCCTTGCCGTCCTTCACGGTGTGACGGACGTGCGTGCGCGGCGTGAAGGTGCGTGCGTCAAACCAGCTGTCCTGGATCAATATCCTGCTGCCATCGGCCCGGTCCCAACGCTGCGTGATGTGCAACGCGTCGGGCCGGCCTTCCGTATCGGGGCCGAAGCTGACCGTGCGTTGCCAGATGTCGATCGCCTTACGGCTGCCATCCACGCCGACCGTATAGCGTATATAGCGATGCACGCCGGGACGCAGCTTGGCGAAACGGGCCAGCGGTTTGCCAACCTCGAGGCGCATCGTGTCGGCCTGCGTCGGTGCGGCAAAGGCCAGGCTCAGGGCAAATACGGTGAGGACTTTCATCGCGTGCATACCGGCCTTTCTGCAGCAAGTGGAGGTGTTGTATTGATGTGATACACCAGCAAAGCATTGCATGCGTGTCAAGATATTAGGGATGAAATCGGATAAGTTGAGTGAAGGCTCGAAGCCCGCAGGAATGGTATCCAGTCGCGCCGCCGGGTGGGGCGCCTAGGCCGCACGGAGCAACGTTTTGTGCAGTTGCGATAGGCCGTGCTCGATCTCGGGGAGGTCGACGACGCCATAGCCTAGCACGATCCCGCGTCGCTTGGGCGGCCCGAGATGATAGCGGTCGAGCGTGTGGATTTTGACGTTGCTCGCGAACAGGCCGGCGGTCACCGCCTCGACATCGACGCCATCTCGCGTCAGCGCCGCGATATGCATGCCATAAAGTGGCGGGACCGGATCGAACCACTCACCCAGATGCTCGGTCATGAATGACATGATCAGCCGCCGCCGCTGGTCGTATACGCCGCGCATCTTGCGCACATGGCGTGTCAGATGCCCTTCGCCAATGAACCCGGCGACCCCCATCTGGGTCGGGATCGGGCAATGCCAGTCCAGGCAGTTTTTCGCCGCGACCAAAGTCCGCATCGCCCAGGGCGGCGCGACGATGAAGCCAAGCCGCAGCGAGGGCAGCATGCATTTGGAGAAGGTGCCGACATAGAAGACGAGGTCGGCGGCATCGGCCGTTCTCAACGCCTCTACCGGGCTGCCTTCGTAGCGGAATTCGCCGTCATAATCGTCCTCGACGATCACCGCGCCATTGGCGCGGGCGAATGCCACCAATGCCGCGCGGCGCTGCGGCGACATGGTGACGCCGATCGGGAATTGATGCGACGGACAGACGCAGATGATGTTCGTGTTTGCCGGCAGCTGATCGACGATCAGCCCCTCGTCATCCACTTCGATCGGCACGATCGTCGCGCCAGCCGCGGCGAAGGCGACGCGCATCGGTGGATAGCCGGGATCCTCGATCGCGACGACGGTCTTGCCCGGCGTGACCAGCGTCCGCGCGAGGATGTCGAACGCCTGTTGCGCGCCCGACGTGACGAGCGCGTCCTGCGAGCGACACGGCACTGCCCGGGTCAGGGCGATGTGGCGGACGATCGCCTCGCGCAGCCGGAAATTGCCCTGATTGCCCTGTGCGCTCTTAAAGCTGGGCGGCTGGTTCTCGAGCTGCCGCAGTTGCTTGACGCTGATCTGCCTGAACAGGTCCATCGGGAAGAGCCGCGTATCGATCATGGCTGGGCGAAAGTCCGCGGCGATCCCCTTGCCGGTGGCATTGC
The DNA here is from genome assembly GCF_001598415.1 of Sphingomonas mali NBRC 15500. Taxonomy (GTDB): domain Bacteria; phylum Pseudomonadota; class Alphaproteobacteria; order Sphingomonadales; family Sphingomonadaceae; genus Sphingomonas; species Sphingomonas mali. Next base: position 79,685 of record NZ_BCYX01000009.1, read on the forward strand.
CGGACCTAGGTTCATCGCGCCAGAAGCCGATCGCCGCGCGCGTTTCCTCACTCAACCAGAAACCGTTCAGCCTCGGATCGTCGGTCGGGGCATCCTGGTCGGCATCGAACGACGGCGCCATCGGCAGGGCGTCGACGACATAGGTGCCCGAGCCGCGCCGGCTGACCGCATAGCCGTCGTTGATCAGCCGCTCGTAGATGTCGGTCGCGGTGTTGCGCGACACGCCGAAAAACGCACTCGATTGGCGGGTGCCGGGCAGCCGCGCGCCGAGCGCGAGCCGGCCCTCCACGATCGCGGCCTTCAACTGCTCATAGATGCTGCGCGCGGAATTGCGCGTGCCGTCGCCGCCACGCTCCAGCCGCAACTCGAACAATGGATTCATCGCAGCCTTTTGCCGGACCTGGCCAAGTGGACCAACCGATTTTGTCCCGACTGGCCCTCAATTCCCGCTCGTCGCCAGCATAGGTGCGAGGCGGGACACATCAAGGCAATCGGAGGCTATCGGCATGTTGGCGCAAACCGTTCGGCGAATTGGACTGGCTGCCGGGTTTTCGATGCTGCTCGCGACCGCTCCGGCAGTCGATGCGCGCGGAAACGGGCCGATACCGAGCGATATTGCCGCCGCGATCGCCGATTCGGCGCGCCCGGCGGCCGATGTCGAGCGCGATGCCAACCGAAAGCCCGGCGAGGTGCTCGCCTTTGCTGGCGTCAAGCCGGGCGATCGGGTCGCGGATTACGCCGCGGGCAACGGCTATTTCACGCGGCTATTTTCCGCGATCGTCGGCGCCCAAGGCCACGTCTATGCGAGCGTGCCGGCGAGCCTGTTTCAATATGAGAACATCGTCAAAGGGATCGCCGACATCCAGGCCTATATCGTCAAGCACCCCAATGTCTCCGTGACGGCGGGATCGGCGATCGACGTCGCGCGCTATCCAGAAAAGCTCGACCTGTTCTGGATTTCGCAAAACTATCACGATCTCCACGACCCGTTCATGGGGCCGGTCGACATGAAGGCCTTTAACCGCGCGGTCTATGCCGCGCTCAAGCCGGGCGGTGTCTATATCGTGCTCGATCATGTCGCCGCGAAAGGATCGCCGGCGGACGTCACCGATACGCTGCATCGCATCGAACCGTCGACGGTTCGCCGCGAGGTCGAAGCCGCGGGCTTCGAGTTCGTTGGGAGCAGCGACCTTCTCGCCAATCCCGCCGATCCGCATACCGCGGGTCCGTTCAACGCCGCTATTCGCGGGCACACCGATCAGTTCATTTTCAAGTTCAGACGGCCACTGCGCTGACGGGAGCGGATTGGCAGCCAAGGACATCTGGGCATCCGGCGCAATTTCTCCCATGATGTCAGGAATAAAACGCCGAGCCAGAGAGTGGATTCGGCGGTGTGATCAGGGAGGAGAGGTCGATGTCGAAGCTGGGAATAGGTGTCGCCGCGATGATCTGCGTCGCGACGCAGGGTTATGCGTCACCTGCTGATGCCGCCGGCGAATCCGACGCGCGGCCGCCGGCGGTGACCGCGGCGGTGCTGACCGCGGGCGAACACGATTTCGACTTCGAGATCGGTGTGTGGAAGACGCATCTGACGCGCCGCCTTCGCCCGCTGACGGGGTCACAGACCTGGGTCGAGTATAACGGCACGACGACCGTCCGGCCGGTCTGGGGCGGCGCGGCCAATCTGGTCGAGCTGGTGGCCGATGGGCCGGCCGGCCATTTCGAGGGGCTGTCGCTTCGCCTGTACAACCCGCAAACCCGGCAATGGGGGTTGAACTTTTCCAACCGAGCCGACGGTCAGATGGTCGCACCCACGATTGGTGGTTTCCGCGACGGTCGCGGCGAATTCTACCAGCAGGATACGTTGGGCGGCCGAGCGATTTTCGTGCGCTTCGTCATCACAATAAGATCGAAGGACGCGATCCATTTCGAACAGGCCTTTTCCGCCGACGGCGGCAAGACCTGGGAAGTGAATTGGATCGCGGACGATACTCGGGCGCCATCCTGACCAGAACCGGTGCCAACGTGGCGGGCCAGCGTGTTCCGGCCCGCCATTCGCCGTGTCACTTGTCCGTCGCCGTCGCGCGATCGAAGGTCATGATCCAGTTGGTTTCCCAGGTCTTGCCACCATCGGCGGAAAAGGCCTGCTCGAAGCGGGACGAGTTCGGCTTGATGTCGTAGAAACCGTTGCGCACGAGGATCGTCCGGCCGTTGAACGTGTCCGGACCGTAAAACTCGCCGCGACCGTCACGGAATTCGCCGATCATGGGCGCGTCGAGCCTTCCGATACTGCTGTTGGTCCAGTTGAGGTTCCACTGACGCGCGGTCGGATCGTAGAGTCGCAAGCCGACCCCTTCGAGATGGCCGGCCGGACCGCTGGCTTCGAGCTCGAACAGGCTGGCCCTGCCGTTCCACACCGACCGGACTGTCGATACGCCGTCATAGGCCGTCCACTCCGACGACCCGCTCAGCGGGTGGATCAGCCGCGAGATATGCGTCTTCCACACGCCCATGTGGAAATCGAAGTCGTGCGTCCCGTCGTGCGGTGCGGGCGGCGTGACGACCACATCGGCAGCGCGACCGGCATAGACCGGCAAGCCGCCCAGCGTCAGGACCATGCCGAGGGCCAGAGCGCGAATGTTCATGAAATCATCTCCCAAGTGCCAGCGCGATTACGCCGCGCCGGTCGGGATTTCGAAGAGCCGCTTGCGGGAAATCTGCCTGGGCCACCCGTCGCAAGGTTCGTGCCCGGCGAGCGCGTCGCGCTAGTTTGGTCGCGACGAATGTTGGGATGGTGCCGGTTGCAGGAATCGAACCCGCGACCTTCGGTTTACAAAACCGCTGCTCTACCAGCTGAGCTAAACCGGCCCTCGGGGTGCGATCCCGACAATCAGCTGCGCGCTCCCATGCGTCAGGTGATGCCGAAGGTCCAGCCCTCTGTTCGCGCGATGTCGGGGGTCAGGCCCGCGGGCGACCATAATTCCGGGCGAGGCGCATAGGCGCGCAGCCATGCCGCGGTCAGCAGCGCGTCGGCGCTATGATCGTCGATCGCGCCGCTCCCCGTCACCGGCGCGCTGCCGATCGTCTCCAACGCGATGTTGAGCGCCTCGATCGACGTCATCTTGGTGCGCCCCTTTGCCCGCCCGGCGGCGATCGCGGCCAGGCTGGTATAGATTTCGACGATCAGCGATCCTTGCGCCGGTGCCGGGTCGAACGGCCAGATCGGAAGCTTGCCCGCCAGCTGGTGCATCACGCGCATCCCGGTCAGGCTCGATTTCCCGACTTGCGCCGCGCCGACCAAATTGAGGTTGCTGTACGGGTTCAGCCCCTGAAGCCGCTGCTCGATCTCGCTGAGGCGCAGCCGGCCGCGGCCGCCGCCATATTGGTCGCCTTCGCGTCCGCCATGCCGGCGGAAATGGCGCGAGGCCTCGGGGTGATCGACGAAGGTCGATGCGGCAAAATGTGGATCATCGGCGCTGATCAAGTCGACTAATGCCCATAACGCCCGCGCATCGGCCGGGCTGTCGGCCCACCCCGGAAAGAACGCGCCGCGATCGACGAATGGCAGCGACAGGCCGAGATCGAGCCCGACCAACGTGCTGTCGGGCATGCCGTCGCGCAGCCAGTCGAGTGCCGCCGACCGCGACCACCCGCCGGGTCGCTTGATCAGTTCGGGCGCACCCCGGCCGCGCGCACAGATCGCCACCGCGATGCCACGTTGCACCGGGCCAACCGCGCCCGACCAGTCGATCGCCGCATAGTGCTGGAAATGATCAGGGGCGATCGCTGCCACGTTCCGCCCGTTGCTTGAGCGATGCGCGATCCCACCATGCACGCTCGATCAGCGCCTTCAGTCGTTCCGGGTCGGCGCGCTCGACATCGACCAACACGATCGGCCAGCCTTCATATTGCGGCGTCTGCCAGAAGGTGTCCGGATCGCTTTCCTTGAGATAGTCGATCTCCTCGCGCGTGGCGCGCAACGCGATGCTGCCCGGTGCGCGACCCCTGGCGACGATCTGCTTGCCGCGGACGGTTGGCGCCAGTGCGCCCTTCGCTACCGGTTTCATTACGACGCCAGGCAAGGTCAGCGCGAACGCGGCGATCTCGTCCCAGGTCATTAGGGGCGGTCGCCAAAACCCGCCCGCTGCGCCTTGCTCGCGCGATCCCACCACGCGCGGGTGATCACGGTGCGGACACGCTCGGGATCGTTCGACCCGTAGCGCACAAGCAAGCCCGGCCAGCCTTCATAATGCGGCGTTTGCCAGAAGGTGTCGGGGTCGGTGTCGAGCAGCGCCGCCTTTTCGTCGTGCGGGCTCATCACGTGGAAGCTGTCCGCCTCGCGCCCCGGCGAAACAAACGCCTTCTTGTTCACCTTGGGGCAGGGAGTACCGTAGAAGCTTTCCATATAGGTCTCGGGCAGGGCCATCGCGAAGGCGACCACGTCGTCCCAGCTATCGAGCGTCGCGGTCATTGGCCCTCCGCCTCAGGCTGTCCCAATAGTCCAGCCGCTCCTGGATCCGCTTTTCGAACCCACGATCGGTCGGCGTATAGAAGGCCTGCGGGTTCATTTCCTCGGGCCAATAGTTCGATCCAGAGAACCCTTCTTCGGTGTCGTGGTCATAGGCATAGCCCTTGCCGTACCCGATATCCTTCATCAGCTTGGTCGGCGCGTTGAGGATATTCTGTGGCGGCATCAGCGAGCCGGTTTCCTTCGCCGACCGCCACGCCGCGCCCATCGCCTTGTAAGACGCGTTCGATTTCGGCGCGGTCGCCAAATAGAGGCACGCCTGCACCAGCGCGAGCTCACCCTCGGGCGAGCCGAGGAAGTCATAGGTGTCCTTGGCGGCGATACATTGCACCAGCGCCTGCGGGTCGGCGAGGCCGATATCCTCGATCGCCATGCGGACCAGCCGGCGCAGCAGGTAAAGCGGTTCCTCGCCCGCGGTCAGCATCCGCGCGAGATAATAAAGCGACGCCTGGGGATCGCTGCCGCGTACCGCTTTGTGCAGCGCGGAGATCAGATTGTAATGCCCTTCGCGATCCTTGTCGTAGACCGCGACGCGGCGCTGGAGGAACGCCGAGAGGCCGGCGGGATCCAGCGGCTCGCGCAAGTCGACCGAGTAGAGCGTCTCGGCCTGGTTGAGCAGGAAGCGTCCATCGCCATCCGCGCTGGCGATCATCGCCGCGCGCGCTTCGGCCGTGAGGGGCAGGGGGCGGCCCATCAATTCGTCGGCACGATCGAGCAATTTGCCCAGCGCGGTAGCGTCGAGCCGGTGCAGGATCAGCACCTGCGCGCGGCTGAGCACGGCGGCGTTGAGTTCGAAGCTGGGATTTTCGGTAGTGGCGCCGACCAGCGTGACGGTGCCGTCCTCGACATAAGGCAGGAACCCGTCCTGCTGCGCGCGATTGAAGCGATGGATTTCGTCCACGAACAGCAAGGTGCGCTTGCCGATCCGGGCATGCTCGCGCGCCTCGGCGAAAGCTTTTTTGAGATCGGCGACGCCCGAGAACACCGCAGAGATCGCGACGAAGCGCAGACCGACCGCATCGGCGAGCAACCGCGCGATCGTCGTCTTGCCGGTGCCGGGCGGGCCCCACAGGATCATCGACGAGAGCCGGCCTGCGGCGACCATGCGCCCGATCGCGCCTTCGGGGCCGGTCAGATGTTCCTGGCCGACGACATCCTCCAGCCGGCGCGGGCGCAGCCGATCGGCGAGCGGCGCGTTCTCGCTCGGGACATCCTGGGAAGAGGCTTCGGGTTCGAAGCCCGCGAAGAGATCGGCCATAACGGGAACATAGGGTGGGAAGGGCGGGAATCCCAGCGGTTCGATCGTTCTGGCAGAGGCGCGGAGTCGGCGACCAAAAATTATTCTAAGATATATCTTGACGCGATCGGCCTAAGATATATCTTGGTGCCATCATGAAACATCCAAGGAATCAGAAATCCATGTTTTCTCATCATCATCATGGCGGCCGCGGTTGCCATCCCGGACACCATGCGATGCGCGGCGGCTGGGGCCATCGCGGCTGGCATGGCCGCGGTTTCGGCGGCGGCCGTGAAGGGCGCGGCGAGGGCCGTTCGCGGCGCATGTTCGACGGAGGCGAGCTTCGCCTCGTCCTCTTGAAGCTGATCGCCGACGAGCCGCGCCACGGCTACGACCTGATCCGCCAGATCGAAGAACTGACCGGTGGCGCCTATGCGCCGAGCCCCGGCGTAGTCTATCCGACCATCACTCTGCTCGACGATATGGGCCTGATCCAGGAACAGCAGAGCGAGGGCGCCAAGAAGCTGTTCGCGGTCACCGAGGCCGGCACTGCCGAGCTCGAAGCCAATGCCGAACAGGTCGCGGCGCTGATCGCCCGACTGAGCGCGATCGGCGAGGAGCGGCAGAAGGTCGATGCCACATCGATCCGCCGCGCGATGGGCAATCTGCGCGAAGTGCTGGTCAACCGGCTCAACTCGGGCGAAGTCGACGACGAGGTCTTGCACCAGGTCGTCGCGTTGCTCGACGAGGCCGCGCAGAAGATCGAGCGGCTGTAAGGCGTGAGCGGCATCACCCGCTTGCAGATCCTCCGCCGGCGGCTGGGCATCGACCCGGCCGCCGGCCCCTTATCGAAAGACCCCCATGACCGTTTCCGCGACCGCCAAGGTGCCGACCGCGAGCGCCAGCAAATATCTCCAGCAATTGTGCAAGCATTGGCAGCACAATCTGACGGTTGAGTTCACCGCCGATCACGGCACCGTCACTTTTCCCAAGGACGCACGCGGTGCCGATTGGCCCGGCGACGCGCTGGTCACGTTCGATGCGTCGGGCGAGGCTCTCGACGTCCGGATCGACGCCAGCGTTGATGAGCAGCTTGAAGGATTGAAAGGCGCCGTTGCGCGCCACCTCGACCGTTTCGCCTTTCGCGAGGCGCCGTTGGCATTCGACTGGCAGGCGGTGTGAGGGACTAAAACTCCTCCCCGGCACGGGGAGGGGGACCATCGCGCAGCGATGGTGGAGGGGGCCCGCGATGCGGTTGCCACATGCGTGCGGCTAGTTTGTCGTGGGCCCCCTCCACCACGCGGCTCACGCCGCGCGGTCCCCCTCCCCGTGCCGGGGAGGAATTATCACCCAGCCAACACCTTCTCCGCGACTTCCTCCATGCTGCCGACGACGAGCAGGGAGTCGCCGCCGACCATGCCGACCTTGGTCTGGCCGTTCTCGTCGGCACGCAAATAGGCGATGTTCGCCGCGACCACGAGATAATCGCCGCCGCGCGACTTGAGCAGAATGAATTTCACGAAGAATCTCCCGGGATTTCCGGGCGCCCTAGAAGGTTTTCGAGGCGGCTGGAACAAGCATCGCTTGGTCTAGTTCCCGGCGTACCGCTCTGCCGTCGCCTTGATCAGCGCGATCATGTTCGGAATGCCTTGCGTGCGGTTCGAGCTGAGCTGGTTGCGCAGGTCGAACGGCGCCAGCGCGGAGTCGATATCGGTCGCCAGGATGTCGGCGGGTTGATGATCCTGCACCGTCAGCAGCACGAGCGCGATGATCCCCTTAGTGATCGCGGCGTTCGAATCCGCCAGGAAATGGAGCGCGCCGTCGTCGCGAACCGTGGGATAGACCCAGACCGACGCCGAACATCCGCGCACCAATGTCGCGTCGGTCTTGAGCGCCTCGGGCATCGCTTCGAGCGCACGGCCGAGATCGATCAACAGGCGATAGCGATCGTCGGCGTCGAGAAATTCATATTCGTCTTGCAGGTCGGAAAGACTGGGCATGGTCCGCGCTATAGCGTCCCCGCCATCCAATCCAACCGTCGCCTAAGGGCCCGTACTCAATTACCACGAGGATCGTGATTGCCCGCAGGAGCCCGCCGACAAGGAGCGCAGCGCAGACGCGTAGCTTAAAGCTACGCGCAAGCAAGCGACGACGCTCGGCGGGCTCCTGCGGGCAACCGCGAAGCGGCGGGCCGATTTTGGAGCCCGGACGTCGTCGCGCGTCGGTCACGATGCTATCAGCATCGCTCCCTCCTTGCTCCTCGCCGGACACCAAAATCGGCTCCGTCACGACCTCGTGGTAATTGAGTACGGGCCCTAAACTTGTTTCAAGGTCCGGGTCCTTCGCCGTGACCGCGTCGCGGCGACCTCCATCGGACCCGGGCCCTGAGGCAAGCTCAGGGCGCCGGTTGCGCGGACCTCAGAGGTCCACTCCGGAAGCGATCGCCTCGAGCTTGCGGATCCGCTCTTTCAGGTCCGCGATCTCGATCCGGGCGCTGGCGTTGGGCAGCGTGGGGCCTTCATGTCCGGCATGATCGGCATAAGCGTTGATCTCGCGCTCCTTGAGCGCCAGCCATCCGCGCCACCCGGCGAGCGAGGCCATGCAGATCATGCCCAAGCCGGCCAGGCCGGCACCCGCCATGGTGAAATACAGATTGGGGTCGGTCATCATTGACGTCTCCATTCGATTATCGCCGACCGCCCTCAGCGGTCGCGGTTGCGCAGCGCCTCGATCTCGCGGTCGAGGTTGGCACTGCTGCTGTTGGTGTCGGTGATCACGCGCTCCAGGACTGCAATGCGGTCCTTGAGGTTGCCGATCTCCTGGCGAAGCTGACGATTCTCCTCGCCCAGGGCGGGATCTCGCAGGTTTATGTCATTGCCCATCATGTCACGGCCGACCCCGAGCTGCGCACGGGTGACGCCCATCCGGGCCCGGATAATGCTGCCGATCGTGACGATCAGGACGATACCAATGACCATTTCAAAGGGGTTCATCTGGGGAGGCTCCCGGCAGGCGTTGGATTATTCGGCGGGCTGCAAGCCGGCCTCGCGCATGGCGCGGCGGCGCGGCCGGTCGACCCGCTCGGCGAGCCACACACCGATGCCGGTGGGGATCGCCAGGATCACGACGAATATTGCTAAGCCGATCATTGTTCTTGTCCTTCAGTCTATTCAGTTGAGCGGCTGGGGCTCGTCGCCCCGCAGCTTTTCGATTTCATCGGCGACCGCGATGCCGCGGTCGGTCACGATCCGCTCCAGCACTCGCACCCGTTGTTCGAGGCGTTCGGTCTGGGCGGCATATTGGGCTGCCTTTTCGGCGACCTTGTCGGCTTCGAGTTCGAGCTGGCGTTCACGCAGCTTGAGCCAGGGCTTGACGAAGACACCGCCGAAGATCGCGAGCAGGCCGCAGCTGATGCCCAGGATCGGAATGAGCAGGGGACTGATCATCGCGTTGGTTCCTTAGTTCAGCGGCTGCGACGGCGTGTCGCGAAGCTTTTCGATCTCTTCGGCGACATCCAGGCCGCGATCGGTGACGATCCGCTCCATGACGCGCATCCGCTGCTCGAGCCGTTCGGTCTGGGCGGCATATTGCGCGGCCTTCTCGGCGGCCTGGGCGTTGAGCGCCTCGGCCATTTTCTCGCGGTGCTGCGTCCAGGTCTTGAGCATCTCGCTGCCGATGCCGAGCGCGGCGGGAATACCCACGACCACCAGGGCAAGCATGAAGATGGTGAAGCCGTTGGTGGCGAAAAAGTCGGTCATCTCGTGCTTCCTCAGTCGCGGTTGCGAAGTTCGTCGATCTCGCGAGCGACACGCTCGCCGGGATCGGTTGCGATGCGTTCGAGGACGCGCAGGCGCTCCTCCAGGCGGCCGATCTGGCTGACGAGCTTGTCATTCTCGTTCGACAGCAGCTCGATCTTGCGCTGCGCCTCCAGGTCGCCGCTGGTATCCACGAAACCCCGGCGCATCGCGCGGCGGTTATTGCGGTCTTCCAGCGGATAGCCGTGCTTTGCCTTGATCGACATCTTGATGATGCCGCCGATCGTCGCGATTGCGATGATCATCAGGACGAAGATCTGACCTTTATCCACGGTAATTCTCCCCTATCTTTCGGCCGGCTCAACGCAGCGCGTCGATCTCGTCGGCCAGGCGGGTGTTGCGGCTGGTGTAGAGCGTCTCGATGTCGGCGAGCCGGCGGTCGAGGTCGCGGAACTTGGAGCGGACCTCGGCGGTCGAGCGGCTCGGGTTCGAGCGCACGCCCTGCCAGAATTTCGCATCCTCGGCGTCGTCGTACAGGCCGAACGGCTTGCACGGGGCCAGCCAGGCGGTGATGAAATAGGCGGGAATGACCCAGCCCGAGGTCACCAGCGAGAGGATGACGGTCCCGACCCGGACGACGGTGACGTCGATCCCCGTATAGTCGGCAATACCGGCACAGACACCCAGGAACTTCTTGTTCTGCTTGTCCAGGTAGAATTTGGTGCGGCTAGCGGACATCTCAGTTGCTCCGTGAAGCGATTTGGTCGGCCGGCTCGGCGAGCGGCATGCTCACTTTCCAGTCGGGATGGTCGGCAGCGACGATGCGCTCGACCGTCGAAACGCGGTCCTCGAGGCGGCGGGCGAGCGAGTAGAGCTCATCCAGCAGCTTCTCATCCTCATTCGTGATCTTGGGGGCCTGCCGCCACTTGGTAAGGTAGTGCAGGATGATCCACGGGAGCCCGATGAAGAGCATCCCAACGATCGCGATTGGTACAAATAGTTCGTCCATCGCTCAGGTCCTTATTTTTTGTTGAGCCGAGCCTTGAGCGCTTCGAGTTCGGCATCGACCTTTTCGGATGCCTTCAACTCGGCGATCTCTTCCTCGAGCGTCTTGGGCTGACCGCCCAGGTTGAGCGCCTCGGCGCGGCCTTCGGCCAGATCGACCCGGCGCTCGAGCACATCGAAGCGCGAGAAGGCGTCCTGGGTGCGGCCGGCCGAATAGACCTCGCGGATCTTGAACTTGTTGTTCGCGCTCTCCAGCCGGGTGGCGATCGAGGACTGGCGGTTGCGCGCCTCGCTCAGCTTCTTCTGAAGCTTGGCGATATCCTCTTCCGAACCCCGAAGTGCTTCGTCGAGCACGGTGATCTGCTGGCTGAGCTCGACGACCATGTCGGTCGCCTTCTGGCGCTCGACCAGGGCCGCCTTGGCCAGGTCTTCGCGATCCTTCGACAGCGCCAGCTCCGCCTTCTCGGTCCAGCTTTCCTCGAGCTGGCTGAGCTTGGCGATGTGGCGACGCATTTCCTTCTGGTCGGCGATGGTCCGCGCGGCGGAGGCGCGAACCTCGACCAGCGTCTCTTCCATCTCCAGGATGATCATGCGGATCATCTTCGCCGGATCTTCCGCCTTGTCCAAAAGGTCGGTGAAGTTGGCGGCGATGATGTCGCGGGTGCGCGAAAAAATGCCCATGTTGGTGTTACTCCTCGGAATTTACGCTTTACTCGGATTGGTGGGACCGCCGGGGCGGGAAGCAAGGGGGAAACCCGCCCCGGCGGCTGTCCGTCACGCCTTGAGCGCGACGGGAACCTGCGGAGCCGGATTGGCCTGCGCCAGGCCCGGGCCAACGGCCGCGAGCATCAGCGCCGAACCGCAAACGAAGGTGCTGGCGACCACCACCAAAGTGCGACCCAGACCATTTGAAACCGACTGCATTGTTCTTACTCCCTAGTGTTTCGTGCCGATCAACCGGCGATGCTGGAGGTATTGCAGGGGGCGTGCCAATTCCGAAAAACCGCAGAATTCTGCGGTTTTCGCTCGGAGCTGGAGCGCGATTGGCGATTTGCACTTGCCAAACATTGGGAAAATACACCAAGTCGTGGGCATGGAACGGACGACGCAGGTTATCGGGCAATCGGGACCCTTTCTCGACGCGCTGGAACGCGCCAGCCGGGCGGCCGCGCTCGACCGTCCGGTACTGGTGATCGGCGAACGCGGAACCGGCAAGGAACTGGTCGCCGAGCGCCTCCATCGGCTCAGCCCGCGCTGGGACCAGGCGTTGATCATCATGAATTGCGCGGCATTGCCCGAGACATTGATCGAGGCGGAATTGTTCGGCCATGAGGCGGGCGCGTTCACCGGCGCGACCAAGGCGCGGGCAGGGCGGTTCGAGGAAGCCGATGGCGGCACGTTGTTCCTCGACGAACTCGGCACGCTCAGCATGGCCGCGCAGGAGCGATTGCTGCGTGCGGTCGAATATGGCGAGGTTACCCGGATCGGTGCGTCGCATCCGATCCGTGTCGACGTCCGCATCGTTGCGGCCACCAACGAACATCTGCCCGAAAAGGTCGAGCGGCACCAGTTCCGCGCCGACCTGCTCGACCGGTTGAGCTTCGAGGTCGTGACCTTGCCGCCCTTGCGCGCGCGGCCGGGCGACGTGCCGGTACTCGCGGAACATTTCGGACGCCGGATGGCGGCGGAAATGAACCGCGATTGGCACGGCTTCTCGCCCGAAGCGCTCGATTCGCTGATCGACTATCGCTGGCCAGGCAACGTCCGCGAACTCCGCAATGTCATCGAGCGCGCGGTTTATCGCTGGGAACAGGACGGACCGATCGCGCATATCGAATTCGATCCGTTCCAGTCGCCGCATCGCCCGGGCGCCAGCACGCAGCCCGCGCCGATGGTCGACCATATCGCGGCCCCGCCACCGCCGCCCGGCGAGAGCGAGCCGGGCGATTTCAAGAGCCGCGTCGCGCGGTTCGAGCGTGACGTGCTGACCAAGGCACTGGCCGCCAACCGCTTCAACCAGCGCCAGACCGCGGACGCCTTGGGGCTGAGTTACGACCAGTTGCGCCACGCGCTCAGACGCCACGACCTGTTGCCGGGATAGAACGCCTCGCACGGGCGATGGAATCGCTTGCGCAACGACAGCCGCGGACCCATTTGGCGGACACGGGCGTTCGCGTCGCGACGTCTCTTAAAGCCGCTCAATAAGACGGAGGAACCTCATGGCTTTCGAACTCCCCCCGCTGCCCTATGCCTATAACGCGCTGGAACCGACGATCAGCGAAGAAACGATGAAATATCATCATGATAAGCATCACGCGGCCTATACCGCGAAGCTCAACGAAGGCGTTGCCGCCGATCCGAAGCTCGAAGGCAAGACGATCGAGGAAATCTTCGGCATGATCTCGTCGCTGCCGGCCTTGGTCCGCAACAATGGCGGCGGCTATTGGAATCACGATTTCTTCTGGAAGATCATGGCCCCGGCCGGCACCACCCAGCCGTCAGGCAAGCTCGCCGCGGCGATCGACGCCTATGGCGGGCTCGACAAGCTCAAGGAAGATTTCAACGGCAAGGGCGCGGGCCAGTTCGGTTCGGGCTGGGCCTGGGTGATCGCCGATTCGTCGGGCGCGCTGAAGGTGGTTTCGACGCCCAACCAGGACAATCCGCTGATGGACGATGCCAAGGACAAGGGCACGCCGATCCTGGCCAATGACGTGTGGGAGCACGCTTATTATCTGACCTATCGGAACGACCGGCCGGGCTATCTGAAGGCGTGGTGGGACGTCGTGAACTGGGACGAAGCCGGGCGGATCTACGACAGCGTCGTCGGCTGATCGCCGTCACGATAGAATGACGAAGGGCTCCGCGTCGGCGGGGCCCTTTTTCGTTGGGCGAAGCTCAGCGTAACGCCGCGGCCGGCGCTCGACAGACGTCGCCGCACAGATCGTGGGCGATTCGGCGATAGAAAAGACAGACATCGTCCAGGTCGCCGCGCGTCACCGTCACGTTCTGGCCGACCATTACGCGATCGAGCGGCGCGTCGCATCCGGCCCGTGCCGACCAACCCACGGTCATCGCCGCCGCGCCGCGCCGATCGCCGCGCCGGACGCGCCCGCCGCAGTGGAACAGACAGTCGCGCGATCGTCCCAGGGCGCGCAACCGGGCGTCGTCGTGGTTCGGCAGCGATTTCGCCGCGCGATAGGCGGATAGCTTGTTGGCCGTGTTGCGTTGGCCGGGACGGACGGGGAGCCCTTCCGCTGTCGAAGCGGCGTCGATTAACAGGTTGAGAAAGCGATCGAGCTCGCGCAGCCCGTTGCCGATCACCTTGGCGCGATAGCGGCCGGCGATCGCGGGCGATCCGCTTTCGACGTCATGTGCGACCGGCGTCCGCAGGCAGGCGCCTAGGAACGCCGCACCACGGAACAAGGTCGAGGAGGCATGCTGCATGTCCTCGGTCATCGCTCGGGCAGTCCCGGCATCACTGTCGCGCGATCGCTCGTCGTCGCGCAGCATTCGGATGACGAAGCTATCGATCGGCGCCGGCGAAACCTGATGTTGGGGAAGCAGGCGATTCAATTCCATCGGACACCTCCTGCGACTAAAGCGAGCCACGCCGGTCGCTCTCCCGCTGGAAAGCCGTCGAAACCGCACTCTTAGTCGCCGCTTGCCCAAACGCCTAATCGCCGCGCGACTCCGTCGTCGTCACGTCCTGATCAACCCGCGCGCGTCCAATTTCATTCCGGCATCCTCGTGTGGGCGGACATAGACCCGATAGATGCTGGGAAATTCGGCCTGAAGATCGCGCTCGATGGCGTCGACGATCCGCTCGACATCGCCTGCGCTCAGGCGATTGTCGAAGTCCACATTGACCGCCGCGACGATCTGGGTCGGCGCGTTGTGGATCGTCATGATCTCGCCCACGCCCATGATGCCCTGGCGCGTCGCCGCGCGGCGAATGCCGGCAATCAGTTCGGGATCGGCCGCCTCGCCGATCAGCAGGCCCTTGGCTTCGCGCGCCAGGAAGATCGCGACCACGCCGAGCAACAAGCCGATCAGCACCGACGCGACGCCGTCGAATCGCGGATCGGCGGTCACTTGCGACAGCGCCAGCCCGACCGCTGCGATCAGGATACCCGCCATCGCCGCGCCATTCTCCAGCAGCACGATCACAGTGGTCGCATCCTTGGTCGAGGTCAGTGCCTGTAACCAGGACTGGCCGCGGCGCGCGGCATTGAATTCGCGGAACGCGGCGAGGGTCGACCCGCCCTCCAGCGCGAACGCGATCGCCAGCACGCCATAGGCAATCAACGGCGACACCGCCGGCTCGGGCTCGATGACGTGTATCACGCCTTCATAGACCGACACGCCCGCGCCCAGCGCGAACACCAGCAACGCGACGACGAAGCTCCAGAAATAGAGTTCTCGCCCATATCCCGCGGGATGAAGCGCGTCGGCCGGTTTGGCGGCACGCTTCTGCCCGTACATCAGCAGCAACTGATTGGTGGAATCGACCAGGCTGTGCACGCCTTCGGTCAGCATCGCCGACGACCCGGTGATCGCCGCCGCGACGAACTTGGCCACCGCTATGCCGACATTGGCGGCCAGTGCGATGATCAAGACCCGGTTGTTATCGGCTTTCATGAGCTGCGCCTAAGCATGAAGCGGCCGGTCGGGCTAGTCCCGGAGCGCGCCGCTTATTTCCGTGCGGCGGCGCTCAATCGGCGCCGATTGGCCCGGACCTTTCGGCGATACAGTCGAACGGCACGTTCGGCGCCCTGCAACGGCGTCAGTGTCAGCCCGCCGGCGACCAACGAAGCCTGCAATTCGATCGCCGCGGATATCTTTTCGGATGTCATCAGCGAAGTTTCGGCCAACGTGCCGTCGCCGCGTGCGATTTCGGCGAGGCGCAGGCCGACTACTGTCGACGCTTCCCAGGCCAACGCCCAGCTGTCGAACGCCAGGCCACTCCACGCCGCCATTGGGGAGCGGGCGGTCAAGAGCGGGTGGCCGGCAGGTCGCGGCGTGACACGTCGCGTCGGGCTTCAAAGTGCATGAAAATCGCTCCTCCAGATCTGCCTAGAACGGCGCGGAGCATGGCAACGTTCCTGCCTGGAAAACTAAATCGCCGTTTCTTCACTCGGGCGGGAGTTCCATGGCCGCCGCGTCGCCGACGTCACTCATAAGGCCGTGCTTCATCATCATCGGCACGTTGGCGAGCGCGAAGATGAAAGTCATCGGGATCGCGCCCCACAATTTGAAGGCGGTCCAGAAATCGAAGCTGGTGTTGCGCCAGACCAGCTCGTTGAGGATCGCCATGCCGAGGAAGAACAGCGCCCAGTTCCGCGTCACCTTCTGCCAGCCGAGCGGCGACAGGCCCGGATATGCCGTGCCGAGCAATTGTTCGAGCAGGGGTCTGCCGGTGATCAGCCCGAATCCCAGGATCGCCGCGAACACGGTGTAGACGAAGGTCGGCTTCATCTGAATGAACTTGGGGTCGTGGAAATAGATGGTCAGCCCGCCGAACACGATCACCAACGCCCCCGAAATCCACAGCATGGGCGAGATGCTGCCGAGCTTCAGCCGCGACACGATCAGCGCGACCACGGTCGCCAGCATGAAGGCGGCAGTCGCGACGATCGCCCGCGACACCACCAATGCCGACATCTGATCGAGATCGGACAGCGAATGGCTGAAGCTCGACACGAGCTTCATGGTCAGCGCCTGGGGCGCGAGGAAATTGACCAGGAAGAAGATCACCAGCGGCGCATAATCGATCGCCAGGCGCAGGCCGGCGGTGCCATTCTTGCTCGTCGTGCTCATCGCACCAGCTCCTCGACGCCCGCGATGATTCGGGCAACTTCCTTGGGGTCGAACGGGCGCAAGTCGCTCAGCGTCTCGCCCACCCCGATGGCGTGGATCGGCAGGCCGAATTGTTCGGCCGCCGCGACCAGCACGCCGCCGCGCGCGGTGCCGTCCAGCTTGGTCATGACCAGGCCGGTCACGCCCGCGACTTCCCTGAACACTTCGATCTGGCTGAGCGCGTTCTGCCCAGTGGTGGCGTCGAGCACCAGGATGACGTCATGCGGCGATGCCGGGTTGATCCGACCGAGCACGCGGCGGATCTTGGCGAGCTCGTCCATCAGCTCGCGTTTGTTCTGGAGTCGTCCGGCAGTGTCGACGATCAGCGCGTCGATACCCTTGTCGGTTGCCTGCTTGACGCCTTCGAACACGATGCCTGCGGCGTCGCCGCCCTCGGCGCCCTTGACGATCGGAACGCCGACGCGGTCGGCCCAGGTCGCGAGCTGGCCGATCGCCGCCGCGCGGAATGTATCGCCCGCGGCCAGCATCACGCCGTAATCCTGCTCGACCAGCCAATGCGCGAGCTTGGCGATGGTCGTGGTCTTGCCCGATCCGTTGACGCCGATCACCAGGATGACCTGGGGGCGAGGAAAGGCTTCGATCTCAAGCGGCTTGGCGACCTTTTCGAGGACCTTCTCGATTTCCTCGGCGACGACCAGACGGATGCCGAGCTCTTCCATGCCGCGTTCGAAACTGCCCTCGGCCAGCCGGTCGCGGATGCGTTTTGCCGTTGCGGGACCGAGATCGGAGGCGATCAGCGCTTCTTCGATATCGTCGAGCGTCGCATCGTCGAGCCGCGCGGTGCCGAGGCCGGCGAGGTTACCGACCAGACGATCGGACGTGCGCTTGAATCCGCCGAGCAGGCGCTGGTGCCAGGATGGGGTGGTGCTCATGCGGTCACGGCCATTTCTCTTTCTTCGTCTCCCGCGCTTTGGCGGGGATGCCGGATATGGGCAGGGTCGATGACAATCGGCAAGATGGAGCCCACCGCATGGCTGCCACCCAGGGCGAAATCGGCGAAATTTGCGCCATGCCCGCGGTTGCCGGGCGCTTCGACCAGCACCTCTTGCGTCGTGCCGATCAGGCTGTCGAGCCAGGCCGCCTTGCGCTTCGCCGCAGCCTCCCGCAACCGCGCAGCGCGTTCGCGACGCACCTCCAACTCGACCTGGGGCATCCGGGCGGCGGGCGTTCCGGCGCGCGGGCTGTAGGGAAAGATATGGGCATGGACGATGTCGCAATCGTCGATCAGCGCCAGGCTGTTCGCCGCCATCGCGGCGTCTTCGGTCGGAAAGCCCGCGATCAGGTCGGCGCCGATCGCGATATCGGGGCGTGCGGTCTTGAGCCGTTCGACCAGCCGCACCGCATCGGCGCGTGAGTGGCGGCGCTTCATGCGCTTGAGGATCATGTCGTCACCCGCCTGGAGCGACAGATGGAGATGCGGCATCACCCGCATCTCCTGCGTCAGCAACTCGAACAGCCGGTCGTCGATCTCCGGTGCGTCGATCGAGGACAGGCGTAGCCGCTGAAGGACAGGGACCCGCGACAGGATACGCTCGACCAGGCTGCCGAGCGTCGGACTTCCCGGCAGATCGTGGCCGTAGCTGGTCAGGTCGACCCCGGTCAGCACGACCTCGTTCTTGCCTTCTGCGACCACGCGCTCGATCGCCTCGATCACCGCGCCGGCCGGCGCCGACCGGCTGGGGCCGCGTCCGAACGGGATCGCGCAGAAAGTGCAGCGATGGTCGCAGCCATTCTGCACCTCGACGAACGCTCGCGCCTGGTCGATGGCAATGGCAAGATGCGGCGCGATTTCCGTCACCCGCGCCATGTCGCCGACGATAAGCGTGTCGCTCGACGCCCAGGCTTCGGGCAGCAATTTCTCGCCATTGCCGATCACGCGATCGACTTCGGGCATGGCGGCGAAGCTTGCCGGGTCGATCTGCGCCGCGCAGCCGGTCACCGCGAGCATCGCTCCCGGCCGCGCCCGGCGAGCGCGGCGGATCGCGGTGCGCGTCTGCTTGACCGCGCTGTTGGTTACGGCGCAGCTATTGATCACCACGACATCACGGCCGTCCAGCATGCGCTGGATCGTCTCGCTCTCTGCGATGTTGAGGCGGCACCCGAGACTGATTACCTCGGGCTGCGGAAGGGATGACATGGGCGACGATCTAGGAGCGAAGCGCGGGGAAGTCCACGACGAGGCGGCGCGCGTGCTGCACTTCTGGTTCGAGGAGCTGAGCGAGGAACAGCATTGGGTCAAGTCGATCACGCTCGACGAGGCGATCGCCGAACGGTTCGGACCGCTCAGGCTGAAAGTAGCGGAAAGCGCGGCTTGGGGGTGGCGGGGTACGCCCGATACCTTGCTCGCCGCGATCATCCTGATCGACCAATTCTCGCGCAACATGTTCCGCGATGAGGGCGAGGCGTTCGAACATGACGGATTGGCGCGCGAACTGACCCTGTACGGGCTGTTGCGCGGGTTCGATCGCAAGTTGCCGACCGAGCGGTGCGCGTTTCTCTATATGCCGTTGATGCATGCCGAGGATCCGGAGCTGCAGCGGCTGAGCATCGAGCGCTTCACCGTGCTTGGCGACGAGCAGAATCTGGGGTTCGCACACGATCATGCCGCGGTGATCGAGCGGTTCGGGCGCTTTCCCTCGCGCAATCGGGCACTGGGCCGGCGCTCGACCGTGATCGAGCGCGAATATCTCAGACAGCCAGGCGCCGGCTGGTAGCAGGATCGGACTCCGCGATGACCTCGGCGGCGTCGGGTGCGATCAGCAAGCGGCGCTCGGCGAGCAGGCGGCGGGCATTGCCCGCCGTCAATGGGCGGCCATAGACATAGCCCTGGCCGCGCGCGCAGCCCAGGCTACGCAGGCGTTCCTCGATCGCCTTGTCTTCGATCCCTTCCGCGGTGATCGGCAAATTGAGGCTTTCACCGAGGCCGACGATCGCGTTGACGATCGCGGCGCTCTCGGCATTCTGGTTGACCGACATGACGAAGCTGCGGTCGATCTTGATGCGATCGAACGGCAGCGCGCGGAGATGCGCCAGGCTTGAATAGCCAGTGCCGAAATCGTCGAGGGCGAGCTTGATGCCCTGGTTCTTCAGGCTGGCGACGATCGATTGCGCCATCGCCAGATTGTCGAACAGTGCGCTCTCGGTGATCTCGATCTCCAGCCGGCTCGGGGTGAACCCCGTTTCGGTGAGCAGCTTGATGATCTTTTGCGCCAGCCAGGGGTCCTTGAGCTGCCAAGGCGAGATGTTGACCGACAATTGCAGCTGCGGATGCCAGTCGCGCGCCGACAGGAATGCCTGACGCATCAACGATATCGACAAATCCGCGATCATCCCGGTTTCCTCGGCGATCGGGATGAACTGGTCGGGGATCATCACGCCGCGTTGCGGATGCTCCCAGCGCGCCAGCACCTCGAAGCCGGTCAGCCGGCCGGTGACCAGGTCGATCTGCTGCTCGAAATAGGGGACGATCTCGCCGCGCGGAATGGCGACCCGGAGCGAACTCTCGAGTTCGTTGCGCGACTGGAGCTCACGCTCCATCGATACGTCGAACCAGGCGTGGCGATTTCGCCCGGCATTCTTGGCCGCATACATCGCGATATCGCCGGAGCGGAGCAAAGCGTCGATCGTCGCCGCGTCGCGATCGCTGCGGGCGATGCCGATCGAGCAGGTGACGTGGAGGTTGAGCCCCTCGACATGAAAGGGCTGGCTCATCCGCGACACCAGGCGTTCGGCGACGCGCTCTACGCTGTCGGGATTCTGCGGATCGAACAGCATCGCGCAGGCGAACTCGTCGCCGCCGAACCGCGCGAGCAACGCGCTTTCGGGCAATGCGGTCGCCATCTCGTCGGCCACGGCGCGCAGCAGCGCGTCGCCGACGGTATGACCATGCATGTCGTTGACCGTCTTGAAATGGTCGAGGTCGAGCATCATCAGCGCCATCGCCTTGTGACGACGGTCGGCGCGGACCAGCATCGCGGCGCCTTCCTCGGCCAGGCTGCGGCGATTGAGGAATCCGGTGAGCGGGTCCTTGGAGGCGAGGACGTTGGCGCGTTCCTCGGCGGCGGTACGCACGGTGACTTCGTTGGCCAGGTCGCGATGACGGCGCCACCCGAACAGGATCAGGGCGACATTGAGGAGCAGGGCGATGATCAGCGTCTGGTCGACGCCGCCGTCATGGTGCATCCAGTTGCTCAGGATCATCGACAGCACTTGGCTGCCGGTGCCGATGAACATCAGGATCGCGGCGACCGTGATCGCGCCGCTCAACAGATCGCGCCGGGCTGCGGCCGGTTCGCTCATGCCCCAAATCCCCTTCTTCGACACCGCGCGTCCGCGGCTCTATCCAGCCCTGCTGATGGCACTGTGAGGTCAAGAAGATGTTAAGGGGCTAAGGCCGGGTTGCGTTTTTCCGGCCGAGCCGTTATCGGGCCGGCACCGTTCCCTTTGCGAACGCGACAAGGAGCACCCATGTGGTGACGCCGGCCGACGAGGTTTCGTCCGCCGGCGCTTTGTGCGTTTTGGGGCTCGGATGGGAGTTATTTGTTTATGTTCGACAGCCTGAGCGATCGTCTTGGCGGCGTATTCGACCGGTTGCGTGGCCGTGGCGCGCTGACCGAGGCGGATGTGCGCGCGGCGATGCGTGAAGTGCGCGTCGCGTTGCTCGAGGCGGACGTCGCTCTGCCGGTCGCGCGCGATTTCGTCGACAAGATCACCGAACAGGCGGTCGGCCAGCAAGTGCTGCGTTCGATCACGCCGGGGCAGCAAGTCGTCAAGATCGTCCATGACGGCCTGGTCGAGATGCTCGGTGCCGACGAGAGCGAGCTCAACCTCGGCGTGACGCCGCCTGCGGTGGTGATGATGGTCGGCCTGCAGGGCTCGGGCAAGACCACGACGACCGCCAAGATCGCCAAGCGCCTGACCAGCGGTCAAGGCGGCCGCGATCGCAAGAAGGTGCTGATGGCGTCGCTCGACGTCAATCGCCCGGCCGCACAGGAACAGCTGGCGATCCTGGGTGAGCAGACCGAGGTCGCGACCCTGCCGATCGTCCAGGGGCAGCAGCCGGTCGATATCGCGCGCCGCGCTGTCCAGGCGGCGAAGCTGCAGGGCTTCGACGTGCTGATGCTCGACACTGCGGGCCGTCTGCACGTCGATCAAGGCCTGATGGACGAGATGAAGGCCGTCGCCGACATCGCGAAGCCGCAGGAAATCCTGCTCGTCGTCGACAGCCTGACCGGTCAGGACGCGGTCAACGTCGCGCGGGCCTTCTCCGACCAGGTGCCGCTGACCGGCGTCGTGCTGACCCGCATGGATGGCGATGCTCGTGGCGGCGCCGCCCTGTCGATGCGCGCGGTCACCGGCAAGCCGATCAAGTTCGCGGGCACCGGTGAAAAGCTCGATGCGATCGAGGGTTTTCACCCCAGCCGCGTGGCGGGCCGCATCCTCGGCATGGGCGACGTCGTCAGCCTGGTCGAGCGAGCCGCCGAATCGATCCAGCAGGAAGATGCCGAGCGCATGGCGCAGCGGCTGTCCAAGGGTCAGTTCGACATGAACGATCTGCGCAGCCAGTTGCAGCAGATGAAGAAGATGGGCGGTATCGGCGCGCTGGCGGGGATGATCCCCGGCATGAAGAAGGCGCAGGCCGCGATGTCGCAATCGGGGATGGACGACCGCATCCTGCTCCGGATGGACGCGATCATCACCTCGATGACGCCCAAGGAACGCAGCAAGCCCGAACTGCTCAACGCCAAGCGCAAGATCCGCGTCGCCAACGGATCGGGGACGACCGTTCAGGACGTCAACAAGCTGATCAAGATGCACCAGGAAATGGCCACGGCCATGAAGCGCATCAAGAAGATGGGCGGGCTGAAAGGCATGATGGCGATGCTCGGCAAGGGCGGCCCCGGCGGCGGCCTCGGCGGTCTCGGCAACGCGATGGGCGGGCCCGAACTGGGTGACGCGATGAACCAGATGGGCGGGCTTCCCGGCCTGCCCGGCACAGGGGCCAAGCTGCCGCCGGGGTTCCAGAATTTCATGAACGTGAAAAAGAAGTAATTTCAGAAATCTAACTAAGGAAGTTGAAGTAAAATGGCACTGAGCATTCGTCTTTCGCGCGGCGGTTCGAAGAAGCGTCCGTACTATCGCATCGTCGTTGCCGACGCGCGCAGCCCGCGTGACGGCAAGTTCATCGAGAAGATCGGCAACTACAACCCGCTGCTCGGCAAGGATGACGAGAAGCGCGTCGTGCTCGACGCCGATCGCGCCAAGCATTGGCTGGGCGTCGGTGCGCAGCCGACCGACCGCGTTGCCCGGTTCCTCGACGTCGCCGGCGTGAAGGAGCGTGCGGCCCGCAACAACCCGAAGAAGGGTGAGCCGGGCGAGAAGGCCAAGGAGCGCCTTGAAGAGCGTGCGTCGAAGGCCGCCGAGGCTGCCGAAGCCGCCACCGCCGCGAAGCAGGCCGAGGCCGAAGCAGTGATCGCCATCGAGGTCGAAGCCGCGACCGAAGAGCCGACCCCCGAGGCCGAAGCCGTTGCCGAGGCGGTTGCTGAAGAAACCCCGCCCGTTGAAGTGGCTGCCGCCGAGGAAGCTCCGGCCGCTGAAGAGGCTCCTGCTGTCGAAGCCGCTGCCGAGGAAGCGCCCGCCAACGAAGCGACCCCGGACGCCGACGCCGGCGATACCGGTGCCGAAGAGGCCAAAAGCGCCGAAGCTCCGGCTGAGGGCTGATGCCTATCATTCCCCTCCCGCTTGCGGGAGGGGAATGAGATGACGCAACGGGTCAATCATGCCCCGGCATGATTGAGAAATGCGCGGGGCGCATTTCGACCCGATTGCGCCATCGTCACTGGGAGGGCATGTCGCAAGCGATGCCGCTAAAAACAGACCCTCTCCCGACCCCTCCCACAATTGGGCGGGGAGACTTGCCCGTCACGCTTGCCGTTGTCACCGGCGCACACGGCGTGACGGGGGAAGTCCGCCTGAAGGTCTTCGCCGAGGACCTGAAGCCGCATAAAAGCTTCAACGCCGGCGCGCTGACGCTGAAGGCGCTGCGCATCACGCCGCAGGGTGCGATAGCGCGCTTCGCCGAAATCCCCGACCGCACCGCGGCGGAGAAACTGCGCGGCACCGAACTCACCGTACCGCGATCGTCGCTGCCGCCGCTGGGCGAGGGCGAATATTATCACGCCGATCTGCTTGGCCTGCCGGTTGTGTCCGACGCCGGCGAGCCGCTCGGTCATATCGTATTGATCGAGAATTTCGGCGCGGGCGACGTGATCGAGATCGAGCGCCCGGCCGAGGGCGGCAAGCCCGGCAAGCGCTTCATGGTGCCGATGCGCCCCGAAGCGGTTCCTGAGTGGGACAGCGAACGGCTGGTGGTCGCCGCGGCATTTGCCGATCAGGCCTGACGCCGGCCTGGCATTTCACCTCACGCCGCCCAGGCGGCGAGATCGTCCTGCTGCCCGATCAACGCCAATCCATGCGCGATCGAGGTTAGCTCGCCGCCTGACGCGATACGCTCCTCGCCAAAGCGGTCTGCAAACAAGCGCCGGATGCGCGGGGTCAACGAGGTGCCGCCGGTCAGGAAGACGCGATCGACATCTGCTGGCACGATATCGGCGGCTGTGAGCGCGCGATCGGCGGCGGCTTCGATCCGCGTGATATCGGGTGCGATCCAGGTTTCGAACGCGTCGCGCGTGACATCCGCCTCGATCGCGAGGCCAGCGCCGGCAAAATGAAAATGGGCATGGTCGGATGCCGACAGCGCGCGTTTGAGCTGGCCGACGGCGTCGTACAATTGATAGCCGAGTTCCTGGTCGATCACCGCGATCATCCGGCCGATCGCGGCCGGATCCAGCGCGGCGCGGCGGAGCTTCTCGAGCTCGGCCAAGGTGCGCCGATTGCGCATCAGCGCCAGTTTCGACCAATCCGCGAAGTCGCTGAAATAACCACCGGGAATATCGAGTATTTTGTCGAAAGAGCGATAGGACCCGCCCTTACCGAGCAACGGCATTACCAGATTGTCGATGATCCGCGCGTCGAACCGGTCGCCGGCGATGCCGACGCCGGCATGGCCCAGCGGCGTGCAGCGGCGTGGCGCGCCCGGCGCCTCTATCCGCACCACCGAGAAGTCGCTGGTGCCGCCGCCGAAATCGGCGACCAGGATCGTCGCCGGGTCGGTGACACGCGAGGCGTAACTGAACGCGGCGCCGAGCGGTTCGTAGACATAGTGGATCTCGGTGCCGAGCGCGGCGAACATCAAGTCGTAACGCTGCCTGGCGAGTGCCTCGTCGGGGCGGCTGCCGGCGAACTCGACCGGACGCCCGACGATAATGCGCGATGCGGTCTGTCCCAATCGCCCACCCGATCGGGCAATCAGCTTGCGCAGGAACAACTGCCCCAGATCCTCGAACCGCATGCGACGTTCGAAGATGGTGGCGTGTTCGAAGCTCGCACTCGCCGCGACCGACTTGAACGACTGGATGAAGCGGCTGCCCTGCGGGAAGTCGAGATAGTCGCGGATCGCCCAGGGGCCGGCATCGGCGCCGAGCGCGACCCTGGAATCGCCTTCCTCCCAAAAGCACAAGGCCGAGCGGAAGACGGCATCTTTGCCTTCCGGCCCGTCGAGCATGACGAGATCGGCGGTATCGCCATTCGCCGCGGCGACCACGGTATTGGTGGTGCCGAAATCGAATCCCAGGGCGGAAGAGGTAGCGTCACTCATGGCCGGCGCGCCTCTAGCGGGGATGACGGCCGGCGGCAAAAGGGAAGACGTGATCGCGCATTCCCGTCTGCCGCCATTTTCGGGTCGGCGGATGAGGCGCCACTTGCCGTCTCGGGCAGCGCAGGCAATGGTCGAACGATGAAACTCGATCCTTGCGTCTTTACGTCCGCTACCTCCCTGCGCGGGAGTAGGACATGAGCCGGATCGCGATCCTGACCGATATCCACGGCAACTTGCCCGCACTCGAGGCGGTGATTGCCGACGCCGAGACGCAAGGCTGCACAGGGTTCGCCAATCTCGGGGATTCGCTGTCGGGGCCGCTCTGGCCGGCGGAAACCGCCAATCTGTTGATGGATCTCGACTGGCCGACGATCGCGGGGAACCATGAGCGCCAATTGCTGACCATCGATCGCGCACGGATGGGCGCGAGCGACGCCTTTGCCCGCGATGCCTTGAGCGACCGTCACCTCCAATGGCTGGCGAGCCTACCGCTGACGCTGCACTTGTTGTCGGACGTGCTGCTGTGTCACGGCACGCCGACCGACGATCTCGAGCATTTTCTCTATACCGTCGATAGCGGCGCGGCCCGCGAAGCGACCGTTGCCGAGATGGTCGAACGGGCAGGGGATCGCGGCGAGCCGTTGATCCTGTGCGGACATACGCATCTGCCGCTCATCGTGACGTTGAAAGACGGCCGGACCATCGCCAATCCCGGCTCGGTGGGCTTGCAGGCCTATGATGACGATCATCCCGTCCCTTATCGCGTGGAGGTCGGCGATCCTTGCGCGCGCTACGCGATTGTCGATGGTTTGGCGGTAACGCTCCGCGCGATCGACTATGACCACGCCGCCGCTGCCCGGCGCGCCGATGCGAATGGCAGCGCCGGTTGGGCGGTCGCGCTCAAGACGGGGCGGATGGCATGACTTTCGCCGCCACCATCCTCACCCTCTATCCCGACATGTTCCCCGGTCCGCTCGGCACCTCGCTGGCGGGGCGTGCACTGGGCGAGGGCAAATGGAGCCTCGATACGGTCAACATCCGCGACTTCGCGATCGACAAACATCGCACGGTGGACGACACGCCGGCCGGTGGCGGAGCGGGCATGGTGCTCCGCGTCGACGTGGTGGCGAGCGCGCTCGACAGCGTCGCGGACGGCCGCCCGATCCTGGCGATGACACCTCGCGGGAAGCCATTGACCCAAGAGCGTGTGCGCGAGCTTGCGGCGGGTCCCGGTGCCATCGTTTTGTGCGGCCGGTTCGAGGGATTCGACGAGCGATTGTTCGACGCACGACCGGTCGAACAGGTGTCGATCGGCGACTATGTCCTGTCGGGCGGAGAGATAGGGGCGCTGGTGCTGCTGGACGCTTGCATTCGGCTGCTTCCCGGCGTAATGGGCGCGCCTTCCAGCGGAGATGAAGAGAGCTTCGAAAGCGGCCTTCTCGAATATCCGCATTATACCCGACCTGTCGAATGGGAAGGGCGCACGATCCCCGAAGTGCTGCGATCGGGGGATCATGCGAAGATCGCGGCCTGGCGAAAGTCGATGGCCGAGACAGATACACGGTTACGGAGACCGGATCTTTGGGAGCGCCACGAGGGCGCTCGGGTCCAGCCTCCCTCTGGCGCGCGGCGACGAAAGAAGGACGACTGAGATGAACATCATCCAGCAACTCGAGGCCGAGAACATTGCGAAGTTCGTAGAGGCCAAGAAGATTCCCGAATTCCGCCCGGGCGATACGCTGCGCGTCGGCGTGAAGGTGGTCGAAGGCGAACGCACCCGCGTCCAGAATTACGAAGGCGTGTGCATCGCGCGTTCGAACAAGGGCATGGGTTCGAACTTCACCGTGCGCAAGATTTCGTTCGGTGAGGGCGTCGAGCGCGTCTTCCCGCTCTATTCGCCCAACATCGACAGCATCGAAGTGGTCCGCAAGGGCGCGGTGCGTCGTGCCAAGCTCTATTATCTGCGTGGCCGCACCGGCAAGTCGGCGCGTATCGCCGAGCGCCGCGACACGCGTGGCGATAACGCCGCCTAAACAGCGTCGTCTCGCGAGAATAGAAAGGGCGCGGAGGGTGATCTCCGCGCCCTTTTTCGTGCTGGCGCGGCCGGCCGCGATCTTGCGCCTATGCCGGCGGTCTATGGCTGCTCCCTTTCAATCTATGGCGGGAACGATCGGATCGCGATTAGTCTGCCAGTTCGGGATCTAGAACGAGAGAGGGAGGACTCATGTCCCAGCGCCTGACGCGGCGACAGCTGATCGGTGGAGCGGTGGCGGCCGGAGGACTGGCGAGCTGGGCGGTTCGTGCCGGGGCGCTGAACGAGCCCGCGACGCTGTTTCGGGAAGTCCTGCTGGTCGACGGGACCGGGGCACCCGGGCGGCTTGCCAATGTACTCGTCGCGGGCGACCGGATCGCCCGGATCATGCCGGCGAGCGGCAAGGTGTCGGAAACGAGCGCGCGGGTCGTCGCGGGTGAGGGCAGGGTGCTCGCGCCGGGCTTCATCGACATGCACAGCCATGGCGATCCGCTCCACGATTCCTACGAGACGTTCCTCGCGATGGGCGTCACCACCGTCACGCTCGGCCAGGATGGCGAGGGACCGAGAATCGGCAACGACCTCGATCCCAGGAGCTGGATGCAGGCGGTCGATCGCGCGCGGATCGATATCAACGTCGCCTTGCTCGCCGGCCATGGCACCTTGCGGCGCGCGGCCGGCGTCGCGGATTCGGTGCGTCGCCCCGACGCAGTGGGGCTCGAACGGATGGCGGGGCAGCTTGATTCCGAACTGCGGATGGGCGCGTTCGGTATTTCCTACGGCCTGGAATATGTGCCCGGCATCTATTCGGAGACGCCGGAGCTGAGCAATCTCGGCAAGGTCGTGGCGCGCTATGGCGGCGTCTGCATGAGCCACATGCGCTCGGAAAATGACGACGAGATCGAGGCGTCGATCAACGAATTGGTCGCGTCGTCGCTGCCCGCGCGGCCGCATATTTCTCACTTCAAGTCGGTGTTCGGCAAAGGCGAGAAGCGTGGAAGGGAATTGCTCGCCTTCGTCGCCGATTTCCGTCGCCGCGGGATCGATCTTACCGCCGACGAATATCCCTATGAGGCCGGCTATACCGGGATCGCAATCCTCTTCCCGAAATGGGCGTTGCCGCCGACCGATTATGCCGGAGTGCTGGCGAGCCGGCGGCAGGAACTGCGCGACTATCTGATCGCCCGGATGACGCGCCGCGGCGGGCCGGAGGCGCTGCTGATCGGCACCGCGCCTTATGCCGGCAAGACCTTAGCCCAGGCGGCGCAGCAGGAGGGCACGCATTATGCCGACCTGCTCATCAAGCTGGGGCCAGACGGCGGGTCGGGCGCGCATTTCACGATGGACAAGGTGTTGCAGGATACGTTGCTGGTCGATCCCAACGTCTCGTTTTCGACCGATGGCGGCCCCGGCATGCGACATCCGCGCGCGACCGGTACTTATGCCAAATTGGTCGAAGACTATGTCGTCCGCGACAAGAAGCTGACGATCGAGGAAATGGTCCGCAAGGCGACCGGCTTTCCCGCGCAGACGCTGCGCCTGCCCGATCGCGGTGTGGTGCGGGCGGGGGCGAAGGCCGATCTCGTCCTGTTCGATCCGAAGAAGGTCAGGGCGCGCTCGACCTATGTCGATCCCTTCGCGATGGCCGAGGGGTTCGATCTGGTGATGGTGAATGGCCAGCCTGCCTTTGAAGGCGGAAAAAGGGTTGGGTTTTCGGGGAAGCTGCTGAGGGCACGGTAATCGAAAATTCCTCCCCGTTCCGGGGAGGAATTACTTTCTCGCCACCGCCTTGCACAAACTGTCCGTGGCCAACGCAATCCGCGACTCCGGCATGTCGCGGTTACCGGGATCGTTCTCGACCTCCCGCGTCTCGGTGTTGAACGTGAGCAGGCTGCCAATGTGCTGGTCGGGACACAGGCTGAGATAGGCGCGGAAGCCATTCTGGTCGCCATTATGCCCGACGATGCGGATGCCGTCGGTCTGGTCGAGGAAGAAGGACAGCCCGCTCCACGTCGTTTTCGCCATCCGGCCCTGCGTATAATCCTCGCCCGCCGAGATTTGCGGCTTCCACATTTCCTCGAGCGACGCACGTTTGAGAACCACGTCATACTCGGCCTGCCGCGTTGGATCGCCGAGCAGGAAGGCAACGTATTTCGCCATGTCGGGCAGCGGCGAGTTGAGCCCGCCATTGGAGACTGTCACACCGGTATCGACATCGAATGGCGCTTCGACGCGCTTGCCGTTTCGAATGTAATAACTGTGCGTCCGGTGCGGCAGCAGATAAAGCGGCGTGCGATCGAAATAGCTCGAAACCATGCCGAGCGGCCGGAGGATGTTCTTGTCGATATAGACTTCGAAATCCTCGCCCGACAGGCGCTCGATCACCTGGCCGAGATAGACGATGCCCGGGTTGGAATAGCTGAACCGGCTGCCGGGTTTGAACTTCACCTCGGTGTAAGGAATCATCGCCTTGAGCTGTTCCCAGCTCGGCGGCTCGAACGGCTGCCAGTCGCGGTCGCGCCAGCGCCAGGTCGCACCGCCGAAGCCGGCGCTGTGGCTCATCAGCTGACGGATGGTGATCTCGCCGGTATCGCCGAACGGATTATGCACCCCGGCGAGCTCGGGGACGTAGCGGACGATCGGGTCGTCGAGCTTGAGCAACCCGCGATCGCGCAATTGCATGATCGCGATCCCGGTCATGGTCTTGGTGATCGACGCCCAATGATAGATGGTCTGCGCGTCGACCGGCGTCTTGGTGTCGACGTCCTGATCGCCGAGATGGTCGGCGACGGCGATCCGGCCGTCGCGCACGACGTAAAAGCTGCTGCCGACGATACCAGCCCGTTTTACCTCGGCGCGGTGCAGCGCGCGGAAGTCGGTCAGCGCCTTGTCGAACGCGCGCTCGCTGGCCGCTGCTGGGCTGGCGATCACGGAGATGGCGAGCAGGAGACAGGGGGGGATCCAGCGGGACATGGCGATCTTCCTTGCTCTTGCGCGCGAATGGAATGCCGATCCTGCTGGGCGTTTGCCTGTCGCGCAATGCAATTGGGTTGCGATCGGTATAGCTTGCGGGATCGCTCGCTAAGCGTGGCGCGGGGCGCTATCTGACCGCGAATGACCAATCGCTGTCCCTGGGCGGGTTCGGACCCGCAGATGCAGACCTATCACGATACTGAATGGGGCGTGCCCGAGCGCGATTCCCGTGCATTATGGGAAAAGCTCCAGCTCGACGGCTTCCAGGCCGGGCTGTCCTGGTCGACGATCCTGAAGAAGCGCGACGCTTTTCGCGAGGTGTTTCGGGGATTCGACCCGGAGACGGTCGCCAGGTTCGATTCATCCGATGTCGAACGGCTGCTCGGCGATGCGCGGATCATCCGCTCGCGCGCCAAGATCGAGGCGACGATCGGCAATGCGCGCGCCTATCTGACGATGCGCGATGCCGGCGAGGATTTCGCCGAATTCTGCTGGGCGTTCGTCGATGGCGAGCCGCTCAAGGGCGATGGCGTGCATGTGCCGGCCAAGACGCCGTTGTCCGAAGACGTCTCGAAACAACTCCGCAAGCGCGGCTTCAAGTTCGTCGGGCCGGTCATCGTCTATGCCTGGATGCAGGCATGCGGGCTGGTCGATGATCACCTGAATGGCTGTTTCCGCCGCAGGACCTGACTCCGTACCGTCCGCCTTGGCGCCGAGCCAGGCCGCCGGGCTTTATCGTGCAGGGAATGCTCAGCCGTAACTAACCAGCTCGAACTCGGTACCGTCGAAGTCGAAGAAGTAGAACCGCCGGCCGGGGTCGTAATCGCCGTGATTGAACGGATCGAGCCCCGCAGCGACGACGCGGCGTTCTGCCTCATCGAGATCGTCGACGACGATTCCGACATGGTTGAGCGGATGGCCCTTGCGAAAGGCGTCGTCGGGCGTATCCGCGCCCTGGCTGGTGTAGAGCGCCAGGTAGAATTGGTCGTCGCCGACATGGATCGTGCGGCCGCCATTGAGTGCCGGGCCTTGCCAGCGGATATGCCAGCCGAACAGATCGTGCATCAGCTTCGCGCTGCGCTCCGGATCCCGAACGGTGATGTTGACGTGCTCGATAAAGGCGCCGGGCATGGATGGATCCTTTCGATTGAATTTGCTCCGTGCCCAGGGAAATAATTCCTCAACTATAGTTGAGGTCAAGGGGTAATGTCGATCGGCGCGCGGCCCTTTACGGAACGTTCCGCGACCGCGATAAGCTGCGGCAACGCCCGCATTCAGTCGGGTGCGCAGGGAGTCGCGAAGGACATGCGGAAATGGTTGACCGGTGGGATGATCGGGCTGGCGGCGGCGCTGGCGATCGGGACGAGTGCCGTGGCTGCTGACGATGCGCAGCGCACGCTGACGCTCGATCGGGTGTTCGGCAGCCCGGATCTATCGGGATCGCAGCCGCGTGCGATGAAGCTGTCGCCGGATGGCAAGCTGCTGACCTTGCTCAAGCCGCGCGCCGACGAGAAGAGCCGGTTCGATCTCTGGGCGCGCGACACCGCGACCGGCGAGGAGCGGATGCTGGTCGATTCGAAGAAGGTCGGCACCGGCGCCGAACTGTCCGAGGCCGAGAAGATGCAGCGCGAGCGCGCGCGCATCGCCGGCGACAAGGGTATCGTCGCCTATGACTGGGCGCCCGACGGCAAGTCGATCCTGGTTCCGCTCGATGGCGATCTCTATCTCGCGCATCTCGACGGTAAGGTTGACCGCCTGACCAATACGCCGGGCGGCGAGCTCAATCCGGTGATCAGTCCGGCGGGCGGCTATGTCAGCTTCGTCCGCGATCAGAATCTGTTCGTCCAGCCGCTCGGCGGTGGTGCCGCCCAGGCGTTGACCACGGACGGCGGCGGCACCGTCCATTGGGGCGAGGCCGAATTCGTCGCGCAGGAAGAAATGGATCGTCGCACCGGCTATTGGTGGGCGCCGGGCGACCGGCTGGTCGCGGTCGAGCGGTTCGACGAGGCGCCGGTCGGGATCGTCACCCGCGCCGCGATCGGCGCCGAGGGCACCAAGGTGTTCGACCAGCGCTATCCCTCCGCGGGCACGCCCAATGTCGCGGTCGAGCTCTACGTCCTCGACCCGGCGACGGGCGGCAAGGTCAAGGTCGATTTGGGCAATGACCCCGACATCTACCTGACCCGCGTCGACTGGACACCAGACGGCAAGACGTTGCTCGTGCAGCGAGAGAACCGCGCCCAGACCGAACTCGATATGTTTGCGGTCGATCCGGCGACGGGCAAGGCCAGGACCTGGTTCAGCGAAAAGTCCGGACCCGACTCCTGGGTCAATCTCAGCGACAATTACCACGCGATGAAGGACGGCAGCCTGATCTGGTGGTCCGAGCGCGACGGCTTTGGCCATCTTTACCGCTTCGCCAAGGGCAAGTGGACGCAGCTGACCAAGGGGCAGTGGCAAGTCACCGATCTGGTCGGCGTCGATGAAACGCGCGGGCGGCTCTATTTCATGGCGAACAAGGACGACGTGCTGGAGCAGCAGCTCTACACGGTCGACATCGCGCACCCCAACGCGGTGACCCGGCTGACCGAGCGCGGCTGGACCAACAAGGCGGTGATGGACGATGCCGCGACGCGGCTGATCGTTACGCGCTCTAACCCGAACCAGCCGCCGCAAACCTATCTCGCCGATACCAGCGGCAAGAAGCTCGGCTGGATCAACGAGAATGCGGTCAAAGCCGGGCATCCTTATTTCCCCTATCTCGGGGCACATCGGCAGCGGACGTTCGGCACGATCAAGGCGGCCGACGGCACCGATCTCTATTACGAGATGATCACGCCGCAGATGGAGCCGGGCAAACGCTATCCGGTGTTCTTCCAGCATTATGGCGGCCCGCACAGCCAGACCGTGACGCGCGGCTGGGAAAGCCCGCTTGAGCAGCTCATCGTCAGCAAGGGCTATATCTTCTTCCAGCTCGACAATCGCGGCTCGCCCAATCGCGGCAAGGCGTTCGAGGACAAGATCTATCGCGCAATGGGATCGATCGAGGTGCAGGACCAGTTGGCCGGTGCGCAATGGCTCAAGCAGCAAGCCTATGTCGATCCCGATCGGATCGGCATCTACGGCTGGTCGTATGGCGGCTACATGACCTTGAAGATGCTCGAGGCCAATCCCGGCGTCTATGCCGGCGGCGTGGCGGGCGCGCCGGTGACCAAATGGGAACTCTACGACACCCATTATACCGAGCGCTACATGGGTGACCCCAAGGTCGACGCGAAAGCCTATGAGAAATCGGACGCGATCGCCGATGCGGCGAAGATCGACGATCCGCTCCTGCTCGTCCACGGCATGTCCGACGACAATGTCGTGTTCGAGAATTCGACGGCTTTTGCGGCTAAGATGCAGGCGGCCAACCGCCCGTTCGAGATGATGTTCTACCCGGGCAAGACGCATGCCGCGGCGCGCGACATCCATGTCTGGACGACGATCTTCAATTATTTCGATCGCGTGGTGAAGAACCGCCCGGCCCGCTAGCCGATCACAAACAATTTAGAGTGGCGTGTCCGATTGGGAAATCGGGCACGCCACTCCAGTCTTACCGGTCGATCAGCTCGATCAGGCCGAGAGCGTCGAGCAAAGCGCGGCGCGCGGTACGGATATGATCGAGCAAGGCCGGCTCGCCGATCTCGGCGATCGCGATCTCCTCGGGCCAATGTGCCGCGATCACCGCGGCGACCCGATCGAGCTTTGCCTCGTCGACCAGGAAGCGGGGATCGACGGTGGCGGGGTCGCACACCACGCGCAACCTCAGGCAGGCCGGACCACCGCCGTTGCGCATCGACTGGCGGACGTCGACCACTTCGAGCCGCCGGATCGGCCCGTTGCCCGCGATCATCTCGCCGAGCCAGGACCAGACCGCGGCATTGCCGCGCGCTTCGCCGGGCAGGATCAACGCCATCGTAGTATGGGGCAGCGTCACCAGCTGCGCGTTGAACAGATAGGATTGGATGGCGTCGGAAAGGCTTACCCGATGTGCCGGCACCTCGACGATCTCGGCCCAGGGCGCCTTTGCGGCGATCTCCGCGTACAGGCCGGCTTTGTCTTCGAAGGCGAGTTCGTGCGCGAACAGCACGCGTTCGTTGGCGACCGCGACGACGTCGTTGTGGAAGGCGCCGGCGGCGATCGCCTCGACCGACTGCTGGGCGAAGATCGTCCGCGCCGGATCGAGGCGATGCGCGCGCGCAACCGCCTCCGACGCTTCGCGACGCTGACGAGCGGGAAAGGGGCCGCCGCTTTCGCCATAGACGAAGATCTCGATGCCCGGCGCGCCATGATGCTCGCACAGCCGCATATGGTTGGCCGCACCCTCGTCACCGAACGGGGCGGGGACGGGCGGGTGCACAAGGAACGCCGGATCGGCGAAAGCGAGGCGGAGTTGCGCCAGCGTCTCGGGCCATTCGTGGCTGCGATGCGCCATCGTCACCAGATTGGCGACGGTCAGATGGCATGCACCGTCCGCGGCGTCGGGGGCAGGGGATACCGTTGCCGCATTCGCCGCCCACATCGGTGAGGCGGACAAGGCCTGCGCCTTCAGATGCGGCGGCGCCGCCGCATAATCTGTCGCCAGCGCCGCGAGCCAGCGATCGTCCGGACGGTCGTGCGGCGGCAAAAGGCCCTGGGTCAATCCGAGCCGGAGATTGGCGCGCATCTTCTCCACGCCTTCGAGCGCCGCCTCGCGAGGGCGCGAGGTCTGGCCGGCATTGCCGGTCGCGGCCAGGTTGCCCAGGCTCAAGCCGGCATAATTGTGGCTCGGGCCGACCACGCCATCGAAATTGATCTCGACCAGCGGCATCAGAAGCGGCCGATATGCGTGATGTCGTCGCCCTCGCCGACACCAAGCGCGGCGGCGCCGGCGCGGTCGATCACGACGCCCCCGCCGGCGGTGCGTAGCTGAGCGAAGGCGCAGCGGAAGTTCGACAAATGTCCGGCGGCCGCAAGCGCACGTTCTCCCCCGTCATCGTCGACCGCCACCACCCTGCTGGTCACCGCTTCTGCGATGCTTCGCACCTTGTCGGTACGCGCCGTCATGGTCGGGCCGCCATCGAAGATGTCGATATAATTCTCGAATGCAAAGCCTTCATTTTCCAGCATTCTCATCGCGGCGCGTCCGGACGGATGGGGCAGGCCGATGACGCTTCGCGCGCTCTCGGTCAGCATCGCGACATAGATGGGATGCTTGGGGAAAAGGTCGGCGATGAACTGGTGGCCATGGGTCGCGTTGAAGCGATCGGCGTCCTGGAAATTCATCCCGAAGAAGCGGCCCGCGAGTCCGTCCCAGAATGGCGATCCGCCCGCTTCGTCGATAATCCCGCGCAATTCGGCCAGGATGCGGTCGGCGAAGCGCGGGCGGTGCATTGCGATGAACAGATAGCGGCTGCGCGCGAGCAGCATACCCAGACCGCCAGCGCGCTCGCCGGGATGGAGGAACAGCCCACCGACTTCGCTGGCGCCCTCAAGGTCGGTCGACAGAGTCAGCATTTCGGCGCGGAACGTGCGGTCGAGCTCCTCGCTCTTCTGCGACAGCGTGCCGATACGATAGCTGTAAAAGGGGTGCTTCTGCCCGACCTGGCTGAATATCTGGCACGTGCCCCGGACCTCGGCGGTCTCGACATTTTCGAGCATCAACACGAAGACGTCGTCGCCCAGCGTCTCCTCGGCGCGGCCAAAGGCGGCGCCGCTCTGCACCAGGCGGCGGCGGAGCGCGCGGCGGTCGGCGGGCAGGTTGGTGAAACCACCGCCGGTCAGTTTCGCCATCTCGTAGAGATGGTCGAGATCCTCGTCGTTCGCGGCACGGATACGGAAATTCACAATTCCCCCTTTTCGGCGATGCGCATGATGGTGAGCGCGGACAGGGCCGCGCGTTCGGCCAAGCTGTCGACCAGCAGGAACTCGTCCGCCGAATGGATCGCGCCGCCACGTGCGCCCATCGTGTCGACCACCGGGACCCCGGCGGCGGCGATATTGTTGCCGTCGCACACACCGCCGGTCGCTTTCCAGCCGATCGCCAGCCCCAGTCCGGCACCGACCTGCTTGACCAGGTCGAACAATTTGGCGGCGCCGTCGTCGATCGCTTTGGGCGGGCGGTTGAAGCTGCCATGCGCCTCGATCCGCACGTCGCGCGCAGCGGCGATGTCGGCGACCGCGTCATCGATCGCGGCTTGCGCGCGGGCGATCGCCTCGGGTGAGGACGGCCGGAAATTGATCCGCAGAATGGCGAGGTCGGGAACGACATTGTTCGGTCCGCCGCCCTCGATCCGCGCGGGATTAACCGCGAGTCCGTCCTCCTTCGCCGCGAACAAGCGCACCGCGAGATCGCTCGCGGCGACGATCGCATTGCGGCCGTCGTCGGGATTGCGCCCGGCATGCGCGCTCTTGCCGTGGACGACGAGCGAGAAGTTGCCGGTGCCGCCGCGCGCGCCGGCCAGCGTGCCGTCGGCGAGCGCCGGTTCGTAGGTCAAGGCGGCGACCTTGCCGCGCGCCAGATCGGCGATCAGCGCCGAGGACGAGAACGACCCGGTCTCCTCGTCCGAATTGATCATCACGTCATAGCCGATGCGGCTCGCCAGCGGGGACGCCTCGACGGCTTTCAACGCCGCCAGGAGCAGTGCCAACCCGCCCTTCATGTCGGCGACGCCGGGGCCGTTGAGGGTATTGGGATCGAGGAACCTCAGCTCCTGGAACGGGTGATCGACTGGATAGACCGTATCCATATGGCCGGTGAACAGCATCCTGACCGGCGCGTTGGGCCGCACCCGGACGACGAGATGCCGACCATGGTCGAGCGCGCTGACAGTGCCGTCCGAAGCGACGCTCGTGGCGGGAGCGGGCTCGATCAGCGCCACCTCGCCAGGCAGCGCCGAGAATGCGTCCGCCAGCGTTGCCGCCATCGTCTTCAGGCCTGCGAGATTGCGCGTCCCGCTATTGATCGCGGCCCAGGCGCGCGTGTGATCGAGCATCGGCTCGTCACGCACGCGCTCGAGGATCGCGGCCTCTATCATCTCCGTCATGCCACTGCTCTAGGCGGTCGCGATCGATTGGTGAAGCCGCGAACCCGGTGGCTTGGAATGGATCAGAAAGCGTAGACCAATCCGGCCCGGCTGATCTGGTCGGTCGTCACGCGGCCTTCCGGCGGCATGCTTTCATATTGGACATTGTAGGACAGCTGGGCGGATAGCGGACCCAGCACCTTGGCGTTGAGCGCGGTCGTGCCGGTGACGGTCGAATTATAGCGCTCGACATAGGCCGACGCGTTTTGCGTCAACTGGATGCCCTTGGAGAGCTTCCAGGCGAAATCCACGCTGCCGCGAGCGGCGATGCTGCGCTCGGTGTCACCGTCGGTAAAGCTGGTCGAGCGATAGGCCGGCCCGAGTTCGAGATCGAGCTTGAGCCTGTCTCCCTTGAGCGCGCTGTAACCCGCGCCGCTCGAAACCGAATAGCGGGTGGTATAGCCTAGGAAGCGATCGCTTTCGAACTGCGCCGATCCGTAGATGTACGATCGGTCGTCGACTTTCCAATTGGGCTCCCACGCCGCCAGATAATGTTCGCGCGAGGTGACGCCCAAGCTGCGTTGGTAATCGAGCTGGGCCTTGAACTTCTGACGCCAATCGAGACCATCGCGAGTCAGCGCAAGCGAGGCCGAGACGCCCTCGCTATTGCTGTTGCCGGTGGAGATGTACCCACCAAGCTCGGCGCGCCCAGACCACAGGTCGAAGAAGCTGGCATCCAGCAGCTTGGCGGTCTTTTCGTCGTTGCGCTTCCGTTTCCAGTCATTGACGAGCTTGGCGATCGATTCCTTGCTGTCGGGCGCCGCGTTGCCGGCATATTTGACGATCGTCGCTACCTCGCCTTCGTTGCCGGAGGCGATCGCCGCGTCGATCATCGTCTTGATCTGCGGCGGAATCGATCCCGGATCGGTATTGGCGAGCAGCATCGGCGCTGCTGCGACGAGAAGCAGGGGGAGGCGCATGGCGCGGCACATAATACAGCAATCCTGCCATTGAAACCGGTGACGCGACGATCCGTTGACGGATTGTTGCGAGACGGTCTCTAGCCCTTCAGATAGGGCGAGAATGCGGCGATTACGTCTTCATACAGCTGGCGCTTGAACGGCACGATCAGCGCGGGAAGCTCGTGCGGATCGACCCAGCGCCAGGTGCTGAACTCCGGATGGTCGGTGGCGAGGTTGATATCGAGATCTTCGCCCAGGAAGCGATAGAGGAACCAGGTCTGGCGTTGGCCGCGCCATTTGCCCTTCCACACCTTGCCGACCAGCTCGTCGGGCAGATCGTAATGGAATTCGCCCGGCGCCTGCGCGATCAGCTCGACCTTGTCGTGTCGGACGCCGAT
The DNA here is from genome assembly GCF_001598415.1 of Sphingomonas mali NBRC 15500. Taxonomy (GTDB): domain Bacteria; phylum Pseudomonadota; class Alphaproteobacteria; order Sphingomonadales; family Sphingomonadaceae; genus Sphingomonas; species Sphingomonas mali. The sequence goes on from NZ_BCYX01000009.1 coordinate 118,214, forward strand.
TTCCTCGCCGAGTTCGCGAATCGCTGCCTGGCCGGCGGTCTCGCCAGGATCGATCCCGCCCTGCGGCATTTGCCAGGCTTCCATCGTCGTATCGATGCGCTGCCCCGCGAACGCCAGGCCGTCGCGGTTGAGCAGCATGACGCCCGCGCAGGGACGGTAAGGGAGGTCGGTCTTGCTCATCGCACGGCTTTGGCCATTCATTCCGCCGCCTGCGCCATGACGCGATCGCCTTCGGCTTCCGTGATGATGTCCTTCAGCGCCGCGAACGCGCCCATCACGTCGCCGACGCTGGAGGGGATCGCTTTTCTGATCGTGATGAAACCGTGGATATTGCCCTTCGCTTCGCGGAACACGACCGGCACGCCTGCCAGCGCCAACGCCGCGGCATAGGCGCGGCCTTGATCGCGGATCGGGTCGAGACTGGCGGTGACGACCACGGCCGGCGGCATGCCGGCGAGGTCGCCTAACAGCGGCGAGCTGCGGACATGATCTGCTTCGCTCTTATAAGCGGCCATGAACCATTCCATGCTGTCCTTGGTCAGCAGATAGCCGTCGGCGAATTGGGTGTAGGACGGATATTCCTTGCTGGCGTCGGTCGCCGGATAAAATGGCAATTGCGCGATCACCGGCACCCGGGCGGCCTTGTCGCGGAGCGCCGCGGCGGTGACGATCGCCAAATTGCCGCCCGCGCTGTCGCCGCACAACACCAGCGACGTGACCGAGCGGCCCAGTTCGGCGGGGCTGTCCGCGACCCAACGCGCCGCCGCCTCGCAATCGTCGGGCGCCGCGGGCCAAGGCGCTTCGGGGGCGAGGCGATAGTCGACCGCGATGACCGGCAAGTCGAGCACGCGCGCCATTTCGGCGGTGAAGCTGCCATGGCTCTCGAGATCGCCGATCACGAACCCGCCGCCATGGAAGAACACCACTGCCGGGCCCGGCTCGCGGCTGGTGCGCGGATCGTAGAGACGCGCAGGGACGTCGCCGGCCGGACCAGGGATCGACAGATCGAGCAGGGTGCCGAGTTCGCCCACCGGCGGATCGGCGACATCCTTCATCGCGACATAGACCTGACGCGCGGCCGGCGCGTCGAGCTCGTGCATCTTGGGGCCGGGCAAGTTATTGAGGAAATCGAGGAATCCGCGCACATCGGGGCGGACGAAGGGCTCGGTCATTCGGATGTTCCTCTCACTGGTGTCTGATGATTTAGGTCCTAAGTTAAAACCTATGATCGCGGTCGTCCATCATTCCGACTATGTGGCGCCAGGACAGCCCAAATCCGGCTATCAATGGAACAAGAACGGCGCGATCCGCGACGTGCTCCACGAGGCCGGCGACGCGATCGCGTGGTTCGAGCCGGAGGCGATGCCGCGGCGTTGGATCGAGGCGGCGCACGATCCCGAATACGTCGCCGAGGTGATCGAAGTCCGAGTCCCGCGCGCCAAGGAGCGGCGGATCGGGTTCCCGGTCAACGCGACTGTCGCGCGCCGCGCCCAGCTTGTCCCAGGCGGCACTTATCTCGCGGCGCGGCTCGCGCTCGAGCGAGGGTTCGCCGCCAACAGCGCGGGCGGCAGCCATCATGCGCTGGCGGATACCGGCGCGGGCTATTGCGTGTTCAACGACCTCGCCATCGCGGCGATCAGGCTGGCGGACGAGGGGCGCCGCGTACTGATCGTCGATTGCGACGTGCATCAGGGCGACGGCACCGCGGCCTTGACCGCCGGTCACCCGGATATCGCGACCTATTCGATCCACGCCGAAAAGAACTTTCCGGCACGCAAGGCGCGCTCGACGCTCGACGTGGCACTGCCCGACGGCGTGGACGACGACGCCTATCTCGCGGCGTTGGAGGAGACGCTGGCGCCGATGCTCGATGCCGAGCGGCCCGATTTGATCCTCTATCAGGCAGGTGTCGATCCGTTCGTGGGCGACCGGCTCGGCCGACTCGATCTGAGCGACGACGGTCTGACACGTCGCGAACAATTGGTCGCGCGACTGGCGATCGAGCGCGGCCTGCCGCTCGCGAGCACGGTGGGCGGCGGCTATGGCGACGATGTGCTGGCAATCGCGCGTCGCCACGTCTCCGCGATTATCACCTTGGGCGAGACCTTTGCTGGCGCGGCTTTCAGGCACCGCTAACTGCGCCTTTCGTTTCAGCTGTGCAGTAAAGAACGGTTTTCACGGAAGCGTAACCGATCTACGTTGGTCCCGAGGGGTCCCGCGCCTAGAGAGACCTCCGAACACGACCGCAGGATTTAGTGCTGACATGGCGACCGCCGTCCACGAAGTGACGCCCACCGAGGCGTCGGCCCACCCACACGCAGAATCGATCGTTGTCCGTTTCGCCGGAGATTCCGGCGACGGCATGCAGCTGACCGGGGGGCAGTTCACGCTGTCGACCGCGCTGGCCGGCAATGATCTGTCCACTTTCCCCGATTTCCCGGCCGAGATCCGCGCGCCGCTCGGCACGCTGTTCGGCGTGTCGGCGTTCCAGATCAATTTCGGGTCGACCTCGATCGAGACCGCAGGCGATGCGCTCGACGTGTTGGTCGCGATGAACCCCGCGGCGCTCAAGACCAATGTCAACGAGCTCAAGCCTGGCGGACTGGTAATCGCCGACACCGGCGAATTCACCGAGCGCAACCTGGCCAAGGCGAAGTACGAGTCCAATCCGATCGAGGACGGCAGCCTCGCCAAGTGGCAAGTGCTGGCGTTCGACATTTCCGCGCTGACGGTGGCGGCGGTGAAGCCGTTCGGCCTTGGCAACAAGGAAGCGCTGCGCTGCAAGAACATGTGGACGCTGGGGCTCGCGCTCTGGATGTTCGACCGCGACCGCCAGCCGCTGATCGACTGGCTCAAGACCAAGTTCGCCAAGGCGCCGGCGCTGGCCGAGGCCAATATCGCCGCGCTCAACGCCGGCCACGCTTATGGCGAGACCGCGGAGATTTCCGGGCCGCTCAAGCAGCACCATGTCGCCGCCGCTCCCGCCGAGCCGGGTCTGTATCGTACGGTGACGGGCGCCGAAGCGATCTCGATGGGATTGGTCGCGGGTGCGCAGCTCGCCAATATCCCGATGTTCTTCGGCGGCTATCCGATCACGCCTGCATCGGCGATCCTCCATCACCTCAGCCGGCTCAAGGAGTTCGGCATCACCACCTTCCAGGCCGAGGATGAGATTGCCGCGATCGCCAGCGCGATCGGCGCGTCTTATGCTGGGCAGCTTGGCGTCACCTCGTCCTCGGGCCCGGGCATCGCGCTCAAGGGCGAGGCGATGGGGCTCGCGATCATGACCGAGCTGCCGCTGGTGATCATCAATTCGCAGCGCGGCGGGCCGTCGACCGGTCTGCCGACCAAGACCGAGCAATCGGATCTCTATCAGGCGGTTTATGGCCGCAACGGCGACGCGCCGATGCCGGTGATCGCCGCGCGCAGCCCGTCGGACGCGTTCGAGGTCGCGATCGAGGCGGTGCGGATCGCCACGCAATATATGACGCCGGTGATGGTGCTGACCGATGGCTATATCGCCAATGCCGCCGAACCGTGGAAAGTACCCGAGGTCAGCGATTACGCGCCGTTCCCGGTTCGCTATCTCGACACGGTGCCGGAGGGCGGGTTCCAGGCCTATGCCCGCGACGAGAAGCTTGCTCGCCCCTGGGTCAAGCCGGGCACGCCCGGACTGCTCCACCGCATCGGTGGGATCGAGAAGCAGCAGGGCACCGGTAATATCGATTACGGCCCCGCCAACCATCAGGCGATGACCGATATCCGCAAGGCCAAGGTCGACGGGATCAAGATCCCCGACCAGGAAATCGAGCTGGGCAATCCGGGCGGCAAGCTGGTCGTGGTGGGCTGGGGTTCGACCTTCGGCCCGATCCACCAGGCAGTGCGGCGCGCGCGCCGCCGCGGCCTCGACGTCAGCCACATCCATCTGCGTCACATCTGGCCGATGCCGGGCAATCTTGGCGCGTTGCTCAAGGGTTACGAGAAGATCCTCGTACCCGAGATGAATACCGGCCAGCTCAAGACGGTGCTGCGCGACCAATATCTGGTCGACGCCAAGCCGCTCAACAAAGTGTCGGGCCAGCCCTTCCGCATCGCGGAGATCGAGGCGGCGATCGAAGGAATTCTCGCATGAACGACATGACGTCCCCAGTGGTGAAGAGCAGCCCCAAGGATTGGGAAACCGACCAGGAAGTGCGCTGGTGCCCGGGCTGCGGCGATTACGCCATCCTGAAGGCCGTGCAACGGACCATGCCCGAGATCGGCGCGCGGCCCGAGAATACCGTGTTCGTCAGCGGCATCGGCTGCTCCTCGCGCTTCCCCTATTACATGGAGACCTATGGTTTCCACACGATCCACGGCCGCGCGCCCGCGGTCGCGACCGGGGTGAAGCTCGCCAATCCCGAGCTCGACGTGTGGATCATCACCGGAGACGGCGACGCGCTGTCGATCGGCGGCAACCATACGATGCACCTGCTGCGTCGTAACCTGAATTGCCAGGTGCTGTTGTTCAACAACGAGATTTACGGCCTGACCAAGGGGCAATATTCGCCGACCAGCCGGGTCGGGACGCGTAGCCCGTCTACTCCGTTCGGGTCGGTCGACCGCCCGGCGCAGCCGTGCGCCTTCGCGCTGGGTTCGGGCGCGCGGTTCGTCGCGCGCGGGATCGATGTGCACAAGAACCTGCCCTCGGTGTTCAAGGCGGCCTATGCGCACCAGGGCGCCGCGTTCGTCGAGATTTTCCAGAATTGCATCGTCTATAATGACGATGTGTTCGCCTCGTTCACCGAAAAGGCCAATGCCTCGGGCAACCAATTGTGGGTCGAACATGGTCAGCCGCTGCTGTTCGCGGGCGGAACCAAGGGCCTGACGATGGATACCGACCGTTTGGTGCTCAAGGTCGTCGATGTCGTCGATGGCGACTGGCAAGGCGCGCACGTTGCGGTGCACGACCAGACCAATCGCGGCCTGGCGCATATGCTGGTCGAAATGCCGTTCGGTCCGTTCCCGATGGCGCTAGGCGTGCTCTACGACGATCCCGCACCGACCTTCGACAGTGCAGTGATCGCGCAGAACAAGCAGGCGAGCGAGGGCAAGAAGCCTGACCTGCAGAAGCTGCTGAGCCAGGGGCAGACGTGGCAGGTCGAGAAGCAGCCGCGGGTCGAGTGATCTTTTTTGGATCGCACAAAGACACGAAGCCACGAAGAGCGATCGCCTTTGTCGCGTGATCTGGAAGAATTGGCGCGGGTCGCCGTCGATTGCGGATTCAAGCTGCACGAAGCGCTCGGCCCCGGGTTGCTTGAGTCGGTTTATGAGGCTTGCCTCTTTCAAAGCCTCGCTACGCGAGGCTTGATCGTCGAACGGCAGAAGGTGGTACCAAATCCGATATGAAGGGGTCGTGCTTGACGAAGGGTTTCGAGTCGATTTGCTGATTGAGCGGCGATTGCTGATCGAGTTGAAATCGACGGAAAGCCACGCTCCCGTCCACGCGAAGCAGGTCATCACCTATCTCCGTCTGTTGGACTTGCCGCTCGGCCTGCTGATGAATTTCGGTGCTGCCACCTTCAAAGAAGGCGTCCGTCGAATCGCCAACAATTATTACGCGCCCAAGCCGTGAAACGATCTTTGTGGCTTAGTGTCTTTGTGCGAGTCACTTTCTCTCCACGCCAACCGACATGACTTCGCCAACCCTCCTCTGGCTTCGCCAGGACCTCAGGCTTGCCGATCAGCCGGCGCTAGCCGCGGCGATACACGATGGACCAGTCATTCCGGTCTACGTGCTCGATGACGAGACACCTAAGCATCGCCAGATGGGCGCCGCCTCGCGATGGTGGCTGCATCACAGTTTGGAAGCGCTCGATCGATCACTGCGCGAGAAGGGATCGCGGCTGATCCTGCGGCGCGGCAAATGCGATGAGGAACTGGCCAAGGTCGCGAAGGAGGTCGGCGCCGGCACTGTCCATGCCATCCGCCATTACGAGCCGTGGTGGCGCAACGCCGAGCGCGCGGTGGCGAAGCGGCTCGATCTCGTCTGCCACGACGGCAATTATCTCGCGCCGCCGGGATCGATCGCGAGCGGTAGCGGAGCGCCTTACAAGATCTACACGCCGTTCTGGCGCGCCTTGCGTGACGTCATGCCACCACCACATCTGCTGCACCGGCCGCATGAAATTCCGGCGCCTGCTTCCTGGCCGGCAAGCGACGACCTGACCGATTGGCATTTGCTGCCGACCAGTCCCGATTGGGCGACCGGCTTTGCGCGGGAATGGACTCCGGGCGAGGCAGGTGCACACGACCGGGTCGACGATTTCGTCGACGACGTGGCGCGCTACGACGACACGCGTAACTTGCCATCGATCGAGGGCAGTTCGCGCCTGTCGCCGCATCTCCATTTCGGCGAGCTATCGCCAGGCTTGGTCTGGCATCGGATGGCAGGAAAGGGCGGGTCGACCCAGGTCTTCCTCAGCGAGCTCGCCTGGCGCGATTATGCCCAGAACGTGATCCTGCAATTGCCCGATTACGGCGCCAGGAACGGGCGTGAGCGGTTCGACGATCTTCCCTGGCGATCGGGGAAGGCGGCCGAGGCCGATCTGCGCGCATGGCAACGCGGCGAAACGGGCTATCCGATCGTCGATGCCGGCATGCGTCAGCTCTGGGCGACCGGATGGATGCACAATCGCGTGCGGATGATCGCGGCGTCGTTCCTGATCAAACATCTGCTGATCGACTGGCGTGAAGGCGAACGCTGGTTCTGGGACACGCTGGTCGACGCCGATTACGGCAACAATTCGGTCAACTGGCAATGGGTCGCCGGTGCCGGCATCGATGCGAATATGTGGGGTCGGATCATGGCGCCGCTCGCACAATCGGAGAAGTTCGACGCGGGCGACTACATCCGCCAATGGGTGCCCGAGCTCGCGGGCATTCCCGATCCCGCGATCCATGACCCAGAGGCGGCCGGCTGCCGACCGAATGGCTATCCTTCCAAGGTGATCGGGCACCGCGAAGCGCGTGAGCGAGCGCTGACGGCGGGCAAAAAGGTCCGGTGAGCTGACCGAATCGCTTGGCGAACGGAGTTTGTCGTGCTTTGAGGTGAATTATGGATGCGCCGACGATGAACCGGGGGCAGCGCAGCCGCGGACGACCGCTTGCGTTGATCGGGCGGCCGCTGCTTGCGCGCATCGACAAAGGCCTCTCCCACGGCGCGATCACCGTTTCCTTGCCGGAGGGTGGCGCGCCTGAGCGTCTCGGCGGCCGCGCCGCGGGCCCCGAGGCGGTCGTCATCCTGCACAGCTGGCGAGCCTTATGGCGGTTGGCGACCGCCGGCTCGGTCGGCTGGTACGAAGCCTGGGCGGCGGGCGAGTGGGAAAGCCCCGATCCGGTGGCGCTGTTTGAGTTGTTCTCGCTCAATCGCCATGGCCTAGCTGGTACCGGACGCGCGCACGGCCTCTCGCGGCTGCTTCGCCGGCTCTGGCACAAGGCACGCCGCAACAACCGTAAGGGTGCTCGGCGCAATATCCACGAGCATTACGATCTGGGGAATGAATTCTACCAATTGTGGCTCGATCCAACGATGACCTATTCGAGCGCGATGTTCGATGCGCCGGGCCAAAGCCTGGAGGATGCGCAACACGTCAAGCTCAAGGCGATCCTCGATCGCACCGCGACCAATCCCGGCGACCGCATTCTGGAAATCGGGTGCGGCTGGGGCTCCTTTGCCGAGACGGCGGCGAAAGCGGGCATTGCCGTTCATGGCATCACGCTGTCGACCGAGCAGAAGGCCTATGCCGAGGCGCGGATGGCGCGGCAGGGGCTCGATGGGGTGGAGGTCGAACTCATCGACTATCGCGATGTCACCGGCACGTTCGATGGCGTCGCGAGCATCGAAATGGTCGAGGCGGTCGGGGAGGAATATTGGCCCGATTACCTCGCCACTATCGCGCGGGCGTTGAAGACCGGCGGCCGCGCCGCGATCCAATATATCGCGATCGATGATGCGATGTACGATGGCTATGCGCGCAACGTCGATTTCATCCAGCGCTACGTGTTTCCGGGCGGAATGTTGTTGTCGGAGAGCCGATTCCGCGCCGCGGCGGAGAAACTCGGCCTGGCATGGCGCGACCGCCATGCGTTTCGGCTGGATTATGCCGAAACCTTGAAGCGCTGGCGCGAAGCGTTCGATGCGGTCGTCGCCGCGGGTAAGTTGCCGGACGGATTCGATAAGCATTTCATAGGATTGTGGCGTTTTTATTTGATGTACTGTGAGGGCGGGTTCCGTGGTGGCGGGATCGATGTGGCGCAGGTGACATTGATCAAGGAGGGGTGATGAAAGGATTCGGTCTGTTTGCCGCGCTCGCACTGGCGGGAGTGGCGTCGGCGCAATCAGTCATCACCCCTGCCGACAATAGCGCAAAGCTCCGCCAGGTCGGCGCCGAGGTGCTGTTCTGGAGCCAGCAACAACGCGACCAGAACTTCCGCGAGATGGATAAGATCTTTCCCGGCCACGTCGTCAAGGCCGGTGCCAAGGCCCGTCCGCTCCCCAATGGCAAGCCACTGCCGATCGCCGAGGCGGACGTTAAAGCGGGTATGGCCGAACTGGATGTCGCCGGCCTGATCGTGGTGCAAGACGGCAAGGTTCGGCTCGAACGTTATGGTCTCGGCTACGGCCCTGAAGGGCGCTGGACGAGCTTCTCGGTCGCCAAGTCGTTCACCTCGACCCTGGTCGGTGCGGCGATCCGCGACGGCTATATCAAGTCGATCGAGGATCCGGTCACCAAATACATCCCCGACCTAGCGGGCGGCGGCTATGACGGCGTGACCGTACGCCAGCTGCTGACCATGACCTCGGGCGTGAAGTGGAACGAGGATTATACCGATCCCAAATCCGACGTGGCGCGGATGTTCTCCGATGAGGTGCCGGCAGGCCAGGACCCCACGATCTGGTACATGAAGAAGCTGCCGCGCGAGAGCGCGCCGGGCACCAAGTGGGTCTACAAGACCGGCGAGACCAATTTGATCGGCGTGCTGGTCGAGCGCGCGACCAAGAAGAGCCTGGCCGACTATCTGACCGAAAAGGTGTGGAAACCGTGGGGCATGGAGCGCGACGCCTTCTGGATGACCAACCCGGCCGGTAGCGAGGTCAGCGGCTGCTGCCTGTCGGTGAGCTTGCGCGACTATGCCCGGATGGGAATGTTCGCGCTTTCGGGCGGCAAGGGTGTCGTGCCCGACGACTGGTTCGCGCACGCGACGAGCAACCAGGTGCCGATCCCCAAGGACGAAGGCGGGTTCGGCTATGGCTATCAATGGTGGACGCTACCCGGCGGCCGTTTCGCGGCGATCGGCATTTTCGGTCAGAGCATCATGATCGATCCCGCGAAGAAGCTGGTGATCGCAATGTCGGGATCGTGGCCGACCGCCACCGGCGAGAAGCTGTCGGCCGCGCGGGCGGGGTTCTGGAAGAAGGTGGAGACGGCGGCGGACTGACAGCCCCGCGCCTTGAGCCCCCGTGGGCCGTCCCAAACCTAGTAGGATTGCGGAGGCAAGCGGATAGGGTAGTTTAAGAGCTATCCGGGCACAGACCGCCGATGGCAGCAAGTCACTCGATAGATGTCGATCCCCGGGGCGTCGTTCGCTATACGTTGGCGGGCTTTTTCGACCAGGCGTCGCTCGCTTCCCTTCGGACGGAGCGCTCCGCCAAACTTCCGCTGCTCGAAACGCCGCCAAACCAGCACGTGACATTGTGCGACGTCTCGCAATGCGCGATCCAGTCGCAGGAGGCGCTCGCGACATTGCGTGCGATGTTGGCCGAGCCGCAATGGCAGGCGCGCCGGCTGGCCTTCGTGGTCGGCGGCGCATTGGCGCGCATGCAGGTGCGCCGAGTGGTTCCAGTCATGCCCAATGTCCGCTGGTTCGACGATATGCCGAGCGCTGAGGCGTGGCTGGAGGAAGCGGATCCGGCATGACCGGCTATCCAGGCATCGATCGGCAGGACAGGACGATGCCCGATGGCGGCCTCCTGCCATCTGTCGACGACCAGCTTTGGGCCCGACTGCTCACCGGCGAGCTTGATCCGGACATCAAGACGCTAGCCACCCGTCTGATCATCACACGCCTCCGCATTGAAGTCGCGAAGGACAGCACTGTCCTGCCGACAGCTGTCCAAGAGCTTCGGCGCTTTTTCGTCGAGAACAAGTTCGCACACCGCGACCTCGCCGCGATCACAGGATTCTGAACGATGAAGAACGCATTGCTCTCGATCGAAGACACGGTTGCGCTCATCGCGTCTCGCGCCATCCTGTTCGTATCGGGGCCGGAGCACTTGTTGAGATCGCTTCCGCGCGGCAACTGGATCGGCGGAACCACCTCCTATTTCATGACGCCCGAAGGAGGCGCGTCGCGGGAAGATCGCCTGTTCTGCACCACCTTTGACGATGCTGTGGATGCGCGAATGGCCATTCTGCCGCCCAATGGCTTGTCCGGGTTGATCGAACACCGCTTCGCGCACGGTTTCACGTGCATCGTCACGCCGGCGTTCAGCACGACGCTCCAGCGCTATGCCGTCGATGGCCCCGCCTTGCCGGGTTTGTACAACCAGCCTGTGTTCGGCTGGGTCGCCGGCGTCCATCTCGACCGCGTCGGTCAGGATGTGCCAATGGTATTCGACGGCGCGACCGGCGCGGCGTCGGCCGATGGACTGGCCGCTTTGTGGGTGGCGTTGCCGGAAACGGCGGAGGTGGATCTCGACATCGTCAATTTGTTCGCTCCCGGTGACGGCGAAAGTATCACCTTTCCGGAAGGCGGTTTCGACGTGACCAATTGCCTGATCGGCGGCGTCCCGACCAACCTCGCGCACTATATCGTGGCGCGTGGCGTAGACACCACCTTGCCGCTCGTCGCCGATTATGCCGGCGCGATGGTCAATGTTTCCTTCCAGACGGTGGACGCTGAAAATGGCCGTGTGCGCTTCTATGCGCCGGTCGTGCCGGGCACGATCTATCGCCTGGCACGTACCGTGGCGGATTATGGTGCGGCCTATGCCGAAGGCGCGAGAGAAGGCAGCGCCGCGGACATGCTGTCGTGCAATTGCATCCTGAATTACCGCTACGCCGAGCTCGAAGGCCGCCCGACCGGCGGCTTCGTCGGCCCGGTCACGTTCGGCGAGTTCGCCTATATCCTGCTCAACCAGACGCTCTCCCGCTTGTCGGTCCGTCACGCCCTGGCCGCCTGAGCCGGATGGGGGTCAGGCGATCCGCTCGACGTGCCCCGATGCGACATCGCTTGCGATCAGGTCGACGATCTTGTCCGCCACCGTTTCCGGCGGTTTGACGCTGGCCGGATCCTCACCCGGATACGCTCGCTCGCGCATCGCGGTGCGGGTAGCGCCGGGGTCGAGCAGCGCGACGCGGACGTTGCTGATTCCCTCGACCTCCTCGCCATAGGCCTGGACCAAGGTCTCGAACGCCGCCTTGGACGCGCCATACGCCCCCCAAAAGGCGCGCGGCTGGCGGCCTACCTTCGACGTTATCCCGATCACACGCGCACGCGCCGATTTGCGTAGCGGCGCGTCGAACGCGGCGATCAATGCCTGTTGGGCGCTGACGTTGAGCGTCAGCACCTTGGCGAATTCCTTGGCGTCGATCGCCTGCACCGCTGACAGCGACCCGAGCGTTGCGGCATTGAGCACGAGGATGTCGAGCGTTCCCCAGCGTTCGGCAACCGCGCTCGCCAGCCGCGCGATGCTATCGGTCTCGATCAAGTCGAGCGGCGCGATGGTCGCGGTCCCGCCGGCGGCGTGAATTGCTTCCTCGACTTGCTCGAGCGCGCCGGCGGTGCGCGCGGTCAGGATCACGTGCGCGCCTTCCGCCGCGAGCGCTTTGGCGGTGGCAGCGCCGATCCCACGGCTCGCGCCGGTCACCAGCGCGAGCTGGCCCTCAAATCTCTTAGTCATGACGCTTATTCCGCGGCTTCGGGGTGGAGGGCGAGTTGCTCGTCCAGATGCGCGTCGCTGTAATCGGTCAGCACCGTCGGATAATCGCCGGTAAAGCAGGCGTCGCAATATTTGGGAGCGGGGCCATTACGCCCGGCCTCGCCCAGCGCCTTGTACAGGCCATCGATCGACACGAAGGCCAGGCTGTCGGCATGGATGAAGTCGGTCATGCCCGGGACCGAATAACGCGACGCGAGCAGCTTCTCGCGTTCCGGCGTGTCGACGCCGTAAAAGCAGGAATGCGTGGTCGGCGGGGAGGCGATGCGCATATGGACTTCGCGCGCGCCGGCTTCGCGCATCATCTCGACGATCTTGAGACTGGTGGTGCCGCGCACGATCGAATCGTCGACCAGGATGACCGACTTGTCCTTGATCAGCGCGCGATTGGCATTGTGCTTGAGCTTCACGCCCAGGCGGCGGACTTCTGCGCCGGGCTGGATGAAGGTGCGGCCGACATAATGCGAGCGGATGATGCCGAGCTCGAATGGGATGCCGGATTGCTGGGCATATCCGATCGCCGCCGGCACGCCCGAATCGGGCACGGGGATAACCAGATCGGCCTCGACCGGCGATTCGATCGCGAGCTGCGCGCCGATCGCCTTCCTGACCGAATAGACCGACTGATCGCCGGCGATCGAATCGGGGCGCGAGAAATAGACCCATTCGAAGATGCACGGCCGCGCCGCGGTCTGGCCGAACGGGCGAAGCGAGCGCAGCTTGCCGTCCTCGATGATGATCAGCTCGCCCGGATCGACCGAGCGGACGAATTCGGCGCCGACGACGTCGAGCGCGACGGTCTCCGACGCGAAGATGATCGAATCGCCCAATTTGCCCATCACCAGCGGGCGGATGCCGAGCGGGTCGCGGCACGCCATCATGCCGGTCGGGGTCAGCACGATGAGCGAATAAGCGCCTTCGACGCGGCGCAACGCGTCGACGAACTTGTCGAGCGGATCGCGGTACGAGCTGGTCGCGACCAGGTGGATGATCACCTCGGTATCGCTGGTCGATTGGAAGATCGCGCCGCGCTGGACGAGATCGTTGCGCAGTCGGAAAGCGTTGGAAATATTGCCGTTATGCGCGACCGCGAAACCGCCGCTGGCGAGCTCGGCATAGAGCGGTTGAACGTTACGGAGCGCGGTCTCGCCAGTGGTCGAGTAGCGGACATGGCCGCAGGCGGTCTGCCCGCGCAGCCCGCCCATGATCTCGTCCTTGTCGAAATTGCCTGCGACATGGCCCATCGCGCGATGGCTGTGGAAATGCTTGCCGTCCCAGCTGGTGATGCCCGCGGCTTCCTGCCCGCGATGCTGGAGCGCATGGAGGCCGAGCGCCACGAGCGCGGCTGCGCCGTCCGCATCGGACACGCCGAAAATGCCGCACTCCTCACGGAGCTTGTCGTCGTCGAAAGGATTCGTGGTCAGCATTGGGTCCGTACTCAGTGCAGGCCCTAGGGCCCGTGCTGCTGTGGCGCTCGGCCATATAGTGACGCTCACCCGGTTTGTCGCGCATTTGTCATACGTCCCGTGCCGATTTTGTCCGATCACGGCACCGCGCTAGGGGAGTGGCATGACCGACTCGCGCGAAACCGGGCTGACGCTCGATCCGAAATGGGGTGCCGACGGGCTGATCACCGCGGTGGTCACCGATAGCGATTCGCATGAGGTGCTGATGCTCGCGCATATGAATGCAGAGGCATTGGCGGCGACGATCGACAGCGGTGAGGCGGTGTTCTGGTCGCGCAGCCGTGGCGAATTATGGCGCAAGGGGGCGACGTCGGGGAACGTGATGCGGGTGCGCGATATTCGTATCGATTGCGACCAGGACGCCGTGTGGCTGATCGTCGATCCGGCGGGGCCGGCTTGTCATACCGGTGAACGGTCATGCTTCTACCGGCGGGTGACGAAGGACGGGCTGGAGCGAATTGACTGAAGTGGCACGTAAGGCTGCCTCTTTTCCTTCACGCTTCCCCGGCGAAGGCCGGGGCCCAGTTTCGTGACGCCCGGGGCACCGATGTTTCCTTGCCAACCTAGTTCGTCGATCCTGGGCCCCGGCCTTCGCCGGGGAGGCATGATAATTCGTCGCCGTGGAATGATGTTAGGCCTGCTAGCTCTTGCTGCTTGTCATGGCAGCCAGCCTGCCCCCCAGGCGACCTCGACCCCCACCAGCCTCGAGGCAGCCGCGATCGAGGCGGGGATCGTCGCCGATCCCGCC
>NZ_BCYX01000010.1 GCF_001598415.1 Sphingomonas mali NBRC 15500
TTCCGGGGAGGATTTAATCAGCTACCTCACCGACAGCGGACATTGTCCTTTTCGATCGCGTTACCGGCAGCAGCGCCCGCCAACGCGCCGAGCAGGATGCCCAGCGGCTCCGACCGGCCAGAGGTCACCGCCGCGCCCAGCGCGCCGCCGGCGATGCCGCCGACGATCAGCCCGGTCGTGCCGTCCGAGCGGCGGCAATAATAGCGGCCGTCGCGGCCGACATAGACGCGGTCGTTGCGGCTCAGGCGCCGCTCGCGATACCGCGGACTGTCGACATAATATTGGTCGGCATAATAGCCGTTATAGCGCGGGTCGGGCCGGTTATAATCGTACTGGCGATAGGACCGATAGTCGCTCGCATAGCCTGGCTGGTCATAAGTCTCGGCACAGCCGCCGGTCGTCGCCGCCGTGGCGGCAATCAACGCAAGGGTTAGGGTACGCATTCTACTCTCCTCCTGTAGCCCCGCACTGGCGTATCAATGCGTCGCGACGCGAATAGTTGCGGAGGCGTAAGAATAGCGGCGGGCAACCTAACTCCTCCCCGGGACGGGGAGGGCGCTGGGGCTTTGGTTCGCCCCCGGCGAACCAAGATCGTGTCCGGGGGACACGATCTCGCCCCAACGCAAGACGCGCAGCGGCTTGGTGGAGGGGGTGCGCCGCAAGCGAGTCCGTTGGGGCCCACCCCCTCCACCACCGGCCTGCGGCCGGCGGTCCCCCTCCCCACAAGTGGGGAGGATCTTGCTAGATCAATGCACCGATGCCGGCTTCAGCGCCTCGCGTTCGGCCTCGGTCGGGATCGCTTCCGGATCGGGCCGGAAATCCACCGGCGCGCGGTCGGTGCCCGGCTTGGCGGCGTCGAGCGCGAGGTCGGGCGCTTCATGCCCTTCGGCATCGCTCATCCACGGCGCGCGCGGCATCTTCACCCATCCGCGCCACAACGCGGTGGCCAGTCCCGCGCCGACCGCCAGCACCGCGCCCGCCGCGATCGAGCGGTTGCGCGTGCGGTTGTCGCTCTTGAAGCGGCCGTGGCTGTCGCGGGCTTGCTTGGAATTGGGCATCTCTCGTCTCCCATATCGACTGATGCGGGATCAACGGTGCGCGGGCCCGGCCGTTCCCCGCTCCGCCGCACCGCGCGATCGTGCCGCCGGATCAATCCCGGATCGTGCATTGCTGCTTCTGCCGTTTGTGCCGGTCGAGCACGCGCCGCCGCTGCTCGACTTCATCCAGCAGCCGGGCGAGCCGCGCGCGGTCGCTTTCGTGGCGCTGGCGCATGGCGGCGAGCGCGAGCGAGAGGTCGGTGGTCGGCTCCACCCCGACATGGCGGCAGATTTGCGGCCACATCCGCCCCAGCTCGCTCATCCGGCGATGATTGGCCTGATGCTCGGACATCGTGGGCGAGGGCGCAAGCTGGCTCGACTGCCAGAAGGCGTCGAACACCCCGCGTTGGCCATGCTCCCCCAATGCGAACAGCGTCGCCAGCACCGCGCGGAATTGCGGGGAGGGCACTGCCGGCGCGGTCGCGCACCCGCGCATGATGTCGTCGATCGCGGCGAGGCAGAGGAAGATCAGGCGGTCACGGGCGAGTCGCATTACCGGAACATAGAGGGAACATGTCGCGGCGGCGACATGTTTGGCACCAATCAGGATCAGTCCCGATCGCGCCCGATCCGCTCGGCCCGCCTGAACCTCCCCCAACGACCGGGCCACGGAACATTCAGCGGCGCTCGCGCATACCCCTTTGGTCGCCGCACCCTGGCGTCGCAACTACAGGAGACCCACATGAAAATCGCAACCGCCCTGGTGGCGGCCGCGACGATGGTCGCTTTCCTCCCCTCGACCGCCGGCGCGCAAGGCTGGCAATCGATGAACCAGCGCAAGGTGAATATCGAACGCCGCATCGAAATGGGCGTCCGCAACGGATCGTTGACGCGGCGAGAGGCGTCGAACCTGCGCACGCGCTTCGCCAATCTTCGGCGGCTCGAATGGCGCTACAGCCGCAACGGCCTCAGCTGGACAGAACGCCGCGATCTCGACCGGCGCTACAACGCGCTGAGCAACTCGGTCCGCGTCGAGCGCCACGATCGGCAGGACCGCCACCGCCGCTGGCGGTAACGGCGCAGACCGACGGCGCGGGACGGGGTCCCGCGCCGGGTTCGTGGGGCTATTGAGCGGGGCAATGCTATTTGGGGGCTAGTGCACATGGCGCCGTGATGCCCGTGACAAGGCGATCGAGGCAGAGTGCCGCCACCGCCCACGCCTCGTCTCGGGCAGCGCGATCGATCCGATCTGGACCCATTGCCGCTTGCAATTGCGCCCTCGGCAATCACGATGCGCGCATCGCAATCCGGGGGGATTCCGCATGAAACTGGCCCAGATCGCCGCCGCCGCGGTGCTCGTGACGTTGTCGGGCGGGTGCGCCACGACCAGCTTCGCGCCGCCCAGCGTCAACCTCAACAACAAGACCGGCTTCGGCCAGAGCGGCTATGCCGGCAATTGCATGCCGACCGAGGTGAAGAACGGCACCGCCGTCGTCAGGATCGAGCCGACCGTCGACGGCGCGCAGTCGCTGGTCGACAATTTCACCTATGTCTATCGCTGCAGCCGCAACCGCGCCGCGGACGGGCGGCAGTTCTTCGAGGTGCCCAGCCTGCTGATCCAGATCGGCGCCGCGGCCGCTCTGGCCTTCGGCGCGCCGAAGGAAGTGGCGATCGGCGGCGGCGCGGCGACGGGCGCGCTGGCGGCCGGCAACAAATATTGGTCGCCGCAGCAAAAGGCCGATTTCTACAACAAGGCATTGCTGGCGGTGATGTGCATCAAGAACGAGTCGCTCGGGCTCGATCCGGTGAAGCTCGACACCGTCAGCGTGGCGCAGGACCAGAATCGAAAGGCGGCGCTTCTCGCGGCCGGGGGCGGCGGCGGCAGCACCGTCGGCGTGACCGCCAGCCAGCGCTATTTCGGGCTGATCCAGACCAATCTGTTCGCGGTCGAAAGCGTGCTCGAGCAACGGCTGAGCAAGGCCGGCACGTTCGACCCCGAAGGCGTCGTCGCGCAGATCGAGAAGATCAAGGACGATATCGACGCGAAGAAGCAGCAGGCCCAGGCGAGCGCGCCGGCGGCCGCGAAGGCGCTGGTCGCGGCGCGGGCGGGCGCGGGCGCGCGGTCGCTGACGGCGGGAGAGACGGCGGAAGCGGCGAGCCTGGAACAGACGTTGGTCGATATCGAAACGCTGGGCCCGCGGCTGCAGCAATGCGTGATGGTGGCGAAGGCGACGTGAGCGGGGACAGACTCGTGGACGAACTCACTCGGGTTTGGTGCATTTAGTAAACTGACACCGTAACTCCGGGTCTGGTGGGTCTAATTGAATTGGCACCTATCCGCATTGGTTCAAATCGAACCAATTGAGACCCGCGTCAGCATTGACCAGAGCTCCGCGGTAAGCAAAGCTAACTTACGTTAGTACGAGGGATCGATGCAGCCACCCCGAAACGCTTGGCCAACCGGAATAGCAGCCGATCACGCGTTATTTATTGTCCAGCTTTTCAGAGAGCTGCTTGGACCGAACACTTACGAGAGTTTTCGGGTTTCTTCACTAGACCTCTTTGCTAGATTAGCAGAAGTTCACGGAATCAGCGACGATATCCAATCTGAAAAGGTAAAGTTTCCATCTCTAATTCCTGCTCTTGAAGAGCTAAAATATTCTCTACTGCACGACAAAGTCGTGTCAGCCATCATTCCACGAGAAGTTGAATTTCTTAAGAGAAATTGGCCTCCGAATAGTATATGTGAGGCGGACATACCGCAACTAATTAGATTTATACAGACATTTTTTGACAGAATAAGCGGAGAATATCGTAAATCTCTCGAACAAGAGATTGTTGCGTCGAGATCAAGCCCCGAAAGAAAAGAGCATATTCGGCAGCTAGCTATTTCGTATTGCAGTCACTTGATTAATATAGGATACAATAGGCAGTATATATATCAGGAAGTGAATAAAAGATTCTTCACATGTCCAATAAGAAAGGTAGAAAAAAGAACTCTTGAAGCATTCTTCAGAATTTTTAACGAAGTAAAGAAGAGATTCTATATCACGATACCAGTGAGTGACTCATTCTCGACTTACATATCGAGCTTGAATCAGTTAGCTCTCTCGGTCAAAGTTCACGCCGACCTTCCACCCGACGCGCGGCTTGGGTTTGAAGCGCTTCCCAATTTTAAACTCGAACGGAAATACGTCGTAGGCGTTGTCTCCGGACTTGACGAATTTAGTGCGGCTCGAGAGCTGACAGAGGCGCTCGAGTCTCTTATTGCTATGACTTATCTGAACCGCCGCGGTGTAGAACTCGAATGGGAAAACCTAGCCTACGCCAAAGGAATTAGAAGTCATAGCGGGAATATCTTGAAGATCGATCAGGTGGTTCTTCAAAGCCGCCAAAAGAAATTAAGTGGAAGAACCCTTCGAGAGTTGACGCTGCAGGCTGAGCAAATAATGACTAAATTTGATGAGGCATCTACAGACCGTCTCGTTAGTGCTGTTAACATGAGCGCGATCTCCAGATCATCATATAGACCCGAAAATCAACTTATCACTCTTTGGTCCGCTGTAGAGGTACTAATTGACAATCCTAGACCTGGAGTGGCTCGGATAAGCCATTATCTCGATGCGCTCATCCCAGCGATTTGTGTTAAATACCCTAGAAGATATATTATCGCGGTATTTGACGAACTCTTGCGGTACAACAGATCGCATGTCAGCGCGTTCTTGAAGAGGCCGGAATTCTATCCATCTGATGATCAATACACCAAGTTTACAAAATTGATATTCAGAGACGATCTAAAGTATCTGCATGCGGAATTTTGCGCGGGCCTTCACAGAAGTCCACTGGCTTTGTATAGGCTCTGGAAATTGGAAAAAAGCTTTGAAACGCCGCAAGCTTTGATCAGGGCGATAGAGGGCCATGAGCAACGAGTGCGATGGCAGATATCTAGAATATACAGAACAAGAAACAATATTGTGCATAGCGGGCGGCTGCCGACGTTTCTCGTTCCGCTGGTCATAAATGTATTCGAATATTTCAGGTCGGCGCTGATACCGGTCTTAGTGCGCGCAAGTGCGAATGCAAATAGGGGAAATATTGACCAGATCGTTGCCGAGATCGGATTTGACTATCAAATGCAGAAGAGCGAATTGAAGTCACTGGGCGCGGCGCGGTTCGAAGCGAAAGATATTATGAAATACTTGCGTTAAATATTCCGTTATGGCTGCAAACTTCACTCCGCCGCCACAGCCTCCCGCTTCCCGGCAACCTTCCCGTCTCTCCCCCGCAGCAACGGCCCGAGATACTGCCCGGCAAAGCTCCGCCCGACCTCACCACATCCCCCGGCGTGCCCTCGGCGACGATCTCCCCGCCCTTCACGCCGCCTTCGGGCCCCAGGTCGATGATCCAGTCCGCGGAGTTGCGGTGCCACCTGCAATAACCGCTTTAATACTCAGGATCGCCCGTCGTGCAGCTGCTCACCACCCCAACCACAATGCTCCCTTGCGCAGGAGAGGGTAGGTGGACGTCAAGGAAAGGTGTCGCCGGGTGGAGCGATGCGCTGCGCGACTCTCGTGCACGGTAGGCGACGGCGCCGAGTCCGCGGTGCGCTGAGGTCCCCAGCGATCGCACCAGGGCGTCGCGCGCAAAAGTGGCACCTTTTGTGCACCACGCGACGCTGCCAAATGAAGATTATCACACTGAAAAGTCAGTGCTTTTCCCGCAAATAGATCGCCTTGATGGGTTTCGCGCGAAACGAGCGGATACCGCTTTTCGACAAAAAACCGTTAGGAATATCAGTCGTTTACAGCTGCGTGCGGATAGAAATCACCCCCCGCATAGCAAACCCATCACGCACGCGCATGCCCATGCCCATGCCCATGCGGGTAGGCAATCAAGTCTTCGACGGAAATGCATCAGCCTCGCTGACCCGCGCGAGCAACCGGAGCGCGGCTTCGCAGTCGCGTCGGGTGGGGCTCACTCCGCTGCCACAGCCTCCCGCTTCCCGGCAACCTTGCCGTCCCGCCCCCGCAGCAACGGTGCGAGATACTTCCCGGTAAAGCTCCGCTCGACCTTCACCACATCCTCCGGCGTGCCCTCGGCGACAATCTCGCCGCCCTTCACGCCACCTTCCGGCCCCAGGTCGATGATCCAGTCCGCGGTCTTGATGACGTCGAGATTGTGCTCGATCACCACCACCGTATTGCCCTGCTCGACCAAGGCATGGAGCACCTCGAGCAGCTTGCGCACGTCCTCGAAATGCAGGCCGGTGGTCGGCTCGTCCAGGATGTAGAGCGTGTTGCCGGTCGCGCGGCGGGACAGTTCTTTCGACAGCTTCACGCGCTGCGCCTCGCCGCCCGACAGGGTCGTCGCCTGCTGGCCGACCTTGATATAGCCGAGCCCGACCTCGACCAGCATTTCCATCTTGTCGCGGATCGGCGGCACCGCCTTGAAGAACTCCGCGGCGTCCTCGACCGTCATGTCGAGCACGTCGGCGATCGAATGCCCCTTGAACTTCACTTCCAGCGTCTCGCGATTGTAGCGCGCGCCGTGGCACACGTCGCACGTCACATAGACGTCGGGCAGGAAGTGCATCTCGATCTTGAGCACGCCGTCGCCCTGGCACGCCTCGCACCGGCCGCCCTTGACGTTGAAGCTGAACCGCCCGGGCTTGTAGCCGCGCGCCTGGCTTTCGGGCAGGCCGGCGAACCAGTCGCGGATCTGGGTGAAGGCGCCGGTATAGGTCGCCGGGTTGGACCGCGGCGTGCGGCCGATCGGCGACTGGTCGATGTCGATGACCTTGTCGAGATATTGCAGCCCGGTGATCTTGTCGTGCTTGCCCGACAGGATGCGCGCGCCGTTGAGCTGGCGCGCGGCGGCGGCATAGAGCGTGTCGATCGTGAAGCTCGACTTGCCCGATCCCGACACGCCGGTGATGCAGGTAAAGGTGCCGATCGGGATCGACGCGGTCACCCCGCGCAGATTGTTGGCGGTGGCGTTGTGCACGGTCAGCTGCTTGCCGGTGCCCGAGCGGCGGAGCAGCGGCACCGGCACCGATCGCGTGCCGTTGAGATAATCGGCGGTGATCGAGTCCTTGTGCGCGAGCACTTCGGGGAGCGTACCCTTGGCGACGATCTCGCCGCCATGCATGCCCGCGCCCGGCCCCATGTCGACGATATAATCGGCCGATCGGATCGCATCCTCGTCATGCTCGACCACCAGCACGGTGTTGCCGAGGTCGCGCAGGCGGCGGAGCGTCGCGAGCAGCATGTCGTTGTCGCGCTGGTGCAACCCGATCGACGGCTCGTCGAGCACGTAGAGCACGCCCGACAGCCCGCTGCCGATCTGGCTGGCGAGCCGGATGCGCTGGCTCTCGCCGCCCGACAGGGTGCCGCTGGTGCGGTCGAGGTTGAGGTAATCGAGCCCGACATTGTTGAGGAAGCCGAGCCGCTCGACGATCTCCTTCAGGATGCGCTCGGCGATTTCCTTCTGTTGGCCGTTGAGGTGGTTGGGCAGATCCTGGAACCAGGCGAGCGCGTCGACCACCGACAGATGCGTCGCGTGGCTGATGTCCTGCATCGCGACCTTGACCGCCAGTGCCTCGGGCTTGAGCCGCGCGCCGTGGCAGGTCTCGCACGGCTGCGACGACTGATACTTGCTCAGCTCCTCGCGCATCCACGCGCTCTCGGTCTGGAGCATGCGGCGGTTGAGGTTGCCGATCACGCCCTCGAACGGCTTCTTCACGTCGTACGATTTCTTGCCGTCGACGAAGGTCAGGGTGACCGGCTTGCCGCCGGTGCCGTGGAGGATGATGAGCTGGACTTCGCCGGGCAGGTCCTTCCACGGCGTCTCCAGGCTGAACCCGAATTCGCGCGCCAGGCTGCCGAGCACCTGCATGTAATAGGGGCTGGGCGGGTTCGACTTGGCCCAGGGCACGACCGCGCCCTTCTTCAGGCTGAGGTCGTGATTGGGGACGACGAGATCCTCGTCGAAGATCAGTTTCTCGCCCAGGCCATCGCAGGCCGGGCAGGCGCCCTGCGGGGCGTTGAACGAGAACAGCCGCGGTTCGATCTCGGCAATGGTGAAGCCGGAGACGGGGCAGGCGAACTTCTCGGAGAAGACGATGCGGTTGTCGGGCACGCCCGCGCCCTTCATTGCGCCGCCCAGGGTGGCGATGCCGGAGGTGTCGGCCTGAAACTCCTGCCGCATTTCCCGGACGCTATTGCTCCCGCCTTCGCTCCCTTCCTCCGTTCGTGCTGAGCTTGTCGAAGCACGTGTATCCAGACCCCGTCCTTCGACAGGCTCAGGACGAACGGTGGACGTGGCCGCCACCGTGGTGTCCACCAAATCCACATAAGCCAGCCCCTCGGCCAACTTCAGCGCGGTCTCGAAACTGTCCGCCAGGCGCGTCGCCATATCCGGTCCGACCACCAACCGGTCGACCACCACTTCGATGTCGTGCTTGTATTTCTTGTCGAGCGCCGGCGCCTCGTCGATCTCGTACAGCTCGCCGTCGATGCGGACGCGGGTGAAGCCGGCTTTCTGCCACTCGGCGAGTTCCTTGCGATACTCGCCCTTGCGCCCGCGCACGACCGGCGCGAGCAGATACAACCGCGTGCCCTCGGGCAGCGCCATGACGCGGTCGACCATCTGGCTGACCGTCTGCGCCGCGATCGGCAAGCCGGTGGCGGGCGAATAGGGCACGCCGACGCGCGCCCAGAGCAGGCGCATGTAATCGTAGATCTCGGTCACCGTCGCGACGGTCGAGCGCGGGTTACGGCTGGTGGTCTTCTGCTCGATCGAGATCGCCGGGGAGAGGCCCTCGATATGATCGACATCGGGCTTCTGCATCAGCTCGAGGAACTGACGCGCATAGGCCGACAGGCTCTCGACATAGCGCCGCTGCCCCTCGGCATAGATGGTGTCGAAGGCGAGGCTCGACTTGCCCGATCCCGACAGCCCGGTGATCACCGTCAGCGTGTCGCGCGGGATATCGATATCGACGCCCTTGAGATTGTGCTCGCGCGCGCCGCGCACCTGAATGTGAGTCAGCATGTAGGTATTTGTTCCAGATTTGTTCGCGTCAGGCAAGCGCCTCGCGACGGGGGAGAGATGGGAAGTGTGGCGCGCGGGGGCAAGTTGCGAAAGGATTGATGCAGATCGCATTGACGGGTCGCGGCCCGAAATCCTTCCCCCCTCGCGGGAGAAGGATAGCGTAGCTTGGCGGCTTGCGGCCTGGCGAAGCTTGGATGAGGGAGCGGCGCTTTAGCGCCGCGCCACCGCTTTGCGGTCGCCCCCTCACCTCCCATCGGCCTGATGACTGATGCGCCCACAAGGGGAGAGGGGTTAATCTAAAAAAGCCGGATCGCAGCCGATATGATCGCATTGGATTCACTCGAATCTGGGTCTATTGCTGAACGCCGATCAGTAGAAAGCGTGCGATGTCGCGGTCGGGGGGCAATAAGGAATCCGAAATCCGCGCCGCGCTGGCCAAGCTGCGCGGCGGGTTCGGCGCGATCGTCGCGCTCAGTGCGTTCATCAACCTGCTGACGATTACCGGGTCGCTGTATCTGATGCTGGTCTATGACCGCGTGCTGCCGGCGCAAAGCCTGCCGACCCTGTTCAGCGTCTTCGTGATGATCCTGATCGCTTACGCCTTTTACGGCGTGTTCGACGTGATGCGGTCGAAGATGCTGGCGGACGTCGCCGCATCGCTCGACCGCTCGCTGTCGGGGCGCGTCCAGGCGATCGAGGCGCGGATCGCGCTCGAACGGCCCGAGGCCAAGGAACAGGTCAGCCCGGTGCGCGACCTCGACCAATTGCGCGCGTTCATCGCCAGCGCGGGGCCGCCGGCCTTGATCGACCTGCCCTGGATCCTGCTGTTCCTGATCATCCTGACCGCGGTGCATTACTGGCTCGGCGTCGTGACCCTGGTCGGCATGCTGGGCCTGGCCGCGCTGACCCTGGTCGCCGAACGCGTCAGTAGCCGCCACGTCGCGGCGGTGGCGCGCGCGGCGGCGAAGCGGCGGCTGCTCGCCGATCGCCAATGGCGCCATGCCGAGATCATCACCGCTTTGGGCATGCGCGACCGGCTGATGCTGCAATGGCGGCGGATCCATCATGAGTATCTCGACCAGCAGGCGACGCTGACCGACACCACCGCGACGCTGTCGGGGATCAGCAAGGTGGCGCGGATGGTGCTGCAATCGGTCGTGCTGACGGTCGGCGCGATGCTGGTGATCGACGGCAAGGCCACCGCGGGGATCATCTTCGCCAGCTCGATCCTGTCGGGCCGCGCCTTGGCGCCGGTCGATTCGGCGATCGCCAACTGGAAGCATTTCGTCGGCGCGCGCCAGGCCTGGGCACGGCTCGACAATTTGTTCGGACAAGTCCCGCCGCCGGTCGGCGAGCGCACCGAATTGCCGGCACCGTCCAAGTTGCTGACCGTCGACACGCTGTCGTTGACGCCACCGGGCAGTCAGTTGACCACCGTCGCCGGCGTCAGTTTCCAGGCGCAGGCGGGGCAGGTCGTCGGGATCATCGGCCCGAGCGCGTCGGGCAAGTCGTCGCTGGTGCGCGGCGTGCTCGGCGTGTGGAAAGCGGCCAAGGGTGCGGTCCGGCTCGACGCTGCGGCGATCCAGCAATGGGATAGCGAGACGCTGGGCCGCTCGATCGGCTATGTGCCGCAATCGGTCGAACTGTTCGCCGGGACGATCGCCGAGAATATCGCGCGGTTCGAGGTCGGCGCGCCGTCCGACGTGGTGATCGCCGCGGCCAAGGCGGCGGGCGTGCACGAGCTGATCGTGCAATTGCCGGGCGGATACGATCTCCAGGTCGGCGAGGACGGCCAGCAATTGTCGGCCGGTCAGCGCCAGCGCATCGCCCTCGCCCGGGCACTCTATCGCGATCCGTTCCTGGTCGTGCTCGACGAGCCCAATTCGAACCTCGACCCTGATGGCGAGGTCGCGCTGGCGCGCGCCGTCGCCGGGGTGAAGGCGCGCGGCGGCATCGTCCTGCTGGTCGCGCATCGCCGCGAGATATTGAGCGTGGTCGACCTGTTGCTGGTGATGCGCGGCGGCACCGCACAGGCCTTCGGTCCGCGCGACGAAGTGTTGGCCAAGCTCGCGCCGCCGCCGCAGCAACCGCCCCGGTCCGATCCGGTGGCACGCGGCGGGAGTGGCGGCAAGGCGCCCGGCGGCCTGGTTGTGAGCAAGAAGGCCGGACAATGACCGCGCAGGTTCCGCTCCACGCTTTCTGGCCCGATGCCGAGCCCGATCCCGGCGCCGAGCGGCTGCGCCTCCGTACGCGCCGCGCCTATCTGCTGATCGCCGCGTTGGTGCTCGGCTTCTTCGGCCTGTCGGCGATCCTCCAGGTCGGCGGCGCGGTGGTCGGGTCCGGCGATGTCGCGGTCGAGTCGAACGTGAAGACGCTGATCCATCCGACCGGCGGCATCCTCAAGGCGCTGATGGTCCGCGACGGCGATCATGTCGCCAAGGGACAGCTGCTGATGCGGCTCGACCAGGGCGTGTCGTCGGTCGGCGCCGAGTCCGCGGCGTTGGGCCTCGAGCAATTGCTGGCGCGGCGCGCGCGGCTGGAAGCGGAGCGCGACGGCGCCTCCTCGATCCTGTTCCCGCCCGAGCTGACCACCAAGGCCGACGCCCGCGCCCGCGAAGCGATGGCACGCGAGCGGCAATTGTTCGCGCTCCGCCGGCGCGAGCGCGACGGATCGATCGCGCTGCTCAACCAGCGTGTCCGCCAATATGACGAGCAGATCGCCAGCTATCAGGCGCAGATCGCCGCGATCGAAAGCCAGATGACGCTGATCGAGCCCGAACTCGCCGGGTTGCGCAAGCTCCATGACCGCCAGTTGGTGACGATCAACCGCCTCAACGAAATGGAGCGCACCGCGGTCCAGATGAAAGGCAGCAAGGCCGCGCTCGAATCGAACATCGCCGAGGCGCGCGCGCACATCTCCGAGGCCAACGAGCAGATCCTCAACGTCGACAAGCAGATCCGCAGCGACGCCGGCACCCAGCTTGCCGAGGTGGTCGGCCAGCTCAACGACCAGCAGGTGCGCGTCGCCACCACCACCGACACGGTCGACCGTAGCGAGATCCGCGCGCCGCAATCGGGCGTGGTCGACAAGATCGCCTTCACCACGATCGGCAGCGCCGTGCCACCCGCGCAGCCGCTGCTTCAGATCGTGCCCGACCGCGACAGCATGATCGTCGAGGCGCGGATTCGTCCGCAGGATGTCGATCAGGTCCGCGTCGGCCAGGCGGCGCGGGTCACCTTCTCGGGCTTCAACCGCCAGACCACGCCCGACATTCCCGGCAAGCTGATCTTCGTCTCGCCCGATCTGACCACCGACCAGCGCACCGGCCAGAGCTATTACCGGATCAAGGTGCGGCTCGACGCCGACGCGCTGGCCAGGGCGCCGCAGATCGCACTCAAGGCGGGCATGCCGGCCGAGACGTTCGTCCAGACCGGTGACCGTTCGATCCTGTCGTTCCTGCTCAAGCCGCTGCTCGACCAGTTGCGCTATTCGATGCGCAGCGAGGGTTAGGGTGCAGACCTGCTGGTTGTAACCGTTTACCGGGACGGGGCGGCTGGTCTAAGGTTCGGACAAGGCGCCGCGCCCTCCATCGATCGAGCGCCGTCCGAGGGGATCATTGCATGACCGCGCCCAACGCGCCGCTCAAGACCATCACCATCGTCGGCGGCGGCACCGCCGGCTGGATGACCGCCGGGCTGCTGTCGCATCTGTTCAAGAGCTACAAAATCCGCCTGATCGAGTCCGACGAGATCGGCATCATCGGGGTGGGTGAGGCGACCATCCCGGCGATCCGCGACTATATGACCATCGCCGAGATCGACCAGGTGGAGATGATCCGCGCGACCCAGGCGACGTTCAAGCTGGGGATCGATTTCGTCGGCTGGAAGAATGGCGACGATCGCTATTTCCACGGCTTCGGGCGGATCGGGCAGGACTTCATGTGGCTGCACACGCACCAATTATGGCTGCTCGAACGCGCGGCGGGCAAGGCGCGGCATTTCGACGATTATGCGCTCAATTGCGCCGCCGGGATGGCGAACAAATTCGCCTTTCCCGATGCGCGCAATCCGGCGTCGCCGCTGGCCGGGCTGGACTTCGCCTATCAGTTCGATGCGTCGTTACTGGCGCGCTATTTACGCGTGCGGTCGGAAGCGGCGGGAGTCGAGCGGATCGAGGGCAAGATCGTCGACGTCAGGCTCGACGGCGAGACCGGCTATGTCGATCACGTCGTGATGGAGGACGGGCGAACGGTCGATGGCGACCTGTTCGTCGATTGCTCGGGGATGCGCGCGCTGCTGATCGGCCAGGCGCTCGGCATCGACTATGAGGATTGGAATCACTGGCTGCTCAACGACCGCGCGCTGGCGGTGCCATGCGAACGGGTCGAGCCGCTCACGCCCTATACGCGGGTGACGGCGCGCGATCATGGCTGGCAGTGGCGGATCCCGCTCCAGCATCGCACCGGCAACGGCCACGTCTATTCGAGCAACCATATCTCGGACGACGAGGCGGCGTCGGTGCTGCTCGCCAATCTCGACGGCAAGCCTCTGGCCGATCCGCGTCCGGTGCGGTTTCGTCCGGGCAAAAGGCGCAAGGCGTGGGAGAAGAATGTCGTCGCGATCGGCTTGTCGTCCGGGTTCCTCGAGCCGCTCGAATCGACCAGCATCCACCTCATCCAGACGGGGATCATCAAGCTGCTCGGCCTGTTCCCGCACCAGGGGTTCGCCGCCGCCGATATCGCCGAATATAACCGCCAGCACGATTTCGAATTCACCGACGTGCGCGATTTCATCGTGGCGCATTACAAGGTGACCGACCGCGAGCACACGCCGTACTGGCAGTATCTCAAGCACATGGCGATTCCGGACAGCCTGGCGGAACGGCTGGACCTGTTCGCGTCATCGGGGCGCTTCTACAAGCGCGCGGCGGCCGAACTGTTCCGCGTCGAAAGCTGGGTGCAGGTGCTGCTCGGGCAGGGGTTCGCGATGGGGCACGATCCCAATGCGGCGATCATGCCGGCCGAGGTCCGCAGGTCGTTCCTGGCGGATATCGAGGAAGTGATCGCCGATGCCGCGGGACGGATGCCCGATCACGCCGCGTTCATCGACCGTTATTGCAAGGCGCCGGCGCTCGCTGCCTAATCTCCCCTCCCGCTTGCGGGAGGGGTCGGGGGAGGGTCTGTCAGGTACGTAGGGGAGGAAAACATGCCCTCCCCTAGCCCCGCACTGGGTGAACGATGCCCCGCATCGTTCAGGCCATGCCGGGGGCATGGCCGACCCAGTGCGCGCAAGCGGGAGGGGGATCAGGTTGATCGGCCTCAGAACTTGTAGCGAGCGCCGACCTTGAAGTTGCGGCCCTGGCTCGCGACCTCGCCGAGATTGTACTGGCCGCTCGGTCCGGTATCGCCGACGTTGCGGAAACCGCCACTCCATTGCGAGTAGTTGCGGTTGACGAAGTCGAACGCGTTGAGCGCCTGGAAATAGACGGTCAGCTCATGCGACTTCGCCCAGGGCATCTTGAACGTCTTGGAGAAATTGAAGTCGATGTTCGCGTAACCGATGCCGCCCGGCTTGTAGATGCCGAAATTGGTCTCGGCGCAGCCATCGACGGAAGGAGCGGGGATGCCGCAAATGACCCCGCCATAATAGGGGCCCGACGACAGGGTAATGAAGGTCGTCGCGCGGATGTCCAGCGGCAGGCGGACGGTGCCCGTTCCCACGAAACGCCACCGTTCGAGACCGCTCGACCTGCCCCAGCCCTGCAAGCCGATCGTCGGTGCATCGAAGTTGAACGGATCGCCGATATTGGCACCATTGCGCGAGTCGTTCGACCGGGCGTTCGAAATGGTCAGCGTCGTGCTGAAGCCCCAGCCCGATTCATCGGTGTAGGGCTTGTCGGCCTGCAGATACAGAGCGGCATAGGTCGCCTTGCCATCGCTGTTGCCGATGAAGATGCTGCCATAGCGCCGGCCATCGGTGCCGAACAGCGGCGCCGTGTTGATTGCGGCCGTGCCGTAGAAGATGCCGGACGAATATACGTTGCCGCCGTACGAGAAGAGCGGGCTGAGCGGGCTGTAGCTGCCATCCGGATTCCGGTTGCCGACGACTTCCTGATAGATGTTGTGCGACTTGATGTACGAGAAGCTGATCGAGGTATTGATCTTGCCCAGCCGCTTCCGGATGCCGGCACTGAGCTGGTCGGAATACGGCACCTTGGTGTTGTTGTTCATCAGGTGCACTTCACCGGCCTGCAGCGCGCCCAGTGCGCGCAACTGGTCGATGTTGGTCGGAATCGTCGCGACGCAGCCGGGGCCCGGTGTGCAACCCGTGAGGGCGGAGGACTTGATGGTCGCGACCGATTCATAGACGTCCTTGATCGTCTCCAGTGCGGAATCGATGAACAGTGAGCGGTTGTAGTAACGGCCGCCGCCGATCGTGAAGACCAGATCGCGGTCGCCCTTCACGTCGTAGGAAATGCCCAGGCGAGGCTGGAACGCGCCGAGGAACGCCTTCCGGTTACTCCCTGTGGAGATGTAGTCGTCGGGGTTGATCCCCGCCGCCTTCCAGCCCGGATAGGCGCGGATCGCCGCGGCGATGTCGGCGGGCGTCACGAACTTTTCGTTGCGCGAATTGGACTCATAATCCCAGCGCAGACCTGCGCTGACCTGCCAGTGCTCGTCGGGTTTCCAGTCGTCCTGTACAAAGAAGCCCAGTTCGGTGTTTTTGGCCGTGACGGGGCTGACGGCAGCTGTGTTGATCGTCGCGGCATAGGGAGTCGCGCCAGACAGGCCGGTAAACGTCTGGGCGTCGTAGAAGAAGGTGCCGTTGCCGTTATTGTTCTCCAGGCGCTGCAGCTTGGTGAAATTGACCTTGGCGCCAAGCTTGATCGTGTGCGCACCGCCGAAGAAGGTCAGATTGTCCTTGATCAGCGTCTGATACTGATGGTCGTCCTGCGCGAAATTGGTCCCGCCGAGGACCAGCATCCTCGCATCGCCAATGCTTGGGCAAGTGTAGGTCGTCGGCGAGGTACCGGAGAGGGGGAAGCAGCTTGCGGGAGGGGTCTGCGGGGGCGTGAAGCTCTGCGGCGCGTTATAGGTAACAACCGATGACGACCCATCCACGTTGGGGATCGATCCATTCGCCGCGGCGTCCCGCGCGAAAATGAATTCGTTCAGCCAATTGGACCCGCGGTGGCTCCAGGTCAGTTGGTACCGGTGCTCGTCGTTCCGATTCCTGGTCGACGCCTCGGTCGTCGTCACGCCGGCGTTGATCTGGAGATTGGACTCGCTGCGAATGAACGCGCTGACGTTGATCGTGTCCTGCGACGTCGCGAAGAAGGTCAGTTTGCCGAAATACAGCTTCTCGTTGAAATCCGCCGGGAAGCTACCGTTATATTGCGATCGGGCGCTTTGGGCATAGGTTGCTTGAGGCGCGCGAAGGAGCAGGGTGCCGGGATAAACGCCGACGTCGTTGGAGGCGAAGGTCTTCTTCGTGCCTTCGAAATCGACGAAGAAGGTCAGCTTGTCCTTGATGATCGGACCGCCGAGATTGCCGCCATAATATTTCGTGTCGAAATCGGGCTTCTGCTTGTACGGCCGCGTCGCGTTGTTGCGGCCACCCGGCCGGTCGTCGAAATTCTCGCTGATGAACGCCTTGGGCTGCCATTCCCCAAAGAGCTCGCCGTGGAATTCGTTGCCGCCCGTCTTCGTCACCGACGAGATCACTGCCGACCCGGCCTGTTCGAACTCCGCCTTGAAGTTCTGCGTCTGGACATCGAACTGGTCGACGGCCGATGCCGGGAACGGGTTGCCCGAGGAGAGGTTCTGCCCGAGCGTGCCGCCGTGGTTGACCAGGTTCTTGATGCTGATGCCATCAATGAACGTGTTGGTGTTGTCCGAATTGACGCCGCCCGCCTGAACCCGGCGCGCCTTGCCGCCGAGCGTGGGCGCTTCGACGGTGACGCCGGGCGCCAGCGCGGCAAAGTTCAGGAAGTTGCGGTCGCCGTTCGGCAGGTTCTCGAGCTGGAAGCGCGAGATATTGGTGCTGATGGTCGGCGTCTTGACGTCGCGGGCGCGCGAGCCGGTGACGACGATGTCCTTGGTGTATTCCGGCGCCGCGATCAGATCGGCGGTGACTGCCTGGTTCAGCGGCACCACGACGATGACGGACTTGTCGCCCGACTCGACGCGGTAGGTGCTCGGCGGCACGCCGACCAGGACGTAATTGCCATTGGCGTCGACCGTGACGGTATCCTGATGGCCGGTGTTCGTATCCGTGAGGATCACGGTCGCGCCGGCGGCGGCACCATCGACATGCCCTTGAATGGTCGAGGTCGTCTGCGCCGCGGCAGGCGTTGCCAGTGCGAGCGCGCCGCCGGCCAGGATGGTGGTCGCGAGTGCCGCCCGCAGGCTTGCCCTCATCAGGTTGGTCATCTCAATTCCCCTTGCTCGGGCGCCAGCGCCCTTTGTCCGGTTGTTCGTCGGTTATGATGTCACAATGCTTCGCGCGCGCCGGTCACGGCGGTCGCCAGCGCCGTCCTGGCGCCTCGCAGCTATCGATCGATGTGATTGGCCTGCAGCCATTGCCTTAAATCTGAATCCTCTCCTCCGCCGGCAAGCATCGCCGGGTGGACGGGGCGACTCTAACGGTCGCGTAACCGGTTCCACAGTTGCACCGTAACCGGTTTCATGCGCATTCGCCAAGAAGAAATCGACTGCCGCGAATCGCGCAGTCCGGATTTGCCGGACATGTGGCGGGACGGCATCACCAAGCGGAGTAAAAGCCATGTCCGACCTGTCCCGCCGCGATCTTCTCAAGGGCGCATCAGCGGTCGCGATGGTGTCGGCGGCATTGCCCGCGCTCGCCAAGGCGGTCCCCGCGACCGATCCGTTCATCGAACGGCTGATCGCCAAGATGAGCATCCAGGACAAAGCCGGGCAGCTGTCGATCTATTCCGATCCGCTGGCGGCGCGGACCGAAGGGCCGGTGCTCAATCCGGGCCTCGCCAAGCAAGGCATCGACGAGCTCAAGGCGCGGATCCGGCGGGGCGAGATCGTCGGGCTGTTCAATGGTATCGGCACGACGATCGGGCGCGAGCTGCAGAAAGTCGCGATCGAGGAAAGCCCGAGCAAGATCCCGCTGATCTTCGCCGGGGACGTCATCCACGGGATGAAGACCTCGTTCCCCGTGCCGCTCGGCGAGTCCGCGAGCTTCGACCCCAGCCTCGCCGAGCGCACCGCGCGCGCCGCGGCGGTCGAGGCGTCGGCCAAGGGTATTCAATGGACCTTCGCGCCGATGGTCGATGTCGCGCGCGACCAGCGTTGGGGGCGTGTGGTCGAGGGATCGGGCGAGGACACCTGGCTCGGCGTCCAACTGGCACGCGCCCGCGTCCGCGGCTTCCAGGGCCCCGACATCCGCCGCGACGATTCGATGCTCGCCTGCCCCAAGCATTTCGCGGCCTATGGCGCCGTGCAGGGCGGGATGGAGTACAATACCGCCGACATTCCCGAGACGACCCTGCGCGAAATCCATCTACCGGGGTTCAAGGCGGCGTTCGACGCCGGCGCGATCACCACCATGTCGAGCTTCAACGACATTGCCGGGGTGCCGTCGACCGCCAACCATTATCTGCTGACCGACATCCTGCGCGGCGAATGGGGATTCAAGGGCCTGGTGGTCAGCGATTACACCTCGGAAGAGGAATTGATCCTGCACGGCTATGCCGCCGACGGCCCCGATGCCGTGGTCAAGGCGCTGACCGCGGGGTGCGATATCTCGATGCAGTCGGGCCTCTATTGGAAGCACCTGCCCGATCTCGTGAAGAGCGGCAGAATCCCGATGTCGGTGGTGGATACCGCGGTCCGCCGCGTGCTTTACGTCAAGAAGGCGATGGGGCTGTTCGCCAACCCGTATCGCTCGCTCGATCCCGTGCGCGAGGCGCGCGATGTGCGCCGCCCCGACGCGATCGCGCTGGCGCGCGAGGCGGGCCGCAAGTCGATGGTGCTGCTCAAGAATGACGGCAATCTGCTGCCGCTCAAGAAGCAGGGCAAGATCGCCTTGATCGGGCCGGCGGTGAGCCAGAAGGGCGATTATCCCGGGCCCTGGGCCAATTTCCCGGATTACGAGAGCTGCGTGACGGTCGAGGAGGGGTTCCGCGCCGCGCTTGGCGATAAGGCCAAGCTCAGCGTCACGCGCGGCTCGGACTATGAGGCGCCGATCGACGGCGAGATCGACAAGGCGGTGCGCATGGCGAAGGACGCCGACGTCGTCGTGCTGCTGCTCGGCGAAAGCGCCAGCATGTCGGGCGAGGCGCAGGCGCGCGTCGATATCGGTATCCCCGCGCCGCAGCTCGCCTTGGCTGAGGCGGTCGCCGCGACCGGCAAGCCGATCGTCGTGCTGCTCCGCCACGGCCGTGCATTGGCGCTGACCGGTGCGGTCAGGAATGCGCCGGCGATCATGGCGACCTGGTTCCTCGGCTCGGAGACCGGCAATTCGATCGCCGACGTGGTGTTCGGCGATTACGCCCCCCAGGGGCGCCTGCCGGTGAGCTTCCCGCAAGCCTCCGGCCAGGAGCCGTTCTATTATAATCACCGCCGCACCGGACGCCCGCAGCTGACCGCGGACAAGGCCTATAAGGCGCGCTATCGCGAAGTGACCGACGAGCCGCTCTATCCGTTCGGGTTCGGTCTGACCTATTCGGTCGCGAGTTATTCGGCGACGAGCGTCAGCGCGGCGACCATCCCTTGGGCGGGATCGATCACCGTCACCGCGACGGTCACCAACACCGGCACGCGGGCAATGCACGAAGTCGCGCAGCTTTACATCAACGACAAGGTCGCGAGCCTGACCCAGCCAGTGCGCTCGCTGAAGGGGATGAAGCATCTCGACCTCGAGCCCGGCCAGAGCGCGACGGTGAGCTTCACGCTCAGCCGCGCCGATCTCGGCTTCGTCCATCCCGACAAGAAGAGCTATGCCGAGCCCGGCGCGTTCGATGTATGGATCGCGCCCAACGCGATGGCGGGCACCCCCGCCACCTTCGTCCTCAAGGCTGGAGCATAACCTTGCGCCTCAGGCACCTGATCCTCGCCACCGCCGCTCTGGCTCTGCCCGGTGTGGCGGCGGCGAAGTCCGTCGATCATTACACCGCCTCCGCCAACGGCATCAAAATCGAGATCAGCGCGCCGCGCGCCGACATCATCCGCTTCCGTGCGGGCGAGGGGGCCTTGCCCGAGGACGCCTCTTGGGCCGTGCTCCCGCAATCGCGCGAGACCCGCGTCCCGCTGGTGGTGAGCGACAAGGGCGACGCTACCGAAATCCGCACCTCGCAACTGATCGTCCGCGTCGACGACAAGTCGCTGGCGATCACTATCACCGACCTCACCGGCAAGACGATCCTGGCCGATGCCGCTGGCACCCCGATCCGCTTCGACAATGGCGGTTTTCGCGTCCGCAAGGCGATGCCCAATGACGAGCATTTCTTCGGCCTCGGCGACAAGACCGGCCCGCTCGATCGGCGCGGCGGCGCCTATACCTTCTGGAACACCGACCAGTTCGGCTATTCGCCCGCGACCGACCCGATCTACAAGTCGATCCCCTTCGTCATCGGCCTGAACGAAGCCGGCGGCACCTACGGCCTGTTCATGGACAATAGCTGGCGCGGCTTCATGGATCTCGGCAAGTCCGAGCGCGCGGCCTTCTCGTTCGGCGCCGAAGGCGGCGGGGTCGATTATTACGTGATGACCGGGGCGACGCCCAAGGACGTGGTCCAGGATTACGCCTACCTCACCGGCCCCGCGCCGCTGACGCCGAAATGGGCGCTCGGCTTCCAGCAATCGCGCTGGAGCTACATGACCCAGGTCCAGGCGCAGGGCATCGCCGACCGCCTGCGCAACGACAAGATTCCGGCCGACGTGCTGTGGCTCGACATCGATTATCAGGACAGGAACCGCCCGTTCACCGTCGACAAGAAGGCCTATCCTGACCTGCCCGGGCTGGTGAGCAAGCTCGACGCGATGAAGATGAAATTGGTGGTCATCACCGACCTCCACATCGCGAGCGCGCCCAACCAGGGCTATGCGCCCTATGACAGCGGCATGGCGGCGGACGTGTTCATGAAGAACCCCGACGGCACGCCGTTCGTCGGCCCGGTCTGGCCGGGTCCTGCGGTGTTCCCCGATTTCACCCAGGCCAAGGCGCGCGAGTGGTGGGGGCGGAACTATGCCGAGTTCATCGGCATGGGCGTCGCCGGCTTCTGGAACGACATGAATGAGCCGGCGGTGTTCAATTCGCCGACCAAGACCATGCCGATCGACGTGGTCAACACGATCGACTCGCCGGGCTTCAAGACGCGCAAGACGACCCAGGCCGAGACGCACAACATCACCGGCATGCTCAATTCCTGCGCGACCTATGAAGGCGTGAAGAAGCTCGCGCCCGACCGCCGGCCGTTCGTGATGACCCGCGCCTCCTATGCCGGCGGCCAGCGCTGTTCGGCGACCTGGACCGGCGACAACACATCGAGTTGGGCGCATCTGTCGCTGTCGACGACGCAGCTCTCCAGCCTCGGCCTGTCAGGCTTTGCCTATTCCGGCGCTGACATTGGCGGCTTCGCCGGCAACGCGCCGTCGCCGGAATTGCTCACGCGATGGATCGAAGTGGGCGCGTTCAACCCGATCATGCGCGACCATTACCAGAAGGGGAAACCCGAACAGGAAGTATGGGTGCACGGCGCGCAGCAGGAGAATATCCGGCGGCGCTATATCGAGGAACGCTATCGGTTGATGCCGTACCTCTACGGCCTGGCCGAGGAGAATAGCCGCACCGGTCTGCCGCTGATGCGCCCGGTCGTGCTCGAATATCCCGCGGTGGTGAAGGGCGGCGATCGCGTCGGCGGCACCGAGGACCAGTTCATGCTCGGGCGCGATCTGCTGATCGCGCAGCCGCAGACCTGGGAATCGGCCGCGCCATATGACGTCGGCCTGCCCGGCGTCGGCTGGTACGATTACTGGACCGGCGAGCAGGTCCAGGGTGCGTCGGTCAGGGAAACGCCGCGGCTCGACCGCTTGCCGGTATTCGTTCGTCCCGGCGCGATCATCCCGCGCCAGCCGCTGGTCCAGTCGACTGGCGAGACGCCGAAAGGGGCGCTGGAGATCAACGTCTATCCGGGCAATGATTGCTCAGGATCGCTCTATCTCGATGACGGGGTCAGCTTCGCCTATCAGCGCGGTGGCTTCCTGCGCCAGGCTATCCGCTGCGACGCGGGTTCGCTCAGTTTCGATCCGCGCAGCGGCGGCTACAAGCCGTGGTGGACCGGGTTCGACGTGGTGATCCACGGCTGGAAGGGCGGCGTGCCCAAGGTGGCGATGGGATCGAAGCGCATCGCCGCGCGCGTGGCCGACGGCGCGCTGCGCTTCTCGCTCCCCGATCTGCCCAGGGGAGCCCGGATCGCTATCCAGCAATGACGCCGGAGCTGCGCCACGTCGGCGAGGCCCAGAGCCCCGTGGTCGTCATCGACGACTTTACCGGCGCGGTGGATGACGTGGTCGAGCTGGCTGCGGCGATGGCGCCGTTCCCGTCGAGCAGCGGAACCTATTATCCCGGGCTGCGGCGTCCGATCACGGTCGGGGACGCAGCTTATGGCTATGTCGAGCGCCTGCTTCAGGCCGCGGGGCCGTTCGTCGGCGGAGGCTTCGACGTCGACACGTTCGAGTTGCTCGAGGCCAGCTTCTCGATGGTGACCGTGGCGCCCGGTACGCTCGATCCCGCGCAACGCGCCCCGCATTTCGATTCGACCGATCCCGATTATCTCGCGGTGCTTCACTATCTGAGCGACACGCCGGGCACGGCCTTCTTTCGCCAGCGTGAGACGGGAATCGAACTGGTCGATGACGGCAATCTGAAAAGGTTCGTCGCGACGGCACGGCGAGTCAGTCGCGACCTGTCCGGCTATACCTACGGTTCCAACCAGCATTACGACCAGATCGGGCAGGTCGAAGGCGTGCGCGATCGGCTGGCGATCTATCGCGGGTCGATGCTCCATTCGGGGATCATTCCGCCCGACATGATCTTCAGTGCCGATCCGCGCCTGGGGCGGCTGACCGCCAACATCTTCATCAAGGGCCGCAGAGGATAATATGAGATTTGCCATCCTGCTCGCCAGCGCCACCATTGTGTCGCTCGGCAGCGCCGCCCTCGCCAATTCGGTCTATGAGCGTCACGTCGTGTTCGACAATACGCGTGGAACCGGTTGGTATCTCTATTCGGCCGGAGAGGCGGTGGCGCCGAGCCGTATCGAGCTCGTCAATGGCAAGCTTCCGCTCGAGACCAAGGTCACGCATTCGCCGCCCAATGCGATCCGGCTGAGCTGGACGTCGAAGCAGGGGGGGAATTGGTGGGCGTCGATCGAGACCGCGCGGATCTGGGGAACGCAGACCGATTTCAGCGGCGATGCGCTGACTTTCTGGGTCTATGCCGACAGCAACATCGACGCGGGATCGAGCCCACGCATCCTCCTCGGTGATCTGAAGGGCGTGAGTAATCCGGCGATCGATCTGATCGGCTCACTGCCCAAAATTCCGGCGAAGACGTGGACCAAGGTCGTCCTGCCCTTCGCCGGTTTCAAAGGGGCGACGGAAGGCACCAGCGACGAGAAGTTCGACCCCGGCCAATTCGCGCGGATGACGATCGTCCAGGGCCTCGACGACGGTCGGCCGCATTCGATGGTGATCGACGATGTCCGTGTCGAGAACGCCGCGACGGCGGATGCCACTCCGCCGGCCGCGCCGGCCGCGCTGACCGCGCGTGGATTCGAGCGCCACGTCGAATTGTCGTGGGTGGCGAGTCCATCGTCCGACACCGAAAGCTACCGCATCTACCGCTCGGTCGGCGGCAAGCCGTTCGAATGGGTCGCGAGCCAGCGCGTCGGCTGGAACCGCTATCAGGATTTCGTCGAGCCGGTCGGGGTCAAGCCGGCCTATCGCATCACCGCGGTCGATGCGGCGGGCAACGAGAGCCCGGTCACGCCGACGGTCAAGGCGCAGACGCGTGCGATGACCGACGACCAGCTGATGACGATGATCCAGGAAGCGCAATTCCGTTATTATTGGGACGGCGCGCATCCCAAGGCCGGGATGGGGCTCGAGATCACCCCGGGCAATCCCGATCAGGTCGCGATGGGCGGATCAGGATTCGGGGTGATGGCGCTGATCGTCGGCACCGACCGCGGCTTCGTAACGCGGGCCCAGGGCGCCGAGCGGATGCTCAAGATCGTTCGCTTCCTCAAATCGGCCGATCGCTTCCACGGCGTGTGGCCGCATTTCCTCAATGGCAATACCGGCAAGGTCATGCCCGTGTTCGGCAAGTACGATGACGGCGGCGACCTGATCGAGACTGCGTTCATGATGCAGGGCCTGCTCACCGCGCGGCAATATTTCACCCGCGACACGCCCGCCGAACGCGAAATCCGCGACACGATCACGTCCTTATGGAAGGGCGTCGAATAGGACTGGTACCGCCAGAAACCCGACAGCGACTTCCTCTATTGGCATTGGTCGCCCGATTACGGCTTCCACATCAATCATCCGCTGATCGGCTGGAACGAATCGGCGATCGCCTACATCCTCGGTATCGCCTCGCCGACCCACGGGGTACCGGCGAGCCTGTGGCATAGCGGCTGGGCGGGGACTTCGCCGCTGGCGGTCAACTATCGTCAGGGTTGGAGCCGGACGACCGACGGCGACCATTTCGTCAACGGCCACAGTTATTATGGCTACAAACTCGAGGTCGGCGAGGGGAATGGCGCGGAACTGTTCTTCACCCAATTCTCGTTCCTGGGTTTCGACCCGCGCGGCAAGCGCGACGCCTATACCAACTATTTCAAGAACAACCGCAATATCGCGCTGATCAGCCATGCGTATGCGATCGAGAATCCTCGTAAATGGACCGGCTATGGCGACGACGCATGGGGCCAGTCGGCGGGCGTGAATACGGGTGGCGGCCGCGCCCAGCCGCGCGACGATAACGGTACGATCACGGTCCATGCCGCGCTCGGCTCGATGCCCTACACGCCCGAGGAATCGCTGAAGGCGCTACGCCATTACTATCGCGACCTCGGGCCGCGCATCTACGGCACCTATGGCTTTTCGGATTCGTTCAACCAGAGCCAGGGTTTCTATGACGAAGCCTATATGGCGCTCGACCAGGCGCAGACCGTGGCGATGATCGAGAATTACCGGACCGGATTGTTGTGGAAGCTGTTCATGTCGAACCCGGAAATCCAGCCGGCGCTCGACAAGATCGGGTTCAAGCCCGACCCCACGCCCTAGAATCGTTTTCAGCGTCGCTCGGCCGGCAACTCTAGGACAATCAACCGCGGTTCGCGGCGATCCAGCGGGCAATCGCGTCGAGCGGGATCGGGGTGTTGAAGGCGAGCCCGGCATTGCTCGAATCGTGCCAGCGCGCCGTGCCTTCGATCGGCGGCAGGCCAGTCACCGACAGCACGATCGGCCCGTCGATCTTTTCCCAGACATTGGGGTCGGCCGAGGTGATGCGCGCGCCGCCCTGCGAGATGTCGCGCAGGTCGACGGCATAATAATGCGCGCCGCAGCGCAGGCGCCCGCGCGCCGCGATGTTGATGCGCGGTGCGCGTGCGTGGAAACCCGGCGCGGGATCCTCGTCGCCGCCCAGCACCATCGGCACGTCGATATCGTCGTCGAATTGCATGCCGATCCGATTCTCGCGCCGCCATACGACATGGCCCGAGGCGCGGTGCCCGGATTTGAACTCGGCGATCAGCAGGTCGCCGATCGTCAGGTCGGACCAGATATTTGCCATCAACCCGCCCGCGGAGATGTTGCGGACCAGGCAGAGTTCCTCGCCATGGCGCGTATGCAGCTTGGCGACACGCATGACCGCGATATGGCGCGCGCCGTGGCGGCGTTCCGCATCGAGTGCGGCTGCGCTCGACGGCATACTGCCGCGGGGCGCATCGTCGTGCGATTCGAACATGCGGCCCTCCACTTCGAAACGTCACTCCAACGGTACCTGCGCTCACCACGACAACGGGCAGCCGGCTCCAACTTCGTCCTACGCGATACACTTCCGGCGGGGCCGCGTCTCCTCCGGGAAAGTCCCATTGGCCGCAGTCCACCGGTGTCCACTCTGACGCGGGTTTGTTAATGAAGTGCTGACGGGCGGCTCAAGTAACGGCGATTGTGACGAAAAACCCTCGAATGAGCGATTTCTGCGCACGATTGTTACGCTTGCCCCGCAACAGCGGATGGTCGAAAGTCGCATTCGAACAACAAAGGGATGGTCGATGAACAAGCTCGGACTGGCCGCGATGGCGGCGGCGTTGGTGGCAACGGCGGGTGCGGCGGCCCCCAAGACGACGGCGCATCCCCAGGCCGAAACAGAGGCGCTCGAGCTCGCCAAAAAAGCGATCGCGTTGCGGTCGGTGACGGGCCCGAACAACCAGACGCCGCAGGTCGCGGCGCTCTACAAGGCGGCTTTGGTCGCCGGTGGTTTCGCCGACAAGGATATCGAGATCACCCCGGTCGACGATACCGCATATCTGATCGCGACCTGGCCGGGCAGCGATCCCAAGCTCAAGCCTTTGGTCATTTCGGGCCATATGGACGTGGTCGAGGCCAAGCCGTCCGACTGGCAACGCGATCCGTTCACTCCAGTGGTCGAGAATGGCTATCTGTTCGGCCGCGGCGCGACCGACATGAAGCTCGACGGCACGATGGCGATCGCCGCGCTCAACGAACTGCGCCGTGAGGGCTACAAGCCCAAGCGGACGATCGTCATCGAATTTTCAGGCGACGAGGAAACGCGGATGAAAACCTCGGCGATCATCGCCGAGAAGCTCAAGAATGCCGACCTCGTCCTTAATATCGACGGGGGCGGCGGCATTCTCGACGAAAAGACCGCCAAGCCCAAATACTGGACCTGGCAGGGCGCGGAAAAGACCTATGCCGATTTCGAGCTGACCGTGACCAATCCCGGCGGCCATTCCTCGGCGCCGCGGCCGGTCAACGCGATCGTCGAATTGTCGCAGGCGCTCGAGAAGATCGGTGCCTATCATTTCAAGCCCGAGCTGAGCGATTTGACGCGCGAGGCGCTGAGCAAGGCCGCGCCGTATGAGGAGCCCGACGTGGGCGCGGCGCTCAAGGCGTTCGTCGCC
The DNA here is from genome assembly GCF_001598415.1 of Sphingomonas mali NBRC 15500. Taxonomy (GTDB): domain Bacteria; phylum Pseudomonadota; class Alphaproteobacteria; order Sphingomonadales; family Sphingomonadaceae; genus Sphingomonas; species Sphingomonas mali. The sequence continues at coordinate 27,274 of NZ_BCYX01000010.1, forward strand.
AATCCCAATGACGAAAAGGCGCTGGCGGTACTGCGCAACAACCCGAGTACGGTTGGACGGATCGGCACGACCTGCGTGCCGACGATGGTCAATGGCGGCCACGCCATCAACGCGCTGCCGCAAAAGGCGACGGCCAATATCAATTGCCGGATCTTCCCGGGCCATAAGCCCGCCGACATCATGGCCGAGCTGCAGCAGGTCGCGGGCGATCCCGCGATCGCGTTCAAGGACGTGACCGAAGGCTCGGTCGCCAACGACGCCTCGCCGATGCGCCCCGACTTCATCGCGGCCGTGAATCGCGCGATGGGCAAGGTCTATCCTGGTGTGCCGGTCTTCCCGGCGATGTCGTCGGGCGCGTCGGACAGCATGTGGTTCCGCTATCACAACGTGCCGAGCTATGGCGCCAGCCCGACCTTCATCAAGGAATCGGAGGATTTCAGCCACGGGCTGAACGAGCGCACCCCGATCAGCAACATCGCCCCGGGGATCGATTATTATCTGTCGCTGTTCGCCGATCTGACGAAATAGGTCGTCAGGGTCTGCACTCAGTTACCGCGAGGTCGTGACGGAGCCTATTTTGGTGTCCGGCGAGGAGCAAGGAGGGAGCGATGCTGATAGCATCGTGACCGACACGCGACGACGTCCGGGCGGCAAAATCGGCCCGCCGCTTCGCGGTTGCCCGCAGGAGCCCGCCGGTGAAGCAGGTCGCCATGCCCCCGGGCATGGCTGAAACTGTCCGGGGGACAGTTTCACCTGCTCACCGTCGCTTGCTTGCGCGTAGCTTTAGCTACGCGTCTGCGCTGCGCTCCTCGTCGGCGGGCTCCTGCGGGCAATCACGACCCTCACGGCAACTGAGTGCAGACCCTAGTTGCCGCTCGGCGAGGCCGCGTGCCTCGTCGGCGGTGAAGCTGTCGGGCGACAGGCACAGTTCGAGCCATAGCCCATCGACCAAGGCGGTGATCGCGATCGCGGTCAGCCGCAGCTCGGTCTGTGCGATGCCGCAGTCGGCCAGCAATGCCTCGAGATCCTCGCGATACCGCGCGTAGATCGCGTCGTGACGCTCGGCGATCTGCGGCTTCCCGGTCAGGCTCCAGAAGGCGATCCAGGTCGCGAGCAACGCGCGATCGGCGATCGGCGGCGCGAAGCTCGCGGTGACATAGGCAGTGAGGCGTGCGCGCGCGTCGTCCCCCGCGGCGGCGACCGCGGCGGCCAGCGCATGGCTGACCTGATCGCCGACCGATGAATACGTCGCCGCGATCAGCGCCTCGATCCCGGCGAAATAGTGGTTGATCAATCCCGGCGACACACCCGCCTCGACCGCGATCGGCCGAACCGAGGCGCCGGTAGCGCCGTCACGCGCCAACACACGCGCGGTCGCCTCGATCAGGCTCTGGCGGCGCACATCGGGTTCGGCGCGCTTGCTTAGCCCTCTCCCGCCTGCGGGGGCATCGGGTCGGTCATCCCCCCGGGATGACCTGGACAGCGCGGGGCGCTGTCCACCCGATGCCGGTTGGGAGAGGGTCTTCTTTCTTCTTGTATCCAAAAGACCCTCACCGCTGCGACTAAGGCCGGCTGCGCCGACCTAAGTCTCGCTCCTCTCCCGCAAGCGGGAGAGGGTATTGCCCATTGCGAAACCTTATTATACGATCGTCCAACAAGCAACGGGAGTTCGCGCATGGCGCATCGATACGCGGACATTGAGGATCACGATCCCGACGCCGACTGGAGCCTGCCCGGCTGGCTCTATACCGACCCCGAATATTTCGAGGTCGAGATGGCGCGCGTGCTGCGCCCGTCGTGGCAGATCGTCTGTCACGAGAGCGATATCGCGAAGCCCGGCGACTTCCACACGCTCGACTATCTCGGCGAAAGCGTGATCGCCATCCGCGGCCAGGACGGCCAGGTCCGCGCGTTCGCCAATGTCTGCCGCCACCGCGCGATGCGGCTGGTCGAAGGGCCGGCGGGATGCGCGAAGAAGCTGGTCTGTCCGTATCACGCCTGGGCCTATGAGACCGACGGGCGGCTGTCGGGCGTGCCGATGAAGGGCGATTATCCCACGCTACGGCTCGAGGATAACGGGCTCGCCGGAGTAGACGTCGAGATCTGGCGCGGCTTCGTCTTTGTCCGGCTGGAGGATAATGGCGGCCCCTCGGTCGCGGCGATGATGGCGCCGTACGATCATGAGATCGCGCCCTATCGCTTCGAGGATATGCGCTGCATCAGCCCCGTTCGGTTGCGCGAGCGCCAGGTCAATTGGAAGAATGTCGGCGACAATTATTCGGACAACCTGCACATTCCGGTCGCGCATGACGGGCTGACGCGCCTCTTCGGGAAGAGCTACGCGATCGAGGCGCAGCCCTGGGTCGACAAGATGTCGGGCGGGATCGTCGATCGCGTGTCGGACAATGTGTGGGAGCGCTTCTATCAGAAGCATCTGCCGCGCGCGGATCATCTGCCAGAGGCGAACCAGCGGCTGTGGCTATACTATAAGCTCTGGCCCAACATGGCGTTCGACATCTACGCCGACCAGATCGACTTCATGCAATGGCTGCCGCTGACGCCGACCACCAGCGTGCTGCGCGAAATGGCGCTCGCGCTCCCCGATGACCGTCGCGAGATGAAGCTGGTCCGCTACGCCAATTGGCGGATCAACCGCGTGGTCAATGCCGAGGACACCTGGCTGATCGAGCGCGTCCAGCAGGGCATGGCGAGCCAAAGTTATACCGCGGGGCCGATCGGCGCGAGCGAGGTTTGCCTGCGCAGTTTCGCCAGGAAGATCCGGCACCTCATCCCCGAGGCGCGCCAGCACCGCGCACCGGCGCCGGGATGGTCGCGGCGGCCGAGGGTGGCCTAAACCCCTCTCCCGCTTGCGGGAGAGGGAGGGGCCCGCGAAGCGGGAGGGTGAGGGTCTTCTTCCTTCTTCGGGCGACTTGAAAAAAGAAGAAGACCCTCACCCAACCCTCTCCCGCAAGCGGGAGAGGGCTAGAAGAGTAAGGTGAGCAAATGACCAAGAAATACGACGCGATCATCATCGGCGGTGGCCATAACGGCCTGGTCTGCGCCTTCTACCTCGCGCGCGCCGGTCTCAAGGTCCGCGTGCTGGAACGGCGCGACATCGTCGGCGGTGCGGCGGTGACCGAGGAATTCCATCCCGGCTTCCGCAACTCGACCGCGAGCTACACGGTCAGCCTGCTCCGCCCCAAGGTGATCAAGGACATGCGCCTGCACGAGCGCGGCTGGCGGATCATCGAGCGCACGATCAGCAACTTCTTCCCGCATGAAAACGGCTATCTCAAGCTCGGCGGCGGCGAAGACCGCACCCGCGCCGAATTCGCGCGCTACAGCCAGAAGGACGCCGATACCTTCCCCAAATATGAGGAAGCGCTCGAGCGCGTCGCCGACGTGCTGCGCGACCTGTCGCTCAAGACGCCTCCCAATGCGGGTGGCGGCCTGCGCGCGCTGATTGCTGCCGCTGTGCAGGGCAAAAAGCTCGCCGGCATGCCTATCGAGGCGCAGCGCGACGTGATGGACCTGTTCGTCAAGTCGGCGCGCGACTTCCTCGATGGCTGGTACGAGAACGAATATATCAAGGCGGCGTTCGGGTTCGACGCGGTGGTCGGCAATTACGCCAGCCCCGACACGCCGGGCAGCGCCTATGTCCTGCTCCACCACGTCTTCGGCGAGATCAACGGCAAGAAGGGCATGTGGGGCCATTCGGTCGGCGGCATGGGCGCGATCACCAAGTACATGGCCGAGGCGTGCGAGGAGGCTGGGGTCGAGATCAGCCTGGAAGCACCGGTCGCGCGCGTGCTGGTCGATGGCGGCAAGGTTGCCGGCGTCGTGCTGGAAAGCGGCGAGGAGATCGCCGCCTCCATCGTCGCCTCAAACGCGGGCCCGGCGTTGCTTTTCCGCCAATTGGTCGACCGCGCCGACCTGCCCGCCGAATTCGCGCATCGCATGGATCGCTTCAAGACCGGATCGGGCACGTTCCGGATGAACGTCGCGCTCAGCGAATTGCCCGATTTCACCGTGCTGCCGGGCAAGGAAAAGGCCGAGCATCATACTTGCGGCATCATCATCTCGCCGACGCTCGATTATATGGATCAGGCATTCACCGACGCGAAGGCGTTCGGCTGGTCGAAAAAGCCTATCGTCGAGATGAAGCTGCCGACCTCGGTCGACGACAGCCTGGCGCCGCCGGGGATGCATATCGCCAGCCTGTTCTGCCAGCAATTCGCACCCAGGCTGCCTGATGGCCGCTCATGGGACGACGAGCGCGAGGCGGCGGCGGACCTGATCATCGACACGGTCAACGAGCACGCGCCGAATTTCAAGGCGGCGATCATCGCGCGCCAGATCCATTCGCCGCTCGACCTCGAGCGCAAGTTCGGGCTGATCGGCGGCGACATCATGCACGGCAACATGTCGCTCGATCAGCTCTGGGCGGCGCGCCCGGTGCTCGGCCACGGTGATTATCGCTCGCCGATCAAGGGGCTCTATATGTGCGGCGCGGGCACGCATCCCGGCGGCGGCGTGACCGGCGCGCCCGGGCACAATGCCGCGCACGAAATCCTGCGCGACCGCTCGGTGCTAGGCCGGCTGTTCGGCTAGAGAGGTTTTGGGGCGCAGGAAATAGAGCGGGACGGCGGTCAGCATCAGGACGACGCTGAGCCCGGCCGCTTCCCATCCGGCTCCCCAGAAAGCGAACAGCGAAAACGCCAGGCCGATCGCCGCGGCGGGGACCGCGATGCGCCGGACCAATGCAGCCACGCACACAGCGAAATAGAGCCACAAGGTCGCGCAGGACGCCAGGATCGCCATGAACTGGAACACGCCGCCCAGGGTCGGGCTCGCGGTGCAGAGGATCAATGCGGTCGCCAGCGCCGACGAGACGACCAGGACGCGGATCGGAACATCGCGCCTCGATACGCGCGCGAACCAGGCGGGCAGCAATCCGGCCCGCGCCATGCCGAGCGGTACCTCGCCCTGGATCAATACCCAGCCGTTGAGCGCACCGATCGCGGCGATCGCGGCGAACAGCGCGACCAGCAGCGAGGCGCCGCTTCCCCAGAACTGGCCGACGAACAACGCGAAGGGCGCCGACGATTTGGCGACCGTGTCGGCAGAGAGGATCAGCACGATCGCCGAGCAGACCAGGATATAGAGCAAGCCGGTGACGGCGGTGCCCGCCATGCTGGCGCGCATGATGTTGCGCGCGGGATTGCGTACGCGTTCGGCGGCGACGCCGGCGGATTCGAACCCCACCAATGGGAACAGTGTGAGCGTCACTGCGGTAGCCATGCTGACGATCACCGCATGACCGGTCGGCAAGGCTGGCAAATGCACATCGCCGCCTACGCCCAGCGACACCGCGATCACGATGACCGCGATCAACGGCGCCAGTTTGAGGATTGTCGTAACCACCTGGAATCGCCCCGCGGCGCGCGCGCCGGCAAGGTTGAGCAAGGTCAGCAGCCACAGCAAGGCGATCGATGTCAGCGCGCCCGACCAGGGAGTCGCGTTGAGCGGCGGGAAGATCGCCGCCAGATAGCTCGCCGCGGCGGTGGCGATCGCGGCGTTCGCGCACCATACCGACACCCAGTAGCTCCAGCCGACCAGCACCCCGGGAAATTCGCCCAGCGCCGCACCGGTGATCGCAACGGCGCCGGTCGCTTCCGGCATGGCCTGCGCCATCCGGCCGATCGTATAGGCGATGGCGAGCGCCCCGGCGATGCTGACGATCCAGGCGAGCGAGCCGGTCCAGCCGAACGGTGCGAGCGCCGCCGGCATCATGAAGATGCCCGATCCGATCATTCCCCCGACGACCAGCGCGGTCGCGGTCCAGAATCCGAAAGGCCTTTTGTCGCTGGTATCCATCGCCCGGCTCCCCTCGACGCGCAGCAAAGCACGTCATCCCGCGCGGCGCCACTGGTCCTTTTCCCGCGACCTGGGCTAGGACACTCATCATGGCGAGCGGGGCACAGAGCGGAGCGGGCGGGATGGCAATGGCCGGGCGCTATCATCCGCGCCTGGTCGAGGCAGCGATGGCGCTCAACGACAACGCGCTGCACGTCGCCGAGCCGTTGCTCAAACAGCATCTCAAGGACGACCCGTTCGACGTCGCGGCGATGCGCATGCTGGCGGAGCTTGCTGGGCGGATCGGCCGCTATCGCGATTCCGAAGCGCTGCTGCGCCGCGCGATCGAGCTGTCGCCGGCCTTCACCGCCGCGCGCGCCAATCTCGCGCTCGTCCTTTATCGCCTCAACCGTCCGGCCGAGGCGATCAAAGAACTCGAGCAAGTGGTCGCCGAGGATCCCGACAATCCCGGCCATGCCAATCTTCAGGCGGCGGCGTTCGGCCGGGTCGGCGATTTCGATGGCGCGATCGCGCTCTATGACCGCGTGCTCAAGGACGCGCCCAACCAGCCGCGTGTGTGGATGACCTATGGTCACATCCTGAAGACCGTCGGACGCCAGCAGGACGGCATCGCCGCCTATCGCCGCGCGCTCGCGCTGATGCCGGCCCTGGGCGAGGCGTGGTGGAGCCTCGCCAATCTCAAGACGGTCAAGTTCGACGACGCGGATATTGCCGCAATGGAAGGCGCGCTCGCCGATCCGGGGATTTCGGACGAGGATCGCTTCCACCTGGACTTCGCGCTGGGCAAGGCGTTCGAGGATCGCCGCCAGGCGGAAGCCGCGTTCCGCCATTACGATGCCGGCAATGCGTTGCGGCGCACGAAGCTGGTCTATGAGCCAGACGAGACGCGGCGCTTCGTCGATCGTTCGATCGCACAGTTCACTCCCGATTTCCTCGCGGAGCGCGCCGGCCAGGGGTGCGACGCACCCGACCCGATCTTCATCCTGGGCATGCCGCGCGCGGGGTCGACCCTGATCGAGCAGATCTTGTCGAGCCACAGCCTGGTCGAGGGCACGTCCGAACTGCCCGATATCCCGACCCTGGCGCGGCGTGACCAGAATTATCCCGAGGGCATGGCCGATTTTGCGCCCGACAAACTGCGCGCGCTGGGCGAGGAATATCTCAAGCGCACCCGGATCCAGCGCCGCACCGACCGGCCGTTCTTTATCGACAAATTGCCCAACAACTGGGCCCACCTGCCGTTCATCCACCTGATCCTGCCCAAGGCGAAGATCATCGACGCGCGGCGGCATCCGCTCGGCTGCTGCTTCTCCAATTTCAAACAGCATTTCGCGCGCGGCCAGGCGTTCAGCTACGCGCTGGAGGATATGGGGCGCTATTATCGCGACTATGTGCGGCTGATGGCGCATGTCGATCGCGTGCTGCCCGGGCGGGTCCATCGCGTGATCTACGAGGACATGGTCGACCATACCGAGCGCGAAGTGCGCGGCCTGCTCGCTTATTGCGGGCTGGAGTTCGAACCCGCGTGCCTCGCCTTTCACGAGACCGAGCGCGCGGTCCGCACGGCGAGCTCGGAACAGGTGCGCCAGCCGATTTTTCGCGAGGGGACTGAGGCTTGGAAGCCGTTCGAGCCGTGGCTGGATCCGCTCAAAACCGCATTGGGCGACGTGCTCGACGCCTATCCGGCCGCTCCGGCCGCGTTGTAAAAACGCAACGCGTCGGCACGTAAATATCGTGCCCGCCGCTCTTCGCTTGACGAATGCTGCGTCTGCTAACACGCTAGCGTAACAAAAACGACATTGGGGACTTCGATGCTCTTTGGCCGCCGCCTCGCCGTCAGCGCGCTGCTCGCTTCCGCGGCGCTCGCCGCTACCCCGGCCATGGCGCAGGACGCCCCGCCGGCACCCGATGGCCAGGCCAATAACCAGCCAGACAATGGCGACATCATCATCACCGCGCTGAAGCGGTCGGACAGCCTGCAGAACGTGCCGATCAGCGTCCAGGCGCTGAGCACCAAGAAGCTCGACGAGCTCAACATCTCGAACTTCCAGGATTATGTCGCGTCGCTGCCGTCGGTGTCGTTCCAGGCATTGGGCGGCACGCCGGGCACCAACGTCGTCTATATGCGCGGCGTCGCATCGGGCGGCGACGGCAACCATTCGGGCTCGCTACCCTCGGTCGGCGTCTATCTCGACGAACAGCCGGTGACGACGATCGGCGGCAATCTCGACGTCCACATCTACGACATCGCGCGCATCGAGAGCCTGTCGGGGCCGCAGGGCACGCTGTACGGCGCCTCGTCCGAAGCGGGCACGATCCGCATCATCACCAACAAGCCCGATACGTCGAAGACCTATGGCCGCATCGATCTCGAGGGCAACAAGGTCAGCAAGGGCGGCTGGGGCGGCAAAGCGGAGGGGATGATCAACCTGCCGCTGTCGCCCAACATCGCGTTCCGTGCGGTCGGCTATTACGAGAAGGACGCCGGCTTCATCGACAATGTGCCGGGGACGCGGGACTTCATCTCGCCCGCGGTTTTCGGCGGGCCGCCGGCGGTCACGACCTATCCCAACAACACCATCCGCCCCGATGGCGGGATCAGCGTCAACAACGCCCCCTTCGTCAAGAAGGACTATAACGACACCGAAATCTGGGGCGGCCGCGCCGCGCTCAAGGTCGACCTCGACAGCAATTGGACGATCACGCCGAGCTTCCTTTACCAGGACACGCGCAGCCACGGCTCATACGGCTTCGACCCGAAAGTCGGCGACCTGGAAGTCCAGCATTTCTTCCCGGAATATCGCCGCGACAGATTCTGGCAGGCGGGGCTGACGATCGAGGGCAAGGTCGGCAATTGGGACGTGACCTATGCGGCGGCCTATCTCGACCGCAAGGATCTGCAGTCGAGCGACTATACCGACTATTCGGAAGCCTATGACCATATGTATTCGTCGGTCGGCGGCCTGGCCTATTATTTCGCGTATTGGGATAAGAACGGCAACAATATCGATCCGCGCCAGCGCGTCGTCGGCACCGACCATTTCAAGAAAATGAGCCAGGAATTCCGCGTCGCGTCGCCGTCGACCGACCGGTTCCGGATTGTCGCCGGTGCCTTCTACCAGCGCCAGAGCAACCTCATTCACCAGGATTATCAGATCCAGGGGCTCGACCCGTTCTTGTCGGTCAACGGCTCGCCGGGCACGCTCTGGCTGACCCAGCAGCATCGCGTCGACAAGGATTACGCGATGTTCGGCGAAGCCAGTTACGACATCACGCCGACGGTGACGTTTACCGCCGGTGGCCGTGCGTTCATCTATGACAATACACTGATCGGATTCTTCGGCTTTGGCCGCGATCCGCGCAACGGCTTTACCAATTCGCCGCCCAATGCCGCCTTCAGCAACCGCACCGGCGTGGCGCAATGCTTCACCACCGCCGGCGAACGGCTCTATAACCGCGATACGGACACTTATAGCAGCTCGCTGACATTGCTGCCGCCCGCGGTGGCGGGCGGTCCGTGCACCAATCTCGGCGTTTATACCAATGGCGGTGTCATCCCCGTCGAAGCATCCGGGCAAGGCGTGACCTATCGCTTCAACCTCAGCTGGAAGCCCCGGCCCGGGTTGTTGATGTACGGCACGGTGTCGCGCGGTTTCCGCCCCGGCGGTATCAATCGCCGCGGCGATGTGCCTCCCTATCAGGCCGACTTCCTGACCAATTACGAGGTCGGTGCGAAGACCACCTGGCTGGGCGGAAAACTCCGATTCAACGCCGCAGTCTACCGACAGGATTGGGACGCGTTCCAATTCTCGTTCCTGGGCGCGAACAGCTTCACCGAAATCCATAACGGCCCGAATGCGCGGATCTGGGGCGCCGAGTTCGACAGCTCACTGACGCTTGGCGGGCTCAGCCTGACCGCATCGGGATCCTATACCGATGCCAAGACGCAGAAGGATCTGTGCGGCTATGACGACCGGACGTTCACTTGCACCACGCCGGGCCCCGATGGCCAGATCAACTATGTTTCAGCGCCGGCGGGCACGCGCCTTCCCATCACACCGCGCGTCAAGTTGAACGGAACTGCCCGTTATTCCGTGCCCTTGGGCGACGCCGTGAAGGGTTATGTCCAAGGCGTGGTGAACTATCAGAGCTCGGCGTCGAGCGATGTGCGTACCAAGGTGTTTGTCTCTGCGTTGAACGATCCGACGGATCCGGCGACCGTCGCGAACCCGGCGAATTTCATCAACCCCGCGGCGCTGCTGGGTCGATTGAAGTCGTTCACCACAGCCGACTTTGCGCTCGGCGCGGAATTCAAGAGCTTCAGCATCGAAGTCTTCCTCGAAAACGCCTTCGACACGCGCGGCCAGCTGTCGCGTTTCCAGGAATGCGGAAGCTGCGGACAACGGCCTTATATCGTGCCGATCCGGCCACAGACTGCTGGCATCAGGCTGGGGTCGAAGTTCTAGGAAAAAGCGGCGCGGTCGTCGGGTGACGGTCGCGCCGTCGATAGTTTCGCTAGGGCGATCTTCACTTTCGACATGCTAGCGCGCGCTGGACTTTGTGCGTATCGCGACCGCGATGGAGCAATATGACGTCCTTATCGTCGGCGCGGGCCATGGCGGCGCGCAGGCGGCGATCGCCCTTAGGCAAGGCAAGTTCGCCGGGTCGATCGCGGTCATCGGCGACGAGCCCGAACTGCCCTATGAACGCCCGCCGCTGAGCAAGGAATATCTGGCCGGCGACAAGAGCTTCGACCGTATCCTGATCCGCCAGCCGGCTTTCTGGGAAGAACGCCAGGTGACGATGCTGCCCGGCCGCCGCGTCGTCGCGGTCGATCCGGCGGCGCACCGCGTCGCCACCGCCGACGGTGCGGAGATCGGCTATGGAAAACTGATCTGGGCGGCCGGCGGCCGTGCCCGGCGATTGTCGTGTCAGGGCCACGATCTGATCGGTGTCCACACCGTCCGCACGCGCGCCGATGCCGATCGCATGATCGCCGAATTGCCCGCCGTGACCAACGCAGTCGTGATCGGCGGCGGGTTCATCGGGCTGGAAGCGGCGGCGGTGCTCGCCAAGTTCGGCAAGCACGTGACCCTGCTCGAAGCGCTCGATCGCGTGATGGCGCGCGTCGCCGGTCCGGACCTGTCCAACTTCTATCAGGAAGAGCATCGCGCACACGGCGTCGATGTCCGGCTTGGCGTCGCGGTCACCGCGATCGAGGGCGAGGGCAACGTGACCGGCGTGCGTCTCGCCGACGGCAGCGTGGTGCCGGCCGATCTGGTGGTGGTCGGGATCGGCATCGTCCCGGCGGTCGAGCCGTTGATCGCCGCGGGTGCGGAAGGCGGCAATGGCGTCCGCGTCGATGCGCAATGCCGCACCTCGCTGCCCGACATCTTCGCGGTCGGCGATTGCGCGCTCCACGCCAATCGGTTCGCCGACGGCGCCGCGGTGCGGCTCGAATCGGTCCAGAACGCGACCGATCAGGCGAGCGTCGCGGCCAAGACGATCCTGGGCGAGGATGTCGCCTATGACGCGACGCCATGGTTCTGGTCGAACCAATATGACCTCAAGCTCCAGACGATCGGACTCTCGATCGGTTACGATCAAGCGGTGGTGCGCGGCGACCCGGCGACGCGCAGTTTCTCGGTCGTGCACCTGAAGCAAGGCAAGGTGATCGCGCTAGACTGCGTCAATGCGACCAAGGATTACGTCCAGGGCCGCAAGCTGGTCGAAACCGGCGCGGTGATCGACCCGGCGCGGCTCGCCGACACGACGGTCCCGCTCAAGGAAATGGTCTCAGGTTAAGTCAGCGCGACGTCCCGTTCGATCCCGATCGCGTCGAGAAACGCGGGATCGTGGCTGACCACCAGCAGCGCGCCGTCATAGCCGCGCAATGCCGCTTCGAGCATTTCGATCGAGTCGAGATCGAGATGGTTGGTCGGCTCGTCCAACAGCAACAATTGCGGCGGCCGAGCGGCGGACAGGACGCAGGCGAGTCCGGCGCGCAGGCGTTCGCCGCCCGACAAGGTGCCGACCACGCGTAGCGCCGCCTGGTTGCGAAAAGCGAAGCGGGCGAGTGCGGCATAAGCCCCGTTCTCGCCGAGCCCCGGATTGAGCGCGCGAAGATTGGCGAGGATCGTCGCGTCGCTATCGAGCAGCCCGACATGCTGGTCGAGCAAGGCGACGCGGTCGGACCGCGTTACCGTCCCGCCGATCGGCTCGACCGCCCCCGCCGCGAGCAGCAACAGGCTGGTCTTGCCCGTGCCATTGGGTCCCGTCAGCGCGATCCGTTCGGGGCCGCGGATGGTCAGATTGACCGGACCGATCCGCCGCTCACCGCGCGCGATCACCGCGCCCTCCATCCGCAGCAATTCGCGCGACGACGACAGCCCGCTGGGCGGCAAGTCGATACGGAGCGGCGTCACGATCTCGATCCGCTCGCGCGCGGTCGCCCGTGCCGCCTCCGCCTCGCCGATCAGCCGCCGTGCAATCTCTCCCTCGCGCGCGCCGCTACCTTCGGCGCGTTCCTTCATCATGCCAGCGACGATACGCGGTACGCTGCCCGAGGCGCCGAACGCACGGCCGACCCTGTCGCGACGCGCCTTTTTCTCGCGCTGCTCCTGCGCGCCGCGCTCGGCCTGACGCAGTCCGGCCTCCGCACGGTCGACCGCCTGCGCCGCGCGCTCGCGATCGGCATCGCGCTGCGCGACGAAGTCGGACCAGCCACCCTCGACCGACCGGCAGCCGATCGGAGTCAGTTCGACGATACGCTCCATCGTCTCGAGCAGCGCGCGGTCGTGGCTCGCGACCACCACGCCGCCTTTCCACCCGGCGACCAGGCCCGCGATCGCGGCGCGGCCATCGGCATCGAGATTGTTGGTCGGCTCGTCGAGCAGCAGCAGATCGGGCGCCGCGATCACGGCACGGGCAATGGCGATCCGCGTGCGTTGTCCGCCGCTCAGGCTGGCAAGCGGGCGATCGAGATCGAGCCCGGCCAGGCCAATCTCGCCGAGCGCGCCGCCGATCCGCTCTTCGAGCGTCCAGTCGGCGGCGGCGAAGTCATCGGTATCTCCCTCACCCGCTTCGATCCGGCGGAGCAGGGCGAGCGGGCCGGCGACTTCGAGCGCCGACGCGATGGAGATCGTGTCGTCGGGCCAATCCTGGCGCAGCAGCGCGACGCTGCCGGAACGCGCGATACTGCCGGCAGCGGGCTCGACCTCTCCCGTCATCGCGCGGAGCAGGGTCGATTTGCCGCAACCGTTGCGGCCGACCAGACCCGTGCGCTGGCGGCCGAAGGAAAGCGTCAGATCGGAAAAAAGCGGACGGCCGTCAGGCGTCGAGAGCGACAGCGAATCCAAGGTTACGAACGAAGACATAAGGCACCTGGGCAAGAGAAACGGATCGGGCGATCGCGGTCTTGTCCAAGGTCGGTCTCCTTCGCTGGCGGGCGGACATGCCCGTCTTGGGGCCGTCACATAGGGATGGTTGAAGGAGCACGCAAACCCGCGCCCGGTTGACCATGCGACGGGTTGGGTATTTCCTCCATGCCGTTCGATACAGGGAGTCGTCCGATGATCATCCGCAAGCTCGCTTTCGCCTCGATCCTGATCGCCGCCGGAATCGCCGCCGCTCCGGCCCAGGCCCGGATCGCGCGCTGCGTGATCGATTCCGAGGGGACCAGCTATCGCGGACCGTGCCAATACAATGTCGCGCGCGGCGGTACGTTCACCCTGAGCCCGGCGCATGCCCGCTCGTTCGGCGAAGGCGTGGTGAGCGTCACGGTCTACGTGACTCAGCGCGGCGTCGCGGACGTTCGCGGGCTGACCCGCGACGGGATCAATTCGCGCTGGGGCCGCGCGGTCCGCTCGCGCCGTGACAGCGCCTGCTGGGTCGGCGAGGACTTCTCGGTCTGCGCTTATTGAGATGGCGGAGCCCGGCGCCAATCCACGCCGTATCCCACCCGGGCTGATCGCGATCGCCGTCGTCCTGGTGATCGCCGGATCGGTGTTCAACAATTGGCATCGCGAAGCGCTGCTCGCCGCGATCCGGGAATCGGTGCTGACATTGGCGATCGTCGCCGTCCTGCTCGCGATCCTCGCGGCGATCGAGATCCTGCTGCACGGCCGGGCGCGGCTATGGGGCCGGATCGGCGGGCTGGCTATCGTGTCGGGCGTCGTCCTGTGGCGGCTGTTCCATGGCGGCAGCACGATCATCGCCTCGATCGCCGGCATCGCCTGGGCCGCGGTGATCGGGTTCATGGTCGTGACGATGCTGCGCAATCCCGACCACGGACGCTAGGCTCCAGAAAATCGTTCGATGTCATGGGACTGTCACGCACGCCTAACCCTCGCTTAACCTCGATCGCCCTAGGTCGTCGGCGTAACGAAAGGGGCGAAATGGGTCGCGGCAGTTTCCAGGACGATGGTGGCGATCGGTCGGTCGCCGGCCATATCGGCGACCGCCGGTCGATCGCCGCCGACGCTACCCTGATCGCGGCGGTCGAGATATTCCGCCACGCGCCCGACCTGCGGATGCTCGCGGTGACCGACAGTGCCGGACGGCCGATCGGCGCCTTGCTCGATCGCGACATTCGCCGGTTGCTGTTCAGTCCGTTCGGCTTCGCGCTGCTGTCCAACCCCAGCTATGGCGGCAATCTGGCCCAGCATGTCCGGCCATGCCCGACGGTCGATCGCGTGGCGGGGATCACCGCGATCCTGCGCGCCTGGCATCGCGACGGCGGCGGCGAGGGCGTGATCCTCACCAAGGCCGGCCGCTTCGACGGCGTCATCGACCAGCCCAGCCTGTTGCGTCTGGCCGCCGAGCGCAACGCCGCCGTGGTCGCCGGCCGGGCGGCGCGCGCTGACCGCATCCAGGCGGCGGGAGAACGCTTCAGGGCCGCCGCGCGCGACCTTGCCGCCGACCTGGCCGGCGCGTCGACATTGGTGGTGAGCACATCGGGCCGCATGGCCGAGCGCGCGGACCAGATCGGCGGCGCCACCGCCAATGCCGCGGCGGCGGCATCGCAAGCGGCAACCCATATGGCCGAGATCGCCGATCGCGGGAGCGCGCTGGCCGATTCGCTCCACGGCGTCGAGCGGCAGACGGCCGAGGCCAAGCGCGCCACGCGCGCGGCGGTCGAGCTGGTGTCGGGCGGGGCGCGCCAAGTCGGCCAATTAGCCGGGGCAGCCGATCAGATCGGATCGGTCACCGCGCTGATCGTCGATATCGCGCAACGTACGACGATGCTCGCGCTCAATGCGACGATCGAGGCGGCACGCGCCGGCGAGGCAGGGCGCGGCTTCGCCGTCGTCGCTGGGGAGGTCAAATCCCTCGCCACCCAGACCCGCGTCGCCGCGGGCAATATCGGCAAGCATGTCGAGCGTATCCGCCACGCGGTCGACCAGGTCTCGCTCGCCCAAGGCGGCATGGTCGATGCGGTCGGTGCCGTCGATACGCTATCGGACATCGTCGCCGGCGCGGTCCACGACCAGGGTGCTGCCACGCTGCATATCTCGACGAATGTCGCCGAGGCGAGCCTCGCGACCGACCATATCGACCGGAGCGTGCGCGCGATCCTGGATGTCGCCAGCGCGACCGGCGACGATGCGGCACGGATGCGCGATATGGCGGACGCGCTGGGCGGCAGGGCTCGCTCGCTCGAAACGCACCTGACCAACTTCCTCGAGGAACTCGAGGCCGCTTAGAGCCCTGATCGTATCGGCGAGCTTTCAATTCTCCCCCGCCAGGGGGAGGTGGCAGTCCGAGCGGTAGCGAGGAATGACGGAGGGGGCGGAAGCACAACGGCAAGTGAGTCGCCGTCCGCCCCCCTCGGCACCACCTCCCCCTGGCGGGGGAGGATTGTGTGAATGTCGATATGCCCAAGCCGCCAACCTTGACTTTTTGCGCTGCAGCAAATACATGGCGGGCATCGAGGCGTACGCAGCGTGATTGAATCCCATGCCTTTGGCTGGGGTTCAGGCTCCGCCTCGGTCGTTTAAGCGACAGGCTTCCCAAGTCACGCGGGGTGTCATTTCTCCCCGCCGCCCGTATGTCCATCGGACATGCGAGAGGCATTTTTGCATAAGGTTTCCATGACCAATTTTACCGATCTCGGCCTTGCCGAGCCGCTCGTCCGCGCGCTCGAGGCCAAAGGCTATTCCACGCCGACGCCGATCCAGGCGCAGGCCATTCCCTACGTCCTCGAAGGCCGCGACCTGCTCGGCATCGCGCAGACCGGCACCGGCAAGACCGCGGCGTTCGTGCTGCCGTCGATCCAGCGCCTGGTCGAGAGTGACAAGCGCGTCCTGCCGACGCATTGCCGCATGCTGGTCCTCGCCCCGACCCGCGAGCTCGCCAGTCAGATCGCCGAGAGCGCGCGCGCCTACGGCAAGTTCAGCCGCATGACGGTCGCGACCGTGTTCGGCGGCACCAGCATCAACAAGAACCGCCAGGACATGAGCCGCGGCGTCGACATCCTGGTCGCCACGCCGGGCCGCTTGCTCGACCTGATCGAGCAGCGTTTCGTCAGCCTCAACCTGATCGAGACCCTGGTCCTCGACGAGGCCGACCAGATGCTCGACCTCGGTTTCATTCATGCGCTGCGCAAGATCGTGAAGATGGTTCCGCGCCAGCGCCAGACCCTGTTCTTCTCGGCTACCATGCCGCAGTCGATCCGCGAGCTGGCCGACCAGTTCATCAAGGACCCGGCGCTCGTCTCGATCAAACCGGCGTCGACCACCGCCGAGCGCGTCGACCAATATGCCACCCTGGTCAACCAGGCCGAAAAGCAGGCGCTGCTGACGATGACCCTGCGCGATCCGTCGTTCGAACGCGCGCTGGTCTTCACCCGCACCAAGCACGGCGCCGACCGGGTCGTCCGGCTGCTGGGCGGCAACGGCATCGCTGCCAACGCGATCCACGGCAACAAGAGCCAGGTCAATCGCGAGCGCGCGCTTGCCGCGTTCAAGAGTGGCGAAGTGAAGGTCCTGGTAGCGACCGACATCGCCGCGCGCGGCATCGACGTGTCGGGCGTCAGCCATGTGATCAATTTCGAGCTGCCCAACGTTCCCGAGCAGTACGTCCACCGCATCGGCCGTACCGCGCGCGCGGGCAATGACGGTATCGCCATCAGCTTCGTGGCCGATGACGAGCGTCCCTACCTGCGCGACATCGAGAAGCTCATTCGCCAGAAGGTGCCGCTGAAGGCGCTGCCGGAGAATTTCCTGGCCGAGGCGGCGAAGATCGTCTCGACCCGTTCGAAACAGTCGGTCACCGCGCAACAGGAGCGCGACGAGCGCCCGCGCGGCCCGCGTGGCGTCCGTCCGCCGCGCAAGACGCACGAGGCACGGCCGGCCAATCCCTACGCGCCGCGCGGCCGGGGCGGCAATCGCCGCCGGGGTCGTGGTGGCCAGGGCGGCGGCGGCCGGACCCAGGCCAGCGCCTGATTTGAGATTCCTCCCGGGCTTCGGCCCGAGGGAGGGAGAGTAGAGCGTACCGAAAGGGGCGTCGGAGCGATCCGGCGCCCTTTTTTGCGCGCGCATTGTGTTAGTCTCGCAGGCCAATTAGGTAGCGCTATCACTAGCGAAGATGGGGGGCCGCGATGCGAATGGCACCAACTCTATTCCGTATCGGATCAGTGCTGATCGCGATAACCCTAATGGCGTCCCACGCTCAGGCGAGGCAATGGCCTGGCGGCAGAAAGGCGGCCGTGGTGCTGACTTACGACGACGCCTTGCCCTCGGATCTCGACATTGCGATTCCCGCGCTCGATGCGGCCGGCCTGAAAGGAACATTCTTCCTGGTCGGCAATGCGTTGGTGCCGGAGCAGATCGAGCGCTGGCGGGCGGCGGCGGCCGAAGGCCATGAGCTCGGGAACCACACCGTTCGCCACGCCTGTCCGCAGGCCAGTTATCCGCCGGCGAGGAAGCTCGACACCAGTGAATCCTATGATGTGCCGATGATGCTTGCCGAAATTCGGACGATGAACACCATGCTGACGGCCATCGACGGGAAGCTGCAGCACAGCCTTGCCACGCCGTGCGGTCAACATCTGGCCGGTGGCGTGGACTATCTCCCTGAACTGCGCATCAGCGGGTTGGTGCGCTATACCCGCAGCGCCGGCTGGCCGGGCGGTAAAGTCCTGGATCCGATGGATGTGCCGTGCCGTTGGTTCGACGAAAAGGCAACGGGCGCCGACATGATCGCGGCCGTCGAAAGTGCCGAGCGGTCCGGCGGTCTGTTGGTTATTGGCTTTCATGGGGTCGGCGGCGACTATTTGAAAGTGTCCGCAGAGGCGCACGCGCAGCTCCTCGCTTATCTCAAGGCACATGCCGACACCATTTGGGTGGCGCCGTTTTCGACCGTGATGGATTACGTCGCCAGCCACCCGGAAAATTAGGTTGCCCATCATGATCATGCCGCCCGTCACCTGACCCTGTCGCATGAGCGGCTTCGTCCCGCGATGTCGCTGCCCTGTGCGCACGGCAGATATCCGGTTGCCTCGGCGAGCGGTCCGCGTCAGTCTCGGCGCGCCTGCACAGGGGGATAATATGCGCCGGATTCTGCTCGCGTCACTGCTCGCCGCCACTGCGTCGATTGCCGGGGCCGCATCGACGCCCAAGGAACAGCTGATGGCGCCGCCCGCCGGCGCGCGCCATTACACGATCAGCTCGGTCGCCGGGAAGCATGGCGACATCTGGTCCTGGACCATGCCCGACGGCCGCGTCGCCTATCGCATGTCGATGTCGCTGCGCGGCTGGGTCACCGAGACCGACGAGCTCGTGACCCTGGCGCCCGACAAGCGGCCAGCGGCGATCGCGATCCGCGGCTATACCGATTCGGGCGACGCCACCGAGAATTTCGACGTCGATGCCGGCGGCGTCGCGCACTGGAAGACCGCGGTCGATTCCGGCTCCGCGCCGTTCGCCGCGCGGCGCTACAACACTTATGGCGGCCCGTGGCTCGCCAGTGAGATGGACGTCAACGCGCTGGTCGCGGCGGGCGACAAGGGCGTCGACCTGCTGCCGACCGGCCATGCCAGCATCAAGATCGGGCAATCGATGGAGATCGACGGCCCGCAAGGCAAGAAGACCGTCAAGCTCGCCTTCATCACCGGCTATGGCTTCTCGCCGTCGCCGGTCTGGCTCGACGGCGACAATCGCTTCTTCGGCAATGCCGGCGTGGTGGCCTTGCTGCCCGAGGGGTATGAGGCCAACGGGCCCAAGCTCAAGGACATCCAGGACAAGGCGACTGCCGACATGGTTCGCGATGTCGCGCACGGCTTCCTCGCGCCGGCAAACCGCACCCCGACCCTGGTCGACCATGTGCTGATGTTCGATTCGGTCGCGGGCACCTATCTGCCCGACCGCGCGGTACTGATCTCGAACGGCAAGGTCGCGGCGGTCGGCGCGGCCGGGTCGATCAAGGCGCCGGCGGGAGCGGTCGTGATCGACGGCCAGGGCAAGACGCTGCTCCCCGGGCTGTGGGATTCGCACCAGCATGTCGGCGACGACTGGAACCTGCTGCAGAACCTCGCCACGGGCATGACCAATTACCGCAGTCCGGGGTCGCTGATCGAGGATGCGCTCAGCATCTACAAGCGCCGCGCCGCTGGCGACCTGCTCGCGCCCGACGGCAAGATATCGGTCATCATCGACCGCAAGGACCCGCTCGCCGCGCAGGGTGCGCTTACCGTCTCGTCGGCGGCCGAGGCGATCGCCGCGGTCGACAAGATCAAGGCGGCGGGGCTGTGGGGAGCCAAATTCTACACCTCGATGAATCCGGCCTGGATCGCCCCGGCGGCGGCCGAGGCGCACAAGCTGGGGCTGCATGTCCATGGCCATGTGCCGGCCGGGATGCGCCCGCTCGACGCGGTGCGCGCGGGCTATGACGAAGTCACCCACATCAACTTCATCATGATGCAGGCGATGCCGCAGGAGGTGGTCGACAAGGCCAACACCGCCGCGCGGCTCGAAGGGCCGGCGAAATACGGCAAGGATGTCGATCTCGACTCGCCGGCGATGAAGGCCTTTTACGCCGAACTGTCGAAGCGCGGGACGATCATCGATCCGACACTGACCGTGTGGGAGCCGCTGATGACCTCGGACGGGACGGCGCTGTCGCCCGAATATGCGCCGTTCGCCGACGTCGCGCCGCCCTCGGTGGTGCGCGGCTGGAAGATCCCGGGCTATCCGCTGTTCGGTGGGCTGACGCGCGACGATTTCCGCAAGAGCTTCGACAAGATGGTGGGGTTGGTCGGCCGCCTGCACCAAGCCGGCGTCCGCATCGTCGCCGGTACCGACGGCTATGGTCTGGAGCTGGTGCGCGAACTCGAACTCTATCAGCAGGCCGGGCTGACCAATGCGGAATCGCTCCAGACCGCGACGATCGTGCCGGCGCGGATGACCGGGATGGACGGCCGCGTCGGATCGATCGCCCCGGGCAAGACCGCCGACATCATCCTGGTCGATGGCGACGTGTCGAAGGACCTCACCAACCTTCGCCATGTGCGGACGGTGTTCCTCGACGGCTATCGCCTCGACGGCGCCGCGCTGCGGCAGGCGAGCGGGCTGAGCGGCATGCCGAAATAGCGATCACGCATGACCGGCGGCGGCGAGCCGACCGGTATCTCAGGGGAACATCAATGATGGAACATCGCTGGACGGCGATCGTCACGATCGTGGCGCTGCTGGTCTATTTCTACATGAGCCTGCAGGTCGGCCGCGCGCGCGGCAAATCGGGCATCGCCGCGCCCGCCATGACCGGCGACCCGCTGCTCGAACGCGCATTGCGGGTGCACCTCAACACGCTCGAAGGGCTGCCGTTGTTCCTGGGCGGACTGTGGCTGTTCGCGATCTATTGGAACGAGTACGTCGCCGCCGGGCTGGGCGTGGTGTGGATCGTCGGCCGGCTGGTCTATGCCGCGGGTTACATGGCCGATCCGGGCAAGCGCAGCACCGGCTTCCTGATCCAGTTCGCAGCCAGCGGGATCCTGCTGCTCGGGGCCTTGGGGAAGATCGTTTATAGTATAGTCGCGGGTGGGGTCTGAGGGACCCTGCGTCGCCGGCTTAGAATTTATTGGAATGCCGGTCTCTGGACAGGATGATCGTATCGCCCTGTCGATCCATTCTCGCATCGAATATGGCGGCAACGGCCCGGCTGAATCCCGCCGGATCGTTCGCGGCGAACAGGCCGGTGACCGGCTCGCGGGCCAGGCTGGCATCGCGGATCTGGATACGAGTGTCGCTATAGCGGGCGAAGCTGTCTGCTGCTGCCTGCAGCGTCTCGCCTTCGAACGCGATCTTGCCCTCCAGCCATGCCAATCCGCGCGTTACCGCGTCGGAGGAAACCGGCGACGGCCGTTCGGGCTGCGACGGCCGAAACAATCGCGGCTCGGCCAAATCCAGGTTCATGTCGGATTTGACCGCGACCACGCGCTGATCGCCCCATGACGGCGCGGCCAGCCTGACCACTCCCTCGTGAACCAGCAGATTGACCGGCGCGCCGGGCAGCTTGCGGAGGTTGAACGTGGCCTGGCCCGTTGTCAGGCGACGCCCGTCGACCTCGACGACGAGCGGCTTCATCCTGCCCCGCGCGACGGAGAAGAAGGCCTCGCCCTTGAGAAGAGTCACGCGCCTTTCGTCTGCGCCGTCGCGAATTCTGATGCTGGTATCGGTGTTGAGCATCACCGTCGAACCGTCCTTCAACGGCACCAGGCGGAGCTCGCCCCGGCCGGTGCTGATCGTCGTGCCGGCAGCGGGCATGCCGACGCCCAACGCGATCAACGTAGCACCCGCGACGGCCGAGCCCGTCCAGATGAAGGTCCGGCGGCGCGAGATTCCTCCCTTGTTCGCGGGCGCGGACAAGGGCGCGGGCGGGGCGAAATCGGCGGGGTCGAAGCGCGACCCCAATGCCTGGGCGGACTCGCTCTTCAGCGCGATCGCCTGTGCCCGCAACAACGCGCCGCGCCGTCGCGGATCGCCCTGGAGCCAGGTTTCGAGTTCTGCCTGCTCACCTGGAGTTAGCTGTCCACGATCAAGCCGCGCCGTCCAATCGGACGCGGCTTCATCAATGTCTCGACTGGATTCGAACGTCGGCATCTAGCGAGGCAATCTCCACACCCTTGCTTCTAGAGCCTCGAGACAGCGCTCTTCCGCCATGCCCAAACCACTCGATCAGGAAACGAATGCCTCGGGATATATGCTTTTCGACGGTATTCTCTGAAATGTTCATTTGGGAAGCGATTTCGCGTTGGGGCAGGCCGTGGACCCGGCGCAGGATGAAGGCCTCGCGCATTTTTTCGGGCATCGCCGCGATCGCATGGGCCAGCTCGCGCAATTCGTCGCGATCCACGGCATATTGTTCGGGCGATGGGCTGTCGTCCGGACAATCGAACCGCTCGATATCGTCGATCGCGTGGAGCGGCACGATCCGGGCCCGGCGGATGTGGCGGGTGATCAGCGAGCGGGCAATCTGGAACAGATAGGCGCGCGGATAGCTGATCGTATCGACGCGCTCCATCTCGGCGAAGATCGCATAGGATTGCTGGATGACGTCGTCCGGCTCGAGCCCCACGACGGTCGATCGGGACAGCCACGCGCGCAGTTCCGGCTCATGCGGCAGGATGTTTCGAAGAAACCAGCGTGTGCGTTCCTGGTCGAATCCGCTCATCTAGCATCCGTGGTCAAGGGAAATGGGTGCCGCGCGACCGCCCCTGGCCCACATGTGGAGACAGCTGCGCCGCGCCGATTCGAGCTTCAGCTAGCCTGAATATGTGACAGTCTGTCGCGCGGGCGGCGCTTCCCGGCGCGGCGCGGCAACAGGCGGCGGACTGCCGGCCTCAGCGGCGCGACGGTCGCGATCGGTCTTTCCGGCCCTCATCATCCTGGCGGCCCAAAAATTTCCGCCGGCGGTGGCGGAAGCGGTCAACCCAAGGCTCTCAGTCCCCGACAGGGCGACGATCGTCGCCTGCAAAAGGGGGATGAAGATGTTTTCGCGTCATACCATTCTGTGCGGCAGCGCCATCGCCGCCAGTGTCGTGTCGGCGCCCGCTTGTGCGCAGGGCCGCAGCTTCGACATTCCCGCGCAGGCCGCGGTGAAGGCGATCCCGGAGCTTGCTCGCCAGGGCCAGATCCAGATTGTGGCCTCTGCGCGCGATCTGGCCGGCGTTCGTACGCCGGCGATCAAGGGAACGATGAACGCACGCGACGCGCTCCGCCGCCTGATCGCGGGGACGCCGCTTCGGATCGTCGGCGACGATGGGCAGACGGTCACGCTGCGGTCGAACCGTGCGTCCGACAATGGCAATGGCAATGGGCGCAGCGCCGGGAGCGGCGTCGTCCGCGGCCGCGTGCTCAACACCGTGACCGGCCAGTATCTGCACAATGCCGAGGTGCGCGTCGAAGGCACCGATATCGTGACCTATACCGACGATGACGGCAGCTTCCGCATCACCGACATCCCGAACGGCGACGTCACGATCGTGGTGCGCTATGCCGGTTTGCAGGACATCAGGACCACCGCCAATGTCGCCGCCGGCAAGCCGGCGCGGATCGACGTCGAGATGCGACCGCAGTCGCTCAATGCCGGGAACGAGGGCAGCCAGGATATCACGGTCGTGGGCGTGCGCTCCGGCGAAGCCGCCGCGCTGATGAAGCGCCGTTCCTCGCCCAATGCCATGAATGCGGTCGACGCGGACAATTTCGGCGCGCTGACGATGGGCGATGTCGGGGAATTCCTGA
Source organism: Sphingomonas mali NBRC 15500 (assembly GCF_001598415.1). GTDB lineage: Bacteria > Pseudomonadota > Alphaproteobacteria > Sphingomonadales > Sphingomonadaceae > Sphingomonas > Sphingomonas mali. The sequence goes on from NZ_BCYX01000010.1 coordinate 50,889, forward strand.
AGAACATGCCCGGCATCTCGCTCGACTATGTCGAGGTCGATACCAACGCCGTGCGCATTGGCGGGCTCGATCCCAAATACTCGCTCTTCACGACGGACGGCGCTCGTATGGCGACCGCGACTTCGAACAACAATGCCGGCCGCCAGAACTCGTTCGAGCAGATGTCGATCACCGGCATCTCGCGGATCGAACTCAACAACACGCTGACCGCCGGGATGGACGCCGACGCCCCCGGGGGCTCGATCAACCTCGTCAGCAAATATGCGTTCCAGCGCAAGAAGCGGCTGCTGCAGCTGCAAGTCGGCGCGATCGGCACGTCCGATTCCCAGTTCGCCGCGCGCTACATGCCGGACGACAAGAAGCACGCGACGATCTTTCCGTCCGCGCAGGTTTCCTTCGCCGACGTCTTCCTCAATGGCCGCCTCGGGGTCGCGCTCAGCGGCAGCTACAACGCCAATTATGTCGAGCAGGATCGCGTGCAGACCGACTGGTCCTACCTCAAGGACGGTACGGTCCTGCCGTATCAGGTGATGTGGCGCCCCGGACCGAAGTTCACGCACCGCGAAGCAGTCAACGGCGCGATCGACTACAAATTCTCCGACAAGCTCGCTTTCTCGCTGCGTGGCACCTATTCGTTCTACGACGTCGAATATTTCAACCAATACACCTTCCTGGTGTTCGGCACCTCGGCCAAGAGCTATGCTGCGGCGGGCTCGACGCCGACCCATATCGTCGTCAATCCGAACGGCGCCAATACCAACGTCAACACGCAATATTCGCATCGCTACGCCGGCACCCCGGCCGGGATCGTCACGCCCAAGCTGGAATATCAGGACGACACCTGGGACATCGTGTTGCGCGGCGCCTATTCCAGCTCGGAATATCATTTCCGCGACGGCAGCAAGGGCTTCTTCCAGCGCGACGACACCAAGGATTCGGGGATCGGCTTCACGCTCGACCGCGCATCGTCGGAATCCCCGGCTTATACGCTGACCCAGACCGCCGGGCCGTCGTGGAGCAATCCCGACAACTGGCTGCCGGTGAGCAATACCGTGCGTTCGGCGGAGTCCAACGCGACCGGCCGTCAATATGGCGGCAATCTCGACATCAAGAAGAAGTTCGATATCGGGCCCGTCCGCGCCACCTTGTTGACCGGCGGCGGAATCCGCACCAACGAATGGTCGACCACCGAAGGGTCCTACGATCTGTTCAATTATGTCGGCCCCAAGGGGTCGACCCTCCCGGCCACCGGGAATTACCAGTTCCAGATCCGCGGTTTCGACGCCGGCAATTTCAACGATCAGGGCTGGCGTGCCGACAGCAACTACGCGACCTGGGCGCTCTATCAGCAGCATCCGGAATATTTCGTGCCCGACGTCGTGGGCAATTTGCAGCGCCAGTATCTCAACAATCATCGCGTCCGCGAAACGATCAGCTCGGGCTATCTCGAGCTCCAGGGCCAGGTCGACAAGCTGAAGTTCGACCTCGGCCTGCGATATGAAGGAACCCGTGAAGGCGCGCTGATCGCGAAAGTCCGCCCGGCGAAGGACGTCGTGGCCGCAGGATATAAAGCGGGCACGGTCGATTATGTGAATTATCAATATTATAACGGCCAACAGCTGTGGAAGACCGGCAATTACGACGACTGGTTCCTGAGCGGCGGGCTCAAATACGATTTCAACCGACACCTGGTCGCGCAATTCGCCTTCAGCCAGGCGATCCTGCGTCCTGACTACGGCAATTTGGGGGGCGCCATCTCGGTGAACGACACGACCCAGATCGTCACCGTGCCCAATCCCCTGCTGAAGCCAGAGCATTCGACGAAATATTACGCCAGCCTGCAATATTATCTCGAGCCGGCCGGCATCATCGCGATTTCGGCCTATCGGCTGGACGTCAAGGACATGCAGGTAACGGGCATCACCATCGATCCCAAGGACGCCGGCTACAGCGACAGTGACTATAGCGGCTATACCTTCGTCAGCACGGTGAACCGGCCCGGCGTGAGCAGCACCAACGGCGTGACGGTCGAATATGACCAGCAGCTGACCTTCCTGCCGGGGGCACTGAAGGGCTTCGGGCTTCGCGGATCGTTCAACCTGGTCGATCCCGATGGCGTGCGCGTGAACCTGCCCAAATATTCGGGCAATTGGGGCATCCGTTATGGCCGCGGTCCGATCGATTTCCAGCTGACCGGCAACTACCAGTCGTCCTACCGCACCAGCGCGCTGAGCAACACGCCGACGACCGCGACCAACGGCATTCTTTATCACGCCGACCGCACGCTGTGGAACGTCAGCGCGACGTACAAGATCTCCAAGAAATACGCGTTGCAGGTCGCCGGCCGGAACATCTTCAACGCGCCGGACATCGTCTATTCCAACATCCGCAGCCGGGTGCAGCTCTACAGCATCTATGGATCGATGTGGAACGTCGCGTTCAAGGCCACCTTCTGAGCCGCCATTTCATCGATCAGTTTTCGGAGCTTTCATGATGTTGACGATCGATCGTCGCAGCCTCGTTCTGGGTGCCGGCTTTGGCCTGGGAGCGCTGCTGGTCGCTCCGGGTCGGGGCCTTGCCCAATTGCTCGCCGCCAAGGGGTTCACGCATAGCGTGGCGAGCGGCGAACCCGGCCCCGATTCCATGCTGTTGTGGACGCGGTACGTGCCCGCGACAGGTGAGGACATCGTCCGGCTCGATGCCGAAGTCGCGCTCGATCCGGATTTCACCAAGGTGATTTCCGGCGGAAGCGTGCGCACGGGCATCTATCGGGACTGGACGGCGAAGATCACGGTCGACGGGCTGAAGCCGGGAACGGTCTATTGGTATCGCTTCGTCGCTCCCGATGGCAGCCGCTCGCCGGTCGGCCGGACCAAGACCTTGCCGGCGGACGATGCCACCCGCTTCGGGCTGGCGGTATTCTCCTGCTCGAACATGCCGGTCGGCTGGTTCAACGCTTATGGCCATGCGGCCAGGCGGACCGACATGGACCTCTGGATGCATGTCGGCGACTATTTCTACGAATACGGCAACGCCTCCTACAAGGACAAGCTCATCCCCGGCCGGGCGGTGGAGCCGGATCACGAGATTCTCGCCATCGCCGATTATCGCCTGCGCTACGCCTGCTATCGCGCCGATGCCGATCTGCAGCGGCTGCATCAGATGGCGCCCATGGTCGCCTTTTGGGACGATCACGAATCCGCCAACGACAGTTGGGAAGGGGGCGCGCAGAACCATCAGCCGAAGACCGAAGGCGATTGGAACCCACGTCGCGCCGCCGCGATGCAGGTCTATCGCGAATGGATGCCGGTCTCCGACGAACCGTGGAAATCCTATCCGATCGGGACGCTGGCAACGCTCTACCGAACCGAATCCCGCTTGCTGGCGCGCACCAAACAGGCCGATATCGCCGCCGCCTATCGTGCCGCCGATCCCGATGCCGCGCTCAAGGCGTTCCGGGACGGCGTGTGGCAGGACCCTTCCGCCACCATGCTCGGGTCGACCCAGGAAAGCTGGCTGGCGCATTCGTTGAAGGCCAGCGCCCGGTCGACGGCCTGGCAGCTGGTCGGCATGGGCACGATCATCGGCCGGACGGTGATGCCCGGCGACGCGGTCAGCTGGCTCCGCCCCGACGCCAGCGATCAGGCCGTACTCCGCTTCAAGAACGATAGTCGCGCGGCGCGGATCGGCCTGCCGATGTGGATGGATCGCTGGGACGGCTATCCCGCCGCGCGGTCGCGGCTGCTGAAATCCGCGCAGGAGGCGGATGCGGATCTCGTCATGCTGTCGGGCGACAGCCATAACGCCTGGGCCTATTCGCTGACCGAGGATGGGAAGCGTGCGGGCGTCGAGTTCGCCGGGCACAGCGTCACCTCGGGCGGCCTGGAGGGTGGTTTCGGCGCTGATCCGACAGTTGTCGCCCGGGGCTTCGTCGCCGCCAATTCCGAGATGCAATGGGCCGACACGAGTCAGCGGGGCTATATGATGATCGACATCACGCCCCAGCGCGTAACCGGCGAGTGGCTGTTCATGCGGACGATCCAATCTCCAAGCATCGAGCTCGCAGGGTCGCATCGCATGCACGTCGACCGTGGTCGAAGGGCATTTGCCGGTTGAAAAACCCTTCCGGCGTCGCCGCGACAATCGATGTGGCTCGGCGGCCAGGGTATCGAGCTTAATGTTGGAAGCTGGCGCGGTATTGGGCCGGCGTGATGCCCAGCCGCTCGACGAAGATCATGCGCATCCGGTCGGCCGTGCCGAAGCCGCAGTCGAACGCGACCGCCTTTAGCGGCAGATGCGTCCCTTCGAGCAGCTTGCGGGCGGCGTCGACGCGCGCACGTTCGACGAATTCGTGCGGCGTAATTCCCGTCTCGCGCACGAAATGCCGCGCCAGGTTGCGCGAACTCATCCCGACTGTCGCGGCGAGTGAGCCGAGCGTGTGACGCTGGCCGATATGCTCCATGACATGGGACTGCAAACGGGCGATCGGCGACTCCGGGTCAGCCGGGGCCGAGAGGTAGGGGCTGAACTGCGATTGCCCTCCCTGGCGCTGGGCGAGAACCACCAGTCTTTTGGCGACGGCAACGGCGACATCGGCGCCGTGACGCTCTCGCACCAAGGCCAGCGCAAGATCGATCCCGGCCGTCACCCCGGCGGAGGTGATGATCGTCCCGTCCCGCACATGGATCAGATCCGGCTCGACCCGGGCGGCCGGAAAGCGCGCGGCAAGTTTCTGCGCGACCTGCCAATGGGTGGTGACGCGCCGATCGTCCAGCAGTCCGGCATGACCCAAGGCGAAAGCGCCGGTGCAGATCGAGCCGAGCATTCCCGTCCGCGAAGCGACTGAGCGAAGCCAGGCGACCATCGCCGGGTCGGGATCGGCATAGGGCAGGTCCGGACCGCCCGCGACCAGGACGAGATCGTATCGGCCCGACGCTTCGTCGAAGCTCAGATCGGGCATGATCTGCATGTTGTTCGATGCGCGCAGCGGCGCCCGATCGCGCGCGACGAGCAGCGTCTGATAGCGGTCCGCTTCGGGAATGAAGGCGTTCGCCTCGGCGAAGACGTCGCTCGGTCCGGCCACGTCCAGCGCCTGGACGCCGTCATGGATCACCACGGCCACTTTCTCCGCAGGCACGGTCCTCTCCCATTTGGCGCGAATCGGCGCGCTCTTGTCCTGAATCGCAGGTTCGCCGCAATTGAGTCGAGAGACGCGCATGGCCAAGTCCAAACGGTCGGAGCGCATCGACCACTCCACGCCGATCTAACGATCAATAGTCCAACCCTGTCGCGTGCCGGTTCACGCCACGCGACGTCGTGTCGAAAAGGAACTTGCGATGAACGTTGCAATTGCCGGCATCCCCGTCCCCGATAGCGGGATCGCGCGTGCCGCCACTCAGTTGGTGCGCGACACCGAAGACGATCTGCTGTTTCACCATAGCCGCCGCGTGTTTTTCTGGGGCGCACTGACCGGCGAGCGCCGGTCGCTGAAATACGATCCGGAACTCCTCTATCTGGGCGCGATGTTCCACGACATGGGCCTGACGCGCGCGCATGCCAGCGCCGATCTGCGGTTCGAGGTCGACGGCGCCAATGCCGCGCGCGACTTCATGGCCAGCTATGGCGTCGCGGAACGGGATATCGAGGACGTCTGGACCGCGATCGCGCTCCACACCACGCCGGGAATTCCCGAGCATATGCGCCCGACCATCGCGCTGGTGACCGCGGGCGTGGAGATGGACGTGCTGGGCATCGCCTATCGCGATTTTACCCAGGAACAGCGCGACCAGGTTTGCGCGTGCCATCCGCGCGAGCCCGATTTCAAGGAAAGCATCATCGATCATTTCGCCAAGGGGATCGCGAGCAAGCCGCTGACCACGTTCGGCAACGTCAAGGCCGACGTGCTCGCGCTCAAGGACCCGAATTATGTCCGCCAGAATTTCTGCGCGCTCATCCTCGGATCGGCCTGGCCGAATTGAAGAATCGCAATCGGAGGTTTCGAAATGACCATGCGCATGGACTATGAAGCGGCGGCCCCCGCCGCGATCAGGGCGCTCGGCGGCGTCTACGGCTATATCGGCCAGAGCGGGCTGGCCAAGCCGCTCGTCGACCTGGTCTATCTGCGCGTCTCGCAGATCAACGGCTGCGCTTATTGCATCGACATGCATTCGCGCGAGCTGGCGCACGGCGGCATGCGCCCCGAAAAGCTCGCGCTTGTGCCGGTGTGGCGCGAAGCGGGCGATCTGTTCGACGATCGTGAGAAAGGGGCGCTCGCCTGGGCGGAGACGGTGACGCGCGTCGCAGACACCGGCGTCCCCCAGGGTGATTATGATGCAGCGGCGGCGCTGTTCGGAGAAAAGGAATTGGCCGATCTCACCGTCGCGATCGGATTGATGAATGCCTATAACCGGCTGGCGATCAGCTTCCGGCGTCCGCCCGCCGCCGTGACCGGCAAGGCCTAGTACCGAGCACCGCATATCCAGAGGAAATCGCCATGTCTCCCACCATCATTTGCGGGGTGTCCGTCCCCGACAGCAAGATCGCCCGAGAGGCGACCGAAATGCTCCGCGACACGTCGAGCGAGCTGTTGTTCGACCACTCGCTGCGGGTCTTTTTCTGGGCCGCGATCGCGGGCAATCGCCGGGAACTGACGTACGATCCGGAGCTGCTCTACGTCGGGGCGATGTTCCACGATTTCGGCCTCACCGATCGCTATCGGACGAGTCAGCAGCGGTTCGAGGTCGATGGCGCCAATGCCGCGCGCGACTTCCTGCGTGGCCACGGCATCGCTCAGCACGATCTGGATCGCGTCTGGGCGGCTATCGCCCTCCACACCACGCCGGGCATCCCGCACCTCATGCATCCGGAGATCGCCTTGCTCCACGCCGCCGCGGGCATGGACGTCGCCGGCCGCGGCTATGCCGATTTCACCGACGAGGAGCGGGCGGCGGTGACCGGCGCCTATCCGCGCGGCGCCGAGTTCGAATCCGGGATGATCGATGAATTCTACCAGGGTTTGAAGCATCGACCCGACAGCACGTTCGGCACGCTCAACGACGATTATCTGGCGTTCCGCGATCCGACGTTCCGGCGCGGCGACATTTGCAGCATCATGCTGGCGTCGCCCTGGGTTTGCGCGCACGATGCCGGAGGGCATCGGCCACACGGATGACCGGCGCCGCGATCCGCGCGCTACTCTCCCCGCTGCAGGATGATCCCCAGTTCCTCGACGTCGAGATCGCGTTCGAGCTCCTGCAGCACCTCGTCCTCGATCAGCCCGGCGCGGTGGACGCGGATCAGCTCGGTGCGGCCGGCAGCGATCGCGGTCAGGATCACGTCGAAATGCGGCCGCACATTCTCCATGAAGGTGTCCGCATCGGCGGCGTAGCGCTGGATCGCCGCCAGGCGCTTGCGCGATTGCTCGAGCATCTGCGGGTGGATCAGCGTTCCGTCCTCGGTATAGGCATTCGCCTCGACCGCATCGTTCCTGGCCTTCGCGATCGCGGCTTCCGTCTCGGCCATCGTCATCTTCGCCGGCGGATCCTTGTCTTCCGGTCCGACCTTCCGGATCAGCCAGCCCAGGCTCGTCCCCTGCACGACCACGGTAGCGAAGATCACGGCGAAGGCAGTGACCAGCATCAGGTCGCGCCCCGGCATCGCCGCGGGCAGGGACAGCGCCACCGCCAGCGTGACCACCCCGCGCATGCCCGTCCAGCTCAGCACCGTCGCCTGCCGCACGCCGAGCGGTCGCGCGCGCTTCAGTCCCGCGGCCCGAAGCGCCACGAGCAGGCCGTCATTGGCGAAGATCCAGACAAAGCGCGCCGCGACGATCGCCAGCACGACGCCCAGGATCGGGATCGTCATCGTCGCGGTGACCGCCTCGATGCCGCCGACGCGATCGAGAACGCCGCGCAACGACGACCCGATCAGGATGAAGACGATCGCTTCGAGGATGAACACCATCGTCTGCCAGAACGCGCTGCCGCGCAGCCGGACGGGGGCGGAAAAGACGATATGCTGGTACCAGCCGAGCATCAGGCCGGCGACCACCGTCGCGATCACCCCGGAGACGTGCACGCGCTCGCCGGCGATATAGGCGACCCAGCACATCAGGGTGTTGGCCATGATGATCAGCGTCTGGTCCTTCAGCCGCTTGACCACGAACAGCCAGCCCGCCGCGACCGCCAGCCCGACCACGACGCCGCCGAGCGCGAGCAGGAAGAAACTGGTGACCGCGGCGCCGGCGCTGAACGTACCGCTCAACGTCGCCGCCACGGCGAAGCGGAACAGCACCAGCCCGGTCGCGTCGTTAAGCAGGCTTTCGCCCTCGACCAGCGCCGACAACCGGCGGGGGAGCTTGACGTTCTGCAGCACCGCGCGCGCCGATACAGCGTCAGGCGGCGACACGATGGCGCCGAGCGCGAAACATGCCGCCCAGGGCAGGCTGGGGACGAGCCAATGCGTGACGAGCCCGACCGCCAGCGTGGTGAAGACGATCGCCCCGATCGCGAGCGAGAGAATCCCCGGCAAATGCCGCCGGAATCGCCCGAACGCGGTGAAATACGCCCCGTCCATCAGCAATGGCGGCAGGAACAGCACCAGCGCCAGCTCGGGATCGAGCGCCACGGGCGGCAGTCCCGGGATGAAGGCGAGCGCACCGCCGCCCACCAGCAAGGCGGTCGACGGCGGCAGCTTCAGCCGCCGCGCCGCCCAATGCAGCGCGACGACACCGACGAGCAAGACGAGGACGAGTTCGAAAGTCTCGACAGGACTCATTGTTGCGTTAGTCGCCCGTGCGGCGCTTGATCTTGTTCGGCAGGTCCTTGCCCTTGGTGCGGCGCGACGGAACCTGGATCGGGTTCTTCTTCTTCCACTCGGCCCAGGTCATCGGGCCGTCGGGAGTCTGGATGATGGTGTCGTCTGCCATCGTGGTTGCTTACACCAAAGCGAGGCGCGGCGCACGGTGTTGCGGCGCCATGTTCGCGGACGGCCTCTGGCGGATGTCGCCGCCGAAATTATATCGCGGCAGCGAACGAGACGCTGGAGGGACGATGTTGCGCGCGATTCTGTTGGTCATGATCGGCCTGTTGACCGTTAGCCCCGCCAGCGCAGGCGAAGGCGATGCGGCGATCGGCACGTGGCGTAACCTTCGCGACACCATGCATATCGACATCCAGCGGTGCGGCGATTCGGTGTGCGGCAAGGTCGTCTGGGCAAGCGATCAGGCGATCGCGGATGCCCGGCGCGGCGGTACGCACGACCTGATCGGCACGCAGGTCTTTCGCGATTTTCGACAGGATTCCGCGGGCAATTGGCGCGGCAAGGTGTTCGTCCCCGACCTCAACAAGACGCTCTCCGGCACCATCGTGCTGGTCGACCGCAACACGTTGAAGGGCACCGGCTGCCTTGTCGGTCGCGTGCTGTGCAAGTCGAAGGTGCTGGTCAGGATCGGTTAGCTGGCGCCTAGCCGTTACCTTGCGTCCGCCAATCCGCGGTCATACTCACAAACGATCGCGCTTCGGCGCCTGTTTGGACAGTAGAGACGTTCGATGACCCACTATGTTGCCGCGGCGTCCAAGGGCGCCGATCGCCGCACCGGCGCGATCAAGCTCCACGGAGCCGAGGACTTCGCCGCCATGCGCAAGGCGGGACAGGTGACCGCTTCGGTGCTCGACTTGCTAGCCGACGCGGTGCGGCCCGGCGTCAGCACCGAGGCGATCGATGCGATCGCCCATGACGCGATCGTGGCGGCCGGGGCGATCCCGGCGAATATTGGCTATCGCGGCTATGCCCATACCAGCTGCATTTCGATCAATCATGTCGTTTGCCACGGCATTCCCGGCGAGCGAACGCTGAAGGATGGCGATATCGTCAATATCGACCTGACCTCGATCGTCGATGGCTGGCACGGCGATTCCAGTCGCATGTACCTCGTCGGCGACGTGTCGGTGAAGGCGCGGCGGCTGGTGGACGTCACCTATGAATGCCTGATGCGCGGGATCGAGCAGGCCAGACCGGGCAACCGGCTCGGCGATATCGGGCATGCCATCCAGCAGCATGCCGAACGCCATCGCTATGGTGTCGTCCGGGATTTCGTCGGCCACGGCGTCGGCCGCGTCTATCATGATGCGCCGGATGTCCTGCATTACGGACGGCCCGGCACCGGCCCTGAACTCAGGCCCGGAATGATCTTCACCATCGAGCCGATGATCAATGCCGGACGGCCCGACGTGAAGATGCTCGACGACGGCTGGACCGCGGTGACGCGCGACCGCTCGCTCTCGGCGCAATTCGAACATTCGATCGGCATCACCGAAACCGGCTGCGAGATCTTCACTAACAGCCCGATGGGGCGTCACCGTCCGCCTTACGTCTGAGGTGGTGGGCTGCCGGGTTCGTCCGGCCGGCGATCGGCGATAGCGCGCCGCTTATGGCCGGATCTGGCCCGTTCCCCGCCCGATCCATTTGTACGTCGTCAGCCCCTCGAGCGCTACCGGTCCGCGTGCGTGCAGCCGCCCCGTGGCGATGCCGATCTCCGCGCCCAGCCCGAACTCGCCGCCATCGGCGAATTGGGTCGAGGCGTTCCACAGCACGATCGCGCTGTCGACCGCGGCCAGGAAGCGCTCGGCGACGGTGGCATCCTCGGCGACGATCGCGTCGGTATGGTGCGAACCGTGCGCGGCGATGAAGCTCAGCGCCTCTTCGATCCCGCCGACCAAGCGTGCGGAAGCGATCGCATCGAGATATTCGGTATCCCAATCCTCACTGCCCGCCGACACCACGCCGGGTACCAATTGCTTGAGCAAGGGATCGCCGCGCACTTCGCACCCCGCCGCCTGCAATTTCTGGATCAGCTGGCCGGCATGCGGATAGTCGCGGTCGATCAGCAACGTCTCCATCGCGCCGCACACGCCGGTGCGGCGCATCTTGGCGTTGACGACGATGTCCTCGGCCATCGCCTGGTCGGCTGACGCGTGGACATAGATGTGGTTGATCCCGTCGAGATGCGCGAGGACCGGTACCCGCGCCTCGGCCTGGACGCGCGCGACCAGTCCCTTGCCGCCGCGCGGCACGATCATGTCGATCACGCCTTCGCCGGCCAGCATCGCGCCCACCGCGGCGCGGTCGGTCACCGGCACCAATTGCACGGCCTCGCCGGGCAGGCCGGCCGCTTCCAGCCCCTGGACCAGCGCCGCATGGATCGCGCGGTTGCTCTCGATCGCCTCGGACCCGCCGCGCAGGATGACCGCATTGCCCGACCCGATGCACAAAGCCGCGGCATCGGCGGTGACGTTGGGCCGGCTTTCGTAGATGATGCCGATCACGCCGATCGGCACGCGCACGCGCGCCAGCTTCAGGCCGTTGGGGCGCTCGATTTCGTCGATGACCTCGCCGACCGGGTCCTTCAGCGTCGCCACGGTGGCGACCCCGTCTGCGGTCGCCGCGACGCGCTCGGGTGTCAGCTTCAACCGGTCGAGCATCGCCGCCGACAGCCCGGCGGCGGTGCCGTTCGCCATGTCGACCTTGTTGGCGGCCAGGATATCCGGTTCGGCATCGCGGATCGCCTGGGCCATGGCCTCCAGCGCGCGTGCCTTGTCCGCGCTCGACAGCCCGGCAAGTACCAGTGCTGCGGAACGTGCGTGCCGGCCCATCGACGCGATCAGCGCGACGGGATCGATTTCGATGTGGACGGTCGTTTCCATGGCGGGCCGATTATCACGCCGAAACCGGTGGCCAAAGCCCTATCGCCTTTCGCGCGGCCAATGCTATCCATCGCGCCATGAGCGGGGAATTTGCGGCAGCAAGCGATATCGCGACCGGGGCGCTGATCGGGCGCGCGGTCGAACCGAAAGCGGGCGAACACGGGAGCGGGGAGGGCGGACACGGCCTCTGTCTCAATTGCGGCACCGGGCTGATTGGCTCGTTCTGCCATGCCTGTGGCCAGAACGGGCACGTTCACAAGACGCTGACGTCGATCGGGCACGATCTGCTCCACGGCGTGTTCCATTTCGAAGGCAAGGTGTGGCGCACCGTGCCGATGCTGGTCACGCATCCGGGCGGGCTGACGCGGCGCTATATCGATGGCGAGCGCGCGCGCTTCGTGTCTCCGCTGGCGTTGTTCCTGTTCTTCGTCTTCCTGATGTTCGCGACGTTCCATTCGTTGGGCAGCGGCCACGAATTCAACCTCGACAACGCGCCCTCCACGCGCGCCGAGAAACTGGCCAAGATCGATGGCGAGATCGCCAGTACCCAGGCCAAGCTCGACCGCGCGCAACAGCGCGTCGCCCAGGGCAAGGCCGATGACGACGATCAGGGCGATATCGTCGGATATCAGGCGACGCTCAACGGACTGCGCGTTGCGCGCACCAGCATCGCAAGCGGGCCGGACGAAGTCGGCAGACAGGCCGTGAGCAACGTCAATACCGGCTGGCCTGCGCTCGACGAGGGTATCCGCAAGGCCAGCAAGAATCCCGAGCTGGCGCTCTACAAGCTGCAATCCTCGGCCTACAAATATAGCTGGGCGCTGATCCCCATCTCGGTGCCGTTCGTGGCATTGCTGTTCCTGTGGCGGCGGCGCTTCAAGCTCTACGACCACGCCATCTTCGTGACCTATTCGCTGGCGTTCATGATGCTGCTGGCAACCACCATATCGCTGCTGATGATGATCGGGGCGCCGGCCTGGCTCTACGGCAATCTGATCGCGTTCGGCCCGCCGGTGCACATCTTCTTCCAGTTGCGCGGCGCCTATCAGCTTCGGTGGTTCTCGGCACTGTGGCGCACCTTCGCGCTGCTGGTCTTCGCCTCGATCACGCTGACCTTGTTCGGCATCCTGCTGCTCGGGCTGGGGCTGATGGAATAATGGCGGTGGCTTGCCGCGCGCCCTGCCGGAGTTGACCTCGCAAAGTCGGATGCTCGCCGCGAGGTAAACACGATGTGCTTCAATATCCGGGCCGGGTGCTGTGCGGGGGATATTCTCTGCCGAATACGACAACCCCGTCCAGCGAGCCTGCCCAATCATTTTCCTCAAAAGCGTGACTGAAAGCGGCGCCCGGTAATCGCCCTAACACCTTGAGGCGGGCCGGGTTGAGATAGGTCGTCGCATCATCTGCCGACGTCACCGCCGATCGTTCGAGGGAGGGCGATGGTGGTGTCGCGAGCGGCCGGTTGTCCTTGCGCGCATAGCGATATTCGCCTGATGCTGCGGAAAAACCGAGCGCAAAGGCGCGGGCGCCGTAATCCCGATGGACGTAGCTCCCGAAATTGCCGGCGCGGGCATAAGCCGGATCTGCAGCCCCGTTCTTCGCAATATGTGCGGTGGCGCTCCAGACGATGACCTTGCTCCCCTTCGGCAGGCGGCGGACGAGCCAGCCGAAATTGTCGTACATCGCTTTGTCTCGGGCAGTGATGAACTCGGCCCTGCCCAAGGCGTCGGCACGCGTGAACGCCTCGATATTGCGGATCATGCTGCGCTGGGCGTCGGCGGTGGCGGCGTCCGCCGCGGCGGCTTTGTCCATCGCACGCGATATGTCGGCCGTGCACCGTAGGATCTGGGCGCGGTCGTCATCCGAATAAGACCCGTTCGGATAATCCCAATAGGTCCGCCGCCGCAGGATTTCGCGACATTCGCGACGCCGGTCGCCCTCAAGATAGTTGGTCAGTTCGACCGGCATCTCGTCGTTGGCATATCTGGCTTCCAGCGCTCCCATCTGACCATCCAGCCCGCCAAGAACGACACGCCGCGCCTTGGCGGCGTCGAACAGGAACGGGATGAGCGGCTGCACTTCGCGGTCGAACTTCCACAGGCCCCCCATGGCGTCGCCGACCATTGCCGCATCCGCCGGCGCGCCATCCCGAAGCTTTCCGGCAAAGCCGAGGAACTCGTAATGGCTGGCCTCGAAAAAGACCGCGTTGAAGTGGCATTGCGTCACTAAGCGTTCGACCAACGCCGCCTTGAAAGCATCGCTGTGGCCATCTCCGTGCGTGGCTTCGCCGAGCAACGCGACGTGTTTCGGACAAAGATCGCGGATAACGGCAGCCATCGCGCGTTCGTCGGTCGTCGGTACCGTGGCGCTGCCACTTGGCTGGTTCGGCGGCCCCGCTCCCATCGTCAGCAGCATGGCAATGAGGAGCAGCGGTCTAACCATGGGTGCAGCTTAGCCGCAGCTTTGCGCCCTGCAACGTTGCCGATGGTTGAACGTTGGCCGCCGAGGAATAGTCTGGGCCGTCATGTCCGACGCCCTGTATCACCGCTACCGCGAGGTGCGGAGCGCTGTCGCCGGTTACGGCTGGCTTTCGATCAACGTCATCAGGTCGCGCAGCGCGTCCGCCGGAAAGTCGATCGCCTCGACATCGGCGTCGCGCAGCGGTGGCGTGCCGTGCGTTTCCTCGGGAAAGCGCGCTATGCCCCAGGAATCGGCCTCGAACAGCGCGTGGTATGACCCGTGCAGTGCCGCACGATCTCCGTCGACGAACACATGGGCCGCGGGCCGCTCGCGGATATAGAAGGTCGTCATCATGATGATGCCGCGAAGGCCGGCACATTCGGCCAGCATGGGCACCGCGAGCAGCGGATTGGATGGCATCGGGTAATCGGCCTCGCGGCCGGGCGGCAGCGCGACGATCTGGTCGAACCGTTCGACGATCCGCAGCGCGTCGATCATCGGGCATTGCCCGCCCGTCTGCCCGTCCGGGCGTGCGACTCGCCCGCGTTGGGTCAGCGTCTCGGTGCCATGGTCCAGCATTTCGCGCCGGAACGAGGCGAAGCCCGGCAATCCGCGCGCCTCCAGAAAGCGCACTTGCCTCGCCGCTTCGGTCAGGAACTCCTCGGGATAGCCACGCGCGCGCGCAGCGGCGATGACGTAGCGATCGACATCGTCAAGCGACAGCCGCACCTCGCTCGGCAGTAGCTGGCGCCGTCTCTGCCCGTCGGAGATCGTGATCTTACGGTCGAACATGCCTGTCATCCGTGATGTCGCGCAATGATGGGCCCGGATGGTTAATCCTTTGCAAAGATCGCATGGCGAGCGATCTTGGAACCGACCGGTTGCCCGGTCTCGATCCCGCCAATATGGTCGGCGGAAAGGAAAGAGATGACCAGGTCGAAAATCCGTACCAACGATCCTGTCGGGCTGCGCAATCGCGTGCTCGACGCCGCGGCACGCTCGTTCCAATCGTCGGGCTTCTCCGCGACCAGCACGCATGACCTCGTCCGCCTGGCGGGAGTGACCGGCGGGGCGCTCCACCACCATTTCCCGACCAAGAAAGCGCTCGCGCTGGCGGTGATCGGCGAGCGTGTCGCGGCCGAATTGGGCGAGACGTGGGTGGCCACCGTCCGCGACGCGCCGAGTGCCGCCATCGGTATCCTGCAGGCGTTCGACACGGTCGCCGCCGCGCTCGACGCGCAGGGCTCGGTCTCGGGCTGTCCGCTCGGCAATCTCGCGCTCGAATTGTCGCTGGCCGATGCCGATCTGCGCGGCGCCCTGGCCAGCGAATATCGCGTCTGGCGCGACGCCATCGCCGACCGCATCCGTCGCGATCGAGAGAAAGGCGAGGCGTCCTATGCTCCCGATCCGGAGGCTTTCGCCAATGTCGTCATTGCCCTGTTCACGGGCGCGATGACCATCGCCAAGGCCGAACAGGATAGCAACGCTCTCAAGGCGGCCGCCGATCAGCTGCGGGCGATCGTGCGATAGCGCCGCTGGCGAGCGGCAACGATCGATAAGGCCCGGTTATCCCGACCGGCTCGACATTGATTGTAAACCACGGAGGATAGGGCCTAAACCGTCCGCTATACGATGGCGGAGGCGCCGCATGCCTCATGCCCGCATTGGAGGGTTGTCGTGCATAGATCGCGCATCAATGGCATTCTGATCGATTGCAACACGGACGATATCGACGCTGCCGCGCATTTCTGGGCGGAAGCGCTCGGCCGGCCGGTCGACCCGGATCATCCCGGCACGCGGGGCAATTACCGGATGCTCGCGACCCCGGAAGGGGAGATCAGCGTGCAGATCCAGCGTGTCGAGCATGACAGCCGAATCCATCTCGACATCGAAACCGACGACATTCCCGCCGAAGTCGAGCGCCTGCAGAAGCTCGGCGCGACGATCGACAAGCAAATGGAGCGCTGGGTGGTGATGCGCGCGCCGAGCGGCCACCGCTTTTGCGTGGTGCGCGTGCAGCGTGACGGGTTCTCGAAGGACGCGATCAGCTGGGCGTAAGCGGCGGTTGGCGGCATTTTCCTCTCCCCTTGGGAGAGGAAGGGGCCCGCTCGGCGCAGCCGAGTGGGAAGGTGAGGGCAGGTATCTAGGACAAAGCTGCCCTCACCCTTCCGCCGCCTTTGGCGGCTCCCTCCCTCTCCCAAGGGGAGAGGGAATAGCTTCCCCCTCTCGCCCTTATGCCGATCATATTACCAACGCGCATGATCCATGTCCCGACCGCATCCGCCGCGGCCGACCAGCTTCGCGCGATCATGCGATAGCGCCGCCGAAGAGAGATGCCAGGCCGTGGAGCTACGCGCTACCGCGACTTCCTGTCGCTCATATCGGCCAGTGCCTGGGCAATCGACTCGTACCCGAGCAGCATCATGAACAGCACCATCGCGGCCACGACGGCGAATTGAAATGCTTCCGCCCCAGAGAATGACATGAACTTGCTCCTCTAAAGAGAAACATGATCGGAGGGTGTCGCGCGCATTTCTTTGACGGCGGTCAAGGAAATCCGCGATCGGTGGCGAATCGCCCCGATGCGCCGAACCATGCTATTTCACATGCGTGATCCACGTCCCGACCGCGCCCTGGTACCATTATGTCGGAGACCTGGCCGCCTGGGCCGTGGCGTTCCTCGGTGCGCGCTGGGTCTATCGTCACCGCCGCGCCAGCGTCGATGGCCTCGCGCGCCAGACCGAGCCCGGTTATTTCATCAGCCTCGCGGTCGGCGGCGCGCTCGGTGCCTGGCTGCTGGGATCGCTCAACACGCTCCGCGATGCGCGCCCGGTGGTATCGCACTCGATCGCCGGCGCGCTGGCGGGCGCGATCGTCGCGGTCGAATTGTGGAAATGGGCGCGCGGGGTGCGCGGGTCGACCGGCGGGCCGTTCGTCATTCCGCTCGCGCTCGGCATCATCGTCGGGCGCTGGGGGTGCCTGTTCGCGGGGCTAGGCGACCAGACTTATGGCGTGCCGAGGGCGCTTCCCTGGGGAGTCGATCTTGGCGATGGCGTCTCGCGCCATCCGGTCGAGATCTACGAATCGCTGGCGATGGCGCTGTTTCTCGCCGTCTACTGGCGCGCGCTGGTCCGCCGCCGCGACTGGGCGGTCGAGCACGGCTTCCATGCCTTCGTCCTGTTCTATGCCGTCCAGCGATTTGCCTGGGAGTTTCTCAAGCCCTATCCACCGCTGATCGGCCCGTTCAACGTGTTCCACTTCGTGATGATCGGACTCAGCGCTTATGCACTCCTCTGGATCGCTGGCGGACGCGCCGCTCCACTCCCCGCCTGACCGCAAGGCGGCGCCCTATATCTTCCACGGCCAGACCACGAGCCTGTGCGAGACTTGCCTCGAGACCGTCCCCGCCAAGGTCATCATCGAGGACGAGTGCGTCTATTACCTCAAGCGCTGCCGCTCGCATGGCGTGCAAAAGACGCTGATCAGCGACGACCTGGCTTATTGGCGTTCGCAAAAGGACTGGCTCAAGCCCGGCGATCGCCCCTTGCACACCCAGACCCGGACCGAGGCCGGCTGCCCGTTCGATTGTGGCCTCTGCCCCGATCACGAACAGCATAGCTGCCTCGCGATCGTCGAGATCAATTCGGCGTGCAACCTCGCTTGCCCGGTCTGCTTCGCCGATGCCGAGGACATGCATGGCGGGCACCTCTCGCTCGCGGTGATCGAGGGAATGCTCGACGCCTTGGTCGAGAGCGAAGGCGAACCCGATCTCGTCCAGCTGTCGGGCGGCGAGCCCACGCTGCATCCGCAATTCTTCGAGATTCTCGATGCGGTGAAGCGGCGCCCGATCCGCCATGTCATGATCAACACCAACGGCCTCAGGATCGCGCAGGAACCGGCATTCGTCGACCGCCTCGCCAGCTACGCGCCGCGGATCGAAGTCTATCTCCAGTTCGACAGCATGGACGACGACGCGCTGATGAACCTGCGCGGCGCGCGGCTGGCGCGCATCCGCCAGGCCGCGCTCGAACAGCTCGAACGCGTCGGGCTGTCGACTACGCTGGTCGCGGTGGTCAAGCGCGGGGTCAACGATCACGAGGTCGCGGCGATCGTCGACCATGCGCTCGATTGGTCGTGCGTCCGCGGCGTGACGTTCCAGCCGGTCCAGGATGCGGGCCGCAACCAGGGGTTCGACGCCAAGGCCAATCGCATCCTGCTCTCGCAAATCCGGCGCGAAGTGGTGAAGGCGGGCGTGTTCGGGGCGGAGGACATGATCCCGCTGCCGTGCAATCCCGATCAGATCTGCATCGGCTATGGCCTGCGCGACGGGCGCAGCGTGACCCCGATCACGTCGCTGCTCCCGCGCGAGCTGATCCTCAACGGGCCCAACACGATCAGCTACGAAGCCTATCCGGCGCTGCGCCAGGGCGTGCTCGACCTGCTCAGCCTCGCCACCACGCAATGCAATACCGAGGAGAAATTGGCCGGCGTGCTGTGCTGCCTGCCCCAGGCGCTGGTCCCCGAGCAACTCGGCTATGCCAACAGCTTCCGCGTCGTCATCCTGCAATTTCTCGACCGCTACAATTTCGACCTGGCGACGGTGAAGCGCAGCTGCGTCCATTTCGTCACGCCCGACGAACAGATCATTCCCTTCGACACCTACAATACTTTCTACCGCCCTGGCGCAGAGGGCGCCGCGGTAGTGGCCAAAGCGAGGGCGGGCATATGAAGCAATTGTTCGGCGGCCTGCTGCTCGGCGTCGGCATCCTGATCATGACGTGCAGCGGGCTGTGCTCGCTGGTGGTCGTGTTCATGGGGTTCAGCGAGGCGATGCGCGATCCCTCGATCATCATGTTGCCGCTGCTGGTCGGTGGCATTCCCTTCGCAATCGGTTTCGGCCTGTTCTGGTGGGGAAGGGCGTTGCTGCGCCCGCCGCCTGAGCTGGACAATCGCGACCAGCCGCTCTGATCGACGCCTGATATTTTATACTTGAAACTTTTCCGCTTCAGGCCGACCCTCGCGCGATAATCAGGCGAGGAGTCGAATGCGGATCGCGATTGTCGGCGGGGGCCCGGCCGGACTCTATTTCGCGATCAGCATGAAGCTGCGCGACGCGCGGCACGACGTCACCGTGTTCGAACGCAACCGCGCCGACGATACGTTCGGCTGGGGCGTCGTCCTGTCGCAGGAGACGCTGGCGAACCTTGTCGCCAACGATCCCGTCAGCGCCGAGGCGATCCGCGCGCATTTCGCTTATTGGGATGACGTTGCCGTGGTGCATCGCGGCACGCGCACGGTGTCGACCGGGCACGGCTTTTGCGGGATCGGACGGCGGCGGTTGCTCTTGCTGCTGCAGCAGCGCGCTCGGGAATTGGGCGTCGCGCTGAAGTTCGAGAGCGAGGTCGGCGATGTCACGGCGCTGGCGGCCGACTACGGTCTGGTGGTCGCCGCCGACGGGCTCAATTCGCGCACGCGGGAAGCGTTCGCCGATACGTTCCGGCCGGACATCCAGCTCTATGCCAACAAGTTCGTCTGGCTCGGCACGCACCAGACGTTCGACGACGCCTTCACTTTCATCTTCGAGCCGACCGAGCATGGCTGGATGTGGGCGCACGCCTATCAATTCGAGCCCGGCACCGCGACCTTCATCGTCGAATGCTCCGCCGAGACCTGGGCGCGCGCCGGGTTCGGCGACATGACCCGCGAGCAATCGATCGCGGCGTGCGAGAAGGTGTTCGCCGCGCATCTCGGCGGACATTCCCTCATGTCCAATGCCGGCCATTTGCGCGGCTCGGCCTGGATCAGCTTTCCGCGCGTGCTGTGCGAGACGTGGCGCCACGGCAATGTCGTGCTGATGGGCGATGCCGCGGCGAGCGCGCATTTCTCGATCGGCTCGGGCACCAAGCTCGCGCTCGAAAGCGCGGTGGCGCTGGCCGACGAACTCCATGCCGACGGCGCGCTCGATGACGCGCTGGTTCGCTATGAGGAGTCGCGGCGGATCGAGGTGCTGCGGCTGCAATCGGCGGCGCGCAATTCGGCCGAATGGTTCGAAGAGGTCGAACGCTATCTCGACCTCGACCCCGTCCAGTTCACCTATTCGCTGCTGACTCGCTCGCAGCGGATCAGCCACGAGAATCTGCGTCTGCGCGACCATGCCTGGCTGGGCGCCGCCGAGGCCTGGTTTCAGCAACAAGCCGGTGCCGGCAATGCGCCGCGCGCGCCGATGTTCGCGCCGTTCACACTGCGCGGCATGACGCTCGCCAACCGCGTCGTCGTGTCGCCAATGGCGCAGTACAAGGCGGTCGAGGGTTGTCCGACCGACTGGCATTTCGCGCATTATGCCGAGCGCGCCAAAGGCGGCGCGGGGCTGGTCTATACCGAGATGACCTGCGTCAGCGCGCAAGGGCGGATCACGCCAGGCTGTCCCGGTTTCTACGCGCCCGAGCATGAGGTCGCGTGGAAACGGCTGGTCGATTTCGTCCACGCCGAGACCGAGGCGAAGATCTGCGCGCAACTTGGCCATTCGGGCGCCAAGGGCTCGACCCAATTGGGCTGGGAGGAAATGGACGCCCCCCTCGCGTCGGGCAATTGGCCGCTGATCGCGGCGTCCGCGGTTCCCTGGTCGCCGGTCAATCAAGTCCCCAAGGCGATGGACCGCGCTGACATGGACGCAGTGCGCGACCAGTTCGTCGCCGCCGCGCGCATGGCCGACCGCTGCGGGTTCGACATGATCGAGCTACACATGGCGCACGGCTATCTGCTGTCGAGCTTTATCACTCCGCTGACCAATCGCCGCGGCGACGCGTTCGGCGGCAGCCTCGACAACCGGATGCGCTATCCATTGGAAGTGTTCGCCGCGGTGCGCGCCGAATGGCCGCAGGACAAACCCATCTCGGTGCGCATCTCGGCGAGCGACTGGGTCGGCGAGGACGGCGTGACGCCGCGGGAAGCGGTGGCGATCGCGCGGATGCTGAAGCACGCGGGAGTCGATATCGTCGACGTCTCGGCCGGCCAGACCTCGCTTCAGGCGCGGCCGGTCTATGGCCGCATGTTCCAGACGCCGTTTTCCGACCGCATCCGGAATGAGGTCGGTATCGCGACGATGGCGGTCGGCAACATCTATTCGCCCGATCACGTCAATTCGATCCTGATGGCGGGGCGGGCCGATCTCGTCTGCCTCGCGCGTCCGCACCTCGCCGATCCCTATTGGACGCTCCACGCCGCCGCGCGGTTGGGCGACCAGGGGACGCGCTGGCCCGACCCGTATCTCGCCGGGCGCGACCAGCTTTATCGCCTTGCCGAGCGCGGAGAAATGCCATGACGATCACCGGCAGCCATGCCCTGGTCACCGGCGGCGGCAGCGGGATCGGCCGCGCGATCGCGCTGGCGCTGGCCGAGGCGGGCGTCGAGGTGACGATCTGCGGGCGGCGCGCGGACGCGCTCGATGCGGTCGACCATCCGCGCATCCATGGCGTGCCCGCCGATGTCACCGATCCGGCGTCGATCGCCGCTTTGTACGAAACGGCGCAAGCCGCGCGCGGCCCGTTCGATATCGTCATCGCCAATGCCGGCGCCGCGATGAGCGCGCCCGCCGCCAAAGTGACGCTCGACGACTGGCAAGCGAGCCTCGCGGTCAACCTCACCGGCGCCTTCCTCTCGGTCCAGCCGGCGATCGCGCCGATGATCAAGGCCGGCCGCGGCCGGATCGTGTTCATCGCTTCGACCGCCGGATTGAAGGGCTATGCCTATGTCGCGCCTTATGTCGCGGCCAAGCACGGCGTGGTGGGGCTGATGCGCGCACTTGCTGCCGAGACGGCCAAGAGCGGTGTCACGGTCAATGCGGTGTGCCCGGGCTTTGCCGAGACCGAGATGCTCGCTCGATCGCTCGACGCGATCGCCGCCAAGACCGGGCGGTCGGAGGAGGAGGCGCGCGCCGCGCTCGCCAATCCGCAAGGGCGGTTCGTGACGCCCGAGGAAGTCGCGGCAGCCGTGCTGTGGTTGGTCAGCGACGGCGCCGGATCGGTCACCGGCCAGGCGATCTCGGTATCGGGCGGGGAAACATGGTGAGCGCAGTCGCCCAGATCGCCGACGACGATCGCGCGCGGCTCCGGCTATGGCTCCGCTTGTTGCGCACGACGCGCGCGATCGAGCGCGAATTGCGCGAGCGCCTCGCCACCGCGTTCGACACCACCTTGCCGCGGTTCGACGTCATGGCGGCGCTCGACCGTGCGCCCGAGGGGATGATGATGGGGGAGCTGTCGCGCTTCCTGCTCGTCTCCAACGGCAACGTCACCGGGATCGTCGAGCGCCTCGTCGCCGACGGGCTGGTCGTGCGTAGCCATCGCGACGGCGATCGCCGCGCCGCGATCGTGCGGCTGAGCGATGCGGGCCGCACCACCTTCGCCGCGATGGCCGCGGCGCACGCGCGCTGGATCGACGAATTGCTCGGCCCGATCGAGCCCGATGCCGCGCGCGACATCAGCGCCACGCTCGCCACGTTCCGCAGCCAATGGGAGAATGACGCATGACCGCGATGGCCGACTTGAAGCCGGCGCATTTCCGCTGGGACGTGGCCGATCGCATCGCGCGCATTCGGCTCGACAATCCGGCGCGCAAGAACCCGCTGACCTTCGACAGTTATGCCGAGTTGCGCGACACCTTCCGCGCGCTGGTCGATGCCGACGATGTCGATGCGGTGGTGATCCTGCCCAATGGCGGCAATTTCTGTTCGGGCGGCGACGTCCACGACATTATCGGCCCGCTGGTCGCGATGGACATGAAAGGCCTGCTCCGCTTCACCCGGATGACCGGCGATCTGGTCAAGGCGATGATCGGTTGCGGCAAGCCGGTGATCGCCGCGGTCGACGGCGTCGCGGTCGGCGCCGGTGCGATCATGGCGATGGCGAGCGACCTGCGGCTCGCCACGCCGGCCGCCAAGACCGCGTTCCTGTTCACCCGCGTCGGGCTCGCCGGTTGCGACATGGGCGCATGCGCGATGCTGCCGCGGATCATCGGCCAGGGTCGCGCCGCCGATCTGCTCTACACCGGCCGCACGATGAGCGCCGAGGAAGGCGAGCGCTGGGGCTTCTACAACCGGCTGGTCGCCGTCGAGACGATCGAGGACGAAGCGCTTGCGCTGGCCGCGCGGATCGTCGCGGGACCGACCTTTGCGCACGGCATCACCAAGACCCAGCTCAACCAGGAATGGTCGATGGGGCTCGATCAGGCGATCGAGGCCGAGGCGCAGGCGCAGGCGATCTGCATGCAGACGCGCGACTTCGAACGCGCCTATCGCGCCTTCGTCGCGAAGGAACAGCCGGTGTTCGAGGGCGACTGATATGCCCAGCCAGGCAACTCTCGGGCCCACCGGTCATATCGACGGCTTCGCGCGCGCCAATTTGCCGCAGCCGGGTGAATGGCCCGATCTGTTGCTCGACGGGTTCGATTATCCCGACTGGCTCAACGCCGGGGTCGAATTGTGCGATGCCCAGGTCGTCGCCGGACATGGCGACCGCGTCGCGTTGATCGGCAACGGCCGCGCGCGCACCTATAAGGAGCTCGCCGACTGGTCGAACCGCATCGCCCATGCTTTGGTCGAGGATTATGGCGTCGCGCCGGGGCATCGCGTGCTGATCCGCGGGCCCAACAATCCGGCGATGGTCGCCTGCTGGCTCGCCGCGACCAAGGCGGGCGCGGTCGTGGTCAATACGATGCCGATGCTGCGCGCGGCGGAGCTCGCCAAGATCGTCGACAAGGCGGAGGTAAGCCTGGCGCTGTGCGATACGCGCGCGCTCGACGAACTCGTCGCTTGCGCCAAGGACAGCAAGTTCCTGAACAAGGTGATCGGGTTCGACGGCACCGCCAATCACGATGCCGAGCTCGACCGCGCCGCTTTGTCCAAGCCGGTGCGGTTCGACGCGGCCCGTACCGGGCGTGACGACGTCGCGTTGCTTGGCTTCACCTCGGGCACCACCGGCGAGCCCAAGGCGACGATGCATTTCCATCGCGACCTGCTGATCATCGCCGATGGCTATGCCCGCGAAGTCCTGAAAGTCGTGCCAGACGACATTTTCGTCGGCTCGCCACCGCTCGCTTTCACTTTCGGGCTCGGCGGCCTCGCGATCTTTCCGCTGCGCTTCGGCGCCGCCGCCGCCCTCCTCGAACAGGCGTCGCCCGCCAATATGGTCGAATTGATCGAGCGCCACCGCGCGACGATCAGCTTCACCGCGCCGACCGCCTATCGCGCGATGATGGCGGCGATGGAGGACGGCGCCGATCTCTCCTCGCTGCGCCTCGCGGTGTCGGCGGGCGAGACCCTCCCCGCGCCGGTCTATGAGGAATGGACGCGGCGCACGGGCAAGCCGATCCTCGACGGCATCGGGTCGACCGAATTGCTCCACATCTTCATCACCAACCGGGTCGGCGATCGCGCGCCGGGCGCGACCGGCCGACCGGTCGGCGGCTACGAAGCGCGGATCGTCGATGACGCCATGAACGACGTAACTCCGGGCGAGGTCGGCCGCCTCGCGGTGCGCGGGCCGACCGGCTGCCGCTATCTCGCCGACCCGCGCCAGCGTGATTACGTGCGCGACGGCTGGAATTTGACCGGCGACAGCTTCCGCCAGGACGATGATGGTCGTTTCCATTTCGCCGCGCGGTCGGACGACATGATCGTCTCGGCCGGCTATAATATCGCCGGGCCGGAGGTGGAGGCGGCGTTGCTCGCGCATCCGATGGTGCGCGAATGCGCGGTGATCGGGGCGCCCGACCGCGACCGCGGCCAGATCGTCGAGGCGCATGTCGTGCTGACCGGGGACGCCGCGCCCGACGCGCTCACCGTCAAACTGCTCCAGGATCATGTGAAGGCGGTGATCGCTCCGTACAAATATCCGCGCGCGATCCGTTTCGTCGACACCCTGCCCAAGACCGCGACGGGCAAGATCCAGCGCTTCCGGCTGCGCCAGGCCGCCGCCGCTTCGCGAAAGGCCGATCATGCATGACATCCTGCAGCCCGCCGGCTGGGCGCCCCCGCTCGGCTATGCCAATGGCGTCGAGGCGGAGGGGCGGCTGATCGCGGTCGGCGGCCAGATCGGCTGGAATGCGCAGCAGCAATTCGACAGTGACGATCTGGTCGATCAGGTGCGCCAGACGCTCGCCAACGTGGTCGCGGTGCTTGCCGCCGGCGGTGCGGCGCCCGAGCATCTCGTCTCGCTGACCTGGTACGTCACCGATATCGAGGACTATACCGCGCGCCAGAAGGACATTGGCCGCGCCTATCGCGACACGATCGGCCGGCATTTCCCGGCCATGGCGCTGGTCCAGGTCGTCCGCCTGGTCGAACGTCGCGCGAAGGTCGAGATCCAGGCGATGGCGGTGGTGCCAAAGGACCCGGCCTAACGTCGAGGCGACCGCAAACGGTCATCGCGCTGACATCAGCGTGTCACATGGCGGACGCAACGAAGGATCCGGACGACGGAGACGGGCGTGCGCTTCCTGATAGTCGAGGACGATCCGGTGATCGCCGAGCACATCGTTGCCGGCCTGGGCCTGCATGGCCACGAGACGACGCTCGCCCAGACCGGGTCGGAAGCGATCCTGGTGCTCGACCGGCGGCCGCATGACGCCGTCGTGCTCGATCGCTTGTTGCCCGACATCAACGGCCTGTCGGTGATCGACCATGTCCGGCGCCAGGGCAATACGGTGCCGGTCCTGATGTTGAGCGCGTTGGGCTCGGTCAAAGATCGCATTGAGGGGCTGGAGGTCGGTGCCGACGATTATCTGGCCAAGCCGTTCGACATGGACGAACTCGCCGCCCGGCTCAGCGCGATCGCCCGGCGCAATGCGCCGCGGCCCGAAGGATCGCAGCTCGAAGTCGGCAGGTTGCAGCTCGATCCGAGCAGTCACCGCGCGCGCTATCGCGACGCCTCGGCGGCGCTCAACCGCAAGCAATATTCGTTGCTCGCGCATCTGATGCGCAATGCCGACCGCCTCGTCACACGGTCGATGCTGCTCGAAAGCGTCTGGGCCTATTCCTTCTCGCCGACCACCAACATCGTCGAAAGCAACATGAGCCGGCTGCGCACGGCGTTGCTGGGTCTGGGCTGCGACCCGATCGAGACCCAGCGCGGTGCCGGCTATACCTTGCGGTCGGATCGGTGCGCCTGATCCCGCGCACGCTGTCGCGGTCTCCGCGGGTTGGCCGGCTCGCGATCCAGTTCGGCATGGCGTTCGCGATCGCGATGCTGGCGGTGGGGATGATCGGCTTCAGCGCGGCGGACGCCTGGGTGTCCAGCCGCATCGACGCCTCGCTGCGCTATCACACCGCCAAATATCTCGCACCGGCCGATGGGCGTGGCGCCGATGACGCCGTGGTGGCGGCCAAGATTCTCGATTGGCAACGCCGCAAGGTGCTCAGCGAGCGCACCTATGTCCTGTTTTCGCGCGACGGCACGCGGATCGCGGGCCGGCTCGATATCGCGCCGCCGCATCCCGGCTTTTCCGACGTCCGTTTCCTCGGCGGCGGCCGCAGCTACCAGCTCGGACGCGCGCTCGCCACGCGGTTGCCGAGCGGCAGTTTGCTGGTCATCGTCCAGCATAGCGAGGCGGCGGCTAGCCTCCACGCGCTCTTGCCCGGCGTGGTACTGGCGATCTCGCTCGTCGCGCTGGTGATGGGGGTGTCGGCGACTTTCCTGTTCGCGCGCCTGACCGCCAGCCGGCTGGCCGAGACGCAAGGCGCCGCCGACGCCATCGCCGCGGGGGACCTCAGCCGGCGTATCCCGACCGAGCGGCTCGACGGCATGTTCGCGGTCCAGGCCGAGAGCCTCAATCGGATGATCGACCGGATGGAGGAACTGGTCCGTGCGCAGCGGTTGTTTTCGAGCAACCTCGCGCACGATCTGCGCACGCCGTTGACGCGTTTGCGCGGCACGCTCGCGCGCGGTGCCGCCGATGGCGACCCGGCCTTGTCGGGCACGTTCGAGCGCGCCGAGCGCGAATGCGCGTCGATCATCGCCATCTTCGACGCGTTGCTCCGCCTCGCCGAGATCGAGACTGGCCGTCATCCCTCGGCGATGGGCACGCTTTCGCTGCGGCCGCTGATCGAGGATGTCGCCGATACGATGGATCCGGTGATCGCCGACCGCGGCGGTACGCTCGAAGTCGGGCGGCTCGACGATGTCGCGATCACCGGCGATTCTGATCTGATCAACCAGTTGCTGATCAACCTGCTCGAAAATGTCGCGACGCACACGCCCGCCGGAACGCGCGCCCGGCTGTCGCTCGAACGCGACGCCGGTGGGGCCGTGATCACGATCCGCGACGATGGCCCGGGATTGGCCGCCGCCGATTTGGCCCGCGTGACTCGTCCGTTCGAGCGCGGCACGACCGCATCTGCCACGCGCGGCAGTGGCCTGGGGCTGGCGATCGCCCAGGCGATCGTCCGGTTTCATCACGGACGGATCGACTTGGCCGACGCCGCCCCGGGGCTCGAAGTCCGCGTGCGGATTCCGGCGAACGATTCCCCTAGGCCGCGCGCAGCCGCCGACCCCGTCGCCGCTTGAGCCACATCGTCAGGTACATCCAGACGCCCGACCCGGCGAAGAACAGCAAGGCCAGTCCGCCCGCCAGGTTGAGCGCGATCCCGACCGGCCCGAGCGATTCACCGGAATGCAGTTTCTTGAACCAGTGGTTCCAGGCGCCCAGCGCAGTACGCTTTTCTTCCTTGGGCATCCCGGCCCGACCCGCTTTTCCGCCGACCGACGCCACCGATTTTGCCGGCGGTGCGTCCAATATGGCGGTGGCCTGGGTCACCGCTCCGGTGAAGGCGATGACGAACAGGATGAGCGCGAACCAGGGGGCAAGCAGCTTGTGCCAGCGACGCATCTTCAGGATTCCCGACATGGAGGTAACCGCCCCGAGCGGGCGGCAGGCGGGTTTGACACCGGGGATGTGACAACCGGGTGATGATAAAATTCTAAGTTTGCAATGTTGGCGCTTTGAACCCGTTCGGGGTGCCGTGAGTCACGGAACCGTCATCACGCGCACCTAGCGGCCCCTCATGACCTGGGCGCTTTCGGGCACCTTTGGTCCTCAGGGTGACAAAAGAGGAAGCATTGATGATCGCCAGATATCTGGTGCCGTCCGCACTCGCGGCGGGACTTGCCATGTCGTGCGTCCAGGCGAGCCCGCTGCCGCCGCAAATGGCTGCGGCGCCCGCCGCCGCCGCGAAGGACGCCACGCCGCCGCTGCTTGATCCCGCCGAATTCGCGCCCGACCGCACCTTCGCGCCGCCGCCGCCACACAACTCGCCGCTCGAAGCGATCGAACTCCAGCAGGTGAAGGCAGTGCGCGCCGCCGCTTCGCCTGAGCGCCTCGCCCAGGCCGAGCGCGACGGCGAGACCGAAAATCCCACCGCCTTCGACCAGGCGGCAGGTCGCGATCTGGAGCAGCTCCCTGCTACCTATGCGCTGCTCACGCGGATTCAGCGCGAAACCAATCGCGTCGTCAGCGCGGGCAAGGATCATTTCCGGCGGCTGCGGCCCTATGGCGTCGATCCCCAGATGGCGCATTGCGGCAAGGGCAAGGTCGCTGATCGCGGCTATCCGAGCGGCCATGGCGGCATGGCCTGGTCGGTGGGCTGGGCGCTTGCCCGGCTGATGCCCGACCGCGCGCCCGCGATCATCGCCCGGGCGCAGGATTATTCGCTCAGCCGCGAAATCTGCGGCGTCCATTTCCAGTCCGATCTGGAAGCCAGCCACGGCGTCGCGGTGATGATCGCCGACCGCCTGCTCGCCGATCCGCGCCTCGCCGATCAAGTCGCCGCCGCGCGCCGCGAACTCGCCCGACCGTAACCGATCTATTTGCCGAACTGGGGATGATGATGAACCGAACCGCTTTCCGTGCCACGCTGCTCGCCGCTGCCGCGACCAGCGCCTTCCTGCTTCCTGCCGCCGCGATCGCCGGACCGGATGCGACCGCTCCGGCGGCCGCCAAGGATGCTTCGCCTCCCGCCACCGACGACCAATCGACCAGCGCCAACCAGAAGGGGCAGGCCAACGACAAAC
Organism: Sphingomonas mali NBRC 15500; assembly: GCF_001598415.1. Lineage (GTDB taxonomy): Bacteria > Pseudomonadota > Alphaproteobacteria > Sphingomonadales > Sphingomonadaceae > Sphingomonas > Sphingomonas mali. The sequence goes on from NZ_BCYX01000010.1 coordinate 80,113, forward strand.
AGTCGCTGACCTCTTCCGACATCATCGTTACGGGATCGCGCACCGCCGAAAGCGCGCCGATCACCGCATCGCTCACCACCACCCAGCCGCAATCGGCGGTCAGCCGGGACTATATCGACAACGCGACCGCGACGTCGGATTTCAACGAACTGATCGCGTTGACCCCCGGCGTGTCGATCTCCGGCGCGGGCAACGGCTACGGCCTGGGCGAGACCAAGGCGACGATCCGCGGGTTCCAGGACGGCGAATATAACGTCACCTACGATTCGATCCCGTTCGCCGACACCAACAACCCGACGCACCATTCGACCTCGTTCTTCCCGTCGAACACGATCGAGACCGTCGTCGTCGACCGCGGCCCTGGCAATGCCAGCCAGCTCGGCCAGGCCAGCTTCGGCGGCAACATCAACATGTATTCGCGCGGCGTGAAGGATGAGATGGGCGGCCAGGTCGAGGCGATCCTGGGCAATTGGAACACCTTCGTCGCTCGCGCCGAACTCCAGTCGGGCACGATCGACAGCCTTGGCGGCACGCGTATCGTAGTGACCGGCCAGTATCTGCGGTCCGACGGCGCGCTGACCTATTCGCCGGTCGGCTCGAAGAACCTCTACGCCAAGGCGGTGGTGCCGATCGGCAGCGCCAACACGCTGACCGTGATGAGCACGTGGAACCGCAATTATTACTATCAGTCGGACGTCTTGAAAGGCGCGACTTGCGGCAGCGCGACAAAGGGGATTGCGGGCTTTGCCAACGCTGCGGTGGGGCCGGACGGAAGCGCCTTGACCCAATTGTCGGGGGAGAATTGCGCTGCCAGCTCCAACGTCGGCGTCTATGGCCGCAATTACGGCCTGAGCAACGATCCGACGCAGCAGGATTATTGGAAGTACAACCGCACCGACAAGACCACCGATTTCTCCTACCTGCGGTTGCAGAGCGATCTCGGATCGGGCTTTTCGATGGACAACCGTGCGTACATGTACGGCTACACCAACAATACCTGGTCCGGAAATACCGGCAATGTCGTCACGGGCTTCTCCGGCGCGGGAACGCCCGCCTCGCCGTACAAGGCGGTGGCCGGGCCGGCGACCGACATCCTCGGCTACAGCAAGATGAACAAGTACCGCGTGCTCGGCTATATCGGCCAGCTCAACTACGATTTCTCGATGGGCAAGATCCGCGTCGGCGGATGGTATGAACAGGCCGCAACCGACCGACATCTGATCGATTTCGACCTGACTACCGGCACCCCGAGCTACAACGAGAAATTCAACAACGGCAACGGCACGTCGGCGCAGAACGCGCTGCCGCCGATCTCCCAAGCGAACCTCAGCTACGTCCAGCATTCGACATGGAACCAATATCAGCTGTTCGGCGAATTCGAATTCCGCCCGATCGCCAGCCTGTCGATCACCCCCGGCGTCAAATACGTCCATTTCAACCGCTCGATCGACGCCGCGGTCAACCAGAAGACACGCCTGCCGCTCGACACCTCGGCGACCTGGACCAAGACGCTGCCGTTCCTGACGATCAACTGGCAGGCGATGACCAACTGGTCGTTCTACGGCCAATATGCCCAGGGCATGTACGTCCCCGATTTGTCGAGCTTCTATTCGTCCTCCGGCCAGCTTTCGACCGCGCTCGACAGCCTAAAGCCGCAGACCACGACCAACTACCAAATCGGCACCGTGTGGCACGGCAACAAGATCTCGATCGACGCCGACGGCTATATCATCAACGTCAATAACAAGATCGGCACCTGCACCACGGTCGGCTGCGACACGACGTTGCTCGTGAACATCGGCCAGGTCCGCTACAAGGGGGTGGAAGGACAGGTCAGCTATATGCCGGTCACCGGCCTGACCCTGTTCGCCAACGGATCGTACAATGAAGCGCGTAGCGTCACGACCGGCGCGCAGATCGCCAAAGCGCCGTTCTCCACCGCGGCGGCTGGGTTCATCTATCGCAACGGCGGCTTCCGCCTGTCGTTCAACCAGAAATATACTGGCCCGCAATACGCCACTGAATTCAACGGCAACCCGAACCTGCGCCTGTATCGTATCAAGCCTTACAGCATCGGCGATTTCGCGATCAGCCAGGAGATCGGCAAGAACCTGCGCCTGGGCGTGACCGTCAACAACGTGTTCAACAGCCGTGCGGTCACGTCGATCGCCAACAGCTCGTCGGGCGCGCCGACCGTCACGATCAACGGTACCAGCTATCAGAATGGCTATGGTCAGGCCGATCAGTTCAGCTATCTGCCGCCGCGCTCGTTCCAGGTCTCGGCGCGGTTGAAATTCTGATCGGCGACGGGGGCGTCGCTCCGCCCCCCACGCCGGCGCACGAACGCCGGGCACGCGCGGCCATCGCGGCCGCCACGTGTCCGGTCGTCGGCGCGGATCACGCCTTTTCGGCGCAACGGCAATCCTTGCCGCAAGTGCAATCGGTGCAGGGGCAAGTGTCCGAGCAACGCTTGCTGGTGTCGGTCTGGTCGGTCATCGTCATTCTCCTCCTTGGTGAGGAGCGCCGGATAGGCCGCGACTGGCCGCGGCGATTGAACGTAGGGGCTAAAGTCGCTCCAGCGTCGTCGCCGGCAGGCCGAAGGTGCGTTTGAACGTGCGGCTGAAATGCGCCGAATCCGAAAATCCCGCCGCATGCGCCGCCTCGGTCAGCGATTTTCCCTGGGCATAGACGTCGATCGCGCGGACCAGCCGCAGCCACAATTGGTACGTCTTGAATGCCAGCCCGGTCTGTTCGACGAACAGGTGCCGCAGCCGGCTGGACGACAAATGGACGCCGGCGGCCGCCGCGGCGGCGTCCAGCGATCCGTCCATCCTCACCGCCGCCTGCTCGATCACCCGCCGCACGCGCGGATCGGGCATCGGCGCCGGGCCGGCGGGGGCCAGAAGCTCCACCGCAGCCCGTCCCGCCGCCAACAGGTCCTCGGCCGTCAGCCCGGCCCCGAACGTGGCAGCGAGCGGGGCAACCACCGGCGCCAGTGCCTCGGCGTCGATCGTGGTCAGCGGCCCGTCGGCGAACAGCATCCGGCCGAGCGCACGCCCGGCGCGGCTTTCGGGCTCGACGAAGATGAAGGCCAGCAGGCCGTCCGCCTCGAACCGGTGCGGCGCGTCCGCCGCCACCGCGATCGCCGGCGCGCGCAAGATCGTCGTCGCGTCCGCCAGCATCAACGCGCCCGACAGCGACACGGTGATCTGGATGGCGTGATGCGCGTGGACGTGGCTGTCGCCGAACCCCGCCGGCGCCTCCAGCACCCACACGCTGACGCCCTGCGCCATCCCCAGCTTTGCCCGCCCCGCGACCATGCGAGCCACCCTAAAGCCAACTGTGTTTCGATGGAAACACAGCCGGCTCTAGAATCATTGTGGCCGCGCGCTCATTTGCGAATAGCCGGCTTCCACCTATTCGCAGCACGCTCTAGCGCCGCGGCGGCCAAACGAAAGCGGCCTGCCGCACCGCACCTCCGGTCTTTTCCGGACTGCGCCCGGCTGGTAAGACCGCGTATATATCGACGGTCCGGTCAGTTGCCCGGGTACTCGCGGCTGTGGGGGCACGCGAGAGGGGCGGGCCGGATACGATAGGTCGGCGCGGGGTCGCATCCGCTGCTCATTGAGCATCGCCAATTCGGGCGCGCCGACCCGAATGCATAGGGTCCGGGTGCGGCGCGACGGTCGAGGTCGTCGTGGTATGCCCGGCAGAGGGTGGGGTTTCGATGGTCAACCGCCGCGCGGTCGTCGCGGGCTCGTTCGTACTTTCCGCCGCCGGACGCGCTGCGATCGGTCCTGTTGCCGCTCGCGCCGCCGCCGCGCCCGCCGACCTTCGCCCCGTCGATCCTCGCGATGTCGCCCGCGATGACTGGGCCCCCGTCGATGCGATTGTCGCGCGGATGCGGCCGCCGGTTTTCCCCGCGGCGACCTTCTCGATCCTCGATTACGGCGCGAAGCATGGCGCCCCGGCGCACCTCGCCGTCCAGGCGGCGATCGATGCCTGCGCCGCAGCGGGCGGCGGCCGCGTCATCGCCCCCGCCGGGCTGTGGCGGATGAACGGCGCGATCCATCTCCGCTCGAACGTCGATCTCCATCTCGAGCGCGATGCCGTGCTTCGCTTTGGCAAACCGGGGGAAATCGCGCTGCCGATCGTCCTCACCCGCTGGGAAGGGATCGAGGTCTATAATTACTCCCCGCTGATCTACGCGCGCGATTGCACCAACGTCGCGATCACCGGCCAGGGCGTGTGCGACGGCCAGGGGGGGCAGGGCTTCTTTCAGTGGCGCGTGCATCAGGATCACGACAAGGGAGTGCTGCGCGACATGGGGGAGGCCGGCACGCCCGTCGCCGATCGTCGCTTTGGCCCCGGCCATTTCCTGCGCCCGCCGTTCGTCCAGTTCTTCCGCTGCACCAACGTGCTGATCGACGGACCCAAGTTCGTCGACTCGCCGTTCTGGACGATCCACCCGGTCTATTCGACCAACGTCATCGTGCGAAACGTCACGGTGATCAGCCATCACCTCAATTCGGATGGCTGCGACCCCGATTCGTGCCAGGATGTGCTGATCGAACATTGCCGCTTCGACGTCTCCGACGATTGCATCGCGATCAAATCGGGCCGCGATCAGGACGGCTGGCGCGTCGGCTTGCCCACTCGCAACGTCGTCATCCGCGATTGCCAGATGTCGACCCATATCGCCGGCGCGATCGCCATCGGCAGCGAGATGTCGGGCGGCGCTTCCAACATCTTCGTCGAACGGCTGGAGGTCCACCACGCCAAGCAGGCGATCTATTTCAAGGCCAATCTCGATCGCGGCGGCACGATCGCCCAGGTCCGCGTGCGGGACGTGAAGGTGCGCGACAGCGACACGTTGATCGACTTCACCACTGCCTATCACCGCTCGCGCGGCGGCAACGCGCCCCCGACCTACAAGCAGTTCACCGTCGAGCGGGTCGATTGCCGCAACACCGGCCGCGCGCTGCGCATCGTCGGGGTGGAGGCGGCGCCGGTCGAGGACGTGCTGATCCGCGACGTGACGGTGGGGAAAGCGCGCGAGCACAACCTGATCGCGCATACGCGCGATCTGCGGCTGGATGGCGTGCGGGTGAATGGGCAGGTGTTGGTGGCGTAGGCGATTGCCCGACGTGCGTCGCTGAAGGTACGAATTTTTCGGGGTAGCTGCGACCCTATGCCCGGCTTAGGCCGGTGAGATATGAACATGGCGGTGAAACACGGCTTTGGCTCCCTGACCGAGAAGGAAAAGCAGACCCTTCGCCTGATCGTCCGCGGTCACGACGCCAAATCGATCGCGCGCAGCCTTGGCCTCTCGGTCCACACGATCAACGAACGACTGCGCGACGCGCGCCGCAAGATGGCGGTGTCCAGCAGCCGCGAAGCCGCGCGCTTGTTGTTCGAATCCGAGGGTGGTGAGCCGGGGTCGCCGACCCCCGAATTGTTCGGGGACAGAGGAATCGGGGAAGCCGCGAGCCGCGTTGGCGTGGATCAGGGAAGGGCGCCGGTCAGCGGCGCAGGGCGGGTCACCCGCCATCCCTGGATCGTCATCGGAGTGTTGCTCATGACCCTTGCTCTCGGACTATTGGCATTCGTCGCCTTGCCTCAGGCCGCGTCCGCGCCGTCATCGACACCCGTCGCCGCCGACGCGAAGCCCAATGCGGAAGTCGTGGACGCGGCGCGGCAATGGCTGGCCTTGGTCGATCAGGACCGTTGGGACGACAGTTATCGGGCGACCGGCGCCTCCTTCCGTAAGATGAACACGACGCAGGTCTGGGCCGATGTGTCCGAAAAGATGCGCGCGCAGTTCGGCGCGGCGAAGTCACGGACGTTCCTCAGCGAGCAGTATCTCCCCGCGCCGCCTTACGGCTATGAGGTCGTGAAGTTCCGAGCGAGCTACGCCAACAAAGCCGATGCGGTGGAGACCGTCACGCTCGATCGCGAGGACGGCGTCTGGCACGTAGTGGGCGCGACGATCGAGTGAGGTGGGGCGGGCGAGTCAGATGAGCTGCAAGTCGACCGGTTTGGCCGCGGGAAACACCGTGCCAAGCCGGTCGCCGGCCAGGCCATATTGCCGTGCCGCGAGGCCGCCGATCATCGCGCGGTAATCGGTCAAGACGGGAAGGTCGCGGCCCTGGTTGAGCGTTGCTTGCGACAGCGCGACCTGGGGCCCCGCGATGCGTCCGCCATTCACGCCGCCGCCCATCACCCAATAGATGCTGCCATGACCGTGATCGGTGCCCTTATCGCCATTCTCGTGAAAGGTGCGGCCGAATTCGGAGACGACGACGACGGTCGTGTTCCGCCAGGCATCGGGGCCGATCTCATCGGCGAAGCCGGCAAGGCCGCGCCCCAATTCGCCGATATGCGTCGCCAGATAGCCTTGCGCGCCGCCCTGATTGACGTGCGTATCCCATCCGCCGACATCGACGAAAGCGAGGTTGAACTGGTCGCGCATCAGCCGCCCGATCCGCCGCGCCGACAATTCGAAGCCCTTGGGACTGACCGCGCCGCGGCTCGCCTGTTTCATTTCCTCGTCGACGGTCTTGAACACGGTGTCGCGCACCTGAAACCCTTCGGCGACCGAACTGCCCAGGTCGTTCGCCCCGCTATGCTGTCCCTTGTACATCGCGGTGATCAGGGCGGCGTCCTTGGGCGGCACGGCGGGCTTCGATCCGACCGCCGCCAGGGCGATATTCGGTATCACCGGCCCGCCACGAAAGCATAATGGCAGCTGATCGGTGAACGAGATCGGCTTGTCCTGCCCAAGCGCCGCGGCGAGCCGCGCCATGAAGCCGGAATTGTAATTGCGATGGCCGCCGATCGGCTGGCCGAGCTCGATCGTGTCCTGGGTCTCGAAATGGCTGCGGCTCATGTCGTCGGTGCCGACAAAGGGCACGAAGGCGATCTGCTTCTTCTGCCACAGCGGATAGATCGACTCCTTGAGCGCGGGATGCAGGCTCCAGTCGGCGTCGAGCGCGATCGGCGCATTGGGGTCGGCCGGATCGGGTTTGCCGAGCGCTATCGTCGGGCGCGACGCGTGATAGAAATCGCTCCCGGTCGGCGCGATGATATTCGCGGCGTCATAGGCGCCGCGCAGGAACACGACGAGCATCCGGCTGCCCGCTTGCGGCGCGGCGAAGGCGCGCCCGGCGACGATCAGGGGAGCCAGTGCGGCGGCACCGGCGATGAGGTCACGGCGATCGAGCAACATAAACCTTCTCCGTTCGCGTCAGCGATGCATGAATTCGGGCGATGACAGGAACAGCGCGTTCCATTCCTGCGGCGAGCTTGCCTGGGTCAGCGCCGTCTTGGTCTGCCCGCCGAGCACCGGCGCGACGGCGCCGTAATAAGCGGCGTTCTGCAGCTTGGGGAGCGCCGGCACCGGAACGGCCGGCGGCGCTGGTGCAGCCGCGGCGACCGGCGGCGCTCCGGATGCCGTCATAGCCGACGCCATCGAGCCGGCCATTGCCGGCGCCGACGCCCCGGCCATTCCCACCGCCGCCACGGCGGCCGGAGGAGCGGGGGGCTTGAACAACCCCGCCGCGCCGCCGCCGATCTGCCGGGCGATCTCGAACCGCACCGACATCTGGCCGGGTCCGGTCCACGCGGCCGACTCCATCGGATAGCCATCAGGCGTTTCGCGCGCGTATAGGCCCTGGCCCATGCGGTTGAGCCAGCCGATGATCGGCTGCGCGTTCAGGATCACCTTGTCGCCGTACATCAGGCGCACGGACGAAACCGCATAATGCATCGGGTCCTTGAACACGGTGCCGAGCGATTGCCTGAATTCGGGCGCGCGGATCATCGTGCGCAGCACTTGCGCGATATCGCCGTCGCTCTTTTGCCAGGACGCGGTCATGCGATCGACCACGGAAGCGGGCGGCGTGTCGCCCATGAAATAGGTCGCGAGCTGCTCGGAGACATGGTGCGCGGTTGCCGGCGACCGCGCGATCAGGTCGAGCGCTTCCTCGACTTCGCCAAAGCCGCTGCCCTTGATCGTGTGGCCAAGGAATTGCTTGTCGCCGAAATCGTGGCGATTGGGATTGAACTCGAACAGCCCCGCGCGGACGTAGAGCCCCTGGCGCTGCGGGCTGAGCTTGGGCGCGTTGGGGCTGAGATCGACGCCCACTCCGGTCAGGATCCGCGCCAGTTCCTGCACGTCCTTTTGCGTGTAGCCCGACCCGACTCCCATCGAGTGAAGCTCCATGATCTCGCGCGCGTAATTCTCGTTGATGTGGTTCGCGGCGTTCTGATCGTTGTCGAGATAGCGCAGCATCGCCGGATGCCTGAGCGTCGCTTCCAGCAGGTCGCGGAACTTGCCCAGCGAATGGTCGCGGATCGTGTCCTCGTAATCGCCCACCAGGGCGCGGATGTCGCGCTTCTGCGCCTGGACGTTGAAATGGTTGAACCAGAACCAGGTCAGTTGTTCGCGCAACTGGTCCGGCGCGTAGAGATCGCGCAGCAACGACCGCGTCGCCGCTTCGTTGGCGAGGGCGTTCATGTCCTGCTGATACGCCTTGCGCGCGGCGTCGCGCTGCGCAGGGTCGGTGAACTTGTTGGCATAGCGGATCGCCGCATCTTCATCGACCACCAGCGCCGCCAGCGGCGTGCGGCTGATCCGCATCGCCGCGATCCGGGCGGCGGCCTCGGGCGGCAGCGTATCGTCGGGATGCTTGAGCTGGGCGTCGAGCCAGTGAGAGCTGGCGGCCTTGTCGCTGTCGGCGGTCGCCGCCGAAGCGCCCCAGGTCAGGCGGTTTGCCCAGGCCGTCGTCTCTTGCGCCGCAGGGGCGGCCAGTGCGGGCGTGGCGATTGTTCCGAACAGCAGAATTGATACGAAGCGTGCGCGCATATCGGCCATCCTTTGAGCGGTCCTCTACGCTTCAGATCCTGAACCGCTCCTGTCGAACACGAATAATCCTCGGTTTCTGATCGGCTTACCGTGACGGGCGGAGGGAGGGCTCGGCCACCTTGCGGCGTCCGCCTCGGCCGCGTCATTGCGCCTGCCGCCCATCGTCCCCATATAAAAGCCATCGCATCGACGCTCAGGGCATGGTGTCGACTGAGAGACGCGACGCTCCCGCTCAACCGCCGAGGAGTTCTCGCATGTCCCGCGCCATCAATCTCAACGTTCCCTTGGCTGAGGTGACTGCCCTGTGCGGCCGCCGCAAGGTGCCGATCAGCGCGATCGAGAGCCTGTTGGACGGCGGCACCCGCGTGGTGTTGATGAACATGGACGACACGGCGATCGTCGCCCGCGCCTTCAAATCGAAGATCATCAGCAAAACGGCACGGCGCGTGCGGGTCTTCTCACGCCACCGCTGATCGATAGCTACCCGCGCCCGCGCCGCGGGCCGGCATCACCATCACGAAGGAAGAGCTCATGGCCAAGGCCCAGAAACGCAGCAATCGCGAAATCCGCAAACCCAAAAAGGTCGAGCCCAAGCCCGCGACGCCGCTCGCGGTCGACAAGAACGCGGTCAAGGTAACCCTGGGCAAGAGCTCGTAATGGCCAAGGCCGCCGCGCCCCGGCAGCCCGTGGTCGCGGCGGACGACGCCTCGCCGCCGGCCGAGCAACGCCAGGAAAAACGCTTCTTTCGCAGCCGCCGCGATCAACCGCGCCTGACGCCCGAACAAGTCGCGCGTCAGGGGCGCGTCGTCTCGTTCGCGCTGCAATCCTTCGCCGGCCCCGCTGCCGCGATGGACTATCTCAACAGCGATCAGGCCGGGCTCGGCCGACCGCTCGATCTGGCGATCGAAAGCGCCGATGGTCTGGCCGCCGTCGAACAGGCGCTGGCGCTTCGCACGCGGGCGCCGGACTGATCATGATGGATCGCCTCGTCCCAGCAGGAATCGTCGAAGAGTGGATGACGCATCTGCGCCGTCAGCGGTCGCGCGCCAACGACATGATCTGGCTGATCGAACAGGGCGCCACCCTGCATGACGGTCAGGACGGCAAGCCGCTCCACGACGCGACCGAACGCTGGCTGACCGAACAGCGCGAAGTGGTGGCCGACGTCAATCGGCTCGAGGAATTGTACAAGGGCATCAACGAGCGCCGGGCGCATTTCGGTCGGGTCGATCCGTCCGACGAGCCGGTTGGAACGGTGAAGAAGCCGGCGCGGCATTGAGCGGACCGGGTTCCGGCAGCGCAAATCGTCTGCCGCCCGCTTTTCCGGCATGAACGACGCGCGCCCGATTATTGCGACGACCGCATCCTATCTCGACAGCGCCGCCCGCACCGCATCGGCGATGCGATGGCCGCCCAGCGCGACGCGGCGCTCGCCAGTGGTGCGCAGCGACGCCTGATAGGCCGGCGGGACCGGCATGGCCGCGGCCGCCGTCGTGGCGCCCTCATACGTCCCGCCCTTATAGACCACCGATCGCGCCAGCTCGAAACTCTCGTCCGCCCATGACCGGAACGCGTCGGGATCGGCCTTCCCGGTCAATTCCTTGAGCGCCGATCGCGGCCAGGCCTGGTCGAGCCGGACGCGCACCGCCTCGACATTGGCGTCATCGTCCTCATCCCCGCCGACCGCATTGTCCCAATAAGCATGCAGGTCGATCGCCGCCCCGCCCTCCGCCGGGCGGACGAAGGCGCTTTCGCCCGCGCGATCGCTCAGCGGAAAGCGGCCGGAGATCAGATGGCCGCCATGGAGCGGCTGCTGGATGTCGCCCGCCAGGTGGAACAGCCAACATAGCGACACCGCGCGATCCGCCGCCGGCGCATAGGCATCGCGCACGGTCGCCAGGTTCAGCCGATAGGCTTCGGCCGCTTCTCCGGTGCTCATCGCCAGCATCGCCGGCGGGACCTTGGCCGGGTCGGCCTGGGACGGGACCAGCCGCAGCCAATAATGCCAGCCGGGATGATCATAGGGCCCCTTGCGCGCATCGTCCGGCCAGCGCGCCATCAGCTCGAACAGCCGGCGAGTCCGCGCTTCCCCCGAAAACCCCGCCAGCGCGCGGTCGAACCGCGCCTTGTCGGGATGGTTCGCCATGATCGCCTCTATCGTGGCGATCAGCTTGGGATCGGTCCTGGCCAGATCGTCATAGGCGATGGCGCCGGTCACCATATGCCCCTGGTTCGACCAGGCGAGCGCGCCGCCGGACTGCACCGCCACGGCGGCGATGCACAAGGCGCAGGCCAGCCGCTGTTTGATCTTCATGCCGGGCGATCCTCTCTGGCGTGTTTTTCATGTCGCGATTGGCGTCGCGAGGATTGGCTTACGTTAACGTAAGTTTGCGGACGAGAGTCAAGTTGGTCTTCGTCAGTGATTGGGAACCGCTGGCGCGGGCAGGGCTGCGCCAGAGCGTGCCGTCAGTCGGTGCTCGTCCTGCCCGCCTTCGTCAGCCGCAGCCTGGAGAAGAGCAGGGCCCTGCGAATCGGCGACATGCCATTGGGCGTCTCGATATCGATCTTCAGGCGCCTGAATTGCCAATAGATGATCACGCTCATGATCGCGGCGTAGAAACACCAGACCGAGGCAAAGGCGTATTGCTTGACGATCTCCGTGATCGTCAGCGCGACGACATTGATCGCGCCATACCACCTGACGACGCGATGGGTCGACAAGAGCAACGCGCCGCACGTGGCGAGAACATACAGGCACGATATCCAGAAATTGCCCGTCATGTGGTTGCGATAGGCGATCGAATCCTGCTGGATGAAGCACCGGCTGGGCAAGAAGATCAGCCCGGTAATATCCCACACGCATACCAACGCGCCGACGCCCGTCAGCGCTAGAATGGCGCCGCGCCGCCAGCCGGGCGGTTCCATCAGCGCGACCGCGGCCGGCATCAGCAACGGCAGGATACCCTGGGCATAGAGCATGAACAGGAAGGCGACATGGTCGAGCGCAAGCTTGCCGATCCGCCCGTCGAGGCCGAGCCAGACCCATCCTTCCGTAAACTGGTGGACCGCGAACAGCATCGGCACTGACGCGAACAGAAGCGCCCGCGGCTCGCGCACCTGGCGAAGCGTCGCAACGCCGATCGCCCCGATCACGCCAGAGGCGATGAAGCTGGACGTGGCCGAAAAGCACATGCGATTTTCTCCGGCCAGTGCGTGAGAAAGTGTGTGGAGTGATTCCCGGCACATAGCCAGCATGTTGGCGAGCAGCGGTCCGTGGCGCGGGCAGCCTCTCCCGTCGGCCCCGTCATGTTAATCCCGTTCAAGACCGGACAGCTGGGGCTGCGCTATCGCCCCTGCCCAAGGAGACGAACATGGTGCGGATGAACTGGACGATCGCCGGAGCGGCGCTGTTGCTGATCGGGAGCGCGCCGGCGGGCAAGTGGCAACCCCATGACACGCTGATCGCGACCGGCACGATCGCCGCGGAAGGGCTGCAGGGCAGCTGGCGATCGGTCAACGACCTGGGCGACGGCCGCTTCGCCACCAGCACCGACCTGAAAGCGTTCAAGACTGGCGACATTTACGACGGCCGCACGCATTGGCGGATCGAACGGTCGGGTGGCAGCCACAAGCTCGACAGCCCCTTCGCGCAGCGCCAGACCCAGACGAGCGCCTGGCTCGCCCGGTTCGGCTGGATGCAGGCCGGGTTCGGCGGCGCACAGCGCGGGGCGGCGGTCACGCGCACCGACAAAGGGCGGCGCTATTCGGTGCTAACCGCGACCCCGCGCGGCGGCGAGCCGGTCGAATTGTGGTTCGACGCGGCGACCGGCGAGCTGGCGCGCGCGGTGGAGCAGGACTGGTTCTACAAGGTCGAGACGCGCTACGCCGATTATCGCGCGGTCGCGGGGCGGCGGCTGCCTTTCTCGATCGTGCAATCCGACGGCGACAACGAAGAGCGGATCACGATCGATTCCTATCGCCTGCTCCCCCGGGCGCCGGCGGACAGTTATGCTGCGCCGCGTCAGCCCGACGATCACACGATACCGGCCGCGGGCACGACGGTGGCCGCGACACCCTTTCCCCAGCTAGAGATCGCGGCCAGCGTCAATGGCCGGCCGATGCACTTCCTGTTCGACACCGGCGGCCACAGCATCCTGTCGCCCGATGCGGCGCGCGCGCTCGGGCTCACGCCCGTCGGCGGGACGCGCAGCGGCGGCAGCGGCGCGGGGACGATCGCGGAGCAATTCACGCGCGTGAAGGAACTTAGGATCGGCGACGCGGTGATGCGCGACCAATTCTTCTCGATCCTCGATCTCGGCTATTCGTCGTTCGAGCGCGGCGCGCAGCCGCCGCTCGACGGCCTGCTCGGGCTGGAAGTGGTCGAGCGCTTCATCACCCGGATCGACTATCGCGCCGGCAAGATGACCCTGTTGCCGCGCGACAGCGCCGTGACGTGCAAGAGCGGATGGGTGGCGGCGCGGTTCACCAGCGACATGCCGACGATCGAGGCACAGCTCGACGGCATCCGCGCGCCGTTCACGATCGATACCGGCAACAACGGATCGCTGCAGCTCTATGCCCATTGGCTGAAGCAACAGGGCGTCACCGCGCGCTACAATCGCGGGGTAGAGGCGGTCTCCTATGGCGCCGGCGGTCCGTCGCGTAACTGGGTGATGTACGCGCAGACCTTCGCCGTCGGCGGCGGCACCGTGCGCCATCCGATGGTCCGCACGACCGACGACAAGGGCGGCGTCGCCTTGTCGGTCAGCGAGGCCGGCAACCTCGGCACGGATATATTGGCGAACTACACGATCACGCTCGATTACGGCCGCTCGCGCGTGTGCATGGACTATGTGCCGGGCTATGCGCCGGTGCCGTTCGGCCGCGCCGGCCTGCGCGCGATCAAGACCGACCCGCAGACGATCCTGGTGAGCTTCGTCAACGACGGCGGACCGGCGGCGCAGGCGGGACTGCGCAAGAACGACAAGCTGCTCAGCGTCGATGGCCGGAGCGCGCGGGAGTTGGGTGGCGGCGAGCTGACCCGCGCGTTCACGCAGGCGCCGGGGACGCGGGTGCGGGTGCGCTACGCCAGGGATGGGCAGGAGCGGGATGCGGAGATTGTGTTGCGGGAGATGTTGGCGGTGCCGGGTGGGGGAGCCTCTGGTATATGATGGTCTCCTGGATAGTCGAAACTTGGTTTATCCAGTCCGCCAGCGCTCGATCGACCTGATCCCTCAGCGAATTTAGTAAGCTGCCGCCATAACCCAAATCTGCTCTAGATCGCGAGTTCGATCTGCTGACGCTCGCCGGTGTATTTGCGCGGCGGATAAATTAGGCTGACGATCAGCCATTGGTCGGGAAACCGATGGATGGTTCCCATCAGGAACATTAGGTCGGCACTAGGCAACTTTTGCTCGATTTTTTCGCGCAAAGGCTGTTCCCAGCCGTCCCCGTGCCGTTGAAGGCAGTTCCAGTAGAGTGCCCCTATCTCCCAGTCGGCGATCTTGTGGCGGTAAGCTCTCGTTTCGCCGCTTATCTCGCATTCATATCTATAGTGAAATGCAAATGGTAATTTGCGCAGGGTCCGGATAGCCCTCGCGTCGTCATCGTCAAATAAGCCAGCCTGCTGCTGATGTCGGAGGAGTTTTTTGAGCTCTTCCTCGCTCCATTCTGCTTGATCAACTGCTGTAATATCGAGGCCAAGTATCTTGCTGGGCCGCACTAGCCCCAACGTTAGGCTTTCAGCCTCTCGAGCGCGATCGAGTTCGGCGAAATCCGTGAATAGCCGGAGCTTCTCGATTTCGCGCCGACGCGCATTCCAATCGCGCGCGGTTGGGAGAGGCGCGCCATCCAAAGTTATGGTGTCGACGTAAATCTTGTGGCTCTCTGGCCGCCGATCATCGTTAGCCTTGTAAATTTGGGCGGAGATCCATTGCCATTTCTTGAACTGCTGAGCGTCACGAATGAGTCGAAAAGGTACGGGAAACAGCCTGATCAGCGAGCCGTCAGCAGTCATGCCGGCAACACAGGATGTCTCGGCGTGCTTCTCGCTAGGCGAAGGATAGGTCTTACACAGTATAAGAATGCGTTCGCGCCGCGCTCCCGCCACTCTTCCTCTCCCCGCTACATGCTTGCAACAGGGTTAGCATCACACTGAGGCAGAAGCTACACCAATGAAGTCATTGGCCTTATGCTTCCTAGCGTCGAGATCTTTATTTACGCCCAAATTGCGTATGTCGAAGCCCGTGTGTTTGCGCATTTCATTGGCAACGATCGTACGATGGCATTCTTTTGGGTTGCGCTCAAAACATAGCAAAACCGAGCTTTCCTCCCGCGCTATCTCGATTGCCTGCTGCAGAGCGCGCTGACCGGCGTCCAAGGCAAGGTGCGCAACGTAGATTTCGACGAACGTCGGATAGTCGCCGCGTCGCATCGCATCTCTTCCCTCTTTCGGATCGCCCAGCGACTTGAGATGAGTGTAACCCATTCCCTGGCTTTCGAGGGCTGCGCTGAGCGATCCCTTGGAGAAGCCGGGCTTGCGAGAGACCGGTACATCGCGGATATCGATTACCCGTTGGACGTTGCATTCTCGTAAAACACTCAAAAATAACGATATTTCTGCGCCTTCATAGCCGATAGTGTAGAGCGTGCTGCGCATTGCGTTTCCTTTGTTTGGAGACCGATAGAAGGAAATCGAGTCTACAGCGAGGCAGTTTCATTCGAGCCGAGAAGTTGGGAAACCGTAGGCGGGCGCCCCAATGAAGACGGGCTTGTCATGGATGAGAAGCGCGACAGAATCTGCTCATCAAGCTCGACGGGAAGTTGGCGCTCGGCGCGGCAATACGAACGAGCTCAAGGAGCGCCTAGCGGAGCGGCCATTGGCGCGATACAATATCGCTATGTTCAGCCGGCTCTTTGGGAAGCGAGCGATGGCCGCGACGCCGGCCCAAAGCGCAGCCCTAGCAAACATGCCAACCCAGCATGTACGAGCCAATCTTGGCGAACCGATTAACCGCGTCCCACTTTCGCGCGAAACGCATGTACGTTTAGACCTTAAGAACCGACGTTTCGACGATCTAAATGCTAATCAAGCCACCTTCGTAGACTGTGACTTTTCTTATTCCATTTTCGAGCGCGCTTACTTTCGTGGAGCGACGTTCGAAGGATGTCGATTCGTCGGCTGTCGCTTCTATGACTCTAGTCTTCGGGGTGCCTCTTTCCACGTCTGCGATTTCAAATACGCCACATTCCATCGCACATTATTGGAGCCCAAGGAGATATTGGCCGTCCTGCCTCTTGAGCCTAACCTGAAGCGGGATTCGTTGCAGAATCTTCGTGCCAACGCAGCCGAGATAGGCGATTACGGCAGTCAGCGATTGTTCGTGCTGGCTGAAGTCGACGCCGCCACGGACCACCTGTCTCGTGCTTTAAAGGGGTCCGAGGACTATTATCGCCGTAAGTATCCGGGCGTGATCGATAAGACCGTGGCTGCGGTCGGTCTGGCTCGTCTGAAACTCGGCGGCTGGGTTTGGGGACACGGGGAGCGGCCATTCAGAATGATCCGTAGCGCTGCCATCCTGGTGCTAGTTATGACTTTCGTGAACATGTGGTCGATAGTGCCCAGGGTCGGTTGGGACACGACGCGCTCCGGCTTGGAGGTGCTCCGCTACAGCGTCGATCTGCTTCTCGACGCGAGTCCCGATGGACGATTTAAAGGCTTTCTATTTATAGACTATGCCTTGATAGCAATGCGATACGTTTACATCGGCCTGTTTATTTCGGTGCTCTCAAAATCCGTTTCGCATCGCTGATGGGTATCCTGTTAGGCGTTTACCTCTTTGGTTCTGTCGCGCGTGGCGATCGGGATCAGCGGAGCGACGTCGATTTGCTTGCTGTTGTCGCTGACGGTGAGGGCAAGGTCGATGAACAGGAAGTGGTATTGCACATCCCTTTAGATTTGCGCGACCTCGAACCCTCTGTGTCTTGGTACGGGCGTCAACGTCTGGGCCAAATGTTTGCGAACGGTGAGTT
This sequence comes from Sphingomonas mali NBRC 15500, assembly GCF_001598415.1. Taxonomy (GTDB): domain Bacteria; phylum Pseudomonadota; class Alphaproteobacteria; order Sphingomonadales; family Sphingomonadaceae; genus Sphingomonas; species Sphingomonas mali. The sequence continues at coordinate 97,010 of NZ_BCYX01000010.1, forward strand.
GTTCGCATGGCACTTATATCGAGAAACTGTTCCGCTATTCGAAGCCGTGCCGGTTATCGCCGAGCTAGGCGAGCCCACTCCGTATTGTGACGCGGCGTTGGATGTAGCGTCATTTGAGAAGATCCTTTCTGGCATCCCTGCGCAACTCCGCGCGTCGCCCGAGAATGCGGTCTACGAGCTCGGTCTCGTCTACGTTTGCCTCCGCAACATCTGCATGGCGGCCTCCGCGATGCTGTGCGATCGCCCCGATTTTTCCCGCTACTCGCCCTTTCACCTGAAGGAGGTGGTCGATGTGCCAATCACGATGGCCGAATATGATCTTGCGATGACCTGCCGCATGGCCGGTCAGCGCGGCCTGCAACCGCCTCAAAAAGTCACCCAGTCGCAGGTCCTGAGCATTCATGATAGGTTGGTATCTTGGGTCGCTGGATTGCGGCGACGGCTGGAGAGCGTTTAATGGATGCGTCCACAAGGAGGACTAGGTTCGAGGAAAGGGTTAGGATCGAGCGGGACTTTCTTGTGCCCATCAATCGCCGCTTTGGAGTGGACGCACCGCTGGCTGGGATGACGGCAGCAGCGATTGACTCATGGCAACGTCGAGCCACCGAAGGAGGTGGCAACATCGACATAGACCGAGCAGCGGACCTTCTTCGGGAAGCCGCGGCACGTGCGGAATTATTGGCGGACAACTCACGCGACGTGTTTGATGCCGGCCGTCGGGAAGGACCGGACGGTCTCGCCGCTATTCAGCTCATGCTTGAGGAAGTACTTCGAGCGTAGAAGCGGAAAAGCCCTCCCACCCACAAGGGAAGTGCCTTTCGCATCACAACAATCGATGAAGCTTAAGCCTCACCCAACGCGAGCTACCCAAACGACCCCGACGGCCGTCGTGCCTTCTGGATCGACCTCCCGCCGCCCGGCAGTGCCGACGCCGTCGTGCCGCATCCTGTCATTTCCATCCCCCCCCGCATCCGCGCCCTAAAACCCCGATAAAATTAGGACTCCCACCCCCGCCGTGGTATGCTGCGTCCTGCCTCCAGACTCCCACCGGGTCGGAGCGCTTCTAGAAATTGTTACCGGGTATGGCTCGCGTTTCGCGGGACCTCTGGCTTCCGAAGGCTTCGGCCATGGAATTTTTTACGCCCGTATCTCATGACGCTTCCAGCAGCCTTGGCATGGCGCTGGTCTTTTCCTCGGCAACGCCGCTCCTTCTGCTTGACGCCAACCTCGTCATCAAGGCCGCCAGCGGCTCGTTCTGCAGCGCCTTCGCGCTCGATCCGGACAAGGTTGTCGGCGCGGGGCTGGCGAGCCTTGGATCGGGCGAATGGGGGATGCCCCAGCTTCGCTCGCTCCTGGCGGCGACCGTCGCGGGCGATGCCGCGATCGATGCCTATGAACTGGATCTGGTGCGCCTCGGCAAGCCGACGCGCCGGTTGATCGTCAATGCCCATCGGCTCGACTATCTCGGGTCGGACGATGCCCGGATCGCGCTTGCCGTGCTGGACGTGACGGACGCGCGGCTGACCGAAAAGCTGAAGGACGACGCCGTCCGCGAAAAGCATATCCTGTTGCAGGAGCTGCAGCACCGGGTGGCGAACAGCCTTCAGATCATTGCCAGCGTCCTCATGCAAAGCGCGCGAAAGGTGCAGTCGGATGAGGCGCGCAATCACCTGCAGGACGCGCATCATCGGGTGATGTCGATCGCGACGCTCCAGCGCCAGCTCGCGACGGCCAAAGCGGGCGACGTGGTGCTGCGGTCCTATTTCACCGACCTTTGCGACAGCATCGGGGCGTCGATGATCTACGATCATCAGCTGCTGGAGCTCAGCGTGGTGGTCGATGACAGCATCACGAGCTCGGACGTGCCGGTCAGCCTTGGCCTGATCGTGACCGAGCTGGTGATCAATGCCCTGAAACACGCCTTTCCGGAACGCACGCGCCCGGGGAAGATCGTCGTCGAATATTGGTCGCGGCCGAGCGGGTGGCGGCTGAGCGTCGAGGATGACGGCGTCGGCATGCCCCGCGATCACGCGAGCTGGAAACCGGGACTGGGCACCGGCATCGTCGATGCCCTGGCCAAACAGCTCGACGCCTCCGTGACCATCAGCGACACCAATCCGGGGACGAGGGTGGCGATCATCCACCTTAACGTGCCGGCGGCGGCACTTTAGGCGCGGCGGCTCGTTCAGCCGACAACCATTCCAGGAAATTCGTGCCGATGACCGATCCCGTGTCTCCGTTGTTGCTCTATGTCGAAGACGATGCCCTGATCCGGGAAACGATGGTCGAGAGCCTGGAAGAAGCGGGCTTCAAGCTGCTGGTGGCCGATGGCGGCGACCAGGCCGTAGAGTTGCTCGTTGCGCACGCCGCCGACTTGCGCGGGCTGATTACCGACGTGAACCTCGGCGACGGGCCGGATGGCTGGGCGATCGCGCGGGAAGCGCGTCAATTGATGGCCGGTTTGCCCGTGGTCTATGTCAGCGGCGCCAGCGACCATGAATGGACGTCCGAGGGCGTGCCGGGAAGCACCATCATCGCCAAACCCTTCGCCTCTACCCAGCTGGTCGTTGCCATCTCCGCGCTGTTGGTCGTCTCGGACCATTGATGTGGCCCGGCCGGATCAGGCCCTGAAGCAGGCCGACACGCCCGACGGATACGTACATTCGCGAATAGCACCACCGGCGCCGCAACGGCGATCAAGCGTTATCGATGACAATCGTGACGTCGCCATGGCCAGCGCCCCATATCTCTACCCGATCACTGTCGGACCCGCCGATATCGACTTCATGGGGCACGCCAACAACGCCACCTATCTGACCTGGGTACAGGAAGCGGTGATCGACCATTGGCGTTCGATCGCGCCGCCCGACGCCGTGGCGCAACACCTGTGGGTCGCGCTGAGTCATGAGATCGAATATTTGCGGCCGGCCTTCCTGGGCGATCACCTCGTGGCGGCCGTCGTGCTCGAGAAAGTCCAGGGCGCCCGGGCCTTTTACGACACGATCATCCGGCGCGGCGACGAGATAGTGGTGAGGGCGCGCTCGTGCTGGTGTTGCGTCGACGCCAAAACCCATCGCGCGGTCCGGCTGGCGCGCGACATTGTCGATCTATTTTTCCCGAAGGCGGAGGCGGTCGCCTAGAGTCATTTGCAGCGTCGCTGAGGCGGTGCCGGCGCGCGTGCGGGGTCGGGTGGAATGCGTATTGGGCCGGACGATCGCACCGCTCTATCGTCCCTCAGGCGAGGGCATCGCAGCACGAACGCGGATCGGAAGGCGCTTTGACGGATCAGGCAGCGAAAGGCGGCGCGCTCACATCGCCCGGCACAGCCCGTCCCGGCAGCGTCGGCGTGCGCGAGGTGCTGGGCTATCCGATCGCGGGGAGCCCGACCGATGTCGACGTCCGGGCGCTGTTCCTGGGAACCCGTATCGACACCCGCAACCTGCCCAGGTTCGTCGAGCCGGAGGCGCTCAAGCTGACCGGGATCGGGGCGGCCTTCGTCTTTCGCTATGGCGTGCTCGTGCTGTTCGGCGCGTCGGCCGAGCTGGAGCAGACGCTGATCGCCGAGTTGATGGATCATGTGATCGAACCGGCGCCGTCGCCCGAGCTGGAAACCGCCTGGATCGAAATCCGCGCCGATGGCGAGGAGAATGTGAGCGCGGACGGCCGCATCCGGTTGCGCGAGGCGACTCCCGAACGGTTGCTGCTGACGGCAACGGTGCTGGCGCGCAGCGTGGTGCTGGCCCGCGACGAAACCCGGATCACGGAGACGTTCGATCGCATCGAACCCCTGGTCAACGACCTGCGAACCCAGGGTCGCGCGCGCATGCCGATCAAGCGGGTGATGCAGCATATCGGCGATGTCCTGGCGACGCGGCATCGCGTGGTCGGGCGTGCGCAGATCGGCGAGAAGCCCGATCTGCTGTGGGATCACCCCGAGCTCGACCGCCTCTACACCCGCCTCGAAGCCGAATTCGAACTGGGCGACCGCGCCCGCTCGATCGAGCGCAAGCTGGAAGTGATCGGCGACGCCGCCGACGTCCTGCTCAACCTGGTCCTGGACAAGCGCTCCTATCGGCTCGAAATCGCCGTCGTCCTGCTGATCGCGTTCGAGATTGTCGTGAGCCTCGTCGCGTTTCGCTACTGAACGCCGGCGCCGGCTCAGCGCTCGCCATGATCTGGCCGCATCAGACCTTATATGGCGACTATCATGCCTCGATACCGCGGCATCGACATGGGGGACCGCATCGTGCCTCGACCATTGGAGACTGCCGGGAACGAGGCCGATCTGCGCCTGGCCACCGAGCTTGCCGCGCAGGGCTTCGTTCGCCCGGTGCCGGGCGCGATCGACTGGCTGCCGGCCGCGGCGTCGGATCCGGACTGGCAGGGCTTCGCCGAATCGTGGAACCGGCTCGGCCTCGATCGCTACATGGCCGATGGTGGCCGCTATCGCCGGCGGCGCCATGCTGCCCTGGCGATCACCCCGGACGCGATCGCGCGAAAGCCGCACCAGCCGCATTATCAGAGCCGCGACTATAATCGGCTGAACGGCGATGTTCAGCGCTGGTTCGAGCCGATCGAGGACGGCATCGTCGACAGCCCGATGATGCGGCACCTGCTCCGCGGCGCGACCGATTGCTTCGAGCGCGCCGGCGGAGGCGAGGGCGATGCCGCCCGCCCCTGGCATGTCGAGCTCCACCAGTTCCGGATCGAGGCCAATGCGCATGAGCCGGGCCGCCCGACTCCGGAGGGAATGCATCGCGACGGCGTCGACTGGGTATTGGTGATGCTGATCGATCGGGTGAATGCCGACCAAGGCGTCACCGAAATCCGCATCGCCGGCCGGCCGCAGATAGACCGCTTCACCCTGGCGGTACCGGGCGACGCCGTGCTGCTGGACGATCACCGCGTGCTGCACGGCGTGACGCCGATCCGGCCGATCGATCCGGACAGGGCGGCGTATCGCGATGTGTTGGTCGCGACATGGAAGGCGGAAGACGCAGGTTGAGGGCGCGCCCGTTCGCCCGCACTACCGTAACGAAAAAGGCCCTCCCCGCTCGCACGGGAAGGGCCCCTTCAATCTCACATAGCTAAGCTGAGCCGTTAAGCCCCAGCCGGCGCCGGATTCCCGAACGGCCCCGACGGGCGCCGCGTCTTCGGGATCGACGTGCCGCTGCTCGGCAGGGTCGACGCCGTCGCCCCCGCGTCGGGCCGGTTGATGTCCTCGCCCGCGGCGATCGCCTTGATCTCGTCGCCGGTCAGCGTTTCGTATTCGAGCAGCGCGCCCGCCACGCGGTGGAGCTGGTCGATATTCTCGCTCAGCACCTGGGTCGCGCGCTTGTGGCCGCCGTCGATCAGCGACTTGATCTCGCTGTCGATCATCAAAGCGGTCTCGTTCGACATGTTGTGCCGCTGGGTCTGCGAATAGCCCAGGAACGTCTCGCCCTGCTCTTCCTCATATTCCAGCGGGCCGAGCTTGTCGGACATGCCCCAGCGCATCACCATCGCGCGGGCGAGCTTGGTCGCCTGCTTGATGTCGCCCGACGCGCCCGACGAGACCTTGTCATAGCCGAAGATGATCTCCTCGGCCGCGCGCCCGCCCATCACGGTGGCGAGGTCGGCGTACATCTTGTCGCGATGATAGGAGTAATTGTCGCGCTCGGGCATCGACACGACCATGCCCAGGGCACCGCCACGCGGGATGATCGTCGCCTTGTGGATCGGATCGGACGCCGGCTCATGGATGCGGACCAGCGCATGCCCCGCCTCATGATAGGCGGTCATCTTCTTTTCCTCGGGCGTCATGACGAGCGATTTCCACTCGGTGCCCATGATCACGCGGTCCTTGGCGAGCTCGAACTGCGCCATCGCGACCAGGCGCTTGCCCAGCCGGGCGGCCATCAAAGCAGCTTCGTTGACCAGGTTGGCCAGGTCGGCGCCCGACATGCCCGGTGTGCCGCGCGCGAGCGTGCGCGCGTCGACGTCGGGAGCCAGCGGCACCTTCTTCATATGGACCTGGAGGATCTGCACGCGGCCCTCGATATCGGGCAGCGGCACCGTCACGCGGCGGTCGAACCGGCCCGGGCGCAGCAGCGCAGGGTCGAGCACGTCCGGCCGGTTGGTCGCGGCGATGATGATGATGCCTTCGTTCGCCTCGAACCCGTCCATCTCGACCAGCAACTGATTGAGCGTCTGTTCGCGTTCGTCATTGCCGTTGCCCAGCCCGGCGCCGCGATGGCGGCCGACCGCGTCGATCTCGTCGATGAAGACGATGCACGGCGCCGATTTCTTGGCTTGTTCGAACATGTCGCGCACGCGGCTGGCGCCAACGCCGACGAACATCTCGACAAAGTCCGAGCCGGAAATGGTGAAGAACGGCACGCCCGCTTCGCCCGCGATCGCGCGCGCCAGCAGGGTCTTGCCGGTACCGGGGGAGCCGACCAGCAGCGCGCCCTTGGGAATCTTGCCGCCCAAACGGGCGAACTTGGTCGGGTCCTTCAGGAACTCGACAATCTCCTGCAATTCCTCGCGCGCCTCATCGATGCCGGCGACGTCGTCGAACGTCACCTTGCCCTGTTTCTCGGTCAGCATGCGGGCGCGGCTCTTGCCGAAGCCCATCGCGCCGGAACCGGACGATTTCTGCATCTGGCGGATCACGAAGAAGGCGATCGCCAGCATCAGCACGAACGGTAGCGACTGGACGAGCAGATATTGCCAGATCGACGGCGTCTCCTCGGGCTTGGCGACGACCTCGACATTGTTGTCGATCAGGCGCTGGACCAGTTGCGGATCGGGCACGCCGGCATTGGTGCGGAAGGTGGTATTGTCCTTCAGCGTGCCGTTGATCGCGGTGCCGGCGATCTCGACCTTCTTGACCGATCCGTCCTTCACCTTGGCGACGAAGCCCGAATAGGACAATTGCTGGCCCGCGGGCGTTGTCGCGCGGTCGCCGAGCATTGCCACCAGTACCGCCAGGGCAACTGCGATACCCACCCAGAGCAACAGGTTCCGGGCCCAGTTGTTGCCGCCGCCGTCCTGGCCGGGCTGCTTGTCGTTGTCGTTCATCGTCGCAAGATACCTTTCGTGCCCTTAAAGATAAGGCACCAAGCCTTAATGGCAATGGAACAACGTCGATCAGAGCGATCGACGCGGCGGGGCTTCGCGAAAGCGCCACGCCGTGGGCGACAACGCCACCGCTACCACGTCGCCCAGCATCGCAGTGTCGCCCGATTCCAGCGCCTTGACCATCCGTACCAATGCGGAGCCGCGGATCTCGGCCGCGGGGTCGATTTGGCGGATGCATTGCTCGACCAGCCGGCGGACCAGCTCGAAGGGCAGATTGCGCGGATCCAGCACCAGCGAATCACCCTCGGACGCGACTCGATCCGTCCCAAGCTGACGCACCATCCAGCCGATCGCCTCCTCGGCATCGGCTAGAGCCGCGGCGCTCGCCGCGACTCGCGCGGGGTCGATCCAGTCGATCCCGGCCAGCGCCTTGCGCAGCCGCGCGCGGTCGAAGCGGTCGCTGACATTGCTCGGATCGTCGACCGCGACGATCCCCGCCGCCGCGACGATCGCGCCCAGCTCGGCGCGGCGCCAGCCGAGCACGGGCCGGATCACCCGTCCGCTTCGCGCGCGTACCCCGGCCAGGCCGCCGACCCCGGCGCCGCGGTTCAGCCGCATGATCAGCGTTTCGACCTGGTCGTCGGCGTGGTGCGCGGTGGCGATGTGTGTCGCGCCGACGGCGTCGGCATGGGCTTGGAGCAGGTCGTAGCGAAGGGCGCGCGCCCGCGCCGACAGATTGGCGGTGTGACCTGCGCGCTCGGGCAAGGTGCCGCGCAGGATAGCGTGATCGATCCCGCGCGCCGCGCACAGGCTGGCCACCCACGCCGCCTCGTCCGCTGCTTCCGGGCGCAATCCGTGGTCGACCGTCGCCGCGATGCAGCGCTCGCCAAGCAGTGCGTGGGTTAACAGCAGCAGCGCCACGCTGTCCGGCCCGCCCGATACCCCGACCAGCACGCGGGCATCGGCTGGATCGCACAGCTCGGCGAGGTCGGCGGCGAACCGCTCCAGCGCCGCCGGGTCGACCGCGCGCGTCAGCTCAGGTGCATTTGTTGGCGGCACGGCCCTTGTCCGCGTCGGCCTTCTGCGCAGCGGTCAGCTTGGCGCCATAGACGTCGCCCAGCTCGGTATAGACGCGGCAGATGTCGGTGCGCGGCTTCTTGAGCACGGTCAGCGCCTTGGCCAGGTTGAGCAGGCTGTCGGCGGCGCGCTCGCCATCGGGCAGCTTGGAATAATTCTCGTAATAGATCTGCGCGGCCAGATTGGGCTTGCCGTCATCCATATAGATCGTGCCGAGCAAATTCTGCGCGCGGCTGACCAGCCGGTGGCCGGCATATTTCGCGCCATAACCCTGCAATTGCGCCTCGGCCTCGGGATAGAATTGGGCCTGCCACAGGCGATAGGCGTAATTATAGGCGTACATCGCCTTGTCGACCGCGTCCTTGCCGGCGGGCTTGGGGATCGCGGCGACTGCCTTGGCACGATCGGGGTCGTTGGCAGCAGTCGCGGGCTTGGGCGCGGGGCCGGCCGCTGGCTTGGTGCCGGACTTGCCCGGGCCCGGCGCGGGGCCATCGGTCACGGCGGCGGGATCGGCATCGCCCGGCGGCGGCGCGGCGCGATCTTCCAGCGCCTTCAGCCGCGCGTCGGTGGCGCGCTTATAGGCGGCGAAATCGGCCTCGAGCTGCTGCATCTTGTGCTCGCTGGTCTCCAGCCGTCCGGTGAAGCCGGTCAGCTCGGTCTCGATCGACGTGACCCGCTGTTCCAGGTCGGCAAGCGGCGCGCTCGCCGGCGTGCCGGCCGGGGTGACCGGCTGGTTGTCGGGGCCGATCTCGGGCTGGACGAGCGGTCCAGAGGTGCGGGAGACCACGCGCTCGACCGTGTTCATCCGCTTTTCCAGCTGGCCCAGCCGCGCATCGACCGACCGGTCCTGCGCGTGCGCCGGCGCTACGATCGCCAGGCTCGCCGCCGCGATCATGACCGTCGTCAACAAACTACGCATACTCATCCCCAGATTGTCCCGCTGTGGTTAACCTAGCCCGGAACGCCTGCCCGCGCCACTATATGTGGCTGGCGTCATTGCCCGATTTGACTCCCCGCAAGCGGGGGGCATTCGTCCGACCTAAGGCGCCGATGTCGGCGCCGCAGCGGGCAGCGAGACCGGATCGGGCGTCGCCACCGCACGCGGCGTCGGGGAGGCGGTCGGCTTGTCGCTCGGCTTGCGGAAGAAATCGGGCACCTCGTTCGATCCCGATTTCCGGCTGGGCGTCGCGCTCGTCGTCGGGGCAGCGGCGGCGGGAGTCGGTGCGGCCGCGGGGGCAGTAGCGGTGCCGCGCGCCTGCAGCGCGGCGGCGCTGATCGGCACGTCCTTGATCGCGCGCTTGCCGTCGCCCAGCGCCGGCACCGCCGATCCGTTGATCGTCACCTGCAATTTGTCGGGCCGCCCGATATTGATCATCGGATTGGCGGCGTCGGTCGGCACCGAATATTGCTCGCCGGGCTGCATCGTCTTCTGGATCAGCGTCTTTCCGGTCGCGTCATAGACGCGCAGCCACACTGCATCGGTCGCGGTCAGCACGACCTGGCCGCCGGCAACCGGGGCAGGAGGGGCGGCAGGCGCGGCGGCGATGGTGGGCGAAGCATCAGGCGTGGCGAGCGCCGCAGGCTCCTCGCCAGTGCCGCGCAGCCAGGTCGTCCCGTACCAGATGCCGACGCCGACCAGCAGCACCAACGCGATGATCGCGGCGATGCCGGCGATGCCGCTCGACGGCACGCGGCGCGGATCGGTCGGCTCATATTCCTCGAACCGCGCCGCCGGCGACAGCGGCATTTGCGGGCTCTGGCGCAATTCGGCGGCGATCGCCTTGTCGTCGAGTCCGACCGCGCGCGCATAGGTCTTGGTGAAGCCGATCGCATAGGCCGGCGACGCCATCCCCTCCATCCGGTTATTCTCGATCGCTTCCAGGTGGCGCATCGGCACGCGCGTCTTGTTCGCGATGTCGGCCAGGGTCAGCCCCAGCCCCTCACGCGCCTCGCGCAGCTTGTCGCCCACGGTCTTGGGGAATAGCGACGCCTGATCGGGTGCGCCCGTCGCTTCGTCCTCGTCCATTACCTTCTCCGGCGGATAGGGGGTTGCGACCTTGAATCGCCATCCGCCGGTGACGGCTGTCGGCCAAAGCGGGTAAGACTGTCAACGGCTCGTTGGCCCGTTTTCGCCCCGGCTCAGGCCAGCTCGACATGGTTTTTGGCTGCCCAATCGGTCAGCGCCCCGCGAATGTCGCGCGGCGGCTTGGCCAACAGCCCGTCCATGAAGCGCATCGCCTTGCCGCGATCGAGGCTCCGCACCATCGCTTTGATCGGTCCAACCGCCGCCGGGGTGATCGACAGCCGGTCGATTCCCAGCGCGATCAGCGCCATCGCCTCCAGCGGGCGGCCGCCCATCTCGCCGCATACCGTCAGCGCGACGCCGGCCTGGTCGCACGGCGCCACCACGCGCTTCAGGAACCGCAGGATCGACGGCGACAGCCAGTCATAGCGCTCGGCCAGCTTGGGATTGGCGCGGTCGGCTGCGAACAGGAACTGGGTCAGGTCGTTGGTGCCGACCGACAGGAACTGGATGTTGGGCAGCAGCAAGTCGAGCTGCTCGGCCAATGCCGGCACTTCGAGCATCGCGCCATAGCGGATCTCGGTCGGCAGCCTCTTGCCGCGCTTGCCCAGCCATTCGCGCTGCGCCTCGAACAGCGCCTTGGCCTCGTCGAGCTCCCACGCTTCGCTGACCATCGGGAACATGACGTTGAGCGTCCGGCCCCCGGCGGCCTCGATCAGCGCGCGCGCCTGCGCCTTCATCAACCCGCCGCGTTCGAGCGCGAGCCTGAGCGCGCGCCAGCCCATTGCCGGGTTTTCCTCATCCTCGTCATGATGGTTGAGATAGGGGAGCGCCTTGTCGCCGCCGATATCGACCGTGCGGAATACCACCGGCTTGTCGCCCGCCGCTTCCAGCACATCCTTGTACAGCCGCAATTGGCGTTCGCGCCGCGGCAGGGTCGCCGAGACCAGGAACTGGAATTCGGTGCGGAACAGCCCGATCCCGTCGGCGCCGGTGACGTCCAATGCGGCGACATCGTCGCGCAGGCCGGCATTGACCATTACCGTCAGCCGCTCGCCGTCGAGCGTGACCGGTGCCTCCGACTTCAGCGCCGCGAACGCCGCGCGGCGTTTCTGGCGGACCAGCAATTTGGCGTCGAACGCCTCTTCCATCGCCGCGGACGGGCGGACCAGCACCGTGCCGGCCTCAGTCACGTCGAGCAGCAACAGGTCGCCGTCGGCGATCGTCTGGCGGACGCCGCGCACGCGGCCCAGCACCGGCACGCCCATCGCGCGCGCGACGATCGTCACGTGCGCGGTCAGCGATCCTTCCTCGAGCACGACGCCCTTCAGCCGGCGCCGGTCATATTCGAGCAATTCGGCCGGCCCCAGATTGCGCGCGATCAGGATCGTGTCCTGCCTCAGGCCCAATTGCGCCGCCGTGCCCATCTGTCCCGACACGATGCGGAGCAGGCGGTTGGCCAGATCCTCGAGATCGTGCATCCGGTCCTGGAGCAAGGGATCGCCGATCTGGCGCATCCGCATCCGCGTGCGCTGCTGGACGCGCTCGATCGCCGCTTCGGCGGTCAGGCCGGAATCGATCGCCTCGTTGATCCGCCGCGACCAGCCTTCGTCGTACGCGAACATCTTGTAGGTCGCGAGAACCTCTTCATGCTCGCCGTCGACGCCGAATTCGGCCTGTTGCGCCATGCGGTCGATCTGCTCGCGCATCTTGTCGAACGCGGCATAGACGCGGTGCCGCTCGGCCTCGATATCCTCGGCGACAGTATGCTCGATCGTGATGCGCGGCTGGTGATAGACGGCGTGGCCGATCGCCATCCCCTCGACCAGCTTCAGCCCCTCCAGCCGCGTCGCCGCGGTCGATTGCGGCCGCGTCGCGGCGTCGCCGCGCTGGTCGATCAATCCGGCATTGGCGATCAGCTCGCTCAGCACCATCGCGACGGTCTGCAGCGCCTCGATCTCGACATCGTCGTACTTGCGCGGCTCGGCATGCTGCACCGCGAGCACGCCCACCGCCTGTTCGCGCCGGATGATCGGCACACCGGCGAAACTGTGGAACTCGTCCTCGCCGGTTTCGGGGCGATAGGCGAAGTCGGGATGCGACGCCGCCTCGTCCAGGTTCAGCGTCTCGACATTCTTGGCGATCGTGCCGACCAGGCCCTCGCCCAGCGCCAGCTTGGTGACGTGGACCGCGGCCTGGTCGAGCCCGCGCGTGGAATAGAGTTCGAGCAGCCCTTCGCGCAGCAGATAGATCGAGCAGACTTCGCTATCCAGCGCCTCGCCGATAATCCGCGCGACCGCATCCAGCTTCGCCTGCGCGGACGATCGCGCCGCCATCACGTCGTGCAGGCGGACCAGGATTTCTCGCGCGGAAGCAGCGGCGGTTAGCGGCATGCTGAAGCGCTAGCAGGTTGCCGGGGACGGCGCCATGACCAGACATTCGAAGAATTGAAGTAACCCTCCATGCGCCCCACTCGGCAGTGATCGATCGTCGCGGCGGAACCGGATGCGCCGTCAACTGCTGTGCTGCTGATATACGTCAGGAGATTGCATGGCCTCGAAGAGCTTCCTCAAAAAGCTGGGTCCCGGTTTGGTCACCGGAGCGGCCGACGACGATCCGAGCGGTATCGCCACTTATTCTCAGGCCGGCGCGGCCTTCGGCCCCGTGCTGCTGTGGACGATGGTGCTGACCTACCCGCTGATGAGCGCGGTGCAATTGATCAGCGCGCGCGTCGGCCGGGTGACGGGGCGCGGGCTCGCGGGGAATCTGCGCCGGGTCATGCCGCGATGGGTTGTCATGATCCTGGTCGGACTCCTGTTCGTCGCCAATACGATCAATATCGGCGCCGACCTTGCGGCGATGGGAGACGCTGCTCAATTGGTTGTCGGGGGCGGCGGCCATTTCTTCACGATCGGCTTCGCGGTCGTCTCGCTGCTGCTCCAGCTCTTCATTCCCTACCGAAAATATTCGTCCTTCCTGAAATGGCTGACGATGGTCCTGCTCGCCTATGTGGCGCTTATCTTCATCGTGAAGGTCGATTGGGCCGCGGCGCTGCGCGGGATGGTCGTCCCGACGATCCCGGGCGTCGCGGCAGTGACTGTCATCGTCGCGATCTTCGGCACCACGATCAGCCCCTATCTGTTCTTCTGGCAGGCGTCGCAGGAAGTCGAGGAAATCGACGTCGTCGACGAGCGCAAGCCGCTCAAGAGATCTCCTGGCCAAGCCCCCGACGCCGTCGTCCGGATGCGCTACGATACCTTCGTCGGCATGGCGATTTCGAACCTCGTCGCCATCGCCATCATATTGGGTACCGCCGCTACGCTCCACGCTTCGGGCAAGACCGACATCCAGACCGCCGCCGACGCGGCGAAAGCGCTGGAGCCGATTGCCGGTCAATTCGCCTTTGCGCTGTTCAGTCTCGGCATCATCGGCACGGGCATGCTCGCGGTGCCGGTGCTCGCCGGATCGGCCGCTTATGCGATCGGTGAGACCGCCGGCTCGGAAACGGGTCTCGAGCTCGAGCCGCACCAGGCCAAGCTGTTCTATGCCGTGATCGGCGTTGCGATGGCGCTCGGCGTCGCCATCGACTGGTCGCCGATCAGCCCGATCAAGGCATTGTTCTGGAGCGCGGTGATCAACGGCGTCGTCGCCGTGCCGATCCTGATCGGAACGATGCTGGTGGTCTCGAAACGATCGACCATGGGCGACTTCACGGCGTCGACAACGTTGAAGATATTCGGCTGGACAACAACCGCCGTGATGGCGGCTGCGGTCATCGGCATGGCCGTTCTGCCGGCCAGTTAGCGAGCGTGGGAGAGAAACGGAGGAGGTGATGGATTGGCTGACCGCTCTGATCGGACCCGACGACGGCACCGCCACGACCTGGCAGTTCTGCGTCCGTGCATTGTTGCTGTTGCCCTACGGCATACTCTGTATTCGCATTGCCGGGCGCCGGACCTTCTCGAACCTCACGCCGCTCGACATTTTCGTGGCGATCGTGGTGGGGTCGAATATCAGCCGGGCGATGACCGGCAAGGCGCCGTTCGTGCCGACTTTGGCCGCGACGCTCCTGCTCGTCGCGCTGCATCGCTTGCTGGCCATGGCGACGGTGCATTCGAACCTGCTGGCGCGGTTCATCAAGGGACGTCCGGTCGAATTGGTCCGCGACGGCAAGGTCGATCGCGCGGCGCTGCGATCCAACCATCTCAGCGACGATGATTTGATCGAGGCGCTGCGGATGGAGCAGGCGACGCGGGTCGACGATGTCGCACTCGCGACCTTCGAACGGGGCGGCAAGATCAGCGTCGTGCCGAAGTCGAAGGCGCAGGAAGCCTGATGCGGATCGCCACCTACAATGTGAATGGCGTGAATGGGCGCTTGCCCGTGCTCTTGCGCTGGCTGTCCGAGGATCTTCCCGACGTGGTTTGCCTCCAGGAATTGAAGGCGCCGGACGAGCGCTTCCCGGAAAAAGCGCTGAACGACCTGGGATATTCCGCGATCTGGCACGGCCAGAAGAGCTGGAACGGCGTCGCGATCCTCAGCCGAGTGGGCGCGATCCACGAAACCCGCCGCGGATTGCCCGGCGACCGCGCGGACGACCAGAGCCGCTATCTCGAAGCCGCGATCAACGGCATCATCATCGCGTGCCTCTATCTGCCCAACGGCAACCCGCGGCCCGGACCCAAATTCGAGTTCAAGCTCCGCTGGTTCGAGCGGCTCACCCGGCATGCCCAGTCGCTGCGTGACGCAGGCGTGCCGGTGGTCATCGCCGGCGACTTCAACGTCATGCCGACCGAGCTCGACGTCTACAAACCCGAACGATGGCTCGACGACGCGCTGTTCGCGCCCGAGGTCAGGCAAGCCTATGCCGACTTGCTGGAACAGGGCTGGACCGACGCGCTTCGATCGCGCCACCCCGGCGAGCGCGTCTATACCTTCTGGAAATATTTCCGCGGCGCCTTCGAACGCGACGCCGGCCTGCGGATCGATCACATCCTGCTCAGTCCCGATCTGGCGCCGCGGCTGGTCGAGGCGCGGGTCGAGAAGCGGGTGCGGGGTTGGGAGAAGACGAGCGATCATGCCCCCGTCTGGATCGAGCTCGCCAACCCATGAACGGCTAACGCCGCCGGGTCAGACTTTCGGCTTGGCCTTGGCGGCGGCCTTCTTCACCGGCGCACGGCGCTTGGACGCGGCGAACGTCGCGCTGTCCCAATAACCGCGCTGGAGCGCGATCCGTCCGTCGATCACGTGGAAAAAGCCGCAGCCGAGCCGATCCTGCGGATCCTTCCATTCGAGGATCGCCCATTCGCCATCCTCGAACAGATTGACCGGCAGGCATTCCATCGACGCGGCGGCGAATTCTTCCGCGAAGCGCTCGCGGATCGCCGATCGGCCCTGGACCGGGCCGATCGCGACCTGATGGTTGGTGGCATCGTCATGATAGAGCGCGGCGAGCGCATCGGGATCGGCGGCATTGAACGCCGCGATCCAGCGCCGCACCACGCCCTTGGGCGTAGCAATGGGAAGGCTCATCGGAAGTTGTCGGCGTAGCTCTGCAGCTTGAGCGTGCGCGCGGGCGCCGGCACGACGTGGAAGGCGAGCCCGACCTTTTCGGCATAGGCCTGCGCCGCCTCTGCGGTGGCGAAGGTCAGCCGGACCTGTTCGCGCGTGTCGCCCGATCCGGCCCAGCCGGTGAGCGGATCGGGGCGCTTGGCCTCGGCGGGTTCGAATTCGAGAATCCAGCGATCGGTCCGGTAACGGCCCGACTGCATCGCATTCTTGGGACGCTGATAGATACGAGCGGTTGGCATAATCTGATCCCCTTATCCTGACTTTCCGAACCTTGCATCGGCTTTTTTGGTCCGCAGCGTCGGGTTTGCGGCGGCCGGATCGTCGGGCCAGGGATGTTTGGGATAGCGCCCGCGCATTTCCCTGGCGACCGCGGACCAACTTCCCGCCCAGAAACCCGGCAGATCGCGCGTCGTCTGGATCGGGCGGCCTGCCGGCGAGGTCAGACTGAGCACGAGGGGAACGCCATCGGCGACAATCGGGTGCGTGGCCAGTCCGAACAGCGCCTGAGGGCGGAGCTCGACAGTCGGACCGGCCTCAGCGGCATAGTCGATCGCGTGGCTTGATCCCGCCGGCGTCTCGAGCCGTGCGGGGGCGATGCGGTCGAGCGCGCGCATCGCGTCCCAGCCGACGAGATTGCGCAGCGCCTCGACAAGGTCGGCGTCAGTCAGCTGCGACAGGCGACGCTTGCCGTCGAGCAACGGGGCGAGCCAATCGTCGAGGCGCGCGGCGAGCATTTCGTCGTCGAGCGCGCCGTCCCAGCCATGAGCGGCGGCGAACGCCGCTCGCTCGCGAAGCGCGGCCGACGCCTCGCCCCAGGGCAGCAGGTGCAGGCCATGGTCGCGGACGCCGTCGACCAAAGCGGCAGCGATCGCGACCGGATCGGCGTTGCTATCGGGTCCGCGCGACAAAGCGATCGCGCCCAGGCGGCGTTCGCGCACCGCCTCGACGCCGCCGGTCGTGGGATCGAAGGCGAAGGTGCGGCGCGTTTCGATCTTGTCGGCGAACAAGGTTTCGACCGTCGCCTGGTCGATCGCCGCCGCCGACAGGATGCGTGCGCCCGCGGCGACACCCTGCGTCTCCGCGACGGCGAGCCATTGCGCGGTGGCGAGCGGGTCGGTCGCGTCGAGCTTGAACCCGCGTCCGCCGACCGAGGCCCAGCGCTCGCCCGAGGCATCGCGGCGGCGAGAGACGCGGTCTGGGAAGGCGAGGGCGATGGCCACTGCAACTCCCCTCCCTTCTAGGGAGGGGCTGGGGGTGGGTGGCGTCCGGGCGAGACGCGAACCGGAAACTTGAGGATTGTGAGTCGGAATACTTCGACCCACCCCTAGCCCCTCCCTAGAAGGGAGGGGAACGGATGTGGCCCATCGCTCGGCCAGTCGCCGCGCGCTTTCCGCTCGACGACCACGTTCGGTGCGGAAGCGGCGGGCTCTGGTTTCGAGATCGGTCCCCGGCCCGCCCAGCCCGCGCTCACCCAGCAGGACCGCCACCTCAGCCGCTTCCCTCGTTAAACCCATCTCGCCCGCCCGCACCAGCATATGCGCGAGCCGCGGCGGCATCGGCAGTTTCGCGATCGCACGGCCATGCGCGGTCGGGCGGCCGTCGGCGTCGAGCGCCTCGAGCGTCGCCAGCCGCGTGCGTCCCTCCGCCACCGCGGCTTCGGGCGGCGGGTCGAGCCAGGCCAGCGTGCGCGGATTGGCGACTCCCCAGATCGCGCAATCGAGCACGAGGCCGGAGAGATCGGCTTCGAGGATTTCGGGCGGGTCGAAGCGGGGTAGCCCGGCCGTCGCGGCTTCTTCCCACAACCGATAGGCGACGCCCGGTCCTTGTCGTGCCGCGCGGCCGGCGCGCTGGGTCGCGGCGGCCTGGCTGGCGCGTTCGGTGACCAGCCGCGTCATCCCCGCGGCACGATCGTAGCGCGGGCGGCGGGCGAGCCCCGAATCGACCACCACGCGGATGCCGTCGAGCGTCAGGCTGGTCTCGGCGATGCTGGTCGCCAGCACGAGCTTGCGCATATCGTCGGGCTCGGCGGCGATCGCGGCGCGCTGGTCGGCCGGCGCGATCGTGCCGTGAAGGCGATGGAGACGCACGCCGGGCAGGTCGCCGAGCCGCTCGGCGGCGCGCTCGATCTCCGCCACGCCGGGAAGGAAGGCGAGCACGCCGCCTTGTTCTTCGCGCAGCGCCAGCCGGATCGCGGCAGTGACCTCATCCTCGATCCGAGCCTCACCGCGCCGGCCGAGATAGCGCAGGTCGAGTGGGTGACTGCGACCTTCGCTCTCGATCACCGGCGCGTCGCCGAGCAGCTTGGCGAAGCGCGCGCCGTCGAGCGTCGCCGACATGGCGACAAGGCGGAGGTCAGGGCGCAACGATCCTTGCGCGTCGAGCGCCAGGGCCAGGCCGAAATCGCTGTCGAGATTGCGTTCATGGACCTCGTCGAACAGCACCGCCGAGATTCCGGCGAGTTCGGGATCGGCCTGGATCCGCGCGACGAAGATGCCTTCGGTCACCACCGTCACGCGCGTCGCGGCAGAGCGCTTGCTGTCCATCCGCGTCGCATAGCCGAACGTCTTGCCGACCGGCTCGCCCGCCAGCATCGCCATCCGCTCGGCCGCCGCGCGCGCCGCGATCCGCCGCGGGCTGAGCAACAGCACCTCGCCCCCGCACCAGGCGCGATCGAGCAGGGCCGGCGCGACCGCGGTCGTCTTGCCCGCACCCGGCGGCGCGACCAGCACGGCGTTGGGCCCGACATCCAGCGCCGCGAGCAGGTCGGAAAGGACGGTTTCGACAGGAAGGCTGGGCGGTTGCATCGGCGGTCGCGACACGTGGCAGAAACTTTCGCGCGATGACAGCCTAGTGTCCTAGTATCTCCCCCAATTGCGGTGCTAGGCAGGTGCCACGATGCACGGCCCGCATGACCATAGCCACGATTCTGCGCACGATCATGATCACGCGCACGGCCATGGCCACAAACACAGCCATGGCCATAAACATGGTCACGGGCACGGCCATGGTGGCCACAATCACGGCCCGCTGACCTTCGATCGCGCCTTCGCGATCGGCATTACGCTCAACATCCTGTTCGTCGTCGTCGAATTCGGCCTGGGCTTCATTGCCCATTCGGTCGCGCTGATGGCGGATGCCGGGCACAATCTGTCCGACGTGTTCGGCCTGTGTGTCGCCTGGGGCGGCGCGACGCTTGCGCGGCGCGGTCCGTCCAAGCGCTTCACTTATGGGCTCAAGGCCTCGACCATCCTGGCTGCACTGATCAACGCATTGCTGCTGATGATGGCAATGGGCGCGATCGTATTCGAAGCGGTGACGCGGATCGGCGATCCCGCGCCGGTCAAGGGTGCGGTGGTCGTGGTGGTCGCCGCGGCCGGGATCCTGGTCAACGCCGCGTCAGCCTGGCTGTTCGCGCGCGGGCAGAAATCGGACATCAATCTGCGCGGCGCGTATCTGCACATGGCGGCCGACGCGACCGTCTCGGCCGGGGTGATGCTGGCAGGCGTCGTGATCTGGTTCACCGGCGTCGAATGGATCGACCCGGTAGTATCGATCATCGTGTCGGGGATTATCTTCTGGCAAACCTGGGGCCTGCTGCGCGAGACGATCGAGATGTCGCTGAACGCGGTGCCCCGCGGGATCGACTATGACGAGGTCAAGGCGGCGCTGGCGGCGATGCCCGGCGTCAGCGCGACCCACGATCTGCATATCTGGCCGATGTCGACCACGGAGACGGTGCTGACCGCGCATCTGGTGATGACGGAGGAAACCGGGCCGGCGTTCCTGGGCAATGCCGCGGCGATGCTGCAAAAGCGGTTCGGGATCGCGCACACGACGATTCAGGTCGAGCGCGGCGCCGATTGCGGGACCGATTGCTGATCCGAAGGCCGCCGATATTACCGCACGACGCGTGCCCAATGCTCGCGCGTCACCGTCCCGGTCAGGATCTTGTTGCCGAACACGCGGCGCATCGCCTCGGCATCGTCGCCGTTCATCATCACGACACGCGTCCCGCCCTTGGGCAGCGATTCGATCGCGCTGATCTTGGTCTGATGCTTCACGCATAGAGCTTCGACGGCGGCGCGATCGAGCGAGACGTTGATCGCGCGGCCGGGGCCGGGATTGCTCCAGCTGTCATGGCCATTGGTCGCGGGAATGGTCGGCATCATCGGCTTGCTCTCCTTGGATTAGCGGGAGCACGAACCTCTCTCAGTCGCGCCCATGCTGGGGGCGGGAAGCGCGATGGACATGCCTTAGGCGGATGCCCGCCGAAAAGCCATGTATTTCGCCCCGACGGCGCCTGTTGCGGCATAGATGGGCGAATTGATGCGAGGCGGCCCGCAAAGTGTGCTATAAGAAGTCATCACCAGATCGATTTCGCAGGCATCTTGTGACCGTGAGCGCTTGCGCTTTCGCCTGCTGACGAGGCGTGCCCTTTTGGATACCAATTACCTTCTGCAACGCGAGCAGATCTCGCTGATGATGGCGCGCAAAGCCGGCTGTTCGTCGTCGCGCCTGGCGCATGCCGGGCTCGCACAGGCTTATGGCAAATTGCTCGCTGCCGGGACCTTCCCGCACCGCAACTTCAACCTCGCCCCGGCCAATGACCTTGATCCGAGCGAATCTCCCGATCGCGGCCGCGCCGACGCGTGAGCGATCGATCCGGGGAGCAGTTGTCGACGGTCGAGCGCGCCTTTGAACTGGCGCGATCGGGCAGTTGTCGCACGCTCGAAGACATTCGGCGCGTCCTGACTGCCGAGCGATATCCGTCGGTCCAGGCGCATTTGGCGGGGCCATCGATCCGCCGCGCCTTGCTCGCTTTGTGCAAGGCGGCCAAAGTCGCGAACGATCCTGACGCTGGCTGACGAGGTGCGGCCGCCTTCAGGCGGACGTCGTCCCTTCTAATATGCTCTCGCCACCGCGAATTCGACCGCTTCGGTCATCGCATCGCGCGCTTGGCCCGAAGAGAAACCGGCGATCGCATCGATCGCTCGCTGGCCGTAATGGCGCGCGCGCGCCAGCGTGTCGTCGATCGCGCGCGTCGTGCGGACCAGATCGACCGCATGCGCGAAATCCTCATCCGAGGCACGGTGACCCAGGATCGCGTCCTTCCAAAACTTGCGGTCCTCTTCGTTACCGCGCGCATAGGCCAGGATCACCGGCAAGGTGACCTTGCCTTCGCGGAAATCGTCGCCGGTATCCTTACCCATCGTCCCGGCGTCCGACACGTAATCGATCGCATCGTCGACCAACTGGAAGGCGACGCCGAGGTTGCGGCCGAACGCGTCGAGCGCCTGCTCCTCGCTCTCGGGACGTTCGGCGACCACCGCGGCGATGCGGCACGCGGCGGCGAACAAGGCAGCGGTCTTGGCGCCGATAATGTCGAGATAGCGTTCCTCGCCCAGATCGACGCGGCGCGCCGCGGTCAATTGATCGACCTCCCCCTCGGCGATCACCGCACTGGCGTTGCTCAGGATCTTGAGCACCTTGAGGCTGCCGTCCTCGACCATCAGTTCGAACGAGCGGCTGAACAGGAAGTCGCCGACCAGGATCGACGCGGGATTGCCCCAGATCAGGTTCGCCGTGCGCTTGCCGCGGCGCAAGTCGCTGCCGTCGACGACATCGTCGTGGAGCAGGGTCGCGGTGTGGATGAACTCGACCGCCGCCGCCAGGCGATGGTGGCGCATCCCGGTATAGCCGAGCAGCCGTGCGCTCGCGAGTGTCAGCATCGGGCGCATGCGCTTGCCGCCACCGGCGATCAGGTGGCCGGCAAGCTCGGGAATCAGCGGAATGTCCGACTGCATGCGGTCCAGGATCACCGCATTGACCAGGTTCATGTCCGACGCGACCAGCTGCATCATCGGCTCGAGGCTGGGCTGCGGCCGGGTCGGATCGAGGCGATAGATCGTGGCGCTCATCTCAGCGGAGCCTCTGGCCGAGAGGGGCGCGGAAGGCAAGCACGGGTTGCGCATCCCGACATGCATGCGCAGAAGGCCGCCACGAATCGAGGGAGCCGCCAGATGAGCGACGACGTGCTGGACGCCTATCGCAGCAGCATCGACAATATCGATGCCGCGCTGATCCACATGCTCGCCGAACGGTTCAAGGTGACCCAGGCGGTCGGCCGCTACAAGGCGCAGGCCGGGCTGCCGCCGGCCGATCCGAGCCGCGAGGAACGCCAGATCGCCCGGCTGCGACAGCTGGCCGAGGAAGCGCGCCTGGACCCCGAATTCTCGGAGAAGTTCCTGCGCTTCATCATCGACGAAGTCATCCGCCACCACGAACGGTTGCGCGACGAAGCTTAGCGTTTTCCTAGACTTCGCTGATCGCAGTCAAACTGGCCAAAACGCGCGAAAAGGATTAAAAGTACGCCCAAGCGCGACCCCATGCCGGAAGCAGAGCAAAGGCGCGCCGGTGGAGAGGATACGATGCATGGCTTCCACGCGTCGGAGAGCCAATGCAATTATGGTCTGACGATGCATCTGGTCAGCTTTGCGCTGGCCGGGATCATCCTGGGTGTCGTGCTGCTGATCGGTTAGGTTAGGCCGCCAGTTCCTCGCCGGGCAGAATCTCGGTATCGATCTGCGCCTGCATCGGCGCGAGGTAGCGCGGGCCGCGGATCGTGCCGTCGAACACAGCGTCGACAGCCTTCACCAGATCGTCGGGAACGTTGACCGTCGCGGCACTCACATTTTCCTCGAGATGGGCGAGACTACGCGTGCCGGGGATAGCGACGATATGCGGTCCGCGCGCCAGCACCCAGCCGAGCGCAAGTTGTGCCGAGGTCATTCCGGCATCGGCCGCCAGCGCATCGAACCTCGCGACCACGCTCAGATTGTGCCGCAGATTGTCGCCGAGAAAGCGTGGCATGTGGAGGCGGATGTCGCCGGGAACATAGGCGTCGTCGCGGACACCGCGCGCCAGCATCCCACGCGCCACCGGCGAAAAGGCGACGAAACCGATGCCGAGCTCACGACAGGTATCGAGCACCGCGACGTCCGGGTTGCGGACCATCGCCGAATATTCGCTCTGCACCGCGGCAATCGGATGCACGGCGTGCGCGCGGCGGATCGTCGCGGCACCCATTTCCGACAGGCCGATCGCGCCGATCTTGCCCGCCTCGACCGCGCGCTTGAGTTCGCCGACCGACTCTTCGATCGGCACGTCGCGGTCGAGACGGTGGAGATAATAGAGATCGATATGGTCGGTCCCCAGCCGTTCGAGTGCGCCCTCGAGCGTGCGGCGGATCGATTCGGGCCGGCCGTCGAGCACGCGCTTGCCGTCGACCGCGTCGAGCACGCATTTCGAGGCGAGGGTGAACTCGGCGCGGCGGTGCATCACCGCGCTGCCGACCAGCCGTTCGTTGGCGCCCATGCCGTAAAGCGCCGCGGTGTCCAGGAAGGTGACGCCGAGATCGAGCGCGCGATTGAGCAACGCCGCACCCTCTTCGTCGCTGGGCCGCGTGCCATAAGCGTGGCTGAGATTCATGCAGCCGAGCCCGATCGCCGAGACGGTGAAGGGGCCGATCTGTCGGGTCGGGAGCGTCATGCCGATTCGCTTTCGGGGAGGAGAAGGTCGTCGGTCACTATCGCCGCGACCTGGCGCTGGCGAGGCTCTCTCACGCGAAAAATGAGCAGCAGGATCGCGAGGCACAGGAACCCGAACGACAACCACAGCACCGGCGGATAGCCGAGCTTCCACGCCATCAGCCCGCCAAGCAGCGGCCCGATCGCCGAGATCGTGCCTTCAATCGTGGTCGACAAAGCGAGGCGCATCGCGACATCGGCACGCTCGCCGAATTCGAGCACCATCGTCTGTTGGCTCATCTGATAGCCGCAATTGCCCGCGCCGAGGCAGCAGAAAGCGGCGAACACCGCCCAGGGATGGTGGACGGTCAGCAGCAAGGCGATCCCGCCCGCCCATAAGGCAGCGGCGAGGGTGAAGGTCGAGCGATAGCCGGTGCGGTCGCCGAGATGCCCCCAGGCGAGGTTGGAGACGGTATCGGCGCCGAGATAGGCGAGCGACAATTCGCCGATGACGATCCCCGACAGCCCGAGCTGGCTACCGGCATAGAGGATGTAGAATGGCGCGCCGATCCGCGCGCAGACGCAGCAAGCCTCAGCAAGGATGAACCAGCGATAGCCACGATCTTCGAGCAAGGTCGGAAACGTCTTCACGCGGTCGACGAAGCGCATCGGCGAGCGCACTACCGGCGGGATCGGCTCGACCATGCGGAGCTGGAGCACGGTCAGCCCCAGGCTGGTCAGCACGAAGGCGAGGAAGAAGGTGGTGGCATAGCCATTGCCGAGCACATCGTTCTGGATCAGCCAGCGTCCGGCGACATAGGACAACGCCGCCGCGATCAGCCCACCGGTGATGTTGCGATAGGCCTGCAACCGTCCGCGGCGATGGATCGGGATCACTTTCGCCATCAGCATCTGGAAAGCGACGCGCTGCGTGCCGTTGAACGCCCCCAGCAGGAAGAACAGGCCGAGCGTGACGAGCAACAGTGCCTCGCCGTGCAGGAACCAGCCGGCGAGCGCGAGGCCCAGGATCATCACGCGCATCATTGTGCCGGCGCGGATCGAATAGGGCAGGATGCGCTGCTTGGTCTCGAACCGAGACGCGGCGAAGATCGGCGAGATGATCGCGCCCAGCTGGAGCAGCGACGTACCGAGCCCGACCAAAGCGTCAGAGCCGGTCAGGCGGTGGATATAGGTCGGGATGAACGTCGGCGCGTAGATCAGCCGGAAGCCGGTCATGCCGAGCATGCCGTGGATGAAATGCGCGGTATAATTGCGCCGCAGATTCGCCTCGACGAACGCGGCGTAGTCGGCCTCGCGTTCGGCGAGGGGGCGGGAGTCTTCCGTGACTTCCGTCATGCCGGCCTTGTGCCGGCATCCACCGGGAGGCGGGTGCGAAACCCAATTGGGGAGGACCCAGCCCGCGGCACGGTGGATCCCGGCACAAGGCCGGGATGACGGAGGAGAGGGGGCACGGTTACTATCCCATGTCGGGTGCGAACATCGGGACCAGTGGGCCGCCTTCGGTCGGGATGAACTGCAACCGCACTCGCTGCCCGATCTTCAACGCATCGTGATCGTCGGTCGCGAGGTTGGTCAGCACCGCCGGCCCCTCGTCGAGCGTCACCCATGCCAGCGTGTACGGCGCCCCGGCACCCCGGCGCATCGTCGACAGCGAGTAGATCGCGCCTTTCCCCGCGCTCTCCACCCAGCGGCTTTCCGCCAGACAGAAGGGGCACAAAGCGCGCGGATAATAATGTGGCTGGCCGCAGGTGTCGCACTGGCCGATCAGCAACTTGCCCTCGGCCGCGGCGTCGAAGAAGCGCTGGTTCTCGACATTGGGCTGGGGGGCGGGGATCTTGCGGGGCTCGCTCATCATTGCCGCTCCAGGATCAGGGTGGCCGCACCATGCCGCGCGCCGAGCGCGCCGCCAATGCCGGTGGCGACGGCGAGACCGCAATCGGGCACTTGTACCGCCGGATGCGCCTCGCCGCGCAATTGGCGGACCGCCTCGATCACCTTGGTGATGCCACCGCGATTGGTCGGGTGATTGTTGCACAAGCCGCCGCCATCGGTGTTGAACGGCAATTTTCCGGTTCCCGAGATGAGGTTGCCGTCGGCGACGAAGCGACCGCCGTCACCCTTCTTGCAGAACCCGAGGTCCTCAAGCTGGATCAGCACGGTGATGGTGAAGCTGTCATAGATCGAGGCGTATTGGATGTCGCCCGGCGCCACGCCGGCTTCGGCGAAAGCGGCCGGACCCGATACTGCCGCCGCCGAGGTCGTGAGGTCGAGATTCATCCCGCCGCGCGGCCCCTTCACATGTTCGCCCGCGCCGCGCACCGCGACGAGCGGGCGCTTCAGAGACTTCGCCACGTCGGGCGACACCACCAGCAACGCGCCGCCGCCGTCCGACACCACGCAGCAATCGAGCCGGTGGAGCGGGTCGGAGATCATCGGCGAATTGATCACACCATCGACCGTGACGACGTCGCGCAGCATGGCGTGCGGATTATATTGCGCGTGGGTGCTGGCGGCGACCTTGATCCAGGCAAGTTGTTCCGACGTGGTGCCGAATTCGTGCATGTGCCGCGCCGCGCACATGCCGTAGCTATTGTGCGTCGATTGCCCGACCCAGCCCTCGAACGGCGCTTCGGGCGCATTGCCCAATTGTCGTCCGAACGGCTCCGATCTCGGGCGCCCGGCAAGCGTGATCAGCGCGACCGAGCATTTGCCCGCGGCGATCGCCTGCGTGGCGTGACCGACATGGAGGATGTAGGACGAGCCGCCGGTCTCGGTCGAATCGACGTGGCGGACGTTGAGCCCGAGATAATCGACCATCGACATGCCGCCGAATCCAGGTGCGTCGCCCGCGCAGAAATAGCCGTCGACATCCTTCAGGCTCAGTCCGGCATCGGCGAGCGCCCCGGCGGCGCATTCTGCATGGAGCTGCGGTGTCGACTTGTCGGGCGCGAGCCGGGTGGGATGTTCATACGCGCCCGAAATATAGGCCTTGTTCCTGATACTCACGCCGCCCCCTCTATGTCGCTGCTCGCCTCGCCGAAGGCCGCCAGCGCGCGATCCTTCACCGCCTTGTAATCGAGCTTGCCGTTGGGCGCGCGCGCGACACTGTCCACCACCAGCACGTGGCGCGGCGCCTTGTAGGTCGCCAGCTGGCCTTTCACATGGTCGCGCAACTCGCCCTCGTCTGCACTCGCCTCGGGATGGGGCTCGACCAGAGCGACGATGCGCTCGCCGAACCGGGCATCGGGCACGCCGGTCACTGCCGCATCGCGCACGGCCGGATGGCGCTTCAACGCTTCCTCGACTTCCTCGGGAAACACCTTTTCGCCGCCGGTATTGATGCATTGCGAGCCGCGGCCGAGAATGCGGACAGTGCCGTCGGCATCGACCGTCGCCCAGTCGCCCGGCATCGACCAGCGCTTGCCTTCATAGGTCGGGAAGGTCGAGGCGGTCTTGGCGGGGTCCTTGTAATAACCGAGCGGGATAGCCCCGCCGACCGCGAGCCGGCCGCTTTCGCCCGAGCCAGGCTCGACTCGCCGCCCGTCCTCGGTGAAGATCGCGCAATCGGGGCCGAGCGCGAAGCTCGCGGTGGCGATCTCGCCGCTGGCATTGGTGGTCGAGATCCCCATGCCGAATGCCTCGGAGGACGAATAGGAATCCATCAGCTGGACCTGCGGCATGTGGCGGATCAGCCCGAGCTTGTTCTCGCGATTCCACATCGCGCCGGACGAGCCGATCACGAACACCGGTGAAAGGTCCCATCGACCTGGATTGGCATCGAGCGCTTCGAGCAACGGTTGGGCGAAGGGCTGGCCGACGATCGTGATCCGCGTCGCGCGCCAACGTTCGACCGCCTCCCACATCGCCTCCGGATCGAACTTGCCGTGGGGCAGCAGGACCACGGTGCCGCCAAAGCCGAGCGCGCCGAACGCGGCGATCAGCCCGGTCGCGTGCATCAGCGGCGGCGCGATCAGCGAGCGCGGCTTGATCGGCGTGGCGAACGCGCGCGGGCCGGCATCCGCGGGCTTCTCCAGCGGCGGGATACCGAGCAAGGGATTGGCGCCATAGCCGCCCTTGGCAAACAGGTCGCCCTGTTGCCACATCACCGCTTTGGGCATGCCGGTTGTGCCGCCGGTGAAGATCAGCAGCAGATCCTCGTCATGTCGGCCCCAGGATGCTACGACCGGGCGCTGGTCGGGGACGGCGGCGGCGAGCGTGGCGAAATCCTGCGCCCAGTCGGGCACCTCCTCGCCAGCGCGCGCGACCGCGATCCAGCTCTTCACGCCCGGCATCTGTCCGCGCACGCGGTCGAGCAAGGGCGCGAACCCCGCCTCGAACACCACCGCCTCGGCGTCGCCATTGTCGAGCAGATAGCGGACCTCCTCCGGCCCGTAGCGGTAATTGACGTTGAACGGCGCCAGCCCGGCCTTGAACGCGGCGAAATAGGCGATGAGATATTCGGGACAATTGGTCGTGTAGACCGCGACTTTCGACTGATGCGTCAGCCCGGCGGCAAGGAAGTGCGCGGCGAGCGCATCGGCGGCGGCATCGAATTCGGCGAAGCTGACCACGCGGTCGCCCTGGACGATCGCCGGCTCGTCGGGGATCGCCGCGGCGACCGCTTCCCAGACATTGGCATAGCCCCAGGCACTCACTGCTCGGAACCTCGGGTACGGAAGGCTGGCATCCGACTCTCCCAGTTACCGCGCGATTCTTTGCTGACGCTACGGCTTCTTGGAATGCGATTGGAAGATCGGGTATGGAGCGTCAAGAGGGCGAGCGAAATAATCGCCGTGCCTCCCGACAGAGGATTTGAGACACTCGAGACGGCGCTATGGCCCCGGGACAGATGTCGCGGGGGTGGGAAGCGCGGACGGTCGCCTTATAGCGACCGTCCGATCAGCTCCTTCATGATCTCGTTCGTCCCGCCATAGATCCGGCTGACCCGCGCCGCGCGCCACATCCGGGCGATCGGATATTCGTTCATATAGCCCGCGCCGCCATGCAGCTGGAGGCACTGGTCCATGACCTCCCATTGCAGCTCGGTGTGCCAGAGCTTGGCCGCGGCGCCTTCGGTTGGGGTAAGCTCGCCCTTGAGATGGCGCTGGATCGCCCAGTCGAGATGCGCCCAGCCGACCTGGAGTTTGGTCTTGAGGTCGGCGAGCACGAAGCGCGTATTCTGGAAATCGAACACCATTCCGGCGAACGCCTTGCGCGTCTTGGTGAACTCGACCGTCTCGTCGAACGCTTTCTGCGCCGATGCCTGGGTGCCGATCGCGATCGACAGGCGCTCCTGCGGCAGCTGGCTCATCAGATAGATGAAGCCCTTGCCTTCCTCGCCCAGGCAATTGGTCATCGGCACGCGGACGTCCTCGAAGAACAATTCAGACGTGTCGGCGGCGTCCTGGCCGATCTTGTCGAGCTTGCGCCCGCGCTTGAAGCCTTCGCGATCGGCCTCGACCAGGATGATCGACATCCCCTTGTACGCCGGCTTGGCGTCGGGATCGGTCTTGGCGACGACCAGCACCAAATCGGCATTCTGGCCGTTGGTGATATAGGTCTTGCTGCCGTTGACGACATAATGATTGCCGTCCTTCTTGGCCGAGGTGCGGATCGCCTGGAGATCGCTGCCGGTACCCGGCTCGGTCATCGCGATCGCGGTGATCGTCTCGCCGCTGACGAGGCGCGGCAGCCACTGCTTCTTCTGTTCCTCGGAGCCATAGGCTTCGAGATAGCCGCACACGATGTCGGATTGCAGCGAGAAGCCGGCGGGGACGCCGATATACGACATCTCCTCGTCGACGATCGCGTTATAGCCGAAGTCGAGCCCCAGCCCGCCATAGGCCTCGGGCACGGTCGGGCACAGCATCCCGATCTCGCCGGCCTTGCGCCAGAATTCCTTGGGGACCAGGCGGTTCTGCTCCCATTCGCCGACATGCGGCACGCCTTCCTTTTGCAGGAACGACCGCACCGTCTGGCGGAACGCTTCATGATCCTCGTTATAGGCGAAGCGGCCGGGAACGCTGTCCGGGGTCATGATGGTCCTCTCCTTGGGTCTTCAATTGAAACCTTTCTGGCAAGGTGCGGGCAGTTTACGCGACCGTCAACCCGTCGGCCCTCATCGCGGCTTTCGCGCAGCCCCGAAATGGGGCTAAGGCGGGTATCAAGTTTTCAGGAGAGCGCATGAAACTCGCCAGCCTCAAGCATGGCCGCGACGGCAAGCTCGTCGTCGTCTCGACCGATCTCGCCTGGTATGCCGATGCCGGACATATCGCCCCGACGCTCCAGGCCGCGCTCGACAACTGGGATCGGCTCTCGCTCGATCTCCGGAATCTGCAGACCGACCTCGATCACGAAGTGATCCCGCGCGAGCGGTTCCACGAGCACGATGCCGCGTCGCCGCTGCCGCGCGCGTACCAATGGGCCGACGGCTCGGCCTATGTGAACCATGTCGCATTGGTTCGACAGGCACGAAACGCCGAGATGCCGGAGACGTTCTGGCACGACCCCCTGATGTACCAGGGCGGCTCGGACGGCTTTCTCGGCCCGCGCGACGCGATCCCGCTCGCCGATGAAAGCTGGGGCTGCGACCTCGAAGCCGAAGTCGTGGTGGTGACCGGCGACGTGCCGCTGGGTGCGACGCGCGAACAGGCGCTCGACGCGATCGTGCTGGTCGGGCTGACCAACGACGTCAGCTTGCGCAATCTCATCCCGGGCGAGCTCGCCAAGGGATTCGGCTTCTTCCAGTCGAAACCCGCGAGCGCCTTCTCGCCGGTATTCGTGACACCCGATTCGCTCGGCGACTGGTGGCAGGACGGCAAGCTCCACCGCAAGCTGATGGTCGATCTGAACGGCGAGCCGTTCGGTCGCGCGGAGGCCGGTGAGGACATGACCTTCGACTTCGGCACGCTCGTCGCGCATGCGGCGAAGACGCGCCGGCTGGGTGCGGGCACGATCATCGGCTCGGGCACCGTTTCCAACCGAGACGCCGATGGCGGCCCGGGCAAGCCGATCGCCGAGGGCGGCGTCGGCTATTCGTGCCTCGCCGAGGTTCGCACCGTCGAAACGATTCGCACCGGCGCGGCCAAAACCCCGTTCCTCAAGAAGGGCGATACCGTGCGCATCTGGGCGGAGGACGACCGCCATCATCCGATCTTC
>NZ_BCYX01000011.1 GCF_001598415.1 Sphingomonas mali NBRC 15500
CCCACAAGGGGAGAGGGAAGTTCGGCCTCCCAAATACTCTGCATCGTCACCTGCTCGCCCAGCTTGAGCATGTTGCACGGCGGGATATGTAAGAAGTCGGTCGTGCCGTCTCGATCGGCGCAGTGGTTCAACACGCGATCCAGAAGGGATTATTGCCCTCACGCGCAGCTAAGTCACCGCTGGTTATAGCCCGCTCAGACGCAGCAGCGCCGCACCATGTGAAGGCACGTTTCGCGCGATCCGGCCCGTCGCCGTCCCGGCATCGGCGCGCGCCCAGCAATCGCGCACGCGCACCGTGCCGCGCAAGCCGAGCTGGCTGAGGGCGATCGATATGTCGCGCGATTTTCCAGCGGTGTTGAACAGCGCGAGATAGGTGTCGCCGGCGGGATGACGCGCCGACCATAACCGCGTGTCGTCGGCAAGGAAGAGCGGGCGGTTGTCGCGCGACTGCTGGTTGACGGCGATCACTTCGGGATTGGTCAGCAAGTCGAGCGTCGCCTGGTCGAGGTGGCGCAGGTCGCCGCCCATGATCAGCGGCGAGCGCGCGATCGACCACAAGGTCATGAGCGTGCGTTGTTCGTCGGGCGTGAATTTGGTGTCGCGCTGTCCGAGCGCGAGACGGCCCAGTGGCAGCATGTCGGCGTCGGGCCAGCAGCCGGGCGAGCGGTGCGGGTTCCAATTCTCCAGCCGTGTAAACTGCGCCTCCAACAGCGGCCATTCGTCCCAGAAATCGTCCGAGATACGCCACATCTGCGCATAACGGCGGACATGATCGCCGCGGACCACCGGCGTTTCGCCAGGCGAGAGGCTGAGGATGATCGGCCGACCGGTCGCCAGGATGGCGCGATGCGCAGCTTCGATCTCGGGCGCATGGGCATCATAGGGGCGGCTCATGTCGTCCATCTTGACGAAATCGACGCCCCATGATGCATAGAGCCGGAAGACGCTGTCATAATAGGCCTGCGCGCCCGGCCGGGTCATATCGACTCCGTACATGTCGGGATTCCACGGGCAGATGCTGGCAGTGTCGGCGATATCGCGCGCGGTGTAGCGTGTGCCGAGCACCGGCAGATTGCGTTCGACCGCCAGCCGCGGGATGCCGCGCATCAAGTGGATGCCGAACTTGAGCCCCAGTCGGTGGACTTGCGTCGCGATCGGCGCGAAGCCGCGTCCGTCCGCACTCGACGGAAATCGATTGGGCGCGGGAAGCAGGCGACCATTGCCGTCCATCGTCGGCACTGGCTTGGCGGCATAAGTGTAGCTCGATGCGCCGGGTTCGTACCACTGAATGTCGATGGTGAAGATGTCGTAGCCGACCGGCTTCAGCTTGGCCGCCATGATTGTCGCGGTCTCGAGCGCCTGGGCTTCGTTGATCGTGGTGGCGAAGCTGTTCCAGCTATTCCACCCCATCGGCGGCGTCGGCGCGAGCGGGGCGCTCGGGCGCGCCGTGCGGGTGCGCCCGATGGCCGGCGCCGCGGCGGCCGCGCCCGTCCCCAGCAACAGCGCGCGGCGGTCGATCGTCGGGCCGCTCACGCTGCCATTTCCTTGCTCGATACCGCCAGCCGGATTGCTTCCACCGTTCTCTCCCCTCGACGCGCGTCCCGGCGCACGGTCGGGGTTCAGTAAGTCAATTGTCTGACAAAATCCACCCAATGCGCCTGGAGGCGAGGGCGGGCCGGCGCCGATTCAGCGAAGCTGAAAACGATTCTAGACCGTCACTTGCTCGCCGAGTTCGAGCACCTTGCCCGGCGGGATATGGAGGAAGTCGGTCGGGTCGCTGGCGTTGCGCTGCAGGAACATGAAGATGCGGTCTTGCCATAACGGCATGCCGACCTCGGCATCGGGCTTGAGCGTGTTGCGGCCGATGAAATAGCTCGCCTTCATCGGGTCGAGCGCGATCAGCCCGGCCTTGGCCGCCTCGCCCAGCGCGCGCGGCACGTCGGGCGTCTCCATGAAGCCATAGCGCAGGATGACGACGCTGAAATTGTCGTCGATCCGTTTGACCTCGCACCTTTCCTCGGGCGGCACTTGCGGCCGGTCGGTGGTCCGCACCGAGGCGACCAGATTGACCTCGTGCAGCACCTTGTTGTGCTTGAGATTGTGGAGCAACGCCCCCGGCGCGCTGTCGGGATTGCCAGTCAGGAAGATCGCGGTGCCCTCTACGCGTTCGGGCGCGCGCCGTGCCAGCGCCGCGGCCAGATCGGCGAGCGGCACGCTCTGGCGCTGCTCGAAGGTCTTGACGATCCGCTTGCCGCGCACCCAGGTGAAGATAACCAGGCCGATTACGGCCGCAATCACCAGCGGTACCCAGCCACCTTCGATCACGCGCAGAATGTTGGCGCCGAAGAAAATCAGGTCGAGCGTCAGGAACGGCAGGATCAGCGCCAGCGCCCAATGGCGCGGCCAATGCCAGCTGTGCCGCACCACGACATAGGCGAGCAGGGTAGTGATCACCATCGTGCCCGTCACCGCGATGCCATAGGCCGCCGCCATCGCCGACGAGGTGCGGAACTGGATCACCAGCACCAGCACGCCGACCAGCAACAGCCAGTTGATCGACGGCAGATAGATCTGGCCAGCATAATCGGCGGAGGTGTTGCGCACGCGGAGGCGCGGCAGGAAGCCGAGCTGGACCGCCTGTTGCGTCAGCGAATAGGCGCCGGTGATCACCGCCTGGCTGGCGATGATCGTGGCCAGCGTCGCCAGGATGACGAGCAAGGGTCGAACGGTCTCGGGCGCCATCAGGAAGAACCAGTCGGCATTCTCCCATTTCTGACCGGTCGCCTGCACCGCTTCGAGCCTGTTGAGCGTGTAAGCGCCTTGTCCCAGATAATTGAGGCACAGTGCCGGGAAAGCGAGCAGGAACCAGCCGAGGCGGATCGGCTTCGCCCCGAAATGGCCCATGTCGGCGGTCAGTGCCTCGGCCCCGGTCACCGTCAGGAACACCGCGCCGAGCACGAACAGCCCGAGCACGCCATGCGTCGCCAGGAAATCGGCGGCATAATAGGGGTTGATCGCCCACAAGATGCCGGGCTCGTCGGCGATATGATACAGGCCGAGTCCGCCGATCACCAGGAACCACAAGACGCAGACCGGGCCGAACAGTCCCGACACGCGTGCGGTGCCGTGCGACTGGATCAGGAACAGCCCGATCAGGATCACGATGGTGACCGCCAGGATCGTGTGCTCGCCGATCGCATCGGCGCCACCGGGAATGGTGCGCAGACCCTCCACCGCCGACAGCACCGACAGCGACGGCGTGATGATCGCATCGCCATAGAATAGCGACGCGCCCGCCGCGCCCAGCACCAGCGCGATGCGCGACCGCCAACCCAGCGCGCGCCGCGCCAGCGCCGCCAGCGCAAGCACGCCCCCCTCGCCCTGATTGTCGGCGCGCATCAGGAAAGTGACGTATTTGATCGAGACGACCAGGATCAGCGACCATAGAGCCAGGCTCAGCACGCCGAGAATCTCGTCGGCGGTCAGGCCATCGGCCGCGGCCTGGCTCAGCGCCTCGCGAAACGCGTAGAGCGGGCTCGTCCCGATATCGCCGAACACCACGCCGATCGCGCCGATCGTCAGCGCGGCAAGCGCCTTTTTCGACATCGTCTGTTGGGGTGAAATGGCTGCTGACATGGAGTCGGATGGGCCTGCCGGAAAGGACGGCGCGCTTTACGCCTGTTGACGCGGCGATCAAGGGCCTTTTGTTGCGCTGCCGCAAGCCATTGATCGCGCCCTGCTATTACGGCATGGATGGGGAATGGTTCCCTTTTCGTTCGCTGGTCATCAACTCGCGGCCTTGTCCGATGGCGCGCTGTACTGGCCCGCGCGGCGTGCGCTGATCGTTGCCGACCTGCATTTCGAGAAGGCGAGCTGGTTCGCGAGCTTCGGCCAGATGCTGCCACCCTATGACAGCGCGGCGACCTTGGCGGCGCTGGAAAGCGCGGTGGCGGCGAGGGATCCGGCAGAGATCTGGTGCCTCGGCGACAGTTTTCACGACTCGCGCGGCTGCGAGCGCCTGCCGGTGGCCGAACAGGACCGGCTGCGCGCGCTCACCGCCGCGCATCGCTTCGTCTGGGTCATCGGCAACCACGACCATGCCATGGCCGATCCGTGCGGCGGCGAGATCGTCGACGAGGCCGAGATCGACGGGCTGGTGCTGCGGCACGAGGCCGATCCGCGCGACTTGCGGCCTGAATTATCGGGCCATTTCCACCCCAAATTGCGCGTCCGCGTGCGCGGCCGGTTGGTGTCGAGACGCTGTTTCGTCGCGACCGGGACCAAGCTGATACTGCCGGCATTCGGGTCGCTGACCGGCGGGCTCGACGTCCATCATCCCGAAATCGTCCGCGCGGTGGGCCGGTGCGGTGAGGCACTGGTGCCGGTAGCCGATCGGTTGCTGCGGTTTCCGCTGGCGGCGTAGGGAGGCGCTACCCAACCAAACACCGTCATGCCGGGCTTGTCCCGGCATCCAACGCGCAGGCAGGCGAAAAGCAGGAGCCTCTTGTCCTGGGCTGGTTGCCCGTTGGCCCCCGGGACAAGCCCGGGGTGACGGTTGGGATGGGTGGGTCTGAGTCGGCTACCGCAGGAAAAGGAGCTCTTCCGTTGCGAGCCTATTTCGCCAGCGCCGGAAACGCCGCCTTGAACGCCGCCACCTTCGGCTTGTCCCACGCCACGATGTACGGATGGTTGGGATTCTTGTCGAAGAAATGCTGGTGATAGGCTTCGGCCGGATAGAAGCCGCCGGTCTCGATCTTGGTCACGATCGGCCGCGGATAGGCCTTCGCCTGGCCGAGCTGCGCGATATACGCCGCCGCCACCGCGCGCTGGGCCGCATTCTGCGGGAAGATCGCCGAGCGATAGCTGGTGCCGCGATCGGGACCCTGGCGGTCGAGCGTCGTCGGGTCGTGCGCGACCGAGAAATAGATGCGCAGCAACGTGCCGTAGCTTACGACACGCGGATCATAGGTCACCCGGATCGCCTCGGCATGGCGGGTTCCCTCGGTCGACACCTGGTCATAGGTCGCGGTCGCGGCGGTGCCGCCGGCATAGCCCGCGGTGACGTTGGTCACGCCTTTGACGCGTTCGAACACCGCCTCCATGCCCCAGAAACACCCGCCGGCGAGAACCGCGACATTGGGCTTCACGGTCGGTTGAACGTCGTGTGCCGGCGCCGGGATCGGCACCGCGCGTTCGGCATGGGCGAAGGGGCTGGTGAAGATCGCCGCGGCCAGCGCACCGGCGGCGGCAAGCGGCAAGACATATTTGATCATACGGGGGGCTCCGTTGTTCCGATGATATAGGTACGGAACACGGCGCCCCAAGGTTTCAATCCGCCAGATGGGCGACGGCCGCAGGCGCCTGCGGCGCGGTCTGCGCGCCTGCCGGGTGCAGCGTCATCACACCGACTCCGCCCAAAGCGAAGCCACCGACGAACCGCCAGAAAAACGAGGAAGTGAGGAGGGCCTTCATGGCTCTTGTCCCATTGTTGCGGGTGCGAAATCGGCGTTTGCGCCCTCCGCTTCAACCCTGATGATTGAAACGATAGGTTTCCGGGCCTGAACTTTCTCTGGCCGGTCCGTTCATCTGGGGTTGGGTTGAAGGAGTGGTTTACGCGCTCGTGCGGAAGCAGGAGCCCAGTCAGTGGTCCTGGGTTCCTGCTTTCGCGGTAGGAGACATTCCTAACGCAGCGCGGCGCACGCCGTCTGGATGCGCTCGCATGCTTCGCGCAGCAGCTCGTCCGACGTCGCGTAGCTGATCCGCATCGCCGGCGAGAGGCCGAACGCTTCGCCCTGCACTGCCGCGACCTTGGCGTCATCGAGCAGATAGGTGACGAAATCCTCGTCGGTCGCGATTGTCCGGCCGCCCGGCGTGGTCTTGCCGATCAGCGCGGAGAATTCGGGATAGACGTAGAAGGCGCCTTCGGGCCGCGGACAGGTGATGCCGGTCGCCTGGTTGAGCATCGACACGACCAGGTCGCGGCGATGCTCGAACAATTTGGCATTGTCCTTCAGGAACGACTGGTCGCCGGTCAGCGCGGCGACGCTCGCCGCCTGCGCGATCGAACAGGGGTTGCTGGTCGATTGCGACTGCAGCTTGGACATCGCCTTGATCAGCCACGGTGCGCCGCCGGCGAAACCGATCCGCCAGCCGGTCATCGCATAGGCCTTGGAACAGCCATTGGCGGTCAGCGTGCGGTCGTAGAGCGACGGGCAGACCTGGGCGATCGAGGTGAACTTGAAATCGTCGAACACGATATGCTCGTACATGTCGTCGGCATAGATCCAGACATGCGGGTGACGCTCGAGCACTTCGCCCAGCGCCTTCAATTCGGCTTCGCTATAGGCGGCCCCGGTCGGGTTGGACGGCGAGTTGAGGATCACCCATTTGGTCTTGGCGGTGATCGCCGCTTCGAGCTGTTCGGGCTTGAGCTTGTAGTTCTGCGCGGCGCCGGCCGCGGCGAACACCGGGGTGCCGCCGGCGAACAGCACGACGTCGGGATAGCTCACCCAATAAGGCGCGGGGATGACGACCTCGTCGCCCGGGTCGATCGTCGCGACCATGGCGTTGAACAAGGTGTGCTTGCCGCCCGCGTTGATCGTGATCTGGTCGATCGCATAGTCGAGCTGGTTGTCGCGCTGGAACTTCAGCCGCACCGCTTCCTTGAGCTCGGGCGTGCCGTCGACATTGGTATATTTGGTCTTGCCGTCGCGAATCGCCTTGATCCCGGCTTCCTTGATGAAGTCGGGCGTGTCGAAATCGGGTTCGCCCGCGCCCAGGCCAATTACGTCGACACCGGCGCGCTTAAGTTCGAGGACGCGGCTGGTGATCGCCAGCGTCGGCGAGGGCTTGATGCGGGCGAGCGCGGCGGAAGGCTGCATGATGGGCTCCTGATGGTCGCTGGCGGCTATAGCGATGCGCCCGGCCTTCGCAACCGCACCAAAAGTTTCGCGGCTTTATAGCTTCGCTGTACCGGCGCCCGCCCGCGCTCGCTGCCGCTACCGCTCCCGGGTCGCGGCGAACTTCACCTTGGGATAGCGCTCGGCGACATAGCCGACTTCCCAGGCGGTCTTGGCCATGAACACCGGATTGCCGTCGCGATCCTTGGCCAGCGCGCCGCGGTTGACGTCGAGGAATTGCTTGAGTGCCACCGGATCGTCCGACGAAATCCACCGCGCGGTCTCGTACGGCGCCATCTCGAGCCCGGCCGCGACCTTGTATTCGGCGTCGAGCCGGCTGATCAGCACTTCGAGCTGAAGCTGCCCCACCACGCCGATCACCCAGTTCGACCCGATCTCCGGATAGAAGACCTGGGTCACGCCTTCCTCGGCCATGTCGTCCAGCGCCTTGCGCAACTGCTTGGTCTTGGTCGGGTCCTTGAGCACGACGCGGCGCAGGATTTCTGGGGCGAAATTGGGCAGCCCGGTGAAGCGCACATCGGCGCGCTCGGACAAGGTGTCGCCGACTCGCAGCGTGCCGTGATTGGGAATGCCGATGATGTCGCCGGGATAGGCTTCGTCCGCGACCTCGCGATTCTGCGCGAAGAACAGGATCGGCGAATGCACCGCGATCGGCTTGCCATGGCCGGTCGGGGTCAGCTTCATGCCGCGTTTGAACACACCCGAACACAGTCGCATGAATGCGATGCGGTCGCGATGCTGCGGGTCCATGTTCGCCTGGACCTTGAACACGAAGCCGGTGACCTCGTCGAAATCGGGCGAGACCGGCGCCGGCTCGGCCGGCTGCGGCCGCGGCGGCGGGGCGTAATCGGCGAGCGCGGCGATCAGCTCGGCGACGCCGAAATCCTTGAGCGCCGATCCGAAATAGACCGGCGTAAGGTCGCCATGGCGATAGGCGTCGGCGTCGAACGCGGCATAGCCGGCCTGCGCCAATTCGACTTCCTCGGCGATGTCGATCGGCAGCTCGGGCGCGTCGTCGACCTTGCCGAGAAATTCGCGGCTGTCGCCCTCGGGCCGGCTGACCTTGTTGGTGACGAGATCGAGCACGCCCTGGAACTGCCCACCCATGCCGACCGGCCAGCTCATCGGCGCGACGTCGAGCGCCAGCACGTCGGCGATCTCGTCGAGCAGTTCGAACGGTGGGCGCCCTTCGCGGTCGACCTTGTTGACGAAGGTGATGATCGGCACCGAGCGCAGCCGGCAGACCTCGAACAATTTGCGCGTCTGCGCCTCGATGCCGCGCGCGGCGTCGATCACCATGACGGCCGAATCGACCGCGGTCAGCGTGCGATACGTGTCCTCGGAAAAGTCCTCGTGCCCCGGCGTGTCGAGCAGGTTGAAGGTGATGCCGTCCTTCTCGAACGTCATCACCGAACTGGTCACCGAGATGCCGCGCTGCTGCTCGATCTTCATCCAGTCTGAGCGCGCGCGTCGGGTCTGCCCGCGCGCCTTGACCTCGCCGGCCAGATGGATGGCGCCGCCGAAATAGAGCAGCTTTTCGGTCAGCGTGGTCTTGCCGGCGTCGGGGTGCGAAATGATCGCGAAAGTGCGGCGGTCGGAAATGCTCATGGTGCGCGGCTCCTAGGGTGTGGCGGCGCTACCGGCAAGCTGAGCGGCGTCAGGCGGCGAGGGCTCGTCGGTCCTCGTCGTCATTGGCGGGCCGATGCAGCCGCTGCCCGCGCGGCCGGCGGACGCGCGGTCGGCGCGGCGCGATCTTCTGCCGCATCCAGGCGCCGGCGGCGCGGAAACGGATCGTCGTCGCCGCGATAACGGCTACCGCGGCAAGATCGAGCAACGCCGACAGGTCGATCGCCGTGGCGAAGCCCAGGAAATCGGGCAGGCCCATCGTGACGAGCATCCGCCCGTCATTGTCGAGCAGCCAGATCACGCTAACGATGATGGAGAGAGTGAGCAGTCCGAACAGGATTTGGCCGCGGCCGATCCGCGACAGGCGTCGCGCGGGCGCTTCGACCAACAAGCGATGCAGGCGATTCCCGATCGGTGTTCCCTGGGCCATCAGCAGCGCGGCCCATAAAGATATCAGCGCGATCAGCATCCCCGATCCCCCTCCGTGTCCCGCGCGATATGGCGAGCGCCGCGCCATCGGCAAGGAGTCAGGCTTCGAGCGTTATCGCCATCGAACATGTCCAGTCGCCGCCCGGCGCGACCTCGAACACGCCGGGCTTGGTCCGGAACTCGCCGGTAAAGCCGGCCGGATCGGCATGGCCGTGCCAGGGCTCGATACAAACGAAGGCGGCACCAGGCTTGGTCCAGATGCCGAGATAGGGCGTGTCCGGAAAATCGACCTTGAGCTGCGGGCCGTCGGCTGCGCCATAGGTCACGCTTTGCGACGCGATCGGATCCCAGATCAACGCGTCGTCAGCGAACAGGTCATCGACGAGGTGGAGGATGTGGCCGTCGAGCGGCGATGGGCGCTTCGCCGCGAACAACCCGTCGGCAAGCTCGACGATTGTCCCGGGTTCGTCGGCGGCGAAGATGATGCGATGCTCATCGCGCGACCGCCCATAAGGAAGCGGCCAGGCGAAGGCGGGGTGAAAGCCCAGGCTCGCGGGTAATGGCGCCGCGCCGGGATTAGACACGCGCACATCGATGGTCAGCGTCACCGCGTCGATCGTGAAACCCACCTCCAACGCGAACTCGAACGGATAGCAGGCGCGTGTCTCGTCATTGGCGGTCAGTCGAAACGTCGCGCTGGTGGCGGTGCGTGCGGCCAGATCGAACGTCTGGCGCCGCGCGAAGCCATGCTGCTTCATCGCATAGTCGCGGCCATCGAGCCGCAACGTGTCGCCGTTCAGCCGCCCGACGATCGGGAACAGGATCGGGGCGTGCCCGGTCCAAAAGGCCGGATCGGCATCGGTCATCAGCTCGCGGCCATCGGCGTCGCGCAGATGCGTGAGTTCGGCGCCGAGCGGGTTGATCGCCGCCGACAGCCGGTCGTTGCCGATCTCGATCAGGCCATCGCTCATCATGCCTCTCCCGCGTCGCGCACCGCCCGCCAGGCGGAAACGATCGCCTCCGCGGTCAGGTCCGCATCCGCCTCGGTCGTCGCCGACGAGCTGACCGACACGCGCATCACCCATTTGCCGTGCCATAGAGCGCCGCCGATCCAGGCGATCGCATCGTCCTGCACGCGCTGCACCGTGGCGAGCGTTGCCGCGTCGTCATCGCCGAAGCGGAACATCACCTGATTGAGCTCGGGCGTCATCACCAACGCGATTCCCGGCTCGCCGGCGACGCGCTCGGCGATCCGGGTCGCGACGCGGCAACAGCGCTCGACCATCTCGGCTATCCCTTCGCGGCCCAATTGGCGGATCATCGCCCAGGCGGCGAACCCGCGTGCACGGCGCGACAGTTCGGGGACATAGGCCGAGGGGTCGCGCTCGGCGCCCTCGGCGGGCGGAAGATAGCTGGCGGAGATCGCCATGGCGCGGCGATGCGCCTCGGCATCGCGGACGATCGCGAACCCCGAATCGTACGGCGTCTGCGGCCATTTATGTCCGTCCGTCGCCCAACTGTCGGCGAGCTCGACGCCCTGGGTCAGGTGCGAGTAGCGCGGGCTGGCCTGTGCCCACAATCCGAACGCGCCATCGACATGCAGCCACGCGCCCGCCTCGCGGGCCATCGGTGCGATTGCGGCGAACGGATCGCTCGCCCCACTATTGATCTGCCCAGCTTGGGCGATCGCGATGATCGGCCCCGGCGCCGCCTTCAACGCCGTCTCGAACGCGCTCGGCAGCATGCGCCCCGCGTCGTCGGTCGCGACCCATGTCACTCGCTTTGCGCCAAGGCCGAGATATTTGAGCCCTGAAAACACCGTGGCGTGCGCGTCGGCGCCGATCAATACGGTGATCGGCGGCGCACCGAACATGCCGTCGCCCTCGACGTCCCAACCGGTGCGGCGCAATACTTCGCTCCGTGCCGCGGCGAGGCACACGAAATT
Organism: Sphingomonas mali NBRC 15500; assembly: GCF_001598415.1. Taxonomy (GTDB): domain Bacteria; phylum Pseudomonadota; class Alphaproteobacteria; order Sphingomonadales; family Sphingomonadaceae; genus Sphingomonas; species Sphingomonas mali. The sequence continues at coordinate 10,921 of NZ_BCYX01000011.1, forward strand.
GGCGACGGTCGCGCCGGTGACGAAGCCGACCGATGCCTCGCCGGGCAGGCCGAGCAGCTCGAGCAGCCAGCGCGCCGCGACTGCCTCGACCGCGCTCGCGGCGGGTGCGGCCAGGATATTGCCGGCATTCTGTCCCCAGGCGGCGGTCAGCCAGTCGGCGGCGACCCCGGTCGGGTGCGAACTGCCAATCACCCAGCCATAGAAGCGCGGCCCGGTCGAGGCGCGGATTCCCGGCGTCGCTCGCTCGATCAGCTCGGCGATGATCGCGTCGGCATCGCCGCCCTGCTCGGGCACCGGCGCGTCGAACGCTGGCAGGATCTCGGCATAGGTCGCGGCGGGCGTGGTCTCCGCCGTGGCGATGCGGCGGCGATAGTCGATTGCCGCCTGGGCGGCGTGCATCATCGCGGTGAAGTCGGAGTCGGTCATCCCGCCCGTGTCGTTGCGCTGGCGATCCGGCGCAACCCGAAACCTGCGCGCGAAACCTTCAGCCGCGCGCGACCTGGAACCCGGCGAAGGACTGGCTGACGGGCATCAGCTCGATCGTGTTGATGTTGAGGTGCGGCGGCAGCTGGGCGACCCATAGCAGCGTGTTCGCGATATCCTCGCCGGTCATCGGATTGGCGCCGCCATAGAGCTTGTCCGATGCTTCCTGGTTGCCCTCGGTGCGGACCAGGGTGAATTCGGTCTCGACCATACCCGGCTCGATCGAGGTCACGCGTACCCCGGTACCGGCGAGGTCCGAGCGCAGCCCCAGGCTGAACTGGTGCACGAATGCCTTGGTGCCGCCATACACATTGCCGCCGGTATAGGGATAGGTCGCCGCGACCGACGAGATGTTGATGATCGCGCCCTTGCGCTCGACCAAGGCGGGCAGCAGCTTGCGCGTCAGCGACACCAGAGCGGTGACATTGGTGTCGATCATTGTCTTCCATTGATCGAGCGAGGCGGACTGCGCCGGCGCGGTGCCAAGCGCGAGCCCGGCATTGTTGATCAACAGGTCGATCGCGCTGAACTCGGCCGGTAGCGCGTCGAGCGCCGCGTCGCGCGCGGCCTCGTCACGCACGTCGAACACCGCAGGATGCACCTTGTCGGCGCCAAGCTCGGCGACCAGCGCATCGAGCCGTTCCTTGCGCCGCCCGGTCGCGATCACGCGCCAGCCGGCGGCGACGAACGCGCGTACCGCCGCCTCGCCGATGCCCGAGGTTCCGCCGGTGATCAGGGCTGTTCGCATCGTCCGTTTCTCCATCCGTTCGCCCTGAGCTTGTCGAAGGGCGTGTGTCTCCCAAACGTGCTTCGACAGGCTCAGCACGAACGGGGCAGGTTAACCCCTAAGCGTTGCCCCAAGCTTCTCCGCCGCGGCGACGACTTTGTCCGCCACCGCCTTGAGGTCGGCATCGGTGAAGCTCTTGTCGCTCGGCTGCAGCGTCACTTCGATCGCCATCGACTTCACGCCGTCACGCTCGAACAGGTCGAAGACGCGCGCGGCGGTGATCGCGGCCTTGTCCGATCCGCGCACCGCACGAGTCAGCGCGTCGGCGGTCAGGCCGGCGGGGACGGTGAAAGCGAAGTCGCGCTTGACCGCTTGCAACGCTGGTGGCGCATAGGCCGGGCGCATGAAGCCCGACGACCTTTTGCCCGGAATCGCGTCCATATAGAGTTCGACCGCGGCGACCGGGCCGTCGAGGTCGAACGCCTTGGCGGTCGAGGGATGGAGCATGCCGAACGCGGCGAGCACGGTCTTCGGGCCCAGCCGCAACGTCCCCGACTGGCCGGGATGCCAGGTCTCGCCCGCGTCACCCATCACCTGGAGGTTGTCGACCGGAGCACCCGCGGCGGCGAGCAACGCCAGCGCTTCGGCCTTGGCGTCGAACGCGTCGAAACCCTGCGCCTTGCCGCCTTGCCAGCCGCGCGGGCGGCGGTCACCCGCCAGCACCACGCCCAAAGTCGGACGCTCGGCCTCGGCGAGATAGCGCCGGCCGAGTTCGAACAGCCGCACGCTGCCCGCGCCGCGATTGAGGTTGCGCGCCGCCGCCGACAGCAAGCCGGGCAGCAGCGACGGGCGCATGACCTTGAGGTCCTCGCTGATCGGATTGGCCAGGCTCCAGGCGCCGCCGCCGAACGCGTCGGCCTCGGCCTGGCTCAGGAAGCTCCAGGTCACCGCTTCGTCGAGCCCGCGCGCCGCGGCGGCTCGCCGCAGCTTGCGTTCGAGTTTCTGCTCGGGCGTCGCGGTCGGGCGCGCCACGCCGGGCGCGCGGTCGAGCGGCACCGGCTGGACCTTGTCGATCCCCTCGATGCGGATGACTTCCTCGACCAGATCGGCCGAGCCGTCGATATCGCGACGCCAGGTCGGGATCGTGACCTGCCAGTCGCCGTCGACCGAGAAGCCGAGGCGCTCGAGAATGTCTTTCTGCCGCTCGGGCGCGACGGCGAGGCCGCCCAGCGTCTCCGCCCGCGACGGATCGTAGCCGATCGTGCGCAGTGTGAGCGGAGGTTCGCCCGCTCGCGTAATCTCGCTCGCCGTCCCGCCGCAATGATCGAGCACCAGCTTGGTCGCGATCGCCAGGCCGTCGTCGAGGAACGCCGGGTCAACGCCGCGCTCGAACCGCTGGCGCGCATCGCTGGTCAGCCCGAGCTTCTGCCCGGTCCGCGCGATATGGTCGGGGTCGAAATAGGCGCATTCGATGACCACGTCGGTGGTCGTCTCGGACACGCCCGAATGTTCGCCGCCCATGATGCCGCCGATATCGTGAACGGCGACATCGTCGGCGATCACCGTCATCGTCTCGTCGAGCGTATAGGTCTTGCCGTTGAGCGCCAGCACCTGCTCGCCCGCCTTGGCGCGCCTCGCGACCAGGCCGCCCGAGAGCTTGGCTTTGTCATAGACGTGGAGCGGCCGGCCGAGATCGACCGAGACGAAATTGGTGATGTCGACCAGCACCGAGATCGGCTTCTGCCCGATCGCGGTCAGGAACCGGCGCATCCATTCGGGGGCGGCGCCATTGGTCACGCCACGCACTTCCTGGCCGTAGAAGGCCGGGCAGCCCGCACTGTCGTCGGTCCGCACGTCGGGACCCGGGCCTTCGCCCGTGACCTCAGGAACTTCCGTTCGTGCTGAGCCTGTCGAAGCACGTAGCTCGCCACGTCCTTCGACAAGCTCAGGGCGAACGGGGGTGGGGTATCGATAGACCTGGGCGAGCGGCTTGAGCGTCCCCAGTCCCGCCGCGGCGAGATCGCGCGCGATGCCGCGCACGCCCATGCAATCCTGACGGTTGGGGGTGATCGACACGTCGATCACCGGATCGTTGAGCCCGGCATAATCGGGGAAGGTGGTCCCGACCGGCGCGTCGGCCGGCAGCTCGATGATGCCGTCATGGTCGTCGCCCAGCTCGAGCTCGCGCGTCGAACACATCATGCCGTTCGATTCGACTCCGCGAATCGCCGAGACCTTGAGCTCCATGCCGTTGGCGGGCACGATCGCGCCCGGCAGGCCGAGCACGCCGACCAGCCCGGCGCGCGCATTGGGCGCGCCGCACACGACCTGGAGCGGCGCACCGTCGCCAGTATCGACGGTCAGCACCTGCAATTTGTCGGCCTGGGGATGACGCTCGGCGGTCAGCACGCGCGCGACCTTGAACGCCGCCAATTTCTCGCCGGGATTGTCGACGCCCTCGACCTCTAGACCGACGCGGGTCAGCGCCTCGACGATGTCGTCGAGCGATGCCTGGGTGTCGAGATGCTCCTTGAGCCAGTTCAGCGTGAACTTCATGCCCCTACTCCCCCGCTCAGCGTGGGCACGTCGAGCGCCGTGAAGCCGTAATGTTTGAGCCAGCGGATATCGCCGTCGAAGAAGGCGCGCAGGTCGTCCATGCCGTATTTGAGCATCGCCAGCCGATCGATCCCGCAGCCGAAGGCGAAGCCCTGCCATTCGTCGGGATCGAGCCCGCACGCCGCGATCACCTTGGGATGGACCATGCCGCTGCCCAGCACTTCCATCCAATGGTCCGACCCGCCGATCACGCGCTTGCCGTTCTGGATCGTGTAGCCGACATCGACTTCCGCCGACGGCTCGGTGAAGGGGAAATAGCTGGGCCTGAGCCGCAGCACGATGTCGTCGCGCTCGAAATAGGCCTTCAGGAAGGTCTCGAGCGTCCATTTGAGATGGCCGAGCGTGATCCCCTTGTCGATCACCAGCCCCTCGACCTGGTGGAACATCGGCGTGTGCGTCGCATCCGAATCCGACCGATAGGTGCGGCCGGGGGCGATGATACGGATCGGCGGCTGCTGGTTGACCATCGTGCGGATCTGCACCGGCGAGGTGTGCGTGCGGAGCAGCATCTTGCGCTCCCCGTCCGGCTGGTCGGGGAAGTAGAAAGTGTCGTGCATCGCCCGCGCCGGATGCGACTCCGGAATGTTGAGCGCGGTGAAATTGTGCCAGTCGTCCTCGATCTCCGGTCCCGTCGCGACCGCGAAGCCCAGATCGGCGAAGATTTGGGCAAGCTCGTCCATCACCTGGCTGACCGGATGGACCGTGCCGGCCGCCGGGACATCCACCGGCAAGGTCATGTCGAGCGTTTCGCCCGCCAGCCGCGCGTCGAGCGCTTCGCGTTCGAGCCCCGCCTTGCGCCCGGTCAGCGCCTCGCTCACCGCTTCGCGCAGCGCATGGATGCGCGGGCCGGTCGTCTGGCGCTCCTCGGGCGACATGCCGCCCAATGTCTTGAGCAATCCGGTCACGCTGCCCGACTTGCCGAGCGCCGAGACGCGGATGTCCTCCAGCCCGGCCAGATCGGCACTGCCGATCGCCGCGAGCAGGTCGCGCTGGAGCTGGTCGAGATCACTCATCGTTCAATCCGATCGTCCATAGATAGAGGTCGCCGTCCTCGGGGTCGGTGCGCTCGCCGGTACGGGTGAAGCCGTTGCGCTCCAGCACTATTTGCGAGGCCCGATTGTCGACCCCGGTCTCCGCGGTCAAGCCGTCAAAGCCCGCCATGCGTACGATCGGCAGTAGCGCGGTGACCGCGCCGGTCGCGTGACCGCGCCCCTGGCGGCTGTCGGCGATGCCGTAGCCGATCTCCGGACGCTTGCCGTCGTGCGGGCGCGTGAAGCTGATCATCCCGACCGCTTCACCCTCCGCGACGACCAGCCACGCCACGTCGCCGCCCAAGGCCTCGCGGTTCTTCGCGGCGACGCCACGGATGAGCTCGACCACCTCACGAGGTGCCACGCCGCCCTCGCAGATTGCGGGCGCTTCCGCCGGCGCCGGGCCATCGCCCAGCAGCCACGCGAAATCGCCATCCTGCATTGCTCGTAATTCGACCACGTCAGTTCTCTCACCAGTAATCAGAAGACGCTCTGATCGTTTCAATCCTCCCCCGCCAGGGGGAGGTGGCAGCCGCAGGCTGACGGAGGGGGCGGATTGCGATCAACCATCGGCGGTGCTTCCTCCCCTTCCGACGCGCTTCGCGCGCCACCTCCCCCTGGCGGGGGAGGATAAGCGTGCCAATCCCGCGCACCCTCCAGATCACCAAAAGAAAAGGGCGCCGGTGTTGCCACCGACGCCCCGTATCTTCACTCGCTACAGGTCGCTCAGGCGGCCTGGGGCAGTGCCGCCTTCGCCTGAGCGATGATGGCGGTAAACGCTTCCGACTCGTGCATCGCGATATCGGCCAGGACCTTCCGGTCGAGGTCGATGCCGGCGAGCTTCAGGCCGTGCATGAATTGCGAATAGGTCAGACCCTCGGCGCGGACGCCGGCGTTGATGCGCTGGATCCACAGACCGCGGAAAGTCCGCTTTTTGACCTTGCGGTCGCGATACGCATATTGCCCGGCCTTTTCGACGGCCTGACGAGCGATGCGGATGGTGTTCTTGCGGCGGCCCGAATAGCCCTTGGCCTGCTCAAGAATGTTCTTGTGCTTGGCGCGGGTGGTCACACCACGTTTGACGCGTGCCATATCTGTCTAGCTCCTCAGTTCAGGCCGTACGGGGCCCAGGCCTTCACCGTCTTGGTGTCGGCGTCCGACAGCACCGTGGTGCCGCGGTTCTGGCGAATGTACTTGCCGTTGTGGCTGATGAGCCGGTGGCGCTTGCCGGCGACGCCGTGCTTCAGCTTACCGGTGGCGGTGAGCTTGAAGCGCTTCTTCACGCCGCTCTTGGTCTTGAGCTTGGGCATTTTGGTCCTTTCTCTATGGCGATGCGCAAGCATGCCGCGGCAGCCCTTGATGGCCGGGCAAACTTCATCCGCATCGCTCGGAAGTGGGCGCGCATAGCCGTGAGTCCTTGGAAAAGCAACCTCGGCTTGTGGGTTTATGGTTCGCGCAGAGGCGCAGAGGGCGCAGAGATCGTTGGAAGAGTTGCTCGCCGCAGGCGCCCATGCGAATCGGTTGTGAAGAGGGAGCGGCGTTGCCGCTCGTCCTGCCTCGGCGCTCTCTGCGCCTCTGCGCGAAAAATCAGTGGCCCCGACAGGCCAACGCCTCCAGCACTTCCTCGATGCGCGCCGGATCGCCTGCGGCGACCACTTCGCCATTGCTGGCCGCCGTCAGCGGGTCGCCCGACCAGTCGCACATCCGTCCACCGGCGCCTTCGATCACCGGCACGAGCGCGGCGAAGTCGTGGAGTTTGAGACCCGCTTCGACGACGAGGTCGAGCCAGCCCGACGCCAAGGTGGCGTAATTGTAGCAATCGCCGCCGAGCACGACCGAGCGCACCGCCGAATCGAGATGTTCGAAGGCATGGAGCTGGGCATCGTCGAACAAGGCGGGCGAGGTGGTGGCGAGCAGTGCATGGCTCAACTCGCGGCACGTCCGGGTCGTGGCGGGCTTGCCGTTGAACAGGGTCGGGCGCCCGATCGCGCCGACCCAACGCTCCTTCAGGATCGGCTGGTCGATGATCCCGATCGCCGGCCAGCCGTCGATCACCAGCGCGATCAAGGTGCCGAACAGCGGCCGCCCGGCAATGAACGCCCGCGTCCCGTCGATCGGATCGAGTACCCATTGCCGTCCGGTCGATCCCTCGGTCGTGCCGAATTCCTCGCCCGAAATGCCGTCACGCGGTGCCTCGGCAGCGAGTAGTGCGCGCATCGCCTGTTCGGCGGCGCGGTCGGCGATCGTGACGGGGGAGGCGTCTTCCTTCATCTCGACGTCGAAGGGCGCGCGGAAATGCGGGCGGATCGCGGCGCCGGCGGCGTCGGCCAGAGCCATCGCGAGGGCGATGTCGGTATCGGTGATGCGCATGGGGGTGGCACTAGGGTGAGTCCGACGGGGCGGCAATGGCGGAAGCGGGTGCCAAAAGCCCTCTCCCGCAAGCGGGAGAGGGGTTCAAAGCTCAGTTCCTCCCCCCGCAGGCCGGATAGGGGTTCACCCCTCACGCCGCGTTGTCGATGCCGAGTTCGCCGAGCTTGCGATACAGTGTCGAGCGCCCGATCCCGAGCCGCCGTGCCACTTCGGTCATGCGGCCGCGATAATGGCCGATGGCGAGGCGGATGACGTCGGCCTCGATCTCTTCCAGCGGCCGCATATTGCCGTCGGCGCGGAATAGGGTGACGCCGCCCGAGGTCGCCATCTGGCCACCCGGGGTCGGCACGCGCGCGGTGCCGAGCGCGGCGATCTGCGGGAAGTCGGCGCGAGTCAGCGCGTCGCCCTCGCACAGCACCGCGGCGCGGAAGAGCGCGTTCTGCAACTGGCGGACATTGCCCGGCCAGGCATAGCGGCCGAGCAGCGCGAGCGCGTCGTCGGTGATGCCGAGCGGGCGCAGCCCGGGCTGGTCGGCGATCCGCGCGAGCAGATGCCGGGCAAGTGCGGGAATGTCGCCGATTCGTTCGCGCAAGGGCGGAATCGTCACCTGGACGACGTTGAGGCGGTAATAGAGGTCCTCGCGGAACCGGCCGGCCTCGACTTCCTCGATCAGGCGCTTGTTGGTCGCGGCGATGACGCGGACGTCGACTTCCCGCGTGTGGCGCGCGCCGATCGGCTGGACTTCGCCCGATTGCAGCACGCGGAGCAATTTGACCTGGGCGTCGAGCGGCATCTCGCCGATTTCGTCGAGGAACAGGGTGCCGCCATCGGCATCGGCGAACTTGCCGATCTTGCGCTCGAACGCGCCGGTGAAGGCGCCCTTTTCGTGCCCAAACAGCTCGCTTTCGACCAAGTTGGCGGGGATCGCGCCGCAATTGATCGCGATCATCGGCTTTTTGCCGCGCGGGGAGGCGGCATGGATCGCCTCGGCGACGACTTCTTTGCCGACGCCGCTTTCACCCTCGATCAGAACCGGCACGCGGGCGCGTGCCGCCTTGGCCGCGATCGCCAATGCCGCGCGGAAATCGGGCGACGCACCCACGATCTCGTCGAAGCCGAGCAAGGCGGGAATCTTTTCGGTCAATGGGCGCAGTTCGCCGGCGTCGGTGCCGGCGATGACCGCTTCGAGCGCCGACAACAGGCGCTCGGACGCGAACGGCTTGACCAGATAATCGGTGGCGCCCGCGCGCATCGCGGCAACCGCTTGCGCGACCGAGCCGTTGGCGGTGAGCATCAAGATGGGGAGTTGCGGACGCCGGGCGCGTAATTCCTTGATCAGCGCCTCGGCCTCGCTTTCGGGGCCGAAACTGTCGAGCAGGATCGCGTCGAGCTGCATCCCGTCCTGCGTACCGAGCATGGCGATCGCGGTTTCTCCGTCGGGGGCGAACACCGAACGCCATTCGCGCCGCGCGGCAATCGCCGAAACCAGACGGCGCTGCGCGGGTTCGTCGTCGATCAACATCAGGAGGCGCTGTCCGTTGCGCGTCATCCCGCCCTCTTCTGCTCCCTGTTCATCGGGTAACCATAGGCGAAGGGGGTAAAGGTGAGCTTAAGCGTATGCGGGCGCTAACTTAACGCTTGCGGGCTTGAGGCGAAGGGCGGTGCTGGCTAAGACCGCGGCACAATCAGGGCGGAGAGAATTGCGGCATGGCCGACCAGACCGACATGAAGGCACACGAATCGACGTATCACTCGGTGCTCGGGATGCTCAAATATGGTGCGGTGGGGTGCTTCCTGATCGCGGCGATCGTGATCTGGCTCATCTCCTCCGGTCACAAGTAAGCCCCGGGTGAAGATCGCCGTCCTGCGGGAAACCGCTTCGGGCGAGCGCCGCGTCGCGGCGACTCCGGAAACGGTCAAGAAGTTCGTCGCGCTGGGAGCCCAGGTCGCGATCGAGCAGGGCGCAGGCGCTGCCGCCAGCTATGACGACGCCGGCTATGAAGGGGCGGGCGCGACGATCGGAACGCGGGCAGCGGTGCTCAAGGGCGCCGATATCGTGCTCGGCATCCAGGGGCCCGATCCGGCCGATCTGAAGGACGCCGCCAAGGGCGCCTGGCTGGTCGCCGGGCTCAACCCGTTCGGCGAACGCGCGCGGGTCGACGGCTATGCTGCCGCCGGCATCGAAGCACTGGCGATGGAATTCATGCCGCGCATCACCCGTGCGCAGTCGATGGATATCTTGTCGAGCCAGGCGAACCTCGCCGGCTACAAGGCGGTGCTCGACGCGGCGGCCGAATATGGCCGGGCGTTCCCGATGATGATGACCGCGGCGGGCACCGTCTCGGCGGCCAAATGCTTCGTGATGGGCGTGGGTGTTGCCGGCCTCCAGGCGATCGCCACCGCGCGGCGCCTCGGCGCGCAGGTCTCGGCAACCGACGTGCGCTCGGCGACCAAGGAGCAGATCCAGTCGCTCGGTGCCAAGCCGATCTTCGTCGAGAATGTCGCCGGGATCGAGGGCGAAGGGTCGGGCGGCTATGCCACCGAGATGAGCGAGGAATATCAGAAGGCGCAGGCCGAACTGGTCTCCGGCCATATCGCCAAGCAGGACATCGTCATCACCACGGCGTTGATCCCCGGCCGTCCCGCGCCGCGGCTGATCAGCGACGCCCAGATCGCGACGATGCGTCCGGGCAGCGTGATCGTCGATCTCGCGGTCGAAAGCGGCGGCAATGTCGAGGGCTCGGTCGCGGGTGAAGTCGTCGAGAAGCACGGCGTCCGCATCGTCGGACACAAGAACGTCGCCTCGCGTCTCGCTACCGACAGCTCGGCGCTCTTTGCGCGCAACCTGTACAATTTCTTGTCGACCTTCTGGGACAAGGAAGCGGGTAAGCCAGTGCTCGACGAGGAGATCGGGGATGCGGTGCGGCTGACCAAGGACGGCGCAGTCGTGAACGCGAGATTGCTCGGGTGAACCGAATTGGGCTGACCCTGGCCGTTGGAATGGTATGCCTTTTCGCGACACGTGCAACCGCGAGCATCATTTACATTCCGCTTGTCGACTCCCGGCCTTGGGTCGCGGTCAAGCGACTTCCTTACGCGCTATGGGATACCAAATCCGCCATCGTTGCCGGGACTGAACTCAGCTTGGACAAGCATGGCGGTGTCGTTGATTCCGCGGTGATGATGCCACAATCGGTTTATGCCACCGATCGGGATTTGGTTGAAGGTACCAAGGTCTGGCTGCCCAAGGGTGGTCTACTGGTCAAGATGGCAGGCGGCGAGAGCGGTTGGTATTGCACTTGGCGATTCGACGACCGCGCCGCCGAAACACCGACGCAGGAAGCGGAAGCGAACCTAAACGGCTTTGAATACAATTTGTGCCTGAAAGAATCTGATACCGGCGGATTGTCTAACCCGAAGATCATGATCGCCGACTTCAAGGCGCTTATGACAATTACGGATCCCGAGTCGGGAATGAACCGGTATCGCAATGGCGTCGGAACCACGAACCCGGTCAATATCGCTGCGGTTGATGTCGACCTCCTGCCGAAAAGGGCGCAGCAGCAGGTCATTGCTGACTGGACGCGCACCATTTGCCTCCATGTCGGCATCACAGACATGAAGGGGCGTCCGCTGCTCGAGTCCGGCAAGAGCTGTTTCTCGGGAATCGGCCAGACCATCGACATGGCCGGCGGGCGCTATACCCTGCTCGCCATGGACGCCGACAAACATTTAAAGATTCGGATCGACCGCCCGATCGATGATCGCGGCATCGGGCCGAGCGTGAAAAAGTAAAAGGAGCAGGGCGGCATGGACTTCATCTCGATCCTCTCGATCTTCGTAATGGCCGTGTTCGTCGGTTATTACGTCGTCTGGTCGGTGACTCCGGCGCTGCACACGCCGCTGATGGCGGTGACCAATGCGATCTCGTCGGTGATCATCGTCGGCGCGCTGATCGCCAGCGCGGCGATCGGGATCGGGGGCACAGGCGCGACCTCGAAATGGCTGGGCCTGCTCGCGGTGGTGCTGGCCAGCGTCAACATTTTCGGCGGCTTCGCGGTCACCGCGCGGATGCTCGCGATGTACAAGAAGAAGGATCGGCCGGCGGCCGGTCACAAATGAACGTCGCCCCAGCGAAAGCTGGGGTCTCGTGCGGCTTGGCGCCGTGCGGGTAACAGGGAGATGCCAGCTTTCGCTGGCATGACGGGGTAGGACAGAATGGAAGAAGCGATCGCGGTGAATCCTTGGGCGTCGCTGGCCTATCTGGTTGCCGGGGTGTGCTTCATCCTCGCGCTGCGCGGGCTGTCGAGTCCGACCTCGAGTCAGCGCGGCAATCGTTTCGGCATGATCGGCATGACGATCGCCGTGGTGACGACGTTGGTGACGCACGCGCCCTTATTGGTCACGAACTTTGCAGAAGATTCGTACGTGGCACGTCTCGACACGGTCACGTTGATCGAAATCCTCGTAGCGATCGGTATCGGTGCCACAATTGGCATCGTCACCGCCCGACGCATCGCGATGACCGCGATGCCGCAGCTCGTGGCCGCCTTCCACTCGCTGGTCGGTATGGCGGCCGTGCTGGTCGCGGGTGCTGCCTTCCTCAATCCCGAAGCCTTCGGCATCGCCGTGGCTGGCCAGATCTTCACCCAGAGCCGGATCGAAATGGGCCTGGGCGTCGCGATCGGCGCGATCACCTTCTCGGGCTCGGTGATCGCGTTCCTCAAGCTCAACGGCAATATGGGCGGCAAGCCGATCATGTTGCCCGGTCGTCACGTCATCAACCTGGCGGTGCTCGCGGGCATTCTCGGACTGGTCGCCTACTTTACGCAGGATCAGTCGCCCTGGGTGTTCTGGACCATTACAGGCCTCAGCTTCGCGATCGGCTTCCTGCTGATCATCCCGATCGGCGGGGCGGACATGCCGGTCGTGGTGTCGATGCTCAACAGCTATTCGGGCTGGGCGGCGGCGGCGATGGGCTTCACGCTGCACAACACCGCGATGATCATCACCGGTGCGCTGGTCGGCTCGTCGGGCGCGATCCTCAGCTACATCATGTGCCGCGCGATGAACCGCAGCTTCATCAGCGTGATCGCCGGCGGCTTCGGCGGCGACAGCGGTGGCGGTGCGGCGGCGGCCGCAACCGATCGCCCGTGGAAGCGCGGATCGGCCGAGGACGCGGCGTTCCTGATGAGCCAGGCCGAACAGGTCATCATCGTCCCTGGTTACGGCATGGCGGTGGCGCAGGCGCAGCACGTGCTGCGCGAGATGGCCGACAAGCTCAAGGAAGAGGGCGTCCGCGTCAAATACGCGATTCATCCGGTCGCGGGGCGCATGCCGGGCCATATGAACGTGCTGCTCGCCGAGGCGAACGTTCCCTATGACGAGGTGTTCGAGCTCGAGGACATCAACAGCGAGTTCGCCCAGACCGATGTCGCGTTCATCATCGGCGCCAATGACGTGGTCAATCCGGCGGCCAAGACCGACAAGAGCTCGCCGATCTACGGCATGCCGGTGTTCGACGTGAACAAGGCCAAGACGGTGCTGTTCATCAAGCGTTCGATGGGCGGCGTCGGTTATGCCGGCGTCGACAACGACGTCTTCTATCAGGACAATACGATGATGCTCCTCGCCGACGCCAAGAAGATGGTCGAGGAAATCGTCAAGGCGCTGGGGTGATCGCGGTGAGCGGCGCGGCATCGATCCAGCACGCCAGGGCGTTCGTGCTGGGCCGGCCCGGCGCGCGCGTTCATCTCGCCGCCGCGGCCATCAGGGCCGGCGCTGAGGTTGTCGCCGAGGCTGATTGGTCGGATGCGGCCTCGCCCGGCATGTCGGATGCGCAGCTCGTCATCGCGGCACTCGAGGATCTTGCAGGTGATACGCTGCACGACGCGGTCGACCGGCTCGGCCATGTGCCGGAAACCGAATTCGGGCTGATCGTCACGTTGACCGAAAGCCAGATCGACGCGGTCGCCGCGCCGCTGCTCGCCCGGCGGATCACCTTGCTGTGCGATCCGCGGCCGGCCGATCTTGCCGCGGCGATCGCGCAGGCCTTGGTCGCGCCGGTCGAACCCGCGGCGCGCCCGCTTCCCGCCAACGTCGCCGATCAACGCAGCGACTATGGCTTGCCCGCCGAGCCGGTGCAGGTCGCGGCGGCCGATGTCCGCAAGGCGATCCGCGCGCGGCGGCTGCGCAGCCGCCCGTTCCCCGACGTGCTGTTCGAGGATCCCGCCTGGGACATGCTGCTCGACCTCTATGCCGCGCATCTCGAACGCGCGCAGGTGTCGGTATCCAGCCTGTGCATCGCCGCGGCGGTGCCGCCCAGCACCGCATTGCGCTGGATCGGACGGATGACCGAGGACGGCTTGTTCGTGCGCGAGCCCGACCCGTTCGACCGCCGCCGCGCCTTCATGGCGCTGAGCGACGCGGCGCTCGATCGCATGAACCGCTATTTCGCGACGCTCGCACAGAACGGCCTGGCGATCGCCTGACCCCTTGCGCTGGCGGGCGCATCGCGTCAGAGGACAAGCGTACGGGCGGTTAGCTCAGTTGGTAGAGCATCTCGTTTACACCGAGAGGGTCGGCGGTTCGAGACCGTCACCGCCCACCATTCCTGGCTCAGCATAGAAGTCGGCTTCCATTGCCGGCGCGTCGCAAGTCCACGTCGAGCGATCATTGCCGGTCAGGCGTGTGGGCTCACCGGCAGCCAAATGCTTTGAGACGCGGGTTACCAAGACGCGGATGCGGTCGTTTGCGATAAAAATCTTGCCGCGTGTGGGGAGGGATCATCGTTCGGTCTAGATTCTCAATCGGGCATGTGTAAGTCTTGCATATGTAATTGGTGTTTTCATATACGAGAATTCGGGGTGTTGCCCGTACACCCTTGGGGAGCGACCGATGCTGACGAGACGTGACGTGCTGTTGAGCGGAGGAGCGGCGGCCCTGGCCGGCGGCGTTGGCGTCGCGCAGGCAGCCACAAATGAGCCGTTTGCTGCCGACTGGCGCTCGCTTGCGGCCGGGTACCGCCATCCCGAATGGTTTCGCGACGCCAAGCTCGGCATCTGGGCGCATTGGGGACCGCAATGCCAAGCCGAGTTCGGCGACTGGTATGCGCGGCTGCTATACACTCAGGGACGGCAACCGTGGGAACAAGGCGAAACCGCCTATCAGGACCATCTCCGGCGTTATGGCCATCCCAGCCAGACCGGCTTTATCGACATCATCGGCCAGTGGAAGGCCGAGAATTGGCAGCCGGACCGGCTTGTCCGCAAATATGCTGCCGCGGGGGCGCGATACTTTGTCGGGATGGGTTGCCATCACGACAATCTCGACCTGTTCGCGAGCAAGCACCAGGAATGGAACAGCGTCCGCGTCGGGCCGAAGAAGGATATTCTGGCGACCTGGGAAAAGGCCGCGCGCGATGCCGGCTTGCGGTTCGGCGTCTCCAACCATTCGGGCCACGCCTGGCACTGGTACCAGCCGGCCTATGGCTATGACGCGGAAGGGCCGATGCGCGGCCGCCGCTACGATGCGTACTGGCTCCGCAAACAGCACGGCATCGGCAAATATTGGGAAGGGCTCGACCCACAGGAACTCTATACCGGGCCCTATTACGTGCCGCCCGACGGCATCAGCTCGGCCAAGGCGATGCTGGAATGGCACGACAAGCGCGACGGCCAGTGGCTGGAAGGCGTGCCGACGGGCAATCTCCGGTTCGTCGAGAAGTGGTTGCGGCGTCAGAAACAGATCGTCGAGGATTACAAGCCCGACCTCATGTTCATGGACCATGCCGGCGTGCCGTTCGGCAAATATGGGCTGGAAGCGGTCGCACATTATTACAACCAAGCGGTCGAGTGGCACGGATCGCCCGACGTGATCATGACCGGCGGCTTGCTCGACGCGTTCGCGCAGCGGGCGATCACCTGGAATGTCGAGCGCGGCGTGCTCAATGATATCCTCGAAACACCGTGGCAGACCTGCACCTGCATCGGATCGTGGCATTATTCGCGGCCGCTTTACGAGAGCAACGGCTATAAGAGCGCCAAACAGGTCGTGCAGATCCTGGCGGACGTCGTGTCGAAGAACGGCACCTTGCTGTTCAACGTGCCGGTGCGCGGCGACGGCACGATCGACGAGAAGGAGGAGGCGATCGTCGACCAGTTCACGGGCTGGACGCGGCGCAACGGCGAGGCGATCTTCGCTACGCGCCCCTGGCGCAAATATGGCGAAGGGCCGACCAAGCCGCCGCCCGCCGGCGCGTTCGGCGAAGACAAACAGAAGCCCTTCACCGGCGAGGACATCCGCTTCACCAAGAAGGGCGAGACGCTTTACGCTATCTTCCTCGACTGGCCGACGGGCGAAAGCGCGATCGCCTCGCTCGGCAAGAACGCGCTTCGCGATGCAGTGATCGAGCGCGTCGACCTTATCGGCGGACCCGAATTACGCTTTCGCCGCGATGCCGATGCATTGCGGCTGACGCTACCCGCGCCACAGGATGGCGCCTTCGCGCCGGCGTTGCGGATCAGGGGCAGGGGACTGGTCTAGGGACTTTGCAGCTTCGCTGTACGGCCCCTGCCTGTTTCGTCACAAGGCGCGAACCAGCGTCCGGACCTCCGCGATCCAGGCAGGGTCGCTGATCACTTGCTGGCGTTGGCCGGAGCCGAGGGGAAGAAGCTGCAACCGGTCGCCTTCGCGCCCGATCAGCCGGCCGAACAGGAACCGTCCGCCGGGGCGCGGCACCAGCACGTCGCGGTTGAGCGCGCGGCCGAATGACTCGGGCGCCAGCCGCGCGCACCAGATCGTGTCGCCCGCGCGATAGTCGCCGATCCCCGCGCTGACCGATACTGCCACGGCGCCGGCGTCGGGGCGGGGCGGCGGGATCAGGCTTTCCCGGCCGGGCGCGAACACACCCTCCGCGCCCAGCACGGCGGCGACGGGCAAATCCGCCTGATCGGGCAACCGCACCAGGTCCGCGGCTTCGACGCCGAGCGCCGCCGCAATGCGATTGAGCCATTTGACCGACACCGTCCGCATGCCTGTCTCCAGCCGGCCGATCGTCTGCGCGGTGGTCGGCGGCACGCATCGTTGCGCGACATCGTCGAGCGTCATTCCCTTGGCACGGCGTACTTCGCGGATCGCAGTGATCATATCGCCCTCCAGCCAACCAGATTGGTTCACGAGCTTCGGACAAATGGGGCGCTCTTGGCAAGTTTTTTAACTGGGCGGTTTGCCGGACGTGGCGTTAAGCCCCTCTCCCGCTTGCGGGAGAGGGAGGGGCCCACCGCGAAGCGGTGGGAAGGTGAGGGTCTTCTTTCTTCTTCTGTTTCGACAAACGCCTGGAAGAAGAAAGAAGACCCTCACCCAACCCTCTCCCGTAAACGGGAGAGGGCTTATCGAGCGAGGAAAATGTTAAACCACTCGGTTGACTTTTATCGCGAATGCGCAATATAAAACCATATGGTTGAACGACTCGATCTCACGTTCGCGGCTCTCGCCGATCCCACCCGTCGCGCGATGCTCGCCAGCCTGGCGCTGGGCGAACGATCGGTCGGCGAACTCGCCGCGCCCCACGCGATGAGCTTCGCCGGCGCCGCCAAGCATGTCGGCGTGCTCGAACGCGCCGGGCTGGTCGAGCGCCGCAAGGCCGGGCGCCAGCAGCTCTGCCGATTGAAGGCGGAACGGTTGCGCGAAGCCGACGAATGGCTGCGGCAATGGGAGCGTTTCTGGTTGTCGACGCTCGATCGGCTGGAGGCGATCATCGTCGAGGATCAGGAGAAACTGAAATGATCGACGCCACGCCCTTCCTGATGTTCGAGGGACGCGCCGAGGAAGCGCTCGACTTCTACGTCGCGGCGATTCCGGAAAGCCGGATCGAGCATGTCGATCGCTATGGCGCCGGCGAGCCTGGCCCGGAAGGATCGGTCCGGCTGGCGCGGGCGGTGGTCGCCGGCCTTCCGATCCTGGCCAGCGACAGCTTCGTCCACCACGCCTTCACCTTCACGCCGTCGATCTCGTTCATGCTGACCTGCAAGGATGAGGAGGAGGTCGACCGTCTCGCCACTATATTGGCCGAGGGCGGTGGCGTGTTGATGCCGCCGGGCAATTACGGGTTCAGCCGAAAGTTCGCCTGGGTGAATGATAGGTTCGGCGTCTCCTGGCAAGTGAATCTGCCATGACCGATCCCATTACGCTGACCGTCAGCCGCGAGATCGCGGCCTCGCCCGAGCGCGTGTTCGACGCCTGGCTCGATCCCGCGATCGCGCGGCGTTTCCTGTTCGCCACGCCCGACGGCGAGATGCTGACCTGCGAGATCGATGCGCGGGTTGGCGGGCGCGGGCTGATCGTCGAGCGGCGGCCGTCGGGCGATGCGCGCCACCGGCTGTTGTTCGAAGAGATCGACCGTCCGCGCCGCCTGGTCTTCCTGTTCGCCGCCGATCCGGCGGAGGAAGGGCAATGGACTCGCGTGACGATCGAGATCGCACCCACCGCGGCCGGCGCGCGACTGACGCTTACTCATGAAATGGATCCGGCCTGGGCGGCGTATGAAGACCAGACGCGGCACGGCTGGACGATGATCCTCGATACGCTGTCCGACACGATTGGAGACAAAGGATGACCGATATTCTCACCGCAACCGAGCTCCGCTTCGAGCGCCTCTTGCCCGCCCCGGTCGAGACGGTGTGGAAATACCTGACCGAGTCCGAGCTTCGCCAGCGCTGGTTCATGGGCGGGTCAATCGACGGCCGCGTCGGGGGCGATATCGAATTCGTGTTCGATCACGACCAATTGTCCGACGACGATATCCCCACGCCAGAGCGCTTCGCCGGCAATATCGGCCGCCGCTGGACCGAGAAGGTGGTGCGGTATGAGCCTCCGCACGCCATCGCCTATACGTTCGGCAGCGACGCCGACAGCATCGCCACGTTCGAACTGAAGGACGCGGGCGAGGGCAAAACGTTGCTGACCCTAGTCCATAGCGGCATCAAGAATCGCGATCAGGCAGCTAATTTCGGCGGTGGCTGGACGTCGCATTTGGCGGTGCTTGAGGCGCGGCTCGAAGGGCGCGGCGTCCCGGATTTCTGGGCGCTGCACAGGGAAGCGGAGAATGACGTCAAGGCGGCGCTGGCCGGAGCCGAGGCCTGAACTACCCCGGCGGTGGCCGCCGCGGTCCCCGCTCCAACCGGCACGCTGCCAATCAAAACGCTGCTTTTCCGCCCGGTCGGGCCTTCGAACGGTAACGTGCATGCTATAGGCCCGCGCTCCAGCGATAATGGAGGCGGGAATGGCGCGAGAGGTTCGGTTCGAGAATAAAGCGGGCGTGCCACTCGCGGGATCGCTCGAACTGCCGCCGGGGCGCGTCCGCTCCATCGCCCTGTTCGCGCATTGCTTCACCTGCACCCAGGCGAGCCATGGCGCGCGGCGCGTCAGCACCGCACTGGCAGCGCAAGGCATCGCAACCCTGCGGTTCGACTTTACGGGACTCGGCAAGAGCGGCGGCGACTTCGCCGACAGCCATTTCGGCGCCAATATCGACGACCTCGTCGCCGCGGCGGCGCATCTCGAGGCGACGATCGGCGCGCCGTCGATCCTGATCGGCCATTCGCTGGGCGGCGCGGCGGTGATCGCCGCGGCGGCGCATATCCCCTCGTCGCGCGCCGTGGTCACGATCGGCGCGCCGTTCGACCCGGCGCATGCGCTGCATCATATCAGCGCGGAGGACGCGGCGCGGATCGAGGCGGAAGGAGTCGGGACGGTCGCGATCGGCGGACGTCCGTTCCGCGTCGGGCGCGACTTTCTCGACGCCGCCAAGGGACAGGATCAGGCAACGCGGCTGGCGCACCTCAAAAAGGCGCTGCTGGTTCTCCACGCCCCGACCGACGAGGTCGTCGGGATAGAGAATGCCAAGGCGATCTACGACGCCGCCAAACATCCCAAGAGTTTCGTCGCGCTCGACGGCGCCGATCATCTGCTGACCGATGCCGAGCGCGCATCCTATGCCGCGTCGATCATCGCCGCCTGGGTCGAGCCCTTTCTGCTGCCCGCCAAGTCGCCCGACATGTTGCCCGAAGGCTGCGTCCGCGTCGGCTCGGGCGAAGGGACGTTCGTCCAGCTGGTCGACGCGTCGGGGCACTCGTTCCTGGCGGACGAACCGCTGCGATCGGGCGGCAGCGACCTCGGCCCCACGCCCTATGACCTGCTGCTCGCGGCGCTCGGCACGTGTACCGCCATGACGATCGAGCTCGTCGCGCGCGCCGAGGGCATCCCGGCCGAAGGCGTCGAGGTGCTGCTCCGCCACGAACGCCGTCATGCCGACGATTGCGCCGCCGCGGCGGGCGGGCGGCCGCGGCTGGAGGTCCTCCATCGCGACATCCGGCTGGAGGGCAACCTCACCCAGGAACAGCGCGACCGCCTGTTGGTGATCGCCAACAAATGCCCGGTGCATCGAACGTTGGAAAGCGGCCCGGCCGTAGAGACGAAGCTGGTGGATTGAATCCTCCCCAGGCTAGGGCGGGGCGCCGGCGCGGACCAGAGGTGGCAATGCCGCGGCGGCCGGTCGCGAAATACGGTGCCGACAAGCCGAAAGCGACCCGCTAGAGGGGGGCGATGACCGTCCTCAAACTCGGCACGCGAGGATCGCCGCTCGCGCTGGTCCAAGCCAATATGGTGAAGGATGCGCTGGCGGCGGCGCACGATATCGCCTGTGAGATTCACATTATCCGCACTACCGGCGACCGCGTCCAGGATCGCGCGCTGGCCGAGATCGGCGGCAAGGCCTTGTGGACCAAGGAGCTCGATCGCGCGTTGCTCGACGGCGAGATCGATCTTGCCGTCCATTCGATGAAGGACGTCGAGACGATCCGGCCCGACAGCATCGTCATCGCGGCGATGCTGAAGCGCGCCGATGTCCGCGACCGGCTGGTCGGTGCCGACAGCCTCGCCGCGATCCGCGAACATGGCGTGGTCGGCACGAGCAGCCCGCGGCGGCGCGCCCAGGTGCTGCGCGCGCGGCCCGATGTGTCGGTGGTGCTGTTCCGCGGCAATGTCGATACGCGGCTGGCCAAGCTCGCGGCGGGCGAGGCTGATGCCACGTTGCTCGCGGCGGCGGGGCTCGACCGCCTGGGACGCGACGATATCGGCACCGCCCTGGCGGTCGAGGAGATGCTGCCGGCCCCGGCGCAAGGTGCGGTCGGGATCGAATGCCGCGCCGATGACGCCATGACGGCGGCCTTGCTCGCGGCGCTCGATCATCAGGCGACCAGCCGCGCGGTGCGCTCGGAACGCGCGTTCCTCGCGGCGCTCGATGCGACCTGCCACTCGCCGATCGCCGCCCTGGCGACGATCGCGGACGATGTTGTGACGTTGCGCGCCGAATTGCTGTCCGAGGATGGCGGCGAGCATGTCGCCGGCGATGCCTCGGGGCCGGATGGCGAGACACTGGCGCGCGACCTCGCAAGCGCGCTGTTCGAGCGGGCGACGCCGGCGATTCGCGCGGGGTTCGGCGGATGAGCCGCGCCATCGCGGTGCTGCGCCCCGAGCCTGGCAACGCCGCGACCGCCGCCGCGATCGAGGCGCTGGGGCTGACCGCGATCCGGCTGCCCTTGTTCGAGGTCCACGCGATCGACTGGACGCCGCCCGACGTCACGCGATTCGATGCGCTATTGCTGACCAGCGCCAATGCGCCGCGGCATGCCGGGCCGACGCTTGCCGTTCTCCGGGGACTGCCCGTCCATGCCGTCGGCGACGCCACCGCTGCCGCGGCACGCGATGCGGGGTTGGAAGTGGTCGCGGTCGGTGATCGCGACGCAACGACATTGGTCGCCGCCGCCGCGGCAAGCGGCGTGCGGCGTGGCTTGCTGCTTGGTGGCCGCGACCGCGCCCTGGCGAGTCATCCGATCATCGCCGAGGCGATCGCGGTCTATGCCAGCGACCCGGTTGCCGTTCCGATCGAGGCGCTCGACCAGCTCGCGGGATCGGTCGTCCTGCTCCATTCGGCCCGCGCGGCGCGCCGCGTCGCCGACCTGATCGATCGCGCCGGGATCGATCGCCGGACGGTGCGGCTGGCGGCGATCAGCGCGGCGACCGCCGATGCCGCGGGCGGTGACTGGGAACACGTCGCGGCCGCCGCCACCCCTGACGATGCCGCACTGACTGCGCTTGCGCGCGCGCTGGCCGATTGACCGCCCACGCGGCGCGGCGGATAAGGACGCCATGAACGACATAGCGCCGAGCCCCCCGCAGCCCGCCCGGCAACTGACCCTGACGGCGACCGTCGGAATCGCACTCGCCACCTTCGTCGTCGGGCTGCTGATCGCCGGCCTGGTCGTCTGGCGGATGATCCCCGCGCAACCCGTGCCCGAGCCGCAAGCGGCGGCGCCCGCTACCAAGGTCATCGTCGCGCCGCCGGTGGCGAGCGACCCCGCCTCGCTCTCGGCGCGTCAGCAGATGCTCGCCGCCGAACTCGCCGCGCTCGAGCAGCGCACCGCCGCAGTGACGGGGGAAGCCGCCAATTCCTATGGCAATGCGACGCGCGCCGAAGGGATGATGATCGCGTTCGCCGCGCGCCGCGCGATCGATCGCGGATCGTCTCTCGGCTATATCGAACAGCAATTGCGAGACCGGTTCGGCACCACGCGCCCCAATGAGGTTGCCGCGATCATCGATGCCGGGCGCAACCCGATCACGGTAGAGGATCTGCGGCTCGGCCTCGACCAGATCGGATCGCAGCTGGCCTTGGGGCCGGCGGGCGACGGCTGGGGCGGGTCGTTCGTCCGCATGCTCGGCAGCCTGGTGGTGATCCACCCGCGCAACGCGCCGTCGCCGGTGCCCGGCGAGCGGCTGGCGCGGATCCGCCGGTTCCTCGCCCTGGGACAAGTCGAGGCCGCGGTCGAGGAAGTGAAGCGCCTGCCCGGCGCCGCGCAATCCAAAGCCTGGCTCGATGGCGCGCAGCGCTATATCGCGACTCGCCAGGCGCTCGACACGCTGGAAGCCGCGGCGCTGCAAGGCAACGCCGCTGCACCGGCACCGGCCCGACGGTAGCGATCTGCCTCTTTGTCATCCCGCTCTCGCGGGGGCGACGGCTTGGAGGGCAGATACTTGCCCCTAGATTCATAAAAGCGGTCAGGCTGGAAGCGCCCAATAGCGGACTGGCCGGAGATGGTGCATCAAGCTGAGATGAGGCTCGCTGATCTCGGTTCTTTCCTGATGCTATGCTTCGTCGCAGGCGCTCCTAGCGTTGCCGCGACGGTCGAACAAAGCCGGAGTTTCGGCACTGTCGCTCTGATTGAGGAGGTTCGCACCCGCGAACCGGACGAGCCTTTGATCATGCATGTTGCGACAGAGTGGACAAAACTTCATCTTCGGTGGCGATCGCGAGACGGTAGCCTGACAGTAAATCTTACCGATGATGGAGGTATGCTCGAGATCGATGTTAAGACGGAGTCTGAGTGCTTTCTTTCCGCACCTTACCAGAGGTTTCGCACCGGTGGCGAGCCTGCTCTATGGCAAGCTATGACTACGGCCGCCCGTGATTTGCTTCGCGCTTGCCCACGCGTCAAACGCACGGCGGCGCTCTCCTATCTTCGTGAGTTCGGGCAAGCAGCGAACGATTTCCAAACAGGCGTAGCAGCCATGAAGAGCCGCTCAATCCTGTTGTTTGGCAAAACTCTCAAGCGGTGCCGCCCTCAATCGGTGACGCGACAGCCAATGATAATCACCGATCCGTTCGCCAGCAGATGCGATGGTCGCTGGTGATGCTCTAAGCGTCCGCTTTCCACCCATTCTCGGACACGCCCCGTTTTATGCATTCGCGACCTAAATCCGCGCGATCAACGCCTGCGCGGCCGCCGGTGCGCGGACTTTGGCGCCGTTGATCATGAAGATGAAGGTGTCGCGCGGCTTCTTTGGCGCCGGGTCGGCGACATAGGGCAGGCCCTTCGGCGATCCGCCCGCCGCCCAATCCTTCGCCACCGCCGCCCAATGGTCGAGTGCGTCGGCAGAATAGCCCTGCGGTTCCTCTTCGACCGCATTTTCCAGCCGGGCATAGACGAAGTCGCCGGTCACATCGGCGATCGCCGGATAATCGGCCGATTCGGCGTAGACGATCGCGACGCCAGCCGCGCGGCACAAGGCGACGAACTCGGGGACGTGGAAACTGTCGTGCCGGACCTGCACCGCGTGGCGTAGTGCCACGCCGTCATGGCTCGCCGGCAGCAGCTTTAGGAACGCGCCGAAATCGTCCGCGTCGAACTTCTTGGTCGCCATGAACTGCCACAGGATCGGACCGAGCTTGGGACCGAGCTCGACGATCCCCTGGCCGACGAACCGCGCGATCGATTCGCCGCCCTCGGCCAGCACCTTGCGATTGGTGCAGAAGCGCGATGCCTTGACCGTGAAGACGAAGTCGTCTGGCACGACTTCCGCCCAGCCGGCGAAGGTCGCCGGCTTGAATCCCGAATAATAGGTGCCGTTGATCTCGATCGCGGTGAGTTGGCGCGAGGCATATTCGAGCTCGCGCTTTTGCGGCCATTTGTCGGGAAAGAAGGTCCCGCGCCACGGCTCGTAGGTCCAGCCGCCGATTCCGATTCGTATCCTCGCCATGGGCGTAACGATAACGGTCAACGCCGCACGAAGCGATAGCGGTCGCGGATGCGGCGGTTGAAGAACCCGCCCTTGGAGGTCGCGCGGCGCATCGCCTCGGCGACGCGTTCTGGGACGTCGAGATACGAATAGAGCCGCCCGCTGACGAAGCGGATGTCGAGCCGGTGCGCGGCTTCATCATAGTCAAAGGAGCGTATCACGCTGGACGGCATGGCTTTTCAACGCATTGCCCGCGATTCGCGTTTCATGAGGGGAAGGGCGCGCCGCTTGAAACGCGATGCGCGCTGGTGCACACCCGCGACTCGGGTGCGGGGGGCGCCTGTCGCCGCACGTCCGCGGCTTCACGCGCCACCAACCCGGCAGGCGAGGGGTAAGGCGTGTTGCGTTTGATGAAGTCCCGGATTGCACCGTTGCTGGCCGCGCTGGCCGGCATGATCAATGCCAGCGTCGCGTACGCACAGGATTCGCTCAACGACCCCGCCGGGTCGGGCGTGTTGGTGTCCGCGGTGCGCTGGCTGCAGGGCACGTTGCTCGGCACGGTCGCCACCGTCGTCGCGATCATCGCGGTCGCCGCGGTCGGGTTCATGATGCTGACGGGGCGGATCAACTGGCGCTACGGCGCGACCGTCATCGTCGGCTGCTTCATCCTGTTCGGCGCCGCCTCGATCGTCGCGGGAATCCAGTCCACCGCCACCCTGGGCAATTGAGCCATGGCCGAGGGGCTCGATCGCGATCCCTTGTTCGTCGCGTTGACGCGGCCGCAGATGTTTGCGGGCGTGACCTATAGCTATTTCGTCGTCAACGGCGTGGTCGCGACCGAATTGTTCCTGATCTTCCATTCGATCTGGGTGCTGGCAGCCGCCGCGCTCATCCATGTCGTCGGCATGATCCTGTGCGTGCGCGAGCCGCGCTTTTTCGACTTGTGGCTGGCCAAGGTCAGCCGCTGTCCGCGCGTGCGCAATTATTCGATCTGGCGATGCAACTCCTACCGCCCCTGACCAACGACCGGCGAGCCGTCGCGCGCGAGAAAGCGGCCGGGGCGCATCTGCCTTATGCGCGGCACGTCGACGATCACACGATCGAGACGCGCGACGGCTTGCTGATGCAGGTCATCCAGCTGCGCGGCCTGTTGTTCGAGACCGCCGACAGCGACGAGATCAATTACAGGAAGTCGCTGCGCGACGCGATGCTGCAGGCGATCGGATCGTCGCGCTTCGCGGTCTATCATCACGTCATCAGGCGTGAGGCCGATGCCGAGATGTCGGACAAGTTTCCCGACGATTTCTCGACCCGGCTGGATGCGGCATGGCGCGCGCGGCTTTCGGCGCGGCGGCTCTACGTCAACGACATCTTCCTGACCCTTGTGCGGCGCCCGATGCAGGGTCGTGTCGGCGTAGCCGACCGTATCCGCGGCTGGTTCGGCAGCACCGGGGTCGATCCCGACATCACCCGCAGCCACGAAGTGCACCAGCTCGACACCGCACGCGACGCGTTGCTCGCGCAGCTCGGCAGCTACGATCCGCGCCTGCTGTCGGTCTACGAGACCAAGGCGGGCTTCTGCTCCGAACCGCTCGAATTCCTGTCGGCGCTGTACAATGCCGAGATGCGTCCGGTGCTGATGCCGATGCAGGACGTCGGCGCCTATCTGCCCTATCGCCGGATCAGTTTCGGCGAGGAGACGATCGAATTGGGCCCGGCGGGCAATACCGGGCGCAGCTTCGTCGGCATGGTGTCGATCAAGGATTATCCCGCGCAGACGGCGCCGGGGATGCTCGACGAATTGCTGCGGCTGCCGTTCGAGATCACGGTGTCGCAGTCGTTCGGCTTCGTCGACCGCCAGGCAGCGCTCGGCAAGATGAACCTGGCGCTCAGGCGGATGCGCTCGGCCGAGGACGAGGCAGTCAGCCTGCGCGCCGAATTGTCGAACGCCAAGGACGATGTCGCCGCGGGCCGCGCCGGGTTCGGCGAGCACCACATGACCGTCGCGGTGCACGGCGATACGATCGAGGAGGTCAATGCCGGCGTCGCCGAAGTGCAGGCCTCGATGTCCGACCTGGGGATCATCGCGGTGCGCGAGGAGATCGCGCTCGAGCCCGCTTTCTGGGCGCAGTTCCCCGGCAATTTCAAATATATCGCGCGGCGCGGCCTGATCTCGACCGGCAATTTCGCCGGCTTCGCGTCGAGTCATAATTTCGCTTTGGGCAAGCCCGAGGCCAATCATTGGGGCCAGGCGGTCAGCCTGCTCGAGACGACCGCGGCCGGCCCCTATTATTTCAATTTCCACCAGGGCGACCTGGGCAATTTCACCGTCATCGGCCCATCGGGCTCGGGCAAGACGGTGGTGGTCAATTTCCTGCTGGCCCAGGCGCGCAAATTCCATCCGCGGATCATCTTCTTCGACAAGGATCGCGGGGCGGAGCTGTTCATCCGGGCGATCGGGGGGCGCTACGACGTGCTGCGTCCCGACATGGCGGCGGGGCTCAACCCGTTGCAGCTCGAGGACAGCCCGGCCAACCGCCAGTTCCTGATCGATTGGGTCGCGCAACTGGCGGGCGGCGCCGATATCGACGAGACCGCGCGGATCAAGGACGCGATCGACGCCAATTTCGACCAGCCGGTCGAACATCGCCGGCTGCGTCACCTCGCCGAACTGTTCCGCGGCGGCTCGCGCCCGACCGCCGCCGATCTCTATTCGCGCCTCAGGCCATGGTGGGGCGAGGGCGAGCGTGCCTGGCTGTTCGACAATGAGCGCGACCTGACCGACCTGTCGGCCGACTCGGTCGGGTTCGACATGACCCAGATCCTCGACGATCCCGCGGTGCGGACGCCGGCGATGATGTACCTGTTCCACCGCGTCGAGGAGCGGCTCGACGGATCGGCGGCGATCATCGTCGTCGACGAGGGATGGAAAGCGCTCGACGACGAGGTGTTCGTGCGTCGCATCAAGGATTGGGAAAAGACGATCCGTAAAAGGAACGGCATCGTCGGGTTCGCGACGCAAAGCGCGCAGGACGCGCTCGAAAGCCGCATCGCCTCGGCGATCATCGAGCAGGCCGCGACGCAGATCTTCATGACCAATCCCAAGGCACGCGCGTCCGATTATATCGACGGCTTCGGGCTGACCCCGCACGAATATGAGATCGTCCGGACCCTGCCCGACGACGCGCATTGCTTCCTGATCAAGCACGGCACCGAAAGCGTCGTGGTGCGGCTCAACCTGACCGGCGAGCGCGACATCCTGACCATCCTGTCGGGACGCGAACGCACCGTGCGCCTGCTCGACGAGATCCGCGCCGAAAAAGGCGACGATCCCGCCGACTGGATCCCGCAGCTCCTGGAGCGCGCGTGATGCAGGTGGCGTGCCCAGCGATCAACGATTCGCAATTCTTGTCGAGCGTGCTCGGCCATATCGATTGCCAGGCGCAGACATTGGGGGCGGCCGGATACCAGGCGATGTCCGCGGGCGGGTCGGCGTCGTCGCTGATCCTGGGCGGTGTCCTGACGGTATTCATCGCGCTGTTCGGCTATCGCCTGATCCTGGGCGACACGCCCGATGCGCGCACCGCCATCCTCACCGTGATCAAGCTCGGCGTGGTGCTGCTCCTGGCGACAAGCTGGCCGGCGTTCCGCACGCTCGCTTATGATGTTGCCCTGAAGGGGCCGGCCGAACTCGCCGGCGCGGTCGGCGGCGCGTCGGGCCTGCCGGGTGCCGGCGGCGGACTGGTCGCGCGGTTGCAGGGCGTGGACGACGAGATCGCCGAACTCAACGTCATCGGCACCGGGCGGCCGCCCAATACCGATTTGGTCGCGGGGCCGACCACGCAGCCCCAGACGCCCGAGCAACAGGCGCAGGAGCGCCGCCGGCTGCAGGGGCTTGCCAGTCATGCACGCTGGGATCCGGCGCGCGACCTGTCGCTGCTGGGCAGCGCGCGGACCTTGTTCCTGGCAGGCACGATCGCCGCCTTCGCCAGCGTCCGGCTGATCGCCGGGCTGTTGCTCGCGCTCGGGCCGCTATTCGCGATCTTCCTGTTGTTCGAGGGCACGCGCGGGCTGTTCGAGGGCTGGGTGCGCGGACTGGCCGGCGCGGCACTGGGCGCGCTTGGCACCGCGATCGTGCTGGGGGTCGAGCTCGCCTTGCTCGAACCCTGGATGGCCGCGGTGATGGAGCTGCGCCACCAGGAGATCGCGACACCCGCGGTGCCGGTCGAATTGCTCGCGCTGTCGCTGATCTTCGCGGTGACGTTGCTCGCGGTGCTGGTCGCGGTCGCACGCGTGGCGCAGGGATTCAGGATTCCGTCGGGCTGGAAGCAGGCTGGCGAGCGGGTCGCCACTGGCTTTGCCGACCGCGTCCCGGTGCTCGCCGGCGCACGCAATGAAGGCATTATCACCGACCAGCGATCGCGCGCGATCGCGATCGCCGATGCGGTGACCGCGACCCAGCGGCGCGAGAGCCATGCCAGCCAGCCGCCCGCGGCCTCGCTGGGACGGCCGGGGGTCAATCCGACCAACACGCGAGAAATCGCCGTTGCGGCTGCCGTGCCGCTCGGCCAGAGTTTCAGGAGGCGGACGCGGGGGCGCGTGTCGGCCGGAGCAACACGGCGGGATAGCAACAGATGAAACAGGCCGCGCGCGAATCGCTCGACGCTTATTATCGCGAGGCGGACAGTTGGGCTGACGACCGCCAGGATATGCTGCGCGCGTCGCGCCGCACCGCGTGGATCGTCGCCGGCGTGGCGGTGGTCGTCGCCTTGTTCGAGGCGATCGCGATCATCGTGATGATGCCTCTCAAGACCGTCGTCCCGTACACGCTGTTGGTCGACAAGCAGACCGGCTATGTCCAGGAATTGAAGCCGCTCGACGCCGAGAAGATCGCGCCCGATACGGCGCTGACCCAGTCGTTCCTGGTGCAATATGTCATCGCGCGCGAGAGCTACGATGCGGGCACGGTGCAGGCCAATTACCGCAAGGTGCAGACTTGGTCGGCCGAGGTCGCCAAGGCCGATTACGTCAACGGCATGCAGGCGGCCAATCCGGCAAGTCCGCTCAGCCGCTATCCAAGGTCGGTCGTCGACACGCGGGTCAAGAGCATCACCTCCATGGGTACCAACCAGGCGCTGGTGCGGTTCGACACTATTCGCCGCGATCCGGGCGGCCAGAGCCAGCCGGCCGAATCCTGGGTCGCGGTGATCAAATACCGTTTCTCGACTGGGCCGATGCGGGCGGAGGATCGCTTCGTCAATCCGCTCGGATTCCAGGTGTTCGGCTATAATCGCAGTCAGGAAAATCTCACGCCCCAGCCGGCACCTGCCGCCAGCACGGCACCGCCGGCGGCATCGAGCCAGCCGCAAGTATTTGCCCCCGATGCGCCGGCGACATCCGGTCAGTCCAGCACGTCGCCCTCGCGCCGGCCCAACGGCGTCGAGGTCACGCTTTGAGGTTGCTTGCCCCTTTGATGCTGGCGATCGCGCTTGCCGCCGTTCCGGTGCAGGCGCAGGTCCGCCCGCAGCCCGGCGCTGGCGATCCGCGCATTCAGACGGTGATGTACGATGCCGACCAAGTCGTCTCGCTGCAGGTGCCGAGCGGGTACGAGCTGACGGTCGAATTCGCCCCCGACGAACGGATCGAAAATGTCGCGGTCGGCGATAGCGGCGCGTGGCAGGTCACCCCCAACAAGCGCGGCGACCGCCTTTTCCTCAAGCCGCTGCAAGGCGTCACCACCAACATGACCGTGGTGACCGACGCGCGCAGTTACGTATTCGAACTGTCGCCGGGCAGCGCCGGCAGCGCGCCGTTCATGGTCCGCTTTCGCTATCCGCCGCCGCCCGCCCCCGCCAATACCGGACCCGCGCCGGTCGAGCCCGGCCGCTATAAGCTCGCCGGATCGGACGACGTGCGCCCCGACGCGATTTCCGATGACGGGTCCAAGACCTTCATCCTGTGGCGTGACAGCCAGACCTTGCCCGCTGTGTTCGTGATCGACCGCGACGGCAAGGAGACGCTGGCCGACGGCGCGATGCGCGACGGGCGCTATGTGCTCGACAGCATCAACAACAAACTCGTGTTTCGGCTGGACAAGAAGATGGCGCGCGCGACCCGCGTGCCGCAGGTGGCGCGCTGATGGCGGTGGCGGGAACCGATCCGCGCGCCAGCCTGCCGCCGCCGGCCGATGTCGAGCCGAGCGCGCGCCCGGTCGTCGCGCGGCCCAGCGGCGGGCTGCCCAATTGGGTGATCGCGGCGGGCGTCGTCGTGGCGGGGCTGATCCTGTTCCTGATCCTTGACGCGCGGCGGCGTCAGCTGTCGGCGCCGGCGACGCGGGTGCGCACCGCCGACTTGCGCAACGACGCCGAACCGCCCCCGCTCTACGTCCCGCCTGTGCCCGAGCCGGCGCCGATGGTGATCCCGCCGCCACCACCGCCACCGCCCCCTCCGCCCCCGCCGCCACAGCCGCGGGTGGTCTACGTCCCGGCGCCGCCGCCGCCCCAGCCGGTGGCGCCGCCGGCGCCGCCCCCGCGCACCTCGGCCGATCCGGTGCTCGTCCTCGACACCACGACGGGAGAGGCGATCGTTCCGACCGGACCAGCTGGAGAAGGCGGCGCGGGCGCCGTCGCGACAGCCAATCCCGGCAGCGGCGGCGGCTCGCTCGGCGGCCGATCGCGCGCCTCGCTGCTGCGCAACCGCGCGACCACGGTGCCGCAGGGAACGCTGATCCCCGCGGTGCTGGAAACCGCGCTCGATTCGACCCGGCCCGGCCCGGCGCGCGCGCTGGTGACGCGCGACGTCCGCGGATTCGACGGCAGCAAGGTGTTGATCCCGCGCGGCAGCCGGTTGATCGGCGAGTATAAGGCCGACCTCGAGCCCGGGCAGAATCGCGCGCTGGTGATCTGGCAGCGCCTGGTCCGCCCCGACGGCGCAACGATCGAGCTCGCCTCGCCCTCGGCCGATCCGCTCGGCCGCGTCGGCATCAAGGGCAAGGTCAATACCCATTTCCTCCAGCGCTTCGGCAATGCGCTGCTGCAGACGTCGCTCAGCATCGGGACCGGGCTGGCTGCCGGCCTCGGCAGCAACAATAATGTCGCGGTGGTCGCTCTACCCGGCGCGACCGGGACGGCGGCATCGTCGCTGGTCGGCAACCAGGACATCAAGCCCACCTTGCGCGTCAAGCAAGGCGTGTCGGTTAGCGTGTTCGTCGCCAAGGACCTGGATTTCACCGCCGTGGAGACCAAGCGATAGCCGCCAGCGATCCCATCTATCTGAAGAGCTATCTCGCCCCGTTGGGCGGGATGCTGGCGCGCGACGACGTCACCGACATCTACGTCAACCGGCCGGGCGAGATCTGGGTCGAGACCTTGGGCGGCGCGACCGAGCGGCACGAGGCACCGGCGCTCGACCGCGCAACGCTCGACCGGCTGTCGCGCCAGATCGCGGCGCTGTCGCATCAAGGCATCAGTCGTGAGCACCCCTTGCTGTCGGCGACCTTGCCCGACGGTGCGCGCGTCCAGGTCGTGGCACCCCCGGCGACGCGTGGCGACCTGGCGCTGGCGATTCGCAAGCACGTCTCGCCCGATCTCAGCCTGTCGGATTATGTCGCGGCGGGATCGTTCGCGGAGACCAGGCGCGGCGATGTCGGTGAACGCTCGCCGATCGACGTGGAATTGTCGCGGTTGTTGGACGCCGGTGATGTCGCGGGGATGCTTGCCACCGCGGTGAAGGCGCGCAAGAACATCCTGGTGTCGGGGGGCACCTCGACCGGCAAGACGACGTTCCTCAACGCGTTGATTCGCGAGATTCCGCCGCACGAGCGGCTGATCCTGATCGAGGACACGCCCGAACTCCATCTCGGTCACGCGAATGCGGTGGGCCTGCTCGCCGCGCGCAGCGCATTGGGCGAGGCGCAGGTCATTGCCGACAGCCTGCTCGCCGCGTCTTTGCGCATGCGCCCGGATCGGATCATCGTCGGCGAGTTGCGCGGACCCGAAGCCTATACCTTCCTGCGGGCGGTCAATACCGGGCATCCCGGATCGATGACCACGGTTCATGCCGACAGCGCCGAGCGGGCGATCGAGCAGATCGCCTTGCTGGTGCTGCAGACCGGCACCCGGCTGGGGCGCGAGGACGTGCATCATTATGTCCGCAGCACGGTCGACGTCTTCGTCCAGCTGGCGCGGACCGGCGGCCGCCGCCATGTCGCCGAGGTCGTGCTGGCGAGGTAGGCGGACATTTTGATTGGGCCTAGGCTGCGGCGCGTGAGATTTGGTTTGGCACTCTGCTCGTTCGCCATGGCGACGGCCTTCCCGCCAGTCGTTGGCGCCGCTCGCGACTCGGTCATCAGAGCCGACGATCTCGTCGTCTTCGGACGAGTCAAAGGCCTGAACTACGAGTCGCTCGACGAATTTTCCATGGATGCCCAGATCACCGCGCGGTTGACGGTTACGCGAGTGGTGCGCGGGCACCCGCCATCCTCGGTGCTGACGATCAAATACATCGCGCACACGGACTACGCCCAGGATCGCACCTTTCGTTTCCACTTGCGGCGGTCGCGGAAGGGAGTTTGGCTTGCGTGCAGCGACGACGGGGGACGCGGCTACGTTTGTCGATGAACAGACAACGCTTTCCGCCGCTTCAGCCATTCCTTCGATAGGGTTGCAGCCCAGCTCCGGGCGGCGGCAATCGGATGTCGGAGCGCATTGCGCCGAGACCTTTTCCAAAGACAATCAACATGTTGGGTGGATCTAAGGCATTTGTTTCGCCGTATTGACACGTTGGTTGGCGAGCTGTCGTGTAGCGTAATTGTCCGTCGACGGCACACTTACTGCTGCCCGATGCCCAATAACTGGGAAAAGTCGCCATTCGCGAAGCATTCATATCGGTTGTATTGGCGTCGAGGGCAGATTAGCGTATCGGTAAATAGGACATTAGGGGGTTTCGACATGGGCGTTTCGCACACCAATTCGGTCAGCCGTCGCGGCGTGATGAGCCGGATGGCCGTCGCCGCTGCCGCGGGGATGGTGGCACCGGCCTTGACCCCGGTGGCGCATGCCGCCGGGTCGAATGACGGGCTGAAGACATTCAAGGGCCGCTACGCGCTGCGCGGCGGCCGCATCATCGACGGTTATTTCGTTGCACCGCGCAACGCCTCCAACCTCGACGTGGTGGTGGTGCTGCATGGCGAGAACGGTTTCGATGCCGGCGCGCGTGCGCTGGCGCATGACCATGCCCGCGCGGGCAAGCTGGCGATCGTGCCCGATTTGCCGGCCACTTATACTGGCATCGCCGCGCTCGCGGGTCGCGAGGCGCACGTCGCCGACATCAAGACCCTGCGCGACGCGTTCGGCCGCCATCTGCGCGGCAACGGCAAGGTCGAGTTCGTCTCCGCCTGATTGATCGAGCGTAGCTAGGAAAAAACCGCCGGACGCGTTTCGGCGGCTTTTTTCGTGTCAGCGCAGCGTGTGTAGAGGCAGGGTGCTGAAAAACGTGGGTTCCGACGCGGCAAAGCCGCGTCGTCGGTCATGGCTACGCCATGCCGGCCGGTTCGCTGCGATTTCGCAGATTAGCTGCCGCTAATTTGCGGTAGCGAACTGGAGCGGGCGAAGGGATTCGAACATGCGCGTAGCCCGGCAGGGCGGAGCGCCAACAAAAGACTCGAGGATTCCGGCGTGGCGAAACCAGTTGCGGGGCCGGCAACGCCCCCGGCATTGCCTAAGAGATGCGGGGCATCTCTTACCCCGCAACTCGTCGGTCGCCGCAAGCGGCGCCGGCCGAAGTTTCGCCGATCACGATTTAGCGCAGCTAAATCGCTGCGAAACTGGAGCGGGCGAAGGGATTCGAACCCTCGACCCCAACCTTGGCAAGGTTGTGCTCTACCCCTGAGCTACGCCCGCTCTGGCGCCGGCCCGTGAAGCCACGGGCGGGTAAGGAGCGGGGCCATTAGCAGCGCTCCCGCGGGTCTGCAACCCCCCGATGCAGCGCGATCAAAAAGCCTTGGCTTCGCAGGCGCCGCGCCCACATAAGGGCCTTTGCCGCTGACGGAGAAGAGACTTGGCTACGCTTGGAATGACCCCGGACCAGAAGGAAGCCGTCGAAGCGTTCCGCCGGGACGTGGTCGAACCCTCGATGAGCAAGCTGGTGATCATCGACTTCTGGGCCGAATGGTGTGGGCCGTGCAAGGCGCTGACCCCGGTGCTGGAGAAGGTCGCCGCCGATTACGCCGACAAGGGCGTGGTGCTGGCCAAGGTCGATACCGACAAGAACCAGTTCATCGCCGCGCAATTCCAGATCAAGTCGATCCCGACCGTCTATGCGATGTTCCAGGGTCAGTTGATCGCCGACCTGACGAGCGCGCGGACCGAATCGCAGCTCAAGGCGATGCTCGACCAGGTGCTTCGCCAATTGCCGGTCGAGAGCGCCGAGGCGCAGCAGGAGGCCGAGATCGAGCCATTGGTCGCCGCCGCCGAGCAGATATTGCAGGACGGCGATGCGGAGCGCGCTCTGTCCTATTTCGAGCAGATCGCCGATATTGCGGCCGACCATCCCGAAGTGGTGTCGGGCCGCGTCCGCGCGCTGGTCGCGCTGGGCCGGCTGGACGATGCTGAGGCGGTGCTCGCCGGCTTGCCCGAAGACGCTGCCAAGGGAGCGGAGATCGATCGCGCCCGCGCCGCGCTGGATCTCGCGCGCTCGGCGCCGCCCGCCGAGGACTTGGCGCCGCTGGTGGCTGCAGCGGAGGCCGATCCCGACAACCTTCAGGCGCGATTCGACTTGGCCAATGCGCAGATGGCCGCGGGGCAACGCGATGCCGCCGCCGATTCGTTCCTGGCGATCGTCGCCAAGGACCGCGCCTGGAATGATGGCGCCGCACGCACGCAATTCCTGAAGCTGCTCGAGGTCGTCGGGCTGGAGGATCCCTGGGTGTCGGCGCAACGCCGTCGGCTGTCGGCGATTTTGTTCACATGATTGGCCTGTTCACGTGACGACGACGCGGCTCTCGATCTTCCCACTGGCGGGAGCGTTGTTGTTTCCGCGGATGCATCTGCCGCTGCACATCTTCGAGCCGCGCTATTGCGCGATGGTGTCGGACGCGATGGCGCGCGACCGCCGCATCGGGATGATCCAGCCGCGCGGTGACGGCGAGCCTCCGCCGCTGTTCGACTTGGGTTGCGTCGGCCGCATCGCCGAAGTCGAAGCGCTCGACGACGGCCGCTACAATATCGTGCTCGAGGGAACGGCGCTGTTCCGCGTCGCGCGCGAGTTGGAGGTGACGACGCCCTTCCGTCAAATCGAGGCCGAGTTGATCCCGCTGCCGCACGAATCCGAGACATTGTCCTTGGGGCATCGAGCGGCGCTGGAAACCGAATCGCGGCGGTTCGCCGACGCGCAGGGCTATGCGGTCGACTGGGACTCGGTGGCGCGGCTCGACGACGAGGCGTTGGTCAATGGCATCGCACAGATCGCACCGTTCGACGCCGCAGCGAAACAGGCATTGCTCGAGGCCCCCGACCTGGCGGCGCGGTCCGAACTGATCGTCCAGCTGATGCAATTCTTCGGTCGTCACGACGGCGAGGACCGGGTGACGCTGCAATAGAATGGTCCAACCGGACCCCTCTGCCTGGCACGCGTGCCGTCCTTGCGCCTCCGCGATGGACCGAGCGATGGACCTAAAAGCCTAGCGCGTGGAGCAGGTGGGGCCGTTGCCGATCTTGTAGCTCACAAAGATGTTCGTGCGAGCATTTTCCCGATCGATTGCGACAGTCAGGAATTTGGGCTCCGCGACGAATGTCACATCTCGAAAATCGGTAAACTTCGCCTTGGTATCGCCTAACAGCGGACCCCCGCCCGCGTCGCCTCGGAACGATAGAAAGCGACGACACTTGCGATCGGGTCATTGGTGGACAACCGATAACGGACGTAACACCCCTTCCGTTCGGGCGCGGCGACGATCCGTGCGGGCGTATAGGGCGCTCCGAAACCGGTAGCGGGCAAGACGAGGAGCGCGGCGACGACAAGGGACATCGCCTGATCTCAAACCGGAATCTGCTGCGAGATACAGTGGAAGCTGCCGCCGCCGGTCAGGATGTGATCGGCGCGCAGGCCGACGGTCTTGCGCCCCGGGAACAGCGCGCCGATCGCCGCGACCGCAGCGTCGTCATTCTCGGTCCCGTAGATCGGCACCACCACACTGGCATTGCCGATATAGAAGTTCATGTAGCTGGCCGGGATGATCTCGTCGTCGCGCAGCACGCGGCCGGGGGACGGCACCGGCACCACCTCGATATCGCCATGCTGAAGCGCGCGCGCAGTGGCGCGTTGATAGACTTGCCAATTGGGGTCGTTCTCGCTCGCTTCGGGAATCGCCAGCCGCCGCGTGCCGACGAAGCGCGCCAGATTGTCGACATGCCCGTCGGTATGATCGTTGAGCAATCCATCGCCGAGCCACAGCACCTCGTTGAAGCCGAGGTCGCGATGGAGCAATTCCTCGATCTCGGCCCGCGACATCGACCCGTTGCGATTGCGATTGAGCAGGCACTGCTCGGTGGTCACCACCAGCCCCTCGCCATCGCCGTCGATCGCGCCGCCTTCGAGCACCCAATTGAAGCTCGCGACCGTCTTGCCGCGCGCCTCGGCTAGCCGCGTGCCGATATCGTCGTCGCCGGGCAGATCATATTTACCGCCCCAGCCGTTGAACTGGAAATCGGCCGCTATGCCGTCGCCGCGGATGATCGGCCCGGTGTCGCGTAACCAGATGTCGCCGAATGGCTGGACGACAATCTTGGCGATATCGCTGGCGCGGCGACGCGCGGCGGTAGCGGCTTCTTCGTCGGCGACGACCAGCAGCACCTGTTCGCCCTTGCCGTCGGCATGAACGGCGCGCGCGAAGGCGGTTACCTCGTCACGCGCGGGTTCGAGATCGAGTTCCCACAATTCGGGGTGGCTCGGAAATCCGATCCACACAGCCTTGTGCGGCGCCCATTCGGGCCGTGGAGGGGCAATCCTGGTCATTGGACGGCACGCCCCCCGGCACGGGATCGGTCGCGGATCGCACGGAATTCTGCGGTCTTGTACCAATTCGGCCAGGCCGACGTATCGGCCAGCTGGCGCCCGAGTTGGTAATAAAGCGTCAGATCCCGCACCGCGCCCGCCCAGTTCCAATTGGGGTCATATTCGTCCTGCGGCTTGTGATAGCGGTTCTCGATATAGTCGAGCGTCGCGGCATGGCCCTTGGCGACGCCGCCATCGACCAAATCCTCGCCCGAACCGCCGTCGAACATCGGCACGCCCAATTTGGCGAAGCTGAAATGGTCCGAGCGGAAATAGCCACCACGTTCGGGATTGGGCTCGGGCTTCATCACCCGACCTTGAGCCTCCACCAGCGGCTTCATCAGATCCTCGAGTTCGGACTTGCCGTAACCGGTAACGACGAAATCCTTGGCCGGCCCATTCACGTTCAAGACGTCCATGTTGACCCCGCCGACCGTCTTGGCGAGCGGGAAGATCGGGTGTTCGGCATAATATTTGGACCCGAGCAGCCCCGATTCCTCGGCAGTGACCGACAGGAACACCATCGTCCGCTTGGCCGGCCCAGCCTTGGCCTGAGCTTCCGCCAGCGCGATCAGTCCGGCCGAACCCGAGGCGTTGTCGAGCGCGCCGTTGCAGATGCCGTCGTCCTTGACCGGGGTGCAGTGGCCGAGATGGTCCCAATGCGCCGAATAGACCATTGTCTCGTCGGGCCTCTCGGTCCCCGGCAGGATGCCGATGACGTTCTTCGACGCCTGGCGCTTGATACTATTGGTGAACGCGACCGAGAATTTGATCCCGAGCGGGACGGCCTTGAAGCCCTTGACCTTGGCGGCGGCCTGGAGCTGGTCGAAATCCTTGCCCGCGCTGGCGAAGACTTGCTTCGCCTTGGCGAGCTGCATCCAGCCGATCGCCTGGCTCTGGTCCATATGATCGCCCTTTTCGTCGAGCTCGAGCTGCGCGCCCGACCAGCTCGACCGCACCACGCCCCAGCCGTAGGCGGCAGGGTCGGTATCGTGGACGATGATGACGGCGGCGGCGCCTTGGCGCGCGGCCTCTTCGTATTTGTAGGTCCAGCGGCCGTAATAGGTCATTGCCTTGCCTTCGAAGAGGCCCTGATTGTTCGGGGCCTGCCAGTCGGGGTCGTTGACCAGCACGACCACGGTCTTGCCCTTCGCATTGATGCCGGCATAATCGTTCCAGCCCTTTTCGGGGGCGTTGATGCCATAACCGACGAAGACGACGTCCGAATTGCGGATGTCGACCTTCGGCGTCACGCGATACGTCGAGACCACCATATCGTCGCGATAGACCAGGCTGACCGGCGCCTTGCCGCCGGTGAAGGTCATCGGCGTCATGTTCTCGGCGGTCAGCTGGACCATCGGCACGTCCTGGAACCAGCTGCCGTTATTGCCGGGCTTCAGCCCCGCCGCCTTCATCCGCTCGACCATATAGGCGACGGTCCTGTCCTCGGCGGGCGTGGTCGGCGCGCGTCCCTCGAACGCATCGGAGGACAGCGTTTTGGTGACGTCCTTGAGCGTATCGACCGAAATGGCGGGCGCGCTCGACTGGGCAAATGCGGGTGCCGCGGCCAGCACGGCAAGGGACAGGACGAGACGGCGCATCGGCGACCTTTCGGTTGGAATGGGCCGCTGTCTGGCAGCGGCCCGCGAAGGGCGCAAGCCGGACATGTCGCCGAAGGTCGGAGAGCAAAGGCTCGATGTAGCGCGTTCGGCGGAACTAATTGGTTCAAGATGGGGCAAAAGACTGACGCCTATCGCTCCTTCCCTTGCGAAGTCGGGCGTCGCGGTTATTCATCGCCACATCAAGTATTTGGGGGCCTTATGCATAAATTGAGCGTGGCGGCGACATTGGGCCTGATGTCCCTCGCAGTGGCGGCGGCGGCGCAGGATGCACCCGTCAAGCCTGCCAACGATCTGGCCGCCGCGTTCGGCGCGCGTGAAGCCGTGCGGCAGATCAGCCTGTCGCCGGACGGCACCAAGGTGGCGATCATCCAGCCCACCAAAGGCCGGGGCTCAGCGCTGATGATCGGCGACCTGGTCAAGGGAGGCGAGCTGAAGGCCATCGCCAACTCGTCCGGGAATCCGGACAAGCTGGCCGATTGCCATTGGTCGACCGACACGCGGCTGATCTGTCGCATTCTGATCACCACCAACATCGACGGCGATCGATTGGGCTTTTCCCGGATCATCGCGGTCGATTCGGACGGCAAGAACCTCAAGCTGCTGAGCGCGCGGACCACTGACCGCTCGCTGGGGCTGATGCAGAATGGTGGCTCGCTGATCGATTGGGGCGCCGGGGGTAACGGATCAGCGTTGATGACGCGGCTGTTCGTTCCGGAATCGTCGACCGGCACGCATATCGCCGAGAGCCAGGAAGGGCTGGGGGTCGAGTTGATCGATACGGCGTCACTGTCGCGCAAGCAGGTTGAGCCGGCGCGCGAGGGCGCGGTCGACTATATCAGTGACGGTCGGGGGAACGTCCGGGTGATGGGCGTTCAGCCGAAAACCGGCTCGGGATATGATTCGGGCAAGATCATCTATTCCTATCGGACCGCCGACAGCCGCGCGTGGAAGCCGCTGACGACAGTGACGATCGTCGCCGGCCAAAGCATTGGCTTCCTGCCATATGCCGTCGATCCCGCACTCAATGTGGCCTATGGATTCGAAAATCAGGATGGGCGCACCGCGCTCTACAGCATCGCACTCGACGGTAGCTTGGCGAAGAAGCCAATTCTATCGCGGCCGGACGTCGATATCGACGATCTGATCGAAGTGGGTCGGCAGAATCGCGTGGTCGGCGCCACTTATGTCACCGATCGTCGCGAGGCCGAGTTCTTCGATCCGGCGCTAAAGACGTTGCGCACCGCGCTGGGCAAGGCGTTGCCGGGCAAGATCGTCACTTTCATCGATGCCAGCGCCGACGAGAGCAAATTGTTGCTGTTCGCTTACAGCGATCTCGACCCTGGATGCTATTACGTGTTCGACAAGAAGACGCGCTCGATGGCGCAAGTTCTGCCGTCGCGGCCTGATCTTGAGGGCTTCAAGCTGGCGACGGTGAAGTCGGTCACCTATCAGGCAGCGGACGGCGCCAGCATTCCCGCCTATCTGACTCTACCGGCGGGCAGCGACGGCAAGAACTTGCCCGCAATCGTGATGCCGCATGGCGGCCCTGGCGCGCGCGACGAATGGGGGTTCGACTGGCTCGCTCAATATTTCGCGGCGCGCGGTTATGCGGTGATCCAGCCCAATTTCCGCGGATCGACTGGTTATGGCGACGCCTGGTACGAGAAGAACGGGTTCCAGTCGTGGCGGACGTCGATCGGCGACGTCAACGACGCCGGGCGCTGGCTGGCGAAATCGGGTATCGCCGATCCCCGGAAACTGGCGATCGTCGGCTGGTCCTATGGCGGCTATGCTGCGTTGCAATCGTCGGTGCTCGACCCCGATCTGTTCAAGGCGATCGTCGCGATCGCACCGGTCACCGACCTCGATGCGTTGCGCAATGAGTCACGCAACTTCACCAATTTCCTGCAGGTGGACGCCCTGATCGGCCACGGTCCGTGGGTTACCGAGGGATCGCCAGCGCGAAACGCGGGCAAGATCAAGGCGCCGGTGCTGCTGTTCCACGGCGACATCGACACCAATGTCGGGATCGGCGAGTCGCGATTGATGGCCGGCAAGATCAAGAGCGCGGGCGGCAAGGTCGAATTCGTCGAGTTCAAGGGGCTCGACCATCAGCTCGACGACGATACGGCGCGCACGACGATGCTTGGCAAGGCCGATGCTTTCCTGCGCAGCGCGATGGGGTTGTAGGGCCGGGGAGATCAGGCGCGCCGCGCGCTGATCAGCAGTTGCGCCGACACCAGTCGCGCGGTCACCTCGATCGCTTCGCCCGCGACGGTCTCGATCGGTTCGGACAGCGGATGGATCGGCGCACCCCAATGCGACCGCGACTCGTCGAACGGGCTGTTTTCGAACATGACGTCTGCGCCGAAATCGACCCGCAGCCACTGCGCTACGCCGTGGATCACGCCGCCATCGGAGATCAGCACTGCAGTCTCTTGAGTCGGCCCGAACGTGGGTGCCTCAAAGTCCATGGCGAGCAGGCTGGTGGGCGGCGACCGTCGGGTGGCTCCATCGCTGCGCACG
Source organism: Sphingomonas mali NBRC 15500 (assembly GCF_001598415.1). GTDB lineage: Bacteria > Pseudomonadota > Alphaproteobacteria > Sphingomonadales > Sphingomonadaceae > Sphingomonas > Sphingomonas mali. The sequence continues at coordinate 51,921 of NZ_BCYX01000011.1, forward strand.
CGCAACACGGCCGGAGAGGGGGCGGCAAGCAGGTTGAAGGGCGACATGTCGAAACCTTCCACCATGCCGAGCGGCCATTCCGCGGGGTGGTCCAGCGCGACGAGCGCGCACCGCAATTCGGCGCGCGGTGGCAGGATCGGCGCGTCGGGCCGGATCAGCCGCCCGCGTGCATCGGCCATGACCTGGACGATGTCATCGCCAAACAGCGCGTCGTCGAACAATTCGGACATCAGCAGGTCGGCGGGCTCCGCCATATCCTGCCCGATTTCCAACTCGGTCGAATATTTGGAAATGACGGTGATGCGATCGGCCAGGCCATTGCGTTGCGCGATCTCGCGTGCCGCCGCCGCGATCACCGGATTGGCTTCGCAGGTGATGACCTGCGCGCCGGCGCGGGCGGCGAGCAACGACAGCAGCCCGGCCCCCGTACCAATCTCCAATACCCGCATTCCCGGGGTCACCAGCCGGGCGATCGCCTGGGAATAACAAGCGTTGCGGGGGGCGTCGCGCAGCATTGGCGCATGCCAATGCGGTACGCCCGCGGAGAGCGCCGCGCGGACCAGGTCGCGCACGTCGGTATTGCCGGGCGCCGCCGCCACCGCGGCCAGGCCGAGCGCATAAGCATCGCCGGCCAGCCCCTTCGTCTTGAGCGTCTGGCACAACATCGCCATCGCGAGCGGCTCGTCCGCGACATTCGGGTATCGTTGCAGGATATCGATCACATTTCCCCAGTGCCGGCGAGGTTCGTCCGTTTCGCGATGCCAGCAGGTGTCGGTCGTGCTCTCAACCTCACGGCGGAGCTTCAGGCGTCTTTAGAATGTTTATCCGTCAACGCAAAAGGGCGGCCCCATAGGGACCGCCCTTTCGTATATCGACGATGTCGTCCGGATCAGCTCACGCCGATCCGTGTCATCAGCGCGAATAGAACTCGACCACCAGGTTCGGTTCCATCTTCACCGGATAGGGCACTTCGTCCAGAGTCGGCACGCGGGTGAAGGTCACCTTGGCATTGCCGTCCGGCGAGACGTAATCGGGGATGTCGCGCTCGGCGAGCTGCTGCGCTTCCATCACCAGCGCCATGTCCTTGGCCTTGCTGCCCAGCGTGATCTCGTCACCGACGAAACAGCGGCGCGACGCGATGTTGCACTTCACGCCGTTGACGCGGATGTGACCATGGCTGACCAGCTGGCGGGCGGCGAAGATCGTCGGGGCGAACTTGGCGCGATAGACGATCATGTCGAGGCGCTGTTCGAGCAGGCCGATCAGGTTCTGCGAGGTATCGCCCTTCATCCGGGCGGCCTCCTGGTAGCAATGCCGGAACTGCTTCTCGGTGACGTCGCCGTAATAGCCCTTGAGCTTCTGCTTGGCGCGCAGCTGGATGCCGAAGTCCGACATCTTGCCCTTGCGGCGCTGGCCGTGCTGGCCGGGGCCATATTCGCGCTTGTTCACCGGGGACTTGGGACGACCCCAGATGTTCTCGCCCATCCGGCGGTCGAGCTTGTGCTTGGCGCTGGAGCGCTTCGACATAAATATTCCTTTGCAATTGCCAACAACGACGCCGCCCGAAGGCGGCGCTAATTCCGGTCATCGCTCTGCTGAGATCAGGAGATCGGCAGGGCCACCGCTTCACCGGAAGTGCGGGGCCGTTTGCGAAGGGCGCGCCTCTCGCAGAGGCGTCCGCCAGAGTCAAGCCTTGGCACCCGGCCCCGGCTTTACTGCCGGACCGCCTGGCCGTTATTCTGGAGCGTCTGCGAGCGCTGCATGGCGTCGTTGGCGAGGCGCGAATTGTCTGAATCGATCCGGTTCCAGTCTGCCTTGGTATGGCACGTCACGTGGCCACCCAGGATCGACCCGGTGGCCGGGCCGTCGCGACGGCAGATCTTCTTTTCCTTGACGGGTGCCGGCACTGCTGCGTCGGTGGCGGTCTGAGCGATCGCAGGCGCAACGAACAACATGGCGGGTACAAACGCCATCATCTTGAAATGCATCAGTAACTCCCTGTTTGGATTGCTTATCCGACTATCGTGCCCATCACCAGCCCGGCGAAGCGCCCGGATCCAGCGCGCCTTCATCGTTCGACGGGCAGGTGGCGACGAATTGTCAGTGCGCGTCCGACGCACCGCTGCCTGAGGTGATACCGTCTCCCGAACGCACACCGGGCATGGGAGCCCGTTCGGCGTTGGGATCGACGCCGGTACCGTCGATTTTCGCCCATTCGTCCTTGGTGTGGCAAGAGCTGCGCATCATGTGAGAACCGGGAAACGGTTCCAGCGGTCGGCAGATCTTCTTTTCCTTTTTCGGCTTGGGCGCCGGAGCCGTATCGCCGGTTTGGGCGAAGGCGGGAATGGTCAGCACCGCAAGCCCCGCAGCTGCCATCATCTTGAAACGCATGTATAACTCCGAAGTGAGAGAGGCTTTACTTGGCGCGGAGCTGTATCGATTCCGTCGCGCCGAAGAAAGTCAAAAACGTCAGCTTCGCTGACGCGGATTGGCAAGTGCCGACAACACGCCGCGCAATGTCCGGATTTCCTGGCTTGACCAGCCGGGCTTGGTCAAAAGCGTGCGCAGAGTCCGCTTCGTCGTCGGCACGCGGTCGGGTGGGAAATAGAAGCCGGCACCTTCCAGCATCGCGTCGAGCTGGCCGATCATGCCGTCGAGTTCTTCCTGCGGCGCGGGCAGTGGGAGGTCAGTATCGGTAGGCTGCGCGAGCGCCACGCCCTTCGACCATTCATAGGCGACCAGGATCACCGCCTGGGCGAGGTTGAGGCTGCCGAATTCGGGATTGATCGGCACGGTGACGATCGTACGGGCGACCGCGACGTCGTCGGTTTCGAGGCCTGAGCGTTCGGGCCCGAACAGGATCGCCGAACGGCCGGGCTGGCCATGGAGTTCACGCGCCGCGGCCTCGGGAGTCATCACCGGCTTGGTGACGCCGCGCTTGCGGACGGTGGTTGCATAAACGTGCGGGCAATCGGCGACGGCGTCAGCCACGCTGTCGAACACCTGTGCGCGTTCGAGCACCACGTCCGCGCCCGAGGCGGCGGGCCCCGCTTGCGGATTGGGCCAGCCGTCGCGCGGTGCCACCAAGCGCATCTCGGTCAGTCCGAAATTGAGCATGGCGCGCGCGGCCTTGCCGATATTCTCACCAAGCTGGGGACGGACGAGGACGATGATCGGCTGATGAAGGTCAGTAAGCTCAGTCACGAGTAAGGCGCGCGCTCCAGGCATAGCCACGATAGAGCGCGCGGTGTTGCGCGTTCAGCCCGACCTTGTCCACCACCTCGAACAGGTCGGCCCGCGGGGTGACGTCGAACTTGCCGAGCCAGGCGAACAGCATCGCGCGGAACCAGCGCGGCAGGCGCTCCTGCTGGCCGAAGTCGACGATGTCGAGCCGTCCGCCAGGCGCAAGCTTGCTCGCCGCCTCGCGAATCGCACCGGTCCAGTCGGGGATCATCGACAAGGTATAGGATTGGAACACACGGTCGAACTCGGCGCGACCGAACATGGCCTTCGCGTCGAACGCGGTGGCATCGCCCTGGGCGAAGGTGATGCGATCGCTCAACCCCGCCTTGGCGACATTGGCGCGCGCTGTCTCGAGCATCGCTTCGGAGATATCGACGCCATAATAATGCGCATCGGGCCAGCGCCGCGCGGCGACGATCAGGTTGCGCCCGGTGCCGCATCCCGCCTCGAGCACGCTGCCGCCCGGCGGTGGCGCGAGGCCCTCGATCAGCGCGTCGCGTCCCAGCAGGTAATATTTGCGGGTCAGGTCGTAAAAGTGACGCTGGCTGCGATAGATCGCGTCCATCTGCGCCGCATGCGGCTGCTCGCTCAGGCGGCGTCCCCCAGCGCGTAGAGATGCACGCCACCGTAGATCGAGGAGCGATCGCGCCGCGTATAATCGAGCGATTCCTCGGCGCGATAGGTCCAGCGGCCGAGCACCGCGTCGGGAACGCGGCCAGGCAGGATGGTCGGCTCGCCCGCGGTGCGGAACAACACGCGCGATCCTGGCCGCGCCGTGCGCGTGATTTCGGTCCAGAGGTCGGTCAATTGCTCGTCGGTCATCCAGTCCTGCGCGTCGAGCAGGATGTAGCGATCGAGCGAAGCGTCGGGCTGGCGTTTGAGGAACTCGGTATAGTTGGAATGGAGGATTTCCATCCGGTCGAGCCGGTCGACGACGTCAGTGTAGTTGTCAGCCTGGAGATAAGGCGGCAGCGGCGCCTCGGGCCCCTCGCCATAGCCTCGTCCGAACGCCTGCCAGGCGAAATAATTGTCCTTGAGGTCGAAGTCGCAGGCGAGCTTTTCGAGCCGCTCGCGCAGCACGGTCGCCATCTTGGCGTCGCCGGCCAGCGCTTCGTATTGCGCGGGCGGGATGCCGAGCCCGAACAAGGACGCCGGCTGGTCGGTCAGCCAGCGCACGAACGCCTTGTCGAAGAACGGCGCATATTCGCGATCGAAAATCTCGCGCTGTTCCTCGATCGTATTGGCCTTGAGGATCGCCTTGGGATCGAGCCCGTGGAGCCGCGCCAGCATATGCGCCGCGCCGATGAAGCCGCCGAGCAGACCGCGCTTGTAGAGGCCCTTGGCGAAACCGCCGATCCGCCTGCGGCCGATCAGGTCGCGGCTTTCCCAATAATGCCGCGTCGGCTCGTCGAGATGCGGGCGGATATAGGTCTTGTATGCCGCGATGTTCGCCTTGGTGTTCGCTTCGGCGAAGAAGCGGTGGAAGGCGTCGTAGTCGGGCAGATAGCGCGCCGCCGCGAGCTTCAATTTGTTGAGCGCGATATGCGCGGTGTTGAGATCGACCGCGGTGATCCGGCGCGGATTGGCGGTCAGATAGCTGAGCGCGTTGCATCCGCCCGAGGCGATCGTCACGACGTGATTGTCAGGCTGGATCGCCAGCGCTTCCATGTCGACCGAAGGGTCTTCCCAGATCTGGGCATAGACCAGGCCGCGGAACGCGAAGGTGAAGGCGCGTTCGAGGATGCCTTGCTTGGTCAGATGGTCGTGGCGGTGGACCGCATCCTGGACGGCGCGGTTCTTTTGCGGTGCGAGTGCTGTGGCCATGGGGCAGTGTCCTAGCGGTGCGCGGCGCTTACTCCGCGCGACCGCCTTGCGCTAGGCCAATCCGGTGACGTTTCGATGACGGCCCCGCGACGTGCGACAAGGCGAGCCGGTCACGGAGTCATCGCCCCGCCCTCGGGCCAAGTCGTGTCCCCGACGCGGGTCAGGTGCATCTCGAAGAATCGAGCCGGGGGCTGGCCGGCCACGACGCGTTCGCCGATCTCGGTCCAGACCTTGTCCCTGAGCGTCGCGGTGTAGCGGATCGTGGCCGGACCGGCGGGAACCTCCCAGACATAGCCGTCGACGGTCGGCGTGATGACGAAGTCGCCGCCATGCCCGAGCGCATAGGAGCGGAAATTATAGGCTTTCTTCGCCGGATCGTACGAAATCATCGCAAAGGCGTTGAAGCCGATCGATCCATCCGGGTTGAACGATCGCCCTTCGATCACGCGCAAGGTCCCGCCGAGCATCGTACCGATGCGCTCGGTATGCGTGACCTTGTGCTCGCCGGCCGGGCCGCGCGTCGTGGCGATGCCGCGCCAGGTTCCGTCCATCCAGGCGAACTGGCCCGCGGCCTCCTTCTGCGCGGCGATCACGGCGGGATCCGCCTGTTGCGCGATGGCCGGTGCCGTCATGATCAGCGCCAAGGCTCCCAGGATGATTCGTCGCATATGGTCCTCCGCATCGCTTCGTGGCAGCGTCTGCCGCGATGGCGACGCTTTCCCCCGATCAGCCCGAGCGGCGGCGTCCGCGCAATCGCGGCTTCGCCAATGCCGCACGCAATTTCGCGAACCGCGTCTCGGCCTTGCCAGGCTTCATACCGCTGACGGCCAGCGGGCTCGCGGCGATCGTGCTGGCGACGATCACCGGCGCCTTCGGGACGATCGCAATGGCCTATCCGGCGCGGCTCGGTTTTTGGTCGCTGCTGATCGGCTGGAACATTGCCAAATGGATCGTCTGGTTCGGCTGGCGCGTGCGGCGCCCGCACGATTGGCGCCGCGCGGCGATGATCGGGGCATTGGTGATCAACCTGCCGCTGCCGCTCGAAATCCCGCTAGCGCTCCGCCTGTTCGGGATCCGGACGGCGATCGATCCCGCACGGACCTGGATCGAAGCCGCAGCGATCAGCGCCACCTTGTTCGTCGCCTTGTTCCTGGCGCGGCGGTCGAGCCGGCGGGAAGTGGCAATCCCCGCCGATACCGGCATCCTGTTTCGCGCCGGCGTGCGCGAACTCGCCGACGTGCACGGCCTGCGGGCGGAGGACCATTATTGCCGGGTCCATCTCGGCGACGGGCGTTCGCTGCTGGTGCTGGCGCGCTTCGCCGATCTGCGCGCCGAACTGGCGGGGATCGACGGCGAGCAGGTCCATCGCGGCGCCTGGATCGCCGCCGCCGGCATGGACGGCGCGGTGCGCGAGGGGCGGGCGTGGCGGCTGGTGCTCGGCGACGGCACGCGATTGCCGGTCAGCGATACCTACCTTTCCGCGGTCCGCGCGCGCGGCTGGCTCAAGATAAAACCCAAGCTCGGGGTAGCGTAACGCGCACGGGCTCGGTAAGGGCGTCTCACACGACAGCTCAAAGGACCCGCGCCCAGTTCATGCGCATCGCCATCGCGTCCGATCATGCCGCCATCGCGCTCAAGGCGACGCTTGCGGAATGGTTGCGTGCGGCCGGGCATGAGGTCGACGATCTGGGTCCGCACGACGGCACGAGCGTCGACTATCCCGATTATGGCTACAAGCTTGCCGATGCCGTCGCTTCCGGCGCGGCCGAACGCGGCGTCGCCTTGTGCGGATCGGGGATCGGCATCTCGATCGCGGTCAATCGCAATCCGAAAGTTCGCTGCGCTCTCGTCTCGGAGCCGCTATCCGCCGCGCTTGCCCGCGAGCATAACGACGCCAACGCGATCGCGATGGGGGCGCGCCTGACCGGCGAGGCGATGGCGATCGCCTGCCTCGACGCCTTTCTTTCCACTCCCTTTGCCGGGGGCCGCCACCAGGGCCGGGTCGACAAGCTCGGCCAGCCGATACCAGCCAATCCAACGAAAGCCTGATCGATGAGCACCAACCCCTCCGCGCTCCACGACGTCCAGCCCGACGGCTATTTCACCCGCGGCCTGGCCGAGGCCGATCCGGCGGTGTTCGCCGGCGTGCGCCACGAACTCGCCCGCGAGCAGAACCAGATCGAGCTGATCGCGTCGGAGAATATCGTCTCCAAGGCGGTGCTCGAAGCGCAGGGGTCGGTGTTCACCAACAAATATGCCGAAGGCTATCCCGGCAAGCGCTATTATCAGGGCTGTCACCCGTCGGACGAGGTCGAGCAGCTGGCGATCGATCGCGCCAAGGAGCTGTTCGGCTGCGAGTTCGCCAACGTCCAGCCGCATTCCGGGGCGCAGGCGAACGGCGCGGTGATGCTCGCTTTGGTCAAGCCGGGCGAGACGATCATGGGGCTCAGCCTCGATTCGGGTGGCCACCTGACCCACGGCGCCAAGGCGGCCATGTCGGGCAAGTGGTTCAACGCGGTGCAATATGGCGTCGACGCCACCACGCACCTGATCGATTTCGAAGAGGTCGCGGCCAAGGCGCGCGAGCATAAACCCAAATTGATCATCGCCGGCGGCTCGGCCTATCCGCGCCAGATCGACTTCGCCAAGTTCCGCGCGATCGCGGACGAGGTCGGCGCGATCTTCATGGTCGACATGGCGCATTTCGCCGGCCTGGTCGCGGGCGGCGCTCACCCCACCCCGTTCGGCCACGCCCATGTCGTCACCACCACGACGCACAAGACCCTGCGTGGCCCGCGCGGCGGCGCTGTGTTCACCAATGACGAGGCGATCGCCAAGAAGATCAACTCGGCGGTGTTTCCGGGGCTGCAGGGCGGCCCGCTGATGCACGTCATCGCCGCCAAGGCGGTCGCGTTCGGCGAGGCGCTGCGCCCCGACTTCAAACTCTACGCCGCGGCGATCATCGAGAATGCCAAGGTGCTGGCGGCGACGCTGGCCGAGCGCGGCGCGGCGGTGGTCTCGGGTGGCACCGACACGCATCTCGCGCTCATCGACCTGACGCCGCTGGGCGTGACCGGCAAGGACGCCGATGAGGCGCTCGAGCGCGCCGGCATCACCTGCAACAAGAACGGCATCCCCAACGACCCACTTCCCCCGGTCAAGACCAGCGGCATCCGCGTCGGATCGCCGGCCGGCACCACCCGCGGATTCGGCCCGGCCGAGTTCCGCGAGATCGGCAATATGGTCGCCGACGTGCTCGACGGACTCGCCAAGAATGGCGAGCAGGGCGACGCGCAAGTCGAAATGGCTGTGCGTGACCGTGTTAATACGCTATGTCACCGTTTCCCGATTTATCCGGAGGCGTGAGAGATGAGTGACGACAATCTGAAGCGGATGTGCGCGCATTGCGACGCGGCCCTGCCCGACGGCGCAAAATTCTGTCCGGCCTGCGGTGTGGCGACCGGCGACGGTTCAAGCACCTTTGAGGAAGCGAAGGCGTTCGTGATGAACAGCGCGTCCGAGGCCGAAAAGACCGCGCGCGAGCTCATGAAGAACGAAGATGCGCAGAAGATCGCGGGTGCCGCCGCAGTCGGCGCGGTCGCGGCGATCGTGTTGCCGATCTCGATGGTGACGGGCGCGGTTATCGGCGCCGGGATCATGGCGTATAACCGGTTCGCCAAATAAGGGGACTTTGATGAGTTCTTCGGACGAAACGCTCGCAGCCGCCCGCGCCGCGCTCCACCGCTCGCGCGCCGGTGAGCCCGAACCGGGCGTCGGCGGCGCGATGAAGCGCGGCGCGGTGCTGGGCGCGATCGTTTCATTGCCGGTCGCGGGCATTGGCGTGATCGGCGGCGCGGTGATCGGTGCCGGCGCCGCCGCGCTCGACAGACTGACGAAGAAGGACTGATCGACTTTGCGCTGCCCCTTTTGCGGTCACGAAGACAGCCAGGTTAAGGATTCGCGCCCGACCGAGGACGGCGCGGCGATCCGCCGCCGGCGGCAATGCGAGGGCTGCGCGGCGCGCTTCACGACGTTCGAGCGTATCCAGTTGCGCGATCTGGTCGTGCTCAAGAGCGACGACCGCCGCGAACCGTTCGACCGCGAGAAATTGATGCGCTCGATTTCGGTCGCGACGCGCAAGCGCCCGATCGACCCGGTGCGGATCGAGAAACTGGTATCGGGAATCCAGCGTCAGCTCGAAACATCGGGCGATCCCGAAATCCGCGCGCAGCAGATCGGCCAGATGGTGATGGAGGGGCTGAAGGGCCTCGATTCGGTCGCCTATATCCGCTTCGCCAGCGTCTATAAGGACTTCACCGAGGCGAAGGATTTCGAGGAATTCGCCGGGTCGGTGAGCGAGATCGGGGCGAAGCCTTAGCGCCGGCAGCAGCGTCCGGCCGCGCCACAAAATACGGCCGTCACCCCGGCCTTGTGCCGGGGTCCACCGTGCCCCAATCCCTGGGCCAAGCGGCTCGGTGGATGCCGGCACAAGGCCGGCATGACGATTAGATTTGAGCCCATCCGCTCGCCAATCTCGACGTGACGCCGGCCGCACCTCCGATTAGGTCCACGGCCATGACCGCCTCCGCGATCACTCGCCGTTCGATCGTCGCGCAAGCCTGGCCGATCATGATCGGGCAGATCACCGTGCCGCTGGTCGGGCTGGTCGACACCGCGATCATCGGCCGGACCGGTGACGCTGTGGCGCTGGCGGCGGTCGCGCTCGGCAGTTTCGTGGTGACGTTCCTGTTCTGGACCTTCGGCTTCCTGCGGATGGGGATGACCGGTCTGACCGCGCAGGCCGAGGGCGCCAAGGACGGGCAAGAGGTACGCGCGCTGCTGGTTCGTGGCATCGCTTTGGGAGTCGGACTCGGTGCTGCCCTGCTCGCGCTCCAGGCGGTGATCGTCCCGCTCGCGTTCCGCATCTTCGCGGGATCGGGCGAACTCGACGCGGTGGCCGAAGGGTTCGTCGCCGCGCGACTGTTCGGCGCGCCCGCCGCGCTTGCAGGTTTCGCGATCAATGGCTGGCTGCTTGGACTGGGCCGCACACGCGCTGCCTTGCTGCTCCAGGTCGTGATGAACGCCGCCAACATCACGCTCGATTTGATCTTCGTCTGGCATTTAGGCTGGGGCGCGCGCGGCGTCGGGTTGGGGACGTCGAGCGCGGAGTGGATCGCGCTGGCGACCGGACTTGCCATCGCCGCCGTCGTGCTGGGGCGCGACGGCCGCGCCGCGATCCGCGGCGAAGCGGCGCGAGCGTTCGAGCCGGCGGCGCTCAAGCGGCTGTTCGGGGTCAATGCCGACATCATGGTCCGCACCGTCGCGCTGCTGATCCTGTTCGGCTGGTTCGCCAATGCCGGCGCGCGATTGGGGCCGGTCCAACTCGGCGCCAACCATGTCCTGTCGCAATTCGTCGGCCTCGCCGCCTATGTGCTCGACGGCTTCGCCTTTACCGCCGAATCGCGCGTCGGCCAGGCGATCGGCGCCAAGTCGCGGAGCGATTTCCTCCGTGCGATCCGCCTGACCGGCGAATTCTCGTTCGCCAGCGGGCTGGTCTTCGTCGCGGCGATCGCCTTCGGCGGGCACTTCCTGGTCGAGCTGATGACTAGCAACCCGCAGGTCCAGGAGCGCGCGCTGGCGCTCGCGCCGTTCGCCGCGCTGCAGCCGTTGATCGGCGCGCCGGCCTGGCTGCTCGACGGCATCTTTATCGGTGCGACACGCGGCAAGGCATTGAGAAACGCCGCGATCCTGTCGACCGCTTTGTATATCGCGACCGATCTGGCGATGCGCCCCTGGGGCGCGCTCGGCGTGTGGATCGCGCTGACCATGAGCTATGTCTATCGCGCCGGCGCGCTCGCTTTGTGGTGGCCGGGGCTGCTCAAGGACGTGGGAACGCCCCCGCCGCTTGCGGAACCGTCCCCCGGGACCTAGACGCGCTCGCGATTCCCCTAATTCCAGTTCGCGGAGCCGCCATGTCGGAACAGATCAATCGTCCAGCCGGCGAAGCCGGTATCAATAGGGTTGTCCTCGCCTATTCGGGCGGCCTCGACACCAGCGTCATCCTCAAATGGCTGCAGCAGACCTATCAGTGCGAGGTGGTGACCTTCACCGCCGACCTCGGCCAGGGCGAGGAGCTCGAGCCGGCGCGCAAGAAGGCAGAGATGGCGGGGGTCAAGCCCGAGCACATCTTCATCGACGATCTGCGCGAGGAGTTCGTCAAGGACTACGTCTTCCCGATGATGCGCGCCAACGCGCTCTATGAAGGCCTGTACCTGCTCGGCACCTCGATCGCGCGGCCGCTGATCGCCAAGCGCCAGATCGAGATCGCCAAGCTCGTCAATGCCGATGCGGTCAGCCATGGCGCCACCGGCAAGGGCAACGATCAGGTTCGCTTCGAACTCGGCTATTATGCGCTCGCCCCCGACATCAAGGTGATCGCGCCGTGGCGCGAATGGGACCTGACCAGCCGCACCCGGTTGATCGAGTTCGCCGAACAGCACCAGATTCCGGTTTCGAAGGACAAGCGCGGCGAAGCGCCGTTCTCGACCGACGCCAACCTTCTCCACACCTCGTCCGAGGGCAAGGTGCTCGAGGATCCGTGGGAGGAAGTGCCGGACTACGTCTATTCGCGCACCGACAATCCCGAGGATGCGCCCGACACGCCCGAGATCATCACGATCGATTTCGAGCGCGGCGACGGCGTCGCACTGAACGGTGAGGGCATGTCGCCCGCGACGCTCCTCACCAAGCTCAACGAGCTCGGCAAGCGCCACGGCATCGGCCGGCTCGACCTGGTCGAGAACCGTTTCGTCGGCATGAAGTCGCGCGGCATGTACGAGACGCCGGGCGGCACCATCTATCACCTCGCGCATCGCGGCATCGAGCAATTGACGCTCGACCGCGGCGCCGCGCACCTGAAGGACGAGCTCGCGCCGCGTTATGCCGAGCTGATCTATAACGGCTTCTGGTTCTCGCCCGAGCGCGAGATGCTCCAGGCGGCGATCGACCATAGCCAGGAAAAAGTCACCGGAACGGTACGGCTCAAGCTCTATAAGGGCGGGGTCTATGTGATCGGCCGCAAATCGCCTTATTCGCTCTACAGCGAGAAGGTCGTGACCTTCGAGGACGATCAGGGCGCGTACGACCAGCGCGACGCGGCGGGGTTCATCAAGCTCAACGCGCTGCGGCTGCGGCTGCTCGGGCGGCGGGATCGCTGACGCGGGCTGCGCTTCGATTGAAGCGCAGTCGCCCCCGGCGCTTGGTGATCGTCTGTTTGGTCGACGGCACGCCCTAATCGCTCGCGCTTTAGGAGAGCGTTAACCACTTTCCGCCAAGGCTCCCTCCGACCATCGCGGTTCGGGGGAAAGTAGACATGCGGGACGACCAGGCAGTCGATGTCGCGATCATCGGCGCCGGCCCGGCGGGCCTGACCGCCGCGTACCAGCTTACCAAGCTCGGCTATTCGGTTACCGTGATCGAGAAGGATCCGGTCTATGTCGGCGGCATCAGCCGCACCGTCGAGCATGACGGCTTCCGGTTCGATATCGGCGGCCACCGTTTCTTCTCGAAATCGAAAGAAGTGGTCGATCTCTGGAACGAGATCCTGCCCGACGATTTCATCGAACGCCCGCGGATGAGCCGCATCTATTACGAGGGCAAGTTCTACAGCTATCCCTTGCGCGGGTTCGAGGCGCTGATGAATCTCGGCATCTGGCGCTCGGCCATGTGCATGCTGAGCTACGCCAAGGCCAAGGCATTTCCGACCAAGGATCCGCGCTCGTTCGAGCAATGGGTGGTCAATCAGTTCGGCCACAAACTCTATTCGATCTTCTTCAAGACCTATACCGAAAAGGTCTGGGGCATGCCGTGCGACGAGATGTCGGCGGACTGGGCGGCGCAGCGCATCAAGGGACTGAGCCTGGGCGGTGCGGTGATCGACGGACTCAAGCGTTCGCTCGGGCTCAACAAGCGGCGCAACGACGGCATGGCGGTCAAGACATTGCTCGAAACCTTCCGCTATCCGCGCCAGGGGCCGGGCATGATGTGGGATGCAGCGCGCGACAAGGTGGTGGCCGGCGGCAACCGCGTGCTGATGGGAACCGCGCTGCATCAGATCAGCCAGGACCAGGCGACGGGGCGCTGGCGCGTCGCGGCGCGCCGTGGCGACGAGATGCTGACGATCAATGCCGGCCATGTCATCTCATCCGCGCCGATGCGCGAGCTGGCCGGGCGAATTCATCCTCTGCCAGCGACGTTGCCCAACGCGCTCGACCTCAATTACCGCGACTTCCTGACGGTGGCGCTGATGATCCGGTCGGACGATCTGTTCCCCGACAATTGGATCTATATCCACGACCCGCGCGTGAAGGTCGGCCGCGTCCAGAATTTCCGCAGCTGGTCGCCAGAAATGGTGCCCGACGAAGCGCTTGCCTGTGTCGGCCTCGAATATTTCTGTTTTGAAGGCGATGGTCTGTGGTCGGCGTCGGACGACGATCTTGTCGCGCTGGCGACGAAGGAACTCGCGACTTTGGGGCTGGCGGATCCGGCCACTGTCGTCGGCGGGCGCGTCGTGCGGCAGGAAAAGGCCTATCCCGTCTATGACGACGCCTACCGGACGAATGTCGAGGAAATGCGCGGCGAGCTCGAAGCGCGCTATCCGACGCTACACCTGGTCGGCCGCAACGGCATGCATCGCTACAACAATCAGGATCACGCGATGATGACCGCGATGCTCACCGTCCGCAACATCCAGGCCGACGAGCGGATCTACGATATCTGGGCGGTCAACGAGGACGCCGAATATCACGAGAGCGGTAATGAGGGCGAACGCGCCGCCCTCGCATCCGAACGCCTCGTGCCTGCCCGCTTGGGAGCGGCCGCCTGATGAATCGCGTCATGGCCTTGCTGTGGCGAGCAACCTATCTGCGCTATCTGGCCGCGAGCGTCGTTGCGCTTGGCGTCGATGTCTCGCTGTTCATGGCGCTCCAGGCCACCGGCATGCCGATCGCGCTGCTGTCGGCGCTCAGCTACAGTGCGGGCATCCTGATCCATTGGCTGATGTCGAGCCGGCTGGTGTTCGCCGGTGACCTGCGCGACGTCGGCATCGAACGTACGCGGCAACAGGCGCTGTTCCTGCTCTCGGCCTTTGCCGGTCTGCTGATCACCGTCGGGATCGTCAGCCTTGCGGTTCAATTCGGACTCGACGCCCGGCTGGCCAAACTGGTCGCGATCGCGGCGAGCTTCCAGGCCACCTATCTGCTGCGATCGAAAATCGTCTTCGCATGACCGACCGGCGCTTCTGGCTGTCGACCGCGGCGATCTGGGCCGGCACCTGCCTCCTGCTCGTCGTCATTGCCTGGAGCGCGATCGTCGCCTGGCGTTTCCCCGATCCCGACGATCAGATGCGGTTGCTCGAGGTCCGCGACTGGCTGGCCGGACAAAGCTGGTTCGACGTGACCCAGCATCGCATCAACCTTCCCGCCGGCTTGCCGATGCACTGGTCTCGCCTGGTCGACCTGCCGATCGCCGCCGTGATCCTGACGTTGCGGCCGTTGCTGGGTCAGCTTCTCGCCGAGCACGTTGCCTTGGTGGTCGTGCCGTTGCTGACGCTCGGCGTGGTGATGGCCTTGGTCGCGGCTTTGGCGCGGCGGCTGTTCGCGAATGACGCCCCAGCCTTGATGGCGGTCAGCATCACGCCGGTTTGCGCCGAAGTCCTGCACCAGCTTCAGCCGATGCGCATCGATCACCATGGCTGGCAGATGGCCATGGCGCTGCTGACGGTCTACGCGGTGATCGGCGCACCGACGCGAAGATCCGGATGGCTGGCAGGCTTGGCGATCACCGTCTGGGTCACAATCTCGCTCGAGGGGCTGCCGATGATCGCAGCCATCCTGGCGCTGGTCGCGCTCAAATGGGCGATCACGCCGTCCAATCGCCCGCTGCTGGTTGCGACGATGGCGACCAGTTGCGCGGGCGCCGGTTTCCTTTTTCTGGTGTCGCATTCGCCCGGTGCGTGGGGCGTGTCCATGTGCGACGCGGTGTCGCCGGTCTATCTGGCGATGCTCGCCATCGCCGCGCTCGGCTCGATCGGCGTAGCGATGCTGCCGATCAAAACGACTGCTGGCCGCCTGGTCGCGTTGGCCTGCGTCGGCGCGGTCGCGCTCGTACCGTTGCCGTTGATCGCACCGCAATGCGCGACCGGTCCGTTCGGCCAGCTTGATCCGCTCGTGCGCCACTTCTGGTATCTCAAGGTGGCGGAAGGATTGCCGCTTTGGGTCCAGGATCTGCCATCGGTCGTCAACACGATCGGCTTGCCGGTGATTGGCCTTGCCGGCACCGCCCTCGCGGTCAAGACGAGCGACGGCGACCAACGGACGCGCTGGATCGCCATGTTGTTCCTCCTCAGCGCCGCGACGATCCTGGCAATCCTCGTCCAACGCGCAGCTGGAGTCGCCAATCTGCTCGCTATCGCGGGTGCCGTGCGCTTGCTCCATCCCTTGCTTCTGCGGGCTCGATCGATCGAGAATCTGCCGAAGCGGCTGGCAGCGACGCTTGGTGTCTTCGTCGCGGCCGCGCCGGGCGCGGTGTCCGGTGTCGCGATAACTTCCGCCGCGCCCGACGCGCGGGTCACGGCCATTCGCCGGGCGATGGGATGTCTCGCCGCCAGCGATATGAAGGCATTATCCGACCTGCCCCGCGGCAATGTCCTCGCACCGCTCGATATCTCGCCAACCATCCTGCTACTCACTCACCACGAAGCGGTGGCCAGCGGCTATCACCGCGGCGCGACCGCGATGCACGACGTGATCGCGACCTTCACTGGCACGGCCGATCAGGCGCACGCCGTCGTTGTCAGGCGGCGGGTCGACTATGTCGCGTTCTGCCCCGGTCTGCCTGAAGTCCTGATCTACGAGAATGAAGCGCCCAAGGGGTTTCTCGCGCAGCTCGACGCCGGCCGGACACCTGCCTGGCTGACGCCGGTGGCGCTTCACGGCTCGCCCGCAAAGGTTTGGCGCGTGCGTTGACCTTGCGGCGTGGCCCCGGCCATGCCTAAAGCCGCGAAGATGGACGGCGGCGACAAACTTCAATGGTGGCAGACGCGCACCTTCGTGGTGGTGATGGCGTTGTTGTCGATGGTGCCGCTGTTATGGCCCAATATCCCGCCGCTGGTCGACTTGCCTGGG
Organism: Sphingomonas mali NBRC 15500; assembly: GCF_001598415.1. GTDB lineage: Bacteria > Pseudomonadota > Alphaproteobacteria > Sphingomonadales > Sphingomonadaceae > Sphingomonas > Sphingomonas mali. Next base: position 68,171 of record NZ_BCYX01000011.1, read on the forward strand.
CACATGGGCCGGTATCGCGTCCAGGTCGATCTCCAGAATTACCCCTGGCTGCTCGACTGGTATAATTTCCAATGGTCGCTGATTGGCAATCTCGGCGTCGACCTGCTGGTCGAGATCATGCACCCGATCTTCGGGCTCGAACTGTCGGTCAAGCTGATCGTGTTGTCGATCCCGCCGCTGATCGTGATCGGGCTGTTATGGATCGCGCGCGAAGTGCATGGGCGCATCCCGCCCACCGCCCTGTTCGCGCTGCCGCTCGCTTATTGCTACCCGCTGCAATTCGGCTTCGTGAACTTCATGCTGTCGATGGCCTGGGCGCTGCCGATGTTCGCGCTCTGGCTGCGGCTCGCGCGGCTCAAGAAGTTCCGGTTGCGCGCGATCATCTTCGTGCCGCTGTCGTGCATCCTGTGGGTCTGCCACACCTTCGGCTGGGGCGTGCTCGGCGTGCTCGCTTTCTCGGCGGAAATGGTTCGCGAGCACGATCGCATAAAGGACGAGGTCGGGGCGCGGATCGGGCCAATCACGCGCGAAGGTGCCAAGCGTTGGGCAATGGGATTCGTGCGCGCCGGGCTGCATTGCCTGCCGCTGTGCTTGCCGATGCTGATGATGATCGCCTGGCGGAACGGCCAGCATGTATCCGGGCAAACCGGCGACTGGTTCAACTGGCAAGCCAAGATCAGCTGGCTGACGATGATGCTGCGCGATCGCTGGATGGCGTTCGACATCGCCTCGGTGGCGGTGATCGGGCTCGTCATCTATAAGGCGGTGCGCGACCCCAATTTCGAATATTCGCGTGCAGTCGGCCTCTCGACCTTGTTCCTGGTCACGGTCTTCGTGCTGTTGCCGCGCATCGTGTTCGGTTCGGCTTATGCCGATATGCGCCTGGCGCCGTTCATGGTGGCGATCGCTGTGATCGCGATCCGGCCCAAAAAAATGGTGTCGACACGCGCGATGACGACGGTCGCTGTTCTCGGGCTGGCCTTCGTGCTGGTTCGCACCACCGCGACGACGGTGAGCTTCTACATTTTCGACCAGAATTACGACCGCGAGCTCAAGGCGCTCAACCATATCCCGGTCGGCGCGCGGCTGGTCAGCTTCGTCGGCAAGACGTGCAACAACGAATGGCTGATGAGCCGGCTCGAGCATCTGCCCGCGCTCGCGCTCGAGCGGAACGCTGCCTATACCAATGACCAATGGTCGATGCCCGGGGCGCAATTGCTCACGACCAAATATGTCGCCGCCGGGCACTTCTCGCACGACCCGTCCGAAATCGTCACCGAACGGCAATGCGCGCGCGAATGGTGGCGACCGATCGACCGCAGCCTCGCGCTCTTCCCGCGCCCGGCATTCGATTATGTGTGGCTGATCACGCCGCCGCCCTATCACGCCAAATATGTTCAGGACCTGACCCCGATCTGGCGCAGCGGCGACAGCGTGGTGTTCAAGGTCAACCATGTCGAGGTGGCGCCGCAGGCCAAGAGGAGCGACTTTCCGCTCCCGCCTAAGAGCAAGGTTCCCCTCTTCTGAATGGCGTGAGCTGCGCCAGATATTGCTGGTCGCTTTCGACGCCGGCGCGCTCGCGCGCCAGGAAGTCAGCGATCGCGCGGCGGAAATTGCGGTCGGGAATGTAATGCGCCGACCAGGTCGGCACGGGGACATAACCGCGCGCCAATTTGTGCTCGCCCTGTGCGCCTGCTTCGACGGTTTTGAGTCCTAGGGCGATCGCGGCATCGATCGCCTGGTAATAGCATAGCTCGAAATGGAGGAAGGGGACGTCTTCGACGCATCCCCAATAGCGGCCGTAGAGCGTGTCGCTACCGATCAGGTTGAGCGCTCCCGCGATCGGACGGCCGTCGCGTTCGGCCAGGATCAGCAGCACCTGATCCGCCATCCGCTCGCCAAGCAACGAGAAGAACGGTCGCGTCAGATAGGGATGCCCCCATTTGCGGCTGCCGGTGTCCTGATAGAATGCCCAAAAGGCGTCCCAATGCGCCTCGGTCAGCTCGGCGCCGGTGACGTGACGGATCGTCAGTCCCTCCACTGCCTTGGCGCGTTCCTGGCGAATCGCCTTGCGCTTGCGGCTGGCGAGCGCGGCGAGGAAATCGTCGAACGTCGTGTAACCGTCATTCCGCCAGTGGAATTGAGTGCCCTCGCGGATCAGCCAGCTCGCCGCCTCGAACAGTGGCAGCTGGTCGGGCGCGATGAAGGTCGCATGCGCCGAGCTCAGCCCGTTCTGGTCGGTCAGCGCCTCGATCGCGCCGATCAGTGCTGGGGCGAACGCCGCGTCGCGTAGCAGCAGTCGCGGACCCGGTACCGGGGTGAACGGGGCCGCGATCTGGAGTTTGGGGTAATAGTCGCCGCCAGCGCGCTCCCAAGCGTCGGCCCAGGCGTGATCGAAGACATATTCGCCCTGGCTGTGGCTCTTGGCATAGGCCGGTGCGATCGCCGCTGGGCGACCATCGGCGCCATCGACGATCACCGGCAGTGCCTGCCATCCGGTGCCGCGCCCGACGCTCCCCGATTCTTCGAGGATCGAGAGGAAATCGTGGCGCACGAACGGGTTACCGGTGCCGGCGCACGCGTCCCAGTCAGTCGCGGCGACCTGCGACACCCCTTCGGAAATTCGCGCGGTAATGGGAGTGCGACTCACCAGCCGCAGTCTTTCGTCACCCCGGCCTTGTGCCGTGTGCGGGTTTTGGCCTGCCCCAGGCAGGCCAACATCATGTCCGGGGGACATGATGCCACCCGCACACCACTGTGCCGCTTTCCTCGCATGCGCGGAATATGCGGATCGGTGGATGCCGGGACAAGCCCGGCACGACGTTTAGTTCGTTTGCTCGTTGGTTCGCTCAGTCCGCCAGCTTGACGACGGCGTCGACCTCGACCGCCGCACCGCGCGGCAACGCAGCGACGCCGACAGCGCTACGGGCATGTTTGCCGGCCTCGCCGAACAAGGCTTCCATCAGGTTCGACGCGCCGTTGGCGACTTCGGGCTGATCGGTGAAATCGGGTGCTGAATTGACGAACACGCCCAGCTTGACGATCCGCTCGACGCGGCTGAGGTCACCGCCCAGTGCCGCCTTGATCTGCGCGACCAGCATCAGCCCGCACAATTCGGCGGCTTCCTGCCCCGCGACCTTGTCGACGCCGTCACCCAGCCGGCCGGTGACCACCTTGCCGTCCTTGAACGGCAGCTGGCCCGAAATGTGGAGCAGGCCGTTGGCGTCGACCGTCGGCACATATGAGGCGACTGGAGCGGCCGGCGACGGCAGGCTCAGGCCCATTTCCTCCAGCTTGCGGTCGATACGGTCGGTCATGCGGAAATCCCTTCTGTTATGGCCGGCTGGCCGGCGGCGAAGCGCTGGTCGATCCAGTCGCGCGCTGCCCCCCAGTCGTCGATTCGTGCGTGCGCGTGCACCGCGGGCGGCACTTGCGGTGCCATTGCGGGCTCGGCCACCAAGTGGAGCCGGTGGACTGTGGGCGCGTGCTTGGCAACCGATTCGTGATGGGTCGCCAGATCATCGACGAAAACCGTGACCGGATTGCCATATTCCGCGACCAGCCGGGCGACGGGACCACCCTTGCCGCCCTGATTGGTTTCGACCCGGTGGCGGATGCCATGCCGCGCCAATTGCTCGATGCGATGGTCGCGGCAGTGATCGCCGAGATTAGTCAGGATGACGATGTCCGCGCTCTCCGCCAGCGCGGCCAGCGCCTCGGCGGCACCGGGGACCAAAGTCTGGCGTTCCATCTCCGCGGGAAAGAATTCGTCCAGCATCGCCCAGATCCGCTGGTGCTCGACCGGGCTGCCATCGGCATGGGTCATCGCGATGAAACTGCCCGTTTCGTGCGCGAAGGCGATGTCGTGGCGCTCGCGCAGCCAGGTGCCGAAATGCCGCACCATGTGCAGCAGCACTTCGTCGCAATCGCAGATCAGCAGCGGGCGCGTCATGCTTCCAGGCTCCGTCGCGCGGCGACCAAGGTTTCGGGTTTGACGCCGAGTTCCGCCGCACAGGCGACCAGATCGGGCTCGTGCGCCTCGAGGAACCCGAGCACCGCCGCCTGCGTGCCGCGATTCGCCGCCGAACCACGCAGGGCGTCCGCGTCGAGTCCGGTCAGGTCGAGCAATCGCCGCGCGCGTGCCGGATCGGCCAGCGTCCAGGCCAGCGCGTGCAATGCCAGGGTCGGGGCGTCGTTGGTGTCGGTGGGGTTCATTGCTATGTCGTGGTCCAAGGAGACCCCGTTGGCAAAGCGCGTGCTGGTTGTCGAGGACAACGAACTCAATCTGAAGCTGTTCTGCGATTTGCTGCGCGCGCACGAATTCGAGACCGAACCCGTGCGCGACGGCCGCGACGCGGTCGAGCGCGCGCGTGCCTTCGTTCCCGACCTGATCGTGATGGACATCCAGCTGCCTTATGTCAGCGGCTATGACCTCATCCTGCAGATCAAGGCCGATGAGAATCTGGGCAAGATCCCGATCATGGCGGTGACCGCTTATGCCGGGCGCGAGGACGAGGACCGCATCCGTGCCGCCGGCGCCGATGCCTATGTGTCCAAACCGATCTCGGTCGCGCGATTCGTCGAGGAAGTGAACGCGCTGCTTTGACGGTCCGGGAAGGACCACCCCACCTTCCGTCGTCACCCCGGACTTGTTTCGGGGTCCAACTATCATCCCGGCAGCACCTATGCAGACGCGATGCCGTCTGACATGCAAAGGGCCGCTGAGGGTTTCCCCCGCGGCCCGTTGGATCCCGGCACAAGGCCGGGATGACGTTTGGGGCTTTACGCCCCGCGCGTTACTTGATCTTCGCTTCCTTGAACTCGACATGCTTGCGCACGACGGGATCGTATTTGCGGAACGACAGCTTCTCGGTCTGGGTGCGCGGATTCTTCTTCGTAACGTAGAAGAAGCCGGTGTCGGCCGAGCTGACGAGCTTGATCTTGACGGTGGTCGGCTTGGCCATGACCCAAATTCCTGCTGGTTGAAATACAAAAGCGGCGGACGTGCCGCCGCTTGTCAGGGGCGGGCCATTGGCCCAGCCGAGGGCGATTGTCAAGCGCAAGGGGCTTTAACACTCCCTTTACCATCTTCGTAGCACTCTCGCGCAAGCGAAGCGGGAGTTAGGGAAATGGGGGTTTCTGCTCGTAATGACGATCTCGCCGCGCGGGTCGCGCGGCTCGACCTGATGGCGCAGCATGTGCGCCCGCGCGACCTCGTCGTCGAAGTCGATTCGATCCGCTGTGTTGCCGAAGCGGCGGGCGTATTGCCCGTGGTGGCGGTGGCGCATGCGCTCGAAGCGGCGCTGGGGCGCGGCGAAAGCGGGATGATCGTGCGCGGCTGGATCGCGATGCTGAGCGAAGCGGTCGGCTGCGGCCAGACCGACGCGCAGACCGGCCACGTCTTCCTCGCCGCCGGTGCGATGCGACTGGGCGGCTGATGGATTCATTGATGGCGGCGCTGGTTGCCGCCTTGCTGATTCGCGCGACCGATCCGACGGCGACTTATGTCGCGCGCGTCGCTGATCGTTCGGGCAAGGCCGGCGCGGTGCTCGCCGGCGCGCTGGTCGCGATCCTGATCACGCATGCAATTGCGGCGGTGGCGGGTTTCTTTCTCGCGCCGCATCTTACGCCCAATCCGAAACGGCTGTTCGTCGCCTTTGCCCTGCTCGCAGCGGCGAGCGGCGGGATCTGGCCGGGCAAAGCGATCGAGCCGGGAGAGGGACGCCATCCGTTCTGGACCACGGCTGGCCGGCTGACCGTCGGCGGGTGGAGCGGCCGGACCGAATTCGTCACGCTCGCACTGGCGATGAGCGGCACCGCCGCGCTCGCCGGGATCGGCGGATTCATCGGCAGCGCGGTCGTGCTCGGTTTTGCTGCGATCGGTGGCGACATGATCTGGCGCACCTTGCCGCATCGCGCGATCGGCATCGTCCTCGGCGGATTGCTGGCGGTCGCCGGGTTCTGGCTCGCCTTTTCCGCGCTACGCCTGATCTAGCGCGTCGATCACTCTGCCCGGCATTTTCGTGCGGCGAGGGCGGGAGCCAATCCCATATTGATCCGTTATCGCAACGACTCGTTCGTTCCAACGGAGACACCATGCCCAACGCCGATCTCAAAACCCCGACCGATTTGTCGTCCAACGCCGCCAAGAGCGTGAAGGACGCGCTCAACACGATCCTGGCCGATTCGTTCGCGCTCTATCTCAAGACCAAGAACTTCCACTGGCACGTCTCGGGCCCGCATTTCCGCGATTATCATCTGATGCTCGACGAGCAGGCGGCCGAGATCTTCGCCTCGACCGACGACATCGCCGAGCGCGTGCGCAAGACCGGCAACGTCACCTTGCGCTCGATCGGCGACATCGCCCGGCATCAGACGATCAAGGACAATGACAAGGATTTCGTCGCGCCCGACGACATGCTCAAGGAATTGCGCGACGATAACCTCAAGCTGGTCGAAAGCCTGCGCGAGGCCAAGGACATCGCCGACACTGCCAAGGACAATGCCACCAGCGCGATGATCGACGATTGGACCGACCAGGCCGAACGCCGTGCCTGGTTCCTGTTCGAGGCCGGGCGGAAGGCGTAACCTCTTGGGATTCCCCTCCCTTGCGGGAGGGGAGTTCCGTGGCCCTCAGCCTTCGATCGTAATCAGCCACAGATCCGGCGGCGCGCCGAAGCGCAGCGGCGGGCCGCTCGTTCCCAGTCCCCCAGTCACAATCACCGCGTGTCCCGGGTCGAGCACCAGCCCGCAGCGATAGCGGTCCCCGAAATGCGATACGCTTGCGACCGGGCCGTAAAAGGGCAACACCCCTTGGCCGCAATGCGTATGTCCCGCGAGCAGCAGATGCACGTCCCCGGGCAATCGTGGCGCGATGTCGGGCGAATGCGTCAGGATGATGCGCGCTCCCTCGAACGGACGCAGCTTGGCCATGGTCGCGGCGATGTCGGCATGGTGCGTGTAATCGTCGTCGACCCCGCCGATGGCAATTGGTCCGCGCGCGGTGACGTCGTTGACCAGCACGGTGATCCGCGCCTGCGCCAACAGGCTGGTCACGTCGTCGGCCCCCGTCCAGTGATCGTGATTGCCCAACACGGCAACAACGCCGAGCGGCGGGTGCAGCTTCTTGAACGGCGCCACCAGCCCGGGGCCGAGCTTCCTCCCGCCATGCGGATCGTGGCCATAGATGAAGTCGCCCGCCATCAGCACGATATCGGGGTTGAGCGCGTTGATCTGGTCGACGATGCGGGTCAGCCGCGCCTCGTCCATCGCTTGGCTGCCGATATGCACATCGCTGATCAGCACCGCGCGAACGGGCTTTATGCCCTTCGGCCAGCGGGGTAGCTTCACTGTCGCGGTTCTGACCACCGGATCGAACCGCGCCTCGGCGCGCGCATAGAGATAGAATCCCGCCACGATCAGCAACAGGATCAGTACGACCATCAGCAGCTTGCGCATGGCCGAACGCCTAGGAGGTGCGCGGGCGGCGGGCAATGGCTCCAAATCCTCCCCGGAACGGGGAGGGGGACCGCTCGCGTAGCGAGTGGTGGAGGGGGGCCTCCACATTTAGTGCACCGCTTGGGGGTCGCCCCCTCCACCAAGCCGCTGCGCGTCTTGGTCCCCCTCCCCATGAATGGGGAGGATTTAGTGGGCGCCTCTGGTGGAACCGTTACGCCAGCGCCATGTTGGTCGCGACATGCACGCTTTCGCGCCGCTCCTCGATTCGCTGATCTATACGCGGTCGCGCAACGCCAAGCTCAAGCTGATCGGCGATTATCTGAAGGCGACGCCCGATCCGGACCGCGGCTGGGCGATCGCCGCGCTGACCGGCGACCTCGACCTTCCTGCGGTCAAGCCGGCAGTGATCCGCGCGCTGATCGAGGAGCGCGTCGACCCGGTACTGTTCCGGATGAGCCGCGACTATGTCGGCGACACCGCGGAGACGATCGCCTTGCTGTGGCCGGGCGCCGATGACGGCAGCGGCGAGCCCCTGTCGGTCGGGCAGGTGGTCGACACGCTCAATTCGCTGTCGCGCTCGGACGCACCGGCGGCACTCGCCGCGATGCTCGACCGGATGGATGCCGAGGAAAGGTTCGCGTTGCTCAAGATGGCGACCGGCGCGCTCCGCATCGGCGTCTCCGCGCGGCTCGCCAAGACCGCGCTGGCTCAGGCATTCGGCGTCGCGGTCGAGGCCGTGGAGGAAGTCTGGCACGCCATCCGCCCGCCTTATGCCGAATTGTTCGACTGGGTCGAAGGGCGCGGCCCCCAGCCGACGTCGGCCGACGTTCCGGTGTTCCGCCCGTTCATGCTCGCGCATCCGCTCGAGGACGGAATCGTCGACCTCGCCGATTACGCGGCCGAGTGGAAATGGGACGGCATTCGCGTCCAGCTCGTCCATGTCGGCGGGACGACCCGGCTCTACAGCCGTGCCGGCGACGATATCACGGGCAGCTTCCCTGACATCGCCGCGGCGTTCCGCACGCCGGGCGTGCTCGACGGCGAATTGATGGTGAAGGGCGAGGCGCAAGGCAGCGCGCTCGAGGAAGGCGCGGGCGCCGCCAGCTTCAATGCGCTGCAACAGCGGCTGGGGCGCAAAATCGTATCGGCGAAAATGCTCGACGAGTATCCGGCCTTCGTCCGCCTCTACGACATATTGTTCGATGAGAACGACGACCTGCGCGCGCTCCCCTGGACCGACCGCCGCACGCGGCTCGAAAGCTTCGCTGCCCGGCTCGATCCCGAGCGGTTCGACGTCAGCGTCCTGATCGAAGCGCAGGATTTCGCCGCGCTGGAAGAAATTCGCGCCGGCGCGCGCGACGCCGCGATCGAGGGCGTGATGCTCAAGCGCCGCGATTCCGATTACGTCGCCGGGCGCCGCACCGGCCTGTGGTACAAATGGAAACGCGATCCCCTGACCGCCGATTGCGTGATGATGTATGCGCAGCGCGGCAATGGCCGGCGCTCCTCCTTCTACAGCGATTATACGTTCGGCTGCTGGACCGAAGAGGGCGAGTTGCTACCCGTCGGCAAGGCGTATTCGGGGATCACCGACGACGAGCTCAAATGGCTCGACAGCTTCGTGCGGAACCACACCGTCAACCGATTCGGTCCGGTCCGCGAAGTCGAGAAGACGCTGGTCCTGGAGGTCGCGTTCGATTCGATCCACGAGTCGAAACGCCACAAATCGGGCGTCGCGATGCGCTTCCCGCGCATCCATCGCATCCGCACGGACAAGCCGGCGGCCGAAGCGGATACGATCGCGGGAATCAGGAAGCTGGTGACCTGATCGGGGTCTCCGATTATCGGCGGCGACCGGTCAAGCCGCCGGCAGCCAGTGCCCACCAGCAGATGAGCGGCTGCGCGAACAGGCGAGGGTAATGATAGGCCCAGCCCAGCCCGGTGCCGGTCGACAAATCGTGCACAGCATGGAGAATGTTCGCCGGATAGACGCAGACCGCATAGAGCGCGAGCGCCACACCTGCGGCCGCTCGGGTCCGCGGCACGAACAGCCCGACCGCGCCGGCAATCTCGGCAGCACCGGTCAGCACGACGATGACGAGAGGATATGGAAGCGCCGGTGGCATGACCTGCATGAAGAGGTCCGGTCGCGCTATATGTATCGCTCCAGCCAGCAGATAGAGCGGCGCGATGGTCGCCCGGGCCAGGTCGGCGCGCCTCACCTGGATCGTTTTCCGTTCGTCATGTCAGGATCGGCGATAGTGGAGACACGCCCATCCGAATAGTGTGCGACCTGACGGCAAACCGAACCCAAGCCCGGCGCGGCGATCGTGATGGCTGGGACCTTCCGCATGACGTCCTCCGATCTGGTTTGCCGGGATGCCGGCACATCTCAGCTTGTGCGACGTCGAACGCATGAGGGACCGGCGCCGGGGGAATGACGCCGGTCCCTCGCTGCCCCGGCAGGAATTAGGGCAGCATGACGGTGTCGATGACGTGGATCACGCCATTCGATTGCATCACGTTGGCGATGGTGATCATTCCGGTGTCGCCCTTGTCGTCCATGACCGCCCAGCCGGCGCCCATCTTCTTGAACTTGAGCATCCCGCCCTGGACCGTCGCGTAGCTGGCGACGCCGCCGTCCTTCTTGGCCTTGGCCGCGATCATCGCCGCGGTGATCCGGCCCGGCACGACGTGATAGGTCAGCACCGAGGTCAACTGGCCCTTGTTCTCGGGCTTGAGCAACGTGTCGACCGTTCCAGCGGGCAGCTTGGCGAACGCGGCATTGGTCGGGGCGAACACGGTGAACGGACCCGCACCGGACAAGGTGTCGACCAGCCCGGCTGCCTTGACCGCGGCGACCAGCGTGGTGTGGTCCTTCGAATTGACCGCATTCTGAACGATATTCTTGGTCGGATACATGGCGGCACCGCCGACCATCGGGTTCTTCATCGCGGCGACGCTTGCGCCCGCGCCGGCGACCAATGCGGTCGCGAGCATCAATTTACGAATTGCCTTCATGTCCCTGTCTCCTGAAGCACGCCATTTGGCGCGTGCGTCTGGAGGTACGGAGGCGGGGCGCCGGCGGATGCAATGATGCGAAGAATTTGCGGTGCTTCGCTTGCGCGGGAGCAGCTTAGGCGATCAACAGTTTTCCGCTCGCCACGACCGGCCCGGTCGGCAGCCCGGTTGGCGACCCGCCGAGCGGCTCGATCGATACCGCCAGCATGATGCCGGCCTTCAGGGCGCGGCGTTTCTCCATCGGTAGTACCATGCGCGACGGCCCGGCCGATGCCAGCATTCCCATCGGCTTGGGTACGCCATCGCCGCCGATCATCCAGAGCTGGGCGGTCTTGCCTGCTGGCGCCATCGCCGCCCCGCCGACACGCATCTCGCCCGTCGTCATGTCGACCATCGCCGGCACCGCGGCAGATTTGTCGCTCATCATCAGCGACGCGACCATCAAATGGTGCGGCGCGACCGCGGCCGGCGGTGCCGGGCGCAGCACGACGAACAAGGCGAGCATCGCCGCGATCGCGGTGACCATCGCGGCGATCGGCCAGCGCGCGCGCCGACCTGGCGCCGGCGCGGCGGACGAGTCGAGTTGCGCGAGGCGAGCAGCGACCGATTCGGGGGCAGGAACTTCCGCATAATCGTCGAACAGCCCGGCCAGCCGCTGGCGCCACTCCTCGACCTCGCGCGCGAAGGCAGGATCGGCCAACACCCGTCGCAGCGCCGTGGCGCGTTCCTCGCCATCGAGCAGGCCGAGCGCGAGTTCGGCCGCGGTCATATCGGGGTCGGGAGCGTCAGGCGTCATCGACACATCCCCTCAACTGGAGCAGGCCGCGCCGCATGATGCTCTTCATCGTGCCCAGCGGCACGTTCTTGCGCTCGGCCAGTTCGGCATAGGTCACGCCGTCGAAAAAGGCCGTGCGGATCGCGTCGCGCGCGCGCGCGTCGAGCGCGTCGAGGCAATCGTGCAGCCGCCGCGATTCCTCGTCGCGCTCGGCGACCTCGCGCTGATCCGGAGATGTGTCGGCTACCATCGCAGCTTCCTCGATCGGGTGCGAGGGTCGGGCGCCCCTGGCCCGCACCCAGTCGATCGCCCTGTTGCGCGCGATCGTCGCCAGCCACGAAATCGGGCTCGCGCGGCCGGGCTCATAGGCGCCGGCGCGCTTCCAGATCGTGAGATAGACGTCGTGCAATACATCCTCGGCAGCGCTCCGCTCTCCGCAGATACGCAAACATATGCCGAAAAGCTTCGCCGAGGTCAGGCGATAGACATCCTGCAACGCGGCGCGATCCTCCTGGCCGGTACGTACCAGCGCCTCGGTCAGGCGGGCGCGGGCGGCAGCAGGATCGGTCGGTTGGCGCACTGCCTTTGACTAGACGTCCCCGCCGTCACAGGCAATTAGGGCGAGGATGACCGCCACGCTCGCGCCGCTGCTGATGATCGCCTCGGGGTCGATCCACGCGGTGGTCAATGCGATCGTCAAGGGCGGCAAGGACAAGATGGCGTCGCGCGCGATGACCGACGGTTCGGCGGCGGTCATCCTGCTCCCCGTCTTGTTGCTCGTGCCCCTGCCGCACGGCGCCTGGGCCTGGCTCGCCGCGACCGCGCTCGTCCATGCGCTCTATCTCTACGCGTTGATCAGGGCGTATCAGGTCAGCGATTTTTCCTCCGCTTATCCCGTGCTGCGCGGCACCGCGCCGCTGGTCACTGCGGCTGTGACGCTCGGGCTGCTCGGCGATCACGTTTCGACGATAAGCATTATCGGGATCGCGCTGATCGGCGTGTCGATGTTCGTGCTGGCGATCGGCCGCCATCTGAGCCGCGCCGGGTTCGGCTGGGCAGTGCTGACCGGTTTCACCATCGCTGCCTATACCGTGATCGACGCCGCGGGGGTGCGCGCGGCGCCGACGCCGTTCAGCTATATCGCCTGGATGTTCGTGACGATGGGGTTGGTCATCGTCGGCCTGTTCGCGATTCTGACTCGCGGTGCCTTGTTCGCGTCGATGCGCCAGCAATGGCGGCCGGGCGCGATCGCGGGCGCGCTGTCGATCCTGACCTATGGCCTCGCGCTCTATGCATTGTCGATCGGCCCGACCGCACCGCTCGCCGCGTTGCGCGAGACAGGGATGGTGACGGCGCTGATCATCGCTGTCGTGTTTCTGAAAGAGCGAGTGACGGTGGCGCGCGCGATGGCGGTGCTGGGGATTCTGGCCGGGGCTGGTCTGATTTTGCGGGGGTAGCAGAAGAATCCTCCCCGTTTACGGGGAGGGGGACCGCCGCCGGAGGCGGTGGTGGAGGGGCTCTCCACATCTACGTCGCTTGATGCCCGCCCCCTCCACCAAGCCGCCGCGCGTCTTGGTTCCCCTCCCGGTAAACGGGGAGGATTTACCCCCAAACGAAAAAGCCCGGCCCGCATATCTGCGGACCGGGCTTATTCAAAAGCGGAACCGGAGGACGATTAGATCGCCGTGAGGTTCACCGCGGCGTATTTGCCGCGACGATTGTCGACCTCGAGCTCGAATTCGAGCCGATCGCCTTCGTTCAGGCTGGTCATGCCGGCGCGCTCGACCGCAGAGATGTGGACGAATGCATCGGGCTGGCCGTCGTCGCGCTGAATGAAGCCGAAACCCTTCATCGCGTTGAAGAACTTGACCGTGCCGGTCGCCTTCTCACCGGTCAGCTCGCGACCACCACCGCCGCCAGCGCCACCAGGGCCGCCGGCTGCACGCTCGGGACGCGGACCGCGATCCTGGACCGGCAGGGGCTCGCCCTCAATCTTGAGGTCGGTCGCCGAAATGCGGCCGCCGCGGTCGACGAGCGTGAAGCCCAGCGGCTGACCCTCGGCCAGGCCGGTCAGGCCGGCCTGCTCGACCGCGCTGATGTGCACGAACACGTCCTCGCCGCCATCGTCGCGAACGACGAAGCCGAAGCCCTTTTGCCCGTTGAAGAACTTTACGACGCCGGTGCCTTCACCGACGACCTGGGGGGGCATGCCGCCGCCGCCACCGCCGCCGCCACGGAACCCGCCGCCACCGCCGCCGCCGCGGAAACCACCGCCGCCGCCGCCGAAGCCGCCACCACCGCCGCCGAAGCCGCCACCGCCGCCGCGATATCCGCCGCCGCCGCCGCCATAGCTGCTACCGCCGCCGAAGCCACCGCCGCCGAAATCTCCACCGCCGCCAAAGTCGTCACCGCCGAAATTGTCGCGCTTGTCACGGCCGCGACCACCACGATTGCCACGGCCACCTTTATCGAAACTCATGCCCTGTTCGTCTTTCCGGTTCGCCCCGTATCACATTCAAGAACCAACGCGTCGGACGACAGACGCAGGCCTTCGGGCGCAAACCAACAGCGCCTTATTGCGAGTCTTAGCCGAAAATCGGCCACGCCGCGAACAAAATCGTCCGCATTCCTGCCCTTGTCGTCGCGATACTTGCGCGAGCGTGGCCAAGACGGCACAGCCGCGCCCTATGTCGATCATCGAACTTCTCGCCAGTCCGGCCGCCTGGGCGGCGCTGTTGACACTGATCATGATGGAAGTCGTGCTCGGCATCGACAACCTGGTCTTCGTCGCGATTCTGTCGAACAAATTGCCCGAGGCGGACCGTGCCCGCACGCGGCGGATCGGCATCGGGCTCGCGCTCGTCATGCGCCTGCTGCTGCTCACGACGATCAGCTGGATCGTCGGCATGACCGCGCCGGTGATCGATCTCGGGCTGACCGGGGCGATCGACGCGCATGGCAATCCCAGCTTCGAAACGGCCTTTTCGATTCGCGATCTCATCCTGATCGCGGGCGGCCTGTTCCTGCTCTACAAGGCGACGACCGAAATCCATCACAGCGTCGATCCGGCCGAGTCGGATTCACCGCTCGACAAGACCAACAGCCAGAAGTCGCTCGGCTTCGCGACCGCGATCGCCCAGATTCTGGTGCTCGATCTCGTCTTCTCGATCGATTCGATCCTGACCGCGGTCGGTATGACCGACGAATTGCCGATCATGATCGTCGCCGTGGTGGTCGCAGTGGGGGTGATGCTGCTCGCCGCCGACCCCTTGTCCAATTTCATCGCGAAGAACCCGACCGTGGTGATGCTTGCGCTAGGTTTTCTCTTGATGATCGGGCTCGTGCTGATCGCCGACGGCTTCGGCGTCCATGTCCCCAAGGGTTACGTCTATACCGCCATGGCCTTCTCCGCCGGGGTCGAGATCCTCAACATCTGGAGCCGCAAGGCGCGCGAGCGGCGGAGCGGGAACGGCGCCGCTCACTGAACGCGGCATCTTCCTCCGCCCATTGAGCGTTCCGCCCGGAAGGGCTAGGCGCTAGGCGATGACCGTATATCTCCACGAGGAAGACCTTCCCGCCGGGCTGTTCGCGCCCGGTGCCGCGATCGCCATCGACACCGAGACGATGGGGCTGATCACGCCGCGCGACCGTTTGTGCCTGGTGCAATTGTCCGATGGCGGACCCGACGAGCATCTCGTCCGCTTCGGCCCCGGCAGCGATTATGCAGCGCCCAATCTGAAGGCGTTGCTGGCCGATCCGGCGCGCGACAAGCTCTATCATTTCGCGCGCTTCGATCTCGCCGCGATCAAGCATTATCTCGGCGTCACCGCCGGCCCGGTCTATTGCACCAAGACCGCGTCGCGGCTGGTCCGCACCTATACCGACCGGCATGGGCTGAAGGAATTGGTCCGCGAGCTGCTCGGCCAGGACATTTCGAAACAGCAGCAATCGTCCGATTGGGGCGGCCCCGAACTGAGCGACGCGCAAAAGGATTATGCCGCGTCCGACGTGCGCTATCTGCATCGCCTGCGCGAGGAACTCGATCGCCGCCTGGTTCGCGAAAACCGCGCCGAACTGGCGCAGGCCTGCTTCGACTTCCTGCCGTGGCGCGCCGAGCTCGATCTCGCCGGCTGGCCCGAAATCGACATCTTCGCGCATGTCTGACGTCGCGCTCCGGATGCGGTCCGAGCGCCAGCGTTGGGCGGCGCCGGGGAGCGGACACGACACACTGATCGCGATCTTGCGCATTGTCCTGCCGTCGGCGGTCGGCGTCGTCGCCGCGCTGATGGTGTTCCTGCCGCTGACCGCCGGCGGCGACGTCAGTTTCGTGCTCGACCGCAACAAGGTGGAAATCACCAAGGAACGCCTGCGCGTCCAGTCGGCGACCTATCGCGGCGAGTCCGACAAGGGCCAACCTTTCACCTTGACCGCACAATCGGCGGTGCAGCGCGACGCCAGCCAGCCGATCGTCGAGATCGACCACATGAACGCCGATATCCTGTTGTCGGACGGCCCCGGCAAGCTTCAGGCGCCCAAGGGCAATTACAATCTGAAGAGTCAGCAGGTTGACGTCTCGGGGCCGATCACCTTCACCGGCCCCAAGGGCTACAGCCTTCAGAGCAACGCAGCGACGGTCGATTTGAGGAAGCGCACGATGCAGGGGACGGGCGGCGTCTCCGGCACCCTGCCGCAAGGCGAGTTCAACGCCGATACGATGAATGCCGATCTCGAGAATCGCGTGGTGCGGCTCGACGGGCGCGCGACCATGCATTTCAGCGGCAAGGCCAAGAGCAACCGATAACCCGATTTTTTGGCGCATCCGCCGCGCACAAGCTTGCCCGCTGCAAAGCGCCGGTGCATGGCGCGAAGGTGCGACATGCACGAAGCTTGCCAATTGCTCGCTTGATAACCATTCAGTAACCAAGAGGCGGGCACTCAGGGAGCCGATATGAACGACACCGTTACCCTGGAAGAGATCGCGCCGATCGCCGAAGCCCCGGTGATGCGCGGCCTGTCGGTCGTGTCGATCGCCAAGTCCTATGACAAGCGCGTCGTCCTGACCGACGTGTCGCTGTCGGTCGGACCGGGCGAGGTCATCGGCCTGTTGGGCCCCAATGGTGCCGGCAAGACCACCTGCTTCTATTCGGTGATGGGGTTGGTGAAGCCCGATTCGGGCCGCATCATGCTCGATGGCGACGATATCACCGGATTGCCGATGTACCGTCGCGCGATCCTCGGCCTGGGCTATCTGCCGCAGGAAACCTCGATCTTCCGCGGCCTGTCGGTCGAAAAGAATATCCTGACGGTGCTCGAGCTCTCCGAGCCCGACAAGGCGGCGCGCGAACGCCGGCTCGACCAGTTGCTCGACGAATTCGGCCTGACCCGGCTGCGCGACGCGCCGGCCATGGCATTGTCGGGCGGCGAGCGTCGCCGCGCGGAGATCGCCCGGGCGCTCGCCGCCAATCCCTCGATCATGCTGCTCGACGAGCCGTTCGCCGGCATCGACCCCTTGTCGATCTCCGACATCCGCGACCTGATCGTCGAACTGAAGAAGCGCGGCATCGGCGTGCTGATCACTGACCATAATGTCCGGGAGACGCTCGACATCGTCGATCGCGGCTACATCATCTATGACGGCCGCGTGCTGTTCGCGGGCTCGCCGGAGGAACTCGTCGCCGACGAGAATGTCCGTCGCCTCTATTTGGGAGAGAGCTTCACGCTCTGACCCGCTTATGAGCTTGGCACCGCGCCTCGACCTTCGGCAGTCGCAATCGCTGGTGATGACGCCGCAGCTGCAGCAGGCCATTCGCCTGCTCGCGCTGTCCAATCTCGAAGTCGAAACCTTCATCGCCGAGGAGATCGAGCGCAATCCGTTGCTCGACAGTTCGAGCGCCGGCAGCGACGACGACGGTCCGATCGTCGAGCGTGAGGCGCCGGTCGCGATGGGCGACGAGCCCGCCAGCGCCGATGCCTTGTTGAACGGCGAAAGCGGCGGCGAAGCCTCGCTCGACGTCGATTTCGCGACCGAGAGCTTCCATCACGATTCGCCGTCGGACCAGGCCGGGATGGACGGTTCGCTCGGGATGAACGGCGGCGCGTCGGGCGGGGCGAGCGAGGATGGTCCTGATCTCGATGCCTTTGCCGACACCAGCCTGACGCTTGCCGATCACCTGCTGACCCAGGCTGGCGAAGTGCTGTCGGGCGCCGACATGTTCGTCGCACAGCATCTGATCGACCTGATCGACGACGCCGGCTACCTGACCACGCCGCTGCTCGATGTCGCCAACCGGCTCGGCGTCCCCCTCGTGCATGTCGAGGACGTGCTCAAGGTGATCCAGACATTCGATCCCACCGGGGTCGGCGCGCGCGACCTTGCCGAATGCCTGGCGCTCCAGGCCAAGGAAGCCGATCGTTACGATCCCTGCATGGCGCGGCTGATCGACAATCTCGACCTCGTCGCGCGCGGCGAGATGTCGCGGCTGCGGCGGATCTGCGACGTCGACGACGAAGACCTCGCCGACATGATCCGCGAACTGCGCAATTACGACCCCAAGCCCGGCTGCCGCTTCGGCGGGGAACCGATGCAGGCGGTCGTCCCCGATCTCTATGTCGCGCGCGCCAAACAAGGCTGGGCGATCGAGATCAACGCGGCGACGCTGCCCAAGGTGCTGGTCAATCGCTCTTATTATGTCGAATTGTCCACTGGCCCGCAGGACCGCGCGTCGAAGGCATGGCTCAGCGAAATGCTCGCCAGCGCCAATTGGCTGGTAAAGGCGCTCGACCAGCGTCAGCGCACGATCATCAAGGTGGCGAGCGAGATCGTGAAGCAGCAGGAAGCGTTCTTCCTCCACGGCGTCGCGCATTTGAAGCCGATGACGCTGAAACAGGTCGCCGACGCGATCGAGATGCACGAATCGACCGTCAGCCGGGTGACCTCGAACAAATATCTCAGCTGCGCGCGCGGCCTCTACGAGCTCAAATATTTCTTCACCTCGGCGATCCAGGCGGCGGATGGCGGCGACGCGGTGTCGGCCCAGGCGGTCAAGTCGGCGATCCGCGCACTCATCGCGGCGGAGAGTCCGAAGGCGATCCTGTCCGACGACACATTGGTCGACATGCTCAATGCCAAGGGCTTCGACATCGCGCGGCGCACCGTCGCCAAATATCGCGAGGCGATGGGAATCGGCAGCTCGGTGCAGCGTCGGCGGCAAAAAGCGCTGGAGGGAGTCGGCTAGTAAACTGTCACCGCAATTCGGTCACAGAAAGAGGAAATCCGCCGTCGAGAAATCGGCCGCATGCAGCGTACCATATGCATCGGTCAGCTGGATGCTGAACGCCACGCCCGCTGACGTGACGACATCCACGCTGACATCGCCGTTCGCCAGATCATGGGCGAAGACGCTGCCCGCACTCCCCCCGCTCTTGAAAGCGGTAATGCCCAGCTTCTCCAGCACGATCTTGTCGACCCCGTCCTGATAATCCTCGATCCGGTCGCCGCCATCGAGCGCACCGGCGCCCTTGAACACGAACCAGTCGGCACCGCTATCGCCCCAGAGCCGGTCGGCGCCCAGTTCGCCGAACAATTTGTCGAAGCCCAGGCCGCCATGGATCCGATCGGCGCCATCGCCGCCCAGCATGTAATCGTCGCCGCCATCGCCGAACATCTGGTCGTTGCCGGCCTCGCCGCTCATCCTGTCGGCGTCGGCGCCGCCTTCCATATAATCGTTGCCCGCGCCGGCCTCCATCGTGTCGCGACCATCGCCACCAAGCAGGACGTCGACCCCATTTTCGGTGGAGAGGATGTCGTCGCCGGTGCCGCCCTCGAGCCAGTTGTCGCCGTCGCCGCCGTCGACCCGGTCATTGCCGTCGCCGCCATAGACATGGTCGTTGCCCGACTGGCCCTTCAGCTTGTCGTTGCCACCCTCGCCATAGATCCAGTCATTGCCGGCGCCGCCGGCCACTGCCTCGGTGGTCAGCAGGCCCGTCGCCGGATTGATCTCGTTGAGGAACCCGTCATCGCCGGCGCCAGCATAGATGATGTCATCACCGTACCCGCCATCGATATAGTCGCGGCCGTCCCCGGCATAGATGGTGTCGTTGCCGGCATCGCCGAGGATCTGGTCATGGCCGATTCCGCCGTCGAGATAATCGTCATTGTCGCCGCCGGACAGGATGTCGTTGCCGTCCGCGCCGATCAGCCGGTCGTTGCCCACGCCGCCGTCAAGCCGGTCATTGCCATTCTCGCCAAAGAGATAGTCGGCGCCGGGCCCGCCGATCAGATAGTCATGGCCGTCGCCGCCATAAATGTCGTCGTCGCCGTCACCGCCATGGACCTGGTCATCGCCCCCCTTGGCGAGGATCAGGTCGTTGAGGTTCGTGCCCTGAATGACGTCGGCATTCAACGTACCTTCAATGCGTGTTGCATAGGTTCTCATGGCTACCTGCTTCGGGCTGAATATCGCGCTGTTTTAAGGTGGGCCATTGGTGCCCCAAATATGGTCTTCGTGGTGAGCATGCTTCAACAAGGGCGTATTTTATGAGCAGGGACTGTCCTGAAGGCCATTGGTTTTCGATCGGCGGGGCGGGGTATCGGACGAAGAGTGGGCGCTTATCGGGCCGTTGCTGCCAACCGAGCATGGCCGGGGAAGTCGGCCTGCGGGCGACAACCGGCTCTATTTCAAGGGCATGGTGTGGATGGCGCGCTCAGGTGCGCAATCCGGATTGAGGTGCTGCTCGCCGACAAGGGCTACGACGCAGACGCGATCCGCGCAGAGCTCGCCGCAGCCGGCGTCGAAGAGGTCATCCCCACCAAGAGCAATCGCCGCACACGCATCCCGCACGATCGCGCGAAATACCGCTGGCGTAATCTCGTCGAGCGGTTGTTCAGCAAACTCAAAAACTGACGGCGCATCGCCACCCGATACGACAAAACCAAGGAATCATACCTCGGCTTCGTCGCCCTCGCTTCAATCAAACTGTGGACCCTTTGTCCACGACCCCTAGTCTCGGTTTCGGCCAAGCTGAAAAACGACTCTAGTTTCTGGTCTTTTACCGTTCGGCAAAACATTCGCCGTAACCCAACGGCATGACTGCACAGTTCACCGTTCGGGCCGAGCCCTCACGCGATTTGATTCGCATCACCATGTCCGGCTTCTTCAACCCCGACGATATCCAGGCATTTCGCACCGCGCGCGCGGCGGAACATGCCCGCCTGACCTGCGGTCCCAACGAGCATGTCACGCTCAATGACGTGAGGGCGATGAAGGTGCAGGCGCAGGACGTCGTCGCCGCGTTCCAGGACCTGCTCGCCGATCCGGCCTATCGATCGCGCAAGCTTGCTTTCATCGTCGACCGGACACTGGCGCGCAGCCAATTGATGCGCGCGCTCAACGGCCGCACCGCGAAATGCTTCGAAAATCGCGCCGAGGCCGAGCAATGGCTGTTCGCGCACGATTCGGAGATGGTGGCGGCCTGACGGGGGCACCCGGCGCGTGAGGCGCTTTCTGAGCGAGCATCCATTATCAAATTCCGAGCCGGCGGATGCGGGGACAAGCCCGGCATGATTAAAGGAACGCCGGAGCCAGCAAGCGCGATATATTCTTTTGTTATCTTTGTTTTCCAGTACTTTCGATAGTTTCCGCAACCTTGAAAATGCGTTAGCCTTCCACCCAAGGGAGAGGGCGTCATGATCATCGTCACCGGCAGCGTCACCGCGAAGGAGGGGCAGTTCGAGCCGCTGCGCGATGCCTGTCTCGCGCACGTCCGCCGCTCCCGGACCGAGGACGGCTGCATCAGCCATGCGGTCCATATCGATGCCGAAAACCCGCTGCGGCTGGTCTTTTTCGAGGAATGGCGCGACCTGCCTGCGCTGCAGGAGCATTTCGTCACGCCTGGAATCGCCGACCTGATGAACGCGGTCCGCGAGCACGCCGCGTCGAGCGAGAAGATCACTACCTATAGCGCGCAAAAGGCGCCGGATCAGGAATAATCCACGCTCGGATACCAGTCGGTGCCGCGCCCGGCGGGAATCGTGTCGAGCACGTTCCATAGCGGCGACATTTCGGGCGCGCCGCGGGGATCCTGACCGGGATCCTGCGTCCCACCCAATTCCGATCCCCAGAAATGGCGGATGGTGCCGTCGGCATCTCTGGTGAACACGTCATAGGACGGCCAGTCGCCATCATCGTGCCAGGCGTTGTGATCGCGGCCGAATGCCTCGCTCACATCGCTGTAGAGCGGCAGCCCGCGCCAGCCGCGTTCCTTGGCGAAATCGTACAGCCGTTCGACCGGCGACCGTGCGATCACCGCCAGCGCGACCTTCTGGCGCAAGTCGAGCGCGTTGGCCGCCAGCGCCCCGAGAAATTGCGTGCACATCGGGCAGGGTCGCGCGCGCTCGGGACCGAACATCCAGCAATAGGTGACGAGGGCGTCATGCCCTTCGAACAGGTCCGCGAGTGCGACCTCGCCGTCCTTGCCCCGGAAGCGATAGTCCTTCGCGACCACCGGTCCGGGTGGGAGCGCGCGGCGTTGCGCGGCGACGCGTTCAAGATGCCGCCGCAGTTCGATTTCCTCGGCGAGCAGCTTCTTGCGCGCCTCGGCGTAATCGGCGCTTTCGCCTGGATAGGGGTGATGCGCCTTCTCGGCGAGCTCGGCAGCAGGGGCGAGCAGCTTCACATCGGCGTCGGCCATGATCCTCTCCTTCTCGCAGGCCAACGCCTGAAATCGGAGTCGGGTTTCTATCAGCCGATGGTCGGATCGACCATGATCTTCACGTGGTTCTCGGGATCGCCGAGGTCGGTGAACGCTTGTGCCACGCCGCCCAGATCGACCGTCCCGGTGATGATCCGCCCGACATCGACCGTCCCCTCGGCGATCTCACGCAATGTCGCGGCGAACTCGTCGGGCGTATAGCCATAGACGAATTCCAGGTTGAGCTGTTTGGTGATCGCCATCGACGGGCGGAAGCTGTCGGGCTCCATGCACACGCCGGCGACGACGATCTGCGCGCCCGGGGGACAATCCTCGATGATCCGCTGCACCATGCCGGGCACGCCGACGCATTCGAACACGATGGGCCGGGCGTGCAGCTTGCCCGCCATCCTGGCGATGTGCGCCTCCGCCTCGGTCGCGGGAACGCCATAGTCCGCCCATTTCTTGTGCGGCCCGTCGACTGCCGGGTCCACCACCACGTCAGCGCCCATCCGCTCGGCCTCGGCGCGGCGACGCGGCGAGAAATCGGCGGCGATCACCGGCCCTTTGCCGACGATCTTGAGCGCGGCGATGATCGCGAGACCGACCGGACCACAGCCGATCACCAGTGACGCCGATCCGGGTTCGAGCGCTGCCCTGGCGACCGCATGCGCGCCGACCGCGAACGGCTCGGTCAGCGCGGCGAGATCGTCGGACAATCCATTGGGCACTTCGAGCAGCAAGCGCTCGTCGAGCAGCATCCGCTCGGCGAACCCGCCCGGCGCCGAGGGCGAATAGCCGACGGGGTGATAGCCTTTGGCGGAATTAGTAACGGGGACCGAGACCACGCGCGTCCCGGGCTTTAGCCGGTGCGGGGTGTCGGGACCGTAATCGAGGATCTCGGCGCAGAATTCATGCCCCATCACCATATCCGGCAGCGGCCGCGGCGTACCGGCGGCGCGCTCGGCGACCATCTTGTCCATATGGTGGAGCGCGTGGAGATCCGACCCGCAGATACCGCAACGTAGCGTGCGCACCAGCACTTGCCCCTTGTCGGGCGTCGGCTCGACCATCTCGTCGAGCTCCAACCGCTGCCCGCGCTTGACCACTGCTCGCATCGCGCTCTCCTTTTCCGTACCCTCTTTTCGAAAATACGGAGCGCGGTCAATCGTCCTCGTCTTCGTACCCGACCAGCGCCAGCGCGCGCGCCTTGATCTGCCGCGTCTCGCACCAATGGATCAGCGCATCCTCGCGGCCATGCGTCACCCATACTTCCTTGGGCGCGATCTCGATCAGCGTTTCGGTCAACTCGTCCCAATCGGCGTGGTCCGACAGGATCAACGGCAGTTCCACCAATCTCTGCCGCGCGCGCTGGCGGACGCGCATCCAGCCGCTGGCCATCGCGGTGATCGGGTCGGGCAGGCGACGCGACCAGCGATCGTTGAGCGCGCCGGGCGGGCACAAAACGATCCGGCCCTGCAATTCGGCCTTGGCGACTCCGGTGGCGGGGCGAAGCTCGCCGAGATCGACACCCAGTTCGACATAGAGGTCACACAATCGCTGCAAGGCGCCATGGATGTAGATCGGATCGTCATGGCCCATGTCGCGCAACTCGCGGATCACGCGCTGCGCCTTGCCCAGGGCATAGGCGCCGACCAATACGCAGCGATCGGGATTGGCGCGCGACGCGGCGAGCAATTTGTCGATCTCGTCATGCGTCTCGGGATGACGGAAGACGGGCAGGCCGAACGTCGCCTCGGTCACGAAGACATCGCATTTTACGGGCACGAAGCGCGCGCAGGTCGGGTCGGGGCGGCGCTTGTAATCGCCCGACACGACGATCGTCTCGCCGCGATATCTGAGCACGATCTGCGCCGATCCCAGCACATGTCCGGCGGGGACGAATTCGACCTCGACCCCGCCCATGTCGCGTGGCTCGCCGTATTGGACGGCGTGCCCGGCTTGCGGACCGTAGCGCGCCTCCATGATCGCCAGCGTTTC
This sequence comes from Sphingomonas mali NBRC 15500, assembly GCF_001598415.1. Classification (GTDB taxonomy): domain Bacteria; phylum Pseudomonadota; class Alphaproteobacteria; order Sphingomonadales; family Sphingomonadaceae; genus Sphingomonas; species Sphingomonas mali. The sequence goes on from NZ_BCYX01000011.1 coordinate 92,115, forward strand.
CGGCGTCGCCCACACCGCCTCGTGCCCGCCGCGAGCATGGTCGGCGTGACCGTGCGTCACCAGTGCGCGCAGGCTGGGGACCGACGGATCGATCCAGACATCGGCCGGCGCTACATAAATCCCCTGCGGATGGGGCGTGATCCAGTCGCCGAGCTTCGCCATGCCGCCAATATGGCGCGGCGGGCGTTCCTGTTCCATCTTGGCCGCAAATAAGGAGGAACGGATGCAGGAATCGACGATCGATCAGCGGCTTGATCGGCTCGAACGGACGATCAGGTGGCAGCGCCTGATATTGGGTGCGATGGGGCTGGGCGGCGCGGCGGCGTTGCTGATGGCGCTCGCGCCCGCCAGCCCCGGTACGATCGACGCTCAGGCGATCCGCATCGTCGATGCCTCAGGCAAGCCGCGCATCCTGATCGGCGCGGCGCCGCCAACCGAGGGCCGCCAGCGCAAGGACGCGCAGACTGCGTCGATCGTCGTGCTCGGCCCCGATGGCGCGGACCGTCTGGTTCTCGGCGAGGAGCCGCCGGTGCTGGTCGACGGCAAGACCTACCCGCGCATCGCCAGCGCTTATGGCCTGCTGATCCATGACGCCAAGGGCAATGAACGCGGCGGGTTCAGCTTCCTGGATAATGGCCGTGCGATCCTGTCGCTCGACCGGCCCGGCGGCGACGCGGTGCTGCTCACCGCCAACGACAAGACCGGGTTCGCCGGGCTGGTGGTCAATTACCAGAACCCGCTCGGCAAATATGCCGAGGGGCTGCGGATGGGGACGCAGGCCGACACCGTCTGGCTGTCGCTCCAGGATCGTGCCGAGGGCGAACGCGCCAGGCTGGCGGTCGAAAGCAAAGCGGCGCCGAAGCTGATCACCCGGCCGGCGGGCGCGCCGCCGGCGCCATAGCGCGATCGGCGGCCCGCACCCTATATCCGTCGGGTGAGTCCTCTCCCTCAACCCTTGACCGACTGGTTCGCCGCGCGTGGCTGGCGCCCGCGGCGGCATCAGCTCGAGATGCTCGAGGCCGCGCGCGCGGGGCATCATGCGCTGCTGGTCGCGGCGACCGGCGCGGGCAAGACGTTGGCGGGTTTCCTCCCAACGCTCGCCGATCTGATCGACAGCCCAGCCGAGGGCCTCCACACGCTTTATGTCTCGCCGCTCAAGGCGCTCGCGGTCGATGTTCAGCGCAACCTGCTCACCCCGATCGAGGAGATGGGGGTCGACATCCGCGTCGAGACGCGCACGGGCGACACGCCAAGCGACCGCAAGGCGCGCCAACGCGTGCGCCCGCCGCAAATCCTGCTGACCACGCCCGAGAGTCTGTCGCTGCTGCTGAGCTATCCGGACAGCTTCCTGATCTTCGCTGGTTTGAAGCGTATCGTGGTCGACGAAGTCCATGCCTTTGCCAGCGGCAAGCGCGGTGACTTGTTGTCGCTGTGCATGGCGCGGCTCCAGCGGATCGCCCCCGACATGCGACGGGTGGCGCTGTCGGCGACCGTCGCCGATCCCGATGCCTATCGCGCCTGGCTCGCCCCCGACGGTGATATCGACATGGTCGATCTCGTGCTCGGCGAGCCCGGCGCCGATCCCGACATCTCGATCCTGCTGCCCGAGGGCCGCGTTCCCTGGGCGGGTCATTCGGGGCGCTATGCCGCCGAACAGGTGATGGCGGAGATCGAGACGCGGCGCACCACGATCGTGTTCTGCAACACGCGCAGCCTGGCCGAGCTGATCTTCCAGGATTTGTGGAAAGTGAATCTGATGTCGCTGCCGATCGGCGTGCATCACGGCAGCCTGTCGAAGGAAGCGCGGCGCAAGGTCGAAAGCGCGATGGCGGCCGGTCAGCTGCGCGCGCTGGTCGCCACCGCCAGCCTCGATCTCGGGGTCGATTGGGGCGATGTCGATTGCGTGATCCAGATGGGCGCGCCCAAGGGATCGTCGCGCCTGCTCCAGCGGATCGGCCGCGCCAATCACCGGCTCGATGAGGCGAGCGAGGCGATCCTGGTCCCTGGCAACCGCTTCGAATATCTCGAATCGCGTGCCGCGCTCGACGCGGTCGAGGCAGGCGAGCTCGACAACGAACCGTTCCGCGCCGGCGCGCTCGATGTCCTCGCGCAGCACATCATGGCCTGCGCCTGTGCCGCTCCGTTTCGGAGCGAGGAGATGCTGAGCGAAGTGCAAGGCGCGCTGCCATATTCGGCGCTCGATGGCGAGACGTTCGAGCGCGTGCTGAGCTTCATCCGCGACGGCGGTTATGCCTTGCGCGCCTATGATCGCTTCAAGCGGTTGACGCAGGAGCCCGACGGGACTTGGCGCGTCAGCCACCCGCGCTTCGTGCAACAGCATCGCCTCAACGCCGGGATCATCGTCGAGGCAGCGATGCTCAACGTGCGGTTCAAGAATGGCCGCCTGCTCGGCAAGGTCGAGGAGGGGTTTGCCGCCTCGCTGTCGAATGGCGACACCTTCTTCTTCGCGGGCATGAGTTGCGAAGTATTGCGGATCGATACCGAGGACGTGCTGGTCCGCGCCTCGACCAGGCCGGCGCGGATCCCGACCTATGGCGGCGCGCGCATGCCGCTATCGACCAACCTCGCCGACCGCGTCCGGGGGTTCCTCGCACAGCCCGGGGAGTGGGCCCGCTTTCCCGACGACGTGCGCGAGTGGCTGGAAGTGCAATCCTATCGCTCGCGGCTGCCCGAGCCGGGGCAATTGCTGGTCGAGACTTTCCCGCGCGAGGGGCGCCAGTACATGGTCGCCTATAGTTTCGAAGGGTGGAACGCCCACCAGTCGCTCGGCATGCTGATCACGCGGCGAATGGAGACGCAGGGGCTGAAGCCGCTCGGCTTCGTCGCCAACGATTATGCCATCGCCTGCTATTCGCTCGATCCGGTAACCGATCCGGCGTCGCTCTTCTCGCCCGACATCCTGGAGCACGAATTCGTCGACTGGGTGCAGCAATCGCACCTGCTCAAGCGCGCGTTTCGCGAGGTCGCGGTGATCGGCGGGCTGGTCGAACGCCAGCATCCCGGCAAGCGCAAGACCGGCAAACAGGTCACTTTTTCGACCGACCTGATCTACGATGTGCTGAGGAAATACGAGCCTGGCCATTTGCTGCTCCAGGCCGCCTGGGCCGACGCCCGCGCGCGGATGACCGATGTGGGGCGTCTTGCCGACCTGCTCGACCGCGCCGGCGATACGATGATGCACGTGACGCTCGACCGCATCTCGCCGCTCGCGGTGCCGGTACTGACCCTGATCGGGCGCGAGAACGTCGCGATGGGCCTCGCGGACGATGCCTTGCTGATGGAAGCGGAGAGCCTGGCGCAGGAGGCAATGCGGCTCGACTGAGCGTGATTTCGGGGCGTATTATCCGCTTGGTACACGTCCGAAACAGGCGTATGATCCTGCCATGCGCGGGTTCATTCCCCTGCTGGCGCTTGGCATCGGTACACTGGCCGGACCGCCCCTTGCCGCGCAACAGTCGCAGCCTTCGCTCAAGCCCGAGACCGCCGCCACTACACCCGCACCGGACGTCCTAACCATCGGCGAGCGAACCGATCGCATGACCGTGCCGGTGACGATCGGGCCACACGGGCCTTTTCCGTTCATCATCGATACCGGGGCTGAGCGCTCGGTCGTCTCGCGCGAACTCGCCGGCTATCTCAAGCTGTTGCCGGGGACGGACGTGAAGCTGTTCGACTTTACCGGCGCCGCGCAGGTCGCGACGGTGAAGGTACCGTCGCTGACCGCGGGCAAGCTCGGCACGCCGGCGATGGAAGCGCCGCAGCTGTTGCTGGCCGATATCGGCGCCCCTGGCATGCTCGGCATCGACGCGCTCCAAGGGCAAAAGGTCGTGCTCGACTTCAACGCGCGGCGGATGCTGCTGCGACCGGCGCGGCGTCACGCCTCGGGCGATTTCGTCATCCGCGCCGAGTCGCGTACCGGCCAGTTGATCGTGACCAAGGCATGGTTCAACAATCAGCCGATCGCGGTGATCATCGATACCGGATCCTGGCTCAGCGTCGGCAACACCGCCATGCTCAAGCTGGCGAAGAAACCGCCACGATCATACGGGCCGGTGGCGATCACGTCGGTGACCGGGCGCACCTTCACCGCCAATTTCGTCGCGATCAGCAACGTCAAGATCGATACCATCCGGTTCGACAATTTCGGGCTGGTCTTCGCCGACGTTCCGCCATTCGATCGTTTCGGCCTGCGCGACCAGCCGGCGCTGATCCTCGGGATGAGCTCGCTCAAGCTGTTCGGCCGGGTGGAGCTCGACTTCGTCAATCGCGAGATCGGGTTCAGCCTGCCGCGGCCGCAGATCGATTTCCACGACATCTGCCGAAATGGCAGTGCCGCCTGCAGGAGCATCGGCCCCTCATCCTGACGGCAGACCGCTGATACACATCAGTGACTCGTGGGCGATTTGAACATATAGAGAACGAGTGGCCCAGCTCGATACCCGCCAGAAGCTCGAAATCCTCGCCGATGCCGCCAAATATGATGCCTCGTGCGCGTCGTCCGGCTCGGTCAAGCGCGACTCGCGCGGCGGCAAGGGAATCGGCTCGACCGACCAGGGCATGGGCATCTGCCATGCCTATGCGCCCGATGGGCGCTGCATCTCGTTGCTCAAGATCCTGCTGACCAACAGCTGCGTGTTCGATTGCCATTATTGCATCAACCGCAAGAGCTCGAACGTCCGCCGCGCGCGCTTCACCACCGACGAAGTCGTCCAGCTCACGCTCGCTTTCTACCGGCGCAATTATATCGAGGGACTGTTCCTGTCCTCGGGCATCATTCGATCGTCCAATTACACGATGGAGCGGATCGTCGAGGTCGCGCGATGCCTGCGCGAGGATCACGATTTCCGCGGCTATATCCATTTGAAGACGATCCCTGACGCCGATCCCGAACTGGTCCATCGTGCCGGCGTCCATGCCGACCGTGTCTCGATCAATGTCGAGCTGCCGACCCGCGCCGGGCTCGAGCGGCTTGCGCCCGAAAAGGACGCGACGCGGATCGAAGGCGCGATGGCGGGAGTCAAGCGCGACATCGTCGATGCCGGCGACGCCACCCGACGCTACAAGTCAGCGCCGCGTTTCGCGCCCGCCGGCCAGTCGACCCAGATGATCGTCGGCGCCGATGCCGCGACCGACCGCGACATCGTGACGCGTGCCGCCGGGCTGTACCGCAAGTTCGACCTGCGCCGCGTCTATTATTCGGCCTTCTCGCCGATCCCCGACGCCAGCGCGGTGCTGCCGTTGCAGCGCCCGCCCTTGATGCGCGAGCACCGGCTCTACCAGTCCGACTGGCTGATGCGCTTCTACGACTACAGCCCCGGCGAGGTTGCGGCAGCAGCCGATGACGCGACCGGCATGATGCCGCTCGACATCGATCCCAAGCTTGCCTGGGCGCTCAAGTTTCGCGACCGTTTCCCGGTCGACGTTAACCGCGCCCCGCGTGAGGCGCTGCTGCGCGTGCCGGGGCTCGGCACGCGCGCGGTCGACCGCATCCTCGCCGCGCGGCGTTGGCGGCGGCTCGCGCTCGCCGATATCGGCCGGCTGACCGTCTCGGTCGCCAAGGTCCGTCCGTTCCTGATCGCCAGCGACTGGAAACCTGTCGCGCTCGCCGACAAGGCTGATCTTCGGGCCGACCTCCGCCCGCTCGTCGCGCCCCAGGCGAAGCAGATGGAGCTGTTCGGGTGAATGGATCCTGGACATGAAAGCGACCACCACGACCGCAGCTGTGCGCTGATGCGCATCGTCACGCTGGAGGCGGAGGACGATTTCGACGGCTGGCGCGACGCCGTGCGCGGGCTGGTGCTCGATCAGGTGCCGCCCGATCAGGTGGTGTGGCAGGTCGGCGACGATCTTGGCGAGCTGTTCGCTGGGCAGATGCCCGTGGTCCCCGCCGAGCGCGGCGCCTTCTCGGTGCCGCGCGGTTTCATCGACCTTGCGCGCTCGGCGATCCTCCATGCCGACCGGCAGCGCTTTGCCTTGCTCCACACCTTACTCGACCGAGTGCTCCGCGAACCCGGGCTGATGGAGGACCAGGCCGATCCGCTGGTCCGCAAGATCGAGGGCATGGCGAAGGCCGTCCGCCGCGACATCCACAAGATGCGCGCATTCGTGCGCTTTCGCGAGGCGCGCGATGATGGCGGGACGAGATACATCGCCTGGTTCGAGCCCGAGCATCACATCGTCCGCGCCAATGCCGGCTTCTTCGTCGATCGCTTCGCGACAATGCGCTGGTCGATCTTGACGCCGGACATCTCGATCCATTGGGACGGCAAGCGGCTGACCCAGGGCCCGGGCGCCTCGAAGGGCGACGCGCCCGATGGCGACCCTGTCGAGGCGGTGTGGAAGACCTATTATGCGTCGATCTTCAATCCGGCGCGGGTCAAGGTCGGTGCGATGCTCAAGGAGATGCCGCGCAAATATTGGAAAAACATGCCCGAAACGGCGTTGGTACCCGAGTTGATCGCGGGGGCGCAGGCACGGGAGCAGGCAATGGTCGCGACGGCACGCGCGAAGACCGGAGACAATGTCGAAGCCGCCTGGGCAGCGTTGCGCGACGAGGCGATGCATTGCCGCCGCTGCGATCTCTACAAGCATGCGATCCAGACCGTGTTCGGCGAAGGGCCGGTCGTTGCCGACCTCGTCTTCGTCGGCGAACAGCCCGGCGACCAGGAGGATCTGGCGGGCAAGCCGTTCGTCGGCCCCGCCGGGCAGGTGTTCGACCGCGCGCTGGCGGAGGCGGGGATCGACCGTGCGCGCGTCTATGTCAGCAACGCGGTCAAGCATTTCAAATTCGAGCAGCGCGGCAAGCGCCGTATCCATTCCAAGCCCGATGCCGGGGAGATCACCGCGTGCCGCTGGTGGATCGAGCAGGAACTCGCGTTGGTGAAGCCGCGCGTGACGGTGGCGCTGGGCGCGACCGCGGCGCGGTCTCTGTTCGGCAAGACGATGACAATCAGCCGCGAACGCGGTCGCCCGCACGATCTGCCCGAGATCGGCGAGGCCTGGATCACCGTCCACCCCAGTTTCCTGCTTCGGCTGCCCGACGAGGACGCGCGGCACGCGGAATTCGCCAAATTCGTCCACGACCTCAAGGCTGTCGCCAAGCGCCTCGGTCGTTGACCGCGAACATTGCCGGCGCGTTACCGCCGCGCCCGGTGTCGAAACCCTAACGCAACCCGGGCGCAAACAAGGGGCAACGACCCTGTCCCAGTGACAAACTTATGCGACAAATCGCGCTTAGCCCGGCCGCAGCGCGACGAAGGGGACGATATGACGGCTGGCGGCGGCCGGAATTCAGAGCGAGCGGGTTGCTGATGGCCCGCGACGAGAGCGCCGCGGCAGAGCGGCGGGATATGCCGTTGCTCGCGCGCCGCGTTCCACTCTGGACGCTCGTCCTCGTCTTCAACGTATCGCTGGTCCTGGTCGTCGCGGTGGCGGCACTTGCGCGCAGCGCGGAAAAGCATGGCGCGCTGGGCGTCGCGGCGGCGCAGATCGCCGAGATACCCGACACGATCGGCGATTGGTGGAAAGGCGCCGCGCCATTCGCCACACCGCCATACGAAAAGGTCGCCGGCGGTTTCCAGCGCAATGCAGCGCGATCGTTCGTCGATCCGGGCTATGCGCTGATCACTCCTTATGACACCAAACGCGGCCGCGCGACGGTCCAGCTGATCCGCCTGTCCGACGGGAGGATAGTCAAGGAATGGCTGCCCGACGTTGCCGCGATCAATGCGCGGTCGCGTTTCCATTCGGCGATCGTCGACCTCTACCGCGACAAGGGCGCGGACCGGATGCGACCGATGCATCCGATGCTGCTCGCCAATGGCGACCTGCTGATCCACGACAATACGCCTTTGTCGCGGATCGACGGCTGCGGGCGGCCACGCTGGGTGATCGACGGCATTTTCCACCATTCGCTCGAGCGCGCCGCCGACGGCACGTTGTGGATTCCCTATCGGCTGACGCGGTCCAACGTTCCCGGTGTCGGCGCCAAATTCGCCGACGAGGCGCTGGCGCAGGTCGACGAGAAAGGCCGGCTGATCCGCGTCGAAAGGCTGATCGAGATCCTCGACCGCAACGACCTCGGCGGCCTGTGGCGCGGTCGGCCCTATGAGGAGGATCCGTTCCACCTCAACGATATCGAACCGGTGCTGACCTCGGGCCCTTATTGGCAGCGAGGGGACGTCATCCTGTCGCTCCGCAACATGTCGCTGATCGCGCTCTATCGCCCTTCGACCGGCCGTATCCTGTGGACGCGCGCGGGGCCGTGGTCGGCGCAGCATGACGTCTCGATCCTCGACGACCATCGCATCATGGTGTTCGACAACCACGTGCGTTGGGGCGTGGCGGGGCGGCGCGTCGACGGCAATAGCCGCTTGTTGATCTACGATCTGGCGACCGACAAGGTGAGCTCGCCGCTGGCCGCCACTTTCGCGGTGCGCGGTATCACCACCGCGACCCAGGGTCGGGCCACGCCGCTGTCGAACGGCGACGTGATGGTCGAGGAGACCGAGCGCGGCCAGCTGATGCGCATCGCGCCCGACGGCAGCCTGCGCTGGCGTTACATTTCCGCCGATCCCTCCGGCCGCCGCTTGTGGCTGAGCTGGAGCCGCTATCTCGACCCCAATGATCCCGGGGTCCTTTCCGCCGTCAAGGCGGCCACTGCCAGGGAGCAATGCACATGACCCTCCACCGCATCTCCGCGCTGACCGGCGCGATCCTACTGACGATGATCCCGGCGATCGCCCAGGCCTATAGCGGCCCCGGCGTCGGGCTCGGCGCGATCGGTGTCGTCCTCGGCATCGTCGGTTCGGTATTCCTGATGACCGTCTCGCTGATCTGGTACCCGGTCAAGCGCATGGTCCGCGCCCTGCGCCGGCGCCCGGCCACGCCACCCCGGCCACGCGACAGCAAGGCATGACCGGGGCGATCGCACCGATTTCGCTGCTGCTCGCCGCGATCGTGGCAGCGGGTGAACTCGCGCGCCGGCTGCGTATCGTGCCGCGCTTCGCCACGCTGGCGGTGCTCGGCCGCCGCGCGGGCGCCGTGCTCGCCCGGCGCGGCGTGTCGGATCATCTGAAGGAGCGCGCGACGCGCATCCTGGCCGGGCGCATGATGGCATCGTCGTTGACCGCGGGGGCGATCCTGGTGTTGGTGATCGCGCCGGTCGTCCTGTTGCTGCTGGTCGACGGGACCGTGCCGCTCGGCGTGCGCGCCGCCTTCTTTGACTGGCAAGCGCGTCTCCTCATCCTTTTCATGAGCCTGATCTATGTCCTCGCCCGATGGCGCCTCGGCCGGCGTCGGCTACAGTCGCGCTGACCGCTTGCTCCACCGCCTGGCGATGAACCCGGCGGTGCTCGATCTCTCGTTCGATCTCGAGCGCGCGCGTTATGGCGCCGCCGCCCGTGCGCGCGACGGCGGCGCGCCGGTGTTCGTCACCGGGCTGGCACGCGCCGGTACCACGATCCTGCTCCGCTTGCTTCATGACAGCGGCCAATTCGCCTCGCTTACCTATCGCGACATGCCGTTCCCGCTCGCGCCCAATAGCTGGCAACGAATGAGCAAGCGGTCGCGGCACGACCTGGCGGCGCGGGAACGCGGCCATGGCGACGGCATCGCGCACGACCTCGACAGCCCGGAAGCGATCGAGGAAGTGTTCTGGCGCAGCACCGAGGGCACGCGCTACATCACGCGCAGCCACGTCCATCCGCACGATCCGCTGCCCGACACCGTCAACTCCTTTCGCGATCTCGTCGCCTTGGTCCGCCACCGCTATGATCGCCCGCGCTATCTGTCGAAGAACAACGCCAACGTGCTGCGTCTCGGTGGCATCGTGGCGGCGTTTCCCGATGCGGTGCTGATCCATCCGTTTCGCGATCCGCTGCAACAGGCAGCGTCGCTGCTCAACCAGCATCGCCGCGCGGTCGATCTCGGCCGCGCCGATCCGTTCCGCGCGAGCTACATGCGCTGGCTCGGTCATTACGAATTCGGCCGTAGCCATCGCCCGCCGCTGATCCCCGGCGCGCCCGCTGCCAGCGAGCCGACCGACCGGATCGATTATTGGCTGGCGATCTGGAGCGCGGTGCACCGCCTGCTGCTCGACCAGCCGGGCGAGGTGAGGGCGCGGCAAGTATTCGTCGATTACGATGCGCTATGTGCCGAACCGGTAGTCGGGGTCGCACGCATCGCCGCCGCGACGACCGTGCCGCTCGGCGCGGGCGACGGCCTCCGACCGCCGCCTGTGCATGCCATCGAGGGCGCGAGTGACGACGTGCTCGGGCATGCGCGCGCAGTCCATGCCCAGTTGGTCACGCGCGCTGCTCCCTGACTGATCGTCAGCGCTGTCTTTCCTAGCACCGTTCGCCCTGAGCCTGTCGAAGGGCGGGTATGATGGCATCGCCACACGGAGCCACCAGCCCGTACTTCGACAGGCTCAGCACGAACGGATTTGGGGAAGAGAGCCGAGTCCAAATCGGCGATTGACCCCAACCGGCCATTCTGCGCATCGATCGGTCCCATGATCGAGAAAATCCTGGGCTGGCTGGCCGGCATCATCATCGCTGTGATCTCGTCAGGCGGCTATCTCGGCATCGTCCTGCTGATGGCGATCGAGAGCGCGTGCATTCCACTGCCGTCCGAAATCATCATGCCGTTCGCCGGCTATCTCGTCTCGACCGGGCGGTTCGATCTCTATCTCGCCGCCACCGCAGGCGCGATCGGCTGCAATCTCGGCTCGATCGTCGCCTATGAGATCGGCAAGCGCGGCGGCCGTCCGCTCGCGCTCAAATGGGGCAAGTACGTGCTGGTCGGCCCCGGCGAGATCGACGCCGCCGATCGCTTCTTCGACCGTTACGGCTCGATCGCGGTGCTGATCGGACGGCTGCTCCCGGTGATCCGCTCGTTTATCGCCTTTCCGGCCGGCGTTGCGCGGATGCGGCTGGTGCCGTTTCACGTCTATACCTTCCTCGGCTCGTGGCCGTGGTGCTTCGGGCTCGCCTGGATCGGCATGAAGCTCGGCAAGGCATGGGATAGCGACCCGCGGCTGAAGGCGGCGTTCCACTCGGCCGATGCGGTGATCGCGCTCGTGCTGGTCGCGGCGGTCGCCTTCTACCTCTGGCACCGCCTGCGCGGCGTCAGGAAAAGCCCAGGCGGGCCGCCGCAGCCCTGAACTTTTCCTCGCGATCGGGGGCGAGCTGCGCCACCCGGCGCTGATAGGTCGCGACCAGCTCGGGTCCAGCCTTCTCGGGCGATCCCGCATCGAACGGCGGCGCGGGATCATATTCCAGGCTGAGCTGCACCGCCTTGGCGAACTCGGCGCTCCGCACCTCCGCCATCAGGGTCAGCGCGAAGTCGATCCCCGCGGTCACCCCGCCACCGGTAACGCGGTTGCGGTCGACCACCACCCGCTCGGGCACCATTTCCGCGCCGAACATCGCCAGATACTCGCGCCACGACCAATGCGTCGCCGCGCGATACCCGTTGAGCAGGCCCGCCGCGCCCAGGATCAGCGATCCGGTGCACACGCTCGTCACCCAGCGCGCCTCGGCCCCGATCGAACGGACCCAAGCCATCGCCGCGTCGTCGGCGATGACATCCGTCACGCCCATTCCGCCCGGTACGCAGAGGATGTCGGCGCGCGGCACCTCGGCGAAGGTCGCGGTCGGCATGATGGCGAACCCGGCATCGGTCGTGACTGGTGCGCGATCCTTCCACACCAGATCGAGCGTCACATTGCCCAGTCGCGACAGCACCTGCGCCGGCCCGGTCAGATCGAGCTGGGTGACGTTGGGGAACAGCAGGAAGGCAACGGAGATCGGCGGAATGCTGGCCATGAGCGGACTCCTTGTCGATGCGCGGATGCCCAGGCGAGCGGCAGGATATCAGGCCGCGCTCCCCTGTGGTGCCCCACGGTTTCGCCAGTCACGCAGCGGGACGGAGTGTATCGCGGGCGAGCGAGCAGGCCAAGCGCGGTTTGTCCTTGTGCGAAGTTCGAGATCGCGGAGGCGAGGCTGCGCGTTCAACGGGTCGGCAATCAATCCTGACGCCGAACCCTTATCGCAATACGGACACGGCCGGCCACTGCCATGCGACCAGGCCGGCAATGACGACGAGCGCGATCGCCGCGGTGAGGACCGCCATCCAGCGCGCGCCACCGCGCCGGTCGTCGGCCGCCGCTTCGTCCGCGTCGTCGTCCGCGGCGGGATAGAGCGTCGGCAGGTCGATCGCGATCGGCCGATCGACGGGCGTGGCAACAGCAACCGCGACCATCGGTTCGACGTGTACGGAAGCAGCGAGATCATTGGGTGTGGCGACTGCGGGATGGTCGGGTTCGGAGACGGCCGGATCGTCCGGCCCGGGGGTGGCGGTTGGCCGGGCATCGCCTGGCCAGTCGCCGCCCGCCAGAGCATGCTTTTCGACCGCGATGGCGGCCTTTTGGAGCCCGATGAAGCCGGACAGCGCCGCATCGCCGACTGCGTGCGTGGGGGCGTCGTCCAGGATGGCCGCGAGCTCCGCCATTTCCGCCTCGATGTCGAGCAGGGTGTCGAGCGCCTGCATCGCGGAGCGACGGTTCGACTTGTGGAGCGCGAGCTGCAACCGCACCATGGTCAACTGGCTCGCCCGCGCCAAGTCCCACCCGGCACGTAATGCGACTAGTTCGTCGATCGTTTTTAGATCGGTCGATCGGCTCACCGAAGAACCGGCGGCGGGTGTGTTCACGGCGTCGTTCCCTGCTCCTATCGCAGACGGATAGACGCCGCATCGCGTGGAATGGGAACCGCAATCTGGCGATCCGTTGGAACCCCGCGCCCGATTGCCGGCGCGGCCGATTGGCGAGGGGGGACAGTGGCCCGCTGCTGAGGGGTCTCCACCCCCTGAATTGCGACGCTACGTGCGATGACCCATCAATATCATTGGGGCTTTGTTCAGCGCTTGCGGTCGACGGCGAGGTTCGTCTGCCGTTGGGAGTCATTTGACCGCCCGGTAGGCCGCCGCGCCAGCAACGCGGAGATGAGCATCAGCGCCACTGTCAGATATGCCCCTACCCCCGCGATCGGACTCCACCCCAGGAAATCGCTCGGCAACGTCCTGAGCGCACCTGCCTTCCATGCCGTTAGAATCGGGTCGGCCAGCGGGAAGCGATAGGTATCCGGTGTGGTGATGTTCGCCGCTGCGATCATCAGGTTGATGACCACCGACACCAGTAGCAACGCGACCGTCGCCGCGCGCCCCCACGCGAACCGCAAGCTCGTCCAGAACGGCGCCAGGCCAATCACGATCAGGCCGATCGCGGGGACCGAATGGCGCGGGCCGGTCGAGTGGCCGCCGTCCCAATAGACGTACGCCGAATTGACCAGCAGGACGGTGAGCGCCGCCGCCGCCAGCATTATCGCCAGCCCGCGATGCTTCCGACCCAGCAGCCATAATCCGACCGTCGCCGGGACCAGCACCGGCGCGACCCACAGCAATCCGCGGCGCATGCCGACCAGGATCTTGAGCAGCACCATCGGCTTGGGGCTGGTCAGACCGAACAATCCCTGATCCATCCCGGCGAAGCCGACCACGCCCGAATAGCCGAATCGGAACGGCGTGCCGAACGCGATCATGTTGTAGGTCATGAACGGCACCAACAGCGTCACAAGCCCAGCGCCCGCGGCCGCCAGCACCGCGCGCCGATCGGTGCGCCACAGCCGCAGCGCGCCCCAGATCGCGATTACCGATCCCGCCAGCGCCGCCTCGAACTCGATCAGCACCGCCAGCCCCAAGGCCGCACCGCCGATCGCCGCGAAGCGCATTGCTCGGCCCTCGCCCGCGCGCCACAAGGCCCACACCGCGATCACGAACAGCCCTGCCACCGGCGCGTGTCCGAACAACGTGGTCGACCAGCCCCAGACCGGCGTGCCCAGCGCGAAGCCCAGGCCAGCGACCAGCGCGCCGTTCGCGCTTCCCGTCAGCCGGAGACCGAGATCGTGCATCGCCAGCGCCGCCAGTGCGGCGATGACGGCGCTCACCAGCGCGACCGCGAGCCGCAGCCGCACCGTCATGTAATGTTCGAAATTCGCGTCATAGATCGTCGGCGGGACGTACTCGAGCGGGCTCCCGACATGATCGGCGATCGCCATCGCGGGCAGCGATAACAGGGTCATCCCCGGCGCCTTGTCCATGAAGAAATGCCCGCCGAACTCGGCCTTGTCGATCGTCAGCGCCTGGTACGTGTCGATCCGCGCATCGCCGCGCTCGACCAGCGCCATGCCCGCATAGATGCGCGTCGCATTATTGGGATTGAGCGCCCACGACCCGAACCACACGCATGACAGCCAGACCAATGCGAACAACAGCAACCGGGTCCGCGCCATCGCCTATCCGAACAGCCAGCCGCCGAGCAGCCGGAACGGGGGCAAGGTGAAGAACCCCGCGATCAGCAAGGCGCCGGTCACCAGTCCGCGCACCGTCGCGCGATGCCGCGCCACCTGATGCACGCGCGCGGTCAGCCAGACGCGCGGCGCCATGATTAGTACGAAGATCGACAGGATATGGATGACGCTGAAATGGCCGGGATTGATCGTCCTGACCAACAGGCTGAGCGCCGCGGTTGCGACCATCGCCAGCACCCAGATCTTGCCGAGCAGCCGGTGGGTCGGCGTGCCGCGCGGCCTGAGCAGCATCCACGGCGTCAGCGCGAGCGAGATCAGCACGGTGAAAAGATGTGCCCAGACGATGCCGGGAACTTGCGGCCATTGGGTATGCCCGCGGACGAGCGCGACGATCACCGCGGCGAGCAGCAATCCCGCCGCTCCCGACAGCGCCTTGTCATAGCCATTGGGTGCGATCGAGCCGACCTTCGCGTCGGCTTTCATGAATAACGTCGCCATGAATCCCCCGGTTTGTGCGGGCGAATCCTAGGGTTGGCGGATTGAATGGGCAATCGCCGGTTTGACCGGCTCTCCCGTCACTGGAGTGGCTTAAGCGCCTACTTCCCCTCTTCCTCGGCTTCCTTGCGGTCCTTGTTGAACTGCTTGGTTTCCTTGAACTGCCGTTGCGAGCAGCCGAGCGAGCCGCCCGGGCCGATCGCGGAACACGAGCCGATCCCCGACGCGCCGGTGTCGAGCGTGCCTTGCGCGCGCAGCGCCCAGCTCTGATTCTCGGGCGTGACCTTGAAATTGCGCAATTCCTTGGGAACGCGATATTGTTCGGCGGCGTCGCGGCGGGTGCACACGACGATCTCATTGCCGTCGCGGTCGGTCGGGCATTGCTCGTTGCCGTACAGGACGAGGACGCCGTTGACCGGCGCGTTGCGCGACACCTGGCCGGGCGTGGTCGGCTTGGGCGGCGGCGGTACGCCGGGACCGGCCACCTGTGCGGTGGCGGGCATCGCGGCGATCGTCGCGGCCAGCAGGCCCAGGGCAATGATACGCATCCTAATCTCCTCCTCCCGCCAACGCCTAGAAGCGCTTGGCGGTTTCGATCGCCACCCGGCAGCCGAGCCGGATCAGCGCCGACATCAGCGGATAGGCCGGTGCCGATTCCGCGCCGTGCGCCAGCGCTGTCTCGCGATGCTCGACCTCCTCGGCCTGGAATTCCGCGATCGCCGCCGACAATGCGGGATCGCTATCGCCCAGTTGCTGAAGCTGCTCTGAATAATGTTTGTCGATCTCGGTTTCGACCGCTGCGGTGCAAGCCATCGCTGCTTCCGGGCCGATCGCCGCGGTCGCCGCCCCCAGCGCGAAGCCGGCAACGGTCCAGAATGGCTGGAGCAGGGTGGGGCGTACGCCGCGATCGGCGATCATCTTGTCGAAGAATGCGCGGTGGCGTTCCTCCTGCCGCGCCATGCCGGCGATCTCGCGCGCGGCCGGCGTGCGGTCGCCCATGATCGCCAGCTGACCGGCATAGATACGCGTGGCGCCATATTCGCCCGCCTGGTCGACTCGGATCATCGAGTCGGTCCGTGGCCTGGGGTCACCGGGGCGCCAGCGGCTCATGCCGCGCGGCTCCGGCGCGTCAGCAGGACCAGGATGATCAGCGCGCCGCCCAGCGAGACGATCGCGTTGAAGCCCGCCAGCGAAATCCCGGCGAAGGTCCATTGCGGCGCGTCGCAGCGCACCACCGGCGCGTTCATGATCGCGCTCAGCGTGTCGCCGCCGCTGCTGAACGTGGAGGTGCACGGCGTGAAGCCCTGCCACCAATGATATTCGACTCCGGCATGCGCCACGCCGATCGCGCCGCTGACCGCGATCGCGATCGCCGCCAGCGCGACCAGCGGCCGCTGCGGCATGCCCGGCACGAACGCCAGCAAGGCGATCGGCAGCGCGGCGTAATGCGGCCAGCGCTGCCAATGACACATTTCGCACGGATAAAGATGCCCGATCAACTGGAACCCCCAGGCGCCGGCGAGCAGGGCGGCGGGGATCAGCAGTGCAAGCGCACGGGCTTTTTGGAACGAGGTCATCGCTGCCTCAGTGCTTCTTCGGCGTCGCCGCCGCAGTGGTCACCGCCGGCACCTTGGACAGCCGTCCGATCGTCTGCAGCGCGTACCACAGCTGGAAGTCGGTCACGCCCTTCTTCTTCAGCTCATCGGGCGTCGCGGCGAAGCGCGGATCGGTCTTGGTATCCTCTTCCAGGATCGCGTTGTCGGCCTTGACCTCGTTGACCAGATGCTTGCGCAGATCGGCCTCGCGGAAGATCGGGCGCGATTTGTAATCGGGGTCGGAAATCTGCGGCACCGCAATGTCGGGGCGGATGCCGCCTTCCTGCACCGATCGGCCCGACGGCGTATAATAACGCGCGGTGGTCAGGCGGAGCGCGCTATTCTCATCGAGCTGGAGCAGGGTCTGGACCGATCCCTTGCCGAAGCTGCGTTCACCCATGATCAGCGCGCGGTGATGATCCTGCAGCGCGCCGGCGACGATCTCCGATGCCGACGCGGTGCCGGCATTGGTCAGCACGATCACCGGCAGGCCGTTGGCGAGATCGCCCGGCTTGGCGTAATAGCGCTCGATGTCCGCGGCGTCGCGTCCGCGCTGGCTGACGATCTCGCCATAGGACAGGAAGGCGTCCGACACTTCGATCGCCTGGCTCAGCAACCCGCCGCCATTGTCGCGCAGGTCGACGACATAGCCGAGCGGCTTGTGCCCCAGCGACTTGTCGACGCTGGAGATCGCCGAGCGCACGTCGGCACCGGTATTCTCGGAGAAGGTGTTGATGTTGATATAGCCGATGCCGTCGCGGACTTCCCATTTGACCGGCTTCTGGACGATGATCTCGCGGACCAGGCTGACGTCGATCGGCTTGTCGCGGCCCGGCCGGACCAACGTCAGCGCGATCTTGGTGCCGGGCTTGCCGCGCATCGCGGTAATCGCCTCATCCAGCGTCTCGCCGAAGATCAACTGCCCGTCGATATGGGTGATGTAATCGCCGGCCTTGATCCCGGCGCGGAAGGCCGGCGTGTCTTCCTGCGGCGCGATGACCTTGACCGCGCCGTCCTGCATCGTGACCGACAGGCCCAGGCCGCCATAATTGCCCTCGGTCAGAATCTTCATGTTCTGAAAATCGACCGCGTCCATGTACGACGAATGCGGGTCCAGGCTGTTGAGCATGCCGTCGATCGCGCCGCGGATCAGCGTCTTGTCGTCGACCTTGTCGACATAGGACTTCTTGACCTGGTTGAAGACCTCCATGAACCGGTCGATCTCGCGATAGGTATCGCCGTCCGATGCCGCCATCGCCGCGGTGGCGGTGGGGACGAGCGCGATGGCGCCGGCGATGGCGGTCGCCTGGAGCCAGGTAAAAGCACGGGCCATGGGGTTACTGCGTTCCGATCTTGCTCAACGTGAATGTCATGTAGCGGTATTCGATCGGCCTAGCCAGTCAGCGCCACCGGATCGATCGGACGGCCCTTGCGGCGCAGTTCGGCGGTGACCTGGCGGACATCGCCTTGCGGTGCCGCGCCAAGCAACGCGCCTTGCCCGACGCGCTGACCGGTGGCGACCGACAGCGTACCCAGCCCGATCAGCGCCGTGCTCCAGCCGCCGCCATGGTCGATCACGACGATCTTGCCGTAATCGCGAAACGGGCCCGCGAACATGATCTTGCCCGCGGCGGGCGCGGCGATATCGGCGCCGCCCGGCACTGCCCAGGTCAGCCCGCGCGAGGTGACGCCGGCGTCGGACGACACCTCGCCGAATCCGATGACCAGCTTGCCGGTCACCGGCACGCGATAAGGCGCGGACGCGGCGGTCCAGGACAAGGGCGGCTCGGTACCGTCATCGGGGCGCGGCAGCGGTCCCGCCAGCGCCGACAACGCGCGCGCGGTGGCCGCGTCGTTGGTCGTCACTTGCATATTGTCGACCAGGTCGCGGGCGCGCTCGCCCAGGCCGATCGCGCGATCGCTCTCGGCCAGCGCAGAGCGGCTGAGGTCCTGCGATTTCAGGCGGTGCTCGGCCTCCAGCCGCGCCAGCGCGATGCGGTTGCTCTCCAGCCGCCGGCGGCCTTCGGCCAGGCTGCGCGCGGCGAGTGCGGCGTCGGCGCGCAGCCGGCGCGTATTGTTGAGGTCGGCGCGCAGCCCCGCCGTGCGCGCGCGTACCAGTGGCAGCGTGCTGCCGATCACCGCGCGGACATGGACCAGGTCGGCGACCGATCCCGGCTGCATCACGCTGACCGCGTCGGGGCGCTGTGCCAGCGAACAGAGCGCAGCGATCAACCGCGCGATCGGCCCCTGTTGCGTCGCGAGCCGCGCCTGCTGTTCGCCGAGCAGCCGATCGACCAAGGTCACGCGCGCGCTCGCGGCGGCGATATCGGCTTGCGCTTGCTGGATTCGCGCGCCCATCGCTTCTTCCTGGGCGCGTGCTTTGGCGGCTTCATTCTGTTCGGCTTTGGCTGCGGCATCGAGCTTGGCGGCGCGCTCGGCGGCGGCGGCCGATTGGGCCCGCGCAGCGAGCAGGCGGTGCTGCTGGTCGACCAGATCGGACTGCGCTGGATCGGGTTGGGCATTGCCCTGGCCCGCGGCGAACGCCGCGGCGATCGGGAGCAAGGCAAGGGTCCAGGCGGCGCGCATCGCGCTAACCTTCGCGATGATAGGGATGGTTGGCAAGGATCGAGCTTGCCCGCCACATTTGCTCGGCCAGCATCGCTCGCGCCAACATGTGCGGCCAGGTCAGGCGCCCGAACGACACCAACCAGTCGGCGGCCGCGCGCTCCTCTGCCGAAAAGCCGTCCGCCGCGCCGATCAGGAAGCGTACCTCTCGTATCCCGTCGTCGCGCCACTTGCCGAGCTTGTCGGCGAAGGCGACTGATCCCGGCGTATCGCCGGTCTCGTCGAGCATGACGATGCGCGTCTGCGGTTCGAGCGCGGGCATCCTGCCGCCGGCATCGGGCAATTCGGTCACCCGCGTCGGGAAGCTGACGCGCTTGAGGTAACGGTCGACCAGCTCCGCCTCGGGGCTTCGCCCGATCCGTCCCCGCGCGACGATGTGGAGGAGCATGGGTCTAAGTCCTTCCCGTCATGCCGGACTTGTTCCGGCATCCAACGTGCAACCACGGACGGATTCCGTTGTGGAGGGTTGGACCCCGGAACAAGTCCGGGGTGACGACAGCAGAGGCTCAATCACCCCGCTGCTTATCGATCAGTGCGACGAACCCGACGGCCCGTCGCCGAACGCCCACATCCGCTCGAGATTGTAGAAGGTGCGAACCTCGGGCCGGAACAGGTGGATGATCACGTCGCCGGCGTCGATCAGCACCCAGTCGGCGGTCGGCAGGCCTTCGATCCGCGGGCCGCGGCCGGTTTCGGCCTTGATCCGCTCGGCGAGCTTCTGCGCCATCGACGCGACCTGGCGCGTCGAGCGGCCGCTCGCGATCACCATGTGGTCGGCGATCGACGATTTGCCGGCGAGCGGGATCGAGATGGTGTCGACCGCCTGGTCGTCATCCA
Source organism: Sphingomonas mali NBRC 15500 (assembly GCF_001598415.1). Lineage (GTDB taxonomy): Bacteria > Pseudomonadota > Alphaproteobacteria > Sphingomonadales > Sphingomonadaceae > Sphingomonas > Sphingomonas mali. The sequence continues at coordinate 112,057 of NZ_BCYX01000011.1, forward strand.
GGCTGGACAGGACAAGCTGGTGCAACGCCTCGGCCCCCTGGGGGTCGGACGAGCGGTACGCATGCGGGTTAGTGGCCAATGTGGGTCCTATGGTGCGGAGGAAGGAGGGTCAGTGTCGTTGGATCGACGAAGGAAACGACGCTGCCAGGCCGGATCGGCCAAACGCAGCCGGGTGGCTGAGGTGGAATCAGGGCGGAAACGAAGCAGCACGAGGGCTGGCAATCTCCACGTAGTCCAGTTCTTCGCCTGGTGTACGGGCCGGAAAAAGCGCCGCAACCAACCCATAGCGGGCACCGCCTGGGCAGCATGATCATAGCCCGGCCGCGCGATAACCGCAATCGGGATCGATTTCGCTATATGGCGCCAACCCTTCCACTGGTCGAAATTGATCAGATTGTCCTCGCCCATCAACCAGATGAAGTCGATCCGCGAATAGAGCCGTTGCAGCTTCGAAAGGGTATCGACCGTGTAGCGCGTGCCCAGCCGCTGCTCGATCGCGGTCACGCGAATCGGCGCATGCCCGGCCATTGCGCGCGCCGAGGCGAAGCGCACCGCGAACGGCGCCATGTCGGTCGCCTTGTCCTTCAGCGGATTGCCGGGCGACACCATCCACCAGACTTCGTCGAGCCCCAGCGCCCTGATCGCCGCCAGGCTGATCGCACGATGCCCCGAATGCGCGGGGTTGAACGACCCACCCAACAGCCCGACGCGCAATGCTCCCGCCATCAGATGCCGGATGCTGCCTTGGGCGCCGGAGCGGACTTGGTCATCGCCTCTCTGTGGACGGGCAGCGTCCACCGGGCAAGGGGCGTTAGCGGCACTCCCCTCCCGCTTGCGGGAGGGGCTGGGGGAGGGCGTGTCATGCTCGGCGTCCTTCGAACGCGCCCTCCCCTGACCCTCTCCCACAACGGGAGAGGGAGTTTTCGCCATAGCACCTCTCAGGTCGTCATTTTCCAACATGGAAAGTTTTAACTTGCCAATCCGGAAAGTCACGTCTATCGCTTTCCATATTGGAAAGTGAGGAATCGATGATGACCACGATCGAGGAACAGGCCCGCATGGCGCTGATGGCGAAGGGCGCGGCCGAACAGGATCTGGCGCGGCTTGCGGCGTGCCCGCCCTGGCGCCACGCGGTATTTGCCGGGATGATGGCGGCCTTGGTCGCCACCCCCGCGGTTCCGCTGCCGCTGCGCTTTGGCTTGCTGGCGCTTATCCTCGCCAGCATCGCGCTGGTCGTGCAGTCGGATCGGCGTCGGCTCGGCGTGTTCGTCAACGGCTATCGCCGCGGCAAGACCCGGATGGTCGCCTTCCCGCTGCTGGCGCTGATCCTGATCCTCTACGCCGCGAGTTGCTATGCCGCACTCGACCGCGGCCTGCCGGCGATCAGCCTTGCGCTCGCAGCTGCGTCGTTCGTCATCGGTTATATCGGCAGCGTGATCTGGCAGCGAGTGTTCGCCCGTGAACTCGGCGCCTGAGCCGATCAACCCGATCGCCGGGTTCGAACCCCTGCTTCAGGCGCCGGCGCGGCTCCAGGTGATGGCGGTATTGGCAAATGCTCAGGACGCGGAATTCGCGCGGCTCAAGGAGATCACCGCGAGCAGTGATTCGGTAATGTCGAAGCACCTCGCGGCACTGTCCGAAGCGGGGTTCATCTCGCTGCGTAAGGCGGCACTCGACGGCCGCCAGCGCACCTGGGCCAGCCTGACTCGCGCCGGCCGCAAGGTGTTCGACGACCATGTCGCCGCGCTCCAGCGGATCGTCGCGGGCGGTTGAGCGGAAGACCGGGCGCCGCCCTGGAAGGAGGCATGAATGGCGGGCAATTCAACGGTTCCGCTATTGCCGCAGGAACGCAGCAACGTCCTTCGCAAAACGCTGCGGTTCCTCGACGAACATGAAGTGGCCGTCGTTCGGGTAGAGCAGGAAGCGGCCGCGGGGCAGGGCCTTCGCCAGGTCGCGTTGCGGCGCCTCGACCGCCTGGAAATCACGGCCGCCGGCGATGACGAGCGTCGGCGCGCTCACCTTGGCGGCGTCGGCGAAGTGGTAGCTCCATAACCCCTTGGAGCTGAGCGCATTGCCCAATTCGCCGGTATTGCCGAGGCCGTTAGCTGAATCCATCGCGTCGACTTTCCGGCCGATCGCGGCGTTCGGATACATGTTGCGGTGGATCGCTGCGCTCATGGCGTCGCCGTCATAGGCACTGAAGACGTCGCAGCGCGGATAGACACCCGGAGTTTTGCCCTGCGCCGCGCGAGCGAAGGCGGCGGGGTCGCTCGACTGGAGGCGCGCGCACTGGATATCAATCGCACGCGGCAGGTCCGGCACTGCCCCGGCCAGCACGAGATGTGCGAGGCGGTCGGGATAACGTGCGGCATATTCGAGGCCGAGGATCGTGCCGAACGAGTGACCGATCAGGTCGATGCGCGGCGCACCGAGACGTCTGCGGAGTGCTTCGATATCGTCGACCAATTGTGCGATCGAATAATTATCCGCCGTCTTGGGCCGGTCCGACCGCCCACTGCCGCGCTGATCGAGATAGACCATGCGCAATCGGGCCTCGAGCGCCGGCCCGGCGTAGCGTGCGAAGGTCTGGCTGCCCTCGCCCGGGCCGCCGTGGAGAAAGACGACCGGCGTGCCGCCGGGCTTGCCGGCGACGCGGTACCAGAGGTGGACACTGCCGACGGCGAGGCGATGTTCACCGGTGGTTGTGGCGGTGGAGCGGGCGGCCGCGGGGGTCGGGAGTAGTAGCGCGGTCGCGAGGACGGCGGGCAGGAGTCGAAGCCGGGTCACGGACCGAGGCTCCATCATCTGGCGCAAGGAGGCAAGGGTGCTCGCGAGCTCGGATGAACTGTCGGGCAGTTTCATGCGTCACCCGGGCCTTGTGCCGGGGTTCACCGTGCCTCTGGGCGCGGAACTTGGGGCTCCGTGGATGCCGGGACGGGCCCGGCATGACGGGTTAGGTCAGTCAAGCAGAGTGAGCCACTCCTCCTCCGGCGCCCGCTCGGTGCGCAGGCGGTTGGCGGGCTCTTCCTTGTCCTCATACCCGATCGCCATGCCGCAGAAGAGCATGCGGCCGGCCGGCGTGCCGAGGAAGCGTTCGATCGTCTCCGGATACATCGCCCAGCATTCCTGCGGACAGGTCGCCAACCCCGCTTCGACCGCGAGCAGCATCACGTTCTGGAGGTACATGCCGAGGTCCGACCATTGCGGCGGGCCCATCCGGCGGTCGACCGTGCAGAACAACGCCGCGGGCGCACCGAAGAACTGGAAATTGCGCGCGAACCACGATCGCCGCGCGGCCTTGTCCTCGCGCGGGATGCCGACATGGCCGTACATCGCCTCGCCCACCGCGAAGGTGCGTGCGCGATAGGGCGCGACGAATTCCCTGGGATAGATATCGTAGCCGGGGGGTTCGCTCTGACCCGCCTCCAGCTTGGCCGCCATGATCGCCTTGAGCTCGGCCAAGCTGTCCCCAGTGACGAGGTCGATGTGCCAGGGTTGGATATTGCCGCCGCTCGCCGCGCGTGCGGCCTTCACCGCGATGTCACGGAGCAGTGCCGGGTCGATCGGAGTGTCGAGGAATCCGCGCACCGATCGGCGCGCCGCGATGGCATCGGAGACATTCATGCCGGCGACCCTCGCCGGACGCGGGCGAATCGGCAAGCGGGATCACGCGGCAACCGCCCCGGATGGCACGCGCTACCCGGGGCCGCGTGACCTATTTCGCCATCGTTATTTCGGACCACAGGCCGTCATCGATGAACGTGCGGTACTTCTCGTACCCGGCCACCGCGATCTTGCCTTCTTCCTCGCTGAACTTGGCGAGGATTTCCTTTTCGATCATCTGGTCGCGCGCCTTATCGGGCTCGAGCATCGCGGCGCTGGTGAAGTGGGTCATGATCAGGACGCTCGGCGCGCCCTTATTATAGCCGTTGCGGACGAGGAACTTGTAGGAGTCGATGACTCCATGCGCCTTCATCACCTCGAAACCGGGAACCTGCGACTTGCGAAGGCCGGTCAGATAGTCGTCGACATGATTGGGGTCGACCTCGATCGCGTTGATTTCCCACACGCCTTTTTGTGGCATGTAATCAGTATATTGTTTGGCGATAGAGACAGTTGCGATAAGACAAGTGGCACCGATCGCCGCCAGAACCATAGCACGACTCATGGTAACTTCCCCTGTGTTAACTGTAGGAAGGAGGCTCCCATTCGAGACTGGATGCAACCAAAATCGTTTAACGCCGGAAACGGACTGCAAATAACAAGTCTGATCGGCATATGGTCTATGCGCTAAGTTATACCGGTAAAGAGACTCGACTTGTCCCCGGGGGGTCGGCAAGGACGAGCTATGCCTCGCCCTGCACCCTGGCGGCTCGATCCAGCCGCCTATCCGCACCACGACATTATCCAGACCCGCTTTCAGGATCTCGACGTGCTCGGTCACATCAACAACGTCGCCTGGGCGGCGCTGTTCGAGACCGCACGCATCCGCTTCTTCCACGTGCTCAACAGTGCCGGCCCGAGCCGCGCCCGCGGTCTGGTCGCCAATGTCGAGATCAACTATCTCGGCGAAGGCAATTTCCCCAAGGAGATGGCCATCGCCAGCGGGATCGGGCGGCTCGGCACGCGATCGTGGCAGACGTTGAGCCTGGCGCTGCAGGACGGCGTGCCGCTGGCGACGTGCGACGTGACGATCGTCAGTACCGGGGTCGACCGGACCGACCCGGCCTTTCGCGGCGAGCTCGAAAAATGGCTGGTGCGCGAAGTCTGAGATGTCACAGGTCGACGATCACCGGCATGTGATCGCTGAGCGTCAGCCAATCCTCGGGATCGCCGACCTGCAGTTCCGACCATCCCGGCGCCATCCGGCTGGCATGCGCGAATATATAGTCGAGGTGGAAAGGCTTCGCCGGATCGCGGTGAAGGAAAAAGGTCGGGCGGCTCTCCGCCCCCTGAGGCTCGCCCGACGCGACATGATACAGGCTGACCAGGCCGATCTCGCCGAGTTCACGCACGCAATCCGAATGGTTCCAGCGCCGCGTCTTGCGGTCCCAGATCGCGTTGCTGTTGAGGTCGCCACAGATCAGTAAGTTCGGCCCAAAGGCGACACGGTGGCGCTGCAGATATTGCCAGAACTGGCCGATATAGGAATAGGTCGACGGCACGACCGGCTGCGTCCAGACCGCTAGCAGATCGAGCCGGCCGTCGATCCTGACCGGCAGGAAATGGGCCAGTCCGTCACCGTTCCAACCCAGCGCCTCGATCGAAATGCCGTTGCGCGCGAAGACGCCGATCCCCTTATGCTTGATCGCGCCGGCCCAGACGTGGTTGCCCGCCCAATCGGCATAGCCGGCGTCGGACATCGCAGGATTCTCGCATTCCTGGACCACGAGGATATCGGCCCCGAGCGTGTCGACCGCCGCGGTCTTGCGGCGGAGCGCACCGGCGCAGTTCCACGTCACGATCCTCATGCAGCACCGTTGCTGGCGGTCCGGCAGGCGGGGCTCGGCCCGGATCGCGCAACGGACATCTGCTGATTCCGCCTACGCCAGGTCGAACCGGCGCGAGATACGGTCGACCGGCGTACCATCGGCGAGCGGGACGGCGTGCGCGACGGCGTAATCGACGAACCCCATCCGCGCGTAAAAGGCCAGTCCGCCGGTGTTGTCGGCGCGGATGGTCGCGTTGATCGTCTTCAGTCCGGCGGCAATCGCCGCGACCCTGGTGGCGGAGAACAGCGTCGATCCGATTCCGCGCGTGGTCGATCCGCGGCGCGCGAACGTGCCGATATCGCCCCAACCGGGCCCGAGCTTGTCGCTGGCGAGCAGGATCTGAAAGCCCGTCGCGCAGCCGTCGCCATCCTCGGCGAGGACACTGGTGATCACGCCTGGCCCGTCGATATGCGCGTCGGCGAAGGCCTCGGGCGTGAACGGCGTCTCATAGGCGGTGGTGCCGCCCGCGGCGATGATTTCGTTGAGCAGATCGGCGAGCGCAGATGCATCGGCGCGCACCGTCGGCCTGACACGCAGATCCATGCTCGATCAGTCCTGAAACACCGCGACGCGCTTTTGCATGTTGGCGGCGACCGCTTCCATCATATTGGGCTTGCCGATCACCTTGACCTGCTCCTCGGTCTCGGCGGCGAGCATGGTCACCGGATCGGCGTCGTGCATCATGTTGAGCAGACGCTTGTCGCCGCGGATGGCATGCGGGCTGCGGCCGGCGATCTGGCGTGCCAGGTCCATCGCCGCGCTGAGGGGATCGTCGGCAAGGCGCGTGACGAAGCCATGCGCCAGGGCTTCCCCGGCATCGAATTCGCGCGCGGTATAGACCAGTTCGCGCAGCACATCGTCGCGGACCAGGCTGCGCCACAAGGGAAAGCCGGCCATGTCGGGGACGAGGCCCCAGTATGTCTCACGGATGGCGAAGCGCGCGGTCGGCGCGGCGATGCGGATGTCGGCGCCCGACATGATCTGGAATCCCCCACCGAATGCGACGCCATGGACCGCCGCGATCACCGGCATCGGCAGGTTGCGCCAGCCCCAGGCCACGTGCTGCGGCAGGATCGCGCCCTGGTCGTTGCGGGCGCGCGAGGACAAGCCCGATCCGCCGGCCTGCATGCTCGCCATGTCGAGTCCGGCGCAGAAGGCGCGGCCTTCGCCGGAAAGGACGACACAGCGGACGTCGGTTCGACCTGCGAGCGAATCGATCGCCGCGCCGATGCCTTCGAACATTGCCGGGTCGATCGCGTTCATCTTGTCGGGCCGGGCGAGGCGGACATCGGCGATCTGGTCGGCGATGGTGATGGTGACGCGGTCGTTCATGTCGCTCTCCAACTCGTCACCCCAGCGCAAGCTGGGGTCTGGTGCGGTATGTCCCTTCACGAGATGCCAGCCTTCGCTGGCATGACGGATGGGCTCACACAATCCTGCTGCCGCTCTCGCCCCAATAGCGGTCGCGGAGCAAGCGTTTGTAGAGCTTGCCGGTGGGGTGGCGCGGCAATTCGGCGGTGAAGTCGATCTGGCGCGGGGTCTTCACGCCCGACAATTCGGCGCGGCACCAGGCGGTCAGTTCCTCGGCCAAAGCGGGGCCGGCATCGGCCATGTCGGCGGGCTGGACCACCGCGATCACGCGCTCGCCCATATCGGGGTCGGGTCCGCCGATCACCGCGACGTCGGCGACCTTGGGATGGGTGATGATGCGATTTTCGATCTCCTGCGGATAGATGTTCACCCCGCCCGAGATGATCATGAAACTCTTGCGGTCGGTCAGATAGAGGAACCCCTCCTCGTCGAGACGCCCGATATCGCCCAGCGTCGTCCAGCCTTTGGCGTTCGACGCCTCGGCGGTCTTAGCCGGGTCGTTATGGTATGCGAACTGGCCGCCGCCCTCGAAATAGATCAGGCCTTCGCTTCCGGCCGGCAATTCCTCGCCATCCTCGCCGCAGATATGGGCGATGCCATATGCCGGCTTGCCGACCGACCCCTTGTGCGCGAGCCACTGCTCCGAAGTGATCGAGGTGAAGCCGTTGCCTTCCGAGCCGGCATAATATTCGTAGATTACCGGCCCCCACCAGGCGATCATCGCTTCCTTGACGGGGATCGGACAGGGCGCGGCGGCATGGATCGCGGCCTTCATGCTCGACACGTCGTATTTGCGGCGTTCTTCCTCGGGCAATTTGAGCATGCGGACGAAATGGGTCGGCACCCATTGGCTGGCATTGACGCGATATTTCTCGATCAGCGCGAGGGCTGTGACCGGATCGAAATGCTGCATCATGATCACCGTGCCGCCGAGCCGGTGGACGGTCATGCACCAGCGCAGGGGCGCGGCATGGTACATCGGCGCGGGGCTCAAATAGATCGTGTCGGGACCGAAGCCGTAGAGTCCCTGTGCCAGCATCGCCAGGACGTTGACCGCGGCGATGTCGGCATCCTCGGGCAAGGCGACGCGCACGCCTTTGGGCCGACCGGTGGTGCCCGACGAATAGAGCATGTCGATCCCGGCGCGCTGGTCGGCGATCGGCGTATCGGGTTGTGCCGCGAGCGCATCCTGAAGGCTGTCCCAGCCGGTCACCGTGCCGCCCAGCAAGAGCCGGTCGAGATCGGGAAGCAGCGCGGCGAGCGGTTCGGCGATGCTCGCGAGCGCGGCCGAGGCGATCACCAATTTCGCGCCCGAATCGCGAATGATGTACTCGGCCTCGGGCGCGGTCAGCTTGGACGAGATGCAGACGTAGAACAGCCCGGCACGCTGCGCGCCCCAGGTCAGCGCGAAATATTCCGGCACATTGTCCATGAAGATCGCGACCGTGTCGCCGATCGCCAGGCCGTGCGAGCGGAACAGATGCGCGACGCGGTTCGACCGCCGGTCGAGTTCGGCATAGCTCCACGTCTCGCCGGTTTCCGCGACGATCAGCGCCGGTTTGTCGGCGTCGGTCCGCGCATGGACGCTGGGATGCATCCGCCTCTCCTTACATTGTTGTCAGTAAGCTAGCCGGTCGCGGCGACAAGGCAAGAGGCGGTGTTGGGTGTTGCGCCACGCGGCCGCGCGTGTAGGGCATCCGGACAATGAGCCACGGCTTCCAATTCGACCCCGCGCGTTTTCTCAACAGCCGGCTGGGCCATGGCGGCGCGATCGGTATCGGCTATCGCGCGCACGGCCCCGATTGGGCCGAACTCGAATTGCCCTATGACGAGCGGCTGATCGGCAATGTCGACACCGGCGTGATCGCCTCGGGCCCGATCCTGTCGATGATGGACATGGCGACGAGCCTCGGCGTGTGGCTGCGCGCGAATAGTTTCGTCGCGCATGCGACGCTCGACCTGCGGGTCGATTATCTGCGTCCGGCGACACCGGGCAAGACGGTGGTCGGGCGCGGCGAATGCTATCGGCTGACGCGATCGATCGCGTTCGTTCGCGGCCAGGCGCATGACGGCGACCCGAGCGATCCGCTCGCGCATGTCGCGGGCACGTTCATGGCGCCCGACGGCTATCCGCGATGATCGACCGGCTTCCCCCTTATGCCCAACTGCTGGGGCTGACCGCCGAACGCGACGGCGACGGCGCGCCGGTGCTGGTGATGCCGTTCGGCAATCACGTGCTTGGCCGTCCCGGATTCCTGCACGGCGGCGCGATCAGCGGTCTGATGGAGATGGCGGCGATCGTTGCCCTGTACGACGCCTTGGCGGGCGAGGGCGGGGGCGAGGTCAAGCCGGTCAACGTGACGGTCGATTTCATGCGCGGCGGCCGCGACAAGCCGACTCGCTCGCGCGGCATCGTCACCCGGCTGGGCACGCGAGTCGCCAATGTCGAAGCGACCGCGTGGCAGGACGACCCCGCCAAGCCCATCGCCGCAGCGCGGATGAACTATCTGATCGTGCGGCGTTAGGCTTCCGCAGGTTCGGCCGCCCCAATTCCATCGTCACCCCGGGCTTGTCCCGGGGTCCACCGCGCCGCCGGCCCGGTAGCGGCTCCTCTTGTTTCACGCTTGCCGCCCGGTGGATCCCGGCACAGGGCCGGGATGACGGCTGCA
>NZ_BCYX01000012.1 GCF_001598415.1 Sphingomonas mali NBRC 15500
ATTAGGGCAAACTTCATCGAACGTCTGATTATGGGGCGCTAAGCCGACGCTCCAGTCTCGACCGACCATCGCAACGGCTGAGCGCTGATCAGCGCAATTCTGAGCGAAGAAATTGCTGATGACGCTGCCATCCGAATCCGTCGCGGTCCGCTGCAATCCATGCCAATTTATTGGACATTTATTGGACAAGCGGCCACGGGCGCTTAAGCTAAGTCATTGAAAATATGGCGCACCCGACAGGATTCGAACCTGTGGCCTCTGCCTTCGGAGGGCCGCGTTCCATGCAATATCTGGCTCGGCCCGTGCTAGGGAGAGCCGCGCGATGTTGGTCTTTTTGTTGGTCTCGCTCGTACGGAGTTGGAATAATATAATTACAAATCAAATAGATATATAAAAGGTCCCGCCGCCACAGCGCCCAACATCACGAGGTCGGTCGTAATTGAGCCGCTGGTGATGCTCTTCACGAAGAACTGGGCGTCTCCGCCAAGGTCCGGATGGTCAGCCGACATAAACTTGTCGAATTGGTTCTCGACTGTGGCGAACGAGCCGATGAACTCGCTCAGCTCAATTGGCTGATCAGGTAAAGCCGCACATGACCACCGTTGCCCCCCATATTGCCGTTATAAGCAGCTAAGATCGCGAAGTAATCCAGTGACCTGCTGAAAAGGCGCCGAATTTATGGTCGGCCATCAACGCAGCCGGTCCTTGAGAGGCTTCCTCGCCGATGCGGGCTCCCAGCGATCGAATGCGGCAAGTGCCTTTGCTGGCCCGTTGTTGAACCAGCTATAACCGTTGCGGCGCTCGAGACTCAGTTCGTTGACGTCATCATGGATCGACTTGTCGCGGTCGCCGAAGATCGGCTTGCCGGTGGCGATGTCGTAATAGCGCGACCAGAGCGCTCCGGCGCCGTCTTTTGCGACCAGCTTTCGGCCGTCGCCACCCGCCGCATCTCGGGTGAAATCGACGCCGTATAGGGCATGCGCCTTGAGCCAGCCGATGCCGTCGCGCACCGCGGCAATGACTGCGGGTGAAGGATTGGGGCGCTTCATCAGGAACAGCAGCAGGTCGGCGCTCTCGTCGGAGGACAGGGCGATCGGCTCGAAGTTGCGCGCGCCCGCGGGCGCCAGCGTCAACGCGTCGTGCTGCTGACCCCAGATCGTCCGCCTGCCGTCGACCACGACCTGCGTCGTCAGGATGACCCTGATGGCCTTCGCCTCGGCGGTCGCGGCCTGGACAGCGAGCGACGCGGGGACGAAGGCATAATCGCCCCGCCGCACGGCGACGTCGGCGAGCAGCTCGGCGACTTGCGACAGGGCGTCGTCGTTGAAGGTAAGCGCGTCGTGATAGCCGCCCTGCAGCGGATAGACTTGCGGCCAGCCGCCATTGGGAAATTGCGCGTCGAGCAGATAGCGCACACCCTTCAGGAAGGCACGGCGATAGGGCTCTCCCGTCACACCGGGCGCCTGCGCCTGTACGCGCGCGAGAAAGCGCAACTCGGACGTCGTCGCATTGTTGTCGATCGTGCCGACATAGGCCCAATTGGAATCGGCGGTCTTGATGTCCTCGCGGGCATTGGCCGGCAAATTCTCGATCGGCACATAATTCTGGCCGCGTGCACGAACCGGACCGCTGCGATCCATGTTCTTGCCCCAGCCGCCCGCCGGAGTCTGGAAGCTGATGATAGTGTCGCCGATATGCCGCGCCACGTCAGAGGAATACCAGGCCGTGGGACGATCCATCGGCATCCCGCTGCCGCCGGACCGGCCGGGATGTGGCGCCTCGGGATAAGCAGTATTGCCGCGCTCGGCCGCGAGCGCCGCTTTGTCCGCCGCCATCAGTGCGCGCGATTTGGCGAGATAGGCTGTCCATGCCGCTCGTTCTCCGACAGGTAGCGTCGCGATTCTGGCCTCGGTGATCGGTGCCGCAGGGGTCATCGAACCGATCACTCTCGCTTCGACCATCGTCGCCGATCCAAGCGTACCGCCCAGCAACAGCGCCATTGTCCAGCTACGCATATCTGTTTCTCCCTCGATTTCGGTGTCAGGTGCGCTCGCCGGCGGCGAGCCAGCGGACGGCATTTTCCAGGAACCGGCGCTGTAACGGCGCCACCATGTCGGGCATGCGATGGACCGCGACGCGCATGCCGGCATGACGCGCGATCAACGTCGCTGCGCCATTGCGGCGGTCATGGTCACGGCTGTAGCCCGCGATTACCTCGACACCCTCGCCGTCGACGATCAGGCCGTTCGATGCCTGGCCCTCGACCTGATGGAGCACGCCGGTCGCCATGTCCGCGGGAATGCCGTCGAACAACGGATGCGCGCGGAGATAATTCCAGTTCCCCATCCACGGCGCGCGAAGATCGCCGACCTGACCGAAATAGCCGAACAACCCGAGCCCCGAGAGCTGTCGTGCCACGCCATCGGCGAGGCCATCCTCGGGGACCAGCGCGAGCAGGGGCGTCCCCGATTTCACCGCATCGAGCACGGCACCATCGATCTCGCCCAGCACGAGCTTGGGCTTTTCGCCTTTCTTCGGCTGCGCCTCGAGGCCGGTCTGCTCGCCGATTTGGCGCCGCGCGATCTCGTCGGCCTTGAGGCCTTGCGCGGCGATGCCGTCGTAGCGGCCGCCCGGCTTCCAATCCTCGACCGACACACCGGTGAGCGCCGTCAGTTGCGCGCGGAGGGACTGCGCCACTCCGGCCACCCCGATCCTGATCGGACGGGCCGGCTTTGCCGCGGGCGCTACGATCCACACAATACGCTCGAATGTCGCGTCGGGATGCGCCGAATGCGCGAGACGGACGCGGTGCGGGCCGGGCACGCCAAAAGTGGGAAGCGCGACCCGCTCGGCGATGAGGTGCCGCATCACATCGGGCTCGAATGTTGGAGCAGGGTAGGTCGCGACGTCGCGTTCGCTGCCATCGGGGCCGACCACCGACAGGCGGAGCGTTCCCGGCACCTGTTCGCCGCTGTCGTTGAACAGATAGAGGTCGAGGCTGGCGCTTTCGCCCAGCGCATAAGCCAGCTGGCGCTGCTTCGCGACCGGACGGACCGGCAACAGGCTGGAGCGGACAAGCGCCGGGTCGGCCTTGAAATAGCGCAGATTGTCGACGATCCCCGAATGGTTCTCGATCGCGGTCGTTTCCCAGCCGCTGATGCACGCGACATCGACTTCGTCGCCGATACGGATATTCTCGAGATAATTCTGCCAACTATCATAGGCTTTGCGCCCGATCGACAGGAACAGGCTTTCGGCAGTCGGGAAGGCCGTGCGGAACCCCCATTTGTCGAGGAACGCCTCGGTCGCGGTCAAGATCGTGCGATGGTCGGCAAGATCGTAGGAGCCGCCTCGTTTATCGATATCCGCGACCATCTTCGCGTGATTATCGGCGACCGCGCAGCCTTCCATCTCGCCGAATTCGACGATGAACGGCTTGCCGGTCTGGCGCTGGATATAATCGTCCTTGCCGCGATAGAATTTGTCGTACCATTGGTCGCCTGCACCCTGGTGATTGTTCCACCAGCCGCCCCATTGCTCCCTGTCCGACCGATAGAAATGGTCGTCATAGGGCAGGTACATCGCCTGCGCCGCGCCGCGCTGAACGAAGCCGTCGTTGAGCACCACCGCTCTGCTGGGGTCGGCATCGTGGATCGCCTTCAGCGCCACCTGGACATCCGGATTGGCGAGGTTGGCGCCAAGCTCATTCTGCAACGTGTACTGGACAAGCGAGGGGTGGGAACGGAACGCCTTGGCCATCGCGACACATTTCTCGACGAGGAAGTCGCGGCTGAAGCGATCCGCGGGCGATAATTGCTCGTCGGGCTTGAGGTCGCGGCCGATCGCGAAACGGCCGCCGCCCGGCTCCATCACCCGAAGCAGCCCCATTTCGTCCTGCGCGGCGAATACCTCGGTCTTGCCGACATTGCGGTGAAAATGGAGGCAGTTGAGTCCGAGCGCCTTGGCCGAGGTGACTTCGCGGCGCGCAAGCTCGGGCGTCGGCCACAGCCCGTTATAGCCCCAATAGCCCCAGGAGATCGCCGAATACAGCCGCACGCGCCGGCCGTTGAGGCGCAAGACCGCGTTGCCGCCGATCCCGTCAGGGGCGAACCAGCGAAAGCCGAAACGGACCTTGCGAATGTCGTCGCCCCAGCCGAACCGCGCGTAGTAGAGCGTCGGAGCGTCGAGGCTCCACAATTTGGCTTCGGCCGCCTGCAAGGTAAAGGTCGCGGTGGCGACCTTACCGTCGAGCGTCAGCGCATCGAGGCTTGCCGCGGCGGGCAGCGTCCCACCCTTGGCGTCGAGCAACGCAAGCGTCGCCTGCGAACGCAGCGCGGCGATGTCGCGCGGTGGGTGCTCGAATAGGATCTCCATTCGTGCGCTGACGACGCGCGGATCGGGCGTGTTGAGTACCCAGGCGTCGCGGATATGCGCATCGATCGGATGCGCGCTCAGCGTCATGCCGCGGTCCAGCCCGCCGAAGCCGTGCGACAAGAAGAGCTTGGCGGCGCCCCATTGCATCGTCGTCGAATCGCGCCAGTCGTAGCGCCCGCCGGGATTGGTGATGCGGATCGCGAGCCGGTTGGCCTGGCCCGGCGACATCGCCGCGGTCAGGTCGCAGTCGATCGGCAATTCGGACATGATCGAATGGCCGACCAGCTTTCCGTTGAGATAGATTTCCGCTCGCATCCGCGCGCCGCGAATATGGAGCATGATGCGCTTGCCGCCCGCCGCCGCCGGAATGTCGATCGACCGGTACCACCACGACACGCCGCGATAGGCGCCGTTCTGCGGGACCGGATCGTCTTCCGCATAGCGATACTCGTCGGCGGCGTAGGGGCGCGCGCCGAACTTCCCCCACCAATGCTCTTCGACGGTGGTGGGGAGGGTGACGGTGAGCGCTTTGACGGTGTCGAGCGCGTCCCAGCCGCCGGTCGGCGGATTGACCGGCAACGCCGCCAGGTCGACCTGGGACGGCAGGTAGATGCGGTCGTCAAGATAGCGTGCTTCGCGATCAATCCACAGGCGCCAGCCGGTATCGGGAACATCGAGCAGAACCGGCGCCGCATGCGTCGGACCGACAAAGCCTGCCGCCACGCCGGCGCTCGCCACGCCCATGAAACCGCGCCGGTTCAGTTCCATCGATCTTCCCCCAAGTCGGTCTGCGGTTGCGCGAATGGCGTCATGCGGAGAAGCGGGCAGGCCGAAGCGGTACCGGCTTGCCCGGCACTATCTCGACCTCGATCGATCGCCCGGCATAGCGCACCTTGCGACTGCCTCGTTCGCTGCCGGTGATCGCCGCACGCGCGAGCTTGCCGTCGCGCCAGGCGACATCGACAATGCACCCGCCGCGTGCGCGCAATCCGCTGACCGATCCCGTCGGCCAGGCGCGCGGCAAGGCCGGCAACAAGTCGATGACGTCGCCCTGGCATTGCATCAGCATTTCGGTGATCCCCGACGTGCCGCCGAAATTGCCGTCGATCTGAAACGGCGGATGCGCGTCGAACATATTGGGATAGGTGCGTTCCGGGCCGAGCAGGAATGACAGGATCGCGTGCGCGTGATCGCCCTCGCGCAGCCGCGCCCAGAGGTTGAGCCGCCATGCCGTCGCCCAGCCGGTTGCCTTGTCGCCCCGGATCTCGAGCGATTTCCGCGCGGCGCGGGCCAGGGCAGGGGTGCGCTCGACATCGATCTGATGGCTCGGGAACAGGGCGTAGAGGTGCGAGACGTGGCGATGATGCACGTCGTCGGCTTGCATGTCCCAGTCCATCGGCCATTCCTGGAGTTGGCCTTGCGCACCGATCTGCAGCGGCAACAGACGTGCGCGGGCGTCGGCGAACTGTCTGGAGAGTTCGGCGTCCTGGCCAAGAATGCCCGCGGCCGCGACCGTCTGGTCGAACAGGTCGCGCAAAATCTCCATGTCCATCGTCGGCGCGTAGATCAGTGAGGATCCGTGGCCGTGACCGTTTTCGGGCGACATTGACGGGTTGGTGACGAGGTGGCCGGTGTTGGGATCGGTCTGCAGCGTGTCGAGGAAGAACAGGCAGGCGCCGCGCAGGATCGGATAAACCGAGGCGAGATAGGCCGTGTCGCGGTTATAATCGTAATGTGCCCAAAGGTGCGTGCAGAGCCACGCCCCGCCCATCGGCCACAGTCCGAACTTGGCGCCATCGATCGGCGCCGTCGCGCGCCACAAATCGGTATTGTGGTGACAAACCCAACCACGCGCGCCGTACATGTCGCGTGCGGTGCGTTCGCCGGTCTGCGCGATGTCGCGGACGAGTTGGATCAGCGGCTCGACGCATTCGGGCAGGTTGGTCGGCTCGGCCGGCCAGTAATTCATCTCGGTATTGATGTTGATCGTGTACTTGCTGCCCCAGGGCGGCCGGGGGCTCTCATTCCACAGTCCCTGCAGGTTCGCCGCCTGCCCGCCGGGGCGCGAGCAGGAGATCAGCAAGTACCGGCCATATTGGAAATAAAGGGCGGCGAGCGCGGGATCGGCAACAGTCTCGGACTGTTTGATGCGGACGTCGGTCGGCTGGTCGGCCGCATCGGTCCGGCCGAGATCGATCGTTACGCGGCGAAACAGCCGGCGATGCTCGGCGGTAGCGTCAACGGCGATCGCGGCGAACGACCGTGCCGCGGCTTTGTCGATCTGCGCGCGCGTGATCGCGGCCGGATCGCCCGATACGTCGTCGTAGCGCCGGTAGCTCGTCGCCATCGCGATCAGCAAGATGACCTCGTCGGCGCCATCGATCAGCAGCGCGTCGCCATCGGCTCGAACCGTGCCACCGCGCGGTCGCGCCTGCAGGCGGGCTTCGAACGTCAGGGCCCCAGCAATTGCGCCTTCCGGGTCGTTGCGACCGCTCAGGACCAGGGTGTCGCTCCGCTCGATGCTCGATCGCGACGCCTTTTCGGGCGAGCTGAACGACAAGCGGCAGGAGATTTTCCCTGGCCGGTTCGCGGACAGCCGAACCGCGATCACTTGGTCGACCGGGGACGCCAACACGCTGCGGATGTAAGTGACACCATTCGCCGTGAAGCGGGTTTCGGCGACCGTGGAATCGATGTCGAGCGCGCGATGGTAACCGGTAGCATCGGCATCGCCGATCCCGAGCATCTCGATCGCCAGATCGCCAACCGACTTGTAGGACGCCTGGCGCAATGGCGTCGCCATGACGTGCGCGTTGGCGAAGGCTTCCGCTTCAGCGTATCGGCCGGCGAAAATCAGATGGCGCAATTCGGGCAAACTGGCCTTGGCCTGGGGATTGACGGGATCGTAGGGACCTCCGCCCCACAGCGTATCTTCATTTAATTGCAGGCGTTCTTGGGCGATTCCGCCAAAGATCATCGCGCCGATGCGGCCGTTGCCGACGGGCAGCGCCTCGGTCCATGCCGCGGCCGGACGTTCGTACCAGAGTGTCAGCGGAGACTTGCGGACGCGCGTCGCGGACCAGGCGCGAGGGAGGAAAGGCAACGCGGCGGCGGCGGATAGCGACCCCATAATTGCGCGGCGCGTTAGCCCGACGGGGCCCGTTTTCAGGCGCATTCCACCTCTCCCGATCCAGCATTGACACCGGTATCACTAGACTGGTATCGCTACCACTGTAGCCGGAAGATGACAACCTCGCGCCGGCTGAAAAAAGCGGAAAAACCGCAAGGGGAGAGGACATGACTGGAGGCGACCGCGACCCCTTAGGGGTTGAGCGGAACCATTGATGGCTCTGCACGCCCTCGATCGGCGGCGGTTCTTCGCCGGCGGTGTCGCGCTGGGCATCGGGTCCCGAGGGTTCGCGCTGCCCGCAAGCAATCGGGGTGCCACTGTCGACCCTACCGGCGGCCCAGGAACCGTCCCGACACTCGCCGCCGCGCTCGAGCTGGCGGATCGCGCCGGGGGGAGCTCTTTCACCATCCGGCTCGGGCCGGGAATCATTACCGAGAAGTGCGTCGTCCGCGCACCCAATGTGACGATCGCGGGGAGCGGGCCGCAAACGGTCGTCAGCTTCGGTGCCGCGGCCGGCCTCGTCCGTCCGGATGGCGGGAAATGGGGCACCGGCGGCTCGGCTACGCTGACCGTAGAGGCGTCGGGCGTCACCTTGCGCAACCTCACCATCCGTAACAGCTTCGACTTTCTCCAGGATCGCATCACCCAGGCGAGCGGCGGTGCGCAGGCAGTGGCCCTGTCGCTCGGCCGTGGCGCCGACCGCGCCCGCGTCGAAAGTTGTTCGATCGAGGGATATCAGGACACGCTCTACGTCCAGGGCCGCGCGCACTTCAGCGGCTGCCGGATTTCGGGGTGCGTCGACTTCATTTTCGGCGGCCCGGCGGCGTTGTTCAATCGCTGCGAGATCGTCAGCCGATTTGTCCCCGGCGCGGAAATCCAGGGTTATCTGAGCGCGCCGAGTACGCCGGCCGATCAACCCTTTGGATTGGTCTTCGCCGATTGCCGGATCACGCGCGAGGCGGGGGTGCCCGACGCGTCGACCTATCTCGGACGGCCGTGGCGCGCCGGCGGCAATATGCGGCTGGTGGGCGCCTCTGCGTTCCTGCGCTGCTGGATGGATGCGCATATCCGCGGCGATGGCTGGACGGCGATGGGGTTCACCGATCCCACGGGCCAGAAGCGCCTGTTCCAGCCGGCCGAAGCGAGGCTGTTCGAATTTGGCAGCCGCGGCCCCGGAGCCGGCTCTGCCGCGATCGGCCGCCGGTTCCTGACGGCCAGCCAGGCGGCGGCTTTCACACCGCGTGCCGTGCTCGGCGACTGGCAGGGCTGACCGACAATCGACCAGATCAAAAAGAGGGAGGATCAGGAATGTTCAGGACCAGGATCAGGAAGGGCGCGATCGATACGGTGTCCCTGTCGGCATTGGCGCTTGCCGGGCTTTTCATAGTCCCCAGCGCGCACGCCCAGGCGGCCGACCCTCAGGACGCAACGCGTCCGCAAGGGACCGGCGCGAACACGACGGAGACTGCGAATAGCGAGGGCAGCAAGGAAATCGTCGTCACCGGTTTCCGCAATTCGATCGCGTCGGCGCTCAACGACAAGCGCAATTCGGACGTCCAGATCGACGAGATCAACGCACAGGATATCGCCGACTTTCCCGATTCCAACCTGGCTGAATCGCTTCAGCGCCTACCAGGCGTGTCGATCGACCGCGACAATGGCGAAGGGCGCGGTATTACCGTTCGCGGTCTGGGCGGCGATTTCAACCGCACCCGCCTGAATGGCCTGGAGGCGTTGTCGACCGCCGGATCCAATGACGCCGGCACCTCGCCCAACCGCAGCCGAGCGTTCGACTACAACACCTTCGCCTCAGAGCTGTTCAGCTCACTGCGTATCCAGAAGACTCCATCGGCGGAAACCGATGAAGGGTCACTGGGCGCGACGATCGACCTCGTTACCGGCAAACCGTTCGATTACAAGGGATCAAAATTCGCCCTTTCGGGCCAGGCAAGCTACAATCAAAACAGCAAGAAGGTGAATCCGCGCATCGCCGGCCTAGCCTCGGTCCGGTTCGGTAAGGACAAGCGCATGGGCTTGTTGTTCTCCGGCGCTTACAACCGCGAAATCAACATCATCGATCAGTATCAGCGTTCGCCCGGCGCGTCAGACTATCTCTATCGCAGCAGCCAGTTTCTCGGTGAGGGCAATCCGCAGCGCTCCGGTTTCTCGGCGCCGGTCGGCACCGCCCTGCCTTACAAGAATCCCGACGCGCTGGCTTTCCAGACTGGGTCGGATCCGGCGGCCTATGCCAAGCTCTATCCCGGTGCTCCCTACAATACACCCGGGCGCTTCGACGATTCGCAGGTCCGTATCCCCGCGCTGCCGTCGCTGACGCACCAGGTGGTCAAGAATCAGCGCCTCGGGCTGACCGGCGCGTACCAATGGGATATCTCGTCCAAGACGCGGCTGACCATCGACGGTCTCTATTCCCGGTTCAAGAACGTCAGCGAGAACGATCAGCTCTCGCCGGTTGGCCTCAACCGCAACAACACCAATGCCGCGTACAACAACGCCACCGGGCGACTTACCCCGACCGCGGCGCGGGCCACCTATCCTGGGCTGTGCACGCCCAATGCCGGCAGTTCCATCGTGCCCGCACAGGATTGCGGATCGTCGATGTATGGGACCACCCCCGCTTTCTCGACGGCGCTCGACGCCAAGGGCAATCTGGTCCCCGCGGTGCTCGGCAATGCCGCGGTGACTCCTGGCGGGACCAGCCCGGCCAACGCCAACATCTTCAGCACCAATCCCAACAATCTCGATCCCTATGATTATTACAACAACCCGAACTCGGTCGGGTACATCCCCTCGTCGAACGGCTTGGCCTATCGCGGCCAGTTGATCGGGCGTCCGGGGGTCGATGTGCTCGATGCCAATGTGACCAACGGTATGGCCGACTATCTCGTCCTGCGGAACGTCGATTTCCGCTCGGCGGTCGACTACGGCGCCTATACGACGACGTTCTGGCAGGGCTCGGCACGGCTCGACCACGAATTCACCGACAAGTTCAAGATGACCGCGCTCTATGGCCAGTCCAAGTCGGTGAACTATTCCACCGGCCTGCTGGTCGAGTTCAACCGGATGGATTCGCCTCAGAATTTCGTGTTCGACGAACGCGGCGGCGGCACCATGCCCAAGATGGATTTCGGCTTCAACGTGGCCGATCCGAACAATTGGCAGACGGTCAAGGGTTTCTCGGCGATCCGCCATTATGAGCGCTATGTCCGCAACACCTACAAGGGCGGCAAGGCCGATTTCGACTGGCAGGTGAACGACCAGTTCAACATCGGCTTCGGCGCCAATATCCGTGAATTCGGATTCTATACGCAACAGGCCGAGCGCAACAACGATACGCTCAACCCCACCTTGCTCGAGGCCGGATCGACCACCGCGGGAAACAGCAAGATCGTGTCGTTCGGCACGGGCATCCAGATGCCCGACGGCACGCCGACCAGCTTCGTTGTCCCCGACCTCGACAAGTTCAACAATCTGATCGGGTTCGAGTGCAACTGCATCAACAAATGGGGCGACTGGCGCCTGACCACATTGCGCAACGGCGGGCAGAACAATTTCGGCGTCGATGAGAAGGACAAGGGCTTCTATCTCGAGTTCGACTTCAAGACCGAATTGTTCGGGCGTCCGTTCCGCGGCAATGCCGGCACGCGGGTGGCGATCACCGACCTGACCTCGACCGGAACCTCGCAAGCTGGGCGGCCGATCGTCGGCAAGAACAATTACACCGACTGGCTGCCGTCGATGAACCTGATCTACGAGCCCGTTCGCAACCTGCTGGTGCGGTTCAGCGCGTCGAAGGTGATGGCGCGGCCGCTGCTCGGCAACCTGTCGCCGACGATCACCAGCATCTCCGTCCCCAACGACGGCAGCACGACCGGCGCGTCCCTGACGATCGGCAATCCCAAACTCAGTCCGTTCCGATCGACCAACCTCGACGCCAGCATCGAATGGTATTTCGCCAAGGGCGGACTGTTGTCGGTGGCGGCATTCTCAAAGCAGATTTCGAGCTTCCCGCAGACCGTGTTGTTCTCGGCGCCGTTGTCAGAGCTGGTCGGCGACCCCACGGTGGTCGCCGCGATCCGGGCTCAATATACCAACCTCAACCAGCTCGCATATCTGGACAACAACAACGTCTTCACCGCGCGCCAGTATCGCGATGCGCCAGGGGGATATCTGCGCGGCATCGAGGTCAGCTATCAGCAGAATTTCACGTTCCTGCCGGGCTTCCTCAAGAATTTCGGCGCGTTGGTGAACTACACCTACATCAAGTCGCAACTGACCTATATCCTCGACCCCGGCTCGGCGACCAAGCCGCAGACATTGGGCAAGGGGCCGTTTCTCGGGGTCTCGCCCCAGGCGCTCAACGCAACCTTGTTCTACGAGGTGAAGGGCTTCCGAGCGCGTGTATCGGTCGCACATCGCAAGGGCTACAGCACGGCCTATCCAATTGCTGCGGGCTCGTGCAGTCCTGGACTCACCAAGGTCGGCAGCGGAGCGGTGGAATCGGTCGGCTGCGACGGTCCGCTGATCAACGACTTCGTCTACAGCCAGGCAACGACCAACCTCGACGCATCGGTGAGTTTCAACGTGTTCGAAAACTTCGCGATCACCGCGGAAGGGCTCAACCTCACCAACCAGACGAGCAACCGCTACGCCTATGAGGGACAGGAGGCCGTGACCCAATATGCCAGTTCGGGCCGCGTCTTCCGCCTCGGCGCGCGCGTGACATTCTGACTTGCCCTGCCGTCCTCCCTGGGACGGACCTTCCCGCCGGTATGCAGCTACGCCTACCGGCGGGCATTTTTAGCCCCGGATACCGTGTCGACATGAGGACCTCGAATGACCGTCAGTAGAAGAGACGCTTTCGCCATGGCGCTAGCCGGCGGTGCCTCGGCACTAGCGCCGCAGGTCGCGGAGGCCGCAGTGGCGCCGGGCAAGCCGGGTGTATGGAAGCGGGGCATCGACAATCAGCGCATCGCCGATCTTGGCGATGGCAGGTTCCTCAATCCGGTGTTGGCCGGCGATCATCCCGATCCCGCGGTGCTGAAGGACGGCGCCGATTATTTCATGACGTTTTCGAGCTTCGAATCCTATCCGGGGCTGACGATCTGGCATTCGCGCGACCTGGTGAACTGGCAGCCGCGCAAGCCCGCGCTGACGCGCAATATCGGCTCGGTCTGGGCAGTCTCGCTCGACAAGCATGACGGGCGTTATTTCCTCTACATCCCGACCAAGGGCAGCCCG
The DNA here is from genome assembly GCF_001598415.1 of Sphingomonas mali NBRC 15500. Taxonomy (GTDB): domain Bacteria; phylum Pseudomonadota; class Alphaproteobacteria; order Sphingomonadales; family Sphingomonadaceae; genus Sphingomonas; species Sphingomonas mali. The sequence goes on from NZ_BCYX01000012.1 coordinate 12,764, forward strand.
AATTCGATCTGGGTGATCTGGTCGGACTCGATCGACGGGCCGTGGAGCGACCCGATCGATCTCAAGATGCCGAATCATATCGATCCGTGCCACGCGGTCGGCGAAGACGGCTCGCGCTGGCTGTTTCTGTCGGGCGGTGACCGCATCCGGCTGGCCGATGACGGCTTGTCGACCATCGGCAAGGTCGAGCATGTCTACGATCCCTGGCATTATCCGCCCGAATGGGATGTCGAGAGCTTCTCTCCCGAAGGGCCCAAGATCCATCGCCACGGCGACTGGTTCTATATGGTCACCGCGGTCGGTGGCACGGCCGGGCCGCCCACTGGCCATATGGTGATCGTCGCGCGGTCGAAATCGATCCACGGTCCCTGGGAGAATTGCCCGGCCAATCCGGTCGTACGCACCGTCAGCAATGACGAGAAATGGTGGTCGCGAGGCCACGCCTCGCTGGTCGAAGGGCCCGATGGCAGCTGGTGGTCGCTGTATCACGGCTTCGAGAACGGGTTCTGGACGCTCGGGCGCCAGACGCTGCTCGATCCGGTTCGTTGGACGCCGGACGGCTGGTTCCGGATGACCGGCGGCGACCTGTCGCGACCGATCGCCAAACCCAAAGGCGGGCAGGCATTGCCCCACGGCCAGCGTCTGTCCGACGATTTCGCGAAGCTTGACCTCGGGTCGCGGTGGAATTTCTTCAAGCCGGGACCGGACGAACGCGATCGCCTCCGGATCGAGCGCAATAGCCTCTTGATGAAAGCCAGCGGTACGGCGCCGGTGGATTCCTCGCCGCTGCTGATCATCGCCGGCGATCCCGCCTATCAGTTCGAATGCGATATCGAGATCGGCCCGGGCGGTACCGCCGGGCTGGTGCTGTTCTATGACGAAAAGCTCTATTGCGGGCTCGGCTTCGACGAGCGAAATTTCGTCACGCACCAATATGGCATGGAGCGCGGCCGGCCGGCCAATCCGCATGGCCGCAAAATGCGAATCCGCATCGCCAACAAACGGCATATCGTCGCGATCCACACCAGCGGCGACGGCGGCAACACCTGGCGCCGCTTCGACCGTGGCATGGAAGTGTCGGGCTATCATCACAATGTGCGCGGCGGCTTCCTGATGCTCCGCCCCGGCCTCTATTCCGCCGGACGCGGCGAGGCGCGGTTCAGCAACTTCAAGTTCGAGGCGCTCTGATCATGACGACCAAGTTCGGCACCGTCGCGGTAGCGTTCTGCCTTTTCGCGGTTCCCGCCATGGCGCAAACCGCACCGCCCGCCCCGGCCGTGCCTGTGCCCGTCAGGCACATCAAGCCATCCAAGATCATCCTGGTCGGCGATTCGACGACCGCGGTGTTCGGCGGCTGGGGCCCCAGTTTCTGCGGCTATCACGTAACGTCGTTCCTGGCGTGCCTGAACCTCGCCCGCGGTGGGCGCAGCACCAGCAATTATCGCGCCGAGGGATCATGGGACATCGCGCTGTCGGAAATGCGGACTCCGGGTTATCGCGACATTTGGGTCCTGATTCAATTCGGGCATAACGACCAGCCCGGCAAGCCGGGGCGCTCGACCGATCTCGCGAGCGAGTTCCCAGCCAATTTGAAGCGCTATATCGAGGAAGCGCGCGCGGCGGGCGCGCATCCGGTGCTTGTCACCCCGCTGACGCGCCGCAGCTTCGTCGACGGCAAGCTGGTCAACGACCTCGCGCCCTGGGCAGCGGCGACACGCAAGGTCGCTGCGGAATTGAAAGTGCCACTGCTCGACCTCAATGCCGACAGCTCGGCCGCGGTCGGTGCGATGGGTTCGGCGGAGGCCGACCGCTTTGCCGAGGTTCCGCCCGGAGCGGTACAAGCAGTCTCGCCGAGGGCGCCGGCACGATCCACCGAAGTGATGGTCAATCCCATGGCGCAGCCGAAATTGTCATTCGACCACACCCATCTGGGCATCGAAGGCGCGAATTACTTCGCAACCATGGTGACCCGCGAACTCTCGGTCGCGATACCGGAAATGCGCCCGTTCCTTGTTCCCTGACCCCGGCCCAGATTGCGGCGGGCGACACGAGTGCGCAGCACTAGGCATGCACCGGAAAAAGGTCGGCCCCAAGTAGATCGCATCAGGTCAAGAAGTGTCGCTTGGCGGGGGTTCGGGTCCGAGTAAGGGAGCGATTTTTGGGGTGGGACCACGAAGGGACCACGAAAATTGGATAATGCCAAAACCCAAGGATTTCTGCGGGTTTCCGGAGGCGACATGAGTCCTGTAGGCTCATTGGTGGTCTGATTGTCTCAACCGGCTTCGAGCCGGTTGCAAGGTCGTCAAGGGCAAGGTTCGTAAACGCGCCTGAAGCAACTATCCGTCGAGTTTGATTATGTCCCCGGACAACTGTCTATCGCCGCTCCTTGCGAGCGGCATAACGCGCATCCCGCGCTGCTTTCATTTCCGCGGCGCTGGGGGGCGTTAAACGCGCCGCCTTGAGTTCTGCCGCGGCCTTTGCCTCCGCGATCGCGACGGCAGCAGCTGCTGCTTTTTCGGCTTTCGCTATAGCATTTGCCTCGGTCTTCGCGGCACGCTCTTCAGCCACCGCTTGCTCCCGCGCTTCCCTCGCCAGCCGGCGCTCCAACAACGCAGCCTCATCGACCGGCGGCTTGGCTTTCAGTTGGTCCAGGGCTTTCTTCCGCGCCTTTCCGGCTGCGGAAACGCGCTCTTGGAAGGACGGTTCTTTGAAAGAGGGCAAAAATTATCCTTTAGGTCAGCCGAGGTTGGGGCGTTGTCGCCTATAAGTAGATTGCCGCGCTTTCAAGCGCGCAATGATATCCAGCAAGCCCGGAATATACGGTCTGCGCTACGGCTGCCGGGCAGGCTTTAGGCATCCGAAATCACCGGCGAGTTGATTCCCCGCGAACGTCGGAGACTGGTCCAGCCTATCGCGACGCACTCTCATTCGGCCCAAGTCGTCCGACAACGCTTTCCGTACATTTTCCGTACGGAGTTTCGCCTAGCCCGCTAAGTCATTGAAATTGTGGCGCACCCGACAGTATTCGAACCTGTGGCTTCTGCCTTCTGAGGGCAGGTTCCAAGCAATATCCGTCTCAAGACCTTGCGCGGCGTCACTCACCAGGAGTTCAACTGTAAAACGTGGGTAACCCAGCTCGAACGCTTTACGTCAAACCCGCACCATCAATCACCAGGACCAAACACCTCGTCTCAAAAATTCGAAGCTACCGAGAATGCGCCGTTTTTCCGCCGCAAACTCGCGCGTTGACGATTGCGTCTCTTCAAACTCGCTCTGCGAGCAGCCGGCGAAGACGTCTGTTGCTGATCGTCAATCCGCTTATCGCGCCCGAGGCCGTTCGGGTGAATGTCACGGTGCCTCGGGAGCCGACGAAGTGATCCCCACCGACGGCTTCGAGCGTGATGTCGTACCCACGCGGCCAGGAAAGCTTCAGGCGTCCATCCAAAACCCGCACAGAGTAGGTCATGTCAGTATCAACGCTATGATATCTCCCCGCGAACTTGTTCAAGGCTGCGCCACTCGGCGGGGGCGTTGTTATCCGCTGGAAAACACGGCGCGTAGGCCAAGAATCCCGGATATGTAGGTCCGCCTGCGCACCCGGCGGCGCGCCGGCAGCCGGCGGGACGAAGCGCCATTCGTGAGGCTGATCGCTAGGCCGAAAGATGCCGGCGCCGATCTGAACGAAAGGTGTCGGGATACCAGCCTGTCGCAATGCCCCTTCGGTCCAGACGAGTTGCACCACTTCACCAGTTCCCGGACTCCAATAGGCTCCCGTCAATGCCGACGCCTGAAAATCCGTTGCCGCGACTGCTGGGGCGAGCGCCGGAGTCGTCATTTGATCACCCAGATAGACTTCGGCCACTTGGCGCGTCAGGCTGGTCGGTTCGATGGTGGCGCCATTGCACAATGCAACAATCGCAAGGCGCTGGTCGGGAAAAAGCACGGCCTCCGCGCGATAACCACCATCGGCTCCGTCGTGGCTGATCGTTCGCAAGCCGCGATAGTTGCCGAGCCTCAGACCGCCGCCATACCCAGTCTCCTGGCCGTCGTTCAACCTGCCGGATCGCTGCATCGATGCAACGAGGCCGGGTCCGCCGATCCGAGCGTCGAGCAGATTCTGTTCCCACTTCAGCAAGTCTTCGACGGTGGTGTACAATCCGGTCGAGCCATAGTGATCTATATTAGGCACGCTCTCGCTCCATCCGCCGCCCTCGCGGAGACTGTATGCTGGCGTCCGGCGCTTCACGATCCTGGTGTGATCATCGCGAAATTCAGTATGCGTCATACCGAGCGGCATGAAGATTCGGCTCTCGGCGAACTCTCGCAGCGATTGCCCTGATACGCGCCGCACGATGACGCCGAGCAACGTATAGGCTGCGTTGCCGTAGACAATCTCTGCGCCGGGTTCGAAGTTCAGCTGCCGCTGGCGGCGAAGCGCCCAGAGAATGTCCTCTTCCGTATACATGTCCTCGCCGCGCCAGCCGGCGAGATTCAGCAACTGACCTTGCTCGCGCAGGCCGTTGGTGTGATGGATTAAGTGCGCGATCGTGATCGTTCGACCGTAATCAGGCATTTCCGGAAGATATTTGCGGATGTCATCGTCGAGTGACAGCTTGCCTCTCTGCGCCAACAGTCCGATCGAGAAGGCAGTGAATTGCTTGGAGATCGATGCGGCGAGGAAGACCGAATCAGGAGTAATGGGAATGGAGTGTTCGAGGTTGGACAGGCCGTACCCGCGCGCATAATCGAGCGATCCATTTCGAGAGATCGCCACGGCGCAACCTGGCGTGCCGCCGCTGTCCCAGGGCTTGAAGATCGCATCGACCCGACCATGCGTATCGTCATCGGCAGTTCGCGATGAGCTAGGTTGCGCGACACAGGTGGCCGCAACCATAAGGATGACGGAGCACTTGGCACGCATCGAGAAACCCCTACCCGGAGAGACACGCTGGACGAACGTACCTTGCGTCGAGTTCGCCGCGCCGATTCTTTCTGGCAATGCATTTATGAGCGGACAAGCAGGAAATGGGAAACCAGTCGCCGACACGGCAGGGAGTCAGGTCTGCACAAGTCCTAGGCATGGAAACGGGGGCCGGCGCCCTGCCCCTCAAACGGGGAGGGCACCGGCGATACGTCAGAAGCGGAAGCGGACGCCGCCGGTCAGGCGGCGGCCGGTCTGGCGGTATTCCTTGGTGCGGTTCGGGGTCACCGAATAGATGAACTCCTTGGCGTTGTTCAGGTTGGTGCCTTCTGCGAAGAACGTGAATCTCGGCGTCACATCGTAGGACAGGCTGGCATCCAGCTGGCCATAGGCGTTGAAATATTCGGGCTCGCCGTTGCGGCCCGAAGCGACCTGCAGGAAGCTGTCGCGCCACGTATAGGCAACGCGAGCCTGGACGCCGTATTTCTCGTAATAGCCGACCAGGCTGTACGACCATTTTGACAGCCCCTCGAGACCGAAGCTGACATTGGCGACGGTGTTCCGGTAGTTGGCGTTTGAGTCCGTGTAGTTGAGGCTGGTCTGCACGCCGAAGCCGCTCAGTGCGCCCGGCAGGAAGGTGAGGGCCTGGCGGTAGCCGAGCTCGAAGCCCTTCACGGTCGCGCCCTTGCCGTTGTCGGGGACGGTCACCTGGAAGGTCACCTGATCGACCAGTTGTGGGGTCGTCACCAGCGTCACGAACGAATCGATCTTCTTGTAAAACACCGCGGCGTTGAGCAGCGCCGAGGGCGAGAAATACCATTCGAGGCCGGCCTCGACCTGGCTGGCGCGGAACGGCTGGAGGTTCGGGTTGCCCCGCTTGATCGTCTCGTTGCCGGGGTTGGTCTGGATCGACTGGACGGGCGACAGGTCGGACAAAGTCGGGCGGGTCATCACCCGCGATCCGGCAAGGCGCAGGATCAGGTCGTCGGTCAGCGAGAGGCGGACGTTCAGCGACGGCAACCAGTCGCGGTAGTGACCGCGAAAGCCCACCGGGACAACCGGCGAGACCGTGATGATGTTTTGGCCCTGGCCGTTCGGCACCGCGCTCAGCACTGTTTGCGACGCGCCGGTCGAGGTGTAGACCGTATCCTCCATGCGCAGGCCGCCGTTCACCGTCAGCGCCATGCCGCCGAGACGGGTGTTCCAGGTGCCCATCAGATAGCCGATCTTCACATGCTCATCGACCACCGACGAGGACGCCGCGGAAACCGGCGCCGGATCGAAGGCCTTGCCGTCCTGCGCGGCATATTGGTCGATCAGCTTGACCAGGGTCAGCGGGTCGTAGCTGATCCAGTCGCGGATGATGTTGTCGCTGCCGCCACCGGAGAAGAAATAGCGGTTGGTCGGGCTGAACAGCGACATCGGCAGCGCGCGGTCCGAGCCACAATAGGCGCATTGTTGACCGAACGGCATGTTGTTGCCGGTCAATGCTTTCCTGCGGTTCGAATACATGCCGCCTGCGGCGACGGTGAAATTGTCGGCGAGCTTCCACTGCGCATCGGCGCGATATTCGCCGATCTCGTCATCGACATCGGTGCCGCCGCCCCAGATGTAATAATGCGCGGTGAGGCCCTGCGGATTGACGGGCGCGTTGGCATAGTTCGGGCTGCTGAAGCCGTAATCGTAGATCGGGCTGCCCGAACGCCGGTCAAACCACAGGTCGACATTCTTGCGGCGAATGGTGGTGAACAGGCTGTCGTCCTTGCCGCGGCGGCGCGCGGCCGACTGCGAGGCGTCGACGCTGATCTTGAAGCGATCGCTCGGCTCCCATGCGATGTTGAGGCCGTACTGGTCCGTCGTCACGTCGCGCACGTCGTACTGGATGATCTCGTCGGCGAAGCCGCCCTGGTAGCGCTGATACACCGCCTCGCCGTTCTGGACGACCTGATCGACCAGGATTCCGCCCGAGAAATCGTAGGCGAGACCCGTCTGCTGTTCAGTGAACTTGGCCTTGGAATAGAGGCCGTCGAGCGTGATCGTCAGCGTGTCGGTCGGCTTGGCCTGGATAGAGCCGGTGAAGCCGTAGCGCTTCAGCGTGCGTTCGAAGAAGAAGGGCGACAGGTTGGATGGCATCGAGACGTTGGTGAAAGGCGCGACATTTGGTCCGATGCGGCCGCCCGGAACCCCGTTCAGTTTGTAATAGGAGTCGGTGCTCGAGCGATGGACATGGCCGGCCCCGATCGTGAACTCGTCGTCGCGGACATGCTGATCGGTATAGACCGCGGAAAGCGACACGCCGAAGGTCTTGTCCGCGTTACGCCAGCCCAGCACCGCCGAAACTTCGGGGTTGTAGCGGTCGGCGACCTGGGCCCATTGGACGCTTCCCGAGCCGGCCAGCACGAACCGTTGCTTCTGATCGAGCGGGCGCATCGTGCGCACGTCGACCGTCGCGCCGATCGAGGCACCGTTGATGTTCGCCTGGGGCGACTTGTAGACGTCGGCGCCGCTGATCACTTCCGAAGGCAGCACGTCGAACGAAAATTCGCGGCCGTTATTGTCAGTGGCCAGCGTACGCCCGTTGACCGTCACGGCGTTGAACTTGGGCCCGAAGCCGCGGACCGTGACGTAGCGGCCCTCGCCGCGGTTGCGCTCGATGGTGACGCCGGCGATGCGCTGGAGCGACTCGGCCACGTTCTGGTCGGGCAACTTGCCCAGATCCTGGGCGACGATCGAATCGACCACGCCGATCGCGTTGCGCTTGATGTCGATCGACGCCTGTTCGCTAGCGCGGATACCGGTGACGACGATTTCTTGTCCCGAATCCGCGGGTTGAGCGCCCTCGCTCGACGCTTGCGGCTCCGCCGTTGGGGTTGCCAGCGCTACATTTTGGGCGAGCGCCCCGCCGCTCCAAAGCAGCGCTCCAACCGCGGTCGCCGAGAGCAACGCGGCGCGCACGGGTCCATTCGCGTGGTTCATGTGATCCTCTCCCTGCTTTCTGTAATATTGCACACTGGCTAACTGATATGTCAATCGATCGCCATACATACGTTATGCGGTGCGACCATCGGCCGGTTCGCGCCGATCGAATGCGATCGCGTCGTGCGATTTGGCGCTGGCAATAAGAGGCTCGACGAGCCGCGCGATGACTTCGTCCTTCCCCGAGAATCTGCGCGCCGCGCCGAGGTCCTTATCGAGGGGCCGGCGGGCACGGCGCTGCCGCGCTAGGCGATGCTCAGCGAAAAAATCACGTCAGCCGCCCCGTGAGCAGCGAGGCGACGATGGCGCTGACCGAGAAGGTGCTGATCGTTTCGCAGCAAGAGCGCGACACGATGACCCGCGATTCCAGCGCATGCGACGCCTGATCCGATTGTTCCTGCGGCGCTGTTCCTGCGCGAGGACGGGGCTCGTCTATCTCGACACCCTATCCTGAATCCGCTCGGTGCTCGAAGGAGCGAAGGCTCCTTGGCCCGGCGCCGATCGGTTCGTCACACTGGCCTTTAGGATTCTCAGGCCCTCGCGGTCTTCCTGGCGTCGAAGATGCGGTGCGACGTGCAATTGTCGTCCACGACATCCCAGTCGATGTCGATTCCAAGGCCTGGCCCTTCAGGCACATGGATGTTGCCGTCGGTATCCATTAAGTCGCGCAGGCTCTGCTTCATCGGAAGCTGGAATGTGTCCTCGGGCACGAACAGCTCGAAATATTCCGAATTGCGTACCGCGCTGGCGACGTGGAGATTGGCGACGTCCATCGGCCCCATCGTGGTGGTGTGCAGTTCGCAATTGATCCCGTGCGCCTCCGCGAGGTGGCAGACCTTGAGCGTGCCGGTAATGCCGCCCTTCCACGAGACGTCGGCGCGGACCATGTCGAGCGCATCGGCCTTGATCGCCTGGGCGACGCCCCAGGGACCGCCGCGCGTGGTCTCGGTGCCGACGATTGGGATGTCGACCGCGGCGGCGAGCTTGGCATATTTGTCGAGCTCATAGTCGCGGAACGGCTCCTCGAACCAATAATAGCCGAGTTGTTCGAGATGGCGGGCGACGCGGATCGCCTCGGGTAAAGTATATTCGGCGACCGGATCGGTCATCAGGATCATCTCGGGCCCGACGGCCTCGCGGACGGCGGCATGGATCGCCATGTCCATGCTGCTGGGGCCGCAGGGATGGACCTTGTACGCCTTGAAGCCGCGTTCCTTGTAGTGAAGCGCCTCGCGGACATAATCCTCGATCGCCGGTAGCCAGAGGCTGCTGGCATAGACCGGCATGCTGGTGCGGTAGCTGCCGAGATAGCGATGGAGCGGCAGCCCGGCGGTGCGGGCCGCCGCATCCCACAGCGCCACGTCGATCGGGCCCGGCACGAAGACCGGGAAGAAAGCGCCGTGCCGGTCGATGTTCCAGAAATCGTGCCAGATCTTCTCGCGGTCATGGATGCTGCGGCCCAGAATCACCGGCGCGATCACGTCGGCGAGATAGGCGTCCGTGACCGCGCCGGAGCGTGCCGCCCAGAAGGTCGCGATTCCCTCGATCCCGTCGGAGGTGGTGATGCGACCGACGCCATAGCTCCACGGCATCGGCGCCGCGCCCTCGCGCTCCTCGTCGAACAGCCCTTTGGGTCGCTTGCAGATCCAGGTCTCGAACTTCTCGACGCGCATTCGGCATCCTCACCTTTAAACTTGTCTTACAGGATACGGAGACTACATCTTCCCGACAACATGAATCGACACGGAGGAGAGGGCGGATGTCCAGTGCGTCGCCATTGTTGCTGGCCAATGCTGAGTTTGGCCGCCGTGCGTTCGCGTTGGGAATGGGCGCGGCCTTCGCGCTCGCGGCGATGCCGGTGCGCGCCACGGGGGGACTGCGGACCTTTCACGACGTGCGCGATTATGGCGCCCGGGGCGACGGCAAGTCGATCGACAGCATTGCGATCAACAAGGCGATCGAGGCGGCGTCGCGCGCGGGCGGTGGCACGGTGATCGTACCGCCTGGCAAGTATCTCTGCTTTTCGATCCGGCTGAAGGACGATATCACGCTGGTGCTCTCCTCCGGCTCGACGCTGATCGCCGCCGATCCCGACACGCATGGGCTCCACTATGACCTGCCCGAAGCCGCGTTCGAGGAGCAGTTCACCGATTTCGGCGTCTACCACAACCATACCAGCCTGATTTATGGCGATGGGGTCAGCAACGTCGCGATCATCGGCAAGGGGCTGATCCACGGCCTGGGGCTGGAGCGCGAGGGACCGGGACCGCGCTGGCACGGCATGCCGGACTATCGCTCGCCCGCCTCGATGGGGCTGACGCCCGAACAGGCGCGGCTGATCGACCCGAAAGAGCGCGCACAGCAGGGCCGCGGCAACAAGGCGGTGGCGTTCAAGGGGAGTCGCAACGTCCTGCTCCGCGACTTCACGATCCTGCAGGGCGGTCATTTCGCGGTCTATCTGCTCGGCTGCAGCAACGTGACGGTCGATAATCTGACGGTCGACACCGACCGCGACGGCATCGATCTGGATTGCTGCCGCGGAGTGCGGCTAACCGGCTGCGTGGTGAACGCCCACAAGGACGATGCGATCTGCCTCAAAAGCTCCTACGCGCTCAACCGGCGGATCGTCTGCGAGGACATCGTGGTCAGCGGATGCAAGACCAGCGGCTATGCGTTGGGCAGCCTGATTGACGGGACGTATGCGAAGTCCGACTATCTATCGACCGACAAGGTCGGCGTTCTCGGACGGATCAAGCTCGGCACCGATTCGGTCGGCGGGTTCCGCAATGTGCTGGTGAACGACTGCATCTGCGAGAACAGCCGCGGGCTGCAACTCGGTGCGATCGACGGCGGCACCCTGGAAGACGTGACCTTTTCCAACATCACGATGCGCAATCCGGTCAACCACCCGCTGTTCGTGCGTCTGTCCGCCCGGCAGCGCGCGCCCGAGGGATCGCCGGTCGGAACGGTGCGGCGGGTGCGCTTTGCCGACATCAACGTATCGGGCGCGGACGGCCGCTATCCGTGCGGGATCGTCGGCATAGCGGACAAGGCGATCGACGATGTGTCGCTCCAAGGCGTCCATGTCGCGTGCAGCGGCGGCGGGACAGTCGAGGACGCGGCGCGAATACCGCCCGAACGCCGCAATTCGAGCCTGGAGCCGAGCTTCATGGGTACGCTGCCCGCGTTCGGCTTGTATGTCCGCCACGCCCGCAATGTAGCGGCGAAGGATGTGACTTTCGCCGTCGAGCGGCCCGATGCGCGGCCCGCGATCGTGCTGGACGATGTCGCGGGCGCGCAGATCGACGGGCTGCGGTCGAACGCGGACAGGGCGGGCGCGGTGCGTGCGGTGGCGAGCAGAGATATCGCGGTGGGGGCAGTAGTGACGCTCGCCGAGAGCTGACCCGGGCCGCGCTTGAAGGGACGTTACCCTTTCTTGCCCACCCCGATCGGCGCGAGGATCGCGGCAAGCGCATCGTCGAAATGCTGCGCCATCGCGGCGGCCGCTGCGGCCGGGTCTCCGGCGACGACTTCGCGGACGATATCCTCGTGCAGGTCCTGCACCCGCTTGAGCTCGGGCGTCGCCGACCAACGTTCGATGCCGGCGAGCATCGAGGCTTCGATGAGTTGGCGGAATGCCTCGATCAGCAGCGGATAGAGCGGATTGGCGGTCGCCCGGGCGAGCGTCATGTGCAGTTCGAGGTCCAGGCTCGAATAGCGCTCCGCATTGCCCAGATGATCGGCCATCTCGGATATGATCGCACGAAGCTCGATGACGTCCTGATCATTGCGGCGCTGGGCGGCGAGGGCGACCATCGCAATCTCGATGCCGCGGCGCATTTCCAGAATGTCGCGCGCCTCGGCCTGGCCGATCAGGACCGCATTCCGGATCACGCGCGAGATCATTTCGCCGTCGACGGAAACGATCGTCGCCCGCTTGCCGACCGCCATCTCCACCAACCCGGTGGCGGCTAGCGCGCGCATTGCCTCACGCACCACCGGCCGGCTGACGCCCAGTGTCGTGCTGATCGTCGTCTCGCTCGGTAGCTTGGCGCCGGGGCGCAGTTGTTCGCTTGCGACATAATCGCGCAGATAGTCGATGACACGTTCGACCAGCCCGGTCGTCTTCGCGCCGCCGACATCGGCCTCGTTGCTGGTCGCTTGCACAACATGTCCTCCTGAAGCGTGATCTATCGGCAGTTTTCGCCGCAGGGCAAGCGTGCCTCCCCGGCATTTCTCAAAAAGCCGCTTGCGTCGCCGTGGTGCAAGCTGGTAGCACCTGTCTTACAGGATTGCGGACAAGATCCTAAGAACGAATTCCGTGAGGAAGCTGAAGGCATGACCACGAGTTTCGGCGCGGTCGCAGACGCGGCCGGCGCCTCGGCGCCTGCCGGACGGTATCGCTGGGTGATCTGCGGGCTGCTCTTCGCCTCGACGACGCTCTGCTACATGGATCGCCAGATCTTCGGCCTGCTCAAGCCAACGCTCGATATCGAGCTCGGCTGGTCCGAGACCGTCTATGGCGATGTCGTTGCCACCTTCTCGCTAATGTATGCGTGCGGCTATCTGTTCGGCGGACGGTTGATGGACCGGATCGGGGTTCGGCGCGGCCTTTCGCTCGCGGTTGCCGGTTGGAGCATCAGCGCGGCGCTTCACGGGCTGATGAGCAGCCCTTTGGGTTTCAAATTCGCGCGGGGCGCACTGGGCCTCACCGAGGGTGGCAATTTCCCCGCCTCGATCAAGGCCGTGCGCGAATGGTTTCCCGTGCGGGAGCGCGCTTTGGCTACGGGAGTGTTCAACGCCGGCAGCAATATCGGCGCGATCGTGACACCCATCAGTCTGCCCTTCGTAGTGGCGCTGGTCGGCTGGCGCTCGGCTTTCCTGATCGCGGGTGCGCTCGGCCTGATCTGGGTGGCGCTGTGGTTGCGCTTCTACGATTCGCCCGAGCGGCAGCGGCGCCTTTCGGCCGAGGAATTGGCCTATATCAAGGCGGGCGACGCCGGCGCGCCCGAGGCAGCGCGCGTGCCCTGGCTCGCTTGCTTCGCTTATCGCGGCACCTGGGCCTATGCGCTCGGCATGCTGCTCACCAGTCCCGTCTGGTGGTTCTATCTCAATTGGGTTCCCGGATACCTCCACCAGCGCTTCGGCGTCGACATGATGGCGTCTATCGCGCCCTTGGTGGCGATTTATCTGGTCGCCGACATCGGCAGCGTAGCGGGGGGCTGGCTCTCGTCGCGGCTGATCGGCGGCGGCATGCCGGCACTGCGCGCGCGGATGATCGCGATGCTGTGCATGGCGATGTGCCCGATCCCCGTCGCGCTCGTCTCGGGCATGTCGGACATGTGGCCGGCAGTGCTGCTGATCGCGCTGGCGGCGGCGGGGCACCAGGGGCTTTCGGCCAATCTCTACACGATCGTCTCCGACACGCTGCCGCCGGGCGCGGTCAGCTCGGTGATCGGCATCGGCGGCTTCGCGGCCGGTGTCGCCGGCATGTTCGTAGCAATGGCGGTGGGACGAATCCTCGACGCCACTGGCGGAAACTACATGGTCCTGTTCGTCGGTGCCGCGGCGGCATATCCGCTCGCGGTGCTCGTCATGGCGCTGATCCTGCGGCGGCCTTCGCCGCCGGCGGAGCGTTCGCAGACGGACCGCGACCGGTCTTGATGGAGCAACAATGCACGACGCAGCGCTTTTCGACCTTTTCCGGGCCGAACTCTACACGCCGGTAGTAGGCGACATTCTCGACACGCTGGGGCTGTACCACCAGTTCCTGCCCGCGCCGATCCAGCCGATGACGGCCGACATGAAGCTGATCGGCCGAGCCATGCCAGTGCTGATGATCGACGTCTACGGACCGCAGGATCAACCGTTCGGTAAGCTCACCGAGGCGCTCGACCAGCTCGAGCCGGGCGACATTTATCTCGCGAGCGGCGGCGAGATGCGCTGTGCTTATTGGGGCGAGATCCTGACCGCGACCGCCCGGATGCGCGGTGGCGCCGGTGCGGTGATCAACGGCTATCATCGCGATACGCCGAAGGTGCTCGAACAGGATTGGCCGGTGTTCAGCCGTGGCCGCTTCGCGCAGGATTCGGGAGTCCGCACCAAAGTAGTCGACTATCGTTGTTCGATCGAAGTGGGGCCAGTGACGGTACAGCCCGGTGACCTGGTGTTCGGTGATCTCGACGGCGTGGTCGTCATTCCCGGGGCGCACGAGACCGAGGTGGTCGAGCGCGCGCTGGAGAAGGTGCGCGGCGAGAAGCTGGTGCGCAAGGAGATCGAGGCCGGCATGTCGAGCACCGACGCCTTCGCCAAATACGGCATATTGTGAGCGGGAACGAGATGACGACGGCATTCAGAATCCACGCGGCGGACAATGTCGCGACGTTGCTCGGCGATGCCGAGGATCGCGTCGAGGTGCGCGGCGAAGGCGGCGGCGCACTCGCGCTGCTGGAGCCGATCGCACTGGGCCACAAGGTGGCGCTGGCCGATATCGAAGCGGGCGCGCCGGTCGTGAAGTTCAGCATTACCATCGGCACGGCGAGCCGGTCGATCCGCGCCGGCGAATGGGTCCATCTCCACAATATTGCGAGCAGCTTCGACGAGCGCTCGGGCGGGTTCGACGTGGTGACGGGCGTGGCAAAGGACGTGCGCTATGACTGAAACTTTCGATCGCCAGTGGACCGGCTATCTGCGTTCCGACGGACGCAAGGGCGTCCGCAACCTCGTGCTCGTGATCTATACCGTCCAGTGCGCCGCGTTCGTCGCGCATGCGATAGCTGCGGGCGAGGACGACGTTCAGGTCATCGGCTTCCCCGGCTGCTACGATAATCAATACGCCATCCGGCTGGTGCTCAGCCTCGCGCGGCACCCCAATGTCGGTGCAGTGCTCTCGGTCGGACTCGGCTGCGAATATACCCAGCCGGCACGGATCGCCGAAGCGGTGGAGAAGAGCGGCCGTCCGGCCGCCTCTTTCTTCATTCAGGATGCCGGCGGAACGCGTTCCTCGACCGAGAAGGGCAAGGCGATCGTCGCCGACCTGCGGGACCGCATCCGAATAGAGACGCCCCGCGTCGCAATGGGCTTTCGCGACCTCACGCTCGGTGCCGAATGCGGCGGGTCCGATGGAACCAGCGGGCTGGTCGGCAATCCCGTAGTTGGGCGGCTGTTCGACCGGGTAGTCGATGCCGGCGGCTCGGCGATCTGCGAGGAGATCGTCGAGATGATCGGCTTGCGCGACGTGATCCTGGCGCGCGCCGCCGATGATCGCGCGCGCGGCGAGTTGGAGACGGCCTATGCCAAGGCGGAGCACTATTGCCGCGACGTGCGGCAATATTCGATCTCGCCCGGTAATTTCGCCGGTGGGCTCACGACGATCGAAGAAAAGAGCATGGGCGCGTTCGCGAAGAGCGGATCGCGCCCGATCCAGGGCGTTATCAAGGTCGGCGAGCAGCCGCCCTGGCCTGGCATGTGGGTGATGGATTCGGTGCCCGACGAGCATTTCATGCAGTTCGGCTACACCAACCCGAACGACACCGAAGGCATTATGGACCTGATCTCGGGGGGCAGCCAGATCGTGCTGTTCATCACCGGACGGGGGAGCGTGATCGGATCGCCGGTCGCGCCTCTGGTCAAGGTCACCGGCAACAGCCGCACCTATAGCCGCATGATCGAGGACATGGATTTCGACGCGGGCCGCGTGTTGGCGGGAGAGATGACGCTCGACGAAGGCGCCGACGAACTCGGCGCGATGGTCGCCGATATCGCCGAGGGCATGCCGAGCAAGCCTGAAGCGCTCGGACACAGGGAGTATTTCGTGATGTACAAGCACCAGGACACGCCGGACCTTGATCGGGGGTGCCGCAATGTCGCTTGATGCCGCACAGGCATTCCGGCTCGACGGCGAAGTCGCGCTGATCACCGGCGGCGGTTCCGGCCTTGGCCTAGGCATGGCACGCGCGCTGCATGCGGCCGGCGCCAAGGTCGTGCTAGTCGGCCGCCGCGCCGAGCTCGTGCAGGCCGCGGCGGAGGAACTGGGCGAGGGTGCCTATTGGGAAGCCGCCGACGTCACCGCGTTCGACACTCTGCCGGCGCTGGTCGAGCGGGTGATCGCGAAGACGGGCAAGGTTTCGATCCTGGTCAACAATGCGGGAATCAACTTCAAGAAGCTCGCAGTCGATACCGAGGTCGCGGAATTCTCGACCATGCTCGACACGCACGTCCTTGCCGCGCACGCGCTGACCCGCGCGGTATTGCCCGGGATGCTCGCGGCGAGACACGGCAGCATATTGTTCACCGCGTCGATGACCTCGATGCTCGGCATGCCCGGCGTGATTGCTTATTCGGCCGCCAAATCGGCCTATGTCGGCATGGTCCGCGCGCTTTCGGTCGAAGTGGCGGGGCAAGGCGTGCGGGTCAATGCGATTGCCCCGGGCTGGATCGAATCGCCGATGCTGCGCAAGGCGCTCGACAACGACCCGGCGCGTTCGGACCGCATCCTTCAGCGCACGCCGATGGGCCGCTTCGGCGAGGCCGAGGATATCGGCTGGGCAGCGGTCTATCTCTGCTCGCCAGCCGCCAAGTTCGTCACCGGTGTCCTGCTGCCCATCGACGGCGGCGCCTCCCAGGGATTCTGACAATCATGACCACCGAAATGCCGCTGGCGCCGCATCCCGATCGACTGCTCCCCGCCGACCCCGAGACGCGCGCCATCGCGCGCGAGCTCTACCAGTCGGTCAAGGACCTGCCGATCATCAGTCCGCACGGACACACCGATCCGTCCTGGTTCGCCGAGAACCAGCCTTTCCCGGACCCGGCCACCCTCTTCATCGTCCCGGACCATTACATCTTCCGGATGCTCTACAGTCGGGGGGTGCCGCTCGAGGAACTGGGCGTGCCGCGGATCGACGGCGGGTGGACAGAGACCGACACCCGCAAGATATGGCGGCGCTTCGCCGAGAATTTCCACCTGCTGCGTGGCACGCCGAGCCGGATGTGGCTCGACTATGCGTTCCACGAGATTCTCGGGATCACGGAGCGGCTGTCGCCGAGCAATGCCGACCGCATTTATGACCAGATCGACGCGCAGCTGAAGCGGCCCGAATTCCTGCCCCGCGCGCTATTCGAGCGCTTCCGTATCGAGGCGATCGCGACGACCGAGAACCCGCTCGACGACCTGCGCCATCACAAGGCGGTCAGGGCGAGCGGCTGGTCGGGTCGGGTGATGACCGCGTTCCGGCCTGACAATGTCATCGACCCCGAGCATCCGCGCTTCCGCGAGGACCTGCCTGAGCTGGGGCGAATTACCGGCCATGATGTCGGTACCTGGGAGGGCTATCTCGCGGCGCTCCGCGACCGGCGGCGCTATTTCATCGAGCATGGAGGCGCGACCTCGACCGATCACGGCCATCCTACCGCGCATACTGAAAACCTGCCCCAGGCCGAAGCTGCGGCGTTGTTCGCGCACATCGCTTCCGGCCAGGGCGACGCGCTCGACGCCGAGCGCTTCCGTGGCCAGATGCTTACCGAAATGGCGCGGATGAGCCTGGAGGACGGGCTGGTGATGCAGATCCACCCCGGCGCGCTGCGCAGCCAGAATCCGTACATCAAGCGGACCTTTGGCGAGGCCAAGGGCGACGACTGGCCGTCGCGCACCGATTATGTCCACGCATTGAAGCCGTTGCTCGACGCCTTCGGCAACGAGCGCGACCTGACGATCATCCTCTTCACGCTGGACGAGAGTACCTATGCGCGAGAGATCGCGCCGCTCGCCGGCCATTACCCCGCTCTCCGGATCGGCCCGGCCTGGTGGTTCCACGACAGCCCGGAAGGCATGCGCCGTTTTCGCGAGCAAGTTACCGAGACCGCGGGCTTCTACAACACCGTCGGTTTCAACGACGACACCCGGGCGTTCTTCTCGATTCCGGCGCGGCACGATCTCAGCCGGCGCGTGGATTGCGGCTTCCTTGCACGGCTGGTTGCCGAGCATCGCCTCGAGCGCGACGAGGCCTTCGAGGTGGCCAAGGATCTGGCATACAATCTCGTGAAGGCGGCGTATCGGCTTTGAGCCGGGCCTCTGGATCGGCCCTCCCTTGACCGGGAGGGCCTAGACGTCGACCACTGCGGGCGCGCCGTTTACCCGTACGTTCTCCAGCTTCAGGCCGGCCACGCCGCGCGCCACCAGACGGGTGCGGTTGGGATCGGTGAGCGTCACGTCCACATCGCGCAACGTGACGTTCGAGATCGCTGTCGTCGCGTTGCCCGAGATATTGCCGAAGCCACGAGTGGTGCCACGCACGTCCTCGATCAGGATGTCACGGATGATGCCGCCCGGCGGGGCCGCGGGCACCTTGGTGCCATGGGTCAGCCGGGCATTGACGATCAGGCCGATCGCGGGATCATCCGCGCCGAAAGTCTCGGGATGACCGAGGCCGTAGAACACCTCGCCATTGTGCCAGTGCGAAGGCGGGTTGGAGGCCGGCTGCAGGTGGATGCCCCGGACGTGGAGGCGCTCATAGACCTGGCCTGGCGTGTCCGGACGAATCTTGAAGCGGATCGTCGGCATGTCGCCGACATTGGTGATCCGCTCGACCTTGATGTCGCGCATGATCGTGCCGTTGCTGCCGAAGGTGACGCAGCCCAGCCCTTCGGTGAAGACGCAGTCATGGATGTGTATTCGCTCGGTGGGCGGGGCTGCCGTATAAGCGGCAGCCCCGGCGCCCTGCGTCCCCTTGAGCGCAATACAATCGTCGTCGACCGAGAAATGGCACCGGCGAACGATCACGTCCTGGCAGCTGTCGATATCGATGGCATCGCTGCTCGGCGCGCGGATGTGATGCGGCACCTCGTAGCGGCAATCCTCCACTACCGCCCGCCGGCAGCGATATAGATGCAGGTTCCAGAAAGCGGAATCCTTGAACGTCACGCCGCTGACCAGCAGGTCGTCGCAATCCTGCAGAAAGGCGAGCTGCGGAAAGTGATACTGGACGGCGTGTCCGTCGACAGTTTCCTTGGGTGCGTTGAAGAACATGCGCCAGAAAGGCTCGCCATTGCCGTCCAGCGTGCCGGGACCAATGACGCGCAGGCCGTGATTGCCGGTGGCGTTGATCAGGGCCATGCGCAGCGGCTCCGGAAAGGCCTCGACGAACCGGCGCATGACCAGAGGGTAGTCGGAGAGGTTGGGTGAGCCCTTGAGCACCGCGCCCTCGCGCAGTTCCAGCCCAACACCCTTTTTGAGCACGACCGAACCACTCAGAAAGGTGCCACGTGGGACTACAACCATGCCCCCGCCGGCGCGGGCGCAGGTATCGATCGCCTTCTGGATCGCAATGGTGTTGATCGTGCTGCCATCGGCGACCGCGCCGTAACGGGTGATGTCGAAACGGCGTCCCGGGGCCGCCAGGCTGGGAAAGGCCGGGAGGGCACAGAGCAGCCCCGCCGCCGGCGCTCGGCGCAGAATTTCGCGTCGCGATCGGTCCATGTCAGCCTCTCCATCCGTTTGCCGCGGCCGCTTGCGAAATCGTGCAGCTGCCATCTTGTCTTACAGGTTAATCTGTCTTACAGGTTTGTCCACCTTGAAAGCAAAAAGCTGCAATGGGGAGGTTCCGAATGGCATTTCATACACGGCATTTGCCGCAGGCTTTGAGCATGGTTTCCGTGCTGGCGATCGCGACCAGCGCGTTGATCGCAGCGCCCGCGGAGGCGCAGACCGATTCGCGTCAGCCTCAGTCGGCACCTGAAGCGGCGCCAGCCGACCAGGCCGAGGCAACGAACGAGATTGTCGTCACCGGCTTTCGCGAATCGCTCAGTAATTCGTTGGCCCTCAAGCGCAAGGAGACCGGGGTCGTCGATACGATCCTGGCGGAGGATATCGGCAAGTTTCCCGATTCGAACCTGGCTGAATCGATGCAGCGCCTTCCGGGCGTCGCGATTACTCGCGGTGACGGCGGCGAGGGAAAGACGATCTCGGTCCGTGGTTTGGGCGCGCAGTTCACCCGCGTCCGGCTGAACGGCATGGAGGGCGCCAGCTCGACCGGCTCGTCGGACATCCGCTCAGGCTATGTCTCGTCGCGCTCGTTCGATTTCAGCGCTTTCGCCTCGGAGCTGTTCAGCTCGCTTTCGGTCCGCAAGACCATGTCGGCCGACATCGAGGAGGGGTCGCTGGGTGCGACCGTGGATTTGCAGACCCCGCGCCCGCTGGATTTCAAGAACGACTTCACCCTGGCGGCCAGCGCGCAGGGCACGTACGATGATCTGCGCGGGCGCGTCAGCCCGCGAGTCACGGCACTGGTGTCCAAGAAGTTTCTCGACGGAACCTTCGGCATCGCCGCCTCCGTCGCTTATACCAAGCGCTACACGCGCGAAGAGGGGTGGTCGGCGATCGACATCCTTCAGGGTAGCTTGAATCACTTCTGCTCTCCAGTGGGCTATACGCCGCAGAGCCCGGGGAACAGCGCGACCAACGGAAGCAACGCGGCGAATTGCTCCACCGGCAATCCGCGCCTCCCCAATACCCCGACCAACGCGGCCAATTATGCGCTGGTCGACAATGCCAACACCTTCGTGCCGCGTAGCCCGCGCCTGATCCGCTCGGACCAGGACTATTCGCGCCTCGGTGCCACGCTCAGCCTCCAGGCCGAACCCGCGGTCGGCACGAAGTTCGCGCTCGACGGCCTCTTCTCGCGCTACGACGTTACCCGTAGCGACCAGACGCTCACGGCGATCTCGTTCTCTCGCAACGCGGGTCAGCATGGCAGCGCCGAAAGCTCGGTGGTGGATGCCGTGCGCGCGGACGACGGAACGCTGGTCTATGGCAAGTTCAACGGCGTCGATCTCACGTCCGATCTGACGCTGACCAAATATACGACCACGTTCAGCCAGATCAATTTCACCGGTTCGCAGGATTTCGGCGCGTTGAAGCTCGACGGGTATATCGGTATGTCGCGCACGATCGTCGACCGGCCGATGCGCACGCAGATCGGCATCTTCGCCAACAACGTCAACGGCTTCTCGTTCGACTATCGCGACGGCGGCCGGATCCCGAACCTCGACTGGGGCGTCGACGTCAACAACCCAGCCAACTTCGTGTTCGGGCCCCCGTCCGCCGACGGGACGACCAATGGCACGCTCGCGCTGACCCGCGGGCGCGACATGACGAACAACACGACCGCCGAACTGAACGCAGCCTGGGAAATCCTGCACGGAGTCAAGCTTCGCGCGGGCGCCCAGTATCGCGACTCGAAATATCAGACGTTCAGCACCGGCCGAGTGACGCAGAATCTGGCGCCGCTGCTCCCTGCCGGCACGACGATGGCCCAGCTGACCACCCCGGTCACCGACTTCGGGAAGTCGTTGCCGGTCGATACCATCTCGGGCTGGGCCGAACCGGACTATGGCAAGTTCAACTCGGTTCTGGGTTTCAGCAACGAGACCGGTCTCTATGCGATGACCACGACGACCTCGGCCAATCTGAAGGAAACCGTCAAGTCGGCCTATGGGATGATCGAATTCGACACCGATGCGCTACCGGTCCGGCTGCGCGGGAATGTCGGGGTCCGCTATGTCCACACCAATCAGGCCGGTCGGTCGCTGGTCGGCACGCAGCTGAGCCTTTCGCGGAATTACGACGACTGGCTCCCCTCTGCCACGCTGACGGCCGATCTGAGCAAGAACCTGATCCTGCGGTTCGCCGCGGCCAAGGTCATGGCTCGGCCGGAACTATCCGACCTGCTGCCGGGCGCGGTTTCGATCGCCCTCAATACCCGGACCGTTTCGAGCGGCAACTTCCTGCTCAATCCGATCCGCGCCAAGACGGCGGACGTTTCGCTCGAATATTATTTCGGCAAGAGCGGGATCATTTCGGTGGGCGGTTTCTACAAGGACATCGACACCTTCATCCAGACACTCCAGCGCAACATTCCCTTTAACGAGACCGGCCTGCCGCTCTCGCTGCTCAACGGGGCGCAGGGCGTGGACGGCTCCACGATCTTCACGGTGTCGAACAAGACCAACACGCCCGGGGGTCCGCTGAAGGGCGTCGAGGTGAACTTCCAGATGGGCCTGAATTTCCTGCCCGGCTTCCTCTCGAACCTGGGCGTGCTCGCAAACTACACCTATGTCGACTCGAAGATCGTATACTGCACCAACGCGACCTGCAGCACGTCGGTTCTGAACGACCTGGTGAACCTGTCGAAGAACACCTTCAACGGCACGCTTTATTACGAGGACAGCAAGTTCAGCATCCGCGCGAGCGGCGCGTATCGCGACAAGTTTCTCCTCCGCGTGCCGTCGGGCCGCGCGGGCAGCGACGTGCAGGGCAACATATCGTCCTTCTTCCTGGACGCCACCGCCTCGTATCAGATCACGCCCGAGGTCAAGTTCACCATCGAAGCGCAGAACCTGACGAACCAGGAACTGGGACTGTTCATGGACTCGAGCCGTCAGGACTCGCTGTACAGCGCCTATAGCGGGCGCAAGTTCAGCGCCGGCGTCGCGGTGAAGTTCTAAAGCCAAGCGCCGATGGCGCCAAAAGGGGGAAAGCCCGGCCCAACCTCTCCCGGGCCGGGCTTTCTTTGTTGTGGAATGTAGCAACGCCCAAGATCGGCTCAGCTAAAAGCGACTGTTGCACTGGTCTCGATCGCTAGCGCCCCGTTAGCGTCCCGTCGGTACGGCGCCGCTAGAGGGTGTAGAGGACGGCGGAATGCGGTGGCACGGTCACCCTGCGGCCGGGCCTGATCGCGATCTTGCGCAGCGTGGTACCGTTCCTGGCGTCGAGCGCCGGGCCGGTGAGCAGCATCGCGCTGCGCCCGGCCGGGGCGGGCAGGGTGACGGTGGCCGGCACCAGGTCCTTGTTGACGATCGCGACACGTTTTGCGCGGCCGGCCTGCAGGGCATAAGCGGTGACGAAGCGGTTCGCACCCGCGAGCGCCGCAGGGATGAACCTCGCGCCGGTCACCAACTGGGCGAACTGGATTCCGTAATATTCCGGGCGGCGCGTAAAGCCGGTCGAGGGCGCGCCGACGATCGGCGAATAATGGCCGTTGCCCCCGCCATGCCAGTTGACGCCGATCCATCCGAGCTCGGCGAAGCGCAGCATGACGTCTACGCACCAGAGCGCCGAGGCCAAGGTATCAGAAACCCCGGGCTGGCCGCCGTTCCAGCAGCTGTTTCCTTCGGTGAGGCGGAAGGGCAGGCCAGCGGTTCCGCACGCCGCTTGCACCAGTGCGAAGCGGTCGGCGTGCATCGTCGTGGTGCTCGGATCGGGCTCCAATAACTGCCCGATGGTCGCTTCGGGATTACCCGCCGGGCCCATCGCATAATAATGTCCGGTCAGCATGACGACGTCGGGATGCTTGGGCGCCTCTGCCGCGAAAGCGGTGAGATAATCGAGCTTGTTGGAGATGTCCGGTCCGGCAAACTTCACCCCCGGGGCTGCGGCCGCGATGGCGTCGTGGAAGGCCTTCCATTCGCCGATAAAATCCTTGGGCGTCCATTCGGCCGGGCGATACCGCTTGCGAAAGGAATCGGGCTCGTTCCCGATCTGGAGCAGGATCAGCCGCGGCCCCAGGATGCGCTGTACCGCCACGGCTTCGGCGGCGGCATTCTCCTTGCTGCCCTGGCCGAAGTTGAGACCCCATATGCAGCTCCAACCGGTCGCCTCGAGAAAGCCGCGCAGGTTCCTGAGCGCCAGCGCGGTGGTGACGGTGCCGTGCTTCACCGTCTTGGACGTGTCCGGGCCGAAGATTTCGAAGGGAGGTGCACCTCCGGGATCCTGGTCAGAATAGCTGGTATATTCGCTCGACCCGCCGCCGATGCGCAGCACGCCGGTGGGGGACAGCTCGCGGAAGAGGGCAATCAGCGCGCGGTTCGACGGCGCGAAGAAGTCCGGATTGGCCAACTGCGCGGTTTCGTAGGAGAGGCCGACATAGTCCGCGGGGATGGCGCGGCCGGTCGCCGCGCCGTGGAGCGACAATGTGATGCCAGGCGCCCGGGCAAGGGCGAGGCGCGGCAGGCTTGCCGCGGCGGTGGTGGCGGCGAGGCGGTTGAGCAGCTGGCGGCGGTTCATGCGGTCTCCGAACAAATGGGAAGGTGGCTTGCTGCCGGCGCGCGAAGGCTCCGTGGACAAAATCCCACTCGCACCACCGATCCCGGTAGCATTGACGCTAACTGAGACGGCAGGTTAATATTTCAAAGACGGCATATAACATTTCAGGCTCGGTTGGAACGGTAGCGACCGCTTCGTAAATTGGCATCCGGCCGGAAGCCTTGATCGCAGAGTGGCAAAGAAAGCTGTGCCTGGCTTTGAACCCCGGCCTTCGGGAATGACGAAGGCCCTCGTTGAAGGAAGCGATATGGAAGCGCGGTTCGGACGGAGGAGCTTCTTGAGCGGCGCGGCGGGCGCCGCGGGCGCGCTGGCGGTCGGTACTCCCGCGATGGGGCGGGCCCAGGAGGATGGGGCGCCACAGACCTCGGCCGGGTCCGCGCCTCTCGCCTATCAGGAGCGAACCCGCGCGCAGCGCATGCGCTGGTGGCGGGATGGCCGGTTCGGCATGTTCATCCATTTCGGCTTGTACAGCGTGATCGGGCACCAGGAATGGGTGCTCGAATCCGAGGGCATTCCGATCCCCGATTATGAGAAGCTCGCGAAGCATTTCGCGCCGAAACCAGGCGCGGCACGCCAATGGGCGCGGCTCGCGAAGCGGGCGGGGCAGAAATACATCGTGCTCACCACCAAGCATCACGAGGGATTCTGTCTGTGGGACACCAAGCTCACCGACTATAACGCGGTGCGGCAGGGCCCGGGACGCGACCTGGTGCGCGAGTTCGTCGAGGCGGTGCGGGCCGAGGGCCTGCGGGTCGGGTTCTATTACTCGCTGATGGACTGGCATCATCCCGACGGCGCCAGCTGCGCAACCGATCCCGCCGCGCGCGCGCGGTTCGTCGCCTATACCCACGGACTGATCCGCGAGTTGCTGACCAATTACGGCACGATCGACATCCTCTGGTACGACGTCACCTGGCCGCTGACGCCCGAGCAATGGCGCGCCGAGGAGATGAACAAGATGGTGTTCGACCTCCAGCCCGACATCATCGTGAACAACCGCAACGGGCTGGCGGGCGATTTCTCGACGCCCGAGCACAAGGTTGCGGCCGACGAGCGCGCCTGGGAGACGTGCGAGACGATGAATCTGGGCTGGGGCTATCAGCGCAACGACGACGAGTGGAAGAGCGCCAAGCGCATCGTCAACGACCTGACCTTATGCGTGCAGCAGGGCGGCAACTATCTGCTCAACATCGGCCCCGATGCCGCGGGCGACGTGCCGACGGAGTCGGTCGAGCGGCTCGAGCAGGTAGGTGAGTGGCTCCGTACCAACGGCGCGTCGATCTACGGCGCCGAAGGGCGCGCGGCGGATGCGTTCGGGAACTATACCAACTTCACCAAGGCGGGAAACAAGCTCTACGTCCACGTCTATTTCTGGCCGTCCAGGACGCCGGCGGCAGAATGGCTCGACTTCTACCGGCCCGGGACGGTGATCGCCATCGGTGGTGTGCGGTCAAAGGTGGTCGCGGCGCGGCTGCTCAAGACCGGCCAGCCGGTGAAGTTCACTCAGAACGGTGTCTCGCTCCGGCTGACCGGGCTGCCCGACGAGGCGCCCGATTCGCCGACGACGGTGATCGAGATCGAATGCGACGGTCCGGCATTCGTGGACCATCATCTGATCCGGCCGGAGTGGCAGCGGTACAAGGTGGGAGTCGCGGTTTAAGAGAGCCATCCCGGCCGCTCGGCCCTTGGTAACGGGTACGCACCTAGTAGAAATCGGAAGCGGCCAGGGCCGTCGCGCGTCCCGGTCGGAGCACGACTTCCTGGTGACGGCCGCCGGCGCGGACGACGCGTTTTCCGGCGATCTCCGGATGCAGCGTGACCAAATCGAGCGTGCCGTCCTTCCAGGCGAGATCGATCGTGCAGCCGCCGCGCACGCGCACGCCGCGCAATTTCCCTGTCGGCCAGGCCTTGGGCAAAGCGGGCAGCAGGTCGATCAGGTCTCCCCGGCTCTGCACCAGCATTTCGACCAGTGCCGCCGTGCCACCGAAGATGCAGTCGACCTGGAAAGGGGCGTGAGCGCCGGGCATGCCGGGGGCGTTGGCGTCGGCCTGGATCAGGCGCAGCAGCATGTGATGCGCCGCCTCTGCCTCGCGGAAATGCGCCCATAAGGCGGCGCGCCAGGCAAGCGCCCACCCCGTCGCGTCGGTTCCGCGTAGCTCGAGCGAGCGGCGCGCCGCGCGCAGCAGGTCGGGCGTGTCGTCGGCATTGATCTGCTGGCTGGGATAGACCGCGTAGAGATGCGAGGTGTGGCGATGCGTCTGCTCGACCGCGTCGGCGTCCCAGTCGGCAAGCCATTCCTGGAGCTGACCGTTCTTCCCCACCTGATGCGGCGCTAGTCTGGCGCGTATTGCGGTGAGCTGAGATCGCAGATCGGCATCGCGACCCAGCAGCTTGGCGGAGGCTATGGTCCGATCGAACAGGTCGCGCAGGATCTGCATGTCCAAAGCGGGTCCGGCGCACAGGGTGCTGCCATGGCCGTGATCGTTTTCCGGCGAACAGGACGGGCAGGTGACCATCCACCCGCTCGCGGGATCCTTCACCAGTGTGTCGAGGAAGAACAAAGATGCGCCGCGCAGCAGTGGATAGATCCGCCGCAGATAGGCTGTGTCGCGGTGGAAGTCGTAGTGATCCCAAAGCTGCACGCTGAGCCACGCTGCCCCGGTGGGCCACAACCCGGTGCGGGCATGGTCGACTGGCCCCGAGGCGCGCCACAGGTCGGTGTTGTGGTGGGCGACCCAGCCGCGCGCGCCGTACAGGCCCTTCGCGGTATAGGCGCCCGAGACCGCCAGTTCCTCGACCATCGCGACCAGCGGCTCGATGCATTCGGGCAGGTTGGCGGTGTCGACCGGCCAGTAGTTCATCTCGGTGTTGATGTTGATCGTGTATTTGGAGCCCCAGGGCGGCCGGTTGCTCTCGTTCCAGATGCCCTGCAGGTTCGATGGTTCCGAGCCCGCGCGCGACGAACAGATCGCCAGATAGCGGCCGAACTGGAAGAACAATGCGGCCAGTTCGGGATCGGCGCGGTCCAGCGCATGCCCCGCACGCGAATCGGTTGCCGATCCTGCTGCCCGGCTGGTGCCGAGATCGATCGAGACCCGGCGAAACAGGCGGCGATGCTCGGCGCTGTGGTCGTCGCGAAGCTGTTTCCAGGACTTGCGCGCGGCAGCGGCTAGCTGCGCTTTGACGATTGAACGTGGATCGGCTGAGACGTCCAAGGGCGATTTGAAACTGGTGGCCGCGGCCAGCAGGATCCGGATCGAGCGCGCGCCGCGCACCTGCAGCACCGGACCGTCACCGCTTATGGTGCCGCCATCGGCGGCGACTTGCGCGCGAGTCTCGAAATGCAGGCGGCCGGGGATACCGCGGTCCGAATTGTTGACACCGCTCAGCACCAGCGTCGAAGTGCCCTCGACGACTGCTTCGGCCCGCTGGCCGGTGCCGAACGAACAGTCGAGCGAGACCGGGGCGCCGTCGGCATGAACCGAGATGGCGATTACCTGATCGACGGGCGAGCTCAGAATTTCGCGGGAATAGGTGGTCTTGCCCGAGACGAAGCGGGTGCGGCTGATCGCGCCATCAAGGTCGAGCTCGCGGCGATATTCCTCGACCGGCGTTTCCTCGACATCGACCAGGTCCAGCCAAAGGTCGCCCAGCGATTGATAGGACATCTCGCGCATCGGGACCGACTGGACATATTTCTCGGCATAAGCCTCCGCCTCGGCATATTTGCCGGCGAAGATCATTTCGCGCACCTTGGGAATCGCGTCGCGCGCGGCGGGATTGAGATGCTGGTAGGGACCGCCCGACCAGAAGCGGTCCTCGTTGAGTTGAAGCCGTTCGAGTTTGATGTTGCCGAAGACCATCGCGCCCAAGCGGCCATTGCCGATGGGGTGTGCCTCGGGCCAGGTGCCCGCCGGCTTGTTGTGCCACACCAGCCACCGTTCGGGCTTTTCGTCACCCGGGAGCCCAGCGGCGGCCGGCGCGCTCCTCGCGGCCGGTGTCGCGGTCGCGGTCAAGCTCGCCGCAAGGCCCGCTGCCAGCATTTCGCGCCTTGAGATGTCCATCCCGCTCCCTCGACTAGCTTACTGATATCTCTGTTTCGCTCTGTGATCTTATATGCAAGGGTCTTTGGCGCGTTTGGAGGTGGTCGCATTACGTCGCAGGGAGGTGCAATGCCGGTTGAAGCCTTGGCTCTTGGCTGGATGCGGAAGGCGGCTGCCTTGCTCTTGGCGCTTGCCGCGCTTCACGCTCTGCCCGCCCGCGCGCAGCTTGACGGCAATTTCGACGAGACGAAGGTCGCGCCCTATCGCCTTCCCGATCCGCTGGTGATGGCCAATGGCGTCGCAGTGAGGACGGCGCAGCAATGGCGGAGCCGCCGTCGGCCAGAACTCGTCGCTCTGTTCGAACACAACATCTACGGCGTCAGTCCGCCGCGCCCGCCGCATATGCGGTTCGCCGTCACGGAAATGAGCGCGGAGGCGCTCGGTGGTCTCGCCGTGCGCAAACAGGTCACCATCTATCTCGACGGCACGTCGGATGGGCCGCAGATGTCGGTGCTGATCTACCTGCCCAAGAACGCGCGCGGCCCCGTGCCGATGTTCGTCGGGCCGAACTTCCACGGCAACCAATCGGTTTCCGTCGACCCGGCGATCGCGATCACGCCCAATTGGGTCACGCCGGCCGAAGGCATCAACAAGAATCGCGCGACGCTGCATGCGCGGGGGATCGATGCCGCGGAATGGCCGATCGAGCGGATGCTGAATGCGGGTTACGGCGTCGCGACCTATTTCACCGGCGACCTCTATCCCGACGGCGACACACAATATGCCCAGAGCATCCTGCCCTGGTATCGAACCAGCCCTTCGGCACCCGACCATTGGGGGGCGGTGGCGGTCTGGGCCTGGGGACTGAGCCGCGTCTACGATTATCTGGCGACCGATCGCGCCGTCGATGCAAAGCGCGTCATCGTCATCGGGCATTCGCGCTACGGCAAGGCAGCTTTATGGGCGGGCGCTCGCGACACGCGCTTTGCCGCGGTGATCTCGAACGATTCCGGGGAGGGCGGGGCATCGCTGTTCCGCCGCAACTTCGGCGAGACGATCCGGGTCATGAACAATTACTGGTTCGCACCGAATTACAAGACCTTCTCCGAGCGCGAAGCGGCGTTGCCGGTGGATGCCCATGAGCTGATCGCGCTGATCGCGCCGCGTCCGGTCTATATCGGGGCGGCGAGTGAGGATCTGTGGGCCGACCCGCTCGGGATGTTCCTCGCGGCCAAGGGTGCCGAGCCGGTCTATCGCTTGCTCGGCGTCGAAGGAATGGCGGGCGAGTCCATGCCGCCGCCCGGCGGCGCCATCCTGTCGCGGATATCCTATCATCTGCGCGTCGGCGCCCATGGCATCACCCTATGGGATTGGGACAATTACCTGCACTTCGCCGATCGCTTCGTGCGGCCGCAGCCGCGTTGACACAAACCTGTAAGACAGCCAAGTTGTTGTGCCCGGCTGAATCGGCCGGGCGGACGTGTCGCGGGTGCGGGCCGACCTCGCAATGCGGCGCCTGCCCGATCACGTCCGACGTGTATAAAAAATGGGGAGAACAATGGGGATCGCGCGGTCTTGGCTGGTTCCGGCGCTGCTGGCTTGCGCGCTATTGGTGTTCACCGCGCAGCGCGCATCCGCCGCTCCGGGCCGGAGCGAGATCGCGCTCGCCGATGGTTGGCGCTTCCATCTCGGCGCTGTGTCGGGCGACGCTACCGCGGCATCGTTCGACGATAGCGGCTGGGAACGAATCCGGGTGCCGCACACCTGGAACCGGGTCGGAAATTACGGCGAAACGCGCCGGGCCGATGCAAACGTCACGCGCGGCGTGGGCTGGTATCGGCTCAAGTTCCAGGCACCGTCAGCCGCGCTCGGCCAGCGCTTCTATCTTCAGTTCGACGCTGCCAGCATCGTCGCCGAGGTCTGGCTCAACGGCCGCAAGCTGGGCGGGCACGCCGGCGCGTTCAGCCGCTTCCGGCTCGACGCCACCGCAGCGATCCGTCGCGACGGTGACAATGTGCTGACGGTCAAGGTCGACAATTCCAAACCCGCGCCGGGCAGCGCCACCGAGTTCGTCGTGCCGATCTCGGGCGACTTCTTCATGTATGGCGGGCTCTATCGCCCGGTAGCGTTGATCGTCACCGGCACCGCCCATGTCGACCTGCTCGATTTCGGCGGCCCCGGCATCTACGGCCATGTCACCAGTCTGAGCGACGCTCGCGCCGCCGTCGCTGTGCTCGCACGCCTGCGCAACGAAGCAGCGTCTCCGGCGGATGTCACCGTGCGGACGACGGTGACCGATGCCTCGGGCAAGACGGTCGCTCGGCGGGAGCAGCGCATGCGCCTGGCGGCCGGCGCTGCGGGCGAGAGCCGCACCGATCTTGCCATTGCGTCGCCGCACCGCTGGAACGGCACCGCCGATCCCTATCTCTACCGCATGACAGTCGAGGTGATCGGCGCAAAAGGCGCGGTGCTCGACCGGGTGGTGCAGCCACTCGGGCTGCGCACCGTGGCGGTCGATCCGAACCGCGGCTTCGTGCTCAACGGCAAGCCGCTACGCCTCAACGGCGTTACCCGCCACCAGGACCGACAGGACAAGGGCTGGGCGCTCACCGACGCCGATCATGCCGAGGATATGGCACTGATCCGCGAGATGGGCGCGAACAGTGTGCGCCTCTCCCACTACAACCAGGCCGAACCATTTTACGACCTGGCCGACAAGGATGGAGTGATCCTCTGGGCCGAGCTGGGGCTGGTCAACCTCGCCTCCATTCCCGGCAGGGCCGATACCCCGCCGGAGATGAAGGCAAGCGCGGAGCAGCAGCTCATCGAGCTGATCCGCCAGAATTACAACCATCCCTCGGTGGGCGTCTGGTCGATCGGCAACGAAATCACCAACTGGGCGTCGAAGGGCATCACGCCCTCCAACGCGCAGCCGCTGATGAACGCGCTCGATGCGCTGGCGCACGCCGAAGACCGCTCGCGTCCGACCTCGATCGCGGTGTGCTGCGAGACGCTGCCCGGGCAGAAGGACGATGGCCGCGACACCACTTCGGGTACGGCGGATACGGTCGGCTACAACCATTATTTCGGCTGGTACGGCGCGGGCGGGGTCGACGATGCCGCGCGGCTTGCCGAGGTGATGTTGGGACTGCATCAGATGCGTCCCAACCAGCCGGTGGGCGTCGGCGAATATGGCGCCGGCGGCGCCGTTACCCAGCACACCGACAATATCCGCGGCGGCAAGGTCGAGAGCATCGCCCGGCCGCAGCCAGAGGAATATGAGGCCGGGGTCCATGAACTCGCCTGGAAAGGCCTGGCGTCGCAGGATTTCCTCTGGGGCACCTATGTCTGGCAGATGTTCGACGCGACCAGCGACTTGCGCTTCGAAGGCGACAGCACCGACATCAACACCAAGGGGCTGGTGACCTTCGACCGCAAGATCAGGAAGGACGCCTTTTATTTCTACAAGGCCGCTTGGACGACAGCGCCGATGATCTACCTGACCAGCCGCCGGTACGTCGACCGTGCCTATCCGGTGGTCGATGTGCGGGCCTATAGCAACGCGGCGAAAGCCAGCCTGACGCTCAACGGTCGCGCCATCGGCAGCGCGGCCTGCGCCGACCATGTCTGCATCTGGCCCGGCGTGCGGCTCGATCGCGGCGATAATGTCCTGGCGGCGACCGTGGAGGGTGCGAGCGACCGGATCGTCTGGCGCTACAACGGCCCCGACCGCGCGCTGCACATTCGCGCGGGTACGCTGACGGGCGCGACCCTCGCCGACGGCACCCGTTACGGCTCCGACAACTTCTTCGACGGCGGCATTGGCACTACCCTCAATCCCTACACATACGCGCTCTATGTGATGCCGAAGCCCGAAAAGGGCAGCCGGCGGGTGCTCGGCACGGAGCAGCCCGATCTCTACGCCAGCTGGCGTTCCGGCGCGCGCTTCAGCTACGCCCTGCCGCTGCCCAATGGTCGCTATAAGGTGACGCTGCATTTGTTCGATCCGACGGAGACCGAGAAGGGCAAACGGGTCTTCACTGTGGCGGCTGGCGACGGCAAGCCGGTGACGGTCGACATCGTGGCGAAGGCCGGCGCAGGGATGACCGCGACCACGCTCGATCTGCCGGCGACCGTCACCGACGGTCTGTTGCGGTTAGCATTCGAGGGTAAGGTGGGTGACGCTCTCGTCTCCGCGATCGATGTGGTGGGCAGCTGACCAGAGGTGCCGCCGATTTCAGCGCGGGGTAGTGAGCGGGGTGCGCCGGTGGGGAGCGATCAGCCGGGTCGTCCTCGGCAGACGCCACGTACCGCGTCGCGTAAATCGAGCGTCGAGGAGAGGATCATTCGGGCGCCCGGTCGAGGCCCTCCTGCTCGGTGAGGCGGAAGATCAGGTCCATCGGAAACCAGGTGCCGTCCGGTCCGGCAGCGGGGATCGGCTGCTGGAACCGCTTCATCCGCGCGGTCCACGCGATCACGGCCGGATTGGCGGCATCCATCTTCGCTTTCTCGTCTTCCGAAAAGGAGTCGCTCGCATCGATGATCATGAAGAGGCGATTTCCCGCGCGATAGATCTCCATATTCTCGATGCCGGCGTCACGGATCGACTGGGTCACTTCCGGAAAGGTGTTCCCCACTTTGTGCCAGCGCTCATATTCCGCGATAAGTTCGGCGTCGTCGACGAGGTCGAGCGCAAGGCAGATGCGTCGGGTCATGCGTTGTTCCAGCCGCCGTCGATGATATTCACGGTCCCGGTTGTGAAGGACGACAGATCGCTGCCCAGATAGAGCGCGAGTTCGACTTCGAGACGTCCCATTTTGGATGCTTTTCCTATGGAGTTACGTGAGCAGGCCGCGGCACCGGCGCGTCGGCGCGGATCAGGCCACGATCCTTGAGGTCGCTCCACAGCGCGGGGGCAATATCGATGCGCATCAGCCGCACCGCCTCCGTCACCTGGCGCGGATTGCTCATGCCGGGGATCACCGACACGACCTGCGGGTGCGCAAGCGGGAACTGGAGCGCGGCGGCCGCTATCGGCACACCATGCTCCGCGCAGATATTCTCGATCGCGCCGACGCGGTCGATGA
Organism: Sphingomonas mali NBRC 15500; assembly: GCF_001598415.1. Classification (GTDB taxonomy): domain Bacteria; phylum Pseudomonadota; class Alphaproteobacteria; order Sphingomonadales; family Sphingomonadaceae; genus Sphingomonas; species Sphingomonas mali. The sequence goes on from NZ_BCYX01000012.1 coordinate 45,890, forward strand.
TCGTTTGCGGCGCAGGCTCGTAATTATAATACAGGTCGCCACCCCGGCGCACGCCTTTGGCGAGGATGCCCGAATTATAAGGACCGCCGAGCACGATCTTCACGTCGCGCCGCCCGCACAGCGGCAGGAAGGTCGCGAGCGAGTCCTGTTCCAGCAGGGTGTAGCGGCCGGCGAGCAGAACGACGTCGAGCTCGCCCTCCGCCAGCACTTCCTCGCACACCGCATATTCGTTGACGCCGAGCCCGATCGCGCCGACCGCTCCGCCGTCGCGCAGCTCGCGCATCGCCCGGTAGCCGCCGTCCATGAATTCGCGGAACAGGCGGGGATGATCCTCGCCATGCGTGAAGCGGCCGATATCGTGCGCATAGAGGATGTCGATCCGCTCCCGCCGCAGCCGCTGCCGGCTCGCGTCGTACGAGCGCATGACCGAATCGTAGCTATAGTCGAATGCGCTTTCCACCGGCTCGGGCGTGACAAAGCCCTGGCGGAGCGTGCCGAGATCAGTGTCGGGGAGGACCGGATCGAGCCGCCGACCTACCTTGGTCGAGAGGATCGAAATCTCGCCGGGATCGATCTGCGGCAATGTGAGGCCGAGACGCTTCTCGCTCAGGCCGAAACCGTAATGCGGCGCTGTGTCAAAATAGCGAATGCCCGCCGTCCAGGCGGCGCGTATGGTCTCTGCGGCATTCTCCTCGGTCGTTGCGCGGTAGAGATTGCCGATCGCAGCAGCGCCAAAGCCCAAGGCGCCGAGTGCGCCGAAATCCACCATGAGCCGGTCCCGCCAAAGTCAACTGATATATCAGATAGAACAACTAATACCTTAGTGGTCAAGCGCGATTCCGTAGAATGCTGTTGCCACGCGTTCGAAAAGATCGGATCGGGCGTCCTCGCTGGACGGTGCGGCGAGATCGAGCGCCGTCTGTACCCAGTCCGCATAACTGTCCCCGGCATGGATGAGCACAGGCCAGTCGCTACCCCACATAAGCCGCTTCGGGAAATGCCGGACCAGATGGGCGACATAGGGCGCGAGTTCGCTTGCCGGTTGGCCGGCCGATTGTTCGGTCCTGAGACCCGAGAGCTTGCAAAACAGATTGGGTAAGGCCGCGAGTGCGGCGATGTCGTCGCGCCACGGGTCCAGCTCGCCGCGTGCCGCAAAGGGCTTGGCACCATGATCGATCACGATCGGCAGGTCGGGCCAGCGGCTGGCGAACCGGTGGAGCGGCGCCAGGTGACGGGGCTGGATCAACGCGTCGAAGCGGAGGCCGTGCGCAAGCATGGCCTCGATCGAGGGCGCGATCTCTGGGCGCAGAATCCACTCACTGTCGTCGATCGACTGGAGCATCGGCCGGAGGCCGCGAAGCTTGGGCCGTGCGGCCAGTTGGGCGATGCGCGCGGGCGCGTCGGCGTGGTCGAAATCGACCCACCCGATGATTGCCTTGACGGTCGGATCGGCCTCGGCCGTTTCGAACATCCAGTCGGTATCGGAATCGGCGGGCTGCGACTGGACGAGGACGCTGCCGACGAGGTCGCAATCCACGGCCGCCGCACGCAGATCATCGGGAAGGAAATCGCGGTAGATCGCCGGCCAATCGGCGTCAGGCCAGCTCTGACCCGGGCCGCCGATCTTCCAGAAATGCTGATGCGCGTCGAGAACGCGCATCAGAACATGCCGAGAATTCGCTGAAGCGCCGCCTGGAAATGATGCGACACCGCGGTTTCGGCGGCCGACGCGTCGCGGACCCTGGCCGCCTCCAGGATCTCGAGATGCTCGCGCAATGTACGGAGCGCGAGCGGCTGGGTGACGAGCCGCTCGAGGCGGATCAGTGTCACATAATTCTTGAGGCGGCGCGCGGTCGTCTCGATCAGGGGATTGCGCAGGCTCGCGATCATGCCGCCATGGAGCCGTTCTTCCAATTCGCCCAGCCGCTCGATCATGCTGGCATCGAATTCGCCCCGCTCTATGTCGTCGATAAGCGCCTTGTGGTCGGCGATCAGCGCCGCCACCGTCTCGACGCCAGCGGTCTCGGCATAGGTGCGTGCGGCCGCACGCTCGATGATCGTACGGAACTGATAGGTGCTGCGCGCCAGCTCCAGGTCCGGTTTCAGGAACTGGATGCCTGACCGTGGATGGATGGTCAGCACGCCTTCCGCCTCGAGCACCCGCAGCGCGTCGCGCAACGGCTGAACCGGAATATCGAGCAGATTGACCAGGTCGTTCTGCGAGACGAACGCGCCGGCGGGCACCTTCCCGTCGAACAAGCCCTCCAATACCCGGTCATAGGCGATATCGCTGAGACGGCGGGTATCGGGGGTCTCTCCCGGGCCAGATTTACCAGCCAAAGATGCCGCTTGCGTCATTCTATCCCCTGTCATATCTAATCATATAACTGATATTTCAGTACCTGCCCAATGACTAGATTGTAGTGGTGAAAATGCGGATAGTCGACTTCCGGATCACGCGTTTCCAGTTCCGGCGCGATCGAGTCATCGGCGACAGCCAGGTGCGGGCGGACGACGTTCATCTCGCAACGCTCGAGCTGATTGGCGAGCAAGGTGCGGTCGGGCTCGGTTTCGTGCAGAGTCTGTTCCATCCGCTGGCTTCCGAGGCGGAGCTTGCCCGTGTGTTTCGCGAGGAGGTCTGGCCGGGTCTGGAGAACGAGCCGGCGGGAGCGATCGCGCATCGCGTCCACCGCCCGCGCGGTGGAAATATCCGTCGCCTTTCGGTCCCGTTCGAGGAAGCGCTGCAACAGGCGGTCTGGGATCTCTTCGCCAAGTCGGTCGGAATGCCGCTATGGCAATTGTTGGGGGGCAGGCGCGACCACGTCCGGGGCTATGCCAGCGGACTGGATTTCCACTTGCCCGACGATGCGTTTTTGGCGCTGTTCGAAACGGCCCGGTCGCAGGGGTTCACTGCCTTCAAGATCAAGGTCGGACATGCCGATCTCGATCGCGATATCCATCGCCTCGATCTGCTTCGCAAAGCGGTAGGGCTGGGAGCGATCGTGATGATCGACGCCAACGAGGCCTGGTCTCCCAAGCAGACGATCGCCAATCTCGAAGCCATGCGCCGCGCCGGGCACGACATCTTCTGGGTCGAGGATCCGATATTGCGCCACGATTTCGAGGGACTGAAGCTGCTGCGCCAGTGCGCCGGCACGACGATGATCAACTCTGGCGAGTATCTCGATGCTTCGGGCAAGCGTCAGTTGCTCGAGGCGGGCGGTGCCGACCTGCTCAATGTGCACGGCCATGTCACCGACGTGATGCGGATCGGTTGGCTCGCGGCCGAGTTCGGCGTGCCGGTCACGATGGGCAACAGCTTCCTCGAGATCGGCCTCAACATGGCGGCGGCGCTGCCCGAGGTGAACTGGATTGAATACAGCTACCAGAATTTCGATCATCTCGTGGAGACGCCGTTCGCGATCCGCGATGGTCATATCTGGGCGTCGCACGCGCCGGGTCACGGGTTGGTGCTGAGCGAGGATGCCCGCCGCGACTGGCACCATCCTGAGATCGTCGACAAGGGTGGGCTCGGCGACGCGCCGCGCCAGATCTATTTGGGCTGACCCCGCGATCGTATCGTTTGCCAAGGACCCATTAAGAGGTGCCGGCGGTATCGGAGAGAATCTATGGAAGAGGCCGCTATCCCGCGATCAGGCGAGAGTTTGGTCAACCTGATGCGCGATCCCGCACATGCGGTGGGCGCGCGCAAATGGCTGCTGATGGGCTCGCTGACGGCGGTCTTCTTCGTGCTGCTCGCGCTCTATGCGGGCGTGCTCGGCGTGCTGCTGCCCAATCAGATCCAGCGTCTCGATCCGGCGAACAAGGCAGGCAATCTCGCCATCATGTTCGCGATCACTTCGGTGTTCAGCACGCTGACCACGCCGATCGCCGGCGCCCTGTCGGATCGCACGCGGGGCCGGCTGGGACGGCGGACGCCGTGGATCGTGATCGGTGCGCTGATTGGCGCCGCGTGCCTGTTTGCGGTGTCGCAGATGCACGGCTTCTGGGCGATCGCCGGTTTCTGGGTGGCGGCCGCCATCGCGCTCAATTCGATGCAGGCCGCGATCACCACGATCGTCGCCGACCGCTTTCCGGACCATGAGCGGGGCACCGTCTCGGGTTTTGTCGGCGCCGGCATGACGGCGGGGTTGACCGCCGGTACGGTGGCGGCCGGCCTGATGGCGTCGAATCTCGTGGCGGCCTATGGCCTGTTTGCCGTGGCGATCGCGGCGGTGAGCGTGCTTTTCGTGGTGTTGAATCCCGAACCGCGGATCGCGGTCGCGGCACCCGAATCTTTCCGCCTCGACGCGTTCCTCAAGAGCTTTTGGGTTTCTCCCCGCAAATATCCCGATTTCGGCTGGGCCTTCCTGGGGCGCTTCACGATCTACATGGGCTATCAGGGCGTCGTCACCTATCTGCTCTACATCCTCCAGGATCACATCCATCTGTCGATCGACGAAGCGAACCGGACGATCGCGGCGCTCTCGTCGGTGACGTTCGTCGCTTTGGTGATCTCGGGCTTCGCTTCGGGGTTCCTTTCGGACCGGATCGGGCGGCGCAAGCCGCTCGTGTTCGCGTCGAGCATCATCATGGGAATGGCGCTGCTGGTGCCGCTGCTGATGCCCACGGTGGAAGGCATGTATGGTTATGCGGTGCTGATTGGGCTCGGCTACGGCGCCTTCATGTCGGTCGACATGGCGCTGATGACGCAGGTGCTGCCCAAGCGCGGAGATGGGGACCAATCGACCGGCAAGGACCTCGGCCTTCTCACCACCGCGATCAACATCCCGCAGATCATCGCGCCGGTGCTGGCGGTGATGCTGCTCAGAGCAACTGGCAACGACTATAGCGCGCTGTTCATCGCGGCGATCGCCTTCGTGTTTGCCGGCTCGTTCTTCGTCTGGCCAATCAAGTCGGTTCGGTGACGCTCAGCGCCGTCGGAATACTGGCGCGCGTTTCTCCTTGAACGCGGCGCGACCTTCCTGCGCGTCCTCGGTCGCGAAGCAGATCGTCTGCAGGTCGCGCTCATATTGCATCGCCTTGTCGAGCGGCATCGAGAAGGCCGCGCGCAAATTGAGCTTGGCGGTTTCGGCCGCGATCGGCGCACGCGAGGCGATCGTCCCGGCCAGCGTGCGGGCGCGCTCCATCAGCGCCTCGGGCGCGACGACGTCGCTGACCAGCCCCCAGGCGAGCGCCCGAGCGGCATCGATCGTATCGCCGGTCATGATCATCATCGCGGCGTTGGACATGCCGATCGAATGGGCAAGGAACGCGGCCATGCCGCCGCCGCCTATCCAGCCCAGCTTGATCTCGGGAGCGGCGAACTTCGCGTTCGAAGAGGCGATGCGGATGTCGCAGGACAAAGCCGTCTCCAACCCGCCGCCCAGCGCGTAGCCGTTCACGGCGGCGATGCTCGGTTTCAGCAAATGGTGGATAGCATCGCAATAATCGGTGCGGTTGCGGAAATCCCAGGGCGTCGCATAGCTGTCGAGTTCGGCGATGTCCGAGCCTGCGCAGAATGCCTTGGCACCGGCACCGGTGAGGATGACGCAGCGTATCTGGTCATTGCGGTTACACTCCTCCGTCGCCTCCACGATCGCCTTGGACATGGCGGGCGTGGCGGCGTTGAGCTTTTCCGGCCTGTTGAACGTGATGGTCGCGACATGATCCTCGACGGTGAAGAGCAGATTGTCGGTCATGGCGTTTCCTTAGCGTTCGGCGCCGGGCATGCGGCTCTCGGAATAGGCGTTCTGGAGCGCGTCGAGCATGATGCGGTGCGGGCGACGTTCGGCCAGGCCGTCGCGGATCAGCGCGGACGCCGCGGTCTGGAAGGCGATCGCGCCGTCGTGGCGCGGGCGGACAAAGGCGCGCTCGAGCGTCTCTGCGGTGTTACGGTAGAAATTGCCCCAGCGGGCGTTGACCCCGTCGTTGTGCCAGGCCGAGCGGCAGCTCGGCTGCCCGTGATGGGCCGGGATGAAATTCTCCTGTGCCTCCGCACTCATCAGCCAGCGCAGATGAGCGAGCAGCGCGGGCGTAACCTGCGCGCGCGTCGAGATGCCGATGCCCGTCCCGCCCAGCGTCGAGCCGGGCCGGCCGCCGGCCTCGGCGCGCGGCGCATCGGCGAAGGCGATGGCCCGGCCCGATGCGGGCGCGGCATAGTTCACATAGCCGTAGACGAGCGGGCATAACGCGACATCGTCATGCTCGGCCATATGACCGAGCAGGCCGATTGGGTTGAGGTCGCGCACCGGGTCCGGCGTGCGCGCGGCAAGGTCAGCCATCAGGTCGAGCACGCGGAGACCGACCGCCTCGCCCACGAAGCGTTCGGTGTCGACGTCGGCCGGGGAACCGGCGAACGCTGTCGCGACCGACTGGAAGGTCAGTGCCGCGTGCGGGCCCGCCAGCGAGAGTGCGACCGGCCGGCGCAGCTCGCGAACCTCGTTCCAGGTGACAGGCATCGGACGGTCGAGCAGATCGGCACGGCTGGCCATGACCTGGGTTGCGGCGTCGAGCGGCAACGCCCAATGCTCGCCCCTGTAGCGATAGCTGGCCATGCTCGGTCCAATCGTCTCGCGCGCCAGCGTGGCGAGGTCCTCCGCGTCGAACAGGCTTTCCAACGGCTGAAGGCAGCCCGCGGTGACGGCCTCACCGACGTGCGGATGATCGAGCACGACCAGGTCATAGCGGGCACAGAGGTCCTCGATCGGATGCGTCTCGAACCCCTCGAGCGGTTGCTTGTCCCATTCGATCGCGATGCCGTCGCGCGCCTCGTCGAGCAACGTCGCGGCTGCCGCGAGCGCATCGTAGCCGCGCGGATGGTCCCAGGTCAGTGCACAATAGCGCATCAGTCCTGCCGAACGGTCCCGCTCGCGAGCAACCGCTCGATTGAAGCCTCGTCGAAGCCGGCTTGCGCCAGGATTTCGCGGCTATGCTCGCCGATCTGAGGGGCGCCGCGCTGGACGGTGGAAGGGGTCTTGGCAAAGCGGATCGGGAACCCCGGTGTCTTCACCCGGCCTTCGCTGGGATGGTCATATTCGACGAAGGTGCCGTTGTGCGCGATCTGCGGGTCCTGGACGAGATCGTCATAGCCATAGACCGGCCCCGCCCAGATATCGTTGGCGCGGAACAGGTCGAGCCATTCCGCGGTGGTCTTCGCGGTCAGCCGCTCGCGAACGGCCGCGAAGATCGCGTCGCGATGCGTCCAGCTATCCGTCTCGTCATCCATGCCGGCGAAGCTCGGCTCGCCGATCAGCTCGCCGAGCGTCCGGAGATTGGCGAAGGCCATGGCGATGAAGCCGTCGCCGGTGGCGAACACGCCGTAAGGCGCGCGGATATAGCAATGCGCGTGGCGTTCGGCCGAGCGCGTCTGCGGCTTGTGGCCGACGGTGAAAACCGACAGTTCCTGCATCTGGAGGGTGACGACCGCGTCGAGCATGTTGACCTCGACCAGCTGGCCCTCGCCGGTGCGCTCGCGGTGGAGCAGGGCCGCCAACACGCCTTCGAACGCCGAATAGGCGGTGATGGCGTCGGCGAGATACTGGCCGGCGGGAGCGGGAGGATCGCTCTCGCGGCCGGAGGACAGCATCGCGCCCGACATCGCCTGCAGAAGCAGGTCCTGGCCCGGCAGGCTCACATAGGGGCCGCTCTCGCCATAGCCCGAGATCGAGACGTAGATCAGCTTGGGATTGATCGCCGATAGCGTCGCATAATCCACGCCCAGCCGCTTGGCGACGCCGGGTCGGTAGTTCTGAACGAACACGTCGGCGGTCTTCACCAGTTCCAGCAGCACGGCCTTGCCGTCCGCGGACTTCAGGTCGATCGCCAGGCTGCGCTTGTTGCGGTTGAGCGAGAGGAAGGACACGTTGACGCGGTTGCCCGTTGCGCCGCCCGCCGCGCGAAAGCGCTGCCATTCGCCTCCGGTCGGCTCCACCTTCACCACATCGGCGCCAAGATCGCCCAGCCGCTGCGCCGCGAACGGCCCCGCCATCGCGATGGAGCAATCGAGTACGCGATAGCCGTTCAAGATACCCATGATGTCCTTCAGCCCTCAGTGCATGACCCACCCGCCGTCGACGTTGAGCGTCTGGCCGGTGATGAAGCCCGCGTCGTCGGACGCGAGGAAGGCGAGCGCCTTGGCGATGTCGGCAGGCGTGCCGCGCCGTTTGACCGCCTGGCGATCGAGCACGAACCGCGTATACGCCTCCGGATCCGGGTGGATCTTCTCCGCATCGGTCGGAAAAGCGCCGGGCGCGATCGCATTGACGGTGATGCCGTCGCCGCCGAACTCGCGCGCCCAGGCCCGGGTAAGCCCGACCAAGGCGCCCTTGGACGCGACATAGGGCGAGAGCAAAGCCCAACCGCCATAGAAGGTTACGCTGGCGATATTGATGATCCGGCCCCATTGCCGCGCCTTCATGCCGGGCAGCGCGACCTGGACTGCGACGATGCCGGCATCGACATTCACCCTTTGCACCGCCTGATGCTCTTCGATCGTATATTCCTCGAAGGGCTTGGACGGGTAGATCGCCGCATTGTTGATGACGACGTCATAGCCGCCGGTCTTCTCCGCCACGCGGGTGAGGTCGGCGCGGAAGCGGGCGAGGTCCGAAAGGTCGCTCGCAAGCACCACCAGCCGCTCGCGGGATTCGGCCGGCGCCGCGGCCTCGAGCGCCGAGACCTTTGCGGGATCGTTATCCACAGCGACGACGTGGGCACCGGCTTCGAGGAAGGCGAGCGTCGTCGGCAGGCCGAGCCCACCCGCCGCGCCGGTATAGAGGATCGTACGGCCGGCGATGCTCATGCCTTCGTCTCGCGTCCTGGGATATCTGGGTAGTTGCCGCTGGGCTCCGGGAAATCGGTGTCGGGCTGGCTGCCGATCGCGCGGATGCGGGTCTCGGCGCGGGCAATGGCGTCCGTGCCGTCGAGCACGGCGAATACGGTGTCGTAGCGCCGCTCTTCGCCATGTTCGAGCCAGATGAGCTCATCGCGCTGGCGGGCAAACTGCTTGCCCAGCACGTGGTTGGTCGAGGGCTCGATACCCAGCGCATACTGGCCGGCCTGAAAGTTCTGCCATTCGTAGTGGCAGGGGAACTGGTCCTTGCGCGTCTCGACCAGCACTCCGAAGCCGAGTGCATCGTTGACCAAGGCGACCGGCACGCGGCCATCGGCATCGGCGGCCATCTCATACTGCCAGACCTGCTCGTGAAAGTCGTGCTGCGGGCGCGGCATCGTGCGGTAGCCGATGCCGCTCTTGGCGTAATCTTCGCCCGCATGCGCCGCCCAGACGACGTCGCTCAATGGGGCGAGATAGCGTGAGCCTTCGGCCAGCACGGGGTGGCCGATGTTGATGTGGTACAGGAACATGTGCGGCGTGCGGTAGAAGCCGTGATTCACGACGCGGTCGTGCAGATGGATCTCGTTGCTGCCGACCTCGGCTTCGATCCGGCGGATCAGGTGCAGGTCCTCGCCGAAGACGGTCGCTTGCTGCACCGTCCCCTCGGCCCAGAGGAAGCAGCGGTCGCCCTCCCATCGTTCACCATAGCCGGTCAGGCGGGCGGGAATCGTGCCGATGCGGCCGTGCAGCGACGACGAGACTGTCTGCCGCGGTCCGTAAGTATATTGGGCGGCATCGTCCTCATCCATGAACAGGATATGGTCGAGACCGCAGGTGACCATGAGGCCGGAGAAGGAGCGCAGCCAGGAAAGGCCGCCTTCGCCTTCATAATCATGCAGCCCTGGATGGCGGAAGCCGGCCGGCGAATGCCAGCCGATCGCGCGGCCATTATGCTCGCAATCGGCGATGTCCATCGCGCGGTCGACAAGGACGGTGAAGCGTAGCCCGGTGCCGGTGCGGAACTCGAGCATGCGAATCCCGCGTTCGATCCCGTCGCCGAGCGTCATCAATCGCACGCCCGCGAACTGCGACAGCGAGCCGGCATGTTCCGCGACGTCGCGCGCCGATATCGATCGGCCGAACAGCTCGACCATGTCCAACGTCCTCCGTTTGAGCGCGACCTATTGCCTAATCAAATAGATCAGTTGGCGCAACAGAGATATCAGTTCGTTAGGACGCGTTTGACGCCGATTACGGTTCGGTGCTCGTCGAGGACGATCGAGAGATCGGCGCGCGCCGGCATCTCCTCGAGGATGTGACGCGTCAGACGCTCGTAATGTTGGATGAAGATCTCGATCTCGGCGTCGTTCATCCCGGCGCCAATCCCGTTCCCCGCGGCGCGACGAAGGCCTTCCTCCTGCTCGGTGCGCCAGGCGCGGACGACGTCGAAGCTTGGGGCCTCCAGCAGGATGAGCCGATCGAGACGGGCGAACAAAGATTGATAGCGGCCGGCGAGCTGATCGTTGACATAGCTGCGCCAGCTGCCGGAGCGATCCTGTTCCGCCTCGAGCGCGTTCACCGGCGCGGCTAATGCCGCTTGGCTCTGCGGCCGGGCCCCGACGCACCAGCCTTCGAACAGGACGATCTGGACGCCCGGCGGGGCGACCTGCCAACGATCGGGCGGAGCACGATCGTCACACGCCTTGTCGAATTTCGGAAGCCGCACCGGCTTTCCCGACTGCAGCTGGTCGAGGATGATCATGCCGAGCGCCACGTCATGCGTCCCGGGCACGCCGCGCGTGCGCAGGAGCGGATGCACTTCCTCGCTGAGCGCGTTCCGTTCCGCGGCGGTCAGGTAGAGGTCATCGAGCGACAGCACCGCCGAGCGGATGCCGCTCGCAATCAGCGCCGCATGGACCTGGGCGGCCGCCGTGCTCTTGCCGCTGCCCTGCGCGCCGCACAGGCCGATGACGATCGGCTGCTCGCCGCCGCGCGCCAGAGCGTCCCTTACGTCGCGTTCGATGATAGTCGCGACCGGCGGAAATTCAGGCGACACGGTCTCTCGGTTCCTTGCCGCCGAAATATGCCTCGAGATTGGCCGCGGCCCGCATCCCCATCGCCACGCGGGTTTCGATCGTGGCGCTGCCGAGATGGGGCAGCAGCACGACATCCTCGCGTTCGAGAAGGGCAGGGTGCACGTGCGGTTCCCGCTCGTAGACGTCTAGGCCGGCAGCGGCGATGCGGCCTGCCTCGAGGGCCTCGGCGAGCGCGACCTCGTCGACCACCGTTCCTCGCGCGGTATTCACCAGAATGGCGCTGGGCTTCATGCGCGCGAGCATTGCGGCATCGATCAAGTGCCGCGTCTCCGCGCCGCCCGGCGTATGGAGCGACAGGACATCGGCCTCGCCCGCCAGTGTTTCGAGACTGGGCACGTAGCGCGCGGCGAACTTCGCTTCGATTTCGGCGGGGACGCGGCGACGGCTGTAATACGCGATCTTCATGCCGAATCCGGCCCGGGCGCACTCGGCCGTCTTCTGCGCGATCCTGCCGAAGCCGACCAGGCCCAACGTCTTGCCGACAATGCTCTGCCCGATCAGGTTCGTCGGTGCCCAGCCTTGCCAGGCGCCGGCGCGCAACACCCGCTCGCCTTCGCCGGCCCGGCGAGCCGTCATCAGCATCAGCGTGATTGCCAGTTCCGCCGTCGCATCGCTGAGGACATCGGGAGTATTGGTGACGACGATGCCGGCGGTCCGTGCGGCGGCCAGATCGACATGGTCCATGCCGGCACCGAAATTGGCGATGATGCGGACCCGGGCACCGGCAAGGCCGAGGATTTCCGCATTCAGCCGATCGGTGATGGTCGGACACAGCGCGTCATAGTCGCGCATCGCCTCGGCGAGCTGGCTTGGATCGAGCGGCGTATCGTCGGGATTGAAGGTAGCATTGAACCGCGCGCCGAGATGCTGCTCGACGGCATCGGGCAGGCGGCGCGTGACGAGCACGCGGGGGACAGCCATATCTCGTCCTATCCGAAATTACGGATGTCACCGGTCGTGACGTCGCTGCTGCCACGCGCGTCGATCGCGGTCGTGCGCGGACGCTGCGAGACGATACCGTCGATGATCGCGCCGCGGACATCGTCGAGCACGATCGTCGGGCGCGCGTCGGGCGCTTCCGTCCGGAAGGTCATGTCGCGCAGGATCAGCCTGCGTGCATGCCTGGCGAAGAAGCCGTGCGCGGGAAGCGTACCCATGAAGCTCACCTCCAGGCTGGTTACCCGCCGGTCCTCGGGCACACGCGCGGCGTCCTCGGCGGTGCCGCCGCCGCGGCTGGTGACGTCGATGTTCGCGAAGCTCACGTCCTCGACGGGTCCGTCGGCGATCCCGGCGACACCGCATGGATAACGGGGGTCGGCGCCGGATACGTTGATGTCGCTGAACTTGACGCGCCGGCACTTGCCCACCGTCGTGCCTGCCGGCGCCCGCAGGCGGGCGGCCTGGTGCACGAACAGCGGATGGTTGACCGGGTTACGCATGGTGATTCCGGATATGAGTACGTCCTCCAGCGTGCCGCCGTCCACCACGCCGATCAGGATGCCGCGGCTGTTCTCGCAGGTGCAATTGGTGATCTGGATGTTGCGGAAACCGCCATTGCTCTCGGTTCCCAGCTTGATGCGGCCCAGCGGCCCGACGCTGTCGACGCTGCTATAGGAGGACTGACGGTAGGTGCCGTCGAGCAGGGATCCCATCGCATAGCCCATCGTCTTGCAGCCGATCACGGTGACGTCCTCGCAGATCACCTTGCGATCGAGCGCGTAGCTGCTCTTGAGGACGATCGCGTCGTCCTTGGGCGCGTTGACGATGCAGTTGGAGACCCGCACGTCGCGGCAACAGTCGATATCGATACCGTCGCGGTCGGTGTCGATGGTGAGATTGTCGATCGTCATGTTGGTCACGCCGTGCGCGATCACGCAGAAATGCCCCCCCTGCAGCACCACGAAGTCACGCAGTACCACATTGTGGCAGTTGCGCAGCCCGATCGACTTGTTGGCGCGGCCCAGCACGGCGCGCTCCTTGGGATCGCGCAGCCGCGCCTCGCGCGGGGTGATGCCGAGCTCCGTTGGCGACTTCCAGCCGGGCTTGTTGTGCCAGCGGTCGCCCGGGCCTTCACGGTCGAGTCCCAGCCCATGAATCATGCCGCGCCCGACGATCGCGACGTTGCTGACGCCGTCGCCATAGATCAGGCTGTTATGAACATGGGTGATGCCGAAATCCTGGAATTGCTCCTCCATGTCGTTCTCGGGCTCGTCATAGGCGCCTTTGTGCGCGACGGGATCGGCAGCTTCGATCACCGCGCCCGCCGTCAGCACGATCGTCACATTGTCCCTCAGCCGGATCGAGAAGCAAAGATAGCGTCCCGGCGGCACGACGACGGTGCCGCCGCCTGCCTTGGTCGCCGCTTCGATCGCGCGGTTGATCGCGTGGTTGTCGATCGTCTTGCCCTCGCCCCGCGCGCCATAGGCACGCACGTCGTAGAATGCGCCCAGCGATCGCGCGGCCTGGGCCAGCGCCGGCTGCGAGAGCAGCGCGGCGCCCAGCCCGATGGCGACGGCGCGGCGGCTCAGTTCGGCTTCGGCCCGCAATCGCCTGGGTGCGCCATTCACTTCACCACCCCAGTCGCGGGGTCATAGATGGGTACGCCCGCTTTTGGCTCGATGCCGGATGCGTCCATCACTTTGCGCGCCTCAGCCGGCCAGGCCGTGCCCTTCACCAAATGGTCGTCAAGGATCAGATTGTTCTGATAGGCATCCCACATCCCACCGATTTCGGTGGTGTTGTGCCAGTTGCCGGTGGCGGTGTTGTCCGGGCTGATCCGTTCGGGGAAAGAGCCGCGCACCGTGTTGACGTTGAGCCACTTGCCCGCACCGTCGACCACGTTGCCGCGGACCGTCACGTAGCGCGACCCTTCGTCGAGATAGAGCGCGATCTTCTTCGGGATATCGTAGATGTAATTCTCCGCGATCACCGTGCCGGGGCTGGCGGAGAGATTGTAGATCGCGCCGCCATCCTCGAAATGCTGCTTGGCGCCATGGATACGGTTATAGGCGACGATCACGTCTCGGTGCGTCGTCGGCTCGCGATAGACGAGATTGGGCGCATAGTCGTAATAGCCGCGTTCGCGCGTGCGGTAGGACGGGTTGCCTCCGGAATCGTTCAGGCCCCACCCCCAGCCGATGTCGATTCCGTCATAGGGCACGTCCGAAATGTCGTTGTGCAGGATCAGCGCCCGATCGACATAGGTGCTGAGCACCGCGCTATTGTCCCGATAATCCTGGCTCACTTTCGAGATGCGGTTGTTGCGGATCATCACCTGGCGGTTGGTCTGACCCTCATTGACCGGATGATGCGCTTCACGCCGCACGCCGCCCACCAGGATCGCCCCGGCGGCGATGTCGGTGAAGACGTTTGAGGAGATCTCGATCGCCTGGGCGCCATAGCCGATGCCGCTGGCGTTCGCGTCGGGGTTGTTGCCGATGCCCAGCGCGACCTGGCCGAGATGGGCGAAGACGTTATGATCGAACTTGATCCGCTGCGCGGCCGAGACTTGGATCGCGGCGGGAATCTGCGACCATTCGTTGCGCCGTATCTCGAAGCCGGGACAGCCCCAGGAGCAGTTCGTCAGCGCATCCGCCGGTCGACTCTTCGATACGCCCGCCAGGAACGTGCCGCTCTGCTGGTTGGCATAGCCCTCGTTCGTCGAGGGACCCATCCAGCTCGTATGGGAAAAACGGAAGCCGCTGAAGCTGATGTCGCGGACCGGACGGTCGTAGCTGCCGCTGATCGAGATCAGATAGCGCAGGCGGGGCAGTTCGACACGGACCTTGGTCATGTCGGTGCCGGGCCGGGGGCGATAATATAGCTTGCCTGCCGCGGGATCGAGATACCATTGGTCGGGCTGGGTCAGGAAGGCGAGCGAGTTGACCAGATAGAGATGCGCGAACTCGGGCCCATAGGGCTTGTTCAGCGTGTCATAGCCCCAATTGTTATTGTCCCATGCAGGCTGCTGCATGACCAGCCTTCGGCCTTCGATTCGCTCGACCGGCGCAAAGCGATTGGTGAAGTAGCCCAGGCCCTCCACTTCGACGCGGCGTTGATCGGGTAGTTTGGCAAGATAGTCGTAGGCCGGATCGTTGATCACCAGCGCGGCATCAGTGAAGGTCACCGCCGAGCGCGGGATCTCGACCGCCGCGCGCTTGGCGAGGCGGCCATCCACCCAGAGCTGGCGAGCATCCACGCCCTTGGGGACCGAGGCGACGTAGAGATTGCGGGCCCGGTCGGCGAGCTTCCAGCCTTCCACGGCGACGCCGCCGGAGATCACTGGATGGGCATTGCCGGCCGCCTTCCACGTGACGCTATGGCCGTTCAGGCCGCCGTCCGCGGCTGCCAGGTCGAGAGGCGCTTCTAGCCGATAGGTACCATCCATCACGGTCAGCACCACATCGTTGCTCTGATTGGCGGTCCGAATTGCTGCCTGGGCGCGCTTCAGCGTGCGGAAGGGCCTGTCCTGCGTGCCCGGGCCTTTGTCATCGCCGACGGGCGAGACGAAAAAGCCGACCGTTGCCTGCTGCTGCGCCAGTCCCCCAGACGACACGGTGACACATAGAAGGATCGCAATGCGGCGCCACATATCTGTCCCACTCCCCTTCGGGTCGATCGTCGACCTCTGCCATCTGATATAGCAATATGCAGGATAGATATGTCAATTATGCTGGATCGCGGGAGGCGCGGGAGACCAATGTCGTGGAAAGCTCAAGGAGCTAGGCCCCCCTACTGAAACGCTGATGGACAATCCGCTTGCGGCCTGCTCGGGTTCGATGTGGACGCTGTGACGGGAGACATAACACAGCGGGCCTGACACCGCTTCCCACCCGTAGCGGTCGCATGGCCGCAATTTAGGCGAACGACCGCTTTTAGATTCGCTGCCGGCGATGGTTAACGGCGACAATAGGGCGCCTTGCGGACGCTAGACCCGCCCGACAATTGCAATCGACCATAGCCGATTGCTGTCATTTTGATCGGGATGGCGTACTGCCACGCGGCCTTCCGTATCCGGCTAGAGTCAAGGCATTCCGCGCCTGGTAAATACTTTGGACTCGAAACTGTTACTGCTGCTCTCGGAGGCAGCGCTCCCGTGCAATATCTGGCTCAACTTTGCCAACCAGAGTTGCATCGCTGTTGGTCTTTTTGTTGGTCTCACCAGTCAGTGCGAAACGTAATATAGTTGTAAATCAAATAGATAGATCTCACTAATGAATCCTGCCGCCCCAGCCAGCCACACATTTCAGCTGGTACCAGATCGTTTCGTCTGCCGATCAAGCGAGCGGGCCGAAACTGTGGCGGCTGGCCCATCGATTCGACGATGAGCGGAAGACGCTGGTCGGCCAGAAATACCCGAATGCTGGAATCTTCGCGGCGTCCAAGCGCCGCTGCAAAGACAAGCTCGACTGCGATCACGCCATCTGCAGCAGCGCAAGGTTAGCGAGCGCATGGTTCTGCCGCTTCAAGGACGAGCGCCGCGTCGCCATGCGCGCCGGAGGACCCGTCTCGCTGACGGATCCAGATCGTCTGCGCGACAGTGAATTCAAAAAAATCCCTATTGAACGAGCTCCACGCCGTACGACGCTAGCGCAATGGTGCCCGCGTAGCGCTTGTGCGACAGCACGCCGGTCTTCACGCCGTTGAACGAGACGGTGATCGGAGACGGTGTGGTGTTGACGTAAAGCGTACGCCCATCGACCTCGCGAGCGATCACGCCGGGCGGCGTCGCGGGCCCGCGCTTTATGCCAAGCGCTGGATAGAGCGAGCGCACCAGCGGCCCAAGGAGTTCGGTTTGCGGCGCGGTGGCGACATAGATTGCCTGGCCCTTGCCGAAATGATTGACGGTGATCGCGGCGCTCTTTTGCGGCGTGTTGGAGAATGTCGCCAGCGGCTTGGCGGTGCCGAGTTCGAGTACTTCATAATAGGGATCGCTGCCGGTCAGCGTCTGACCGTCGAAGGTGACCTTCAATGGCTGTTCGGCGCGATAGAACGCATTGGTCCGCAGGCCGAAAACGTCGCTCAACCGGCCGGGCAGGGAAGTTTCGAACCATTTGCCCGTTTCATCGACCTTCGCCGAATAGCCGGTCATGATCACCGTCCCGCCATTGGCGACGTACTTTCGCACGGCCGCCGCAGTCGGCTCGTCCATCACATAGGTGCTGGGAAGGATCGCGAGCTTGTACCGATCGAGCGCGTCGTGGCCGACGTCGATGACCGCGGCGTCGATATTGTCCTCGAAGAACGGCCGGAAGGCCGTCTGGGCCTGCCCGGTGTAATTGCCCTTGAAATATTCCGGCATCGTGTTCGGCCCCGGGGGCGGGCTGGTCAGCCAGAGGTTTTGGAACGAGAAGTTCACGGCGACCTCGGGCTGGCGGTAGCGCGGAAACCCCAGCGTCTTCATCGTCTGGAACTCGCGCGCGATCTGGGCGAATTCGTCGACTTTCCACGACGGGCGGCCGTCATGATCGACCAGGCCGAAAAGCGCCTGCTCCTCGCCGCCGATATGCGAATTGAACGTCCAGGCGAGGAAGGTCTGCGTGTAGTAGATCAGGCCGAAATAGGCCCACATCCGCGAGCGGCCGGGTGTGCCGTAATAGCCGCCGCCACCGGCGGTGAACTCGTTGAACCAGAGCGGGGTGTCATGACCTGCACGGTTTGACATCGCCTCGAACGCGGCGCCCCCCGGGTCGCCCGGATAAAAGCCTTGCGCGCCATACGTCGAGATCTTCTCCCACGAGCGCAGATAGTCAAAGCCCTTGGTGCCCGCCGTCGGCCAGAAGTTGGAAGCGACGGGAAGGTTCGGCGCATATTGCTTGCGCACCGCTTCCAGATCCTCGAGCGCGCCGATCGTGTCGTCGGACCAGTAACGGCGCAGGTCGAGATAGCGTTCGTTCGGGCCGGGGCCGCGTTCGTAGGGCAGGTCCACCTGATCCCAGCTGTTGATGCGGCGTGACCAGCGCTGGGTCGCCCAAGCTTTGTTGAGCGCCTCGATCGAGCCGTAGCGGCGTTTGAGCCAGGCGACGAAGCGGTCACGATCGGCAGCGGAATAGGACATGTGCCCATTCCCGATCTCATTGTCGTAACCCACGGCGATGACCGCAGGATTTCGCGCATATCGTTCCATCATCTTCTGCGCGAGGCGCTTGGCCAGGCGGCGATAGTCCGGATCGCTGATATTGTCCCAATAGCGGCTCGCCGCGTTGATCCTGACGCCGTCCTGGTTGATGATGTCGACCCCAGGATAGCTTTTGTGCATCCAGATCGGCGCCGGTTCACCGGGGATATCGACGATGACCCGGATGCCGGCCTGGTGCATCTGATCGATAACCTTGTCGAACCACTCGAACGTGAAGCGACCTTCTTCCGGCTCGAACGAGTCCCAGGACAGATCGCCCATGCGCACCAGGTTGAAGCCCGCGGCCTTCATGATCGCGATATCCTGCCGAATCTGTTCCGGGCTGCGATCGACCGGCTGATAGCAGGTGCCGACGAACAACTGGCCCTTGCCTGGCCATTCGGGGTGCCCGACCGCGCTTTGCGCACTCGCCGGTGACGTGAGACTGTTCGGCGCAACGCCACTAAAAACAACGAATGCTAGGGCAATGGCGGCGAGGCTAGCCGAGCGGCGGTGCATGGTAGGTCCTTCTTCGATGGATCGATGGTCGAAACGGCCGGGGAGATCGGTCGCGCTGGCCCCGGCGCTCCTTGGGTGTCAGGCCCAATGTATCTTGAAAACGCTGGCGTGGCGGGTCGGCAGACGGCCGGGAACGGCGATCGAAAGGGCTTTCGAGGTGCGGCGAAACTGAACCGGGCCAGCACCGAGCAGTTCGACGCCAACGACGCGGCCCTGCGCATGCGGCGCGCCGGTCCGCAACGAAGCGATCTCCGTCAGGTTCGACGGTTCGCCCAGCGTAATCGCATAGAGCGCCTTGCCTTTGACCGTGAAGCGGATGTCGCGCGCGGAATAATCGACATCCTCCTTGAACATACCCTCCGCTGCCTCGGTCGGTCCCTCGCCGTAGACGTTCCACGGGCGAGTGCCGTGGATGGCTTCGGCGTTGACCCTCATCCACGCCGAGAGCTCGGTCAGGAGCTCGTCTGATTCCGGCGGCAGCGATCCGTCCGCATAAAGGACTACGTTCAACAGCATGTTGCCGTTCTTGCTGACGATGTCCGCAAGCATGGTGATGATGTCGCTGGGCGTCTTGTATTTGTAATTGTCGCTGTAGAACCAGTCGCCGTTGGAGGTGTCGGTCTGCCAGGGCAGGGGATTGATCCCCTTGAGCACCCCGCGTTCGACGTCCTGCACCATTCCTTCCTTGAAGAACTCGCCCGTGCCGCTGTCCTTGCAATTGTAGACGGCCTCGAGCCGGCCGGTCCGGGCAATGCTGCTGTTATAGAGATGGGCGACCAGCGTGCGGCCGACTTCGCCGAACGGTAGGCCGCCGTCCGAATAGAGAAGGTCCGGCTGGTAGCTGTCGACGAGATCGCGGATTCGTTTCAGCCAGAGCTGATGGTAAGCCGGGTTGGTGGTGTACCAGCTCTCCCTGGTGTTGCGGAACGGTTCGTCGCGATTGTCGTGATAGAGATCGGCATAGGCCGGATCGGCACCGTCATAGGGGATGCCAAGCTTCGGCCAGAACTGATCGTAGAGATGGTTCGGATACCACCAGCAATAGCTGGCACCGAGATGCTCGGAAACGCCGAAGCGGAGTCCTTGTCGCTTCGCTGCCGCCTGCCAGGTGCCCACGACGTCGCGCTTCGGACCCATGACGGCGGCATTCCACCGGTGATGTTTCGAGTTCCACAGGTCGAAATTGTCGTGGTGAACGCCCATGGACACGAAATATTTGGCGCCAGCAGCGGCATAGCGGGCCATCAGCGCGTCCGGATTCCAGCGCTCGGCCTTCCAGAGCGGAATGAGGTCCTTGTAACCCTTTTCCGATGGATGGCCGTAGGTCTTGAGGTGGTGGTCGTAATGCGGATGGCCGGGTACATACATGAAGCGGGCGTACCAATCGCCCTGGCGCGGCACCGCCTGCGGCCCCCAATGCGCCCAGATGCCGAACTTCGCGTCTCTGAACCAATCCGGCGTGCGATAGGTTTTGAGCGATTCCTGCGTCGCGCTGAACGGACCGCGCGCGACGTCGCGTTCGGCCGCCGAGAGTGCCGCCGCTGCAGCAGGTCGGATCCGGCCCAGCGCGCCGGCGCCAAGGGCAAGAAGCGGGCCGCTCAAAATCTCGCGTTTGCTGAACTTCGTCATCTCTCCCTCCCGCCGTTAGTGTGCGCCAATTCCGTCCAGCTTTCACAGACGGTGCGCCGGTTGTTTTCATTGGTGCAATATTATTCTCTTTGATGCAACCTAGCCAATATGGAATTGCGGTTGGGCGGACGGCCAAGCGCTAACGGTTCAAAGGCTTGAGCCTTCGGACGTCGCAATCGTCGGCGGGCGGCGAGCGGAGGTGGACGCAGCCTCCAGCTCGCCCACAGATGCGCGGTGTCGGCCTTCCGACTTGCGCTGCAGCGCAGGCCGGGCGATCACGCCTTCCACAGAGATCATGGAGAGACTGAGGCCGCGATGGGACGAACAGGGGTGAAAGGGACCTACGCCGCTCCGGCGATCGAAAAGGCCTTCGAGGTGATCGAACTGCTCGTGAGATGGCCGCAGGGCGCGCTGGTCAGCGAAATGGCGGCCGATCTGGGGAGGACCGTCGGAGAGTTGTTTCGCATCGTGGTTGTGATGGAGCAGCTGGGATATCTTCAGAAATCGCAGACGACCGACCGCTACACCGTCACCTACAAGCTCCTCGATCTCGCCTACCGGGCGACACCGTCGCAGGATCTCGTCCGGGCGGCGCTGCCGGAAATGCAGGTACTGGCAATGGAGGCCGGCCAGTCCTGCCATCTGGTCGTGCCGAACGGCGGTCGGGGCATCGTGATAGCGCGGGAGGAACAGCCTGGTACGCGCGGCTTCGCGCTCAAGGTCGGCGCTCATATCGACATTGTGAGAAGTTGTTCGGGTCAGGTCATCCTGGCATTTTCAAATGATCAGCGCTGCGAACAAATTGTCCGTGCAGCGGAGAGCGAGCGCGGCATCGAAGTGGATCGCGCGTGGCTGACGGAGCGAAAGGAAGCCATTCGCGCTGCCGGCTTCGATCTGCGCCAAAGTCCGATCACCTACGGTGTGACCGACATCAGCTTTCCGGTTTTCGGCTTTGATCGCGAGGTCATCGCGGCGTTGACGATTCCTTTCCTCGAACTGATCGACGGTTCGCAGAAGGTCCATATCGATGCAGCGCGCGATCTCCTTCACTCGGCGACGATGCGGGTATCGGATCGGCTAGGCTACCAACCGGACTGACCCCTCCACGACCTCTGACGACATTGTCGGTTCGACGTTCCGCGCGATTCGGCGAAGGCGGGCAACGACCAGAAAACGGCAAAGACTCAGGAGCATCGCCATCGGCACTGCCCATTGACCACCCAAGCACAACCCCTCGCGGCTGCTTACCCGTCCTCGACCGGACGCCGGTGAGCGACTTGGGGGCTGCGATCTACGACGACCCGATCGCAACGGCATCGTGTCGGCGAACCTGGTCCGAGACTATCGATCTAGGGAACACGAGTTACCGTCTTGGGAACTTGGCGCCTGAAGGTTGACCAAAATCTCTTAGCGCTGGCGAGAACGGACTTGCACATACGGAAATAATCATGCGATGGCGCTGTCCAGGAGGGGCCGACTGTTATGCGCGCCATTGTCTGCCATGAGCCGTTTCAATTGGATGTTATCGCGCGGGATAAACCGCAGCCCGGACCCGGCGAGGCGCTGATCCATATTCGGCAAATCGGCTTGTGCGGCACCGACTTCCATATCTTCGCCGGCAAACACCCCTTTCTTCATTATCCGCGGATCATGGGCCACGAATTGGGCGGGGAAATCGTCGCCCTGGGCGAGGGGACGTCACTGCGCGTCGGGCAGCAGGTCGCGATCAACCCCTATCTCGCGTGCGGCCATTGTGTGGCGTGCCGCCGCGGCAAGCCCAATGCGTGCGTGAATATTCGCGTGCTAGGTGTCCATGTCGATGGCGGCATGTGCGAATTTCTGGCGGTGCCGCAAACGGCGGTGATCGATGCGGAGGGCCTCTCGCCGGCGCAGGCGGCGATGGTCGAGTTCTTGGCAGTGGGAGCGCATGCGGCCGCCCGCGCGCCGAAAGGCGGCGACCATCTGCTCGTCGTGGGCGCCGGGCCGATCGGTGTGGCGACCGCACTGTTTGCGAAGCTGGATGGGAGAAGGCCGTTACTCGTCGATCGGCTGGCAGCGCGGGTCGCCTTCGTTCGCGATCGCCTCGGATTAGACGGGGTGGTCGCGGATGACCGGCTCGATCAGTCGCTTGCCGACCACACCAACGGCGACATGTTCGACGTCGTGGTCGACGCCACCGGATCGCTGGAGGCGATGCGTCGCAGCTTGTCGTTCGTCGCGCATGGCGGCGCACTGGTGCTGGTCGGCGTCGCGCAAGGCGAACTCAGCTTCGAAGACCCGGAGTTCCATAAGCGTGAGGCGACGCTGATCGCGAGCCGAAACGCGCTGGCCGAGGATTTCTCGCGGGTGATCGAAGCGATCAAGTCTGGTGCCATCCCGACCGACGTCCTGCACACCCACAGCATCGCGGCCGATGAACTGCCGCTGCGCTTGCCCGAATTGATCCGCAATGCCGACACCATTCTCAAGGTCGTCGCGTCTTTCTGATCGCCGCCAAGACCTGTTTCCGGTCGGTCCCGACGGTTCTCCTGTATCGCCAGGCAGGGCTTTTCGATTTGCGCGGTTGGAACGCGGGGCGTCCGATCGGGTGTCAGTTTCGTCGACGCGTCAATGCAATTGATCAACCCTGTCCGCTGTTGCTGGCCAGCGTCGGACGCTTGCAACTTGCGTCCTCCTTTTTTGAGGAAAGTCATCGAATGAAACTTTCGCGTCGCAACCTTCTGACTGGGGCGTCCAGCCTGGTCGCCACGAACGCAGTCGCCGCACTTGCTCTGGCCAAATCCGAAGCAAGAGAGGCAAAGCCCG
This sequence comes from Sphingomonas mali NBRC 15500, assembly GCF_001598415.1. Classification (GTDB taxonomy): domain Bacteria; phylum Pseudomonadota; class Alphaproteobacteria; order Sphingomonadales; family Sphingomonadaceae; genus Sphingomonas; species Sphingomonas mali. The sequence goes on from NZ_BCYX01000012.1 coordinate 68,892, forward strand.
TTTTCGAGGGCAGTTGGGAGTCGCTGGAAGCCGGCTACCAGACGCCGGATTGGTTCCGCGACGCGAAGTTCGGCATCTGGGCGCACTGGGGACCGCAATGTGTGCCGGAATTCGGCGACTGGTACGGCCGCCGGATGTATATCCAGGGCAGCGATTATTATAACCACCACGTCGCCAATTATGGTCACCCCAGCGTCTATGGTTTCATGGACATCATCAACACCTGGAAGGTGGACAAGTGGGATCCGGAGCGCCTGATGGGGCTCTATAAGAAAGCGGGCGCGAAGTATTTCGTCTCGATGGCGAGTCATCACGACAATTTCGACAACTTCAACTCGAAATATCATGCCTGGAACTCGACGAAGGTCGGCCCGAAACGCGATATTGTCGGCGAGTGGGCCAAGGTGACCCGCGATCACGGATTGCGTTTTGGCGTCTCGAACCACTCGGGCCACGCCTGGCTCTGGTGGCAGACGGCTTATGGGTACGACACTGAGGGCATCATGCATGGGGTGCGGTATGACGCCGCTACGCGCCGAAAGGACGACGGCAAGGGTAAGTGGTGGGACGGCCTCGATCCACAGGCGCTTTATACCGGCCCGGCGGCAGGTTTCACGCCGCCCGACGGAATCAAGACGATCAAGGACATGAACGCGTTCAACCAGGTCACCGAACAGTGGTTGGAAACGCCGCCGCCAAATAATCCGTGGTACGCAAAGCATTGGCTGGCGCGACAAATGAATCTCGTCGAGCAATACCGCCCCGACTTCGTGTTTTTCGACTGCAACGTCATGCCGCTTGGCCAGACGGGACTGGAAGCCGTAGCCCATTTCTATAATAAGAACATCAAATGGAATAACGGTTTGCAGGCCGTGGTTACGAGCAATGGTCTGGATGAGGACCAGTCGAGAGCTCTGGTCAAGAATGTCGAACGCGGCTTCTCGAACCACTTGCGCGACAAGCCCTGGCAGACCTGCACCTGCATCGGCCAGTGGCATTATGACCGCCGCCTCTATGACAATAACGGCTACAAGACCGCCAAGCAGGTCATCCAGCGTCTGATCGACACGGTGTCGAAGAACGGCGCATTGCTGCTCAGCATTCCGCTGCGCGGCAATGGCGAGATCGACGATAAGGAAGAAAAGATCCTGACCGATCTGGCCGGCTGGATGGAGATCAATGCCGAGGCGATCTTCGATACCCGTCCCTGGGACATCTATGGCGAAGGCCCGACCCGTTTCGCCGAAGGTTTTCAAAGTGAAGATGTCGCGGAAGGGCTGTCGCACGAGGATATCCGCTTCACCACAAAGGCGGGCGTGCTTTATGCCTTGGCGGCGGAATGGCCCAACGCGCCATATCTGACGGTCTATTCGATGGCCGCGGGCTCGCCGCAGCGCAAGGGCAGGATCGAAAAGGTCGAGCTTCTGGGCTATGGACCGGTGCCGTTTGAGCTGGGCATGGATGGCCTGACGGTCAAGCTTCCGGATGCAAAACCCGCCTTCACCCCCGTGCTGAAGATCACCGGGCAAGGCGTGGTTTGATTGGGAAGAAAACGCTCTTCTTCCCTTGTCCACGCGAGGGTGGGCCGAATCTAGCTATCAGTCATGACGACGTCACGTCTTCCGCGACGAGGTCGGTATGGTCATGATGGCATGTCCGCGACAAGCAGCGGCTTGGATTCCTATTTGCTTGCGCCGACAACCTCCACCAGGGGGGCGAGCGCCTGTCCCGTCGGAAGGGCGCCGGATGCGGTGAGCCTGTGGCTGGCCTCATCCCAGCGCAGCTCGGCAGTCTTGCCGCCGCGCGCCCGATAGTCGTTGGTGGTCCCGTCGTCGTCATAGAGCGCGAAGCGGGCGTCGCGGCCCGGATAGACCCGGATCTTCTCCAGCGGCTGGCGCGTGGCGGTGCTCGGCACCTGCACGCCGATCGGTACGATCGAGCCGGCGCGGACGAACACGGGAATGCGATCGATCGGCGCGGGCGAGTCGATCCACTGGCCTCCGGCCACCTTCGCGTTGGTCCACCAGTCGTACCAGTCGGTGCCGGCGGGCAGATAGACCTTGCGGCTGGTCGCGCCCTGTTCGGTCACCGGCGCGACGAGCAACGCCGGCCCGAGCATATATTCGTCGCCGATGGTCGATGCCTGGGTGTCGGCGGGGAAGTCCATGAACAGCGCGCGCATGAACGGCGCGCCGGTGTCGTAGGTTTCGCGGCCCAATGGGTAAAGATAGGGGATGAGCGAATAGCGCAGCCGCAGCCACTGCGCGAGGATCGGCTCTGCCGCCGCGCCATATTCCCAGATGGCAGTGGCCGGCCGCTGGCCGTGGATGCGCAAGGTCGGCGTTAGCGTATTATACTCGAACCAACGCACGAACAGCTCGGGATAGTCGCGATAATCCGGCGCCATCGTCTTCGCGCCGGCTGGGTCGACCAGAACGGGGCGCCGCGCCGGCGGACCGCTCGGCCACTGCCAGCCGCCCGTATCCGATCCCCAATAGGCCAGGCCTGAGGCCGTGAAGCCGAGCCCCGTCGGCACCTGCCGCCGAAGGGCCTCCCATGTCGACTGCACGTCGGAAGACCAGAACAGGCAGCCGTTCGCCTGGGTGCCCAGATAGGCCGCACGACACAGGATCATGTTGCGGAAGTTCGGGCGATCGGCAGCCGAGCCTTGGGCCACGGAGGACGTGTGCAGCAACGGAAACAGGTTGTGATACCGGTCGCCCGACCCGATCGAATAGAAGAAGCCGTCGGGGACGAGATCAGGTTCGGTTTCGTCGAGCCAGGTATAATCGAAGCCCTGGCTCAAGATGTTGTCGCGGATGCGTTGCCAGAACCAGGCGCGGGCCTCGGGGTTGGTCGAATCCAGCAGGGCGCCGGCGCGATCGGACCGAACGGGCAGTCCATCGACGACCTTGCCGTCCTTGTCGTGAAGCAGCCAGCCCTTCGCGGCGAGCATGTCGAAATAGCGCGATTCGCGTTCGAACCGCGGCCAGACGCTGATGATCGAATGCATCCCCATGGCGTGGAGTTGGTCGTTCATGCCCTTGGGGTCGGGAAAATAGGTCCGGTCGATGTCGAGCTGGCCCATCCGCGTCCAGTAGAACCAGTCGAGCACCATCGCGTCGAGCGGGTAGCCGCGGCGTCGATACTCCTGCGCGACCCCCATCAGTTCGGCCTGGCTCTCGTAGCGGGCCTTGGACTGGATGAGACCAAAGGCCGCCTTGGGCGGCAGCGGGGTTGTCCCGGTCAGGCGACGATAACCGGCATAGAGGTCGTCGGCGGATGCGCCGGTAATGATGAAGAACGAGACGCGCTCGCCGACCTGGCTCTGGAAACGGGTGGCGTTGTGCAGTCCGGCGGACACGGTGGTCGCGGCCGGATTGTCCCACAGGATCGCATAACCCTTGTTCGTGACGAGAAAGGGCACGCAGACCTGCTCGCCGGCGGGCGCGTCATAATAATGGCGGCAGTCGATCGTCCGTCCACGCAGGTCGAGCACGCCTTCCTGGTTTTGGCCAAGCCCGTAATAATGAGTGTCGGCGGTGTCGGAAAAGCTCGCGCCAACGCGGAAGGTCTTCTCGCCATTGACGGTTTGCGGCGCCATTTCCCAACCGGTCATACCGGTAATCGCGCGGCCGTCCGCACCGGCGATGGTGATGGATACGGGCGGCAGCGACGGAGCGAAATAGCGCTCCATCTGCGTCGGTGCCTTGGGCCAGGGTTGCGCTGCGACCGCGACGGTGAGCGCGGCCGAACGGAACACGTCGCCGCCTGAGTCCCGGACATGTGTCCAGCTCGCCTGGTCGGCCTGGCCGGTGATGCCGGGGCCAGGTCCCGCCGCGGCGAGCGCTCGATCGGTGGCGATCGTGATCCGGACAATATTTGGCCCGTATCCTTCGATCGCCACGATGCTGCCATTGCGGTCGACCAGCGGCGACGTCTGAGCGGCAGCCCCCGGAGCATTGATGAGGAACGCTGCAGCCAGAAGAACGACGGCGCGCGGATTTGCCAATGCCATTCTTGCGCGTGATCTCGCCATTCTATGCCTCTCCCTGATCGCCCTGGCGGACAGCGGTGACCCCGCCTTGTTTGCCCCTATGAGCGGCCTATTTCATTCGATGTTATCGCTACCATTCGGCATTCGCTTGTGCAACCCGGCTGGCAGAAGAGGAAGTCCAACCGGTGGCGTCAAACGTGACCCAAACGACATTCTCTTGGTCGAAGCGTGCCTGCCCCTGCTTAGGGCGACTCAACTTTGACCGCCGATCGACCGGCCGACGACTTGGCCAATTTCCGGTCGAAGCTTAGAAATGCGGTGCAGCCTGCAGCTTTTGCGAGATGCAGCGCGTCGGCGAAGTCCATGCCGCTTTCCATCCAGTCGAGCGCCTGGGCCAACACGGGCGGCTCCTCGACCGTGACGCCGGGGAGCCCGGCCAATCCGCGCAACGCGGCGGCGATCCGCGGCGGGGCGAAGTCGTAACCACTGCGCAACACCCATTCGCTCTCTAGCAACACGGTTCGCGCGATGAAGATGTCGCCTGCTTCGATCGCGTCGCGTGCTGCCTTTGCCTGGCGCTTGTCGTCGGCGACGAGGAAGCGGACGACGACGTTCGTATCAATCGCGCGCACGACGTTTCGCTTCGGCGGCGACGGCGGCATCCATTTCATCAATTGACTTGGGCTTACCCTCGAACCCGAGCGATCCGAACATCGCATCCACATTGGTCTCGGCAAACATTGGCGCCGCCTTCAGAAGCACGCCCTCGGCGGTGTCTTCCACCGTCAGCCGCGTTCCGCTCGCCCAATGCCGCTGCTCGCGGATCGCCTTGGGCAGGATCACCTGGCCCTTGGTCGATACAATCGTCGTCAGCCCTTCCGGTGTCGCCGGCATGCCGCATCTCCTCTGGTAAGACGACGGTAAGATAAGGTGTTCGAGCGCGATCCGCAAGGCGAACGCAGAGCGGCCTTGGATTGCGCCGGTAGGCGCGGGGAGCCGAGGCCGGCTTGGCTCCCCGCCGCCAGCCTCAGTCCGCCGGCTCCAGCTTGTCCGCGGTGCGCAACTCAAAATCGCTGGCGTCATGGCGCTCGTGGAGCTGTTCGGACGGCTCGCCCGTCACGCGATTGACCATGCGCCCGCGCTTGAACGCCGGCCGGTCGAAGATCTGGTCGGCCCAGCGGATCACGTTCTTATAGTCCTGCACCTGCAGGAACTCGCCGGCGCCATAAACGAGCCCCTTGACCAGTGCGCCGTACCAGGGTGCGGTCGCGATATCGGCGATCGAATAGTCCTTGCCGCCGAGATACTCGCTCTCGCCCAGCCGGCGGTCGAGCACGTCGAGCTGGCGCTTCACTTCCATCGCATAGCGATTGATCGGATATTCCTGCTTGAAGGGCGCGTAGGCGTAGAAATGCCCGAACCCGCCGCCGAGGAACGGCGTGCTGCCCATCTGCCACATCAGCCAGGACAGGACTTCGGCGCGGGCAGGGTAGTCGGCCGGCAGGAAGCCACCGAACTTCTCGGCCAGATAGATCAGGATCGCGCCGGATTCGAACACGCGCACGGGCGCCGCCGGGTCGGTGCGGTCCATCAGCGCCGGGATCTTGGAATTGGGATTGACGGCGACGAAGCCGCTGCCGAACTGGTCGCCCTGGTTGATGCGGATCAACCAAGCGTCATATTCGGCGCCGGTGTGGCCGAGCGCGAGCAATTCCTCGAGCATGACCGTCACCTTCACCCCGTTGGGGGTGGCGAGCGAATAGAGCTGCAGCGGGTGCTTGCCGACGGGAAGGTCCTTGTCGTGGGTCGGCCCGGCGATCGGCCGGTTGATATTGGCGAACGCGCCGCCATTTTCCTTGTCCCAGGTCCAGATCTTCGGTGGGGTATAGTCGGTCGGCTCGCTCATCGATGCAGCTCCACGGTTTCGCGGCCGGAACTTCCCGGCGGCGCCGTGGCTAGCTAGGAAGCCCGATCGGGTTTCGCCACCTCGAAGGCGCGCCCTCAACGGTTCTCCCGACGCGATCGGCGTTGCCGGTAGTGCGATGCCGACCGCGCGCTCGTGCCATCACGCGATCGCAGATCGTCACGCCTCCAATACCGCATGGGCTCGCACCGGAAACGTGCCCATCTTGCTGACCTTCGGCGGCACCGCCCAGAAGCGGAATCCGTCGGTCGGGAGCGCATCCAGATTGGTCATATGCTCGACGATCGGGATGCCAGCGCCGAGCAGGATCGTATGCACCGGCCGTTCGCCGCCGGAAACGTCGTCGATATTGTAAGAATCGATGCCGACGACCAGCGCGCCGTGATCGCGCAGATAGGTCGCGGCATCGGCGGTAAGGAACGGGTGATCCTCGAAATACTGATCGGTCCGCCAATGGCGATCCCATCCGGTCTGCACCAGCACCGCGCGGCCGCCGACATCGCTCGCGGCAAAAGCGGTCCAGTCGATCGCGCGCCCCGCTTGCCCTGCGACACGCACCACGACCGCCGGGACGCCGCTGACGCGGTCGAGATCGAGCCCGGAAAGGTCATAGCCCTCGGCGTAGCGATGGAACGGCGTGTCGAGATAGGTGCCGGTATTTCCGACCATTTCGATCTTGCCGATCTGGAACTCGGTCCCTTCGGCATAGGTCGCACGCGATTGCTCGCGCGATAGATGATCGCACATCAGGGGAGCAGGCAATCCCTTATAGGTGATCATTCCGTCTTCGATCGTGTGGCTGAGATCGACGCGGCGGCTCGCGTCGGCCACCGTCGGTCGAGCGGCCACCGCGGCGCGTTTGTGGCGCTCCTCGATGATCCGCTTGTTCAGGATCCGCACCTTGCCAACCATGAGTAACCGCAGATCGGCGATGATATAGGCGGCGAGCTTGTCGTCGGTGATGTCGTCGCCGGCGATATCGAGCCGGAAATCTTGACCCTGGATGCCGCCGCCGTTCGAAAAATCGACCTCGAAATCGAAACACACCCGCTTGTCACTCACCATTCTTGCCTTCCAGCTGCGCCACGTGGTGGTGGCGACTTAGGGTGAAATCGTCTCGTTGCGCCAGAGCGAACGCTGCATCCGGTTTGGCCGACCTCGCAAGGGTCGGTAGCGCCGGCACCTTCCATCCGTCACGATGAACTATCCGATGCGGGCCCGGCACAAACGCGGTATTGGACGTGGCGACGGATGGTGAAGGTGAGGTCAGCTTGATAGCGGTGCGCGAGCGCGGGCGCAGCGGCGGATCGGAGACGGAAATGGCGCTGTTCGCGCGCGTCGTGGGCGGCGACAGGGCGGCGTTCGAGGAATTGTACCGCCTCTACCACCCCCGGTTGACCCGATTTCTGCTCAACCTGATCCGGCGGCCGACATTGGTCGAAGAAGTGCTCGACGACACGATGATGGTGGTGTGGGGCCGCGCCGACAGTTTCAACGGCGCGAGCAAACTATCCACCTGGATCTTCGCCATCGCCTATCGCAAGGCGATGAGAGGGCTGAAGCGCCAGGACGAGGCGGTCGAGGACAAGGACGCCGAGAACCGCGTCAGCGACGCGGCGAGCCCGGAGGACGCATCGAGCCGTCAGCGCATCAATGCATTGCTGATGCGCGCGATGGACGAATTGTCGCCGGCGCACCGGGCGGTGGTCGACCTGACCTATTTTCACGACCTGGGCTATCGCGAGATCGCGACGATCCTCGAATGCCCGGTCGACACGGTGAAGACTCGCATGTTCCACGCCCGCCGGCACTTGAGGCGTCGGCTGTCGGGCGCGTTGACGGACTGGATCTAGGGTGCAGACCCGATACTAATGAGGATCGAGACAGCCATGTCCGGGATGCTGTGGGAGGAGGAGCGCGAAGAACGGGGCTTGTCCCCCGTTCGAGCGCTCCGACGCGCCACAGCGCCCGGACATGGCTGCCGCGAAGCGGTGGGACGAAAAAGGCCGCTGGAGCGGTCGGACGCTTGCCAGATAGGCACCGCTATCTGGCTGCGCGCCCTCCCTCCCAGCAGCCTTTTTCGTCTCCATCTCGACCTCATTAGTATCGGGTCTGCACCCTAAGGATATGTTCGATGGCTGAGATCATCCGGCTGCGCGGCAGCCCCCATGAACAGGCGCAGCAATTGCTGCCCTGGTATGTCAACGGCACGCTGGAGGCCGATGAAGCGGCCATGGTCGAGGCGCATCTCGTCGAGTGCGCCGAGTGTCGCGCCGATCTCGCGGCGGAACAAGTCCTGGCGCGCGAGGTCGCGGCGCTGCCGCTCGACGTCGAGCACGCCTGGTCGATGCTGAGCGACCGGATCGATGCCGCCGGGCCGCCCCGCCGGCTGGCCGAGCCGGTGCCGTTCCTGCGCCGCAAGGTGGCGATCGGATGGGCGCTCGGCGGACCGCTCGCCGCCGCCGCGGCCGCCGTCGCGTTCGCGGTGACCCTGACGCCCGGAGCGCCATCGCCCGCCGGGGAGACTTATCGCGCGCTGGGCTCGGCGCCGACGGCGGCGCCGGGCAATGCGCTGGTGATGTTCAGACCCGATGCGCGCGACAGCGATCTGCGCGCCGCACTGACCAAAGCGGGCGCGCGCGTCGTCGATGGTCCCACCGCCAGCGGCGCGTATGTCGTGCGGATCGCTCCCGCCAGTCGCACGCAGGCGCTCGACGGCCTGCGCGCAACGCCGCAAATCGTCCTGGCCGAGCCGATCGACCCCGGGTCGCAGCCGTGACCTGGCGCGGATGGTTCCGGTTTTGCCTGGCATTGTGCGGCGTCGCAATGCTGGGCGTGGTGACGCCGGGCCATACGCAGGAACGGCCGGCGGCCGACGGCGAGCGCGAGATCCTGGTGATGCTCAAGATGGCACCGCCGCATTATCGCCCCGGCGCTGCCTATGGCGGCAGCTATGGCGATAGCGCGGCAATGGCTGCGCGGCGGCGGCTCGCCGCGGGGATCGCGCGGCGCAACGGCCTGACGCTGGTCGACGGCTGGCCGATGCCGCTGATCGGGGTCGATTGCTATGTCATGCGCGTACCCGACGGCATGGCGGTGGATACCGTGATCGCGCAGGTGTCGAAGGATTCGGCGGTCGCCTGGTCGCAGCCGCAGCAATTGTACCAGGCGCGCGGCTCCCCGTCCGGGATCGCGCGCAATGACCCGCTCTTTCGAGCACAGCCGGCTGCAGCGGCCTGGCGGCTCGCCGATCTCCATCGCATCGCTACCGGCCGCAATGTTTCCATCGCCATCATCGACAGCAAGATCGATGTCGCGCATCCCGATCTCGCCGGCCAGTTCGTCGCCAATCTCGATTTCGTCGACCGCCGGACCGCCGCGGGTGAAGCGCATGGCACGGGCGTCGCCGGCATCGTCGGCGCGAAGGCAGGAAACGGCATCGGTATCGCCGGGATCGCGCCCGACGCGCGGATGATGGCGTTGCGGGCATGCTGGCAGACCGCCGCAGGTCCGACCTTGTGCAACAGCCTCAGCCTGGCGCGCGCGCTCCAATTCGCGATCGAACACAATGCGGAGGTGATCAATCTCAGCCTCGCCGGGCCTGCCGATCCGCTGCTCGCGCGGCTGATTGCCATTGCCGTCGCCCGCAACCTCTCGGTGGTCGCGGCATTCGATCCGTCCTTGCCCCAAGGCGGATTTCCCGCCTCCTTGTCCGGCGTCATCGCGGTCGCGGACGAATCTTTGCGGTCCTTGCCCGCGCGCGTGTACATTGCTCCCGGCCGCGACGTGCCGACGACACAACCGGGGGGTAAATGGTACCTCGTCAACGGAAGTTCCTATGCGGTCGCGCACGTCACCGGGCTGATCGCGCTGATACGCCAGGCCGATGGCCGCACTGCACGGATCGCCCTGGACCGCATGACGGGTGGCGCGATCGATGCTTGCGCGACGCTGGTCGGGACGTCGCCGGGCTGTGATTGTTCGTGCGCGATCGGCCGCCGGCTCGCGGGGAAACCGCGCTGACCTCCGACACATGGGTGCGCTGGCCGCGCCGTTGATCCTTTGCTTCATGGTAAGCCCGGCATGCGGACAGGTCAGCGGCAGCGTCGACGTCGAGAGCGACTATCGCTTGCGCGGCTATTCGTTGAGCGCCGGGCAGCCCGTGGCGACCGCGCAGATCGGCTATGACGACGCTAGCGGCGTCTATCTGAACCTGTCCGCCACCGGCGAGATCGGCCGCGACGATCCGCTGTTTCTGGGGGTGCAGGGCAATATCGGTTATGCTCGCCGCCTGAACCAGACGTTGTCGATCGATGGCGGCATTGCGCGAAGCCAATATCGCTCTCCCGACCGCCAGAGCGGGCCGCACAATTACACCGAAGTCTATCTCGGCCTCGCTTCCGGTCCGCTTGCGGCACGCGTCTATTACTCGCCCGATTATGATCAGGCCGATGTCTCGGCGCTTTACGCGGAAGTCGAAACGACCTTTCGGCCCGCGACGAACTGGCGAGTAAACGGCCATCTCGGGACGCACGTCTATCTGGCGACTCCGGCGCAATATCTTACCGGGCGTGCGCCCCGCTATGACTGGCGGCTGGGGTTGGCGCGCGAACTCGGGAGTTTCGACCTGCATGTCGCGCTGTCGAGCGGTGGGCCTGGCAAGGATTATTATTCGGGCAGCTTCCACGGCAAGGCGGCGCTGACCGCGGGCGCGAGCTGGAGTTTCTGACGCACCGCGTAAACCTTGGACGGCAGGCGCGGTATCACCAGCCGGCTCAGGTTCTAACTGCTTCCCCGAACCACCAATTGCACGGGAACGAACGCCTTTCCGGTTCTGTCCCCGGTGCTGTCCATCGGTTCCGCCGGTCCGAACAGCGCCTCGACCAGCATCTCGCCCGCGCTTGCCACATCCTGTTCGATCGTCGTCAGCGCCGGCGTGGATTGGCGCGCGCCAAAACCGCCGTCGAAGCCGACGATCGCCACGTCCGCGGGAATGCGGACGTTCGCTTCCTGCAAGCCGCGCATGATGCCCGACGCAAGCGTATCGGATGCCGCGAAGACGGCGTCGATCGCGGGGCTGATCGCCAGCAATTGCGCGGCCGCCGCTTCGCCCTGCGCATGGCGGTCGTCGATCGGCGGGGCCGTCACCTCTATCGGGGTCAGGCCGTGTTTCGCCAGCACATCGAGATACCCCTGCCGCCGCAAGCGAAACGCTTGATGTGCCTCCCAGCCGGGTCCAGCGAACGCGATCCGCCGACGGCCAGCCGCGATCAAATGCTCGACCGCCAGCACGCCCGCCGCATGATTGTCGGCGCGGACGATCGGTAGCGAGTCGTCCGGCGCTCCCCAGGCGACGAGGTTGCTGCCGGCCTGTCGCGCCCGGGCGAAATAGTCCCAGGCCGCGCGGTTCGCGGCGGTGCCGATCACGATCAGGCCGTCGGCTTCGCGCCGTTGTTCGAAGTCGCTGCGCAGCGAGTCCGGCGTGCTCTGATACGATAGCAGGATGCCCATGCCGCGCCGCGCCGCCGCCGCCTCGACCGCGCCCAATATGTCGAAATAGAAGGGGTTGAGCGCGCGCCGCTCAAGTTCCGATGACGTCAACAGAACCACCGCCACCGTCCCGACCGCGCCGCCGCGGAGCCTGACCGCCCGGCTGTCGGGGCGATAGCCGAGCTCGGCCGCCGCGCGGGCGACGCGGTCGCGCGTCTCGGCGGTGATCGAGGCGTCGCCGCGCAAGGCGCGCGACACGGTCGATTGCGACACCTGGGCCAGCGACGCGACATCGAACGAGGTGGGGCGATGTGCCCGCTCGCTGGTCCTCTCCTCGTCGAATTCGGTTTGCATCGGGGTGCGATTATCGACGTTGCGGGGTGACCTGTCTCTAAAATTCGACCCGGCGCGATCAGAAGCGCAAGCGACGGTGGCGAGGGGGAGGGGGGGAGCGCTGGTATGCCGCGTCCGCTAGCGGACGCCGGTCAGGCGGTAGCCGACGCCGGGCTCGTTGGTGATCATTCTCGGGCGCGCGGGATCGGTTTCCAGCTTCTGGCGCAGGTTGCGGACGACGATACGCAGATAATCGACATGGTCCTCGTGCGCCGGGCCCCACACCGTCCGGAGCAACTGGCGATGCCCGATCACGCGGTCGGGCCGCTTGGCCAGTTCGGCGAGCACGTCATATTCCTTGGGCGAGAGGTGAACCTCCTCGCCTGCTCGACGGACACGGCGGCGTTCGAGGTCGATTTCGACGTCGCCGGTGGTCGCTGTCGTCTGCCCCGTCTCGCCCGCAACGCGGTGGCGCAGCGCCGTACGGACGCGCGCGAGCAGTTCCTCGGTGTCGAAGGGTTTGGTCAGATAATCGTCGGCGCCAAGATCGAGCGCCGCGACCTTTTCCGCCGTCTCCTCGCGCGCCGACACGACGATCACCGTCGCGCCGGTGCGCGCGCGGAACAGCTGGATCAGCTCGAGCCCGTCGCGGTCGGGCAGGCCGAGGTCGAGCAGGACGAGCTCGGGCTTGTCGATATCGGCGGCGGATAAAGCTTCGCGTGCGGTCGCGGCCTCGGTCGCCGCATAGCCGGCGCGCTCAACCGCGACGCGGAGCAGGCGGCGGATATGCGCATCGTCCTCGACGATCAGGATCCGGGGCTGGGCGGCCATGAAGCAACGTTACGGCCGCGGCGCGATCCGGTCGAGGGCAAGATTGAGGGCGAGGACATTGACGCGCGGCTCACCCAGGAAGCCGAGCAGCGGATAGGCGGTGTTGCCGGCGACGACCTGCCGCACGGTCGCGGGATCGATCCCGCGCGCCTTGGCGACGCGCGGTACCTGGAACAAAGCCGCCTCGGGGCTGATATCGGGATCGAGCCCCGAGGCGGAGGCCGTCACCAGATCGGCGGGTACATTGGAACCTGGTGCGGGAGCGGATGCCTTTGCCGATGCGAGGTCGGTCTTGACGCGGTCGACCAGCGCCTGGCTGGTCGGGGCGAGATTGGAGCCTGACGAGGCGGTCGCATCATAGCCGTTCTTGCCCGCGGCCGAGGGACGGCCGTGGAAATAACGATCGCTGGCAAACCCCTGGCCGATCAACGACGAGCCGATGACGTTGCCCTTGGCATCGCGGATCAGGCTGCCATTGGCGGCGCCGGGGGCGATCAACTGACCAATGCCGGTGATCGCGGCGGGATAAGCGAGCCCGAGCAAGGCGGCGAACAGCAACGTCAGCACGAGGGCGGGACGGAGCGCGGTGGTGAAGTCTTTGAGCATTGTGATTTCCTCAACCGTTCGTGCTGAGCTTGTCGAAGCACGTATTCTGGGCACGCCCTTCGCCAAGCTCAGGGCGAACGGAGTATTGTGGACCCGTCAGGCGAGCCCCAGTCCGCCCACCGCCAGATCGATCAGCTTGATCCCGACGAACGGCGCGAGCAGGCCGCCCAAGCCGTAGACGGCAAGGTTGCGCGCCAGCAGCGGCCCGGCGCCGATCGCCCGGTATTTGACGCCCTTGAGCGCCAGCGGCACGAGGCAGGGGATGATCAACGCGTTGAAGATGATCGCCGACAGGATCGCCGAGCGCGGGCTGCCGAGCCCCATCACGTTGAGCACGCCGAGCCCGGGATAGAGGGCGACGAACATCGCCGGGATGATCGCGAAATATTTTGCGACGTCGTTGGCGACCGAGAAAGTGGTTAGCGCGCCGCGCGTCATCAGCAACTGTTTACCCAGGCCGACGATCTCGATCAGCTTGGTCGGGTCACTGTCGAGGTCGACCATGTTGCCCGCCTCACGCGCGGCCTGCGTGCCGGTGTTCATCGCCACGCCGACATCGGCCTGGGCGAGGGCAGGGGCGTCGTTGGTACCGTCGCCGCACATCGCGACCAGCTTGCCGCCGGTCTGTTCGGCACGGATCAGCGCCAATTTGTCCTCGGGTGTCGCCTCGGCGAGGAAATCATCGACTCCCGCTTCGGCGGCGATCGCGGCGGCCGTCAGCGGGTTGTCGCCGGTGATCATCACCGTGCGAATGCCCATCCGGCGGAGCTCGGCGAAACGATCGCGAACGCCCGCCTTGACCACGTCCTTCAGCGCGACGGCGCCAAGCAGCCGGCCGTTTCGCTCGACCGCGAGCGGAGTCATGCCGCCACGCGCTATCTCATCGGTGGTGCGTTTCAGTTCCGCGGCACCCGGCGTGTCGGCGCCGATCGTCTTGAGGATCGAGTCGACCGCGCCCTTCAGCACCTTGGTGTCGCCGACGCGGACACCGGAGCTACGCGTTTGCGCGGTGAAGGGGATGATCTCAGCATCGGTCGGCAGCACGGTGGCGAGCGCGAATTTGTCGCGTGCCAGGGTCACGATCGAGCGACCCTCGGGCGTCTCGTCGGCCAGGCTCGCGAGCATCGCCGCTTCGGCGAGCGTCTTGGCGTCGACTCCGGTCAGCGGGCGGAACTCGCTCGCCTGGCGGTCGCCGATCGTGATCGTGCCGGTCTTGTCGAGCAACAGGGTATCGACGTCGCCCGCGGCCTCGACCGCTCGGCCCGATTTGGCGAGCACATTGAAGCGGATCAGGCGGTCCATGCCGGCGATGCCGATCGCCGACAGCAAGGCGGCGATGGTGGTCGGGATCAAAGTGATCAGCAACGCCGCCAGGATTGCGACGGGTACGCTGCCGCCAGCATAGTTGGCGAACCCAGGGATCGTGCCGACCGCGATCAGGAAGATGATCGTGAGGCCAACGAGCAGGATGGTGAGCGCGATCTCGTTCGGCGTCTTCTGCCGCTCGGCGCCTTCCACCAGCGCGATCATGCGGTCGAGGAATCCCTGACCGGGCTCCTGGGTCACACGAACCTTGATCCGGTCGGAAATGACGCGGGTGCCCGCCGTCACCGCCGACCGGTCGCCGCCGGCCTCACGGATGACGGGCGCCGATTCGCCAGTGATCGCGGCTTCGTTGACGCTGGCGACTCCCTCGACGACTTCGCCGTCGGCAGGGATCAGATCGCCGGTTTCGACCAGCACCATCTCGCCCTTCTGGAGGCGCCAGGCTTCGACCTTGCCCCAGGTGTCGCCCACACCGGTCAGGCGCTTGGCCTGGAGCTCGGACTTGGTGGCGCGCAAGCTCGCGGCCTGGGCGCGGCCGCGCCCTTCGGCGAGGGCTTCGGCGAAGGTGCCGAACAGCACCGTCAACCACAGCCAGACGATCAGCTGGAGCTGGAAGCCGACGGGCAGCTTCTCGCCGCCAAGCGCGAGCAGGACGGTCAGCAGCAGCGCGATCACCGCGGTGGTGAACAGCACGGGGTTCTTGATCAGCTGGCGCGGATCGAGCTTCTTGACGGCATCGCCGATCGCCGGGACGACCAGATTCGCCGAGAACATCGAGGTAGCGGTTGTCATCTTGGGTTACTCTCAGAAGAGCTGGCCGTGGATCATCGCGAGATGATCGGCGATCGGCCCGAGCGCGAGGCTCGGCAGGAAGGTGAGGCCGCCCAGGATCAGGATGATCCCGACGAGCAGGCCGACCCACAGGCCGCCGGTGGTCGGGAATGACCCCGCGCCGGCCGGCGTGTACTTCTTGGCCGCCAGGCTGCCGGCGATGGCGAGCACGGGGACGATCACGAAGAACCGCCCGACCCACATGGCGACCCCGAGCAGCCCGTTATACCAGGGCGTGCCCGCGCTGAGCCCGGCAAAGGCGGAGCCATTGTTCCCGGTCGCCGAACTGAACGCGTAAAGGATCTCGGTGAAGCCGTGCGGCCCCTTGTTGAGCGGGCCGGCAAGCCCGTCGGGCATCACCGCGGACAGCGCGGTGAAGCCCAGGATCGACAGCGGCAGCACCGCAATCGCCAGCACCGCGAGCTTGACCTCGCGCGCTTCGATCTTCTTGCCGACATATTCGGGCGTACGGCCGACCATCAGGCCCGCCACGAACACCGCCAGGATCGCAAACAGCAGGAAACCGTAGATCCCCGAGCCGACGCCGCCGACGACGATTTCGCCCAACTGGATGTTGAACAGCGGGATCATCCCGCCGAGCGCGGTAAAGCTGTCGTGCATCGCATTGACCGCGCCGCACGACGCGGCAGTGGTGACCGCGGCGAACAGCGCGCTGGCGGCGGTGCCGAAGCGGACTTCCTTGCCTTCCATATTGGCGCCAGCGACGCCGAGATGGTGGAGGATCGGATTGCCCGACGCCTCCTGCCAATAAGCGACGGTGGCGCCGGCCAGGAACAGGATGGTCATGGCGCCGAGGATCGCCCAGCCCTGGCGGGTGTCGCCGACCGCCTTGCCGAACGTGTAGGTCAGCCCGACGCCGATCGAGAAGATCGACAGCATCTGCACCAGATTGGTCACCGCCGAGGGGTTCTCGAACGGATGCGCCGAATTGGCGTTGAAGAAGCCGCCGCCGTTGGTGCCGAGCATCTTGATCGCTTCCTGGCTCGCGACCGGGCCGAGCGAGATGGTCTGCTTGACGCCTTCCAGCGTGGTCGCGTCCACCGACATGGCGAAGGTCTGCGGCACGCCGCTCAGCAGCAGGTAGAGCGCGTAGACGACGCAGATCGGCAACAGCAGATAGAGCGTGATGCGGGTGATATCGGCCCAGAAATTGCCGATTCCGGGCGATGCGGTGCCGCCCGGCGCCGGGTTGGGGGAGGGGCGCCGGGCGAACCCGCGGAACAGCGCGAACGCGATGGCGATGCCGGTCGCCGCGCTGAGAAAGTTATGGATCGTCAGCCCCATCATCTGGCTGAAATTCGACAAGGTCGATTCGCCGCCATACCATTGCCAGTTGGTGTTGGTGACGAACGCGATGGCGGTGTTCATCGACCCGTCCGCGCCGACCCCGGGCAGCTTGCTCTGGTTGAATGGCAGGAAGAACTGCGCGCGCAGGATGAGATAGGTGAGCAGCACCGTGATCAGCTGGAATACCAGCATGTGGACCGCATAGCGGCGCCAGCTCTGGTCGGTGTCGGGGTTGATCCCGGACAGCCGATAAAAACCCCGTTCGACGGGACCGAGCACGACATGAAGCGGCGTGCGCCGTCCTTCGTACAACGCGAACAACCACAGCCCGATCGGCTTGGTCAGTGCCGCCAGGATGGCGACGAAGAGCGCGATCAGCGCCCATCCCTGAAGCGTCATGAAATTATCCTCAGAAGCGTTCGGGCCGCACGAGGACGGCTATGAGGTAGATCAGCAGGCCGAACGCGGTCAGCCCGGCGAGTGCGAGGTGCAGGTTCATCTCAAGCCCCGTCGCACAGCCGCACGAAGGCGAGGGTCGCCAGGAACAGCCCGCCGAGCACGGCGAGCCAGATAATGTCGGGCATGATCGGCCTCCTATTGGTCGGCCGGCGAGATAGGAGCGGACGGCATTAAGGTGCGCGGGCGAAAGCGTGCCTGCGGCATTAAGAAGCCATTAGTTTTGGCGGCGGGACCCTTGTTGCCTTATCCTTCGCAGGCCACAAACCATCCGTTCGTGCTGAGCTTGTCGAAGCACGGTGAATCTCATGCCCTTCGACAAGCTCGGGGCGAACGGAGTTGGTATTGTCGAGCGATAGCCGCCCTTCCCCCGACGCACTGCTTCGCGCCGCCAAAGCCGAAGAGCGAGGGCGGCTGAAGATATTCCTCGGCGCCGCGCCGGGCGTCGGCAAGACGTTCGAGATGCTGCGCGAGGGCGCCGAGCGGCAGCGGGCCGGGACGGACGTGGTGGTCGCGGTGGTCGAGACGCATGGCCGCGCCGAGACCCAGGCGCTGGTCGAGCCGCTCGACGTGATCGCTCGCCGGTCGATCGACTATCAGGGCCATACACTTGAGGAGATGGACCTCGACGCCGTGCTGGAGCGGCGGCCGCAGCTCGCGCTGGTCGACGAATTCGCGCACACCAACGCGCCGGGCAGCCGTCATCCCAAGCGCTGGCAGGATGTGATGGAACTGCTCGACGCCGGCATCGACGTCTACACCACGCTCAACGTCCAACATATCGACAGCCTCAACGATGTCGTCGCCAGCTTCACCCGGGTGCGGGTGCGAGAGACCGTGCCCGACAGCGTGTTCGACGGCGCCGAAGTCAAGGTGGTCGACCTGCCGCCCGACGAGCTGATCGAGCGGTTGAAGGCAGGCAAGGTCTACATTCCGGCCGAGGCGACGCGCGCGCTCGACCGCTTCTTCTCCAAGGCCAATCTGTCGGCGTTGCGCGAAATGGCGCTGCGCCGCGCGGCGCAGAGCGTCGACCAGGCACTGACCGAACATCTCGACACCCACGCCGTGACGGGCACCTATGCCGGTGGCGAGCGCGTGCTGGTGGCGGTCAGCGAGTTGCCCGGTGCGGATACATTGGTCCGGGCCGCCAAGCGCCTGGCCGATGCCTTGAAGGCACCCTGGCAAGCAGTGTTCATCGAAACGCCGCGTGCCGCCGGGTTCGCGGAGGAGCAACGGCGGCAGGTCGCCGACATGCTGGGCCTCGCCGCCAGCCTCGGCGCGACGATCGCCACCGTGCCCGCCGAGAGCGTTACCGCGGGTCTGCGCGACCAGATCGCGGAGGCCAGGATCACCCAATTGGTGATCGGCAAATCGAGTCGCACCTGGTGGTTCGCCTTGCGTCACGGATCGGTGGTCGATGCGATGCTGACGGCCGGCGAGGGGCTGGCGGTCCACGTCATTCCCGCCGGCGACGCGCCGCCGCGGACCCGAACCAGCGTCCCGCGCGGCGACTGGAGTCTCGCGGTCGATGCGTTCGTGCCGGTGCTGCTGGTGGCGATGACGACGGTTCTGGCCAGAGCGGTCGAGCCGTGGATCGGGCCTGGCGGGATCGACCTCATCTACCTGCTGCCGGTAATCGTGGGATCGGCGCGGCTTGGGCTATGGCCGGGCGTCGCGACGGGTATCCTGGCGGGGCTCGCCTATAATTTCTTCTTCCTGCCACCGCTCTATACCTTCACCATCGCCGACCCGCAGAGCGTGCTGACGATGTTCGTCCTGATCGGTATCGCGACTTTCACCGCGAACCTGACCGGGCGGCTTCAGGTCCGCGCGACGATCGGTGCGCGCAGCGCGCAGGAGAATGCCGCGGTGGCGGGTTTCGGCCAGGCGCTGGCGCGTGCGTCGGACTGGCGGAGCACCAGCCAGACGATCTGCAACGAGGCGGCGCGATTGCTCGGCGTGACGGTGATCCTGCTCGATCAACGCGACGGCGAGCTCGAATGCATCGCCTCGGCGCCGGGACCGATACCCGAGCTCGGCACGGTCGACCGCGCTGCCGCCGACTGGGCGTGGAGCAGGGGCGAGGCGACCGGCGTGGGTACCGCCACCCTGGTCTCCGCGGACTGGCAATTCCAACCGCTCAAGACCTCGCTCGGCATACTCGGCGTCGTGGGCTTGCTGGCGGAGGATGGCGGCAATCCCGTCGGCGCCGACCGCGCGGTGCTGCTGACGACGTTGCTCGGCCAGGCCGCACTGGCGCAGGAGCGGCTGAAGCTCGAGGATCAGCTGCGTGACGTATCGGTGTTGCGCGAACGTGATCGGCTGCGCGCGGCCCTGCTGTCGTCGATCGGGCACGATCTGCGCACCCCGCTGACCTCGGTCGCCGCCTCGGTCGACGCGCTGGCGCGGCAATATCCCGACGCCGCGGCGGTACCGTTGGCGCGCGCCGATATCGCCCGACTGCGGCGTTTCCTCGACAATCTGCTCGACATGGTGCGGCTCGATACGGGCGCGCTGGCGATCTCCCCCGAATCGATCGACCTGACCGACGCCGTGGCGAGCGCCGTCCACGATCTCAAGGATTTGCTGCGCGGCGTCCATATCGACTTGCAGGTGCCGGTCGACTTGCCGCTGGTGCGGGCGGATCCGACCTTGCTCCACCATGTGCTGATCAACCTGCTCGCCAATGCCGCGATCCATGGCGGTGACGGGCGGGTCGCGATTGTCGGCAAGAGGACGCCAGACGCCGTATTGCTGTCGGTGCGCGACCACGGCCCGGGGCTCGAGCCGGGCTCGGAAAGGCGCGTATTCGACACCTTCGCGCAAGGGCGCGGGAGCGACCGCAGCGGGGGTAGCGGGCTCGGCCTCGCCATCGCCAAGGGATTCGCCGAGGCGATGCAGGTCGGCATCACTGCGCGCAACCATCCCGACGGCGGCGCCGAGTTCTCGCTCGCCTTCGCCGTATAGCCCGATCCTTCCGGTCCGGCTCTGCCGCATGTCGATTCGTCGCAAGCCGTTTGTACATCAGATCGATCGGAATAGCTTTGGGTCAGGCGCCGCCGAGTCGGAGGTGCTCACAAGAACAGAGGCGACGCGCCCGCTTGGGAGAGCTGTCATGGATCGCGACTTCGACACGTCGTTCGACAAGCCTGTTCCGATCATCGTCTCGGTCAAGGGTGATACCCAGATCGCGGCGAGGTTGCAGCGAGTCGAGCTCGACCTTTCCCGCTTCCACAACGGACGCTGGGCATTGCAACTCGATGCGGTGATGGCCAATCGAGCCGAGCCCGCCGTCATCCTGGCGCAGGGCGTGGCGTGTCTGGCGGTCGCCTGGTGGGCGCAGCTATCGCCGCGCTCGTACCTGCGCAATATCCGCGGCGCGGTGCTGTTGTCGCCGCTAAGCTATGGCTTCGGCCAGTCGGCGATCGCCCGCAACGTCCGGTTGAGCCCGGCGACGAAGCTGCCATTCCCGTCGATTGTCGCCTGCGATCCGTCGCCCGCGGTCGAACAAGTCCTGGCGCTGGCCGACAGCTGGGGAAGCCGCTTCGTCGATCCGAGCAGCCTGACGTCCGCCCATCCGAGCAATCGCAGCGCGATCGGCACCCATGCCGAGGAGCGGCTGGTCGACCTGCTCGCGACGTTGGGCACCGAAGCGTTCGCGTGTCCGACACCCGAACGCGCCGATCCGGAACGGTTACTCGCGCTGGTCGATTAATCCGCGGCACGCGGTGACAGCGGCGCGCTTCGCCCCTAACAAGGCGAGGTGACCGGGGGCGACGCCACAAGAACGCTGCGCATGATGCTGGCGATCACGCGCGCCCTGGCGGCAATGAGCCCGCGGCGGACGGCAATCGCTCTGGGCCTCGCGCTCGGCGGTGCCGCGGTCGAGGGCGCCGGGCTGCTGCTACTCGTACCGATCCTGACCGTGGTGACCGGCGGCGGCCCGGGCTGGGTGCATCATTACGCCGCGAAATGGGGCATTGCCGACACCCCGCACCTGATCGCGTGGATGATGATCGCCTTCATGGTGATGATGGTCGTGCGCGGGTTGGTACTCTATGCGCGCGATCTCTCGATGCAGTCGCTCCAGGCGCGCTTCGTCGATGCCGAGCGCTTGCGCATCCTGCGCGCGCTGGCGGTGGCGCCGTGGCGGGAAATCGCCGCGCTCGACCATTCGCGGACGACGACGTTGATCGGCATCGACGTGATGCGGATCGGCGTCACCGCACAGCAATTGATCCAGATGGCCGTCGCCTTCATCTCCACCTTGGCGCAGCTGGCCGTGGTCGCTGCACTCGCTCCGGTGCTCGCACTGATCGCGGGCGTGGGGATGGTGATCGGGGCGGCGCTGATCGCGCTCAACCAGGCCCGCAATCGCAGCAGCGGCGAGCTGGCGATGCGCGCGGGCCAGAACATGATGAGCAACGCCAGCGGCTTCCTGGGCGGGCTGAAGATCGCGGCCGCGCAACAGATGCGCGATCGCTTCGTCGGCGAATTCGCCGCGTCGCAATCGCTGGCGCGGCGGCGGCAATTATGGTTCCAGCGCGATCAGGCACGGGCGCGCTTGTGGTTCACGTTGGGATCGGCGGTGGCGTTGGCGGGCGTGGTCCTCGCGGGCGTCAACCTGTTGGGCGTGCCGCCGGCACGGCTGATCATCGTCGTCCTGGTGTTCGGCCGGATGGTCGGCCCAGCCCAGGCGATCCAGCAATCGATCCAGCAAGTCGCCTATGGCGTTCCCGCCTTCGAGGCCGTGCGTGAGGCGGAGCGGCATTTTGGCGCGTTTGCTCAGACCAACGCCGACGTCCCGCCGCCGGGACCGATCGAGCTTTCGCATGTGACCTATCGCCATCACGGCGGCGGCGGCGTGAGTGACGCGACGCTGACCATCGCCGAAGGATCGATCACTGGGCTGACCGGTGCGAGTGGCGGCGGCAAGACCACGCTGGTCGACATCATCACCGGTCTGCTCGAACCGCAACAGGGCACGATCACCGTTGGCGGTCGCGCGCTCGGCAGTGGCTGGGGCGGGGCGATCGCCTATGTCCCGCAGGACGGCTTCCTGTTCCACGACAGCGTGCGCCGCAACCTCGATTGGGGTGACGAAACGGTCAGCGAAGACATGATGCACGCGGCGATCGAAATGGTCGGCGCGACCGCGATCGTCGGGCGGATGCCGCGGGGAATCGACAGCGTCGTGGGCGAGCGGGGCGCGCTGTTGTCGGGCGGCGAACGTCAGCGCCTGGCCATCGCCCGCGCCTTGCTGCGCAAGCCCCGGCTGCTGGTCCTCGATGAGGCGACGAACGCGATCGATCAGGCAAGCGAAGGCGATCTGCTGACACGCCTGGCCGCGCTCGACCCGCGCCCGACGATCCTGATCGTCGCGCACCGCGATTCGAGCTTGCGGCTGTGCGATACGCTGATCCGTGTGGACGACGGCGTCGCGCGGGTGGAAGGGGGGTGACCTCCTTGAACGTCATGCCGGGCTCGTCCCGGCATCCACCGTGCCGGCACCGAGCGGCACGAGTTTCGAGTTCCAGGCAGCGTTGCTCGGTGGACCCCGGCACAAGGCCGGGGTGACGGTTGTAGTGGGCGCACGCGCCTAGCTCAGATCGCTCCCGCGAACGTATCGCACTGGCGGTAGTCGCCGCTGTCGATGCCGCGCTTCAGCCACGTCATGCGTTGTTCGGATGTGCCGTGAGTGAAGCTGTCGGGCATCACGCGGCCCTGCGTTTCCCTTTGCAGCGTGTCGTCGCCGATTGCCTTGGCCGCGGTCATGCCTTCCTGCAGATCGTCGGGGTCCATGCGGTCGCGATTCTGCGCCGCCCAGACGCCGGCGAAGCAATCGGCCTGGAGCTCGAGCATCACCGACAGGCGATTGCCCTGGGCCTCGTTCGAGCTGCGTTGCAGCCGCGTCACGCGATCGGAAATGCCCATCAAATTCTGGATGTGATGGCCGAATTCGTGCGCGATGACGTAGTCCTGGGCGAAGTCGCCCGGCGCACCGAAACGCTGGGACAATTCCTGGAAGAAGCTGGTGTCGAGATAGATGCCCCGGTCGCCCGGGCAATAGAATGGTCCCATCGCCGATTGCGCGGCGCCGCAGCCCGATTGGCCGTTGCCCGAATAGAAGACCAATTTGGGGGCGACGAAGCGCTGGCCCTGTTGCTGGAAGATCGCCGCCCAGGTCTTGTCGGCCGAGCTGAAGGCATTGCAGGCCACCTTTGACGAGGCGTCGAGGGTGCAGCTGGACCGGACGTCGGTGCCGCCGGCGGTGCGGCTCGCCTCGGTCGGCGCGCGAGTGCCGCCGGTGCCGCCGGTGTCGGCGAACTGGAGCCCGCCGCTGAACAGGAAGAAGAGACCGACGACGACTGCAACGCCCAGGCAGCCGAACCGGTTGAAGATGAGCGGCAGGAAGGCGAACAGCAGCCCGCCGCCGCCTCCACCGCCGCCGAATCCTCCAAAGCCGCTGCCCTGGCCGCGCTGATCCTCGACATTGATGTTGGGATCGAAGTCGTCGAGCCGCATCGGCTGTCCCTTTTGTCGTTTTCGTCGCGTATCAAAATGCGCTCCAACGCCCATGGTTGCAATCGCCCGATTGATCGACTCAGGCTCTTGGCCCATGCGGGCTCGCGATGGCCGATACCAATGCCCGCCGCCGCGCCAAGGCGCTTCCCTTGCCCGAACAGGTGGCATTGGTGCTTCAGGGCGGCGGCGCGCTGGGCAGCTATCAGGCCGGCGTCATCGAAGGGTTGGAAGCGAGCGGGATCGAGCTCGACTGGGTAGCCGGCATTTCGATCGGCGCGGTCAATGCCGCGATCGTCGCGGGCAACCCGCCCGAGCGGCGGGTCGAACGGCTGACCGCGTTCTGGGACAAGGTGACGAGTTCGCTCCCCAGCTTTCCCATCTTCCCCGACGACATGGTGCGCGAGGCATTGCACGAATGGTCGGCAGGCTTTGTGATGCTGGCGGGCGTCCCCGGTTTCTTCTCGCCGCGCGGCCTGCCGCCAGTGATGGCGGCGCCGGGGACCAGCGCCGCGCTCAGTTTCTATGACAGCGCGCCGCTCAGCGACACGTTGAACGAGCTGGTCGATTGGGACTTGCTCAACGATGGGCCGGTCCGGCTGTCAGTCGGCGCGGTCGATGTCGAAAACGGCAATTTCCGCTATTTCGACAACCGGCTCGAGCGGATCGACGCGCGGCACATCATGGCGTCCGGGGCCTTGCCGCCCGGCCTGCCACCGGTCGAGATTGACGGCCGGCTATGGTGGGACGGCGGGCTCGTTTCCAACACTCCGCTCAGCCATGTGCTCGACCATCAGAGCGAAGCCTTGCTGGTGTTCCAGGTCGATCTGTTCCCGTCGATCGCGGTGCGGCCGCGGACGATCATGGACGTGATGGCGCGCGAGAAGGAAATTCGCTTTTCGAGTCGATCGCGCGAAATCTCGACTCAGCTGATGCGACTGCGCAAGGACCGCGAGATCGCGCGGCGCGTGCTCGCCAAGCTGCCGCCCGAAATGGGCAACGATCCCGACGTCCGCGCGCTCGCCGAACGATCGGCCGAATATCCGGTCAATCTGGTCCATCTGATCTATCGCGCCAATGCCTGGGAAGGCGGTGCGCGCGACTTCGAATTCTCGGCGCGGACGATGCGCGAGCATTGGCTTGCCGGCAGCGAGGACGTCGCAGCGACGATGGCCAATGCCGAGCTGGTCGCGGAGAACATCATGGACGGCAAGACCGCCGCCTTCGACCTCACCCCTCGCTAAGGAGAAGACCCCTATGTTCCTCAAGGGCAAGAGCGCGATCGTCACCGGTTCGACCTCGGGCATCGGGTTGGCCTATGCCAAGGCGTTCGCCGCCGAGGGCGCGAGCGTGATGATCAACGGCTTCGGCGACGCCGCGGCGATCGAGACGGAACGCGCCGCGCTGGAAGCGACGAGTGGGGCGAAGGCGCTGTACGATGCCGCCGACATGACCAAGGCCGAGGCGATCGAAGCGATGGTCAAACGCTGCCATGACGAGCTTGGCGGCCCCGACATCATCGTCAACAATGCCGGCATTCAGCATGTCGCGCCGATCGACGAATTTCCGATCGACAAATGGGACGCGATCATCGCGATCAACCTGACCAGCGCCTTCCACATGATGCGCGCGTCGATCCCCTATATGAAGGCGGCGAAATGGGGCCGGATCATCTCGACTGCCTCGGCGCACAGCCTGGTCGCGAGCCCCAACAAATCGGCCTATGTCGCCGCCAAGCACGGCATCGCCGGCCTGACCAAGACCGCGGCGCTGGAAGTCGCGACCCATGGCATCACGGTCAACGCGATCTCGCCCGGCTATGTCTGGACGCCGCTGGTCGAGAACCAGATTCCGGACACGATGAAGGCGCGCGGCCTCACGCGCGAGCAGGTGATGAACGACGTGCTGCTCGCCGCCCAGCCGACCAAGGAATTCGTCACGCCCGAACAGGTCGCGGCGCTCGCCTTGTTCCTGTGCCGTGACGAGGCCAAGTCGATCACCGGTGCCAATATGACCGTCGACGGCGGCTGGACCGCCGCCTGACGCCTTTTCAGCTTCGCTGCACCGTGACCGTTTCAGCTTGCTGAAACGGAGTCTAACGTATCGCCTGCGCAACCAACCGTCCGGTGGTTGGTTGTCGCGGCATGAAAAGGGCGCATTTCGGGGCGCTGTTGGGCGCCCTGTTCGTTGTCGTGGCCATTCCGGCGGCGGCGAAAGACGACATTCCGGCCGACTGGCGCCGCGTCGCGACGGCGGATGACCGCGCGCGGTTGCGCAACACCCGTCAGGCGTGGCTGGAGGCGCTCGCCAAGGCGCGCGCCGCGGGCCAGGGCAAGGCGATTGCCGCGCAGGGGGTGTTGTTCGATCCTGACCGCGCGCTCGCCGGTGCCAAGCCGCCCGCCGGCGATTATCGCTGCCGCGTCTTCAAGCTCGGCGGACAGCGGCCCGGCAATCGCGACTTCACCGCTTATCCCGCATTCCGCTGCCGTATCGACCCGGAAGGCGAGATGCTCAGCTTCTACAAGATCGGCGGGTCGCAACGCCCGGCGGGGCTGGTGTTCGACGACGGTCGTTATCGCCAGGTATTTCTCGGCACGCTGTCGCTCGGCGACGAAGAGCTTCCGATGGATTATGGCCGCGACGCCAATCGCGACATGGCGGGGATCGTCCAGCGGATCGGGCCGCGGCGCTGGCGGCTGGTGCTGCCCTATCCGCATTTCGAATCACTGCTCGATGTCGTCGAACTGGTGCCGATCGATTGACGATCAGCGCGTGCCGGCGTGTGCGGTACCGTAGAAGATCTTGGCATCGGTCGATCCGGCTGACCTGCGAGTTCATCGCCAGCAGCACCGATTCGAGAAAGGCGTGCGACTTCTAATCGGGGGGAGACGATAAATTCCTCCCCGGCACGGGGAGGGGGACCATCGCGCAGCGATGGTGGAGGGGGGCCTCGACAAACCAGCAACAAGCGAGGAGGCCGCCGAATGAAGGCCCCCTCCACCACCGCCTTCGGCGGCGGTTCCCCTCCCCGTGCCGGGGAGGATTTTTTGATTGGCATAGAAAATGCCCGCCGAGATGGACCCGGCGGGCATCCTTTCCTCCCCAGGAAAGTCGGAAACCTTACAAGACCGAAGCGTGGGCGCCGGTCTCTGGTCGGCCAAATGGCTGAGTTTCGCTCACCGGGCGATATCGGACTCGCCATCGCCGAGGTCTGGCTGTCGATCGATCAAGGGCAAGGTCGGTCGTTATGTAAAGTATTGACAATGTCGCCCCGCCACCGGATCGCTGCGTCAGGATCATTCTATTCGAGAACGACAATGGCGGATCGTAAATTGCTGGCAGGGCATGCGGTCCGGCGGCTGCGACGGCGCGAAGGGCTGACCCAGGCGGCAATGGCCGAAATGCTCGCGATCTCCCCCAGCTATCTCAATCTGGTCGAAAAGAACCAGCGCCCGCTATCCGCCGCCTTGCTGATCAAGCTTGCCGAAACGTTCGACTTCGATCCGCGCGCGCTGGCGGCCGGCGAGCCCGGCGGCGGAGCGGCGGCGATCCGGCGGCGGCTGGCCGATCCGATGTTCGCCGACCTCGAGATCGATCGTAACGAAGTGGAGGAATGGCTAGCGGGCGCGCCCGGTGGCGCCGAAGCCTTTGCGCGGGTGTTCGATCGACTGGGGCAAGGTGCGGCGACAGGGGAGACGGGCGGGTCGACCGACGTGATCGCTGAATTGCGCAAGGAGATCGAGCGCTGGCGCGGCCATTATGCCGATCTCGACGCCGCGGCGGAGGCGCTCGCCGACGAATTGCGGATGGGCGCCGGCGACCTCTATGGCGCGATTGCCGAGCGGTTGCGGGTCAAGCACCAGCTAACCATCCGGATCCTGCCGGTCGACGTGATGCCCGATCTGCTGCGGCGGACCGATCTCCACGCCCGCCAATTGCAAGTGTCGGAGACGCTCGATGCCGCCAGCCGCACCTTTGCCGCCGCCTATCAACTCGGCCAGATCGAGGCGCGGTCGCTGGTAGAGGCGCTGGTCCAGGGCGCAGCATTCGCCGACCGCGCGGGCGAGCGCCTCTATCGCCGCTATCTGACGAGTTACTTCGCCGCGGCGGTAATGATGCCCTATGCCCGGTTCCTGCGCGCTTGCGAGGCGACCGGATATGACCTCGAATTGCTGCAGCGGCGGTTCGGCGCCGGCTTCGAGCAGGTCGCACACCGCCTGACCACGCTACAGCGCGTGGGCGCACGCGGGCTGCCATTCTTCATGGTGCGGATCGATCGGGCCGGTCAGGTCTCGAAGCGCTTTTCGGGTGCGAGCGGATCGCCGCTGGTCGAAAGCGACCGGCGTTGCCCGCTCTGGCGCGTGCATTCGGCGTTCGACCGGCCCGGCGACCTCGCGGTCCAGCTTGTCGAGCTGGAGGATGGCACGCGCTGGCTCACGCTGTCGCGCACCGTGACCCCGCAGGGTCGCCGCTACGGTGCGGTCCCCGCCGAATTTTCGGTGGGGCTGGGGGTGTCGGCCGACCTTGCCGGCAACCTGGCCGTCGCGCGCGGGATCGACCTGAAGGGCGAAGCGACCCCGATCGGGCTTGGCTGCCGGGCATGCGGGCGCCCCTCCTGTCCCCAGCGAAGTGCGGCTCCCGCGGGTCGTGCGTTGCTGGTCAACGAGCGCGAACGCGGCGTCAGCGCCTTCACGTTCGGCGGCGACTGACATGGCGGCCGCAGAGGTTCGCCTGCTTGGCCCCGATGATCTGCCGCTGATGCATCAGATGCTCGGCATGTTCGGCGCGACGTTCGAGGATCCGGCCAGCTATGACGATGCGCGGCCCGATGACGCCTGGCTCGCGCGGCTGCTTGGCGGCGACGGCTTCATCGCGCTGACGGCGTTGGTCGATGGCGCCGTGGTGGGCGGGATCGCCGCCTATGTCCTCGATAAGTTCGAGCAGGCGCGCCGCGAGGTCTATCTCTACGATCTGGCCGTTGCCGAGCCCTATCGCCGCCGCGGCATCGCAACCGCGTTGATCGAAGAATTGAAACGGGTGGCGAAAGCGCGCGGCGCTTATGTCATCTTCGTCCAGGCCGACCTGGGCGACGATCCGGCAATCGCCCTCTACGAAGGATTGGGCACGCGCGAGGACGTGCTTCACTTCGATCTCGAGCTCGACTGAAGCTTAGCCGCCGGGCCGATCGGTCATCGCGGCGGCCAGGATATCGTAAAGCTGCCGAGCGGCAGGCTCGAGCACGCGGCCGCCGTCATGGATCGACAGGACGAACGGCTCGCCCGTCGGATCCGGAAGGCCCTCCTCGGCGCCGAATATGTGCAGATCGGCCGGGATGCCGACCGGAATGCGCAAGGTCACGCCGAGCCCGGCTTCGACCGCGGCCCACAGGCCGCGCGAACTCGCGCTTGTCAGCACGACGCGCCAGGGGATGCCGGCGGCCTCCAGCAGGGCGAGCGCGCGCTGACGAAAGAAGCAGGGCGCTTCGGTCAGGACGAGTGGCAGCGGCTCGCTGCCCGCTGGATCCCAGTGCAAGCGGCGGGGTGATGGCCCGACCCAGATCGCCTTCAGCGCAGCCAGCGATCGGGCATCGGCGCGATCGATCTGATTCATGGCGAGCGTGAGATCGAGCTCGCCGCGGTCCAGCCGGTCGATCAGCGCCCGATTGCGATCGACGACTGTTTCCAGACGCACACCCGGATGCCCGCGACTGAATCGTCCGAGCACGTCGGGAAGCCAGGTCTCGGCGAGATCGGGGGGCAGGCCGAAGCGCACCTCACCGCGCGCCGCCGTACCTCGAACCGCGATCAGCGCCTCATCATTGAGGTCCAGAATGCGACGTCCATAAGCGAGCAGGACTTCGCCCGCGGGCGTCGGCACCAGGCCACGACCCTGTTTCTCGAACAGCGGCTCCCCGACTTGTTCTTCGATCCGGCGGATCTGTTGACTGACCGCCGATTGCGATCGCCCGACACGTTCGGCGGCGCGGCCGAACCCGCCCAATTGCTCGGCCAGCACCAGCGTCCGGAGCACGTCCATGTCGAGATTGGGCAATAGCATACTTCAGAATAACTGAAGTTATCCATAAATACTATTCGTTTTTATGGATGTTAAGGGCCGAGTAGCAGCGGTGAGAAAGGAGACTTGCAATGTTCAGACTGTTGCCGCCGCCGCGTACGATCGAAGTGGCTGCCGCTGCCATCCTGATTGGGGGTTCGCTCGCCACGGCATCCGCCGCAGGGGAGCGCCCGTCGCTGCCTCGTGCGCTGGTCGGCACCTGGTCGCTGGTTGCCGCGGACGTCCAGCATCCCGACGGCAGTATAAGCCGCGACTATGGCGCCGCGCCGCGCGGCAGCATGATGGTGGACGCTGCCGGCCACTACACGCTGATGATCTACATGAGCGAACGGCCGCGCTTCGCCTCGGGCGACCGCGCCACCGGCACGCCGGAAGAGTATCGCGAGACCGCGTTGGGGATGAGTGTGCATTATGGGATGCTGAGCGCGGACGTGAAGGCGCACACGTTGACCTTCGCCATCGAGCAGGCGAGTTTCGCCAACTGGAACGGTACCAGGCAGGTCAGGCACTATCAGCTGCAGGGCGGCGTGCTGCGCTATACCGTCGCCGCTCGGCCCAATGGCGACATCCCGATCTCGATCTGGCGTAAGCTGGGCTAGGTTGTAAAGATACTTACAGCTTATCACAAAAAATATCGAGCACAGTCACAACCTAACTCGTATCCTACCCGTTCGTGCGCCGCGAATCATGTAAATCGCTGTACATCTCCTCGCATCACTACAAGCGAGGACGTACCGTGACCTACCAAGAATCGATTGCTGCTACCGGCCAGCTGATCAAGAGCCACAACGGCACCTGGGACGGGATCGGCGCCGAGGCGGTAGCGCGGATGCAGATCCAGAACCGGTTCCGCACCGGGCTCGACATCGCGCGCTACACCGCGGCGATCATGCGCCGCGACATGGCGGCCTATGACGCCGATCCGGCGAACTACACCCAGTCGCTCGGCTGCTGGCACGGGTTCATCGGTCAGCAGAAGATGATCAGCATCAAGAAGCATTTCGGCTCGACCGAACGCCGCTATCTCTATCTGTCGGGCTGGATGGTTGCCGCGCTGCGTTCCGATTTCGGGCCGCTCCCGGATCAGTCGATGCACGAAAAGACCAGCGTTCCGGCGCTGATCGAGGAACTCTACACTTTCCTGCGTCAGGCCGACGCGCGCGAGCTCGGCATGATGTTCCGCGAACTGGACAAGGCGCGCGAGGCTGGCGACGAAGTTGCCGAGCAGCGGCTGCTCCACGCGATCGACAACCACCAGACGCACGTCGTGCCGATCATCGCCGATATCGATGCCGGCTTCGGCAATGCCGAGGCGACGTATTTGCTCGCCAAGAAGATGATCGAGGCGGGTGCCTGCGCGCTGCAGATCGAGAACCAGGTCTCGGACGAAAAGCAATGCGGGCATCAGGACGGCAAGGTCACCGTGCCGCACGAGGACTTCCTGGCGAAGGTCCGCGCCTGCCGTTACGCCTT
This sequence comes from Sphingomonas mali NBRC 15500, assembly GCF_001598415.1. Taxonomy (GTDB): domain Bacteria; phylum Pseudomonadota; class Alphaproteobacteria; order Sphingomonadales; family Sphingomonadaceae; genus Sphingomonas; species Sphingomonas mali. Next base: position 100,064 of record NZ_BCYX01000012.1, read on the forward strand.
TCTCGAACTCGGCGTCGAGGACGGGATCATCGTCACGCGTACCGACTCGCTCGGTGCCGGCCTGACCAAGCAGATCGCGATCAGCCACACGCCCGGCGATCTCGGCGACCAGTATAATTCGTACCTCGATTGCGAGGAGATCGCGGTCGGCGACCTCAAGGCGGGCGATGTCGTGATCGAACGCGACGGCAAGCTGGTCCGTCCGAAGCGGCTCAAGTCGAACCTGTTCCAGTTCCGCGAAGGAACCGGGGCCGACCGCTGCGTGATGGACTGCATCGCCTCGCTGCAAAACGGCGCCGACCTGCTGTGGATCGAGACCGAGAAGCCGCATATCGAGCAGATCGCCTCGATGGTCGATCGCATCCGTGAAGTCGTTCCCAACGCGAAATTGGTCTACAACAACTCGCCCAGCTTCAACTGGACGCTCAACTTCCGCCAGCAGGTCTATGATGCCTGGGCTGAAGCCGGGCGCGACGTGTCGGCCTATGATCGCGCGAAGCTGATGAGCGTGGATTACGATACGACCGATCTCGCGGCCGAGGCCGATGAGCGGATCCGCACCTTCCAGGCGGATGCGTCGAAGCGGGCGGGGATCTTCCACCACCTGATCACGCTGCCGACTTATCACACCGCCGCTCTGTCGACCGACAATCTGGCCAAGGAATATTTCGGCGAGGCGGGGATGCTGGGCTACGTCAAGAACGTCCAGCGCCAGGAAATCCGCCAGGGCATCGCCGCGGTGAAGCACCAGAATATGTCGGGCAGCGACCTGGGCGACGATCACAAGGAGTATTTCGCGGGCGAGGCCGCGCTCAAGGCCGGCGGCGCGCACAATACGATGAACCAGTTCGCGGCGTGATCGATCGGGATAGCGCTCGCTATCCCGCGCCCGCGATCACGCCCGGCCGGCGGGGCTTCCAGCCCCCACCGATGCCGGCCTAAATAAGTTCGCGGCCTGACCCTGCGCCGCGATGTTCGCCGCGTCAGCCCCCGCTTGGCGGCGAACCCTGGACGGCCCGGAGGTTAGTAGCCCCTCCGGGCCGTTTCGTTTTCTAGAACCTTGGCCGTCCGGGGCACGATGACACTGCGCGCGGGTTTACCCCGCACCATCGCGGAAACGGGCAAGCCATTGCGCCCTGAGTGCCGCCGGTCTCGCCGGATAGGGCTGGTCGAGGATATCGGCCGCGACGATGCGGTCGAGCCGGAAAGATCGGAAATCTTCACGCAACTCGCACCAGGCAGCAAGCAGCCGTGCGGCGTCGAGATAGGCGATCGCAATCGGCCAGACCATGCGCTCGCTGATCCTGTCCCGCTCGTCGCGATAGGTGAGGCGGATCTTGCTGCCGCTGCGGACGGCGGCGCGTAATCGGCTGGCGTCGACGCTGTCCGACGCGATCCGCCAACCCGGCGCAGTGCGCGCCACGGCATCGGTGATCAGCGGGGCCATTTCGTGCGGCACGACAGCGGCTATCTTGGCCAGCAGGTCGCGGGCGGCGCGCGCCAAGGCCGGATCGCCATGCCCTTCGACCCATTGCGCGCCAAGCGCGGCGGCCTCGGCCTCTTCGGAGGTCAGCATCAGAGGCGGAAGGTCATAGCCGCCGTCGAGCACATAGCCGATCCCGGCTTCCCCGCGCACGGGCACGCGCTGCCCCATCAATGCGGCGATATCGCGATAGACCGAGCGTTTCGAGGTTTCGAGCTCGGCGGCGATCGCCTCGGCGGTGGTCGGCCGCCGCTCGCGGCGGAGGATCTGAACGATCTGGAAGAGGCGGTCGGCGCGTCGCATTTTTGCTCTTTAGCTGCATGATGCTGACAGCATGGTGGCAGCAGGGTGGCAGTAAGTCGATTCCGGTGAACGACAGGAGACCAGGGATGTTGAAGACCTATCACGGCAGCTGCCATTGCGGTGCGGTGCGTTTCGAGGCGGATATCGATCTCGCCGCCGGCACCGGGAAATGCAATTGCTCGATCTGCACCAAACGCCGCGCCTGGGGCGTGCTGCTCAAGCCCGATCAGTTCCGGTTGCTGTCGGGCGTCGACAATCTGTCCGATTATCAGTTCGGGACGAAGTCCGGCCATCACCGCTTCTGCAAAACTTGTGGTGTCGCATCGTACGGCGATGGCCATGTCGAGGCGATTGGGGGCGATTACGTGTCGGTCAACGTCAATTGCCTCGACGACGCCAGCGATCAGGAACTGGCGGAGGCGCCGGTCAATTTCGCCAATGGACGCGATAATGCTTGGTGGGAGCCGCCCGCGATAACCTCTTATCTGTGATCGCTATTCGCGCGCGAGCAAGGCCTGCGCCGCGCCCTCGGCGTCGCCTTGCTCGTCCTCGATCGTAACGACGACCTTGGTCAATTCGCCGGTGAAAGCGAATGGCGCGGAATAGCAGGAGACCGGGCTCGATCGATCGTGACCGATGTCGAGCCCGGACCAGCTGATGAAATTGACGAACCCGAAACGGATCGTGCCGTCGCCGACCGGTTTGCCATCACAGCGCAATTCGGCCCGCACCGGGGCGCCGTGTGCGACATGGACCGACAAAACGTGTTCGCCCGCTGGGACCGGCGTGTTAGACGAGACGATCTGGTGCTCGCCGACATTGACGTCGAAATGCAGGCGATCGTCCTTCACGTACAGGCTGTAGCCGCAGGTGGCGTCGCCGTGCGCGATCAGCACGCCTTCGTTGCCGGGCGCCACGATCGCATGCGCCTCGATCCGGTACGACCGGGCGCGCAGATCGGGAGCGATATCGGTCGGGATGTGCCCCATCCCTTTGTGGAAGGTGAAAATGCGGCGATCGCCCAGCCGGCGCGTCGCATTTTCGGCGAAGCGCGGGCCGAAGCGATCATCGAGCGGCAGGACCTGATGCGCCTCGGCTTGCTGCCACCACAGGTCGACCAATTCGGCGAGCTTCTCGGGATGCTCGGCCGACAGATCGTGCGTCTCGGCGAAGTCGGTCGACAAGTCGAACAATTCCCATTTGTCGGCGTCGTACGGCGTGCCCGGCGGGTGGAACGCGACCGCTTTCCAGCCGCGATGGATGATCCCGCGATGGCCGAACATCTCGAAATATTGCGGCGTGTCGCGCTCCAGCGCGGCGGCGTCGGTCAACGAGGCAGCGAAGCTGACGCCCTCGATCGGCATCTGGTCGACGCCGGCGACGCTGACCGGCGCATCGATTCCGATAAGCTCGAGCAGGGTGGGGACGAGATCGACCGCGTGCGCGAACTGGTGGCGCACCTCTCCGCGTGCGGCCAGGCGTTTGGGCCAGCTCACCACCAGCGGATCGCGGATGCCGCCGCCATGCGTGTTCTGCTTGTAGCGCCTGAGCGGCGTATTCGACGCCATTGCCCAGCCGAGCGGGAAGTTGGAATGCGTGTCGGGCCCGCCGATATCTTCGATCCGCGCGATCTTCTCCTCGATCGTCTCGGGCCGCATATTGTACGGCCCCATCGCATTGACGAAGCCGTAGCCGAGCCCTTCCTGGCTCGCGCCATTGTCCGACAGGACCAGGATCAGCGTGTCGTCGGTCAGCCCGGCGGTGTCGAGGAAAGCGGCCAGCCGCGCGATGTTCTGATCGGCATGGTCCAGCATCGCGGCATAGGCACCCTGGAGCCGCGTGAAGAGCCGTTTCGCATCGGCGTCGAGGCCGTCCCAGGGCTGCACGAAGTCGTTGCGCGGCGGCAGCGTCGTGTCCGCCGGCACAAGCCCCATCTCGATCATCCGCGCCAGCCGCCGCTCACGCTCCGCGTCCCAGCCGTCGCGGAACATCTCGTCATATTTCAGGATCAGGTCGCGCGGTGCCTGATGCGGGGCATGGCACGCGCCATAGGCCAGCCACAGCAGGAACGGCTTGTCCGGCCGCGCGGCGACATGATCGGCGACGTAGCGGATCGCCTCGTCGGTCAGATCCTCGGTCAGGTGATAGCCGCTCTCGTACGTGCCCGGTGCGGGAACCGGCGTGTTGTCGCGCACCAGCTCCGGCGCATATTGGTCGGTCTCGGCATCCATGAAGCCGTAATAATGATCGAACCCACGCCCCAGGGGCCATCCGTCGTGCGGACCTGTGGGACCGGTCTCGTCGAGGGGCGTGACGTGCCACTTACCGACCATATAGCTGTTATAGCCGTGCGGCCGCAGCATCTCGGGCAAAGTGCCGGCCTCGCGCGCGATCTTGCCGCGATAGCCGGGATAGCCGCTGTCGAAATTGGCGAGGCACCCCATGCCGACCGAATGATGATTGCGTCCCGTCATCAGCGCGGCGCGCGTGGTCGAACACATCGCGGTGGTGTGGAAGCCGGAATAGCGCAGGCCCCGCGCGGCGATCGCGTCGATCGCCGGCGTCGCGATTGGGGACCCGTAGCAGCCGAAATCCGACAGGCCGACATCGTCGAACAGGATGACGACGATATTGGGGGCGTCCGCCGGCGGCTTGGGCCCCGATGGCCGGAACGGCGCATGCGGTGCGGCGAGCGGGTCGCGGTTGGGCATCTTTACTCTCCTGGCGACCCGCGTTTTCCTTGCGGGTTTGTGTCAGCCTATGGAGTGGGGCAGGGGCCCGACAAGGCCTGCCTTACGCGCATTGAACAGCGGGCCTGGTCAGGCGGCGATGCGCAGCCAGATCGCGGTGGCGTCGTCGCCCTGTTTGAAGCGCGGCCAGCGGACGCATTCGAAATCCTCGGCCTCGGCGGCGCGCAATTGGGTGGCGATCCCCGGCAGGCCGCCCTCCGCCAACAGGCCGGGCAGCGCCGCCTGGTCGATCAACCGATAAAGGTCGGCGATCGCGACGAAGCCGTCGCTCATCAGCAGCAATTCGTCGCCGGCCACGCAGGGCTGGCTGGAATAATAGATATGCTCGGCGCCGGCGGGGTCGATCCCGAGCACCTGGCGTTCTGGCCGGCTGCGCGCCGTGCGCAGGACATCGAGTATTGGTGCCGCGCGTTTGACCGATCCCAGGCCGTGATGCGCCACGCTCCGCGCGAGGTCGGTTTCATCGTCGCGAATATCGCGCTGCGGTCCGATGCGCATCGCGTGGCCGTCGCGGATGAGGAGCGCGGCACAATCGCCAAGCCAGGCGCAGTCGACGACATTGTCCGCTACCGCGACTGCGAGAAACGAGGCGGACGGTATCTCCCACAGCTCCGGCTCGCGCCTGCGCGCCTCGGTGAAGCGGGCGGCGACATGCTCGAATACGGTCCGGCACACTTGCTCGATCGACCCACTATCGGCGGCGGCGAAGGCACGGTCGGCCTCCGCCGCGATCCATGCCGCGCCGCCGCGATTACCGAGCAGCCCCGGCTCGCCGAGATCGGTGGCGCCATCGATCACCCAGGCATGGGCATGGCCCGCGCCGGTGCGATCGTCATTCGCCTTCGAGGAATCGCCGGCGATCGACAGCGACTGGATCAGGTCGAGATGCATGCTCGCCCCTTCGCTTTTGGAGGAGTCAGGCGCCGGCGGCGTCGAGCTTGTCGAGTTGAGCGGCGCTGAGCGTCAGGTCCATCGCCGGGAGCAATTCCTCGAGTTGCTTCACGCTGGTCGCACTGGCGATCGGCGCGGTGACGCCGGGTTGCGCGGCGAGCCAGGCGAGTGCGATCTGCGCCAACGTCGCGCCGGTTTCTGCGGCGACTTCATCCATCGCCTTCAGCACAGCGAGGCCCTTGCCCTCGAGATAGGCGGTCATCCGCCCGCCACGCACGCTCTTCCCGAGATCGTCGCCCGAGCGGTACTTGCCCGTCAGAAAGCCCGAGGCGAGCCCGTAATAGGGCAACACGCCAATGTTATACTCGACGCAATAATCCTGCAGTTCGCCTTCGAACTTGTGGCGGCTGACCAGATTGTATTCGGGCTGCAGTACCTGGAAATGCGGGAGGCCGGCGGCGCGCGCGACGTCGTTGGCCGACTTGAGCCGCGCGGCATGGAAGTTGGACGCGCCGAGCACCGCGACCTTGCCCGCCGCGACCAGTTTGGCGAACGCCTCCATATAGGCTTCCTGCGGCGTCGCGTCGTCGTCCTGGTGCGCATAATAGAGCGCGATCTGCTCGACCCCGAGCCGCTGAAGCGAAGCGTCGCACGCCTCCGCGATTCGTGCGGGAGCGAGCTTCTCGCCCGCCGCGCTCGGCAGCATGCCGACCTTGGTGGCGACGCCGATCTGCTTGCCGCTTGATTTGATCCACTCGCCGATCACGCTTTCCGATTCACCGCCTTTGTGGCCCGGCACCCAAGCCGAATAGACGTCGGCGGTGTCGACCAACGTGCCGCCCGCATCGACGAAAGCGTCGAGCACGGCGAAACTGGTCGCCTTGTCGGCGGTCCAGCCGAACACGTTGCCGCCGAGGCACAGCTTCGGGGTGTGCAGATGGCTGGCGCCGAGGCGGCGGAGGTCGGTCATTGCGCGTTTCCTTGGTCGGACGGCGTCGGGTCGGATGGCTGGGCGGGTACGGCGGTGTTGGCGTCCAGCATTGCCGCGGCGTCGTTCAACGCCCGCTGGTCGTCGGCCGACACGCCGCCGGTATCGTCACGGCTAGAGCACGCCGCCATTCCCATCATAAGGGCGAGGCCGGCGAAAGCGAGGCGAGCGCGCATCAATCCTCGATCTCGTTGCCGGCATCCTTCAACGCCTGACCGGCATCCTTTTTCGCGTCGCTGGTCGCCTTGCCCATCTTGTTCGACGTGGCATCCATCTTGTTCTCGGCGGCGCCCAGCGCCGAATCGACCGCGGCATCGGTGGTGTTGACCGCGCGCGCCATGGTCGCGTTGGCGTCACCCGCCATCGTGTTGGCCGCTTCCGCCGCTTCGTTCTGCGCCTTGTTGCTGCACGCGGCGATGCCGAGCGTGGCGACGATCGCGAGCGATACGGCGAGTGTCTTGGGAGCCTTGGTCATCCGGAAATCTCCTGCGAATTGGGTCGAAACACCGCTACCGCCGCCTCGTTCCGCGCGCAACGCGTTGACGGCATATAAAGATATCTTTATATCTCTATCTGCCATGCCGAACGCCCTCGACATCTTCCGCGCGCTTGCCGATTCGACGCGGCTACGGATCGTCGCGCTGGTGCGCTCGATGGAGCTGTCGGTCGGCGAACTCGCGCAGGTATTGGGGCAAAGCCAGCCGCGCGTCAGCCGTCACGTCAAGATATTGTCCGATGCCGGCATCGTCGAGCGCCGCAAGGAAGGCAGCTGGGTGTTCGTCGCGATGGGCGCGCGCGACGTGGCGGCGCCGCTGTGCACCGCGCTCGATGCCTGGGAAGGCGACCGCGCTCATGCTCGCGCCGAAGCCGATGCGGCGCGCCTGGCGGCGGTCCGCGCCGACCGCGCCGCGCACGCGGCGGGCTGGTTCGAGAGCAATGCCGGCGAGTGGGATGCGATCCGCTCGCTTCATATCGCCGAGGAGCAGGTCGAAGCGGCGATGGCCGCGGTACTCGGCGATGCCCGGGTCGAGCGGCTGGTCGATATCGGCACCGGCACCGGGCGGATGCTCGAATTGTTCGCCGGTCAGGCGGATCATGCACTTGGGATCGATCGCAGTTCCGAGATGCTACGGCTGGCGCGCGCGAAGCTGACCGAGCGCGGGCTCGACAATACGGAATTGCGCCAGGCCGATCTCTACGCGCTGCCATTGGATAACGGGACCGCGGACCTGGCGATCCTGCACCACGTTCTCCATTTCGCGCAGACGCCTGACGCGGCGATCGCCGAGGCCGCGCGGGTGCTGGGACCGGGCGGCCGGTTGCTGATCGTCGATTTCGCGCCGCACGGACGCGAGGAATTGCGGATTCGCGACGCGCATGCGCGTCTCGGTTTTTCGGACGAGCAGATGCTCGGCTGGTTCGACCATTCGGGTCTCGCGCCGATACGGACCGAGACGCTCGAGGGCGGCGAACTGACGGTGAAATTGTGGCTGGCGCGCAAGGCAGGCGCGCCGGCGCGTATAGCGGAGGCAGCGTAATGGTTTCGGTCAAGCAGATGGCGGAGGCGCGGCTGGCGCTGGCGAGCCCGTTGTTCGCGGATGTCGCGGGCGACGCGCAGGTCAGCTTCGAATTCTTCCCGCCCAAGACCGAGAAGATGGAAGAGACTCTTTGGGAGTCGCTGCAGACGCTCAGCCCGCTCGCCCCGCGCTTCGTCTCGGTGACCTATGGTGCCGGCGGATCGACTCGCGAGCGGACGCACGCGACCGTCGCCCGGATCGCGCGCGAGACCAACATCCCGGCCGCCGCGCATCTCACCTGCGTCGAGGCGACCAGGGAAGAGATCGACCAAGTCGCCGACGATTATTGGAATGCCGGCGTCCGACACATCGTCGCGCTGCGCGGCGACCCGCCGCGCGCGGGCGAGAAATATGCCACTCATCCGGGCGGCTATGAGAATGCCGCCGATCTCGTCGCGGGGCTGCGCAAACTCCGTCCGTTCGAGATTTCGGTCGCGGCCTATCCCGAATGCCATCCTGACTCGCCCGATGCGGCCGCGGACATCGACAATCTCAAGCGCAAGCTCGATGCCGGCGCCAGCCGTGCGATCACCCAGTTCTTCCACGAGGCGGAGACTTTCTTCCGCTATCGCGATGCCCTCGCCGCGGCGGGCATCGACGCCGAGATCGTGCCCGGAATCATGCCGGTGATGAACTTTGCCAGCGTCCAGCGCATGTCGGCGATGTGTGGGACGGCGGTACCGAGCTGGATGGGGCGGCTGTTCGACGGGCTCGACGATCATCCGGCGGCGCGGCAATTGGTGGCGGCGACGATCGCCGCGGAATTGTGCCGGCGGCTCTATGCGGGCGGCGTGCGCAATTTCCACTTCTACACGCTCAACCGCGCCGAGCTGAGCTACGCGATCTGCCATCTGCTGGGGATCCGGCCCAAGGACGCGGCGAAGGCCGAGGCGGCGTAATTTCTGCCGTCATGCCGGGCTCGTCCCGGCATCCACCGTGCCGCTTCACCTGCGGTCGATGGGAAAAGCGGCATAGTGGACCCCGGCACAAGGCCGGGGTGACGGAGTATGATAATGGCAACGGCACGTGAAAAACTACTCACTGAGGCAGCGAAGCGCATCCTGATCACCGATGGCGCGTTCGGGACCGAGATCCAGAACTGGAAACTCGCCGAGGCGGATTATGCCGGCTCGCTGGGCCTGAGCCACGACCAGAAAGGCAATAACGACATCCTCGCGCTGACCAAGCCCGAGGTGCCGGCATCGATCCACCGCGCCTATTTCGAGGCGGGGGCCGACATCGCCGAGACCAACACCTTCTCGGCCAATCGCATCAGCCAGGCCGATTACGGCGCCGAGCATCTGGTCCGCGAGATCAACCTGGAAAGCGCCAAGATGGCGCGCGCCATCGCCGACGAATTCGAGGCCAAGGATGGCCGCCCGCGCTTTGTTGCCGGCGCGATCGGGCCGACCAACAAGACCCTGTCGCTGTCGCCCGACGTCAACGACCCCGGCTATCGCGAGATCGACTTCGATTACCTCAAGGACGTGTATCGCGAGCAGATCGATGCCTTGGTCGAAGGCGGGATCGATTTCGTCCTGATCGAGACGGTGTTCGACACGCTCAACGCCAAGGCCGGCGTGATGGCGGCGATCGAGGCGGGCGAGGCGCTCGGCCGCGACTTGCCGATCATGCTGTCGATGACGCTGACCGATCTCTCGGGCCGCAACCTGTCGGGCCACACGGTCGAGGCCTTCTGGCACGCCGTACGCCATGCCAAGCCGGTGACGATCGGGCTCAATTGCTCGTTCGGCGCCGAACAGCTCCGCCCGCACGTCAAGACGCTGGCCGAGATCGCCGACACGCTGATCATGGTCTACCCGAATGCGGGCCTGCCCAACGAACTCGGCGCCTATGACGAGGAGCCGGCGACGACCGCCGGTCTGGTCGGCGAATGGGCGGAAGCCGGACAGGTCAACATCCTGGGCGGCTGCTGCGGCTCGACCCCGGCGCACATCAAGGCGATCGCCGACGGGGTGAACGGACTTGCCCCGCGCAAGATCGTGACGCCCGAGGTGCGGACGCGGCTCGCCGGGCTCGAACCGATGATCATGGCGGCGTAACTTCCCCTCCTGCTTGCGGGAGGGGCTAGGGGAGGGCGTGTCCTCCTCTTCGCCGCTCGAAGAAGAACAAGACAGACCCTCCCCCAACCCCTCCCGCAAGCGGGAGGGGAGTTAAGAGTAAAACATGACCACCACGCCTTCCTCCGCCAATTTCGTCAATGTCGGCGAGCGCACCAACGTCACCGGATCGGCGGCGTTCAAGAAGCTGATCATGGCCGGCGACTATGCCAAGGCGGTCGAGGTCGCGCGCCAGCAGGTCGAGAACGGCGCGCAGGTTGTCGACGTCAACATGGACGAAGGCCTGCTCGACGCGGTCCACGCCATGACCACCTTCCTCAAGCTGATCGCCGCCGAGCCCGATATCGCGCGCGTGCCGGTGATGATCGACAGCTCGAAATGGGCAGTGATCGAGGCGGGGCTGAAATGCGTGTCGGGCAAGCCGATCGTCAATTCGATCAGCATGAAGGAAGGCGAGGAACAGTTCCTCGAACACGCCCGCAAGTGCATGGCCTATGGCGCGGCCGCCGTGGTGATGGCGTTCGACGAGACCGGCCAGGCCGATACCAAGGAGCGCAAGGTCGAGATTTGCGAGCGCGCCTATAAATTGCTGACCGGGATCGGCTTTCCGCCCGAAGACATCATCTTTGACCCCAACGTGTTCGCGATCGCGACCGGGATCGAGGAACACAACAATTACGGCGTCGATTTCATCGAGGCGACGCGCGAGATCAAGCAGCGCTGCCCGCACGTCCATATCTCGGGCGGCCTGTCGAACCTGAGCTTCTCGTTCCGCGGCAACGAGCCGGTGCGTCGCGCGATGCACTCGGTGTTCCTCTATCATGCCATCCCCGCGGGCATGGACATGGCGATCGTCAATGCCGGCCAGCTCGACGTCTACGACACGATCGACCCCGAGCTGCGCCAGGCCTGCGAGGACGTCATCCTCAACCGCGATCCCGATGCCGGCGAGCGGCTGGTCGCGCTGGCCGAGAAGTTCCGCGGCACCGATGCCGCGGCCGAAAAGGCGGCCGAGGAATGGCGCGGCTGGTCGGTCGGCAAGCGGCTCGAACATGCGTTGGTCAAGGGTCTCGACCAATATGTCGTCGAGGATACGGAGGAAGCGCGTCTACAGGCCACGCGCCCGATCGAGGTGATCGAAGGCCCGTTGATGGACGGGATGAACGTCGTTGGCGACCTGTTCGGGTCGGGCAAGATGTTCCTGCCCCAGGTGGTGAAATCGGCGCGCGTGATGAAGAAAGCGGTCGCCCACCTGCTCCCCTATATCGAGGCGGAGAAGGAAGAAGGCGCCAGGGGCAAAGGCAAGGTCATCATGGCGACCGTCAAGGGCGACGTCCATGATATCGGCAAGAACATCGTCGGCGTGGTGCTCCAGTGTAACGGCTTCGAAGTCGTCGATCTCGGCGTGATGGTGCCCTGGTCGAAGATCCTTGAAGCGGCGAACGAGAACGATGCCGACATGATCGGCCTGTCGGGCCTGATCACGCCGAGTCTCGACGAGATGGTTACCGTCGCCGAGGAGATGAAGCGCGCCAAGATGACCATGCCGCTGCTGATCGGCGGCGCGACGACGTCGAAGGTCCACACCGCGCTGCGCATCGCGCCGGCCTATGACGGTCCCGTCGTCCACGTGCTCGACGCCAGCCGCGCGGTCGGCGTCGCGACGACGCTCGTGTCCGACACGCAGCGCGACGACTACGTCGTCAAGATCGCCGACGACTATGCCGCCGTGCGCAAGTCGCGCGAGAACAAGGGTCAGAATGAATTGCTGCCGCTGGCCCAGGCGCGCGCCAATGGCTTCAAGGCCGACATGGCGCTGAAGCCGCCCGCGCCCAAGCAGCCGGGCCGCCACGTCTTCGCCGACTGGGATCTGAACGATCTGCGCGCGTGCATCGACTGGACGCCATTCTTCCGCGCCTGGGAACTCGCCGGCACCTATCCCAAGATTCTCGACGACGAGATCGTCGGCGAAAGCGCGCGCTCTTTGTTCGCCGACGCCAACAAGATGCTCGACAAGATCGTCGCTGAAAAGTGGCTGACCGCGCGTGCCGTGGTCGGACTGTGGCCGTGCGCGCGCTACGAGGATGACGTGGTCGTCGCGCCCGAGGGCGACTGGACCGCCGAGCAATTGCGCAGCTTCGATTTCCTCAACCTGGCGGATGACGAGAGCCACGTGCGCCTCCCGTTCCTGCGCCAGCAGATCGCCAAGCGCGAGGGGCGGCCCAATATGTGCCTGGCCGATTTCGTCGATCCCCAGGGCGACTGGCTCGGCGGGTTCGCGGTGTCGATCCACGGCATTGAACCGCACCTCGCGCGGTTCAAAGCGGCGATCGACGATTATTCCGACATTCTGCTCAAGGCGCTCGCCGACCGCTTCGCCGAAGCGCTGGCCGAGCGGCTCCACCAGCATGTCCGCACGACGTTGTGGGGCTATGCCGAGGGCGAGCAGCTGACCAACGAGGCGCTGATCCGCGAGCAATATCGCGGCATCCGCCCGGCGCCGGGCTATCCCGCCTGCCCGGATCACAGTCTGAAGCCGATCCTGTTCAAGCTGCTCGACGCGCATCATGCGACCGGCATCAGCCTGACCGAAAGCTTCGCGATGCTGCCGACCGCGGCAGTCAGCGGCTTCTATTTCGGGCACCCGCAGGCCGAGTATTTCGGTGTCGCGCGGATCGGCCGGGACCAGGTCGAGGATTATGCCGTGCGGCGCGGGACGGATTTGCCGACGACGGAACGGTGGCTGCGGCCCAATCTCGACTGAGATCGCGTCCGAAACGGAGGCATCTCGCGTGGATGCGGAGGTATTCGGCTGGTAATCTGTCCCTGACGGAAATGGGGAGGGATCGATGGCCGATCATGACGCCGTGCTCGCAGCAATCGACGCGGCTTATGCCGCGCGCCAACGCGGAGACAAGAAAGCGCTCGCCACGCATTTCGCGCCGGGCGCCACATTCCGGGTGGTGGGCCGAAGCGATGTCATGGGATTCGACGTCGGTCCGGTCGACGCGCTGGGCGCGATCAACGAGTTGATCGACCTCTTCACTTTCCATGAGATGGAGCGGCTGCACGCCGCGGTGAGCGATCACACCGCGTTCGTCCATCTGCGCATCGATGTCTCCGCGCGCGGCGGTGAGCGAGATGTCACCGAGATATGCGACATCTGGACGCTGGACGACGACTTGAAGACGGTGTCGCTGGTCGAGTTCGCCGACACCGCGTCGATGGCGCAAATGGCCGCGAGCGCGGCGACGGGTTAGCGCGCGCGGATTGCGCAACTCTTCCACAAGGGGAGAAGGAATTTGTCTCCCATTGGGTCATCGCTCGACATGATTCACATCTGAGACGACCACGCGCAGAGGAATGGCGGAATTAACCGTCATTCCCCCTTCAGCCGGCAGACCAGGCGTAGAATAGCCACGCGCGAAGGAGTCCCCCAATGCGCCGTGCCCTATTCGCCTTGCTCCCGTTACTCGCCGCAGCACCCCTCCAGGCGGAGCCGGGCGCCGCGCCGTTTACCGTGCAGGAAACCGGGCAAGGCTTCGCCAATCTCGACGATGCGGTGCAGTCGATCCGGATGGGCACTGCGACGATCCTGATTGCGCCGGGCGTCTATCACCAATGTACTGTCCAGGCGGGCGGCAACATCACCTTCAAGGCGGCGCAACCAGGCACCGCGATCTTCGACGGCGAGACGTGCGAAGGGAAAGCGGCGTTCGTGCTGCGCGGGCTGTCGTCGGTGGTCGACGGCATCGTGTTCCGCAACATGCGCGTGTCGGATGGCAACGGCGCCGGCATCCGCACCGAGATGGGCAATCTGACCGTCCGCAACTCGATGTTCCTCGACAGCCAGGAAGGCATTCTCGGCGGCCAGCCGACGGGCCAGCAGATCGTCATCGACCGTTCGACCTTTTCCGGGCTCGGCCAGTGCGACGAGACCGTCGATTGCTCGCATTCGATCTATCTTGCCAACAAGGGGTCGGTGACGATCACGCGGTCGCGGTTCGAGCGCGGTACCGGCGGGCATTACGTCAAATTGCGCGTGCCCAATCTGTCGATTACCGACAACAGTTTCGATGACAGTCAGGGTCGCAAGACCAATTACATGATCGACCTGTCGGAAGGCGGCACCGGACTGATCGCGCGCAACACCTTCGCCGATGGACCGAACAAGGAGAATTGGACCGGCTTCATCGTCGTCGCGGCGGAAGGACGGACCTATTCCTCGACGGGGTTGAAGGTGGTGGGCAATACCGCAACGCTCGCGCCCAATTTCGGCAAGAGTCCGGCGTTCGTCGCCAATGTCGGGCGCGATCGGCTGGACGTGGGCGAGAACCAGCTCGCCCAGGGCATCCGGAAATACGAAGAGCGCTGAGCGGGCGGGAAAACGCTTCCACCTCCTTCACGCGTCCCCGGCGAAGGCCGGGGCCCAGCTTCGGCGAATTCCAGGTGGTATCCCGCCGTCGAGATTATATCGCGACTGGGCCCCGGCCTTCGCCGGGGAGGGGTATTGATTACCAGCGTTTGGCTAAGTTCTACGGCCGATTGGACAGCTGGAACCGATTCCCATCGGGATCGTCGCCATCGCACAGATGCAAGTCGCCGAAGACCTTGACCGGTCCCATCCTGGCGCCGCGCGATATCAGATCTTCGCGCGCCGCCGCGACGTCGTCAGCGTGGAAGACGATCTTGTGCGGCCCTTCGAAATCGGGACCGATCTCCACGCCCTTGCCCGCGGCATGGATCGCGATGTTGCAGCCGCCTGCGGCAAGATCGGCCCAGCCGTCATCCTCTTCGACGACATCGAGCGCGAACATGTCGCGATAGAAATCGCGCATCGCGGCGAAATTGTGCGTGAAGATGATCACGCGGCGCATGGCGTAGCTCATGGACAGGTGCTCGCCGTACCGCTGTCGAGGTCGAGGCAGCGGCCATCGACATCGCCCGGCTTGAGCGCGAAGCCGAGCACGCCGGCCAGGCTGGGCATGATGTCGACCGTCTCGATCGACAATGGCTGTTCGAACCCCTTCATCCCCTTGCGCCAGAACAGGATCGGCACGCGGCGATCATAATCCCAGGGCGATCCGTGCGTCGCCACCGCGCCGGGATAGTCGCCCGGCGGGATCGCGGTGATGCGGGGTTTGAGGAACACGACAAAATCGCCCGAGCGCGCGGGATCGAACGAGGCCCGCTCGCGCTGCAGCAACGTCCAGCCCTCGGGCGGGCCTTCCGGTAGCGGCGCGGCGGCGATCTCCGCCTGGGTATAGACCGCGGCTACCTGGGGATCGGCGCGATAACGCGCGACCGCGGCAGCAAGCACCTTGGCGCGCTGATCGCCGGTCAGCTTGGGATCGATCCAGACGTCGCCATTGGTGACGCCGTACAGGATGCGTCCGGTCAGCCCCATATCCTTGGCGATCGCATCGCCCACGGTTTTGGGCGTCAAAGCGTGGGCGACGCGATCGGCCATCGGCATGGCGCGCTCGCGCTCGCGCTCGGGAATGTCGTTGCCGCCATGATCGGCGGTCAGCGCGACGACATAGTCGACGCCGGTCTTGTCCAGCGCGGCGAACAATTTACCGAGCGTCTGGTCGAGAGTGGCGAGCTGGATGCACATCTCCGACCCCTCGGTGCCGTAGGTATGGCCGACATAATCGGTCGCCGACGCGCCGATCGTCAAAATGTCGGTCGACTTGCCATGGCCGAGCTTCATGTCGCGGACCATGGCGCTCGCGAGCCCGACGATTGCGCTGTCGAAGGCGGGAGAAGCCTTCCATTGCGGCTCGTTCTTGGCGGGACGCGCGAAACGGCCCGCGCCCACCGTCTGACCATTGGCGAGGATCGCGCGATCGACCGGCTTGCACCAATCGGGTTCGGCGAAGGCGGCGCCGGGCTTGGCGATCTCCGCCTTCGCCGCGGCGTTGGCGGCGATCACTGCGGCGGGCTCGGTGCGTCCGGCATAGGATATGAAGCCCTTGCCGTCGCGCCAGAACCAGAGCTGATCGACCTTGTGTCCGCCCATCATGATCGCCGCACGGTCCTTGCCAGCTACCGACACGGTGCGCACGTCGGGATCGGCATCCTTCATCCGCTCGCCCAGGGTCGGCACGCGCAGGTGGATGTCGGACGCGACATAATCCTTGGCGGGGCCTTTCGACGGGTCCTCGGCGCAATAGACCGATCCGGGCCGCGGGCCGGTCCATTCATACCAGTCGTTGGCGATGATCCCGGTCCGCGTCGGGCGATCGCCGGTCATGATCGTCGAATGGCCCGGGCAGGTTTCGGTCGCGGCGTGGCTCTGGAACCCGGCCGGGAACACCGCGCCGTCGAGCAGCCGCTTGAATCCGCCGGTGAACCGATTGCGATATTCGGCGAACAGATCGGCGGAGAACTGATCGACTGAAACCACCACAACCAGTTTCGGCGGCGGTGCTTTGGCGGGGGCAGGGGCTGGCGGCGCATCCTGCGCGGCGAGCGGCGCCGCGGTGAGCATGAGGGCGAGCGGGACGAACTTGGCAAGGCGCATCGGGGGGAAACTCCGCTGTCGGACTGGGCGAGGCGTTGAAGGACCGCTAAGGGGCTGATGTGTTAGGTACAAGGGGTCGCATGCGCGCGCTCGGTTTCGCTTTCGTGACGATGATGCTGGCGATGATCGCCTGGGCCCTTCCGGCACAGGCGCAAGGCGATCCGGCGAACGATCCGCCCCCGCATCTGAAGATCCAACTCGTCGCAGAGACCAGCACGCCCAAAGCGGGCAGCAGGATCAATCTCGCGCTCGACTCGCGACCGCAGCCGGGCTGGCATGGCTATTGGCAGAATCCGGGTGACGCCGGATTTCCGGCGAAATTCGCCTGGACGCTACCTAGCAAGATAACCGCGGGCGATCCGCGCTATCCGGCGCCGCAGCAACTGATCGTCGCCGGGCTGATGAACTATGTGTTCGAGCAGCCTTATGCGGTGATCGTGCCGCTGACCGTGCCCCAGGGACTGGCGGCGGGAACCAGGCTGCCGATCAAGCTGCACCTGCAATATCTCGTCTGCACCAAGACCTTGTGCGTTCCCGAACAGGCCGATCTGGCGACGGAGCTCACTGTCGGCGACGGGCAACCCGATCCGGTACATGCGGCGCAGTTCGCGCAATGGATGCGCGCGTTGCCGCAGCCGCTCGGGTCGCGCGCGACCTATCAGGCGCAGGGCGGCGCGGTGCGGATCGCGATTCCCTATCCGGCGGGCGCGGCGGCGGCGGCAGCCTATTTCTACCCAATCACCGCCGATGCGATCGACTATGCCGAGCCGCAGAAAGTCGCGCGCGAGGGCGATAGGCTCATCGTCACCACCAAGGGCAAGGGCGCGTCCGGACCGATCGAGGGCGTATTGAATGTCGACGGCCATGCGTTGGCGCTGACTGCCGATCGCGGCGTGGTGCCGGTGCCTACCGCGACAGCCAGCGGGAGCGATTGGTCGACCGTGTTGCTCGCCTTTCTCAGCGCGGTGCTCGGCGGGCTGATCCTCAACGTCATGCCCTGCGTGTTCCCGATCCTGAGCCTCAAGGCGCTGAGCCTGGCGCGTGCGGGCGGCGACGAGCGCGCCGCCAGACACGATGCGCTGGCCTATGCAGCCGGAGCGATCGCCGTCTGCTTCGCGCTCGGCGTCGTCATCCTGGCGTTGCGGGCGGGCGGCAGTGCCGTCGGTTGGGCGTTCCAGCTTCAGGATCCGCATGTCGTAATTTTGCTGTTGATGCTGACCGTCGCCATCGCCCTCAACCTCGCCGGGGTGTTCGAAGTGCCCGTCCCGGGTTTCGTCAATCGTACGGGCGGCGCTAGTGGCGCGTTCGCCACTGGCGCGCTTGCCGCTTTCGTGGCGACACCGTGCGCCGGCCCATTCATGGCGACGTCGCTCGGCGCGGCGCTGATCCTGCCCTGGCCGGCGGCGCTGGCGATTTTCGTCGGGCTCGGCCTGGGTCTGGCCCTGCCGTTCCTGTTGCTCGGTTATGCACCGTCATTGCGCAAGCGATTGCCTCGGCCGGGGCCTTGGATGGACACGTTGCGGCGTATCCTGTCGATCCCGATGTGGCTGACCGCGGTGGCGCTTGCCTGGGTGCTGGGCAGGGAGGCTGGCGTCAACGGCATGGCATTGGGGCTGCTCGTCTCGCTTGGTGCGGCAATCGTCTTTTGGGTGGCGGGACGACGTCAGGCACGGGGATTGGGCTTCGGCGCCGTGGCCGTGCTGCTGCTGGTCATCATTGCGGGTGCCGGCGCGTGGCTGGTCCGTGTGCAGCCGGCCGAGGCAAGCGTCGTCGGCGCGGAGGAAGAAAAGTTCAGCGAGGCCCGGCTCGCACAACTCCGTGGGCAGGGCCGTCCGGTGTTCGCCTATTTCACCGCGGACTGGTGCCTGACTTGCAAGGTCAACGAACGCGTCGCGATCGACACCGATGCCGTCCACGCCTCGTTCAAGGCGAAGAACGTCGCGGTGCTGGTCGGCGACTGGACCAATGGCGATCCAGTGCTCGGCCGCTTCATCGAAGCGCATAATCGTGCGGGCGTGCCGCTTTACCTCTATTATCCGGCGGGCGGCGGCGAACCGCGCATATTGCCGCAGGTGTTGACGCCATCGCTGTTGGAGGAATTGCAATGATCGCCAGGATGCTGGGAATGGCCGCCGCGGGGCTCATGCTGGTCGTTGCCGCGCCGGCTGCCCCCGCTGACGATCCGCCCGCCTGGACCCAGCCGACCAAGCCGTTCCGCATCGCCGGCAACATCTATTATGTCGGGACCGCCGGCCTGGCATCCTATCTGATCGTCACGTCCAAGGGGCTGATCCTGCTCGACCCCACGATGGAAGAGAACGTCCCGGCGATCGAGGCGAACATCAAGGCGCTTGGGTTCAAGCTGTCGGACATCAAGATCCTGCTCAACAGCCACGCGCATTTCGATCATGCCGGCGGCCTCGCCGCGATGAAGCGCGATACCGGCGCCAAGCTCGACGCGATGGAAGGCGATGTCTGGGCGCTCGAGAACGGCAAGCATTTCGGCGACCAGAATTATGTCGGCACCTTTCCGCCCGTGAAGGTCGATCGCCACCTGAGCGATGGCGACAAAGTGAGTTTGGGCGGGGTGACGATGACCGCATTGCTGACCGCCGGGCACACGCACGGGTGCACGACCTGGACGACGACGGTGAGGCTGAAAAGCGGGGTGAAGAGCGTCGTGTTTCCCTGCAGCCTGTCCGTCGCCGGCAACAAGCTCTACGGCAACAAGACCTACCCCGGCATCGTCGCGGATTACCGTGCGAGCTTCAAACGGCTCGGCGCGATGAAGGCGGATATCGTGCTGACCGCGCATCCGGAATTGTCCGACGTGATGGCGCGCAAGGCGAGCGGGAAGTGGCTGACGCCGGACTTGCTGCCGAAGATGGTCGCGGAGTCCAAGGCGGCGTTCGACAAGGAACTGCTCAAGCAGCAGGCGATCGCGAAGTAAGGTAGCTCCCCCGCGGCTCGCTAGCTCGCCGAGCGCCGCCGGAAATGCGTGCCCCGCACGCATTTCTTTTCGGCGGCGCTTGTGCGCCGCAGCATTCCATTGCAGCATGGAACTCTGACATCTGGCGGGGCTTTGGCATTTGGTGGGAATCGGGCCGGCGTTTGACGAGATCATGGGCACTTCGGGTGCTACGCTCGTTCGCCCCGAATTGACGGCGCTCGGTGAGTGGCTCGACACCACTGACGCCGCCGAGCTCAAGCGCCGCCAGCAATCGGCCGAAGTAACCTTCCGCCAGCTCGGCATCACTTTCGCGGTCTATGGCGATGAGGATGCCAGCGAGCGGATCATCCCGTTCGACATCGTACCGCGCGTGTTTCTGGCCGACGAATGGTCGCGGTTGTCCGCCGGGCTGGTGCAGCGGGTCGAGGCGATCAACGCCTTTCTCGACGACATTTACGGCGCCCGTCGGATCATGAAGGACGGCGTCCTCCCGGAGGATCTGATCTTCGGCAATCCGCAATTCCGGCCCGAAATCGCCGGGATGCGCCCACCGCATGGCATCTGGGCGCATATCTGCGGGATCGATCTGGTGCGGACCGGGCCCGACGATTTCTTCGTGCTGGAGGACAATGCCCGGACCCCGTCGGGTGTCAGCTACATGCTTGAAAACCGCGAGGCGATGCTGCGGCTGTGCCCCGAATTGTTCCGCCAGTTCCGTGTCGCCGCGGTCGATTCCTATCCCGACCGCCTGCTTCAGACGATGAAATCGGTCGCGCCGCAGGGCACGGGAAGCAATCCGGTCTGCGTCGTGCTCACCCCCGGCCATTTCAATTCGGCTTATTACGAACACAGCTTCCTCGCGGACTCGATGGGCGTCGAACTGGTCGAGGCGGCGGACCTGGTGGTCGACGACGACATCGTGTGGATGCGCACGATCGCCGGGCGGGTGAAGGTCGATGTGATCTATCGCCGGATCGACGACGATTATCTCGACCCGCTGGTGTTCCGCCCGGATTCCATGCTCGGCGTGCCGGGTCTGATCGCGGCCTATGCGGCGGGCAATGTCGCCTTGCTCAACGCGCCGGGCAACGGCATCGCCGACGACAAGGCGATCTATTCCTACATGCCAGAAATCGTGCGCTATTATACCGGTGCCGAGGCCAAGCTGCCCAACGTCCAGACCTTCCGCTGCCGCGAGCCCGAGGCGTTGAAATACGTGCTCGATCATCTCGGCGAATTGGTGGTCAAGCTGGTCGACGGATCGGGCGGTTACGGCATGCTGGTCGGGCCGACTGCCTCTAGGGACGAGATCGAACGGTTTCGCGCTGCCCTGATCGCCGAGCCGCACCGCTACATCGCGCAGCCAACTCTGGCGTTGTCCACCGTGCCTACGTTGGTCGAGCAAGGCCTCGCCCCGCGGCATGTCGATTTCCGCCCCTTCGTGCTGACTGGATCGAAAGGGATACAGGTCGTGCCTGGTGGCCTGACTCGCGTCGCGCTGCGGGAAGGATCGCTGGTGGTCAATTCGTCGCAAGGCGGCGGGACCAAGGACAGTTTCGTGCTGCTGGATAACGGGCCGGCGCATTTTCAGGTGCAGTCATGAGCGGTGCATCCGAAATCCTCCCCGGAACGGGGAGGGGGACCGCCGCCGAAGGCGGTGGTGGAGGGGGGGCTCCACATCTACATCGCTTGGGGCCAGCCCC
>NZ_BCYX01000013.1 GCF_001598415.1 Sphingomonas mali NBRC 15500
CGTCAAAAATCTCCGCAAAAGTCGGTTGATGCGGCTCCCCCTAGCCAACCGGCGGCGCGATTGCAATCTCGATATAAAGATTTCTTTATATGATGCGCCGAACGGCCTTCGCCGCGGGGTGGTCAAGGCCGTTTGAGCATCTCCGGTGTCAACGAGGACAACGCCATCCGCGCGCCTTCCGCCGATAGATGGTCGTCATCAATATAGAGCGACGTCCCGCCAATCATCGTCTCGCATCGCCCGGCATGGGCGATCCCGCAAAGGGCTCGGTCGGGGTACACGCGGATCAAGTCGGGATGCTGCCCCAGGCTGTCCAGCAGTGCGATCTCCGTCGCCTGACGCTTCTTGTACCGCGCATAGCTCGTAGTCGGACCGACGATCGGCAGGCCCAGCCGATCCAATTTCACGAGATAGTCCGGGGTGGACCAGCCGGCCTCGGGAATGGGATAGATCACGACCACCCGCTTGCCCGCGGCCAGCAGCCGAGCGACCGTGGTTCGATAGCCGTTGGCCAGTTGCTGCCGCTGTTGCTCACTCGGTGCCGTGATGCGCGGCCCGGATTCGACACCACCCTCGCCATTATCGAAATAACTGCCTTCGAGCGCCAGCGGCCAGCGCGCGGCGAGAATGACGGTGTCGATAGCCGGCGTGGCGATCAGCGATTTCACCGCGGCATGCGTGAACCCCACGCACGCCGCATCGCGGTTGGGCATGACCCCCACGCCGTCCGCCGGCGGACAATTGGGTCGAGCCAGGACGATACCCCTGCGACCGGCGATCGTCATCAACGCGTCGACGCCCGGCACCAACGCCTCGGCATGGGAATCGCCGAACAGGGCAACAGTCACCGGCCCGGGCTTTCCGACATGGCAAGGCGGTCGTGTGCCCGAAGCGTCGTTGCACGCCTCCAGCCGCTCCAGCCCCGCCTGCCGGGCCTCGGCAAGCGCCGCGATGCGCGGGGGCAATCGGCCAGGAAAGCCCGCGCCGAGCCAGCCGATCGCTCCGATCGTCGCCATGACCAGCGCGGCCGCTACCGTGGAAGCGAGAACGACTCGCTGGGTCAGGAACGACCGGCGCCGGAAGGGGCGCTCCACGAACCACCAGCTCAGCGCGGCGAGTGCCAGCGACAACAGCAGCAACCCGATCAGCGCCGGCGTTCCGGGCGTATTCAACGAGATCAGGCGCGCGAACGCGAGCACCGGCTGGTGCCAGAGATAAGCGCTGTACGAGATCAATCCGATCGCGACGAACGGGCGCGAGGCCAATATCCAGCCAATCACCGTGCGCGGCGTCGCGAAGGCGAGCAGCAGGACCGTCCCAACAACCGGCGGCAGTGCCCACGGCCAGGGAAAACCGCTCGTGTCGTCGAGCAGGAAGATCGGTACGACCACCAAAGCCGCGCCGATCAAAGCGAACAGATCGCTGGCCCTGCCCCGAGCGGCGAACGCATCGCGTCGCGATGGCCACAGACTCAATGCCGCGCCCGCCAGCAACTCCCATGCGCGCATCGGAATCAGGAAGAAATTGGCAGCAGGCGCGATATGCCCGGCCACCGCGCACAGTACGAGCGAGGCCAGCAGCGCGACGATGATTGCCGGTCGCAACGCCCGCCGTGCGAACCGAAAGATGAGATAAACGCAGGAGGGAAAGAGCAGGTAGAATTGCTCTTCGACGGCGAGACTCCACAAATGGAGCAGCGGTATCTGCCCACTATCGTCGGCGAAATACCCGCCCTCCAGCCGCCAGAAATAGAAATTGCCCGAGAATAAAGATGAGGCGAACAGGCTCTTCGAGAAAGCGGCCAGCGCGACCGGCGGCATGAACCACCACGCGAACGGCAGGCAGACGAGCAGGATGAACGTCAACGCCGGCATGATCCGGCGTGCCCGTCGTTCCCAGAACGTCGCGAGACTGAAGCGTCCCTCGCTGCATTGGCGGACGACGATGCCGGTGATCAGATACCCACTGATGACGAAGAAGATATCGACGCCGACATAGCCACCGGCAAAGAGCGAGAAGCCGGCGTGATGAAGCATAACCGACAGCACCGCGACGGCGCGAAGCCCGTCGATCTCCGGCCTGTACGCACCCGCGGTCTTGGGCCGATCGTCAACGCTCACGGCCTTCCCCGGCTACTCACGCGGATGCGCTTTCCCCAATTTCGTAGGGCATACGGTAAGTCAGTGACCCGCGCTAGTGCGCCGAAACTAACATTTTTTTCCGGCCCATGTCACATCCGTCAGCGCTGTCTCGTCAGGTCTGCGCAACCCTGATGAAAAGGACCGATCATGACCCCTCGCCTCAATCCCTATACCGCCGCTCCCGACATGGTTCAGGCGTTCCTGACGCTCTCGAACGCGGTCGCTGAAAGCGGGCTCGAAAAGCCGCTGCTCGAACTGGTCAAGATCCGCTCGTCGCAGATCAATGGCTGCGCCAATTGCATCAACATGCACACGTTCGAGGCGCGCCAAGCCGGCGAGACCGAGCAGCGCATCTATCTGACCTCGGCATGGCGCGAGGCGCCGTGCTATACCGACCGCGAGCGCGCGGCGCTGGGCTGGACCGAGGCGCTGACGCTGATCGCGGACAAGGGCGCGCCGGACGACGTCTATGCCGCGCTCGATGCGCAGTTCAGCAAGGAGGAGCAGATCAAGCTCACCATGATGATCAACGTGATCAACGGCTGGAACCGCCTGGCGGTCGCTTTCCACTTGTTCGAACCGAGCCTCGGGTGGAAAGCGTGAGCGACGCGGCTGCCCAATTCGACGCGCTGAGGCCCAAGCTGACGCGCGTCGCCTACCGCATGCTCGGCTCGGTCGCCGATGCCGAGGATGTGGTGCAGGATGCCTGGCTGCGCTGGGCCGACACCGATCGCGACGCCGTTCGCGTGCCGGAGGCGTTCCTGCGCCGCGTCGTCACGCGCTTGTGCCTCGATCAGCTCAAGTCGGCGCGTGCCCAGCGCGAGGAATATGTCGGTCCCTGGCTACCCGAGCCGGTGGTCGAGGCCGAGGAAGTGGAGGACGTCACTCTCCCCCTCATGCTCGCGCTCGAGCGGCTGTCGCCGCTCGAACGTGCGGCGTTCCTGCTCCACGACGTGTTCGGCGAGAGTTTCGACGATGTCGCGGAAAGCCTCGGCCGCGACCCAGCGGCCTGCCGCCAGCTCGCCAGCCGGGCCCGCGAGCATGTCCGGGCCGAAAAGCCGCGTTTTCCGGTCGAGCGCGAGCATGGCCTGGAAATCGCCCAAGCCTTCTTCGCGGCCACGCGCGGCGAAATCGGCGTGCTGGGCGCGATGCTGGCAGACGATGTGAGCCTCTACTCGGATGGCGGCGGCAAGCGGCCGGCAGCGGCACGCATCATGCTCGGGTCGGACGAGGTCACGCGAACTTATGCAGCGATCAAGCGTCTACTCCAGGGCCGTTTCGGCGAACTGATCCGCTTCGCCTGGATCAACGGCCTGCCCGGCTTCGTCACGCGCGAGGCCGACGGCGTGCTCCAGACCACCGCGCTGCTGATCGACGGCGGTAGGATCAAGGCGATCTACGTGATGCGCAACCCCGACAAGCTGCGCCACCTGGAAGGCGCGCTGCACTAGGCCCTAACGAGAATGCTCGCGGTGACGGTGCCATGGAGACGAAAGCCCAGGCTCTCGTAAAGCGCGATCGCGCCGACATTGCTGGCATAAGCATGGAGCCACGGCGTCTCGCCCCTCGCCAGCATGCGCTCCGCCACGACACGCATCAGCGCGCCGGCATAGCCGCGGCCGCGATGGTCGGGATGCGTGCAGACGCCACTGACCTCGCTCAGCCCTGGCATCTTCATCCGCTCGCCTGCCATCGCGATCAGCGCGCCGTCCTGCTTCACGCCGATGAAATCGCCGAGCCGGTTGGTGTGGGCAGCATAGGGGCCAGGCTGGGTCAGCATCGCGAGATCATACATTGCGGGCGCGTCGTCCTTGCCGAGCTCGACGATCTCGAACGCCGGGTCCTTCCCGGGGGCCAGTCTCTCGCAGATCATCTGCACGCATTCGGCTTGCCGCACGAAGCGCGTGTCGGGCGGCGCGGGCCAGTCCTCGCGCTCGACCATCCAC
Organism: Sphingomonas mali NBRC 15500; assembly: GCF_001598415.1. GTDB lineage: Bacteria > Pseudomonadota > Alphaproteobacteria > Sphingomonadales > Sphingomonadaceae > Sphingomonas > Sphingomonas mali. The sequence continues at coordinate 4,088 of NZ_BCYX01000013.1, forward strand.
AATTCGCCTTGTTCGGGCACCAGCGCGGCAAGCGCGGCGAGGCTTTCGGGCGAGCGATCGGCGGCCGCACCGAACACGCCATAATCGCGATCCATCCGCCGGGCGCGCGGGTCGCCTTCCGCGATTGCCGCCCAGCGCGTCGTCAACGCATTCCAGACCGGTCGGTCGAGTTGCTCATATCCCATATCGTGCGTGCTAGGCATCCTCCAGGCGGGCGCCAAGAGCGGACGACCGTCAGGCAGTTCCCGTCTGGCTCGCGAGCAAGCGCGGATCGATCCCGGCGCGTTCGAACCCCTCGGTCCAGCGGTCGTCCGCTTCGGTGTCGAACAACAGCCGCTCGTCACCCGCAATGTTGAACCAGCCATGGCGCAGCATCTCGCTATCGAGCTGCCCGGCGCCCCAGCCGGCATAGCCAAGCGCGACCAGCCAACGGCTTGGCCCCTGCCCCTCGGCGATCGCTTTCAATATGTCGATCGTGCCCGACAATGCCCAGCGCCCGGCGACCTCGATCGTGTCCTGCCCCGACCAATCGATCGAGTGGAGCACGAAACCGCGGCGCGGCTCGACCGGTCCGCCGAAATGGACGGGCGCGTCGGGTGCCTCGCCCGGCTCGATATCGAACTGGTCGAGCACGTCGTGCAGCCCGAGCCCGCCGATCGTCGCGCCGATGCCGATGCCGATCGCGCCTTCGGCATCGTGCCCGCACATCGCGATCACCGCATGCTCGAATCGCGGATCGCCGATGCCCGGCAATGCGAGAAGAAACTGTCCGGTCAGAAAAGGCGCCGCCGACTCCATCATCTGCAGTGTAAGCCGGTCGGACCGCTGCCGTCACGGCTTGAATTTCCCGGCAGCGATGCCAAGTGCCGGGCGCGCGGCGCGTTGATGCGCCTATGAGGAGAGAACGACATGACCATTGCCGTTGGCGACAAGCTTCCTTCCACCACCATCGTCAAGGCGACCGAGAATGGTCCCGAACAGGTCAGCTCGGACGATTTCTTCGCCGGCCGCAAGGTCGCGTTGGTCGCGGTTCCGGGCGCGTTCACCCCAACCTGCTCGGCGCGCCACCTGCCTGGCTTTCTCGAAAAGGCCGCGGACATCAAGGCCAAGGGCGTCGACGAAATCGCCTTCACGTCGGTCAACGACGCTTTCGTGATGGGCGCCTGGGGCAAGGCCAATGACGCCGCCGGTAAGATCACCATGCTGGCCGACGGCAATGCCGATTTCGCTAAGTCCGTCGGTCTCACGTTCGATGGCTCCAAGTTCGGCATGGGCGAGCGCAGCCAGCGTTATTCGATGATCGTCAACGATGGCGTCGTCGAAGAGCTCAACGTCGAAGCACCGGGCGAGTTCAAGGTCAGCTCGGCGGAACATCTGCTCGAACAGCTCTGATCGTCGCGTCATCGAAACAAACGGGCTTGCCGCCGGAACGCTAGGGGATAGCCCCGCGTTCTCGCGGCGTCCTGTTTTTGTGGAGATACCAATGGCCGACGACACCACCAACACTGCAGCACCCGCTGCGGATCCGTCGCTGATCGATAGTGCGATCAATACTGCGGAAAGCGCACTCGACACCGCGATCACCGAATCCAAATCGTTCCTGTCCAAGGCGCAGGAGACGCTGACCAGCGCGGCGGAAAGCGCGGTCGCCGCGGCCAAGGAGCATCCGATCGCGGCTGCCGGAATCGCCGCCGGTGCCGCTGCCGCGGTGGCGGGCGCCGCATTCGGCGCGTCGAAACTGATGTCGGATGACACTAACACGAGCGCTGGGTCGAAGGGCGCCAAGAAGAAAAGCTGACGCACCCGCGTAACGGCCACGACTTGCCAGCGTCATCCGACTGCTGAGGGCCTGCATTCGTTCCCGGCAACGGTCGTGACGGAGCGGATTTGGGCGCAGGGCTAGGAGCGAGGAGAGAGCGATGCCGAAGAGCATCGTGACCGACGAGTGACGCTGCCCTGCGCCCAAATCCGCCCGCCGCTTCGCGGTTGCCGTCACAAGCTCGCTGGTCGTCGTCGCTTGCTTGCGCGTAGCGCGGGCTACGCGACTGCGCTGCGCTCCTCGCCAACGAGCTTGTGACGGCAATCACGGCCATTGCCGGGAACGAATGCAGGCCCTATCCGCAGCGGATGACGCAGGCTTCCGATATCGTCGCCGAACTTGATCGGCTCTATTCCGCCTCGGTCGAACGTCTCCAGGACGCGCTGACGGCTTATCTCACCACCGGCAAGACGCCCGATCCCAAGTCGCGCACCGACGGCTCGTTCGCCTATCCCGAAATCCGCCTGATCTATCGCGGCGAACATGATCGCCCGACCCCGTTGCGCTCGTTCGGCCGGCTGTCGGAAGCTGGCGATTATCGCATCAGCGTTACCAAGCCGCGCATCTATGCCGATTATCTGACCGAACAGCTCACGCTGCTGATCGAGGATTACGACGTCGAGGTCTCGGCGGTCGCCGGGCGGCAGGAAATTCCCTTTCCCTATGTCCTCGACCCGAGCCACGCGCTCAACCTCGACGAAGTGTCGGCGGTAGAATTGGCGCGCTGGTTTCCGGCGACCGAACTCGCGCATATCGGCGACGAGATCGCTGATGGGCTGCCGACACCGGGCGAAGCGCGACCGCTCGCCTTGTTCGACGGCTTGCGCACCGATTTCAGCCTGGCGCGGCTGCGGCATTATACCGGCACGCCGCCCGAGCATGTTCAGCGCTACGTGCTGTTCACCAACTATCACCGCTATGTCGACGAATTCGTGCGCTGGGCGTTCGACCAGCTTGGCGAGGATAGCCGATTCACCGGTGTCTCGGGCGCCGGCGGCGTGCTGCTGCGCGCAGGCGACGATATCGAGGCGGTATTGGCGGATACCAGCGCTTGGCGGCGACACCAGATGCCGGCTTATCACCTGATGGCCGACGACCGCACCGGCATCACCCTGGTCAATATCGGCGTCGGTCCGTCGAACGCGAAGACGATCTGCGATCACCTCGCGGTGCTGCGCCCCGAGGCCTGGTTGATGATTGGCCATTGCGGCGGCCTCCGGCCCAGTCAGCGGATCGGCGACTATGTCCTCGCGCACGCTTATCTGCGCGACGACCATGTCCTCGACGACGTGCTACCGCCCGAAATCCCGGTGCCGGCGATCGCCGAGGTCCAGGTGGCGATGGCGCGCGCCGCCGAAAAGATCAGCGGCCAGTCGGGCGAAGAGCTCAAGCGCCGCCTGCGCACGGGCACGATCGTGACCACCGACGATCGCAATTGGGAATTGCGCTATACCAAGTCGGCGCTGCGCTTCTCGCTCAGCCGCGCGGTCGGGATCGACATGGAATCGGCGACGATCGCGGCGCAGGGTTACCGCTTCCGCGTTCCCTACGGCACCCTGCTCTGCGTCTCGGACAAGCCGCTCCATGGCGAGCTCAAACTGCCCGGCCAGGCCAACCGCTTCTACGAACGCGCGATCAACGAGCACATGCGGATCGGCATCCAGACCTGCGAGGAGCTTCGCCAGGAAGGCGCCAAGCTCCACAGCCGTAAATTGCGCGCGTTCAACGAGCCGCCATTCCGCTAATGCCACCCCCAACTGTCACGGGGCTATCACGACCCTGAAACAATCTGGTATGCGCGGACGTTAGCGACCAACGAGAACAGGGGATCAGCTCTCATGGCCACGACGCCGAAAAAGACAACTGCGAAGCCCGCCGCTGCGAAAGCGGCCGCCAAACCCAAGGCCGCGGCCAAGCCCAAGGCTGCTGCGGCGCCGAAGGCCACCGTGACGCCAACCCCCGAACCCGAGGTGAAGGCTGCGGCAGCGTCTAAGGCTCCTGCCAAGGCGGCAGCGAAGGCGCCGGCGACGGCTGCGGCGAAAGCGCCTGCCAAGGCGCCTGCCAAATCCAAGCCCGCGGCAAAGCCGAAGGCGACCGCGAAGCCCGTGGCCAAGGCAGCTGGGACAGCCGCTGCGACTACCCCTGCAACCTCCGTCAAGGTTGCCGCCGACAAGAAGGCAGCAGCCAAAGCGCCGGCGAAGCCCAAGGCGCCAGCCAAAGCGCCCGCAGCGCCTAAGGCAGCCGCGCCAAAGCCTGCCCCTGCTGCACCGACAGCCGCTTCACCCAAACCGGCGCCTGCTCCCGCCGCGCCAAGCCGCGCGGCAACAATCGCCAAGCGCGGCGGCATCGCAGCCGGCATCGCTGGTGCGATCGGTGCGGTGGCGGCACTGTTCACGTTGCGCGGCAGCAGCCGGAAGAGCGAGCCGAAGGATTCGGATTCCTGAAGTACGACGCCATGTTCAAACCTTCTCCCCTTGTGGGAGAAGGATAGCGTAGCTTGGCAGCTTGCTGCCTAGCGAAGCTTGGATGAGGGGAGCGGCGCTTCAGCGCCGCGCGACCGCGGCGCGGTCGCCCCCTCACCCCCCCACTCGGCTACGCCGAGCGGGCCCCTCCCTCTTCCACAAGGGGAGAGGGGTTACGCTCGTGGCAATGACAATTCACCATCCGCTCGGTTTCCCCTTGTTCTGCTCGTCGAGCCACTTCTTGAGCGGTGCGAAATAGTCGACCATCGCCTGACCCGAAATCTCCCGGCTGCCGGTGAACGCCTGCAGCGCGTCGGGCCAAGGCTTGGACTGGCCCATTTCGAGCATCTTCTGCAGCTTCGCGCCGACCTCCTTGTTGCCGTAGAACGAGCAACGATGGAGCGGTCCGGTCCAGCCAGCCTGCTTGCACGCTGCCTGGTAGAATTGGAACTGAAGCAATCGCGCCAGGAAATAGCGCATATACGGCGTGTTCGCCGGGATGTGGTATTTCGCGCCCGCGTCGAAGCGTGACGCATCGCGCGCGACCGGCGGCTTGATGCCCTGATATTGCAGCCGCAGCGCGTCCCAGGCCGACTGATATTGGTCGGGCTTGATCGAGCCGTTGAACACGCCCCAGCGCCATTTGTCGACCAACAGCCCGAACGGCAGGAATGCCACCTTGTCCATCGCCTGGCGCAGCAGCAGGCCGGTATCCTTGTCCGCGCTCGGCACGCGGGATTTGTCGAGCAGGCCGATCTGAACGAGGTAATTCGGCGTGATCGACAAGGCGACGAAATCGCCTATCGCTTCGTGGAAGCCGTCATTGGCGCCGTTCTCGTACAGGAACGGCTGGTTCATATAGGCGCGCTGATAATAGTTATGCCCAAGCTCGTGATGCACCGTCACGAAGTCGTCGGCATTGACCTTGGTGCACATCTTGATGCGCACGTCCTGCTTGTTGTCGATGTCCCAGGCCGAGGCATGGCACACAACCTCGCGATCGGCCGGCTTGACGATCATCGATCGCGCCCAGAACGTGTCGGGAAGCGGCGCGAAGCCCAGGGAGGAATAGAAGCCCTCCCCCGTCTTCACCATCTTGATCGGGTCGTATCCCTTGGCCTTGAGCAACGCCTCGGTATCGTAGCCGATATCGCCCGATCCCTTGGGCGCGACCACGTCGTAGATATTACCCCATTCCTGCGCCCACATATTGCCGAGCAGGTCGGCACGGATCGGACCGGTCTTGGGCTGGACGGCATCGCCATACTTCTCGTTGAGCTTCCACCGGACATAAGTGTGGAGCGAGAGGTAAAGCGGCTCGACCTGTTTCCACAGACGATCGGTCATCTTGGCGAAATCGTCGGGCGACATGTCGTAGCCCGACCGCCACATCGCGCCGACATCGGCATAGCCCAGTTCCTTGGCGCCCTGGTTCGAGATGTCGACCATATGCGCGTAGTCGGCCTTCATCGGCACGCCGACATTGTCGTTCCAGCTGACCCACATCTCCTTGAGTTTGGCCGGGTCGCGGGTCGTGCCCATCGCCGCTTCGATATCCGACCCGTTGATCGGCTTGCCATCGAGCGTGCCTTTGCCCTTGCCGTACTCCGACTGGAGTCGGGTCGCGATCGTCGACAGTTCGTCGGCCGCGCCCGGACGCGAGGGCGCTGGCAAGGTGATGCCGTTGCGGATCAGGTCGAGCTTGCGCCTGGTGTCGGGCGACAGACCCTGGACGTCGAGATATTTGGCCGCTTCGCCGGCATATTTCACAGCGAGTTCGGTCTGGCGGGCGCTAACCTCGGCCGCCATCGCGTCGGTATCGTCGGTGATGTAGGTCGCGTTGATCCAGCCGGCACGATTGGAGTCGATCGAGATGTCGGCCAGATCCTTTTCGGCTCTGGCGACGAATTTGTCGGCATCTGCCGCGGTCGCCGGGGCGTTCTTGTCGGGCGCGGTCGCGAGAACCACGGCACCAGAAAGAACCAGCGCGAGCGCAAGGCCCGACGCCATCGCGGTACGGATCATGTTCAACGACTCCCAGAACTTGTCGGAGCGACACTGATCCCGCCGGGAGCCCGCGGTCAAGCGGCGAGGAAATCGGCGATCGCCTGGCCGAGCTCGGTCTTGACCACCGCGCTCATATGATTGCCCGGCACTTCGACATAACGCGCATTGGGCAAGGCATCGGCGAGCGCGGCGGCGCTGCCATTGTCATCGTCGTCCACGCCGTTAACGCATAGCGTCGGCCAGGCGAACCGCTCGATCTGGTCGAGCGGCGTGCTCACGAACGTGTCGATCACCCCGAGCAGGGCCTGCGGATCGCCGCCGGTGGTTTTCAGGAACGCCTCGGCGAACCATTCGGGGCTGTTGCGCTCGTGCTTGCCGAGATTGGTCAGGATGTTGCGAAAATGGCCGCCACGCCGATCGGCCGCGGTCAGGCCGTCCAGCCCCATGCCCGAAAAGATCACGCGGCGTGGATCGGCGCCCGTTGCCAGCATCCGGCTGGTCGTGCGCGCCCCGAGCGAATAGCCACCAAGATCGTAATCGGTGAGGCCGAGATGCGCGATCAGCGCATGCCCGTCCTTGGTCAGTGCGTCCGGCGGATAGGCGGCGGGGTCGTGCGGCCGCGCGCTCGATCCATGGGCGCGCAAGTCGGGCATGATCACGCGGAACCCCCTGGCGGCGATGAGGTTGGCGTGGCCGTAGCGGATCCAGTTGGTCTCGGCGTCGGAGAAGAAACCGTGGATCAGGACGACCGGGCGCCCCTCTCCAACCTCTCGCCAGGCCATCCGCTGGCCGTCGAAACTGTCGAAATATTGCGGCTCAATCGGGGAGTTTGCCAACGCTGTTCATCCATTTGTCGACCAGAGGCTGATGCTCGTCGGTTCGCTTGGCGGGAAGCGTGCTGGTGTCAAGCCATGCCTCGTGCCAGCTCTCCTTGCCGAAATGGCTGGTCGGTTTGAATCGTCCCGGATCGTCGAAGCTGCCAACGGTCAAATCGAGGTTCTTGCCGTCGTCGAATTCGAACGTGAGCGGCGTTCCGCAGACCGAGCAGAAGCCGCGCTGCGCGAAGGGCGACGAGCGATAACGGTCCGGTTCGACTTCCCACGTCACTCCGGCTTTGGGCACGTTTCTAAACGCGATCGACACACCGCCAGTGGCGCGCTGGCACATGCGGCAATGGCATAAATAGGCATCATCGCCATCGATCTCAGCGACATAACGTATGCGGCCGCACTGACATCCGCCTGTCATCCTGTCCGTCACGATCTCCTCCTATGCTGCACTGCGCAAAAATTTTTGCGTCAGCTACTATTTTATATAAGCATACTCATTATATGCGTCGCCATGAGCGACTCACTCGGCTTCCTGATTAGCGATGTCTCGCGCCTGATGCGCCGTCGTTTCGACGAGCGCGCGCGCGAAGTCGGCGCGACCCGTGCGCAATGGCGCACCCTGACCACCCTCAGCCGCAACGAGGGCCTCAACCAGGGCGCGCTGGCCGACCTGCTCGAAGTCGAGCCGATCACGTTGTGCCGGATGATCGACCGACTCGAGGAATCGGGCCTGGTCGAGCGCCGTCGCGATCCCGCCGATCGCCGCGCCTGGCAATTGTTCCTGACCGACAAGTCCAAGCCGATCCTCGCCGACCTGCGTCGCATGGCCGACGACCTCTTCGTTCAAGTCCTGTCAGGCATGGGCGAATCGGAGCGAGCCGCGCTCGGCAAATCGCTCGAGCACATTCGCGCAAACCTCCTGACGCTCCCTTCTCCCCATACCACCGAGACCGCCCATGGCTGATGCCGATCCGAAAATAGAAACGAAGGGCGGAAAGATCGCCGCCGCCAACGTGATCGAAACCGTCGAGGCGCCGCCCCCTGGCGCCAAGAAGCGCAGCTGGCTGCGGATCGCGCTGATGGTCAGCGTGCCGCTGTTGATCGCGGCAGTGGCAGGCTATTTCTACCTGACCGGCGGCCGCTACCAGACCACCGACAACGCCTATATCTCGCAGGACATGATCTCGATCAGTCCCGACGTGTCGGGCCGGATCGTCCAGGTCAACGTCAAGGAGAACCAGCGCGTCAAAGCGGGCGACGTGCTGTTCGTGATCGATCCAGAGCCATATCGGATCGCGGTCGAACAGGCCAATGCCGCGATCGCCACTGCCCGGGTCGATGTATCGACCAAGGCGACCGACACAGGCAGCGCCGCAGCCGATATCCAGAGCGCGGACGCCGACATCTCGCTCGCCCAGGCTACCTATGATCGCCAGAACGCCTTGTGGAAGAAGGGCTTCACCACCAAGGCCGCGCTCGATGCCGCGCAACATGAGGTGCTGGCCGCCAAGGCACGTCTCGCCACCGCGCGCGCTGCGGCCAGCAAGGCGAAGGTCCAGCTCGGCAGCGGCGTCGCCGGATCGGGCATTCCTGCAGCGGTCCAGGCCGCAATGGCCGAGCGCGACAAGGCGATGATGAACCTGCAGCGCACCGTCGTTCGTGCACCCCATGACGGCATCGTCAGCCAGACCAGCCGCCTTCAGGTCGGCAACATCACCCCGTCGGGCGTTCCCGCGCTCAGCCTGGTGATCAGCGATACGCCGTGGGTGACCGCCAATTTCAAGGAAACCCAGCTCGGCAATATGCGCGTTGGACAGCCGGTCGAACTCAAGTTCGACGCCTATCCGGGCGTGAAATTGTGCGGCAAGGTGCAGAGCATCGGCGCCGGCACCGGTTCCGAATTCTCGATCCTGCCGGCGCAGAACGCCAACGGTAATTGGGTCAAGGTGACGCAGCGCGTGCCCGTCCGCATCGCCATCACCTGCAAGTCCGATCGCGCGCTGATCGCGGGGCTGTCGACCGACGTATCGGTCGATACCAAGCCCAATGGCTAGCGCGGCCGTTCCTGCATCTCCGGCGGCGGCGAGGCCTGCGCAGCCCGCGCTTAGCAAGCCATTGCTGGAGTCGAGCAACCGCCCGCTTCTGACCATCGGCGTCATGGGCGCGATGGTGATGCAGATCCTCGACACGACGATCGCCAACGTCGCGCTGCCGCACATGACGGCGGCGCTGGGCGCGACCACCGACACGATCACCTGGGTGCTGACCAGCTACATCGTCGCGACCGCGATCGCCCTGCCCGCGACCGGTTGGCTGAGCGACCGGCTGGGCAGCCGCAATCTGTTCCTGATCGCCGTCGCCGGCTTCGTCCTCGCCTCGGCTTTGTGCGGAACCGCCGTCAACTTGAGCGAGATGGTCGTGTTCCGCGCCTTCCAGGGCATTTTCGCCGCCTTCATCAACCCATTGTCGCAAACCGCGATGATCGACATCAACCCCAAGGAGCGCCAGGCCCAGGCCATGTCGGTTTGGGGAATGGGTGTGATGGTCGGCCCGATCCTTGGGCCAGTGCTCGGCGGCTATCTGACCGACAATTTCAACTGGCGCTGGGTGTTTTACGTCAACGTCCCAGTCGGCGCTTTGACCTTCGCTATCCTGTGGTTCCTGCTGCCGTCGCGGCCGAAGGCAACGCGCTCGTTCGATTTCACCGGTTTTGCGTTCGTCGGTCTGGCCGTCGCGAGTTTCCAGCTGATGCTCGATCGCGGCCAGAACCAGGATTGGTTCTCGAGCTGGGAAATCATCATCGAAGGCCTAATCGCGATCGCCGCGGCGTGGGTCGGGCTGATCCATCTCGCCACGGCCAAGAAGCCGTTGTTCGACCGGCATTTGTTCAAGAACCGCAATCTCGTGACGGCAATGTTCTTCATGATCATCATCGGCGTCTCGACCATGGCGCCGATGGCCCTGCTGCCGCCGATGCTCCAGCAATTGTTCGGCTATTCGGTGGTCCAGACAGGCATGATGATGGCACCGCGTGGCGTCGGCGTGCTGTTCACGATGTGGCTGGCCGGCCGGTTGATCGGCAAGGTCGATACGCGGATCGTCATCGCGGTCGGGCTGGTGTTGTTCGCCTGGTCGCTGCACACGATGGCGAGCTGGTCGCTCGAGATGGATTCCTGGCCGGTGGTCACGTCCGGCTTCATCCAGGGGCTCGGCATGGGTTTGGTGTTCATGCCGCTCAACAGCCTGGCCTTTGCGACGCTGGAGCAGCATTACCGCACCGACGGATCGAGTCTGCTCAACCTGATGCGGTCGATCGGCCAATCGGCGGGCATTTCGATGGTGACGGTGTTTCTGGCGCGCAACCAGCAGACCAGCCATGCCGATCTTGCCCAGCACATCACCGACCATGTCGTACCGGGGTTCAATCTCGGCCAGCTTTTCCAGCTCGGCGAAATGTCCGACGCCGTGTTCGGGATGGTCGACAACATGGTCAATCAGCAAGCCGCGATGATCGCCTATATCGACGATTTCTACCTGATGTCGTGGCTCACCATCGCGGTGCTACCGCTAGTCCTGCTGCTTCAGAAGCCCAAGGGCAAGGTCGAGGTGGTGCACGCCGAATAAGCGCGCCGGTTCACCGCGACAGAATGGCGGCGAACTCGGCCACCGGCGCGCTTTCCTCGAAACACGGGACACCTTCGGCGATCATCACCCAGGGTTGCTTGCTCTTCACCCAGATATGCACGCGCGGCTCGAGCGTGCGGTTGTGGTCGAGCGTGCCCGCGCGAACGACGGCGATTCCCGGTCGCGAACTGTTCGTGTTCCACAGTCGGTTGTGACACACGCCGCACGCCCGTTGGTGCGACAGTGCGCCACTCTCGTTGGTGATGGTGAACTCGACGATCGGGCCGGTAGCGCTGATCGCGGTGTCAGGCACCACCGCCTGCTCGCTGAACGCGCTGCCCGACCAACGCTGGCAATCGGTGCAATGGCAGCAATAGATCGCGGTCAGGGTGTCGACCGCCAGTTCATAGCGCGCTGCGCCACAGCGACAGCCACCGGTAAAGGTCATGCTCTTTTCTCCAGCCCCGCCTGTTCCATCCGCCAGACAGCGAGGTCGATCCGATCCTGCCCGAAAAACGGCTCGTCGTTGAACACCAGCGTCGGCACGCCCCAATGCCCGGAAGACTCCAGCGCCGCCTGATTGGCCGCAACCTCAGCGTCGAGCGCCTCGGCATCGCGCTCGGCTTCGGCATCGAGATCGGCCATGTCGAGCCCGGCTCGCGCCGCTGCACCGGCGAGATGATTACCCAGATGCCAATCCACGGCACCGCCCCAGACGAGTTGCGCCACCTCATCGGCATAGGCGAACCCCCTGCCCCGTCGCGCGGCGACTTGGCCGGTTCGCACCAGACGGCGGATGTGCGGCTGCTCGGCCGCGATCTCGCGTGTCGCGATATTCTGGACGATCGGATCGGGGCGCGGCGGGCCGAACGGAATACCGCCATGTTGCGCGACTCTCATCGCATCGCGGATCGTGTAGCGCAGCCAGTTGGGATGATTACGTTCGAAGAAGTCGGGCTGGCGGATGGCGAGCGGATAGACCGGCTTGAGGTCGATCGTCAGATCGTAATCGCGCACGATCGCGCGCCATTTCGGCAGCGCGAGATAACTATAAGGGCTGCGAAACGAGAAATAGAGGTCGGCGCGCAACATTCAATTCCTCCCCATCCGCGACGGGAGGAGTTTGAGCGCTGCGACGCCGGGCTTCAAGCCGCCTTCTTGAGATACCGCCGGCCGAGAAGTTCGGCGATCTGCACTGCGTTGAGCGCGGCGCCCTTGCGAAGGTTGTCCGACACGCACCACAGCGACAGGCCATTGTCGACGGTCGAATCCTCGCGAACACGGCTGACGAAGGTGGCATATTCGCCGACGCATTCGACCGGGGTGACGTAGCCGCCATCCTCATGCTTATCGACCAGCATGATGCCGGGCGCCTCGCGCAGGATCGATTTGGCCTTGGCCGCCGAAATCTCGTCCTCGAACTCGATGTTGATCGCTTCCGAATGGCCGACGAACACCGGCACGCGGACGCAAGTCGCGGTGACCTTGATCTTGGGATCGAGGATCTTCTTGGTCTCGACCACCATCTTCCACTCTTCCTTGGTCGACCCGTCCTCGAGGAACTTGTCGATATGCGGAATGACGTTGAAGGCGATCTGCTTGGTGAATTTGCGCGCCTCGGCCTGGTCGCCGACAAAGATGTTGCGCGATTGCTCGAACAGCTCGTCCATCCCGGCTTTGCCCGCGCCCGACACTGATTGATAAGTCGCGACGACGACGCGCTTGATCGTCGCGGCATCGTGCAGCGGCTTGAGCGCGACGACCATCTGCGCGGTCGAGCAGTTCGGGTTGGCGATGATGTTCTTGCGCGTATAGCTGTGGATCGCGTCGGGGTTCACCTCGGGCACGATCAACGGCACGTCCGGATCCATGCGATAGAGCGACGAATTGTCGATCACGGTGCAGCCCGCTGCGGCAAAGCGCGGAGCGTGGATCGCGGTCGCGTCGCTGCCGATGGCAAAAAGCGCCATGTCCCAGCCGGTCGGGTCGAAATGCTCGATGTTTTTAATGGTCAGCATACGGCCGGTTTCGCCATATTCGACCTGGTTGCCGGTCGAGCGCGCGGAGGCGACGACCGCGATCTCGTCGGCCGGAAACTCGCGTTCGGCCAGGATGTTCAGCATCTCGCGCCCGACATTGCCGGTCGCGCCGGCGACGACCACACGGTAACCCATCACTTCGATCCCATTTTCATGCTCGCCATCTCCGGCGGCGCTTGCTCTTTAGGCTCCAGCCGAGAGAATGGAAGCGCGCAATTTCTTGATACCCAGCCAAGGTCAGCTTGATGCAGAATTTCCCGATCGACGCCGTCCGCTCGCGTTTTCCCGCTTTGTCACGGGAGGTGGAGGGCCAGCCCGCGGTCTATTTCGACGCGCCCGGCGGCACGCAGGCCTGTGACACGGCGATCGGTGCGATGGCCGCGCATCTCAGTAAAGGTACCGCCAATGCCGGCGGCGCGTTCGCGACGTCGGTCGAGACCGACCGCCTGTCCGACGACGCGCATGCGGCGATCGCCGACCTGCTTGGCGCCCGGCCCGAGGAGATCGCGTTCGGGCCCAACATGACGTCCCTCACCTTCGCTGTCTCGCGTGCGCTTGCCCGCGATTGGCGTGAAGGCGACGAACTCGTCGTCACGCGCCTCGACCATGACGCCAATGTCGCGCCGTGGCTGCAGGTCGCCGAAGATCGTGGGATGACGGTGCGCTGGCTCGATTTCGATCCGGCGACCGGACGCTGGACGCTCGATGACCTTGCCATGCTGCTGGGGCCGAAAACTCGGCTGGTGGCGCTAGGCGTCGCCAGCAACGCGCTCGGCACGATTAATCCGATCGCTGAGGCAGTGAAGCTGGTTCGCGCGCGAAGCGACACTTTTGTCTATGTCGACGCGGTGCAATCGGTTCCCCATTTGGTCACCGACGTGGCCGCGATGGACGCCGACTTCGTCGCCTGCTCGCCGTACAAATTCTTCGGACCGCACCAGGGCGTGCTGTGGATGAACCCGCGCCTCGACGAGCTGGTCCGCGCCTATAAGGTCCGCCCTGCCGGGAATGACGGCGCGCATCGCTTCGAGACGGGGACGCCGTCGTTCGAGGGCCAGGCCGGAGTGCTGGGTACGGTCTCCTATCTCGAATGGCTGGGCGAACTCGCCGATCCCAGCGCGAACAGCCGGCGCTCGCGGCTGGTCGCGGCAATGACCGCCGCCACCGCCTATGAGCACGACCTCGGCAACCGTCTGCTCGCCGGGTTCGCGACGATCCCCGGCCTCCGGCTCTGGGGTCCGCCGACGATGGAGGGGCGCGTCCCGACCTTCTCCTTCACGCTTTTCGGCCATGCCGCGCCGACGATCGCGCACCATCTGGCGAACCGCGGCCTCTTTGCCTGGGCGGGCCATTTCTATGCGGTCGAAGTCGCCGCCCGGCTCGACCTGGCCGACAAGGGCGGTCTCCTCCGCGTCGGTCTATGCCATTACAATACCGCCCAGGAAGTCGATCGGCTGATCGCCGCGTTGACCGAAATCTAGCGCCCGTCGATGTCGGGTAAATTTACAGGTAACCATCTTCGTTAATCCGAAACGACGCATTTCCGCCATTGGCACGGGTTATGCTTAAATATGCGCATGTTCGCGAAGATCGCCCGCCTATTCGTCATCAAGACCAAGTTCGAGGCCTTCATGGTGATCTATGGCCTGGGCCTGGGCGCGGTCGAGCGCGGGGTCCATTATGTCCAGCAATATCCCGGTTTCGGCGGCTGGATGCTGTTTTCGGTCTGCCCGATCGCGGTGTTCATGGCCGGCGCGCGGATATTGGATTCGGTCGAACGGAACTGACCGGTTCGAACCGCAGACTATCCCAGGAGGTAGGCGAGAGCCTCGTCTTCGCTGTCGAATAGGCCGATCTCGCGGTCGCCGATCATTCGCCGCACCTGCATCTTGTTCAGCCCATAGCGCGCGATGATCGCCAGCCGCCGAGGCTTGAGCGGTACCGTATCTGTCGTACGCTGGACCATGGCAACGACGTCGGCGAGCTGCGCATCCAGCGCGCGGGCGTCGATCAGAAAGTTGTGGACGCCCGACGGCACGCCAAGCGACCGCACGGCCGCCTGCTCCTCGGCGGCGATACGCTGGACGTCCTCGAGAGTCATAAAGCCTGCCAGCCGGAGGATCACCAGCGATCGCGTTGGATCCACCGAGATAGAGTGTCGCGCCTGCTTGCCTGGCGTCGGCATCAATTCAACTCCGGCATTGGCAGATTACGATATATTGACGCGGATCGATCAGCGCCGGTCTACCACCAAGCCTCTGGCCGTGCCTTGAACCCGGCGCGCTCCTCGATCGCGAGGCATGCGTCGAGCACGCCTTGTTCGTCGAGCGCCTTGCCGATCACCTGAAGTCCGAGCGGCAGTCCGGCCTTGTCGAGGCCACCCGGCACCGACATCGCCGGCAGGCCGGCCAGGCTCGACGGCACGGTGAAGACGTCGTTCAGATACATCGCGATCGGATCGGCCGACTTCTCGCCCAAAGCGAACGCCGCCGAGGGCGCAGTCGGGGTGAGCAGCAAGTCGCAGGTCTTCCACGCCTCGTCGAAGTCGCGTGCGATCAAGGTGCGGACCTTCTGCGCCTGGGTGTAATAAGCGTCGTAGAAGCCAGCCGACAGCACATAGGTGCCGATCAGGATGCGGCGCTTTACCTCTGCCCCGAAGCCCGCGGCGCGGGTCGCGGCGTACATTTCCTGGAGGTTCGCGCCCTCGGGCAGCTCGCGCAGGCCGTAGCGAACGCCGTCATAGCGCGCGAGGTTGGACGACGCTTCGGCCGGCGCGATGATGTAATAAGCCGGCAGCGCATATTTGGTGTGCGGTAGCGACACCTCGACCACTTCGGCACCGGCATCCTTCACCCAGTCGATGCCCTGCTGCCACAGCGCCTCGATCTCTGCGGGCATGCCGTCGACGCGATATTCCTTCGGAATGCCGATGCGCTTGCCCGCCAGGCTGGCGTTGAGCCCGGCCTCCCATTTGGGCACGTCGAGCTGGAGGCTGGTTGAATCCTTGGCGTCGAACCCGCTCATCGCCTCGAGCATGATCGCGCAATCGCGCACGTCGCGCGCCATCGGCCCGGCCTGATCCAGGCTCGAGGCGAAGGCGATGATGCCCCAGCGCGAGCAGCGTCCATAGGTCGGCTTGATGCCGGCGATGCCAGTGAAGGCCGCCGGCTGGCGGATCGAGCCGCCGGTGTCGGTGCCGGTCGCCGCCGGGCACAGCCGCGCCGCGATCGATGCCGAGCTGCCGCCCGACGATCCGCCCGGCGCGAGCGGCGCTTTGCCGCCATCGGCGCGCCGCCAGGGCGAGATGACGTTGCCGAAATAGCTGGTCTCGTTCGACGATCCCATCGCGAACTGGTCCATGTTGAGCTTGCCCAACATGCCCGCGCCCGCATCCCATAATTTCTGGCTGACGGTCGATTCGTATTCGGGCTTGAACCCTTCGAGAATATGGCTCGCTGCCGCCGACTGCACGCCCTTGGTGCAGAACAGGTCCTTCATGCCGATCGGCACGCCGGCGAGCGGCTTCAGCGTCTCACCCGCGGCCCGGGCGGCATCGGCTTCCTTGGCCGCCGCGACCGCGTGATCGGGCGTTTCCACCAGGAACGCGTTGAGCTGCTTCGCCTTGCTGACTGCGACGATGAACGAATCCGCCACCTCGCGCGCCGAAAAGGTACCCGCGCGGACGCCGTCGCGAAGCTCGCGGACGCCGAGATCGGTAATGTCGGTCATTATTCGATCACCTTGGGCACGGTGAAGAAGCCGTGCTCGGCCTGAGGAGCATTGGCCAGCACCGCGTCGCGCTTGCCGCCATCGGTGACGACATCGTCGCGCAGGCGGAGCGTGTTGGCGATGACCGCGGTCATCGGCTCGACCGACGACGTATCGACTTCGCCCAATTGCTCGATCCAGCCCAGGATGTTGTCGAGTTCGGGCGCGATCTTCGCGACCTCCTCGTCGGTGATCGCGATGCGAGCGAGGCTCGCGATCTTCTTCACGGTTGCAGCGTCTACGGACATGGCCGGGCGGCTAGCAGAGCGGCCGCTACGATTGCAACCGCCGCGACGATGAGGCACGGGACCCCGACCGCAATCGGAGCGCATTCTTGGCCCGCAAATTCGTCTATCTAGTCCTGTTCCTCATCCTCGTGGCGATCGCAGGTCTGTTCGCATTCCGTCTATATCCGGGCGCGTTGATGAAAGCGGCGCTCGTCCCGAGCGAGAAGTTCGTCGGTGGCCCGGCTACGCCGATGCAGGCGTACGAGAAGCGCGAATTGTGGTTCTCGCGGCCCGATATCCCCGGCAACCCAGCTTTGTGGACGCCCGCCAGTTTCAAGCCGGGAGAGAAACCGCCTGTCGCCGTTTTCTTCGTCCACCCCACATCGTACATAGACCGCGCGCACTGGAACGCGCCACTCGATGACGCCCAGGCCAATAAAACCGCCGAGGTCTTTCTCCGCGGCCAGGCATCCGCGTTCAACGGGATCGGCGAAGTTTGGGCGCCGCGCTATCGCCAGGCGACCTTCGGCGCATTTCTGACCAGCAAGTCCGAGGCCCAGAAGGCGCTCGACTTCGCCTATCGCGACGTGCTCGCGTCATTTGACGAATTTCTGAAGGAAGTCGGCCCCGACCGCCCGATCATCCTCGCTGGCCACAGCCAGGGCGCGCTTCATCTCGAGCGACTGCTACGCGAACGTGTCGCGGGCCAGCCGCTCGCGAAGCGGATCGTCGCGGCCTATGTCGTCGGCTGGCCGATCTCCAAGACTACCGACCTCCCTGCCCTCGGGTTGCCCGAGTGCAAGACAGCCGAACAGTCCAATTGCATCCTGTCGTGGCAGAGCTTTGCCGAGCCCGCCGACCCGTCGATGATCACCGATGTCTACGACGCGACCACCGGATTCGACGGCAAGCCACGCAAGGGCACGGACATGGTCTGCACCAATCCCATCACCGGAACGCCGGACACAGCGGCGAATGGGAAGGCGAATCTTGGAACCTTGATCCCGTCGAAGGATCTGGGCAGCGCAACGCTGGGAGTGCCTGGCGTCCCCGCCAAATGCATCGGGCGCGGCTTCCTATCGATCGGGGCGCCGGTCAACCTGGGCGGCTATGTCCTGCCCGGGAACAACTACCATGTGTTCGATTATTCGATGTTCTGGGTGAACGTCAGGAATGACGCCGCGCGGCGGTTCAAGTCCTTCTCGGGCGCCAACCCCGCCCCCGCTGCCGCGATCGCGCGTTAGGAAGGACCGGTGATCACCGAGGATCGCAACGAGTTCCGCAACGCCCTGCCGGACGGCGGCCGCCTGCTCGGACTCGACGTCGGCACCAAGACGATCGGCGCGGCCTTGTGCGATGCCGGCTGGAGCTTCGCGAGCCCGGCCGAATTGATCAGGCGCAGCAAATTTACCGCCGACAAAGCGACGCTCGCGGCGTTGGCCAAGGCGCAATCGGTCAAGGGTATCGTGGTCGGCCTGCCGCTCAACCTCGACGGCACCGATTCGCCGCGGACGCAATCGACCCGGGCATTTGCGCGCAACATCGCCGATCTCGACCTGCCGATCCTGCTATGGGACGAGCGCTGGTCGACCCAGGCAGTCGAACGCCAGATGATCGCCGAGGATCTGAGCCGCGCCAAACGCGCCGAACGCGTCGACAAGCTGGCAGCGAGCTACATCCTTCAGGGCGCGATCGACGGACTGGTCGCGGCCCAGCCCTAATCGCCCTGCCCGGCCTCGTCCCGCTGGACGTGCAGCCCCTGAACCGGGGCACCGATCACGCGATTCCGCTCCTCCAGCGCCCGGCGCAACGCTTCGCGCGGCAAGCGGAAATAAGCGAGCGGGGTCATGCCCATATAGGCTTTGAAATCGCGGTTGAAATGCGCCTGATCGTAATAGCCGGAGTCGATCAGTTGCCCGAGCGGCTGGTCTAGCTTGTCACGCACCTTGGCGAGCGTGCGCAGGAAGCGTTGACGGCGCAACAATCGCACCGGCGGGAATCCGAATACGGACGTGCAGACGCGGTGCAGCGTGCGCTGTTCCATGCCGAGTTGCTCGGCAAGATCGCCGACATGATCGACCGTGCCCGACAGCAATGCGTGCTGCACCTGTAACGCCATCTCGCGATAGGCGCTCTGCGACGCCGGGCACTCTCCCAGGATCGCATCGAGGATCGCGATCCGCTCGGCGTCGCTGCCCGCTTCCACCAGTCGCGCGTGGATGGCCGGGCCGGATATTCCCAATTGGCGGTCAAGCGGCACGATGAGATTGGCGAGGTCCGACGCATCGCTGCCGATGAAGGTCAGCCATCCGATCGGAGTGAGCCCCACGCCGAGTGCCAATCCGCCATCGGTCGTGAAGCGCCGCGCGCGATCGGTCGGCCCGAACAATGTCGCCCGCGGCGGCTCGATCGCGTCCTTGATGCCGCCATCCTCGAACCTCCACCTGCCGTTCAGCGCGAATCGGATGTTGGCCCATTCGGGATGCGTGAAATCGTCCAGCGGCCCGGCCGATTCGAGGAAATAATAGGAGGTGACGAGCGGACGCAGGCCTTCGGAAGGCAGGTAGAAGCGGATTTCCGGCGCGCCGCGCGGCGCCCCGGTCATGGTCGGACCGGTCATATCTTCCCCTTGCGTCCGTTTTGTCCAAAAACGAGCGAAGAGGTAAGCCCCTAAGGATTGATGCAGATCAGGCTGACTCCCCACGAACCGCTGAGTGCCCGGCCCCAGCGTCGTTGCTGGAGACGGGGACGGGCATCGCGGGCGACTGCGTCAGATTCGCTCGCGACTCGACGCTTGGGACGGTTCGCACAGCTCGACGGGATGACGACGACCGTACGCACGGCCATTTTCTTCCATCACGCGATCGACAATCTCGTGCGGTGTTCGGAAATAAGCGCGGGGCGTCATTCCCATATATGCTTTGAAGTCGCGGTTGAAATGCGCCTGATCGTAATAACTCGGATCGATCAGCTGGCCGATTGGCTGATCCCGTCGATCCCGCATCCGGTCAAGCGTCCGCAAGAAGCGCTGGCGGCGCAACAGGCGGACCGGCGGGAAGCCGAACGCCGAAGTACAAATGCGCAAGAGCCTGCGGTGCTCGATGCCGACTTTCTCGGCCAAATCGGCGACATGTTCTATTTTTCCCGACAGGATGGCATCCTGAATCTGGGCCGCGATCGCACAATAAGCGTTCTGTCGCGTCGGTCTGTCGCGCAGGATCGCGTCCAGGATCGCAACGCGTTCGGCATCGTCGGAAGCATCCGCGAGGCGCTTCTGAATTTCGAGCCCGGACGGACCCAATTGCCTGCCCAACGGGATGATGAGGTTGGCAAAGTCCGAAGCTTGCCCACCGATGAGCGTGAGCCAGCCTATCGCCGTAAGCCCGACTCCCATGACCAGGCCCCCATCGGTAGCGAAGCGACGGCCGCGATCGCTGGGACCGAACAAGGAAGCATTGGAAGGTTCGACCGGGTTCTTGCCGTCGCTGTCGGCGAGCCTCCACGTCCCCTTGATCGCGAAACGGATGTTGGCCTGTTCGGGCGGCGCAAAGTCTGCCGACGGCCCCATCGATTCGAGAAAATAATAAGACGAGACGAGCGGGCGCAGGTTTTCGGCGGGCGCGTAGACGCGGATGTCGACAGGACCGTCTTGAGCGCTGATCGCTTGAGTGTTGGACATGCTGCTCCGGAGTCCAAAAGGGTTTGGAAGGAGCGTGCAAGGGAGCCGCAAAAAGCTCCGCTCGCCATCAGGTAAGTTCCGTACTTGCACCGCCGACGCAGCGGGTCTAGGCGACGCCTTTAATGCACCATTCCGATCATCGTCCCGCAGCCCTTATCGAGGGCGGCGCCGTCTTCCCGCATGGGCACCTCACCGGTATTTCCGGCCTACAACCTCATGAGATTGCGTTCCTGCTCGACGAAGCGGAGCAATGGGTCGAGGCGAACCGCAATCGCGCCAAACCCGACAAGCGGCTCGCGGGCCTGACCCTGATCAATGCGTTCTTCGAGAATTCGACACGGACGCTGCTGTCGTTCGAGATCGCCGGCAAGCGGCTGGGCGCCGATGTCGTCAACATGGCGGTCGCGCAATCGAGCGTGAAGAAGGGCGAGACGCTGATCGACACGGCGATGACGCTCAACGCTATGCGCGCCGATGTCATCGTCATCCGTCATTCGAGCTCGGGCGCGGTGCGGTTGATCGCCGGCAAGGTCGACTGCCCGGTGCTCAACGCCGGCGATGGCAGCCACGAGCATCCGACCCAGGCGCTGCTCGACGCGTTGACGATCCGGCGGCGGCGCGGCAGCATCGCGGGACAGCGCGTGGTGATCTGCGGCGATATCCTGCACAGCCGCGTCGCGCGGTCGAACATTCTCACTCTGACGGCGCTCGCTGCAGAGGTTCGCGTGGTGGCGCCGGCAACGCTGATGCCGGCTGCGATCGAGCGGATGGGCGTGACGCCTTATGCCGATTTCGACGCCGCGCTCGACGGCGCCGACGTGGTAATGATGCTGCGTCTCCAGAACGAGCGCATGTCGGGCGCGTTCATTCCCTCCACTCGCGAGTTCCACTTGCGCTACGGCCTGACGCTCGACCGGCTGGCGCTGGCCAAGCCTGACGCGCTGGTGATGCATCCCGGACCGATGAACCGCGGCGTCGAGATCGATTCGAACGTCGCCGATCATATCGAGCGCTCGGCGATCACCGAGCAAGTCGAGATGGGGGTCGCCGTGCGGATGGCCTGTCTGGATGTGCTGACCCGGCGAGCGCGCAAGGTGGAGGGCTGGGCATGACCGCGCTCCGCTTCGTCAACGCCCGGATCGTGCGCCCCGGCGGGGTTGCGGAAGGCGAACTGCACGTCATCGGCGACCGCATCGTCGACAACGCGCCCGATGCTGAGACCGTGGATTGCGGCGGCAAGCTGCTCGCGCCGGGGATCGTCGATCTCGGCGTATTCGCGATCGACCGTGAGGCATTCCGTGCCGGCGGCATCGTCCGCGTCGGGCTGATGCCCGATCAGTCGCCGGTGCTTGATGGCCCCGGTATCGTCCAGCGCTCGTCGCTGGTCGGCAAGCCATTATTATGGATCCACCCGATCGCGGCGGCGACCAAAGGCCTGCTCGGCACCGACTTGGCCGAAATGGCGATCATGAAGGGGGCCGGCGCGAAAGCGGTCGGCACCGGGCGGCACTGGATCGCCGACTCGGGCGTGATGCGCAAGGCGCTGGCCTATGCGCGCGACCTCGATCTGACCGTGATTGCGCATGCAGAGGACGCCGGCCTGACCGGCAATGCGGTCGCGACCGAAAGCGAGACAGCAACCCGGCTCGGCCTGCCCGCCGCGCCGGCGGTGGCCGAGGCTTTGGCCGTCGCGCGCGATATCGCGCTGGCCGAGGATACCGGCGCGCGGCTGCATTTCCGTCAGGTCACTACGGCCGCGGGTTTCGAGCTCGTTCGGGCGGCCAAACGTCGCGGCGTCCAGGTGACGTGCGGGATCACCCCTGCCCACCTACTGTTGTCCGACAATGCGATGAGCGATTTCCGGACCTTCGCGCATCTGTCACCACCTCTGCGATCCGAAGACGATCGCAAGGCAGCGCTGGCGGCGGTGGCGGACGGTACGATCGACGTGCTGTGCTCGGGCCATGACCCGCGCGGGCCCGAGGAAAAGCGCCTGCCTTTCGCCGACGCGTCTCCCGGAGCATCGAGTGCGGAGACCTTGCTCGCGCTCGGGCTGGGGCTCGACTTGCCGATCGAGCGATTGTTCGCGATGCTCGCGGTCAATCCAGCCAGGGTGCTGGGCGTCGATACGGGCAGGCTGATGCCCGGCCAGCCTGCCGACCTGATGCTGCTCGATCCGCAAGCATCCTGGCAGATTCGCGGCGAGGCCATGAAAGCGAGGGCCGGCAACACGCCTTTCGACGGGCTACCGACCCAAGGAAAAGTGCTCCGCCTGTGGAAGGGCGGGAAAGAGATTAGCGCTTAACAGAAACCCCTCTCCCGCTTGCGGGAGAGGTCGGGTGAGGGTCTTCTTTCTTCTTCAGGCAACTGGAGGCCAAAAAGAAGTAAGAAGACCCTCACCTTCCCACCGCTTCGCGGCGGGCCCCTCCCTCTCCCGCACGCGGGAGAGGGAAATGCGTTATTTCTTCCAGCTCACCGCCTGATCGCCGGCATTCTCGCGGACGAAGCAGGTGCCGCCCTTGGCACGATAGCTAGCGCAGAGCTGCGCCGCTCCCGCGCGGTCGAAGCCGCCGACCGACAGGCGATAGAAGCTCTTGCCGTTGATCGTCACCGACATGCCCGTGGGAGCATGGCCGGCGAAGCCCGAATAAGCGCGTGAGGCCCGGGCCCATCCATCGCGGGCAACGCCCGCGCTGTCATAGGCACCGAGCTGGACATAGAAATTGCCCTTGCTCACGCTGACCTTGGTGGCGCCCGGGGTGGTAGGAGCAACCATGGGTTTGACGAATGCTGCGGCCTTGATGGCCGATTTCGGCGCCTTGATCAGTGGCGCCTTGCTGCCGACCGCCGGCTGGACCGGCAGCGGCTGAACCACTTCGGCACGCGGCCCGAACACCACCGTGCTGACCGCCGGCGCGGCCGCGACGACCGGCGCGGGCGTGATCGTACCGGCATCCACCGGCGCGGAAGCCGCCGCGACTTCGGCCGGCGTCTTGGGCATATAGGCATCGACCGGGGCAGGCGCGCTGGCGACGACCGGCGTGCTGGCGTTGAGCGCGAGCGCGACCGGCTGGCCGGGATCGGCCGCCGGCGTGACGCCGAGCAAAGCCGCTACCTGGTCGTAGCGCGATGCGGGGCGCGCGAATGCGGCCCATTCGGTGATGCGCTTGTCGGCATCGGTCGGCGACAGGTCCATGCCCGCGACCATGCGGGCATCCTGCCAACGGCCGGCGAGCGCCAGGCTGAGTGCCAGATTCTGGCGGAGCTTAGCATCGGCGCCCGGCTGTTTCGCGACCGGCAGCAGGAGGTTGACCGCGCTGATCGGATCGCCCGCGAGCGCCATGGCGAGGCCACGATCACTGACCGAGATCGATCCCGAATTGCTGTCGAGCGTCTGGCGCGCGCCAGTCCAGTCGCCCTCGGCGATCTGGGCGAGTGCCAGGTTGAGCGCGACCTTGCCGTCACCCGGTGACAGCGTGAGCGCATCATTGAAGGTGGTGCGAGCCGAGGCGAAACGACCGGCCAGCAGATAGGCCTGCCCGAGCACGGTGCGATAGTCGGCGATTTGCGGACGGAGTTCGACCGCGGCTTCGGCCCAGCGCACGGCGTCGTTGCCCTGGCGGTCGGCGAGCGCCTTGCGCGCCCGGGCGATATCCGTTGCCGCGGCATTGTCATCGACTTGGCTCGACTTCGAGCCGGCGAGCGCGGCGCCCTGATAGACGCCCCCCAAAGCGGCGCAAAGCGCGACCGCCGAGAGGCCCATCGTCAATCGCTTCGACTTCATCGCAACGTCCCCCAATTCACCCCTTGGCCCGCGTCGGCAGCTGGCGAGCCAGCTCGCCGACTTCGGGCAGCGATTCCAAAAAGGCGTCGAGCGCCCCGGTAACAATCTGTTGGGCCGAACGGCCGCTGACCGCGCTGGCGAGGCGCAGCCGCAAATGGCGCTCCTCGTCGAGGCGCAGAGTGAACGCGGCCTTGTGCTTGTGCTGCGTCGCGCGGGCGATCCGGCCAGCCGCTGCGACCGAGACCGGACGGGGTTCGAACGTATCCGCCGCAACCGCCTTGACGACGACCTCCGGCTGCGGCGCAGGCGCCTCGATCAGACCTTCGGGCTCGTCCTCGACGGTTTCGTCGAGCACCGGCGGCTCGAATTCCTGTTTCAGCGCATGGCGCTGCGCCAGGACCGGCGGCACGCCCTCGGGCGGCGGCTGGATCTGGTCGTCCTCGTGCAGAGGATGGATATCGGCGACCGGCTCGGGGATATGTCCCATGTCGTTCCAGCCGAGATCGTCGATCCCGGCCAGCGAGGCATAACCGCCGGTGAAACCCTGCGGACGCATTGCCGGACGCGCCTGACCCTTGCGGGCGAGCAGGCCGGAGGACAGGGAGGCGAAAGGCTTGGGCTCGCTCATCATCGCGCCACCCTCAGCTCATCACTCGGCGGCCGAAGCCACCACCGCCGGCCTGCGGACGCGCACCGAAACCCGGATGCTGCATCGCGGTCGGCGCGGAAAAGACCGTGCGACGGAAATTCTTTTCGAGACGGTCGGAGATATAGGCCCAGAGCTCGGTCACTTCGGCGGCCGAGCGGCCCTTGGGATCGACTTCCATCACGGTGCGGCCGTCGATCATCGACGCGGCAAAATCGGTGCGGTGGTGGATCGTGATCGGAGCCACGGTGCCGTGCTGCGACAGCGCGACCGCGGCTTCCGAGGTGATCTTGGCCTTAGGCGTGGCGCCGTTGACCACGAAGATCAGCGGCTTGCCGGCACGCTCGCACAAATCGACCGTGGCGCCGACGGCGCGCAGGTCATGCGGCGACGGGCGCGTCGGAATGACGATCAGCTCGGCTACCTGGATGACGCTCTGGATCGCCATCGTAATCGCTGGCGGCGTATCGATCACCGCCATCTTGAAGCCCTGCTGACGCAGCACTTCGAGATCGGCAGCAAGCCGCGCAACGGTGGTCTGGGCAAAGGCGGGAAATTCCGTTTCCCGCTCGTTCCACCAATCCGACAGCGATCCCTGGGGGTCGATGTCGATCAGCACGACAGGGCCGGCTCCGGCAAGCTGTGCCTGCACCGCAAGGTGCCCAGACAGCGTCGTCTTGCCCGATCCGCCCTTCTGCGATGCCATCGCGAGAACGCGCATTGATCCTGTTACTCCCCGCTATTCGGGAAGCGAGGTGCCATGGGGCGAGCTAAGAACAGGTTAACGCCGTGATATTCAGTTGGGAGGCGAAACGATCGTGGAGGTCTGTTTGAAAACGGGCTGAGGGGCGCGTTTCGCGACACCAGGTCTCAAAACTCGCTCTTTCGCGAGTTTTCAAACACACTCGTGCCTAACCTTTTCTTTGCCATTCGCCCGTTACAGCGCGATATTATCCCTGAAGTGTATTGGGCGGGACACGAATAACATGCGAACGCTGATCGGCGCTGCGGCGCTTTCCCTTGCCGCCATCGCGGCGACCGTCGCCATCGGCGCGCCGGCGATGGCCGACACCAAAGCGGGAGTCGATGCCTGGAACCGCGGCGACTATAAAGCCGCGGTCGACGAATGGCGCAAGGCGGCGATCGCCGGCGACGCCGACGCGCAATTCAATCTAGGTCAGGCCTATAAGCTCGGGCGCGGCGTGCCGGTCGACTTGCCGATGGCGGAAAGCTGGTATCGCAAGGCGGCGCTGCAGGGTCACGCCCAGGCCGAGGACAATTACGGCCTCGCGCTGTTCCAGGACGGCAAGCGCGCCGAGGCGGTGCCGTGGCTCGAAAAATCGGTCGGCCGCAGCGAACCCCGCGCCGAACTCGTGCTCGGCACGATGCTGTTCAACGGCGACGGGATCGAACGCGACTGGGTGCGCGCTTATGCGCTGATGACGCGTTCGTCGGGCGCCGGCCTGCCGCAGGGATCGCAGACGCTGGCCGAGATGGACAAATATATCCCCGCCGACCAGCGCCAGCGCGGCATCGAGCTCGCGCGCAAGATGGATACGCAGGTCGCCAGCAACGGCAATTACGCATCCGAGATTACCGGCGGCGGCCCCGATGGCCCCGCTATCACCTCGACCGACGTACCGCCCTCGCCGACGCCGGGGCCGGTTTATGGCCAGCCCGGCACTAGCTATCCCGCGCCCGGCAAGGGATCCAGGCCGGGCAAGAACAAGCCGCCGGTGCTCGCAGCCAATCCGCCGCAGACCTACACTCCGGCGCCTGCCTATAATCCCGGGCCGGCCAACAATCCGCCTCCCGCCTATGCAGTCCCGCCTGCCCCGCGCCCGAAGCCGGTGCCCGTCCGGCCCGCGCCGGAACCCGCACCGGTTGCAGTTGCGAGCGGTGGCGGCTGGCGCGTCCAGTTCGGCGCCTTCCGTGACGAGGGCAATGCCAAGGCCTTGTGGGCGCGGCTCAAAGGCCAGGTCGGCGGCCTTTCCGGCATGCAGCCTTATCTGCGTCGCGTCGGTCCGATCACCAAGCTTCAGGCCGGCCCGATCCGCTCGCAGGCCGATGCGGCGCGGTTGTGCGGCGCGGTCAAGCGCGCCGGGTCTGAGTGCGTGCCGGTCAAACCGTAACGTCCGGCCGTAACGGCGTCAGGCGGCCGGGCCGGTATAGCCCGGCCCGTACACCGCCTGGCGGATGTCGTGATGCAATGTCCCGTCGAACGGAAGCACCTGGACGAAGAACACCGCGGCAAGATCGTTGAGAGGGTCGACCCAGAATAAGGTCGTTTCCGCGCCGTCCCAGAAGAACTCGCCGACAGCTCCTCGATTCTCCTTCGCATCTTTGGGCGGCGCAATCCGCACCGCGAAATCGATACCGAACCCGACCGAACCCTTGCCGGGCAGGAAGAAGCGCTTGGTGATCCGAGGGTCGAGCTGGTCGGTCGACATCACGCGAATCGTGTCGGGCGAAAGGATACGGGTTCCGTCGAGCGTGCCGCGCCCAAGCAGCATCCGCGCGAACCGCATATAATCGTCAAGCGTCGAAGCGAGCCCCGCACCGCCCATCGTCAGCTTGCGCGGACCGAAATTGAGCGCACGCGCCTTGTCGTCGGGAACGCGATCCAGCTTGCCACCCGCGGCCTGGGTATAAGTAGCTGCGAACCGCGCAAGGCGTTCCGGCGGTTGGGTCCAGGCGGTGTCCTTCATCCCCAAGGGCTCGAGGATCGTGCGGCGAACATAAGGCTCGAATTTCTCGCCGGTCAGACGCTCGACCAGCAATGCCTGGACATCGACCGCAGCGCTGTAGCTCCACTCGGCACCCGGATCGAACAGCAACGGGACGCTCGCAAGCTTGTCGCCGAACTCGTCGAGCGTGTTGGTAAGCGCCAGAGGATCCACCTCGTGGAAGATCTTGTCGGCAGCGGTATCGCGCATCCCGTAGGAAAAGCCGGCGGTGTGCCGCATGATGTCGCGGACAATGATCGGTCGCGCCGGATCGCGTAGCAACGGCTTGCTGTCGGCGCCAGTGCCACCCGCCAGCACCTTCACTTTGCCGAACGCCGGAAGATAATTCGCCAGCGGATCGTCGAGCCCGAACTTACCCTGCTCCCAGAGCTGCATCAGCGCGACGCCCGTGACCGGCTTGGTCATCGAGAAGATCTGCACCAGCGTATCGCGCGCCATCGCCCGCTTCGCCTCGCGATCGGCAAAGCCGAAGGCTCCGAAATAACGTTCCGCGCCGCGCTGCCAGATCAGGCAAGAGGCACCGGCGGCGCGGTTGGCCGATACCATCTGCCTGAGCGTGGCATCGATGCGGTTGCGATCGATTGCCAATCCGGCGGTAGCGGGAGAAAGACGACGCTTGGCCGCGAATGCCGGCAAGGCCAGCCCCGACGCCATCACCGCAAGTGCACTACGTCGGTCCATCGCCCCCTCCCTCAAGCCTTGTTAACGCTCACTATTCGCTAATCCAGTCCTTCCGCGCAACACCCTGTGCGAACAAGAGCGCTGACAAGTCGCCATGATCGATCCGCGCGCCCGCCGCTGCGGCGACCACGGGCTTGGCGTGATAGGCGACGCCCAGCCCGGCCTGGGTGATCATCGCGAGGTCGTTGGCGCCATCGCCGACCGCGAGGGTTTCGGCGCGCGACAGGCCGAGGTCGAGCACCGCCTCGGACAGGGTGGCGAGCTTGGTCGAGGCGTCGACGATCGGCTTGGTGACGGTGCCGGCGAGCTTGCCGTCGGCGATTTCGAGCACATTGGCGATCGCGCGGGTGAAGCCGATCTCGGCGGCGACCGGTTCGGCGAAGCGGGTGAAGCCGCCCGATACCAGGATCGCGGTCGCACCCCAGCCGCGCATCGTGCGGACGAGCTCGCGCGCGCCCGGCATGATCTTGACGCGTTCGGCAAGGCAGCGTGCGATCACGTTTTCGTCGAGCCCCTTGAGCAACGCGACGCGCGCATCGAGCGCCTCGCCGAAATCGAGCTCGCCGCGCATCGCCGCCTCGGTCACGGCCGCGATCTGCGCTTTTATCCCGGCATAATCGGCCAGCTCGTCGATGCATTCGACCGTGATCATCGTCGAATCCATGTCAGCGACGATCAGCTTCTTGCGGCGATGCTCGGCAGGTTGGACGACGACGTCATAGCCCTGCCCTTCCAGCGCGCCGCGCGCGGCGTCGGGATCGCGACCGAACTGGAGGTCCATCGCTTCGCCTTGCTCGACCCAGACATGCGCCACGGGCAGGCAACCCGCGGCGTCGAGCCGGTCGAGCGCGGCGGCGACCTCGCCCTTTGGCAGCGTCGGAGCTATCAGGGTGGCGATGAACAAACTGGACCTCCGATTGCCGTCTTTTCCCTCCGTTCGTGCTAAGCTTGTCGAAGCACGTAGGCACGCCCTTCGACAGGTTCAGGGCGAGCGGTGGTAGGGTTGGCCGCTCGTCCGAAAGTGGCGCTCATCGCAGGGCCGACCGCGAGCGGCAAGTCCGCTCTCGCGCTCGCGCTCGCCGAAAGGTTTGACGGCACGATCATCAACGCCGACAGCGCGCAGGTCTATCGCGAGTTGCGCATCGTCACAGCCCGTCCCTCGCCCGAGGAGGAAGAGCGCGCGCCGCATCGCCTGTTCGGCCATGTCGACGCCGCCGACACCGGCTATTCCGCCGCGCGCTGGGCGGCGGAAGCGCGGGTCGAGATTGATCGCGCGGTGGCGGCTGGCAGCTTGCCGATCCTGGTCGGCGGCACCGGCCTCTATCTCCGTACGCTGATCGACGGGATCGCGCCGGTGCCCGAGATCGATCCCGGCATTCGCGCCGGGGTGCGAGCAATGAACCTCCCTGAAGCCTATGCGGCACTAACTATTGTCGACCGGGCGGAAGCGGCAAGGCTCAACCCGGCCGACACCACGCGCATCTGCCGCGCGCTGGAAGTCGTCCGCTCCACCGGACGCCCAATCGCCGAGTGGCGGCGCGAGCGCATCGGCGGGATCGGCGAGCGCATCGACCTTATCGCGACGATCCTGCTGCCGCCGCGCGATTGGCTCAACGAGCGGATCGATCGCCGCTTCGCCGCGATGGTCGATGCCGGCGCGATGACCGAAGTGGCGACGCTGATCGCCCGCGAGGACGTCCCCCTCGACGCACCCATCCGCCGCGCGATCGGCATGCCGGAACTCGCCGCCGCCGCGCTGGGCGACATCACGCTCGATGAAGCGATCGAGCGCGCCAGCCTTGCCACGCGCCAATATGCCAAACGCCAATACACATGGTTCCGCAATCAGCCCCCGGCGGACTGGACACACACCGAAGAGACAGATAGTTTCAATCTAATTAGTGAAATAGCAATAAGATTATAACATTGACGGTTGACGCGTAGTTTTCATGCACGTAGAGCCGCCCGTCTGCAATCATGTTGCGCATGCGAAGAAGGAGGACGTTGTCGTGGCCGAAAAAAGTGGAGCCGATATCCTGGTCGAGGCGCTGTGCGATCTCGGCGTGGAAGTCGTGTTCGGCTATCCCGGCGGCGCGGTGCTCCCGATCTATGACGCGATCTTCAAGCAGAAGCGGCTGCGGCATATTCTGGTTCGCCACGAACAGGCAGCGACCCATGCGGCGGAAGGTTATGCGCGCTCGACGGGCAAGCCCGGCGTCGTGCTCGTCACCTCCGGCCCGGGTGCGACCAACGCAGTTACCGGGATCACCGATGCGCTGATGGATTCGATCCCGATGGTCGTCATCACCGGCCAGGTCGCGACGCACCTGATCGGATCGGACGCATTCCAGGAAGCCGATACCGTCGGCATCACGCGGCACTGCACCAAGCATAATTATCTGGTGAAGGACCCTGCCCGGCTCGGCGCGACCGTCCACGAGGCATTCCATATCGCCACGTCGGGCCGCCCTGGACCGGTCGTCATCGACATTCCCAAGGACGTCCAGGTCGCGACCGCCAAATACACCCGGCCCGGACCGATCCAGCACAAGACCTATCGCCCGCAGATCAAGGCCGATCCTGCAGTGATCGAGCAATTGGTCGATATGCTGGCGGCAGCCGAGCGCCCGATCCTCTATACTGGCGGCGGGATCATCAATTCGGGACCCGCGGCGTCGCTGTTGCTGCGCGAACTCGCGAAGATCACCGGCGCGCCGGTCACGTCGACCTTGATGGGTCTCGGAGCCTTCCCGGCGTCCAGCCCGCAATGGCTCGGCATGCTCGGCATGCACGGGACCTACGAGGCGAACTGGGCAATGAACCAGGCCGATCTGATCCTTGCTCTGGGCTCGCGGTTCGACGACCGCGTCACCGGGCGGCTGGACGCCTTCGCCCCCAATGCGCGCAAGGTCCATGTCGATATCGACCGCTCGAGTATCAACAAGACCGTGCGCATCGACCTCGGCATCGTCGCCGATGTCGGCCACGTGCTCGAGGACATGGTCCGCGTGTGGAAAGCGCGCCAGCATCCCAAGCCCGACACCAGCGAATGGTGGCGCCGGATCGAGGGCTGGCGCGCGGTCAAGAGCCTCGATTTCCCCGAAGGCAATGGCAAGGAAATCATGCCGCAGCGCGCGATCCGCGCCTTGTGGGAAGCAACTCACGACCGAGCGCCGATCATCACCACCGAAGTCGGCCAGCATCAGATGTGGGCGGCGCAGCATTTCGATTTCGAGGCGCCGAACAAATGGCTGACCTCGGGCGGGCTCGGCACGATGGGCTATGGCTTGCCCGCCGCGATCGGCGCGCAGCTCGGCAATCCGAAGGCTTTGGTCATCGACATTGCCGGCGAAGCGTCGATCCAGATGAATATCCAGGAGCTGGCGACGGCGACGCAATACCGGCTGCCGGTCAAGATCTTCATCCTGAACAACGAATATATGGGCATGGTCCGGCAGTGGCAGGAACTGACCTATGAAGGGCGCTATGCCGAAAGCTATTCGGACAGCCTGCCCGATTTCGTGAAGCTCGGCGAAGCCTATGGCTGGAAGGGCATCCTGATCGAGGAGATGTCGCAGCTCGATGGCGGTATCGCCGACATGCTCGCGCATGACGGCCCGGTGATCGTCGACTGCCGCGTCGCCAAGCTGGCGAATTGTTTCCCGATGATCCCCTCGGGCGCATCGCACGTCGAAATGATCCTGCAAACGGATCAGGTGGCGGGCACGCTCGACGACGAAGCCAAGGCGCTGGTCTGATCCCATGCATATAAAAGAAGAGAAAGCCGAGCGTCACACGCTCGCGGTGATCGTCGATAACGAGCCGGGTATCCTGGCACGCATCGCCGGACTGTTCACCGCGCGGGGCTATAATATCGAGAGCCTGACGGTGAGCGAGATCACCGAGGACAAGCAAGTCAGCCGGATCACCATCGTGACGTCGGCGAGCAGCCATGTCCTCGAACAGATCGTCGCGCAGCTCGATCGGCTGGTGCCGGTGCACAAGGTCCGCGACCTCACCACGGAGGGCGCGCATGTCGAGCGCGAGCTCGCGCTGGTCAAGGTGCGCGGCACTGGTGAAGCGCGGATCGAAGCCCTGCGCCTGGCCGAGGTGTACCGTGCCCGCGTGGTCGATGCGACGATAGCGAGCTTCGTGTTCGAGGTGACCGGCGGGACCGAGAAGATCGACAAATTCGTCGAACTGATGAACGAGGTCGGCCTGATCGAGGTCGCGCGCACCGGTATCGTCGCCATTTCGCGGGGGAAGGACGCGGCGTAAAGCCGGATCCGACCCGAAATACCAACCGTCACCCCGGCCTCGTGCCGGGGTCCAACGCACCTCAAGCGGTATCGCCCGAGGAAAGTTGGATGCCGGAACAAGTCCGGCATGACGACTGAAATCAAAGGGAGCTATTCGAATGCGTGTCTATTACGATCGCGACGCCGATCTGAACCTGATCACCGACAAGAAGATCGCCATCGTCGGTTATGGTTCGCAGGGCCATGCCCATGCCCAGAATTTGCGCGATTCGGGCGTCAAGCACGTCGCGATCGCGCTGCGCGAGGGTTCCGCCACGGCAAAGAAGGCCGAGGGCGCCGGGTTCAAGGTCATGTCGAACAAGGATGCGGCCGCCTGGGCCGACATCCTGATGATCCTCGCCCCCGACGAGCATCAGGCCGCGATCTGGGACAACGACCTCAAGGGCAATATGCGCCCCGGCTCGGCGATCGCCTTCGCGCACGGCCTCAACGTGCATTTCGGTCTGATCGAGGCGCCGTCGGATATCGACGTAATCATGATCGCGCCCAAGGGCCCCGGCCACACCGTACGCAGCGAATATGTCCGCGGCGGTGGCGTTCCCTGCCTGATCGCGATCCATCAGGACGCGAGCGGCAACGCACATGAGATCGCGCTCGCTTACGCTTCAGGCGTCGGCGGCGGCCGGTCGGGCATCATCGAAACCAATTTCAAGGAAGAGTGCGAAACCGACCTGTTCGGCGAACAGGCTGTGCTGTGCGGCGGCATCACTCACCTGATCCAGGCCGGGTTCGAGACGCTCGTCGAGGCAGGCTACGCTCCCGAGATGGCCTATTTCGAATGCCTCCACGAAACCAAGCTGATCGTCGACCTGCTCTATGAAGGCGGCATCGCCAACATGCGCTATTCGATCTCGAACACCGCGGAATATGGCGACATCACCACCGGCCCGCGGATCATCACCGACGAGACCAAGGCCGAGATGAAGCGCGTGCTGGCCGACATCCAGTCGGGTCGCTTCGTCAAGAATTTCGTCCTCGACAATCGCGCCGGGCAGCCAGAACTCAAGGCAGCGCGCAAGGCGGCGGCTGCGCACCCGATCGAGAAGATCGGCAGCGAACTGCGCGCGATGATGCCGTGGATCGGTGCCAACAAGCTGGTGGACAAGGAAAAGAACTGACGTGCCGCCGGTTTCTGGTAATGTCGGCCTCGTCGTCAAGGCGGGGTCCGACACAGAATGAGCGAAGGTGGGGAAGGCAGGCCGGGGATCGGGCGTGTCGAGGCGTTTTCCGACGGCGTAATCGCGATCATCGTCACCATCATGGTGCTCGAGTTGCACGCCCCTGAGGCGCCCGGGCTCGACAAGCTCGTCCATCTCTGGCCGGTCTTCCTCGCCTATGTGCTGAGCTTCGCCTATGTCGGCATCTATTGGGCGAACCATCACCGCTTGTTCAGCCATGCGACGCGGGTGACCAACCTGTTGATCTGGCTGAACCTCGGCCTGCTGTTCACGCTGTCGCTGATCCCGTTCACCGCCGCCTATCTCGGCGAGCAGCATTTCAGCCGCGACGCGACGCTGGTTTACCTTGCGTCGATGGTCCTGCCGGGCGTGTTCTACGTCCCGCTTCAGGGCGAAATCCGGCGTACCGGTGTCCACGGGCCGGAGGCGGAGACTTATCACCGCCAGACATCGCGCAAGGGCGTCGCTGCGGTGCTGATCTACCTCGCCGGCGCAGCGCTCACCTTCTTGTCGCCGTGGCTCGGCATCGCCGCTGCGGCGCTCGTTGCGTTCCTCTGGTGCTTGCCCAAGAGTCCGTTCGACGCACTGTTCGGCGATTGACGTCTCGCCCGATCCCGCGTCGCGGTTGGAACACCTCGGTTGTCGAAAACGAACGTTAAGCCGGCTGCAATGCTCTGAAATGACGTACGGTCTCGTCCGAAACGCCGGCGAGCAATACGCGCAGACGATCGTCGAATGCGTCGATCGATTCACGGCGGTCGCGATAGATCATCGTCCAGTCCCCGAATTCGCGTTCCGTGATCGAACGGTCGACGAGAATAGTCAGATCGCGATGCCGAGCGTCGTTCTCCAACCGCTCCATCAGGTCGGACATGCTATCGGCAGGTCCCTCGATCGCCTGCAGGAACGCGTCCTCCTCGGCGTAGAGCAGTCCGGTAATTCCATCCAACCCGTTGCGCGCCGTTGCTTCGCGAACGATGTCCGGGATGTCGTCAGCCGCGCGGCCGCTTTCCGATGTGGTAATGCTGCGATAGATGATCTGACGCACAGGCTACTCCTTACAGGGCAGCATGACTGCCACAACGCGTCCGGCGCCTCATTGCCGTGGATCAATGTTGTTTCGGGCTGGACTTTCTTAACCATCGGCGGCTAGGGCTGAACCTGAGATGACGATCGGGCTCGGCCTTACCCTGCTTCGACTTACGCGCCCTTAGGCGCGTACTTCATCCCGCGTGCCGGTGACGGCGCGCACCGCGCCTAAGGGCCTGACCCTCCCCGCCGCTCCTGACGACGAGAAGAGCCATAGCCATGTTGCGCGATCCATCGACCAAATACCGCCCCTTCCCGACCATCAACCTGCCCGACCGTCAATGGCCGTCGCGGACGATCACCAAGGCGCCGATCTGGCTGTCGACCGACATGCGCGACGGTAACCAGGCGCTGATCGACCCGATGGACGCCGAAAAGAAGACCCGCTTCTTCGATCTGATCGTCAAGACCGGGATCAAGGAGATCGAAGTCGGTTTCCCGGCGAGCGGCGCGACCGATTTCGACTATATCCAGAATCTGGTCCGGTCGGGCCGCGTACCCGACGATGTCACGCTCCAGGTGCTGACCCAGGCGCGCCGCGACCTGATCGAGACCACTTTCGACAGCCTGATCGGCGCACCGACCGCGATCGTCCATCTGTACAACGCCGTCTCGCCCGCCTGGCGCAAGATCGTGTTCGGCATGACCAAGGACGAGATCAAGGCGATCGCGGTCGAGGGTGCGAAGATGCTGCGCGACTGCGCCGCCGCGCGGCCCAGCACCGATTGGCGGTTCGAATACAGCCCGGAGACCTTCTCCACTGCCGAGGTCGATTTCTCGGTCGAGGTGTGCGCGGCGGTGATGGACGTGCTCCAGCCGACGCCCGACAAGCCGATCATCTTCAACCTGCCCGCGACGGTCGAATGCGCGACGCCGAATGTCTATGCCGATCAGATCGAGCTGTTCGGGCGCACCATTCCCAACCGCGACAGCGTGATCATCAGCCTGCACACGCATAACGACCGCGGCACCGGCGTCGCGGCCGCCGAATTGGGTCTGATGGCCGGCGCCGACCGCGTCGAGGGCTGTCTGCTCGGCAACGGCGAGCGTACCGGCAATTGCGATCTGGTGACAGTCGCGCTCAACATGTATACACAAGGCGTTGATCCTAGGTTGGATTTTTCCGACATCGATCAGATCATCAATACCGTGACCTATTGCACCAACCTGCCCGTTCATCCGCGTCACGCTTATGCCGGCGAGCTGGTCTATACGTCCTTCTCGGGGTCGCATCAGGATGCGATCAAGAAGGGCTTCGGTGCGCGCGAACGCCAGAATGACGATTATTGGGAGGTTCCTTACCTCCCGATCGACCCGGCCGACCTGGGCCGCAGCTATGAAGCGGTGATCCGGGTCAACTCGCAGTCGGGCAAGGGCGGCGTTGCCTGGATTCTGGAGCAGGACAAGGGGCTGAAACTGCCCAAGCGCCTGCAGGCCGATTTCTCGAAGCACGTCCAGGCCCTGGCCGACCAGACCAGCCGCGAACTCGACGCCGAGGATATCTGGCAACTCTTCCAGCGCACCTATTTGCCCTATGGCGGCGAGCGGCTGCAGCTCCAGGCCTATGACGAGACGCGCGCGCCCAATGGCGAACGCATCTTCGCTGGCAGCATCGCCGAGACGGGCAGCGTCAAATCGGTGAGCGGACGCGGCAATGGGCTGATCTCGAGCGTGCTCGCGGGAATCCGCGACGGCTTCGGGATCGAACTCGATGTCGTGGACTATGTCGAACATGCGATCGGCCACGGCAGCAACGTGCAGGCAGCGGCTTATGTGGAGTGTCGCGCAGCGGACGGCCAGACGGTGTGGGGCGTCGGGATCGACGAGGACGTCGCGACCGCCAGCGTCCGCGCCGTGCTCAGTGCGGCGAACCGAGCCGGCACGCCGCCCGACCAACGCGGTTGACCGCCTCCCCGCCGCCGCAAAGGGCCGTCATGCCTTCAACCGCGGGCGACCCATGAAGTCGCGCTTGCCTAGCTTGACGCCTTTCCAGCGCAGGATGTCGTACGCCGTTGTCGCATGGAAATAGAAATTGGGCTGCGAGAAGGAGAGCAGGAAGTCTTCGGCGATGAACGGCATCGTCATCTCGCCCATCGTGAACTTCATGTCGCGGCCGACAAAGCCGTTGATCTCGTCGGGATCGAGCGCTTCGACAGCGGCAAGCGCATGATCGATCGCCTCGCGCAGCCCGTCGAAGGTCGTCGGCCACGGATTCATGTCGGGCGAAAAGACTCCGGCCCGCACGCCGTCGATCGCCCCGATCGAATGTGCCGAGCACGATTTCACCTGATAACCGAAGGGCAGCATGTCGTCGGCGAGCCGCGCCTTGTGGAGATCTGCGGGATCGCAGCCGGTCTCGGCGCAATGCGCCTCCGCCTTGTCCAGCAGGCGCCGCACGGCGCCGAGGATCTGAACGTAATTGGGAACGACGGCGGAATAGAGCGACAGCGTCATATCATTTTCCCTACTGGATTTGCGTCGTAAACGACAGGGAACGTCAATCTCGCGTGCGAACAACCTCGCAGCCGATCTGCGCGTCGGGATAGATGTCTGGCTTGACCGATCGCACCGTCACCGCGACCACGCGCGGATCGGCCAGACACAGGGTCGCGATGCGCTCGCACAATATTTCCTGCAACATGACATGCCCGCCCGCCGCGATCTCGCGGACGCCCTCGCGGATAGGATCGTAATCGACCACCGCCTCGATGCGATCCTCGGGCACCGCCGGATAGGCGCAGGTCATCGCCACCGACACCAGCACGCGCTGCGGGCCGGCAAGTTCGACCTCATGGATACCGAGCCCCATCCACACCTCGAGCCCATCGAGACGGATCGTATAGGTCGCCTCAGCCATCCCGGCGTCCGGGCGTGGAGAACATCACGTCGCCCTCGCGCTTGAGGAACCGTTGGCCATTATCGAGGAACAGATTGTGCCCCGTCACCGCCGGCGTGGTTAGCAGATAATCGACCGCCCGCGCGATCTCCCCGATCGGCACCGGTCGGCGCAGCAGATTCTCGTCCGCAACGCTCCGGAATTCCGCATCGCTCTGATCGCCGCTCGGCAAGGTCAGGCCGGGCGAGATGGCGTTGACCCGGATGCGCGGTGCCAGCGCCTGGGCCAGCATGGTCGTCGCGCCTTCGAGCGCGATCTTGGTCAGCGTGTAGCTGAAGAAATCCGGGTTGAGATTGGCCACCTTCTGGTCGAGCAGATTGACCACGGCGCCATCCTGCAGTCCGTCCTGCTCGGACAGCGCACAGGCCAATGCCACCGGTGCCGCCAAGTTCACATTGGTCAGCCGGGCCAGCAAGGCAGGATCGAAGTGCGGCGGCCGGTCGAACTCGAAGGCCGACGCGCAATTGACCAGGCCATCAATTGGACCATCCATCGCATTGCGCGCCGCGCGCAGGATCGCGGACGCGGCATCGGGCGCGGCGAGGTCGCCGACCACCGTCGCGACGCGATCGCCGGATGGATCGAGCTCTTGCGCCAGCGATACGGCATCTTCGTCATACGGATGGTGGTGATGGATCACCACGCGATGCCCCGCCCCGGCCAGCGCGCGGACGATCGCCGCACCGATCCGTCGCGATCCGCCGGTGACCAGGACAGTGCGCGTGCGCGTCACGCCCTGCCCTGCATGTCCATCAGCGCCAGAATCTCGCGCCGGCTGCGTTCGTCGTCGCGGAATACGCCCATCATGCGGCTCGTCACCATCGACACGCCCGGCGTGCGAACCCCGCGCGCGGTCATGCAGGCATGCGTCGCCTCGATCACCACCGCGACACCCTGGGGCTTCAGATTATCCCAGATGCAATCGGCGACTTCCGCGGTCAGCCGTTCCTGAACCTGCAGGCGCCGGGCGAAGCCGTGGAGTACGCGCGCCAGTTTGGAGATCCCGACCACGCGATCCTTGGGCAGATAAGCGATGTGCGCCTTGCCGATGATCGGCGCCATGTGATGTTCGCAGTGCGACTGGAACGGAATGTCCTTCAGCAGCACGATGTCGTCATAGCCGCCGACTTCCTCGAACACCCGCTTCAAATGCATTGCCGGGTCGTCCTGATAGCCCGCGCAATACTCCTTCCACGCACGCGCCACGCGCAAGGGGGTATCGACCAGCCCTTCGCGATCGGGTTTGTCGCCGGCCCAGCGAATCAGTGTGCGAACCGCGTCGGCTACCTCGTCAGGCACCGGAATTTTCGGCGCGGGGGCCACCAGATCGCCGTCATTCAAATCATCGTCATGGTCATTCATGGTTGTCGATCCGGCCTTTCAAACCTTGCTGACGTTACGGCAGGGCCATAAAATCGAGCCTTGGGTATGGTCCATACTGTTTCTTTTAAGCAACAGGCTAGGAAACCCGCTGTTTTCCGTGCCTGAAGCCCATTGACGCCGCAAGACCAAGCTACCTAGGCTGATGCCAGTTCGTCGGAAACCACGCCAACCGGCACCAAGATCGGGGGCGCATGCATGAGGGGATGTACCATGAAGAAATTCGAACTGCTTGCCGCGTCGGCTATCGCGCTGATCGCGGCCACGCCCGCGATGGCGCAGAATGCACCCGCGCCCGCGACGCCGGCCGTTGCACCGCAGGCTGACGATCAGGACCAGATTGCCGACATCGTCATCACCGCCCAGCGCCAGTCCGAAACGCTGCAGACCGTGCCGATCGCGGTGTCGGCGTTCAGCGCCGAGACGCTGAAAGAGCAGCAGATCAATACGACCAGCGATCTTCAGCTGACGCTGCCGAACATCACCTTCACCAAGGGTAACTTCACCTCGTCGTCGTCGTTCAACATTCGCGGCATCGGCGACCTTTGCGTCGGCGTCACCTGCGACGCCGCGACCGCGATCCACGTGAACGATGTGCCGGTGCTCGGTTCGCCGATCTTCCAGAACGAATATTTCGACGTCGAGCGCATCGAAGTGCTGCGCGGGCCGCAAGGCACGCTGTTCGGCCGCAACGCGACGGGCGGCGTGATCAACTTCATCAGCGCCAAGCCCGATCTGTCGGGCATCCATGCCTCGGGCGACGTCGAATATGGCAATTACAACAGCGTCCGCGTCAAGGGCATGCTCAACATACCCTTGGGCGACATCTTCGGCGTTCGCGTCGCGGGCTATTATCTGAACCGCGATGGCTTCACCAAGAACCTGTCCACCAACAGCAACATCGACGGCCGCGATCAGTATGATGTCCGCGTGTCGCTGCGTTTCCAGCCGACCTCGAACACCACACTCGACATCGTCGGTCACTATTTCAAAGAAAATGACGATCGCTCGCGCATCCAGAAGCAGCTCTGCCATCGCGATCCGACCGGCGTGCTGGGCTGCTTGCCCGACCGTCTCGGCTTCGAGCAGGTCAATGGTGACGCGACGCTGGCCTCGGTGCTGACATCGAGCCAGTTCCTCAGGTTGCGCACCTCGACCGCGCCGCTCGCTGGTTTCGCGCTCGGCAGCGTCTATGGAACCGATGGCGACAGCTATACCGGCTACGTCAACCCGGCCGACATGCGGACGGTCAACATCGACTCGCTGCCGACGTTCAAGACCAACGAGAAGCAGGTCCTGGTCAACTTCTCGCAGGATTTCGGGAAAGTGCTGTTCAAGCTGGACGGTGGCTATACCGAGGGCATGACTGACTCGTCGGTCGACTATAACGTCGGCATCGAGCGCTCATACGCAACCAACCCCGGCCTCAACCTGTTCAACACCCTTGCCGGCGCCGGCCTTCTGGGCCCGGGTTACCAGGCGATCCGCAACATCCTGCTGCCCAACGGCAACACCTCGACCCTCTGTCAGTCGCTTGCCGAACCGACCGGCACCGGCGTCTATAGCGGTCACAAGGTCTGCGCGTCGACCAGCCTCGACTTCGACCGTTCGACCGCGAGCGGCAAACAGTGGTTCGGCGAAGGCATCATCTCGTCGAAGCTCGACGGACCGTTCAACTTCCTGGTCGGCGCGGGCTATCTCGACTATAAGGTCAAAGACAATAGTTATTATGTGAACTCGTTCGCGCTCGACTATGCAGCAGGCCTGCTCGGCGGGGGCGCCGGCAATGTTCTCGGCACGCCATTCTATCGCAACGACTCCGAATTCTACCATCTGAAGAGCTACGGCTTCTTCGGGGAAGCCTATGTAAACTTCAGCGACAAGGTGAAGCTGACCGGCGGTCTGCGCTACAACCACGACGAAAAGGACTATCAGTCGCGCACCAACCTGCTGAACTGCCCGGTTCCGGTGGGCGCCGCCAATGCCTATGCGGCGCCGGGTTTTGCCTGCTACGACGCCGATCCGTCACGTTCGGGCAACCAGCCGCTGGCAATCAACAATGTCAGTTTCGGACGCCTGACTGGCCGCGCGGTTCTCGATTGGCAGATCACGTCGCGCAACCTGCTCTACGTATCCTATTCGCGCGGCTATAAATCGGGCGGCATCAATCCGTCGCTGGCCGCTGGGTTCAGCGTCCCGCTGACCTTCGGCCCGGAAACGGTCAATGCATTCGAGATCGGCTCGAAGAATACCTTCCTGGGCGGCACGCTGCGCCTCAACCTCACTGCCTTCTATTACCAGTACAAGCAGCTCCAGTTGAGCCGTATCGTCGCGCGCACCTCGGTCAACGATAACGTCGATGCCGACATCTACGGCGCCGAGGCGGAGGCGATCATCAAGCCGAGCAATTCGGTGCTGATCAATCTGACCGCGAGCTATCTGCATACCAAGGTCGCCAGCGACAAGTTCCTTGGCAATCCGCAGGATCCGTCGGGCGGCCGCGCCGATGCAGTGATCATTAAGGATATCACCAACGGTTCGAACTGTGCGGTGGTGTCGAATTCGCGCAACGCGGCGATCTCGAATGGCTTCGTCAACTCGGCGAACGCCGCGATCAACGCCGGGGCGTTTGCGGCACAAGGCATCCCGGCCCAACCGGGCAACCTCCAAGGCACGACGCCGATCCCGGGCACCAACACGACCGGCGCGTTCGGTGTCTGCGATCTTTTGACTGCCTTTGCCGCCGCCACCGCTGCCCCGGTAACCGTGCTGGGCTCGGGTGTCGCCGTGAACATCAAGGGCAACGAACTGCCGCAGTCGCCGCACTACAAATTCTCGGCGGGCATTCAGTGGACTGGCCAGCTGGGCAATGACTGGAACATTACCCCGCGCGTCGACCTGGCCTATACCGGCGGTTATTATGGCAGCATCTTCAACGGGAACGTCAACCGCATCCAGGGCTATGAGGTGATCAACGCCCAGCTCCAGCTGAACGGGCCGAGCGACAAATTCTATGTCCGCGCCTTCATTCAGAACGTGGCCAACAACAACGCGATCACCGGCCTCTACGTGACCGACCAGTCGTCCGGTCTGTTCACCAACGCGTTCACGCTCGAACCGCGCCGCTATGGTCTTGCTGCCGGCTTCAAGTTCTAAAAAGGGAGGCGCCAGCCTCGCACTCTGAAAGGCTCCGGGGTCTACCCCCCGGAGCCTTTTTCTTGCTCTCGCCGATGCCGTGGCGGAAGAACCGCCCATAGGGCCGCCGCCAGGAGAGGATACGATGATCGACAGTCTTCCCCGCGCCACGATCATCGCGGCAGAGCCGCAGCTTTATGTCACGGACATCGCGGCGGCGGTCGATGTCTTTGCTCGCCAGCTCGGTTTCGCGCTCGCCTTTACCCATGGCGAGCCCGCTTTCTATGCGCAGGTCGTCCGCGATGGCGCGCGGATCAACCTGCGCGCGTCGGACGGCCCGATCGGTTTTCGCGCCGACGAGCCCGATGCGCTATCGGCAACATTGACCGTCGACGATGCCGCAGCGCTGTTCCGCGAGTTCGAGGAGGCCGGCGTGACGTTCCACCAGCCGCTCCGCACCGAACCCTGGGGAGCGCGCACCTTCATCGTCGCCGACCCCGACGGCAATCTGCTCTGCTTCGCCGGAAAGGCTTAGTTCAGCCGCGCCGCGTGCCAGGCGATATGGTCCGCCATGAAGGTCGAGATGAAATAATAACTGTGATCATAGCCCGGCTGCATCCGCAGCGTCAGGTCGATCCCGGCGCGATGGCAAGCGTCCGCCAGCAATTCTGGCTTGAGCTGGTCGGCGAGAAACGCGTCGGCGTCGCCCTGATCGACCAAAATGTCGGGCACCCGCGCGCCGTCGTCGATCAGCGCGCAGGCATCATAGGACCGCCAATCGGCGCGATTCCCGCCGAGATAGCCGCCCAGCGCTTTCTCACCCCAAGGGCAATGAAGCGGAGAAACGATCGGCGAGAAGGCCGAGACGCTGCGAAAGCGCCCCGCGTTACGCAACGCGATCGTCAGCGCACCATGGCCGCCCATCGAATGCCCGGTGATGCCCTGGCGCGTCATGTCGGCCGCGGCGAACTCGGCCGCGATCAGCGCGGGGAGTTCGTCCTCGATATAGGAGCGCATCCTGAAATTGGCTGACCAGGGCGCCTGGGTCGCGTCGACATAGAAACCCGCGCCCTTGCCGAAATCATAGGCTTCGTCATCAGGCACGTCGTCGCCGCGCGG
This sequence comes from Sphingomonas mali NBRC 15500, assembly GCF_001598415.1. Lineage (GTDB taxonomy): Bacteria > Pseudomonadota > Alphaproteobacteria > Sphingomonadales > Sphingomonadaceae > Sphingomonas > Sphingomonas mali. The sequence goes on from NZ_BCYX01000013.1 coordinate 47,517, forward strand.
GCTGGTGTCGGGGGCGACGAAAATCACGCCGTGCTCGGCGCAGGCGCGACGAAACTCGCCCTTTTCGGTGACATTGGCGTGCGTGCAGGTCAGCCCCGACAGATACCAGAGGACCGGCAGCTGCGTGCCCGCCTCGTGCTCAGGCACGAACACCGAAAAGGTCATCGGCGTGCCGGTGGCGGCCGAGGCATGTTCATACACGCCCTGGACGCCACCGAAGGCGCGATTGCTCGATTTGACGGTCAGCGACACGCGATCAGCCCAGCCGATGAAGCCCGCACAGCTTGTTGCCATCGGGATCGCGCAGATAGGCGAGGTACAATTTCATGCCCGCCCCTTCCCGAACGCCCGGATCCTCCTCGATCGCGGTGCCGCCATTGGCGACGCCGGCGGCATGCCAGGCATCGGCCTGCGCCGGACTGTCCATCGCAAAGCCGATCGTGCCGCCATTGGCGTGGCAAGCGGGCGCACCGTCGATCGGTGCGGTGACCATGAAGATGCCGCCATTGTGCAAATACATCAGCCGTCCCTTGGGATCGACGATGGCATCCTTCCCGCCGACCGCGCCGAACAGCGCGTCGTAGAATTTCTTCGATCGGTCGAGGTCGTTGCTGCCGACCATCATGTGTGAAAACATGGTTTATCCTCCCAAGATGACTGCGTTTTTTAGAAGACCACGACGCTGCGGATACTCTCGCCCGCATGCATCAGGTCGAACCCTTTGTTGATCTCATCGAGCTTGAGGACATGGGTGATCATCGGATCGATCGCGATCTTGCCCTGCATGTACCAGTCGACGATCTTGGGCACGTCGGTGCGGCCCTTGGCGCCGCCGAACGCGGTGCCGCGCCAGTTGCGCCCGGTGACGAGCTGGAACGGCCGCGTCGAGATTTCCTTGCCCGCCTCAGCCACGCCGATGATGATGCTGGTGCCCCAGCCGCGATGGCACGCCTCGAGCGCAACGCGCATGACGTCGGTATTGCCGGTCGCGTCGAACGTGTAATCGGCGCCGCCATCGGTCATCGCGACCAGGTGCGCGACCAGGTCGCCCTCCACCTTCTTCGGATTGACGAAGTCGGTCATGCCGAATCGCCGGCCCCATTCCTCCTTCGAATCGTTGAGATCGACGCCGATAATCTTGTCCGCGCCGACCATTTTGGCGCCCTGGATGACGTTGAGGCCGATTCCACCCAATCCGAACACGATTACATTGTCGCCCGCCTGGACCTTCGCCGTCTTCACCACGGCACCCACACCAGTGGTCACGCCGCAGCCGATATAGCAACTCGTCTGGAACGGCGCGTCCTCGCGAATCTTTGCCACAGCCATCTCGGGCAGGACGGTGAAGTTCGAGAAGGTCGAGCAACCCATATAATGAAAGATCGGCTGCCCCTTGTACGAAAAGCGCGTCGTGCCGTCGGGCATCAGCCCCTTGCCCTGCGTCGCGCGGATCGCGGTGCACAGATTGGTTTTGCCCGACAGGCAGCTTTTGCACTGCCGGCATTCGGGCGTGTAGAGCGGGATGACATGGTCGCCGGGCTTCACGCTGGTCACGCCGGGGCCGACCTCACGAACGATACCGGCGCCTTCGTGACCCAGGATGGACGGGAAAATCCCTTCTGAATCAAGGCCGTCGAGCGTGTAGGCATCGGTATGGCAAATGCCTGTCGCCATGATTTCGACCAGCACCTCGCCCGCCTTGGGGCCTTCCAGGTCGACCTCGACGATTTCCAGCGGTTTCTTCGCTTCGAATGCGACGGCGGCGCGGGTCTTCATCGGTATCGGCTCCCTGGTTATCGCGCCCGCTTCTAATCACTGGCGCGGCGGGGGCAACCTCTCAGCATACCCTTAATTCGACAATCATGCGCCTGCCCGCTCACGAATGGTCGAAGCGTCGGGAGGAGCGCCTGGAGATGGCGTCGGATGCTGCCAGTCGCACGCTCCGGACTGCAGGGATCGACACTGCCCACCGCCGGCACCGCGCTGACGCAAATCGGCGTCTCGCGTGTCGCAGTCATGTCATCTGTGCGTCAAAAGTCGGTCAGCGCCCTATCCTAAGGCGTGACAAGCGCAAAAAGGCAGCGCACAAGAGGCGCGCGCTCCATGAGGCGTAACGAGTCTGGGGCCGGAACACCGGCCAAATGAACAGGAAGGAATGCAATGGCTACTGCACCCAAGACCGGCGGAATTCACGCGCCCGTCACCCCGTCGCCTGAACTGGGCGCGATCGTGGGGACGGCGCCGCTGCCGCGCAGCCAGGTGATCAGCAAGGTGTGGGACCACATCAAGAAGAACAATCTGCAGAACCCCGCCAACAAGCGCGAGATTCTGGCCGACGACAAGCTCAAGAAGGTCTTCGGCACCGACAAGGTCACGATGTTCGAGATGAACAAGCACATCTCCAAGCACGTCAAGGCGTAAGCCAGACCTCAAACCGGAAAGGGCGCCGCACGGGAGACCGCGCGACGCCCTTTTTGCTTTCGGAAAAGCGTTCAGGCCGCGACGGGTTCCACCGGCTGCACGATCTGAATGCCCGACGCGTCGTCCAACGCCGCGCCGCGCACTGCCGCCGGCCGGGTCCGGCACCGTTCGATATAGGCATCGATAAGTTCGCTCGGCGGGAAAGCTTGGCGTGCGAACGCCAGCGCGCTGCTGATCAGGAAATCTGCGCCCGAAAAATCGGCGCCCATCACATAGGAGCCATCCGCCAGCGCCCGCTCCAGCCTTTCGACGACCGCATCATAATTGCGCTGTTTGCGTGGTGCGCCGACCAGTTCACCCATCATCGCGGCGAACATCGCCGGCTCCATCTCTGCCGCATACCAGGCGAGCCAGGTGAGGTAAGTACCGCGCTCCGGGGCCCCGACGCGCGGCCCCAGCCCGGCGTTCGGAAAAGCGTCGGTGAGATAAAGGAGGATCGCGACCGATTCGGCGACCAACGCACCGTCATGTTCGATCGCCGGCACGCGCTTGTCGGGGTGTGGATTGGCGGGATCGGGAGCGCCCTCGCCGGTCATCGGCCGGAAGATCGACACCGGGCGGATTTCATAAGGCACCGCCAATTCCTCGAGCAGCCAGATCATGCGCGACGATCGCGATTGCGGGGCGTGGTAGAGAGTAATCATAGTGGCGGCTCCTTCGCTTCGAGGCGGCGGCCAATCGCCGCGCCCGATGAAAAGGCTTGTAAGCCGACCCTACTGACAGCATCCTGTCAGTAGGAAGTTGGGAGCATAGACCTAACCATGCGCCGCGCCGATCGGCTGTTCCAGATCATCCAGATCCTGCGGCGGTCGTCGCGCCCGATCACGGCGCAGGATATCGCGGCGGAGATCGAAGTCTCTGCCCGAACGATCTATCGCGACGTCGCCGACCTGATCGGCCAGCGTGTGCCGATCCGCGGCGAAGCGGGTTTCGGCTACATCCTCGACGATGCGTTCGACATGCCGCCGCTGATGCTCACGCCCGACGAAATCGAGGCCGCCGTGCTCGGCGCGCAATGGGTGGCCGGACGCGGCGACCCGGCACTGGCGGCAGCCGCGCGCGACCTGATCGCCAAGATCACCTCGGTCGTGCCCGAGCGACTGCGGCCGTTCATCGCCGATCCCTCGATCGGCACGCCGCCCCGATCAAAGGTCCCACCCGACGCGATCGATCTGGGAATTGCCCGCACCTGGATCCGGGAGGGGCGCAAGATCCGCATCGATTATCGCGACGAGCACGGGCAGGTCAGCGATCGCGTGATCTGGCCGGTAATCGTCGGCTTTTTCGACCAGGCGCGAATGATCGCCGCCTGGTGCGAACTGCGTCAGGATTTCCGCCACTTCCGCACCGACCGCATCGTCGCCGCCCAGTTTCTCGACGAACATTATCCCGCGCGTCCCGGCGAATTGCGATCGCGCTGGAAACGCGGGCTTGCGCAGCGGCATCGACCGTAGCGAGGGCTGGATGGTGGTCCCGGAGGGACTCGAACCCCCGACGCCCACTTTAGGAAAGTGGCGCTCTATCCGGCTGAGCTACGGAACCACGCCGGGTCTGGTACCGGGCGCAAGTGAACCGGTCAATTGCAGGCTTCAGGCGGGACGACCGGAAAGGGCAAGGGCGCGACCGGGACGCCCTCCTCGACCAGCGCCTTGGCCTCCTCGATCGAGGCCTGACCGTGAATCGGCGCATGATCTTCTTCACCCGAATGCATCGCCCGGGCACGCGACGCGAAGGCGGTGCCGACCCATTCGGAATTGGCCAGCGCCTGCTGCTGCACCTTGGCCAACGTCGCCATCGCGGCCTTCACTGCGGCCGGCGTGACGTCAGCCTGGCGATTGCCCTTGGCAGCGACATTGGGCGCCATCACGGCCTTTTCGATCGCGCTATTGCCGCACATTGGACAGCTGACCAGCCCGCGCCCGCGCTGGTCGTCATAGTCCGACGACGAGCCGAACCAGGCTTCGAACACATGGCCGCCGCCACATTTGAGGTCGAACACGATCATGCCCGCACCACCTCGGGAATCGAACGCCGGTGCTTGAGCGCGGGGACGCGCGCCCGCACGTCTTCCTGCAGGGCCGGATCGATCTCGGCAAAGCCCAGTCCAGGCGCCTCCCCCATGTCGAGCAACACCTCTCCCCAGGGATCGATCACCAGTGAATGGCCATAGGTCGCGCGACCATCCTCGTGCACGCCGGTCTGCGCGGCGGCGACGACGAAACAGGCGCCCTCGATCGCGCGCGCCCGCAGCAGCACATGCCAGTGCGCCGCGCCGGTCGGCCGTGTGAAGGCCGCCGGCATCGCGAGAATCGTTGCCCCCGCGTTCGTCAGCGCGCGATAGAGATCGGGAAAACGCATATCGTAGCAGATCGACATGCCCAGCCGGCCGACCGGCGTCGTCACCACCACGGCACCCTCGCCTGGCGTATAGGAGGCGGATTCGCGCCAGCTTTCGCCCGTCGGCAGATCGACGTCGAACATATGAAGCTTGTCGTATCGGGCTCGAATCTCGCCCGCCGCGTCGATCACGAAACCGCGATTGGCCAGCTTACCATCATCGCGGCGGATGAGCAGCGACCCGATATGTATCCAAAGGCCGTGATCGGTAGCCGCGGCGCGCATCGCCGCCAATACGGGATCGTCCGCTTCGCTGAACAAATTCGGTGCCGCACGTTCACGATTTCGGTCGACCAGCCCGGACACTTCCGGCGTGAACAGCATTTTCGCGCCACCCGCCGCCGCGGCCGCGACCGCATCGACCATCGTCGCCCGATTGGCGGCGGGATCGATCCCGCTCGTCATCTGAAGGACGGCGATTTTTCCAGCAGGAGTCATACCGCAAGCAGCGGATCGAGCCCTCCCCGCGCATCGAGCGCGGCGAGATCGTCCGACCCGCCGATATGCTTTCCGTCAATGAACACCTGGGGCATCGTCATGCGACCGCCCGAGCGATCGACCATCTCGGCCTTTTTGGGACCGCCCATCGTGACATCATATTCGATCGGCTCGATGCCCTTTGACTCGAGCAATTTCATCGCTCGCACGCAATAAGGGCACCACGCCTTGGTGTAGATTTCTACCTTGGCCATAGTGTGAGAGAGGTGGAGAGCGTCGCGCGGCTTGTCAATCGGACGTGTCGCCAACGACTCGTGCCCAGCACAGGACGGTGACCTTGTCCGCACCCGCCTTGAGCAGCGCGCGCGTGCAGGCGTCGGCCGTGGCACCGCTGGTATAGACATCGTCGACCAATACGACATGTCCCTCCTCTATCCGGCGTCCGACGGTGAACGCGGCGCGAACCGCATCGCGCCGCTGGCGCGGATTCATTCCGCGCAGCGCTGGCGTCCGCTTCGTGCGGTGCAACAGCAACGGATCGTGGGCAATGCCGCTCGCCGCCGACAATGAATCGGCGATCAGCGCGGCCTGATTGAATCCCCTGCCCCATAACCGCCAGCGATAAAGCGGAACCGGCACCAGCAAACGGGCGTCCGTCGGCAAATGCCGCGCCATCAACCGCGCCGCCGTCGTCGCAAAGGCGAGTCGGCCGCCATATTTGAGCCGCAGCGCGACCGTCTTCGCGACCGGGCCATAAGCAACCGCAGCACGCGCGCCGGCATGCGCCGGCGGATTGGCAAGGCAAGCACCGCATTGCGCATCGGGCCCGCGATCGGTCTCGAACGGTGCGCAACATGTCGCGCACCAGGGCGCACCCAGGAAATCGAGCGAATCCCAGCACGCCGCGCAAAAATTGTGGTCGCCCCTTACCACCGCGCCGCAGCCCGGACAGCGCGGCGGCAGTGCCAGCGACAGCGTGTCGGCGAAGACCTCTTTCACCCCCATCACGCTCTTGTCGCGCGCGCGCCGCGGCGGCACAAGCCGCTCGATGGACTCCCCCGAAATCTTCGACCGCAATGCACGGCGCTACCGCCGGGATCGCGCCGCGCCGGTCTATGCCAATCACGATTTCCTGCGCGCGGCGATGCTCGACGGCATCGCCGAGCGGTTGGATGGGGTGAAGCGCAGCTTTGCCGACGTGCTCGATCTCGGCTGCTTCGACGGAGCATTCGTACCGCCACCGAACAGCGCGGTAACGCGGATCGACGCCGGGCGCCTGTTCGCCGCGCAAGCGAGCGGCATTCAGGCGGACGAAGACCTGTTGCCGGTCGATCCGGAGAGCTTCGACCTGGTCGTCTCGGCGGGCGTTCTCGACAGCGTCAACGACGTGCCCGGCGCGCTGGCGCAGATCCGCCACGCGCTCAAACCCGATGGCTTGTTCCTGGGCGCTTTCATTGGCGGTACCTCCCTGCCGACGATGCGCGCCTGCTTTCTTCAGGCCGAGGCCGATCGCCCCGCCGCCCGCTTTCACCCGATGATCGACGTCCGATCGGCCGGAGACTTGTTGGTGCGCGCCGGCTTCGCCTTGCCGGTCGCCGACAGCGAGACGCTCAGCGTCCGCTATCCCGACCTGTTCCGGCTGATCGGCGACCTGCGCGGCATGGCGGCGACGAACGTGCTTCGGGGCCGCGTACCGCTCGCTCGGACCACACTGGCCGCCGCCGCGGCGGCGTTCGCCGATCGTGCCGACCCGGACGGCCGCACGGCGGAGCGGTTCGACCTGATCTTCCTGACTGGCTGGGCTCCTTCGCCCGACCAGCCCAAGCCGGCGCGACGCGGCAGCGCTACCGTGTCGCTAGCCGCCACGCTCGGCCGCAAGGACTGACACGAACGGACGATCAGCGGGCGGCATGTCATAATCCGCCAGCGCGGCAGGCAGGACCCAGCGGATCGCCGCGGCATCGAGAGCGCGCGGCTCACCCTGCCAGGCAGTGCATCGGTAGAGCAGCAAGACCAGATGCCGTGCTCCCCGGCCAGCGCTGCTGAACGTCAGCGGTTCGAGCCACTCGGGGGCGATCGTCACGCCCAGCTCCTCCCGCAACTCGCGCACCAGCGCCGCCTCGGGGGACTCTTCCGGCTCGATCTTGCCGCCGGGAAATTCCCACAGCCCACCATGCTCCTTGTCGAACGGGCGCTGGGCGATCAGCACGCGACCCTGGGCATCGGTCAGCGCGACGGCGACCACGGGCAACAAGTCCATTTCGGCGCCATCCCTTCGCGCTGTTGGTCATTCGTTAACGAAACGTGCCTACCATCCACGTTTAGATTGGGGAGCCGTACGCGGCAAAAAGCGATGATCCATATCTTATGCCGATTGGCCAGGAATCGAAGAGGCGCGACCGCCATCGAGTATGGCCTGATACTGTCGCTGGTCGTCCTGGCGATGATCGCCGCCTTGCAGGGGGTGGCCAGCACGACAACCGGCATGTGGAATAACGTGTCCGACAAGGTTCAGAACGCACATTGAGTCGGAGATCCGGAATATTTCGTTTCGGCTTTAAGCTTTTCTCAACCGACCTGGCCTACTGATTCGGACTGCTGGACGGGGGCATATCCTGGTTCAGCCGGGTGACTGAAGTAGTTCGAACCACTGGAGACCGGATATGAAGACCGTTCGCAAGATTTTCACCAACAAGAAGGGTGCCACCGCCATCGAGTACGGCCTGATCGCCGCGCTCATCGCCGTCGCCGCGATTGCCGCGATGCAGGGCCTGGGCAACCAGCTGAAGACCACGTTCAACAACGTGTCGTCTGGCATGAAGGGTTAAGCTCCAACGCTAGGAGCTGAAAAAGAGGGGCGGCGGAACTTCGGTTCCGCCGCCCTTTCTTTGTTGCGAACTCCTCTCCCGCTTGCGGGAGAGATCGGGTGAGGGTCTTCTTTCTTCTTCCAGGTCGCTCAAATCCAAAAAAGAAGTGAGAAGACCCTCACCCTCCCAGCGCTTCGCGGTGGGCCCCTCCCTCTCCCGCAGGCGCGAGAGGCGTAGTCACTCTCAGAGCCGGCCCATCGCAAGGAATTTGTCGCGGCGGTCGCGGCGCAGATCGTCCGGACCGAGATTGTGCAACCCGCTTAGTGCGTCCTCCATAGCATCGCCCAGCGCCGCGATCGCCTTGTCAGGATCGCGATGCGCACCGCCCAGCGGCTCGGACACGATCGTGTCGATCACGCCCAATGCTTTCAGATCTTGCGCGGTGACCTTCATCGCCTCGGCTGCGTCGGGTGCCTTGTCGGCAGTGCGCCACAGGATCGATGCACAGCCTTCGGGCGAGATCACCGAATAGACCGCATGTTCGAACATCAGCACGCGATTGCCCGCCGCCAGCGCGATCGCGCCGCCCGATCCGCCCTCGCCGACCACTGCTGCGATCATCGGTACGCCGAGCTTCAGGCACGCCTCGGTCGAGCGCGCAATCGCTTCGGCCTGGCCGCGCTCCTCGGCTTGAACGCCGGGAAAGGCGCCCGACGTGTCGACCAGGGTCAGCACCGGGAGGCCGAACCGGTCGGCGAGTTCCATCAAGCGGATCGCCTTGCGATAGCCTTCGGGCTTGCCCATGCCGAAATTGTGCTTGAGCCGGCTGGCGGTATCGTCGCCCTTTTCGTGGCCGATCACCATTACTTTCTGCTCGCGGAAGGTTGCGAAACCGCCGAGGATCGCCTGATCGTCGGCGAACGCGCGGTCACCGGCCAGCGGCATGAAATCCTCGAACAGGCCGGCGATATAATCCCCGAAATGCGGACGATCCGGATGGCGAGCGACCTGGGTCTTCTGCCACGGGGTCAGCTTGGCATAGGTCGCCTTGAGCAAGGCATCCGACTTGGTCTGCAGCCGCTTGACCTCGGAATCGATGTCGATCGCGCCGTCCGAAGCGGTGTCGCGAAGTTCATCGATCCGACCCTGCAGCTCAGCGATCGGCTTCTCGAAATCAAGAAAGGTAGCCATGGCCGGGCGGGTTAGGCCCGCCTCGGGGCAACGTCAACGAGCGGGTGACGGGTGTTGACCAACTCGATCAGCCGTTTGCTGTCGACATGCGTGTAGATTTCGGTCGTCGCGATGTCGGCATGCCCCAGCATCGCCTGGAGCGCGCGCAGATCCGCACCGCCTTCGAGGAGATGGGTGGCGAAGGCGTGGCGCAGCACGTGCGGGCTGACGCGGTCGGGCGGAATGCCGGCATCGGCGGCAAGCGCCTTGATCAACTGATAGAGTCGGATGCGCGACAAATGCGTCTTGCCGGAGGGAAACAGCCACGGCCGGTCGCTGGCGACGTGTGCACGCCACGCAGCCACCGCAGCGCGCGCCCGATCGGAAACCGGCGCCAGCCGCTCACGACCGCCTTTGCCCTTCAGGATGATATAGGGCCGGTCGGGCTGAATGGCATTGCGCGGCAGCGAGACGAGTTCGGTTGCGCGCAGCCCCGATCCATAGAGCAATTCGATCAACGCGGAGAGGCGCAGGTCGTTGGGGTCCGGCGGAATCCGTGCTTGCCGCTCGGCGATCGCGGCGAACAGGCGATCGATATCCTGATGACTGAGCACCTTGGGCAGCGGTCGCCGCGCGCCGGGCCGCGGCAAGGCGGCACCCGGATCGTCGGCGCGATGTCCTTCATCGGCCAGGAACGCGAAGAACCGGCGCAACGCCGCAGCCTTGCGCGCGACCGTCGCGTGCGAAAGATCGCGCCAGCTGTTCCCCAGCCGTTCGACGTCCTTCACCTCCGCGGACGCCAACCGCCCGGCCAGCACCTCGGAGGCCAGCCGCAAGTCGCTGGCGTAGGCGGCGACCGTGTTCTTGGCGGCGCCGACCTCCGCCACCAGCATTTCGAGAAAGCGCTCGATCAGCGCGCGGTCGTCAAGGCCGGTCGCGGCCATTAGGGTGCAGACCCGTTACTAATGAGGTCGAGACGTCCCACCGCTTCGCGGCAGCCATGTCCGGGCGCTGTGGCGCGTCGGAGCACTCGAACGGGGGGAAACCCCCGTTCTTCGCGCCCCTCCTCCCACAGCATCCCGGACATGGCTGTCTCGATCCTCATTAGTAATGGGTCTGCACCCTAGGCCCGGGTCACGGCCTCGGCCGCAACCATCCGCGCGGTGCTACCGAGGCCCACGATCCGCAACGCATTGACGATGTGGAACAACGCCGCGGGAGATACGCCGCGCCAATCCTGCGTCTGTAAACCGACCGCGCTCAGCACCAGCACTTCGCCCGGACGGCCTTGCGCCGCGGCGCGATCGATCGCGCGGGTCCAGACATTGTCGCTTTGCACATCGGCGCCATAGCTTTGCGCCACCGCCGGATCGAGCCTGGCCAGGCCGGCAAGCGCGGCCGCGAACATCCGCTGTTTGGCGGCGTCACCCGAAAAGGCGCCGACATCTCCCGAGCCATAACGCGCATTGCTGTCGGGATCGGATACCAGGATCAGCGCCCAACCCAGGCTGCCCCGCGCCACCGCATTGCGCCATCGCGCCGCGGATCGATCGAGCCCGGCGCTGAGCATCGAGGCGACCAGCTGGTCGCTGCCATCGGTCTTGGCTGCAACCGGAATGCGTTTTGCCGCGCGCGCCGTCAGGACCAGCCGGCCATAGCCGGCCAGGCCGTTATTATTCTGGCCCCAAAGCCCACGCAGCGCGCCGAGCCGCGCGTCGCGCGATCCGCCTGTATAGGCGGTGCGCAAATCGCTCGCGACGCCGTTCGCCGGATTGCCCTGATCGTCGCCCGCATCGATCAGGCCGTAGAGATCGACCAAGGCCAGGTTGGAGAGAACGCCCTGGGCGGCCGCCTGATCGGCGAATTGCGAGCGCTCGACCGGCGTCTCCTGCGGCGCCAGCACTTGCCAATAGCGCATCTGCGGGCCGGTACCTTCGAACAACGGATCGGGAATCTTTTCGCCCGCCGCCATCGCCAGCCCGTAGCGCCATGTATTGATATTGCTGACGCCGTCCCATTCGATCACCACGTCGCCCTTGCTCGACCCGCGTCCGGCGATCTTCTGCGCCAGTGCCAGATCGACCCCCGCGGCGACGCGCTTGGCCTGGTTCATCAATGGCGTCGCCAGGCTCGGCGTCGAGGACAGGGACGCGCACATCGCGCGCGCCAGCACCCAGCTTGGTTCGCTCGATACCTTGACCGCATCGTTGGCCAGCGGACACATCGCACCGACATCGCCGGTCGCCAACGCGGCCTGCATCGCGACCTGATAGAGTTTGGGCGTGTAATCCTGCGGGTCGACCGACTGCACCATCGCGCGCGCGCCGACCGATTCGCCCATGCGCAGCAACAGCCAGGCGCGCTCGGCGGCGAAATCGGCACCGTTGACGTTTCGCGGCGTCGAGATCGGCTGCAGCAACAGGCGGCGCAGTGCTATCGACACCCAGCGCGACGCGATCGGCGCGCGCGTGTCGCGCATCAGCCGCTCGATATAGCGGCCATCGGCATTGCCGAACGCGCCGGGATTCATCATCCGCTCGGCGGTCGGCAGGATGCCGATCATCGCCAGATCGCGGCGCGACGATTCGGGTAAGGTGTAATGCACCTGGCCGGGTGTCGCGGCCGGTGTCGGCGCCGCGATCGGCAGCCCGGTCAGCGGATCGATGGCGGCGGGCGCGGGTAGTGGCAACGCCGGAGCGGCCGTATTGGCCGTCGGCGCCACGCCGACGGCAGGAGACGTCACCGGCGCGGGCGCAGGGGCCGGAGCCGGTGTCGGCGCAGGAGTCGAGGCGCGCGGCGATGGGCGCGGCGCCGAAACAGGCGCGACCGGTTGGTCGAACCCTGGCGGCAGGATCGATTCGGGCTTTTTCTGCGCGAGCGCGACGCCACCCGCGGCGAGCAGCGCTATCGCCAGCGCTGACGCGCCGACGCTAGCCCTGGAGATTCGCAAGCGAGACCGCCTTTTCCACCCGGGTCTGCTGCGTCTCGTGCGCCCGCCCCGACAGGAAGAACATTCCCCCCACCAACAGCACCAGCACGACGATCAGCACCACCAACATTCGCGACATGCGACAATAACCTCTACAGACTTTCGGCGTTCAATCCGGCACGCCGCCCGGCTCGGCGCTTGTGCCCGAGCGTGCGGTGCGCTGTATAGCCCCCAAACCCATGTTGCAAAGCGCTCCTCCCTTTCTTTCCTGGACCGGCAAGCCGATCGTGCTCGTCGGGTTGATGGGCGTCGGCAAGTCGACCGTCGGCCGTCGCCTCGCGGCGCGGCTGCATTTGCCCTTCGCCGACGCCGATACCGAGATCGAGGAAGCCGCCGGCATGACCGTCAGCGAGATCTTCGAAAAATTCGGTGAAGCGTATTTCCGCGACGGCGAACGCCGCGTCATCGCCCGCCTGGTCGACGGCAAACCCAAGGTAATCGCCACCGGGGGCGGCGCGTTCATCAACGACGAGACCCGCGCGCTGATCCTGGATCAGTCGATCGCGATCTGGCTCGACGCGCCGACCCGGATCCTGGCCGAACGCGTCGGCCGCCGCGATACCCGCCCCTTGCTGCGCAACCGCAATCCGCGCGAGGTGCTCGACGAACTCGCCGCCGTCCGGAATCCGATCTATGCCCAGGCTCCGATTCGGATCGCCAGCGACCAGGCGCCGCACGAATCGGCCGTCAACGCCATCCTGAAAGCCCTCGATCTGTGACCATCGTCCCCGTTTCGCTCGGTTCGCGCAGTTATGACATCGTGATCGAGCGCGGGCTGCTCGGCCGCGCGGCCGAGCATTTGAAGCCATTGTCGCGTGGGCGGTCGATGGCGATCGTCGGCGACGCCAATGTCGCGCCGCATCTCGCCACGCTGCAGGCCGCGCTCGCCGCCGCGGGCGTTGCGAGCGAGGCGATCGTGCTGCCGCCCGGCGAAGGCACCAAGAGCTGGGCACAGCTTGAGGCGGTAACCGACCAGTTGCTCGCACACGGCGTCGAGCGCGGCGATCATGTCATCGCGCTGGGCGGCGGCGTAGTCGGCGATCTGGTCGGATTCGCCAGTTCGATCGTCAAGCGCGGCTGCGGCTTCGTCCAGATACCGACCACCTTGCTCGCCCAGGTCGACAGTTCGGTCGGCGGCAAGACGGCGATCAACACGCGCGCCGGCAAGAATCTGATCGGCGCGTTCCACCAGCCCGGGCTGGTGCTGATCGATCCCGACGTGCTCGACACCTTGCCCGCCAGGGAAACCCGCGCCGGCTATGCCGAAGTCGTCAAATACGGGCTGATCGACGATTTCGCCTTCTTCGAGTGGTGCGAGACCAATGGCGGCAAGCTGCTCGCCGGTGATCCCGAGGCACGCGAATATGCCATCGCGCATTCGGTCGGCGCCAAGGCACGCATCGTTGCCGAGGACGAACGCGAAACGACGGGCAAGCGCGCCTTGCTCAATCTCGGCCATACGTTCGGCCATGCGCTGGAAGCCGAGACGGGCTTTTCCGATCGCCTGCTCCATGGCGAAGGCGTTGCCGCCGGCATGGCGTTGGCCTTCGCCTATTCGGCGCGGCGTGGGCTGTGTCCGGGCCAGGACGCCGAGCGCGTCGCCGCGCATCTGCGCGCGGTCGGCCTGCCCGACGGGATCAAGGCGGCAGGCATCTCAGCAAGCGGCGCGACCTTGGTAGACCATATGCGCCACGACAAGAAGATGGACGCGGGCACCCTGCCCTTCCTGCTCGCGCGCGGGATCGGCCGGACCTATCTCGACCATTCGGTCGACCTCGCCGATGTCGAGGCGTTTCTCGACGCCGAGCGGTGACCAGAAAGCACCTCGTTCGCGTTGCGTTGCTGACGCTGGGGTGCGTCGTTTATCTGCCAGCGATGGTCTTGATGACCATCCGCGTGGCGGGACCGATCGAGCTCCAGGCGCTGTTCGACTGGCTGACCGGACGCTGCGTCAGCGATTGCGACGGTTGGAACGTGCTGGCGACGGCAATCCAGATCGCGCCGATCATTGTCACCGGGCCGGTGCTGGCCTGGATCGGCATTATCTGGGTGCGTCGAGGGCGACGCTCCGATCGCGAGGCCGAAGCGATCGCCAGCCATTTCGACACCGCGCCCGAGCGCGTCTCTCCGCATGCGATCGAGGAAGACGAGGATCGCTACCTCTACCGCGACCGCCAGGGGCGACTTCGCCCGGTTTATGCCCCGCCCGCTCCATCACCGAAGCGCGATACACATCGCTGATTACCGGGTATCATCGCCGTAATGTCATAGGGGGGAGAGTGCATGCTTCTGGCCAGTTTGCTCGCATTTGCCGGCACCGATGCTGTATTGGCCCCCTCAGGAAAATGGACCGTCGACTACCGCGCCGACAAGTGCGTGGCATCCCGTCCATTCGGCACCGAACCCATCACCTATCTGACACTCCAGCCATTCGTGTCGCTAGATATCAAGGGCGCGACGCTGATCGTCGTCGCGCCCGACACCGAGGGAGGTGGCGTCCAAAACGGAAAGGCGAAGATCTCACTGCGACCTACGGGCACGACAAAGACGCTGGACTATATCAGCCGCCAGCCCCAACCAGATGGGGCGAGAAGCTATGAAATGTCGCTGGATCCCGATTTGATGGCTCAGATCGGCCAAGCGACGAGCTTGGCAATCGATGCCGGGAAGGAATCCGTCACGCTGGAGACGGGGAAGCTTCAGCCGGTGATCGACGCGGCCGAGAAGTGCAATGATGACCTCATGCGAAGCTGGGGAGTCGATTTGGCGGCCAGGGCCGCGCCGGTAGGCAATCCTGGCGAGTGGTTTACCGATAATGACTATCCTCCCGCAGCGGCCCGGCGGCACGTTCAGGGGAATGCGGTAATCGTCCTGACGGTCGACCCCGACGGTAGGGTAAAGGGGTGCCGCATCGTGGCCACCACGGGTGCCCCGGATCTCGACGACGGGACCTGTGAGCGCGCCAGGACACACGCCCGTTATGTCCGCAAGGACGGGGGAGACCGTTTTTCGGTTCTAGGAGTCCATTGGGTGCTACCCGCTTGGCGATAACCTGCGCGATATTTGGCATCACGTGCCGTTGCGGACCACGCTCCACGCCAGCCACAGCCAACCCGCGATCAACGCAAGCCCACCCAATGGCGTGATCGCGCCGAACCAACGCGGCGCGCCGAGCGCCATCAAATAGAGGGTGCCGGCAAAGATCAGTCCGCCGATCACGAACAGCGCCGCCGGCCCCTTGGCCGCCATCTTCAACGCGACCAACGCGGCAACTGCGTGAACGAGCTGATATTGCCCGCCGGTCTTGAGCCACTCCGCCGCCTGCCCGGTCGCGCCATGCGCACCGAAAGCGCCTGCACCGACTGCCAACGCACCCGACAAGGCGGCCAAAATCGCGATCCAGTTCATGGTTCCTGACCTCGTCCCAATTCCTCGGCACCCACCGGTTCGGACGCGGCGTCGGCATCGACCGCAAGCTCACGGCGGGTCGCGGCGAAAATCTCCTCGCGCTCGTCACTGGTGATGATGCGGTCGCGCGCGGCGCGAACGTCGCCGGTTTCGTATTGGAGCTTCAACCGCTCCTTGTCGCGGGCGCGGTACATGTCCTCGGCGCGCTCGGCCTCGGCGGGATCGATATCGATCGCCGCCATCGCCATCCGCCCCATCTTGATCGCCGACTCCATCACCTCGCGTACCACCCCGGCGACCGGCGAGCCCTTGAGCTTGATCAGCGCGCGCCGGTCATAGGTGCGCGCGAAGATCGCCGCCTTGGGGAAAGCTTCATGCACCCCCTCGATCAAATCGGCGTCGAGCTGGTCCCCGTCGATGCAGAACAGGATAAGTTCGGCCTCGCTCGCGCCCGCCTGGCGCAACAGATCGAGCCGGGTACCGTCGCCATAATAGACCTTGGCGCCGAAATCGGCGGCGACGTCGATCATCTCGATATCGGTGTCGATCAGCGTCACCGGCACGCCGGCGGCGATCAGCATCTGCGACACGGTCTGGCCGAACCGGCCATAGCCAACCACCAGCGCATTGGCGCCGTCGGCGCGCGGGCCCTCGCGGTCGCCGGTCACTTGGGGCGCCTCGCGGAATCGCGCGGTCACCATCATCAGGAACGGCGTCGTCGCCATCGACAAGGTGACCACCGCGCTGAACACGCTGACGGCCGCAGGCTCGATCAGGAACGCGCGTTGCGCCTGCGCGAATAGGACGAAGCCGAATTCGCCGCCCTGGCTGAGCAACAGGCCGAGCGCCAGCGCACCCCGCCAGTTCATGCGGAACGCCATGCCTATCGCAAAGATGATCGCCGCCTTGGTCGCGATCAGCGCGAGCGCCATGCCGATGACGAAGAACGGGCGATCGGCAATCACGTGGAGATCGAGCAACATGCCGACCGCCAGGAAGAACAGCCCGAGCAGGATCGATCGGAACGGCTCGACATCGGCTTCGAGCTCATGGCGATACGGCGAATCGGCCAGCATCACGCCGGCGACAAACGCGCCCAAAGCGGTCGACAAATGCAGATATTCCATCACCGCTGCCGATGCGGTGACCGTGAACAAGGCGGCGAAGACGAACATCTCGCGCTCGCCGAGATTGCCGATCACGCGGAATAACGGCCGCAACAGATACCGGCCCGCGAGAACCAGCCCGGTAATCGCCAGCACGGTATAAATGAACAGCAGATAGCCCGGCGGCCCCTGCTGATCCGCCGGATTGCGCGACAGGATCGTCACCAGCGTGATCAGCGGCACGATCGACAAGTCCTGGAACAGCAGGACGGCGAAGGCGCGTTCGCCGAACGGCGTGCGCAGCCGCCCGGCCGATTGCAGCATCGGCAGCACCTGTGCCGTCGAGGACAGAGCCAATGGCAGGCCGAGGACCAAGGCGGCCTGCCACGAAAATCCGGCGACGCCGTGGACGATCAACGTGACCGCGAGCCCGCAGGTCAGCACCTGGATCAGACCGATCGCGAAGATATCCTGCTTCATCTTCCACAGGCGCGATAAATTGAGTTCGAGCCCGACGATGAACAGCAGCAGCGTGATGCCAAGTTCGGCGACGCTGATCTTTCCTTGCGCGTCACCGATCAGATTGAGCGCCTGTGGCCCGATCAGCGCACCGGCGACGAGGAAGCCCAGGGTCGCGCCAAGACCAAGACGGCGAAACAACAGGACGAATACCATCCCGACGCCGAGCATGACGACGCCATCGCGGAGCATCGATGCGCCGTGCATCAGGCGTCGTGTCCGGTCGTCGACGCCGCAGCGATGGTCGCCGCTTCCGCCGCGGCTTCAAACGCCAGGCGAATCGACGGGTGGCGCGCGGTGACCGTCAGCGCCGGGGTGAAGATGTCGAGGTCTGGCCAACCCGGGGCCGGCCCCTCTCCCGCCAGCCACGCCGTGAGTTCGTCGCGTGCCGTTGCGAGATCAGCCGGTGTCTTTCCAAGGATATTGGCGGCTAGCAGCGAGGACGATGCCTGGCCCAGCGCGCAGGCACGCACCAGCATCCCAACCTCGCTGACGCGGCCATCGGCCAGATTGACGTCGACGGTCACCCGGCTGCCGCAAATCGGCGAGCGTTTTTCGCTCGATCCCATCGGTTCGACGAGGCGCTGGTGATGCGGGATCGACGCTGCGAGCCGCAAAATTTGGGTGTTGTAGAGCGGCGCGTTCATCGCACCAGCATGTAGGCTAGCGTAACGAAAAGCGCGACCCCTTCGGGGCGGTTGGCGCGCTGGTTTTAACGCGGAGGACGTGAACGATGCGGTCCGGCCTTGCCGGTCTTAACAGGAACCGGAGCATCGTTCGCGTTTCCGGCATCGTCGGCGTTTCCGGTGGCGTCGCTGGCATTGTCGCTGCCGAACATCGGCTGCCCCTTGCGGCGCTTGGCGACGAAATCGGCGACGAACGCACTGGTCGCATTGAGCAACGGATAGGTGCGGGACTTCGTCAGCCAGCTCGGGCGCTGCTTGGGCCCGCCGTCAATCGTATCATAGACCAAGACCAGCAACAGAAAGGCGAGGCTGGCGAGGATCAGGCCCTTGAGCGCGCCGAACCCGAATCCCATCGCGCGGTCGAGCGGGCCCAGGATCGATTGCTTGGTCCGCCTGCCCATCGCCCGCGCCAGCATCCGCCCGCCGAAATAGGCGATGCCCGCGATCAGCGCGAAGGCGAGAATCGCCGCGCCCGAACTCGTCCCGACGATCGCGGTCAGCGCCGTCGTCAGGGGTGTGTGCAGCGCCTTCAGCGCGAACACCACAAGCACCCAGGCAAGCAGCGACAGCACCTCGGTCACGAAACCGCGCCACCAGCCGAGCGCCGCGGCCGCGCCGACGCCCAGAAGGACGGCGATATCTAATCCAGTCAGCCCCATACCCGGCCCGACAGCTAGCCCCGACCCAGCATATGGTCAACGAGTTGACCGAGCGTGCGGAAACCACTGATCTTGATTCCGCTCTCGCTTTTGGTCGACGCGGGACCCAGCGCGCGGTCGAACCCCAGCTTGGCGGCCTCCTTCATCCTGAGCGGCGCGTGCGCGACCGGTCGCACTTCTCCCGATAGCGCGATCTCACCGAACGCGACCGCATCGGCCGGCACCGGCCGCTCGCTCAAGGCGGAGATCAACGCCGCCGCGACCGCGAGATCCGCCGCCGGATCCTGTACGCGATAGCCGCCGGCAATGTTGAGATAGACTTCGCAGGTCGAGAAGCTGAGTCCGCAGCGCGCCTCGAGCACCGCCAGGATCATCGCCAAACGGCCCGAATCCCATCCAACGACCGCGCGCCGCGGCGTCGCGCCCGAGGCGAGCCGGACGACCAGCGCCTGAATCTCGACCAGAACCGGCCGCGTGCCCTCCAGTGCCGGGAAGACCGTCGCGCCGGTCATTCCCTCCTCGCGATGCGTCAGGAACAAGGCCGACGGGTTGGCGACTTCGTTCAGGCCGGACGTCTCCATCGAGAACACGCCGATCTCGTCCGTCCCGCCGAAGCGGTTCTTGATCGCGCGAAGGATGCGATATTGGTGGCTGCGCTCGCCCTCGAAGCTCAGCACGGTATCGACCATATGTTCGAGCACGCGCGGACCGGCGATGCTGCCGTCCTTGGTGACATGTCCGACCAGCACTACCGCGCTGCCGCGTTCCTTGGCGAAGCGGATCAGTTCCTGCGCCGACGCGCGCACCTGACTGACCGTGCCCGGCGCGCCCTCGATCAAGTCCGAATGCATCGTCTGAATCGAATCGATCACCAGCAAGGCCGGCCGCAGCCCCTGCCCGAGGGTCGTCAGGATATCGCGAGTCGAGGTCGCGGCGCCCAGTTCGACCGGGGCGTCGCCCAGCCCGAGCCGTCGTGCGCGCAGCCGCACCTGATCGGCCGCTTCCTCTCCCGACACATAGACGACGCGCTCTTCACGCCGCGCCAGACACGCCGCCGCCTGCAGCAACAGCGTCGACTTGCCGATCCCCGGATCGCCACCGATCAGGGTCGCCGATCCTTCGACGAACCCGCCGCCCAGCGCACGATCAAGTTCGGCGATCCCCGTCACCAGGCGATCGGGTAGCTTGACCTCGGCATCGAGCCCGATCAGCGCGATTGCGCGCCCGCCCGATTGCAGGTTGTGCTTGGCCTGGAACGGCGTGACATTGCCGCCGACCTCCTCGACCAACGTATTCCACTCGCTGCAATCGACACATTGCCCCTGCCAGCGGGTCGCGACCGATCCGCAAGCCTGACAGACGTAACGCTTCTGGGGTTTGGCCATGCGGGATGCTTATCCGAAACGGAACGATTAGGGAACATCGATATTCCCCTGCCCTTAAAAGGTTCGTTGCCTGGCGATTAGCTTGCTGGCCGCGCCGGGATCGTCAGACCCTTCTGCACTGCCGGTCGGGCCAGCCCGCGATCGAGCCACGCCGCGACATTCTTGAAGGTGTCGAATTCGACGAGATCGCGCGCTTCGTAGAAACCGATCAGGTTCCGCACCCACCCCAAGGTCGCGATGTCGGCGATCGTATAGTCGTCGCCCATGATCCAGGCGCGACCCTCCAGTCGCCCATCGAGCACGCCGAGCAGCCGCTTGCTTTCCGCGACGTACCGGTCGCGCGGGCGCTTATCCTCATAGTCCTTGCCGGCGAATTTGTTGAAAAAGCCGAGTTGGCCGAACATCGGTCCGACGCCGCCCATCTGCCACATCAGCCAGGCGGTCGTCTCCCATCGCGCGGCGGGATCAGGGGGGATGAACTTGCCGGTCTTGTCGGCGAGATAGAGCAGGATCGCGCCGGTTTCGAACAACCCCATCGGCTCGCCGCCGGGACCATCGGGATCGATGATCGCCGGAATCTTGCCGTTGGGATTGAGGCTTTCGAACTCGGGCGACTTCTGATCGTCGGTCGCGAAATCGACCAAATGCGCCTCATAAGGCAGCCCGATTTCCTCGAGCATGATCGTCACCTTGACCCCGTTTGGCGTCGGCAGGCCATAATATTGGATAACATTCGGGTCGGCCGCGGGCCATTTCCGGGTGATCGGGAAGGACGAAAGATTGGGCACGCGGCACCTCCTCGGGCTGACGATTGGCGAGTAGATAGGCAAGCCGCCCGCGCACCGCTATGGGCATGGGATGCAACCAGGCGATCTTCGTGTCGCGCTGTTCAGCGGTAACTACAATTACACGCGGGACGGCGCCAATCAGGCGCTCAATCTGCTAGTCGGGCATTTGCTCGATCGCGGGGTGCGGGTGCGCGTCTATTCGCCGACCGTCGACGAGCCCGCCTTTGCGCCGACCGGCGACTTGGTCAGCGTGCCTGCAATCCCGATGCCGGCCGGCCGCGCGGAATATAAGTTGGCGCGCGGCTTGCCGAAAAAGGTGCGCGCCGACCTGGAGGCATTCGCCCCCAACCTCGTCCACGTTTCCGCGCCTGAAATCCTCGGCCATCGCGCGGTTACCTGGGCGCGCCGGCACAACATCGCCTCGGTCGCCTCGTTCCACACGCGGTTCGATACCTATCCGCGATATTATCATATCGGCTTTTTGGAGCCGCTGCTGATCAAGATGATGACGCGCTTCTACAACCGCTTCGACGAAGTGGTGGCGCCGTCGAACTCTGTCGCCGACCTGATCCGATCATGGGGCGTGAGTACGCCGGTCAGCATCTGGTCGCGCGGGGTCAACCATGACCGTTTCAACCCCGGCCGCCGCGATCTCGCCTGGCGTCGCGCGCTGGGCATCGCCGACGATGAAGTGGCAGTCGGCTTTCTCGGCCGGCTGGTGCTCGAAAAGGGGCTCGATATTTTCGCTGACGTGGTCAACGAGCTCAGCCGACGCGGTGTTCGCCACAAAGTCCTGGTCGTCGGCGACGGCCCCGCGCGCGACTGGTTCGCCGATCGCGTGCCCGACGCGGTGTTCGCCGGCTTCCAGAGCGGCGACGACCTCGGCCGCGCGGTGGCCGGGATGGACGTGTTCTTCAATCCCTCGGTCACCGAGACGTTCGGCAACGTCACCTCGGAAGCGATGGCGGCGGGCGTTGCGGTGGTCGCGGCGCGCGCAACCGGCGCGGTCGACCTGGTCGAGGAGGGAGTCAACGGCTTCCTGGTCCCGCCACGCGACGTCAATGCCTATGCCGACGCGATCCAACGGCTGATCGAGGACGATTCGCTGCGCGCATCGGCCGGCGCATCGGGACATGCCAAGGCCCAGGCCTATGTCTGGGGTCCGGTCAACGAAGTGGTGCTACAGACCTATCTCGACGTGATGGCGCGGCGCGACGGCGCCTGAACCCCGGGATCGAGTCCGAGATCCCGCCCGATCGCCTCGATATCGGCGCCAGCGGGCACCAGGCGCCACGTGCCGGGACGCCTGGTATCGATCAACGTCACCGCGCCTTTTGGACAGACGCCCAGGCATTTGACCTCGATCAGGCCGACCGGCGATTTGCGTCCCTTCTTGAGCCCGAAGCGCTTGCGCAGCGCCTTGCCTAGGCTGGTCCTGCCCTTGCGCCCGAACCCGCCGTCGAGCTTCTTCGAGCATTTGGAGCAGACCAGGATCGCACCCGCCCAGCGGCTCTCGAGTCCGCGACCCAACGCGCCCAGTTCCTGGGTGATTAACTCGTCGGACGCCACGCCCGGTTTTCCTCGGCGGCGCGCAAGACGTCATAGGCAGCCTGGATCGCCTGAAAGCGCTTCGCGGCTTCCTCGTCTCCCTGGCGCACGTCGGGATGCCATTCCTTGGCCAGCTTGCGCCACGCGGTTCGGACCGCGTCGAAATCGGCGTCCGAATCGAGTTCGAGCACGTCAAGCGCGCGCATTTCGTCGCGCGACCGGCTGCCGTCGCCCGATCCGCCCCAACCATAATGCCGCGCCTCGGCATAACCGTTCGCCGTGCGCGTCTCCGCCGCCTCGCGTTCGGCCGCTTCTTCCGCGCTCAGCCCCTCAAAATAGTTCCAGCCGCGATTATACTCGGCGGCGTGGTCCTGGCAGAAATACCAGCGCTCCGGGCTGTTGGGTGATTTGGGCGCGGGGCAATTGCCGGGCTGATCGCAGCCATGACGATCGCACATCCGCACGCGCGTTGCCTCGCGCGTCGAGCCGTAACTGCCCCAGCGGGGAAAGCCCCAGTTGTCGGATCGGGTCGGACGCGCCATCCCGCGGGACATAAGGACTGAGCGCCCGAGTGCAAGCGCGCTCAGTTGCGCATCGTGAACCTCACGCGTTGGGTGATCCCGCCACATCCGATCTCGCCATCTGGGCGGAAGGCCTTTTCATAGCGCGCGGTCTTGAGCGTGTCGTCACCCGCCTTGGTGAAAATGAATGGCGGATAGGAGATGACTGCCCGCTGGTTAACTGTTCGGCCATCGGCACCGACGTCGAACTGCACCGACACCCAGCCCTCGAACCCCCACAGCTTGGCTTCGTCGGGGAAAGTCCCGCCGACACCGAGTAAGCGCGGCGCCGAATCTATCAGCGAGCATTGCTCCGCCGTGGTGCCGGTCTGGGTATAAGCAGCCTTGGCGGCAGCGAGATCGCCGCGCTGGGTATAGATCGACGCCTTGCGGATCAGCGCGCCGACCTTGAAGCCATTCTCCGCGGGCAACGCCGCATCGGCTGCGACTTGATCGAGCAGCGCCAAGCTACGCTCCTTGTCGAATCCGCGCGACACGTCGGACATCATCAGGCGTAGCACCGCGCGAGCTTCGGGATCGTTGGCATAGGGTCCGCTCGTGGCGGCCGCTTCAAGACTGCGGAAATAGCGCCGGCCACCCCAACTGTCGGAGTTCTTACTCTGCCAACCTTTCAAATCGGCCGCCAGCCGCGCGATCGCCGGCGCCTTGTTGGCCGTCAGAATCGCGGCCTCGCGCTGCGCCAACCCTGCGGCCTCCTCGATTTGCAGCACCGAGTTGCGCGACAGCACGTGTAGGACCGGCACCAAAGCGAGAGCGTCGGCACCTTTGGCCTTTTCGAGATCGGCCAATTCCTTGCGTTCCTCGGCCAGCAAGGCGGCATCGGCACCGTCACGCTTCAACGGCGTATCGATCCCGCGTTCATCGAGCCATTTCGACAGCCTCTTGTCGAGATAATCGAGCAGCGACGGCTTGGGGAATTCGGTCGAACAGCGCAGTTCAACGCGTGCGCGATAGCGGAAGAAGGCAGGAAGCGCTTTGACCTGCTCCGGCGTCCAAGACCAGTTGCGCACCGCCCGGGCAAAGGGCAGCGCGACCTTTCCCCCGCGTGACGAATAAACGGGCGCTGCATAGCTGACCGCGCCATCGTCGGCGATCGAGAATTCGACCACCGCGGTGTCGTCGGGCCGCAGATCCGAGTCGCCGCCGCAATCGGGGGGCGTCATCTGTACAGCGGGGTCGAACGACCCGGCTTGAACGCGCCCCGCACCGGTATAGGCCATATATTTGCGGGCATCGTCACGGTCGCCCAGCATCATCGCCGCGATCGCGTAATTCGATCGCGCGGCGACATCGTTCAAGTCGGTTCTGCTGGTCAGTCCGCCAAGCAGTTTGACCGCCTCTCCGGCAGCAGTCCGCGCGCCCGCGAAATCGCCGCGATTGAGGAGCAACTGGCTTTCGACACGCTTGAGCGCCGCCCGCGACACATTGTCGACCGACTTGTCGGCGAGCCAAGGCTGGACGCGAGCGAGATCGGCGACAGCCGCGTCAGAGTCGAAAAACGTCTCCGTTTCGACTATCCCGCGCAGCGCACCGAGATGCTCGATCGGCGTAATCGCCAGTGCTTCGGCGCGGCGGTAATTGTCGGCTGCGGTCGCATAGTCCAGCGACGCTTCGGCCACCTTGGCGAGGACATTATAGCCCTGAATACGATCGTCGCGCAGCGCCGGCTCGGTTGCCGGCAAAACCTCGAGTGCAGCGCGCGTTGCTATCACCGCTTCGTCACGGCGATCGAGCCGATAGAGCGCAAGCCCCTTGCGCAGCCGGACGATGGCCAGGCTGCGCGGCTTGTTCGCGACGCGCGGTTCCAGCTTTTCCCAGGCGGCCAACGCTTCGAAATACTTGCCGCTATCCTGCAGCACCGTGGCGGCGTCGAATGCTTGTTGAATGGTGGGCGGCGGCGGGGTGGTATCCGCCAGCGCGAGCATCGGAACCATCGCAAGCACAGCCGCGCCGAGAAGCAGTCCCCGCATATTTCCCCCTGCTTTTGGCGCAGGTTAGCCGACATTCGACATCAGGAAAAGAGCGCCAGAGGGTCTGTAAGCCGGGTTCTGTCCACCGCTTGCGCGGATGGGCGACCATTCCTCTAGGACGACGCTTGCGCGCCGCCTCCAGCAACCAACCCGGGCGACGGGTGGGAACACACCCATATGCCGCCCCTATTCGGTCTTGCTCCCGGTGGGGTTTGCCATGCCGCCGCTGTCACCAGCCGCGCGGTGCGCTCTTGCCGCACCCTTTCACCCTTACCTCCCGGCGAACCGGGTTGGCGGTCTGCTCTCTGTGGCACTTTCCCTGGGGTTACCCCCGGCGGGCGTTACCCGCCACCGTCGTTCCGCGGAGCCCGGACTTTCCTCGGGGATGCAAGCATCCACGCGGCCGCCCGACCCTCTGGCAGTCGCGGCCTAGCGCGCCAATCGCCGAAAGGCCAGCCACGTCCAATAAATGCCCGCCGCACGATCAGCCGCCTGCATCGATTCGATTCGCACCTCGCGTTCCATCTGCAAGCCGTTCGCACTCGCCAGATCGATGGTCGCGGGCACCGATGCCTCGTGCAGGGTTTGGCTCGGCGCACTCGGCCCTTGTCGCAGCGAGATCAGGATCAGGCCACCGACCACCGCCAGATCGGCGATATTGGGCATCGATCGCGCACGGTCGGGATCGTCGAGGTGCTGCCACACAGCGGACAGCAGGACGACGTCGAATCTGCGCGCCGGTGCCGGCGAAATGGCAAGATCGGGCAGCGTGCCATCGCACCAGTCGATCCTGTCGGTCGCGTGTAGGGTCATCCCGACCTCGCGCAGCGCCGCAACGGGTTCGACCGCGGTCACCTCATATCCGCGCTGGCTGAGCCAGGCCGCGTCCCGGCCGGTGCCGGCGGCGATATCGACGATGCGCGCGGGCGGCGGTGGAAACATATCGAGGAAGGGTTCGAGCAACTTTTCGCTCGACACCGCTTCTGAGCGCTCGACGAACGAACCCGTCGTGGCGGCGGCGTACTCGTCGAGCACGCGCTCGATCGATCGCTTACTCATCGCCTTGCGGCTTGGGCAGCAGCAGCGCCAGCAGCAGACACCGGCACTCGCCGTCGATCTCCCCATCGATCAATTCGGGACGGAAGCGGCGCTGGAACGCGACCACCGCAGCGAGCTTGTCGGTGACTTCATAGCCGAACCGTTCGAGCGCGAGCAGGAAGCCGGCGTCGCTCCACAACGGGTCCATCAGGTTCTTGGTCGGGCGTGGCAGCGCGAGGCGCAGGCGCGCCAACTGAGCCCAGGGAAAGAGCTCGCCGGGATCCTGTTTCCTGGTCGGCGCGATGTCCGAATGGCCGACAATGTTGCCGCGGGTGATCTCGTAACGATCCTTGATCTCGGCGAGCAGCGGGATCAGCGCTTCGATCTGCGCGGGCGCGAACTCGCGATAGCCGAATTCATGGCCGGGATTGACCAACTCGATTCCGATCGAGGCCGAATTGACGTCGGTGATCCCGCGCCAGTGCGACTGGCCGGCGTGCCAGGCGCGCTTGTCCTCGGCGACCAGGCGGTGGATCGTCCCTTCTTCGTCGATCAGATAATGCGCCGACACCTCGGTCGCCGGATCGGTCAAGCGCGCCAGCGCGGCCTCCGCGCTTTGCATGCCGGTATAATGCAGCACGATCATGGAAACCGGCAGCTGCCGCTCGTTGAAATTGGGCGACGGGGTTTCGACGATGCTCACGCCCGCTGGATTGCGGCGAATGCGCCCGAAAGTAAACCGTCCCCGCTTCCGGAATCAGGCAGCCGCGGCGGCGGCCCAGTTCGGCTCGTACAGTCCGCGATAGCGTTGGCTGGGGCGGAAGGCGTCGGTCTGGCCGATCACCGTCTCACCCGCGCCGAGCACCAAAACCCCGTCGGGACGCAGCACTTGCGCGAGCCGCCCGAGTACCGCGCGCCGGATGTCGAGCGAGAAATACAACAGGACGTTGCGGCACAGGATGACGTCGAAGCGGCCGATCGGCAGCGAATCGGCGACCAGGTTCATTCGGCGGAACGAGACCATCCGCGTCAGCCCCGGATTGGCGATCCAGTCGCCATCGCTCGAATCGAACCACTGCATCATCCGCCGGATCGGCAAGCCGCGCTGGATTTCGAATTGGGTGTAATGCCCGGCGCGCGCCTTGTTCAGCGCCGATTCGGAGACGTCGGTGGCCAGGATCTCCGGCATTTGATGGTCGAGCTTTTCGGCGAACAACATCGCCAGGCTGAGCGGCTCCTGCCCGGTCGAGCACCCCGCCGACCAGATTCGAGGGCGTCGCGTATCAGGAATCGCCGACACCGCCTGTTCGACGATGTCGAACACCGCCGCGTCACGGAAGAACGAACTCTCCTGGTTGAGCAATTCGTCGACCACCCGGTCGGCGAGCGGCCCGCTGCGATCCGCGCGGATCGCAGCGGCAAGCTTCTCCAGCGTCTCGTGCCCGGTATCCCGCATGACGGGCTTCAGCGCGGTTTCAACGCGCCAGTTGCGGTTGGCGCCCATCTGCTGCCCGGTCCGCATCTCAAGGAGCGCGATGAATTCCGCTACCGCGCCGGCAGGGCGCGGGGTCAGCATGAAGGCCGCCGGCGGCGCGCGATCAATTGGCCGATCTCGTCCGGCGGCAGGATCGCGTCCGCCACTCCACCGGAAACCACGGCGCCAGGCATACCCCAGACCACCGAGGAGGCGCGGTCCTGCACGACGACGCTGCCGCCGGCGGCGGACAGCTGCCCCGCCCCGATCGCGCCATCGCGGCCCATCCCGCTCAGCATCACGCCGAGCGCTCGCGCGCCATAAACCTCGGCCACTGACTGCAGCATCGGGTCGACCGACGGCAGACAGCCACTGACCGATGCCGTGGTCGATAGACGGATCACCACGCCATCGCCCATCGCGACGCACCGCATATGGGCGCGACCCGGCGCGATCAGGATGCGGCCGGGACGCACGCGGACGCGATCCTCCGCCACCTCGCAAGGGCGATTGGCCAGCACCGCGACCTGCGCCGCGAAATAGGGCATGAACGATTCGGGCAGATGCTGGGTGATCAGGATCGGCAAACGGAACTCGGCAGGGATCGCCCGAAGCAATTGGCTGAGCGCATGGATGCCACCGGTCGAGGCGCCGATCGCGACAATATCATAGTCGTTCCCCGGCGCGCTGGCCGCCGCCGGGGTCCGCGGCGCAACGACCTCATCGGCCTCGACCAATCGGACAAGGCGTTCGTTGAGTTGATCGCCGAAGCGCCCGGCAAAGGCGCCGACCTCGGGTTTGACCAGCGTATCCGCCGCGCCCAACGCCAATGCCTGGATGGTAGACGCGGCGCCGTCGGCGCAGGCCGAGGACACGATCAGCACGCGGGCACCCTGCCCCGCCGCGATCAGGTCGGGCAAGGCGGTCAAACCGTCGACCCCGGGCATTTCGATGTCGAGCAGGATCACGTCGACGCGATGCCGCGCCAGGAACGCCAGCGCCGCCTTGGCGTCCTGCACGGCGCCAGCCACCAGGAAGCGGCCCCCGCCGTCAATCGCGCGCGAGATCACGGCGCGCGCAACCACCGAATCGTCGACGATCAGGACCGAGGGCGGTGCCTCAAAATCGGGAAAAGGCTTGCTCGCCACCACGGCACCGAGGCGCTTACGCCAGGCCGACGATTTGGAGCTTCGATTCCAGCGTTTCGCGATCGAACGGCTTCATCACATATTCGTCGGCGCCCGCTTCGATCGCGGCGCGGATATAGGCCATGCCGTTCTCGGTCGTGCAAAACACCACCTTGGGCCGGCTCGACAGCGCGGTGTCGCGAAGCGCACGCAGGAAATCCATCCCGCTCATCACGGGCATGTTCCAGTCGAGCAGGATCACGTCGGGAACCGAGGCCATGCAGCTGTCGAGCGCCTCCTTGCCGTCGGCGGCCTCGCTCACCTCGAAATTCAACGTCTCGAGGATATGGCGGGCGACCTTGCGGATCACCTTGGAATCATCGACAACCAGACACGTCTTCATGACCGAAACACCCCATTACTAGGCCCATTGCAGGGCTTACCCGCCAAACCGTGATCACCGGGTTAATTGATTGCATTCGCGTCGTTTGATGGTCCGTGGACGAGCGCGGTGAGATCGATTGCCAGAATCGGCTCGCCATCGCGCTCGACCGCGCCGCAACCGGCCTGGCGCCACCCGGCGTCGAGCCCGATCCCCGACGGCAACGGCGCGGCGACGAACGGCGCGACGTCCTCCAGGCTATCGACCAGCACGGCATAATGATGCCCGTCGACCACCGTGATGACCGCCCGCGATCCGGCGATCGCGAGCTTGGGCAGGCCGAGCGCGGCATGCGTATCGATGACCGTCACCACCCGGCTGCGCAACGCGGCCAGCCCGCGAATGTGGGGTGCTGCACGCGGCGTCGGGACGACCGCACCGATATCGACCACCGATTCGACCTGGGCCGAATCGATCGCGACCCCGCGGCCGGCGATATGCGCGATCAGGAAAAGCTGTTCGCTCATGCCACATTCACCCGTTTGGCGACCGCCGCGAGCAATCCGGCGCGATCGTAGCGATAGACGCGGTCGTCGCCGCCGGTGTCGCGCCGGTCATTACTGAGACGAAGCACCCGACCGTCGCGTGCCGCGGCCGGCGTCGCGTCGGTGGTCAGTATCACGACGGGCTGCTCATCCGCGCTCGCCTTGGTCGAAACACGATATCCGGCTTGCTCGAGTACCGGCTTCAGGAACGTCGCGATCCAGCTGTCGGACTGGCTATCGATCAGGCAGAGCGGCGCCCCTGGCCGGACGATATCCAGCGCATCGGGACCAAGCAGCCATTGCGGATCGATCAGTTCGACCTGTTCGTCGCCGATCACGACGACGCCGAGGATCGGCCCCGGCTGCGCCGACGGGGAGATGTCGGCCGGAATGGCGACGATATCGACCGGCTCGGCGATCGCATAGGCGATCTCGGCATCGCCATCCTTGATCCTCAACACCGCGAGTTGGGCATGTCCTTCGATCTCGCCGAGCGCGGCGAGCGGCACGATCCGATCGTCGACCAGCAAGCGCATCCGGCCACCGCTGAACCGCACGTTGGAAGCGTCGATCGTCTCGACACGGTCGACGATCGCCAGCGGTACCGCACGGCGGCGACCATCGAGATCGTCGAACAGCAGCGCGTCGGCCGAGATCGCCTCGGGCTCGATCGCCTCCTCATCCTGTTCGACCGTCGTATCGCGTGAAAAATTGATCCCGGCCGCCGCGGCGACCCCGGCGCAATCGAGCAACAGCATCGGCGAGCCGCTGTCGGGCAAGGTCTGGCCGGCATAGATGCCTGTCGCCATCACCGCCGGCGAGGCTGGCTTGATCACCAATTCCTCGTGATCGAGCACCGAATCGACCGCGACCGCGAAACTGCCGCCGCTGGCGCTGATGATCGCCAGCATGTCGGCCGACATCGGATCGGTGGCGCGCAAACCCAGCAATGCGGCGAGATCGACCAGCGGCATCCGGCGATCGCGCACCGTCGCAGCGGGCGTATCGCCCAGCAGGTCGACGCGGATCGTATGGCCGGAGACATGGACGATCTCCTCGATCGCCTGGCGCGTGACCGCGAAACGCTGGCCGGCGATGCCGATGACGATCGCGGGGATGATCGACAGCGTCAGTGGCACGTGGATCAGGATCCGCAGGCCGCGGTCCTTGGCGTTGACCAGATCGATTCGCCCGCCAATTTGTTCGATATTGGCGCGCACGACGTCCATCCCGACGCCTCGGCCGGAAATCGCGGTAACCTCGTCCTTGGTCGACAGCCCGGGTTCGAAGATCAGGTCGAGCTTGGCGCGTTCGCTCAGGATCGACAGATCGCGACCGCGCGACTGGCCCGACGCGGTGAGTTTCTGAACCAGCCGATCGGTATCGATCCCGCGACCGTCGTCAGCGACTTCCAGGATGATCTGATTACCCGACTGGCGCGCGGAAACGACCAGCCGGCCGACTTCGCGCTTACCCAGGGCGCGTCGTTCCGCGGCGCTTTCGATACCGTGGTCGATCGAATTGCGGATGATATGGACGAGCGGGTCGCGCATCATCTCGATCATCTCGCGATCGAGTTCGACGTCGGATCCCTCGATCTGGAGCTGCACCGACTTGCCGACTTCGGCCGCGGTGTCGCGCACCATGCGCGGCAAGGCAGAGAACAGCGCATCGACCTTCTGCATGCGCGTCCGCGTAACGGTATCGCGCATCTCCGCCACTGTCAGCGACAGGCGGTCGAGCGCGGCTTCGATCGTCGGGTCGACATTCTGGTCGCGCATGCGGCGCGCGAGTTCGTTACGCGCCAGCACCATATCGGACATGCCCGACATCATGCGGTCGAGCAGATCGGTCGACAGCCGGACGCTGCGATTGGCGACGCGCTGACCGGTGGGTGCCTGTTGCGCGGCGGGGGCGACCGCTTCCGCGCCCGCGTTGAGCGCCGCGATCAGCAATTCCTCACCGCTATCGTCGAGCGCGGCACCTGCGTCGATCGCCTCGACGATCTCGCCGATGCGGTCGACGATCGCCAGCACCGCAGTCACCAGTTTCTGATCGGGGCTCCGCTCGCCCGAGCGTACTGCGGCAAGGACGTCCTCCGCGGCGTGGCTGAGACGCGCCAGGCGCGGTAGATCGAGGAAGCCGCAGCTTCCCTTCACGGTATGGACGAAACGGAAAATGGCATCGAGTCGCGCGCGGTCAGCCGGATCGGCTTCCCACGCGACGATCTCGCCCGAGAGCGCATCTAGCGTCTCGCGCGTTTCGGCAATGAATTCCTGGAGCAGATCGTCCATGGGTCCCCGGGCTTGATGCGCGGGCCGACCTTGGACGAGCAGTGGTAAAGGAGACGTTTACCCGGCGCGAATTGTCACGCCGAACAGCAGCACGGGGGCATCGGGCTCGGAAATCTGCACACTACCGTCGCCATCGCTGACCAACGAATGGATCAGATAGGCGGCCGCGGCGCGTGGAGTGATAACCGTATCGCCCTGTTGCCCGAGCAAGGTGGTGCGCAATTCCTGGTCGAGCACCAGTCGTGGCCCTTCGGCGCGCACCACGATCTCGATATTGCCCGCATTCTCCTCGGCACCGATATCGAGCTGCCCACCGCGCACCAGCGCGTCGCCGGCAATCAGCGCCAGGTTGAGCAGCACCTTGGTCGCGGGCTTGGGCAGAGTCGCTTCCTCGACCATCCAGCCGATCGTCAGCTTGGCGTTATCGCCAAATAATCCCTCGATCGCCGACCGCGTCTCGCGCGTATCGACCTTCTCGCCGAAGCCACCCGCCGCCCCGAAGGCAAGACGGAAGAATTTGAGCTTGTTGGCCGACGCTCGCGCGCTTTCGTTGAGCAGTTCCAGGCAGCGCGCGCGCATTTCCGGGTCATGCTCGTCGGCGAGCAATTCGAGGCCGTTATTGAGCGCGCCCACCGGGCTCAGCAGATCGTGGCACAAACGCGAGCATAACAAGCTGGCGAAATCGACCGAGGTCATGGTCATTAGGGACGTTTCTTTCCTATCGTTACTTGCCTTCTGACGTAGCGGGGCGCTGCCCGCAACACCCCTTCCGCCACATCGGGCAGGGGCGGTTGTCCGCAAGCCCCAAAAGCCGACTGGTCAATCACTTGAGTCGAACGCCCGTTTGGTCTGGTTCGATCCGCTTACCGATACGTAGGTCGAACCTCACTGGATCGAACCTGCCATGGATCTCGCCACCCTCGACAGCGCGCCAGAGCAGTGCTCCCTCGCGCCCCGCGATCAACCACAATTTGCCATCGGGCGCCGCCATCGCAGCATCGCGCTCGGACGGCGTCGACGGCCCTTGCGGGTGGGTGTGGAAGAAACCTAGAACTTCGAGCCCGCCTTTCCGACGGGAATTGCGATAGGCAGCTATCAACGCCGCCGGGTCGATCTCGAAGGTCGTGAAAGGGTCGCCGGCGACGTTCGCTGTATGGTCGATACGCGTGACTCGGTTGCCCCGTCCCAGCAGAATGCCGCATTTCTCATCGGGGGGCCCGAATTGACCGTCAATATGCGATGCGATCCATACCGATCGCAGGACTGTCAGCAGCGCCGCACTTGAAATTTCCAACCTCATTCCCATCTTCCTACACGAATGGTTCCGGGGGTTTCCATCATCGAAGCAGTGGTTTCGGGCGCGGCCAAAGGCTGGCGGCTCGATCGGGCGCTGGCGGATGCCGTGCCCACATTGTCACGCGAGCGGCTGAAGGCGCTGATCTCGTCGGGCGCGGTCAGCGATCCGTCGGGCGCGCTGATGCGCGACCCTGCCCGCAAGCTCGTCGGCGGCGAAACCTTCACCGTTACCGTGCCAGTTCCCCGGCCCGCGCATAACGAAGCGCAGGACATCCCGCTCGACATCGCGTTCGAGGATGAGCATCTGATCGTGATCGACAAGCCCGCCGGGCTCGTCGTCCATCCCGCGGCCGGCAATTTCGACGGCACGTTGGTCAACGCCCTGCTTCATCATTGCGGCGGCAGCCTGTCGGGGATCGGCGGCGTCGCACGGCCCGGGATCGTCCATCGCATCGACAAGGATACGTCCGGCCTGATGGTCGCGGCCAAGACCGATCGCGCGCATGAGGGTCTCGCCAAGCAGTTCGCCGACCATTCGATCGACCGCCGCTATCGCGCGCTGGTCTCGGGTCATCTGGCGACCGCCAGCGGTACGGTTGACGCCCCGCTCGCGCGCAGTCCACAGAACCGCAAGAAAGTCGCGATCGTCCGAACCGGCAAGCGCGCGGTGACGCATTGGCGCAAGATCAAGAGCTTGCACGAAGCCGACCTGGTCGAATGCAAGCTGGAGACCGGCCGCACTCATCAGGTGCGCGTGCACATGGCGTCGATCGGTCACCCCTTGATTGGAGACCCGGTTTATGGTAGAACAAAACAGGTTCACAGGAAGGTTCTGGAAACCCTGAATTTCCGCCGCCAGGCATTGCACGCGGCGCATCTCGGGTTCATCCACCCCATCACAAGAAACGCTTTGTCGTTCGATAGCGAAATCCCAGCGGACATGCGGGAACTCTTCGATACACTCAGCGATTGAGTTTTGTTGCAGTGCGGCATGCCGCCTTTTCAAGGGGCAGGCCGTCTGAAAGGTAAGGGAGACTAGATCATGGCAAATCGCAGCAACGTCCCCGCGACGATTCCTGCTCTCGGTGGAGAGGCAAGCCTCAACCGCTATCTGGCCGAGATCAAGAAGTTCCCGATCCTGACCCCGGAACAGGAATATATGCTCGCCAAGCGCTTCTCGGAGCATGGCGATACCGAGGCGGCGGCGCAGCTCGTCACTTCGCACCTGCGTCTCGTGGCCAAGATCGCGATGGGCTATCGCGGCTACGGCCTGCCCGTCTCGGAACTGATCAGCGAAGGCAATATCGGCCTGATGCAGGGCGTGAAGAAGTTCGAGCCCGATCGCGGCTTCCGCCTCGCTACCTATGCGATGTGGTGGATCCGCGCCTCGATCCAGGAATTCATCCTGCGCTCGTGGAGCCTGGTGAAGATGGGCACCACCGCGGCGCAGAAGAAGCTGTTCTTCAACCTGCGCCGGATGAAGTCGAAGCTCGACGCGTTCGAGGACGGTGATCTGAGCCCCGAGAACGTGGCCAAGATCGCCAAGGACCTCGGCGTGACCGAGGACGAGGTCACCTCGATGAACCGTCGCATGGCGATGGGCGGCGATACGTCGCTGAACGTCTCGATGCGTGAGGATGGTGAAGGTCAGTGGCAGGATTGGCTGCAGGACGATGCGCCCTTGCAGGATTCGGTCGTCGCCGAGGCGCAGGAGGCGGATGTCCGCCACAGTCTGCTGACCGAAGCGATGGATGGCCTGAACGAGCGTGAGCGTCACATCCTGACCGAGCGCCGGTTGACTGACGATCCCAAGACCTTGGAAGAACTTAGCCAGGTCTATGGCGTGTCGCGCGAGCGCGTTCGCCAGATCGAGGTTCGCGCGTTCGAGAAGCTGCAAAAGGTAATGATGCGGCTGGCCGGCGAAAAGCGGCTGATCGCAGCCTGATTGTGCTACTCCCGGCCGCTTCGCGCGGCGGCCGGGAGATTGCTCCATAATAGACCGATGTTCTTGACGCGTTCTCGGCACTAGCGAATATTCCCCCGGAATTACGGAGGGATAGCATGAGCGCTTTAATTACAATCATCTGGCTGATCGGAACCGTCGCGTCGATCTGGTTCATCATTCGGCCGTTATCGTCTCTGCCGATATATGCCACGCGGGGCCGCGCGATCGCGACCGGAGCGGCGATTTTCATTGGCCTGCCTATCGTCGCAGCGATCGTCGGCATTTCCAGCGTTCCGGGCCCCACTCTCCCCAAGGTGAGGGCTGCCGGTGCCGGTGGCACGACGGACGGCAACAGCGAGGTCGCAGCAGCCGCGCCCGCGTCGCCGTGGACATATAATGAGAACAAGGACGCGATGCGGGGCACGACGATGAAATACGCCCAGACGCAAAGCGACGAGAAGTTCCAGAACAGCCTCGGCATGGGCGAGCAGAATACCGTTCTCGAAGTGCAGAAGCTTGCCAAAGGCTATGACGTCAGCATCAATAATCCCAATCTGCAATTCACCTGCAGCTCGCTCGTAACGAAGCAGTTTGCGGTGAAGTTCGACGACGGCCCGATCGACCATTACAACTGCACTGACTCGGAGGGGAGTAAGTTCGGTTTGGCGTTCTTCTCCAAGGGAGACGGCGTGGTCGCCAAAATGCGCAGCGCGAAGCGCATGATGATCGAGGCTGAGGTGTTCCAGCGCGGCAACGTTCAAATGACCTTCAATGTCGCTGGCCTGACACTCTGATGCCGCCCGTCGGGTTGCGGGCTGACCGCTGCCCGATTCGCTCTATAGAGCGACCATGAGCAGCAAGTTCGTCGTCATCGGAGGAGGCGCCGCCGGCATCGCTGCCGTGCGGCGCCTTGTCGATTCGGGCGCCGACGTGTTGCTGCTGGAAGCGAGCGGGCGGATCGGCGGGCGGGCGCACACTGTGCGCGTCGGCCGCGAAGCGCTCGACCTGGGCTGTTCCTGGCTGCATTCGGCCGATCGCAATCCCTGGACGCGGATCGCGCTGGCCGAAGGGTTTCAGATCGACCGCACGCCGGCGCATTGGCGCGAACAATGGCGCGATCTCGGGTTCCCGGCCGCCGACCAGGAGGCGTTTCAGGCAGCCTATCAGCAATTCTCCGAGCGCGCTTTGGCCTATCGCAACGGCCCCGATCGACCGTTGTCGGACTTCATCCAGCCCGACCATCCGTGGCGCCCGCTGATCGATGCGATTTCGGGTTATGCCAACGGCGCCAGTCTCGGCGCCGTCTCGCTGCACGATTGGGCGGCGTATGAAGACGCCGCTGGCGACGACAATTGGCGGCTGGTCGAGGGCTATGGAACGCTGATCGCCGCTTACGGCAAGCGCCTGCCCGTCCGGCTCGATTGCCCCGTTTCGATGATCGACCATCGCGGCCCGCGCATGCGCCTCGTCACACCGCACGGGCTGGTCGAAGCCGATCGCGTGATCGTCGCGGTGCCGACGCCGATCATCGCCGATGGCGATCTGACATTCGACCCGCCGCTCGACGCCAAGCGGGAGGCCGCCGCCGCGCTCCCGCTTGGGCTCGCCGACAAGATCTTCCTGGGCATTCGCGGCGACGATTATCCGCACAATGCGCATTTGATCGGCAATCCGCACAATGCGTGCACCGCCAGCTATCAACTCGGCTATCTCGGACGCCCGGTCGTCGAGGCATTCTTTGGCGGCGATTGTGCCGAGGCGATCGAGCGCGAAAGCGACCTCGGCGCCGCCGATTTCGCGATCGGCGAGCTCGCGCGCCTGCTCGGCAACGACTGGCGATTGCGGCTCCAGCCGCTCGCGCGGACACGCTGGCGCGCCGAACGCTTCATTCGTGGCAGCTATTCGCACGCCCGGATCGGCCAGGCCGGACAGCGCCGCGTGCTTGCCCAGCCCCATGACGACCGCATCTTCTTTGCCGGCGAAGCCTGCTCGGCGAGCGACTTCTCAACCGCCCATGGTGCATATGAGACAGGTATTATCGCCGCCGAAGAGGCTCTTGCCGCCGACCGCCGACCGCGGATAGTGGCGAGCATGCCGTTGATGACGGCACCCTCGCCCCATCCCACCGACATCGCGACGACACAGGCCGATCCCGACCCCATGCCCGCAAGAGCCAAACCCCGCCGCCCCTTCCTCCGCCGCCTGTTCGGCTGGATCTGGAAAGGCGCCCTCGCCTTCGTGATCGTCAGCGTGCTGTGGGTCGGCATCTACCGCTTCATCAATCCGCCCTTCACCTTCACGATGCTGGGCGACGTGCTGCACGGCCAGTTGATCACCAAACAGTGGATGTCGATCGACCGCATGGATCCCAACATGCCGCGCGCCGCGATCGCCGGCGAGGATGCGCGTTTCTGCCTGCACGACGGGTTCGATTTCAGCGCGCTGTGGCAGGCCTATCAGCGCAACCAGAAAGGCGGTCGCATCCGCGGCGGATCGACGATCAGCCAGCAGACCGCCAAGAACGTCTTCCTGATCCAGGGCGGCGGCTATGTCCGCAAGGGCTTCGAGGCGTGGTTCACCTTCCTGATCGAGCATCTGTGGGGCAAGCGCCGGATCATGGAAGTCTATCTCAATGTCGCCGAGACGGGGATCGGTACCTATGGCGCCAATGCCGGGTCGATCCGCTATTTCGGCCACGACGCGTCGACCATGTCGTCGACCGAGGCCGGACGGATCGCGGCGGTCCTGCCGCTCCCCAAGAAGCGCGCCGCAATCGACCCGCGCGGCTTCGTCCGCCGCCACGGCAATGCGCTAGCGAAATACGTCAATGTGGTGCGAGGCAACGGGCTCGACAGTTGCGTGCGGTAGCGCGGATAGACCGCTGGCTGGGCGATAGCGGCTCGGCAATCGGACAATGAATGGCCCGCGCCTGGCCGGGGCATTCATGCGCGCGTGGCGGTGACAACCCAGGCCGCGGCGCTCAAACTTACCTTGCCAGAGCGCTCACGCATCGACAGCGCGGCGCGCACGCGGTGCTCAGCTTTGGGCAGTAATGCAGGTCTTTCCCTCAAGATCTTTCCCAGCGCGCCGACCCGCGTGATCACTTTCAACATCGCCTCGGCGTCACCACTCGAAACCTGAACATCGAGCGCCCGAATCTCGATAAGGTCGAACCCCGCCGAACGAAGGACGCGATCGACCGTTCCAGCTTTCTCGAAACTGAAAGGCGTAACGTCGATCGCCGCCGTGAGGCCGGCTGCCTCGACGGGAAAGTAATCCAGCTCATTCTCGTTCAGCGATCGCCAACAGACGAAGGCGATCCGACCGCCACGCCTGAGCATTCGATGCATGTTGGCGAAGGCCTTGATCGGATCGGCGAAGAACATCGTTCCGAACCGGGAGAAAATGGCATCGACGCTCTGGTCAGACAGCGGCAGGCCGGCGGCGTCCTCTTGCAGCAACGTCACTTGGGACAGATGGCTCGTCCTGGCCCGCGCTATCGCCAGAACGCGTGGCGCCAAATCGACGCCGATCACGCGGCCGGTGGGGCCGACCCTGTCCATCAACTGCAGGATCGTTTGGCCCGCGCCGCAGCCGATATCCAACACCGTCTGCCCCTCCGCTGGAGCCAGTGCGTCTATCGCCGTCATGCCCAGCGGAGACATTTGCAGGTCGATCAGATCGGCCAACTCGGCTCGCGCCTGATCGCCCAAGTCCTGCGATGTCGAAAGGGCTGTCACGTCTGATGGCCTGGATGGGAAATGAGACGCGCGCAACTCGGCTTGCGACGCCCAGGATGGCGATCACCGCCGGAGCCGATCGAGAAACGCTCGTTCAATGCCGATTAACGCCAGCGCGCAGAAATGTGGTTATGGCGTCGGCGGTCGCGTCTGGCTGTTCCTCGGGAAAGAAGTGTCCGCCCAATACAGCCTGCCCGCGAACGTTCTCCGACCAACGGCGCCAAATGCCCAATGGTCCGCCGGCATCGCCGTACCATTCTGCTAACCCGCCCTTGTCGCTCCACAACGCCAGTAAAGGGCATCGGATGCGGCGGCCCGTCTCCCTATCAGCGCGATCGATTTCCCGATCGATCCCGGCCGCGGCTCTATATTCTTCGCAGATCGCGTGGACATGGACGGGATCACTGAGCGCCCCGACATAGGCCTGGCGCAACCACGAGGGAAATGTGTCGGGCGGGGACCCCCATTCGGACAGGGCGTTGTCGATGACCGCCTCCGGTGCTGCAAGCAGGAGCCGCTCTGGCAAGGGAGCGGATTGGGCAAGCAGGGAGAACGGCCAGAAGGAGAGCGTGAGCCGCGCATCGGCCCTTTCCCAAACCTCATAGGTGGGAATGACGTC
Source organism: Sphingomonas mali NBRC 15500 (assembly GCF_001598415.1). Lineage (GTDB taxonomy): Bacteria > Pseudomonadota > Alphaproteobacteria > Sphingomonadales > Sphingomonadaceae > Sphingomonas > Sphingomonas mali. The sequence goes on from NZ_BCYX01000013.1 coordinate 86,909, forward strand.
CAGCACCGCAGCGGCAGTCACTTTGTCGGGATGATCCAGTGCCGCGCGATAAGCGACGCGGCCGCCACGATCATGGCCGATAATCGCGAAGGTTTCATGACCAAGCGCCTTCATCGCCTCGACCAAGGTCGATGCGAGCGCCCGCTTGGACATCGCGCTATGGCCTTCGCCGTCGACCGGGCAATCGCTGCAGCCATAACCGGGCAGGTCGGCTGCCACGACAGTGAAATCGCTCGCCAACAATGGCGCGATGCTGTGCCACATGAGGCTCGTTTCCGGAAAGCCATGGAGGAGCAGAATCGGCGGGCCCGCCCCACCTTCGTGGCAGAAGACCATACCGCGATCGGTCATCACCTCCCGGCCGGCGAACCCTTTTATTCCGCTTGGCGTCATCATCGGGAAACGCGTCGGCGCTGACGGGGTTCAAGCCGGTCCGGGCCAGCGGACATCGCGCTGGCGGCTTGGGGCGCCCTGTCCGACAGCAAGCAGCATGATGCGCGCCAAACTGGCGCTATCGGCGGCGCGGCGGGCTCGCTGCGGCAATCCGCGGCAATTCGTTCAGAACGGCAGCTTGAACCCCGGCGGGAGCGGCAGGCCCTGCGTCATCTTGGCCATTTCGGCGTTCGATGCCGCATCCGCCTTCGCCCGCGCGTCGTTGAACGCCGCGACGATCAAATCCTCGAGCATCTGCTTCTCGGACGGCTGGAGCAGCGACGGATCGATATCGACGCCGATGATGCGGCCCTTGGCCGACGCCTTGACCTTGACCATGCCGCCGCCTGACGCGCCTTCGACCTCGATCTGGTCGAGCCCGTCCTGTGCCTTGGCCAGTTCGGCCTGGACGTTCTGCGCCATCGCCATGATGTCTTCGAGGCTTTTCATAATGCCTGTGCTTCCTTGTTGATGCGTTCGAGCACCGCGTCGGGGAATGTCTCCAACGCTGCTTTCACGATGGGGGTTTCCATGACCGCGGCGCGTTCGGCCTCTTCCTCGGCCTTGCGGCGTTCGGCAAGCGTTGCCTCGCCCTCGGCGTCCTCGGTCGTCACTTTCCATTTCGCGCCGGTCAGCTCACCTAGGCGTGCGGCAAGTGTCGCCGGCAAATCGGCGGGCAAGGGCCGCGAGGTGCTGAGCACCAGTTCGGGCGCCTCATAGCGCACGACCCGAGCATTTGCGGTCAGATGCGACAGCAACGCGCCGCCGCCATTGGCGCGCACCAACTCGACCATCGCTTTGAAACTGGCCGGCAGCGTCTGGACGGTTGCCGGAGCAGACGCCGGCGCCGCGCCCGCGGCGGGCGGCGCCATGGTTGGCGCGCCCCCCGCCGCGATCTGCCGCGCGAGTTCGCCGGGATCGGGCAGACTGGAGGCATGGACGACGCGGAGCAACGCCATTTCGCCAGCCTCGATCGGCAAGGCGGCGCGCGCGACTTCCTCATGCCCTTTGAGCATTAGCTGCCACAACCGATGGAGCGCCGGGAAAGACAGCAACCGCGCCCAGCCCTGATAGGCCTCTCGCTCTTCTGCCGATTGCGCCGGATCGGCATCGCCGCCCAGCTTGGCCAGGGTCACCGCATGCACCGTTTCCAGCAGACCACGCAGCACCGATTGCGGGTCGACGCCGAGATCATATTGCCGGCGCAACGCCGCGAGCGCGCCGGGCGCGTCGCTGTCGAGCAACAGCGCGAACAGATCGCGGATCGCCGAACGATCGGACAGGCCGAGCATCGCGCGTACCGCGACCGCCGTCACCCCGCCGCCCTCCATGCCGGCATGCGCAATCGCCTGGTCGAGGATCGACAGGCCGTCACGTGCCGATCCGTCGGCGGCGCGCGCGATCAGCGCCAGCGCTTCGGGTTCGGCTTCCGCGCCTTCGAATTCGACGATCTGCGTGAAATGAGCGGCCAGCTTGTCCGCCGGAATGCGCCTGAGATCGAATCGCTGGCATCGCGACAAGACGGTCACCGGAACCTTCTGCACCTCGGTCGTCGCCAGCAGAAACTTCACATGTTCAGGGGGTTCTTCCAATGTCTTCAGAAGCGCGTTGAACGCGTTCTTCGACAGCATGTGAACTTCGTCGATGATGTAAATCTTGAACCGCGCACCGAACGCGGCGAGCCGCGCGGCGTCGATCACCGCGCGCATGTCGTCGACGCCGGTATGACTGGCGGCGTCCATCTCGATCACATCGATATTGCGTCCTTCGGCGATCGACACGCAGGGGTCGCACACGCCGCACGGGTCGATTGTCGGACCGCCCTGCCCGTCTGGTCCGATACAGTTCAGCGCCTTGGCGATCAGCCGCGCTGTCGAGGTCTTGCCCACCCCGCGTACGCCGGTCAGCAAGAACGCATGCGCCAGCCGACCGCGCCGAATCGCGTTGCCCAGCGTCTGGACCATCGCGTCCTGGCCGATCAGCTGATCGAAATTCTGCGGCCGGTACTTGCGCGCAAGCACGCGGTACGCGGTTTCCTTGGGCTGCGGCGGCTCGCCGAGATCGAAAGAGTCGGACATCAACCCTTATCTAGGGCCCGGACCCAGGGTCGGCAACGGCCAGGACGGAGCGGCTTTTGGCGCACAGATAGGAGCGAGGAGAGAGCGATGCCGAAGCATCGTGATCGACGAACGACGCCGCTGTGCGCCAAAAGCCGCCCGCCGCAGCGCGGTCGCCCGCAGGCGCCCTTCGGACAGCGTCGCTTGCTTGCGCGTAGCTATGGCTACGCGTCTGCGCTGCGTTCCTTGCCGAAGGGCGCCTGCGGGCGATCATGGCCATTGCCGACCCTGGGCCCGGGCCCTCGGGTCGGCGAGCCGGATTGTCGAAGCCTGTTACCAGCGGCGGAAGCACACGCGGTGCGGCCGGCCCCAACGCCACGAGGTGCGGCACACCAAGCGCGACCCGCGCCAACGATATGGCCGGCCATAGGCATAACGCGGACCATAATAGCCGCGGCCGCGATAACCGTAACCGCCGCGATAGCCATAGCCGCGGCCCCGCCAGCCGCGGTCGCCACCGCGCCAGCCACGATTACCGTTGCGCCAGCCATTGTGGCGGCCGCGATCGCGCCACTGGTTCGCCGCGACGGTGATCCCAGAGGGGGCCGCGATCGGCGCGGCGATCGGCGCCGACCGCGTCAGCGACGTTTCGGCCGAAGCCGGACCGATCGCGGACATGCCGGCAACAGCCAGCAGGACAGCGAATATTCGAGAAATACGCATACAGGACTCCTTGCCTTGTCGGTCAGAGGCACTGTCGCAATGCGCGAAGGCGCCGCCGCGTTCCGCAACCGTATCAAAACCGGCGCATTAGTCGATTGATTAGCCGCATTCCGGATGCAACTCATCTGCCCCACCGCGCGACGCGTTTTGCGAAGGAGACGAGACTTGATCCGACGGCGCAATCTAATCCTGTCGCTCGCATTGGCGATCGGGACCGTCCGAGCGGCCGCAGCGGAGACCGCGCCGGCCCCGCTCTATCAACTACGCGCCTACCAGTTATTCGAACCCAGCAAAGCCGTGTTCCACGCCCGGTTTCGCGACCACGCCATGGCGATCATGCGTCGGCATGGCTTCGACATCGTCGCGACCTGGGAGGCGACGCGAGACGGCAAACCCGAGTTCGTCTATCTGCTGCGGTGGAAGGACGACGCGACGATGAAGGCGTCGTGGGCAGCGTTCCGGGCCGATGAAGAATGGAGCCGTATAAAGCGCGATACGCTTTCCCCCGATGCGCCGATCATGGGCGAGATCGAAGATCGCACGATGCGGCTAACGGACTATTCGCCGCCGTTCCATTGAGATGGGTGGGAGCCGGAACGACCCGCAACGAAATCGTTACGGCTGCTTCCTTCCGGACCTGACCGGGTTGGCGACGATTGCGTCCGCCCGACTCCCGCCGCGCATATGGCGGGATCGGGCGGCGCTTTCAAGCCATTAGAAGACCGCTGCTACCAGCGGACACGGACTTTGCGGCAGGTCCGAATCTTATGGCCATGACGCCAGCGCACGGTGCACACCTTCTTCCACTTCCATCCATGATGTCCGTGGCCCCAGCGTTCGGGCGCGGGCGCGGCACTGGCGGGAGCAACCGGCGTGAGCGCCGAGGCGGCAAGGACTCCAGCAGCAACTACAGCGAGAAATTTCATGGCGTGTCTCTCCATGCTTTTCACCCCCCGGCGCGTCCAAACGCCTATCATGCGCATGCCGTTCCACGAACGGAATAATGCTTACCCACAGTAATCCGGGGGAAATTTAGGTCAGCGACCCTGCATGTTTTTCGCTTCGGACGGAATGCGCACGGTTAGCGTTTCGAGCACGTCGCTCAGCCAGATCTGGCATGCGAGCCGGCTATATCGCGTGGCCCCGGCGGCAAGGTCGAGCATGTCCTCTTCTTCCTCGACCGCAGGAGGCAATTTCGCGAAATCGTCGGCATCGATGATCACGTGACAGGTCGAACAGGCCATCTGGCCTTCGCACGTCCCTTCGAGCGGCTCGCCGGCATTTTGCGCCAGGTCGAGCAGGCGATCGCCGGGCCGCGCCTCGACTTCACGCGTGGCGCCATCGCGCTCGATGAAGATCACGCGAGTCACGCCGCGATCCTCTGTGCGCGAGCGGCGGCATCGATGCGCTTGAGCGCGTTCACCAATTCCTCCTCGGTCGTATAGCGCCCGAAACCGATCCGGATGCTGTTGCGGGCCTGCGCGTCGCTCAGCCCGATCGCCTCGAGCACATGGCTCGGCCGCCCCGACCCGCTGGCACAGGCCGAGCCCGCCGAAAAGGCGATGTCGCGCAGATCGGACATCAGTCGCGCGACGTCCAGCCCGTCACGCCGAATGTTGAGATTGCCGTGATAGCGGTGCTCGATCGACCCGTTGACGATCCAGTCTGCGCTCAGGGCAGCCCGAGCGACCGACCATAACCTCTCGACATGCGCAGCATCCCGATCGCGCCGCGTCGCCATTAGCGCCGCCGCCGCACCGAAACCCGCGCACAGGGCCGGGCTGAGCGTGCCCGAGCGCCCCGCCACTTCCTGCCCGCCGCCATGGAGCAACGGCTCCAGCGCGATCCCCTGGCGAATCCACAGCGCGCCGATGCCCTTGGGTCCGTGGATTTTGTGCGCCGACAGCGCGATGAGGTCGCAGCCCTCGGGAATCGCCATCCGACCATAACCCTGCACGGCATCGCACAGGAACAAGGCACCCGCCTGGTGCGCCAGCGCGGCCAGGTCGGCGATCGGCTGGATCACGCCGATCTCGTTATTGACCAGCATCGCCGCGACCAGCTTCACCCCTGGCCGGATCGCCGCGCGGGCCGCGTCGAGATCGACCAGGCCGTCATGCCGCACCGGCAGCACCACTGCCCCGCCAATGGCCGCTACGGTGTCGAGCACCGCGGCATGTTCGGTGGCGATGGTGACGATCGGGCCGCCGGCCCCCTTGATCGCCCAGTTGAGCGCCTCGGTCGCGCCGCCGGTGAAACTGACCGTTCCGCCGGCCGGCAGCAACGCCGCGACCTGACCGCGTGCGACCTCGACCGCCGCCTTGGCCGCACGCCCGGGCCCGTGCGCCGAATGCGGATTGGCATGCTGGTCGCGCAACCAGGGCAACATCGCCTCCAGCGCCTCGGGCGCGAGCGGCGTCGTCGCCTGATAATCGAGATAGATCATGCCGCGCGCGCCAGCGATGCCGCGATTTCGCGCCAGACCGCGACGAAAGCGTCAAGCTCGGCCCGTGTGGTCGACCGTCCGAAGCTCACCCGCACCACTTCCTGCGATGCCTGGATCTCCCAGCCCATCGCCGACAGCACATGGCTCGGCTTCATGCTGCCGCTCGCGCAGGCGCTCCCCGCCGACACCGCGATCCCGGCCATGTCGAAGCGGATCAGTTGCGTCGTCGCCGCGACCCCAGGCATGCGGTACGAACCGATCGCCGGATGGCGAAGCGCGTCCGCCATCACCGATTCGCCGCCTGACGCCTTGATCTCCTTGTCCAGATAGGCACGCAATTCTCGATAGCGAGTGACGTCCTCGGGCTCGCCGAGGGCCGCCGCATAGCCGAGGATGCCGGGCATGTTCTCTGTCCCCGGCCGGTATCCCCGCTCCTGCCCCCCGGTCGGATCGAGCGTCGCGAGGTCGCGGACGAGCAGCGCGCCGACGCCGATCGGCCCGCCGCGCTTATGCGCCGACAGGGCGACGAAATCGGCGTGCCGCGCGACGTCCCGATCAGTACCGACCGGCATCTGCGCGGCATCGACCAGCAGCAGATGCCCGGCGGCATGGACCTGTTCGGCCAGTTCTGCGATCGGCTGACGGATTCCGGTCTCGCTATTGGCCCATTGGATCGCGACGACCGCACGCCCCTCACCCGCCATCGCCGCCTCAAGCGCTATCCGATCGATTAGTCCCGCCGCATCGACCGGAATCAGCGCGATGTCGTAGGCCGCGCGGAGTACCGCATCATGCTCGACCGCGCTCGCCAGCCGGCGCGTAACCGCCGAGCGCGTCAGCGCGATCGCCAGCGCCTCGCTTGATCCGCTGGTGAACAATACTTCGCCCGGCCAGCCATAGGCTGCCGCAACCTGCGTCCGTGCCTTCTCCAGCATCGCCTTGGCGGCCCGCCCCTCGGCATGCGGCGACGACGGATTGGCCCAGTGCGCGAATCCGTCGGCCATCGCCTCGCGCGCCGCCGGCAGCAGCGGCGTGGTCGCGGCATGATCGAGATAGATGCGCTGGCTCACGATGGGTCCGATTCGTTCCAATTGCGTGTTGGGGCCTGCTGCCTATATAGCGCGCAACCTTTAGCGCCACACCGGCGCCTCTGCGGCTAAAAGAACAGGATACGATGCCCGAAGTCATTTTTCCCGGCCCCGAGGGCCGCCTCGAAGGTCGTTTCGCCCCCGCGCCCAAGCCGCGCGCACCGGTCGCGATGATCCTGCATCCCCATCCGATGTCGGGCGGCACGATGAACAACCGCATCGTGATCGAGCTCTACAAGACGTTTCAGCGGCGCGGCTTCGCGACCTTGCGCTTCAATTTCCGTGGCGTCGGCAAGAGCCAGGGCGTGTTCGACAACGGCATCGGCGAATTGAGCGACGCGGCCTCCGCGCTCGATTGGGTGCAGAGCTTCCACCCCGAGGCGTCGACTACCTGGGTCGCCGGGTTCGGGTTCGGCGCCTGGATCGGCATGCAGCTGCTGATGCGCCGTCCGGAAATCCGCGGCTTCATCTCGATCGCGCCGCCGGCGAACATGTTCGATTTCACGTTCCTCGCGCCCTGCCCCGCGTCGGGCATCATCATCCAGGGCGAGAATGACGAGGTCGTCACCCCGATCGCGGTGCAGAAGCTGGTCGACAAATTGCGCACCCAGAAACACATCACGATCCACCACGATACGATTCCCAAGGCGAACCATTTCTTCGAGCACGAAATGGGCGAGCTGATGGGCAGCGTGGACAAGTATCTGGATATGCGACTCGATCCCAACTCGCCGATTCAGTGAGTTCGACAGAGACCTTCGGCCCTCCCCATCGCGAATGGGGAGGATCGTCGGGAACTCTGGCCAAACCTGACCGGTCCCGCTAGCGTCCCGCCCCATGCAGTTCCTAAAGATCCTCTTCTGGTGCCTGATCAGCTTCGTCGCGGCGATCTTCACTTATGGCAATTGGAGCTGGGTGACGATCAACCTGTGGGGTGGGTTGGTCGCGGAAGTGAACCTTCCCTTCATGATGTTGTTCATGTTTCTCGCCGGGGTGATCCCGACCTGGCTCTATTACCGGACGATCCGCTGGCGCCTGACGCAGCGGCTGACGACCGCGGAGCGGGTGATCGCGGATCTGAAGCCGGTGGTACCGATGGGCGCCGATCCCGGCCCCGTGCTTGCCGCGCCGGTCGCAGAGACCGCGCCGCCGGCGCCGCGCACGCCGCCGAAACAGCCGCCGCTTGAGCTGACGCCATGACCAGCCGCATCTACGTCGCGCTCGACACTCCTGACATCGACAAAGCGAAGGCGATCGCCGCGCGCGTTCGCCACCATGTCGGCGGCATCAAGCTCGGCCTCGAATTCTTCATGGCCAACGGTCGTCACGGCGTGCTGGAGATGCACGAGCTGGGGCTGCCGATCTTTCTCGACCTCAAGCTGCACGACATTCCCAACACCGTCGGCAAGGCGATCCAGGCGTTGCGCGGCCTCGAACCGGCGGTGCTGACCGTCCATGCCAGCGGCGGCCGCGCGATGCTGGAGGATGCCAAGGCAGCCGCGCCGAGCACTACCAAGGTCGTCGCGGTGACGATGTTGACCAGTCTGGACGAGAACGATCTTCTCGCGACCGGGGTCCAGGGATCGTCGCACGATCAAGTGCTGCGGCTGACCGAACTGGCGATGGACGCCGGGGTCGATGGCATCGTGTGTTCGGGCGAGGAAGTCCGCGCGGCGCACAAATTGTGGCCCAAAGGCTTCTTCGTCGTGCCGGGTGTCCGCCCGGCCAATGGTGCGATCGGCGATCAGAAGCGCGTGGTGACGCCACGTGCGGCAGTCGACGCCGGCGCCTCGATCCTGGTGGTCGGTAGGCCGATCACCGCGGCGGAAGACCCCGACCTCGCGGCGCGCGAGATCGGCGCGACACTGTAGGTTCCTCTGCCATGCCCGATCTGAAGGTTCGCGTCGCACGACGCGATGACCTCGCGATGCTCCAACCGCTGATCCAACGCGCCTATCGCGGCGACGATGCGCGCGCCGGCTGGACGCATGAGGCCGACCTGCTCGACGGCGAGCGGATCGGGGTTGGCGAGTTGGAAGCAATGATTGCCGATCCGGCCGAACGCCTGCTGGTCGGGTTCGATGATGATCGCATGGTCGGGTGCGTCCGCGTCGCCAATTCGGGCGGCGGGCTCGCCTATCTCGGATTGCTGTGTGTCGATCCGCTGTTGCAGACCGGCGGTTATGGCAAGCAATTGATCGCCGCAGCCGAAGCGACCGCGCGCGCCGATTTCGGTGCCGAGCGGATCGAAATGACGGTGATCGACCGGCGAGCCGAGTTGATCGCCTTCTACAAACGCCGTGGATACACGCTGGTCGGCACGCGCGATTTTCCGGTCGTGGTCGACCCGCCGCTTCACATGGTCGTGCTGGAAAAGCCGCTCGGCTGAGGCCAGGCTGGTGCCGCGGCGACGGCCGCGCTCAACCCCTGCTCGCGCAAGGTAACTCCGAACGCCGCCTGTTCGCGCCGCGACCGCAGCCAGACCGTCGACACTCCCGATCCGTCGAGCGCCGCAACGATCTTGGGGCGCTGCAGCCGGCGAAACGGGGCGACGAAATGGATGAATTCCAGGTTGATTCTTTCAGGGCATCCCTCGCCCATGTCCGGCCTCACGCGGCCATAGGTGCCGATCGTTCGCCGCGCGATGCGCCACAGGCAGACCCGCGTCGGCGGATCGAGAAAGATCGCAAGGTCGGCACGCTGCAATCGCGGGAGCAGCGACGATCCATATTGGCCATCGATGATCCATTCAGGCCGCGCGGCGAGATCGGCGAGTCGCGCGTTCCATCCGTCGCGGTCGGGCTCGACCCAGCCCGGTTGCCAATATTCCTTGTCGAGATGGACGATCGGCAATCCCGACAGCGCGCCCAGCGTACGCGACAGCGTCGACTTGCCCGATCCCGAGCTGCCAATCACGGCGATCCGACGGAATAGAGTGTTGCGCTCATGCATGGTCATTCGGCCCCGGACGCGTCTATAGCGCCGCCATGTCTCGCGTCACCGCCAAGATCTGCGGCCTCAGCACGCCCGAAACGCTCGATGCCGCGATCGCCGGCGGGGCAAGCCATGTCGGGCTGATGTTCTTCGCACCCTCGCCGCGCAATCTGACGTTCGATGCGGCCGCGAGCCTCGCCGCCCGCATACCGGCAAGCGTGTCACGCGTAGGCGTCTTCGTTGACCCCGACGATGCCTTGCTCGAAGCCGCCATCGCCGCCGCCAAGCTCGATGCCGTCCAGCTGCATAGCACGACACCCGCTCGCGCCGCCGCGATAAAAGCGCGCATTCCGGTGTGGGTGGCCATCGCAGTCAAGACGCGCGCCGATCTGGACAGCGCGCTCAACTATCGGGGCGCGGCTGACAAGATCCTGTTCGATGCCAAGACACCGGAGGGCGCGACCCGGCCCGGCGGCATGGGAATTCGGTTTGATTGGAGCCTGCTCGATGGGTTCCGCCACGCCATGCCTTGGGCGCTATCGGGGGGACTCACGCCCGACAACGTGGCCGAGGCTGCGGCGCGCACCGGCGCGACATTGGTTGACGCCTCATCCGGGCTGGAATCGGCACCCGGCGTCAAGGATGTGGACAAGATCGCCGCGTTCCTTAAAGCGGTGGCGCAATGCTGATGCCGATCCTCCCTGCCCTGCGCATCCCGCAACGATGGCGCTGATCGCTGTTCGAAGCGATTGGACCCATGTTGTGACGAGGAAATAACGGTAATGTCGGACCCTGCACTTTTGTCGAATTCGTATCGCACCCAGCCCGACGATCGCGGGCATTTCGGTCAGTTCGGCGGCCGTTTCGTCGCCGAGACGCTGATGCCGCTGATCCTCGACCTCGAGCGCGAATATCGCGCGGCCAAGGCCGATCCCGCCTTCGCGCAGGAGTTCGAGGATCTGCTCGAACATTATGTCGGCCGCCCGAGCCCGCTCTACTACGCCGAGCGCCTCACTGCGGCGATCCGCGCCGGGTCGGAACCGGGCAAAGGTGCGCAAGTATGGTTCAAGCGCGACGAGCTCAACCATACCGGCGCGCACAAGATCAACAATTGCATCGGCCAGATCCTGCTCGCGCGCCGCATGGGCAAGACGCGGATCATCGCCGAGACCGGCGCCGGTCAGCACGGCGTCGCCACCGCGACCGTCTGCGCGCGCTTCGGTCTGCCCTGCGTCATCTATATGGGCGCCAAGGACGTCGAGCGGCAGCAGCCCAACGTGTTCCGGATGAAGCTGCTCGGCGCCGAGGTGATCCCGGTCACCAGCGGCGCGAACACGCTCAAGGACGCGATGAACGAGGCGCTGCGCGACTGGGTCGCGAACGTCCACGACACGTTCTACATCATCGGCACCGCGGCGGGCCCGCATCCCTATCCCGAACTGGTCCGCGACTTTCAGTCGGTGATCGGCAAGGAAGCGCGCGCGCAGATGCTGTCCCGGATCGACCGCCTGCCCGATTTGCTGGTCGCCGCGATCGGTGGCGGCTCGAACGCAATCGGGCTGTTTCATCCGTTCCTCGATGACCTCGACGTCCGCATGCTCGGCGTCGAGGCGGCGGGCGAAGGGCTAGAGCGCAAGCATGCCGCGAGCCTGGCGGGCGGATTCCCCGGCATTCTTCATGGCAACCGCACCTATTTGCTGCAGGATGACGACGGCCAGATCGCCGAGGCGCATTCGATCTCGGCGGGGCTCGACTATCCCGGCATTGGTCCCGAGCATGCCTGGCTCAAGGAAATCGGCAGGGTCGATTACACTTCGGCAACCGACGAGGAAGCGCTCGACGCCTTCCAGCTTCTCTGCCGGACCGAAGGCATCATTCCCGCGCTAGAACCTTCGCACGCGATCGCAGCTGTCGCCAAGAAGGCACGGGAAATGGACGAGAATCAGATCATCCTGGCGAACCTCTGCGGGCGTGGCGACAAGGACATCTTCACTGTCGCCGAAGCGTTGGGAGTGCGGATATGAAGCTGAACTTGCGACAGGCAATCACCAGCGCGATGGTCGGCGGCATCGCAGCCGCCCTGGCCAGTTTGGTCCTCCATCACGGTGTATTCGGCGCAAGCCAGTTCACTTTTGCCGCGATCCTGGGCCTCGCGATCGGTGCCTCACGCCTCGTCGAGGTTGGGAAGAAGCGATGACCCGCCTCTCTCAAGCCTTCGCCAAGGGGCACCCCGCTCTCGTCGCCTTCGTGACCGCGGGCGATCCTGGGCGTTTCGCGACCGGACCGATCCTCGACGCGCTGGTCGAGGGCGGCGCCGATGTGATCGAGCTCGGCATGCCATTCACCGATCCGATGGCGGACGGCCCCGCCATTCAGGCAGCGAATTTGCGCAGTCTCGCGGCGGGTACGACCACGGCCGACATCCTCGCTATCGCGATGGCGTTCCGTGAGCGTCATCCGACCGTGCCGCTGGTCCTGATGGGCTATGCCAATCCGATGACACGGCGCGGCGCCGACTGGTTTGCCGAGCGTGCCAAGGAAGCCGGCGTCGATGGCGTGATCTGCGTCGACATTCCGCCCGAGGAAGACGATTCGCTCGGTCCGGCGCTGCGCGGCAATGGCATCGACCTGATCCGCCTCGCTACCCCGACCACCGACGCCGAGCGACTGCCGACCGTTCTCGAAGGCGCCAGCGGCTTCCTCTATTACGTCTCGGTCGCGGGCATCACGGGCAAGCAACAGGCGGTGCAAGCCTCGATCGAGGAAGCCGTCGCGCGCCTCAAGGCCGCCACCAAGCTGCCCGTGGCGGTCGGCTTCGGCGTCCGCACGCCCGATCAGGCCGCGGCGATCGCGCGCGTTGCCGATGGCGTCGTGGTCGGCTCGGCGATCGTCGAACTGGTCGGCCAGTATGGCAAGGATGCAGCCGAGCCGGTGCGCGCCTATATCGAGAGCCTCGCAAGCGCGATCCGCGCCGCCAGAAAGGAAATGGCATGAGCTGGCTGACCAACGTCCGCAATGCGCTGTCGTACGTCATCCCCAAGAAGGAGAGCCCCGACACCCTGTGGCACAAGTGCAAAGGGTGCGGGCAGATGGTGTTCGAGAAGGAACTGGCGGACAATCTCTATGTCTGCCCGAATTGCGCATTTCATGAACGGATCGGGCCGGATGTTCGTTTCGCGCAGATTTTCGATGCGGGCTCGTTCACGACGCTGACCCCGCCCAAGGTCCAGGACGATCCGCTCAAGTTCCGCGACCAGAAGAAATATACCGATCGCATCAAGGCGGCGCGCGCCGCCACCGGCGAGAGCGACGCGCTGATCAACGCGACCGGGACGATCGAGGGCCGCAAGGCGGTGGTCGGCGTCCAGGATTTCGCCTTCATGGGCGGATCGATGGGACTCGCGGTGGGCGAAGCCTTCGTGCGGGGCGTCGAAGCGGCGATCAGCGAAGGTGCTCCCTATATCATCTTCACCGCGGCAGGCGGGGCGCGGATGCAGGAAGGCATATTGAGCCTGATGCAGATGCCGCGCGCGACGGTCGCGATCCAGATGCTCCACGATGTCGGCTTGCCGTATATCGTCGTGCTGACCGACCCGACCACCGGCGGCGTCACCGCGAGCTATGCGATGCTCGGCGACGTGCAGATTTCCGAACCCGGCGCCCTGATCGGCTTTGCCGGTCAGCGGGTGATCGAGCAGACGATCCGCGAAAAGCTGCCCGAGGGGTTCCAGCGCGCCGAATATCTGCTCGACCACGGCATGCTCGACATGGTCACGCCGCGCGCGGAACTGCGTCCGACACTGGCGCGGCTGATCGACTATATCGGCGGGCAGCGGAAAGCGGCGTAGCCAAATCTCCCCTCCCGCTTGCGGGAGGGGTCGGGGGAGGGCATGTCCTCCCTGTGATTTGTAACAATCCCTCCCCTGACCCCTCCCGCAAGCGGGAGGGGAATTAGAGATGCCCGACCACGCCGTCTCGTCCGATCCCGCCGTGCAGCGGCAACTCGACCGGCTATGGGCGCTCTCGCCTGGCGCCGACATCCTCGGTCTGGAGCGCATCACCGAATTGCTCGAGCGCATCGGCAACCCACATGAGCGCTTGCCCCCGGTGCTCCATGTCGCCGGCACCAATGGCAAGGGATCGACCTGCGCCTTCCTGCGCGCGGCGATCGAGGCGGCGGGCTACACGACGCATGTCTATTCGAGCCCGCATCTCGTTCGCTTCAACGAGCGCATCCGGCTCGCCGGTACGCTGATCACGGATGCCGAGCTGGCGCCGCTGCTCGAGGAAGTGCTCGACGCCGGTGGCGATATCGGCGCGAGCTTCTTCGAGGTGACGACTGCCGCAGCGTTCCTCGCCTTTGCCCGCACGCCCGCCGATGCCTGTATCGTCGAGGTCGGGCTCGGCGGGCGGCTCGACGCCACCAATGTCATCGCGCAGCCGATCGTCACCGGCATCGCGCAACTGGGGATCGACCACGAACGATTCCTGGGGACGACGATCGAGGATATCGCCGCCGAAAAGGCCGGCATCGCCAAACCGCAAGTGCCGCTGGTCACGATGCGCTACCCGCCTTCGGTCGAGGCGCGGGTCAGTGCGGTCGCACGAACCGCCGGAGCGCCGGTATCGCCCGAGGGCAGGAATTGGTTCTGGGCCGCCGATGACGGCCGGCTCACCTATCGCGACGCCGCGGGCAAGGTGCAGACGCCGTTGCCAGTGCTGGCCGGGCCGCACCAGCCGGGCAATCTCGCTTTGGCGATCGCCATGCTCCATCATCAAAAGACGCTGACCATCCCACCCGACGCCTTTGTCGCCGCGGCCGAGCACGCCACCTGGCCAGCCAGGATGCAGTTACTGGGCGACGGGCCACTGACGCGTATGTTGCCGCCCGGCAGCGAGATTTGGCTCGATGGCGGCCATAACGCCGCCGCCGGCGCCAGCGTCGCCGTCGCATTGCGCGAGGTGCTGGGACATCGCGACACCAACGGTGCGCACATGATCGTGGGCATGCTGTCCAACAAGGACCCCGCCGGACTGCTGGGACCGTTCGCCGGGCTGGCCGCGAGCTTCCATGCCGTTCCGGTCGGTGGCCATGAATGTCACAGCGCGGACGTGCTGGGTGCGGTCGCCCGCGACATCGGCATGGTGTCCCAGGCAGCGGAGACGGTGGAGGCGGCGCTGCGCGCGATCGCAGGCGACGCCAAAGAACCGGTGACCGTGATGATTCTCGGCTCGCTCTATCTGGCAGGCGAAGTGCTCGCGGCGAACGGCGAAGCGCCGGAATGATCTATTATTGCGATTGACTATCAATAGCGACTTACCGACTATGCGGCTCCCACCACGGAGTCGCCCAATGGCCCCTGCCCCAATGCCTGCGTCGCTGGTCAGCGAAGCCCTGCCGCACAATCTGCCAGAAACCATGGCCGCACGCCTGCTGCTACTCGCGATCCGACGCATGGGCGCGCACGGGCTCAACGATGCGGTCGCCGCCAATGCCTTACTGAGCGCATTCGGCGCGGGGTTCCGCCGGCCGCTGCTGCTCGCCCGCGCATTCATGGCCGAACTCGCAGCGACCTCAACCACGACGATCCCGATCGCGCCATGCTGCTGCGCGCGCATGACCTGGGCGGAGCAAACGATGATCACCGCGATCGGTCATGCCGAGCGCCGCCCGGAAACCGCGCGCCTGTTGCTCGCCGACCTGATGGCGCAGCGCCGCGCCGATGCGATCGTGGCGACGGCGGCGGCCTTGTCCGGCGCATTCGCGGATGCCGGGCTGCCGTTGTCTTGCGACTAGCAACGGCTAGCTCACGATAGACCGTTCGCCCTGAGCTTGTCGAAGGGCACCAAGTGACTCGGAAATCGCGCGCCTCAAGCGCACCCTTCGACAAGCTCAGGGCGAACGGATTCTTGGGAGGCGCTATCCCGCCGCGCGTAGCTCGCGCAATTTGTCGGTCGCCCAGCGGTACATGTCGCCTTCCGCCTGGCGCTGGTGGCGGTCGAGCCGCTTCATCCGGTCCTCGACTTCCTCCAGCACCCCTAGCGCCTCGCGCTTGCGGCCGAGTTCGATCAATAACGCGGCATAGCGGCAGCGCGCTTCCTCACCGGGCATGCGCGTGACGATGTCGCGATAGATCGCCAGGGCATCGTCCTTGCGCTCGAGATGGTCGTAGATCCGCGCCCTCAGCAGATCGAGGCGGTCGCGGTCGCTCTGCCCTGACGGTTTGGCGATCGCATCGATCACCTGCTGCGCTTCGTCGATCTTGCCTTCTTCGAACAAGGCTCGGGCAAGCTTCGTCTCGGTGCGCGTGTCGGGCAATGGCTGCGCGGCGATTGCCTCACGATAGAGCGGGATCGCCTCGGCCGGCCGATTGACCGCCGACAGCGCATCGGCCAGCCGGATGCGGTTGGCGATCGTGTCCGCCAGCCCCAATGCGTCGCGGGCTGCGCGCACCTCGCGTTCGGGGTCGATTGCCTTGGCTGCTTGCGCGCGCATCGTGCGGACATGGCGATTGCCCTGCATGCCCGGCAGCACTTCGACGATGAAATAGGCGATGCAGCCGACCATCGGGAAGAACACCAGCGGCCAGATCCAGAACGTGTTGCGGCTGTTGCGCACGCAATGCACCACGCACGCGATCTGGCAGACGATCGTCCCGCCGGAGAGGATAAGGAACAACATCAGGAAGGCTCGCTACTCTCTGTCGCCGCCGATCCGATCGCCTGGTCGACCAGCCCGCTGCGGATCATCCACCAGAAGATCAGCACGCCGGGCAGCGCGATGATCGTCGTCAGGATGTAGAAATCGACATAGCCCATGCTGTCGATCAGCCCGCCAGCCATGGTCCCGGTAAGCACCCGCCCGAGAATGCTCGCCGCCGCCGAGATCAGGGCATATTGCGCCGCGGTGAAACGCAGGTCAGTCAGCGCGGAGAAATAGGCAGTCACGACCACGCCGCCGAAGCCACTCGCGATGTTCTCGAATCCGATCGCTCCGGCCATCCCCAGATTCGAATGCCCCGCCGCCGCGAGTGCCGCGAAACTGAGGTTCGATACCGCCATCAGCACGAGCGATAGCAATACCGAGCGCTTCATGCCTATCTTCGCGTAGAGAATACCGCCGATGAAGATGCCGATCATATAGGCCCAGAACCCCAGGAGCACGTCGTAGCCGGCGATCTCCGCGTTGGTGAACTTCAGGTCATCGAACAGCAGGCGAAAGGTCAGGTTGGCGAGTGTGTCGCCGACCTTGTGCACTAGGATGAAGATCAGCACGATGAGCGCACCGCGACGCTTGAAGAACTCGACGAACGGGCCCCAGATCGACGTCAGCACTTCGCCGACGCTGCGCCGTTCTGCGGACACCCGGCGGCGGGCGGGTTCGCCGATCATGACCGCGGTCAGCATCGCCGGCAATGCCAGTACACAGCAGGTCAGATAGGCGGCCGTCCAGTTGGATGCCCCGGCGACGAGCAGCGCCAGCGACGCGGCGCCGACATTGCCGATGCGATAACCGTATTGCGCCATCCCCGACCCGACGCCGAGCTGGCGCGGCTCGAGCAATTCGATGCGATAAGCGTCGATCACGGTATCGAACGTAGCGCCGGCGATGCCGACCAGGACAGCCGCGAGCGCCATCGCGCCGATGCTCGCCTTGGGATCGGCGAAGGCCAGATTGCTCACTGCGGCGATCACGAGCACCCCCGCCAGCAGCATCCACGAGGTGCGCTGACCCAACCGGCCAATCAACGGCAGGCGTACGCCATCGACCATCCACGACCACAGCCATTTGAAATTGTAGACGAGGATCGCGAGGCTGAACGCGGTCACCGTCGCCTTGGTGATGCCATCCTGCTTCAACCGTGTGGTCAGGGTCGCCGCGATCATCGCGAAGGGAAAGCCCGATGACACCCCGAGCGCCAGCGCGGCGAGAGGCGCCTTTTCCAGATACGGCCGGATGCTGTCGACCCAGCTGTGCGGCCGCTCCACCTCGATCATTATGTCTTGCTCCCCGTGTGCTTAACGCAGACACTAGCCGCAAAAATCGGGAGAGGAAGCCCATGAACGTGGCGACCAGGATCGCGCCAACCGCGGGGCAGCTCGCGCTGGCGAAGAAGCTTGCAGATGGCGGCGAAGCGCGCGCCGGCGGGATCACGCATGTCGACGCGGCCGCCTATACCGATCCGGCGCGGTATGAGGCCGAACGCGGCAAGATATTCGGCAAACGTCCGCTGGTGATCGCGCCCTCCGCGCTGCTGCCCGACCCTGGCATGGCGGTCCCGCATGACGGCTATGGCAAGCCGCTGCTGATCACGCGCGACCGTGACGGCAAGGCGCATGTCTTCATGAATGTCTGCCGCCATCGCGGCACGCGGCTGGTCGAGGGCCAGGAAGCGGTCTGCGCGGCGCGGCTTGTCTGCCCCTATCACGCCTGGACCTATGGTCTCGACGGCAAGCTGCTGGCGCTGCCGCGAACCGACGCCTTCCCCGACCTCGACACGAGCGAGTTCGGCCTTCGCCGCCTGCCGACCTGCGAGGCTGGCGGCCTGATCTGGTTCGCGTTCGACGACAGCGCCGATTTTGCCGAGCCCGAGACGCTCGGCCATGATTTCGATGCCTTCAATCTCGCCGGCCAGCATCTGTTCCGCCGCCGCACGCACGATGTCGCCGCGAACTGGAAACAGATCATGGACGCCTTCCTGGAAAGCTATCACGTCCAGCGCCTCCACGCCGCGACGATCGGTCCGTTCTTCAAGGATGGCGTCGCGTCAGGCGACATGATCGGAGCGCACCAGCGCTCGGCGGTCGGGCGCGACGTATCGGCGGATGACTGCGCGGCCGAGGATTGGCCGACATTGCGCCGCGCGATCACCTATACTTACCAGATGTTCCCGGCGACCGTGCTCGTGGTCAGCCCAGACTACATGAACCTGATGACGCTGATGCCGCGTGGCGTCGACCGCGTGCTGGTTGAGGACTTCATGCTGATCCCCGAGCCGCCTGCGACGGAGAAGGCGCTCGCCCATTGGGAGAAGAGCTGGAATTTGCTCGACGGCGGCGTCTTCGGCTCCGAGGATTTCCGCGCGGCGGCACTGTGCCAGGAAGGGCTGATGTCCGGCGCGATCGAGCGGTTGACGTTGGGGAGCATGGAAGGCGGCATTCGCCTGTTCCATGATGCGGTGGAGAAGGCGCTAGCGGGCTGAGGTGTCAGCGTCATGCCGGACTTGTTCCGGCATCCAATGAGCAACAACGGC
Organism: Sphingomonas mali NBRC 15500; assembly: GCF_001598415.1. GTDB lineage: Bacteria > Pseudomonadota > Alphaproteobacteria > Sphingomonadales > Sphingomonadaceae > Sphingomonas > Sphingomonas mali. The sequence continues at coordinate 105,843 of NZ_BCYX01000013.1, forward strand.
TGACTTCCGTGGCGGCACGTTGGACCCCGGAACAAGTCCAGGGTGACGTTTGGAAGTTAGGTAAGTCTTACCCCTTCAGCACCGTCGCAACGGTCGAAATCACCAATCGCGTCTGCTCGATCTCGTCGACTTTGATCGTGTCGAGCCCCATTTCCTTCGCGGGATAATCGTTGCCGCCCGGATAGATCGCATCACCAATGAACAGCACTTCGGCGGCATCGACGCCGGCAACGGGGAGCAGCTTCTTCAGCCCATATTGCTTGTCGACGCCCTTGCGAGTGATGTCGATCGAGGTCGATCCACCGATATTGATCGACAGATCGGGGAGCGCCTCGCGCAGCCGCATCTGCAGCGCTTCGCGCTTCGAGCGATCGGCGTCCCAGGCATTCTTGGCGACCAGCGGCGCATCCTGACCCAGTCCAGAAAAGGTGATCTGGCTGCCACGATCCTCGATTCGGTCGCCCCAGGTCTGACCCTGGTCGAGCCCTTCGGCTTTTACCGCATCGTCGAGTGCCGTCTCGATCTGCCGCCGTTCGACGTGCGAGAACAATTCGGCGTACACCGGCTTCCACTCACCCGACCAGCGATAGAGCTTGGTCCCCGTCGTCGGCTGAATGAATAAATTGGCCAGCTTGGCGCGCTCTGGCAGCCGCGACACGACCTGTTTCTCGAATTGCGGCCAGTCGCCACCCGAGATGATGTCGACCAGACAAACCGCGAGCAGATCAGCGATCCGCGAGGCCATGTCGTCGTCGAGCGGCTGCTTGCTGAGGGCAAGGGTGCCGTCAAGGTCGAACGCGATCAGCTTCTTCATCGCGCGACACGCGGCAGGACGAATGTGTCGATGGCGTGCGCGACGCCGTCTTGCTCGTTGCTGGTGGATACGTGGTTGGCCGCCGCCTTAACGCCGTCGGGCGCTTGTCCCATCGCCACCGAAACGCCAGCACGCGCGAACATGGCGATATCGTTATCCATGTCCCCGAAAACCGCGACCTCGGCGAGGTCGACCCCCAGCATTCCTGCCAGGGCGGTGACGCCGTCGCCCTTGTTCGCACGAGCGTTGGTGACGTCGAGATAATAGGTCTGGCTCTGCCCGATCGTTGCCCCCGCGCCGAATTCGGCGATGGCGCGCTGCGCGAAGTCGCGGAGCAACGGAGCGTCGTCGCTGACGAACGTTACCTTGTCCGCGCGATCGTGGAGATCGGCAAAATCCTCCCGCAGGATTGGCTGCTGGTTCGACGCGACGCGTTCGTGCTCGACATGGACGCCCTCCAAGCTGGAGGCGTACCAGCGGTTGTCCGCGAAGACCCAACGATCGACCGCGACATTCTCGGCCAGCGAAAATACGCCACGGGTCACATGAGGATCGATGCGATGCTCGGCGATCATGCTGCCGTCCGGACGGAAGATAATCCCACCGTTGATCGCCGCGACCGGACTATCGATTCCGAGCGGGGCAATCAGCGGCATCACCCCCGACACCGGCCGCGCACTGATCAGCGTGAAGGCTACGCCGGCCTCGCGCAGCCGACGCACGGCGGCGACCACCTGCGGGCTGAGAGACTTGTCCTTGCGAACCAGCGTACCGTCGACATCCGATATGACCAGCCGGATGGGCGCGCTGCCCTGGTTCACTGCGGCATCTCCACATGCCCGCCGAACCCGAAGCGCATCGCCGACAGCAATTTGTCGCCATAAGTATGTTCGACGCGGCTGCGATAACGCGCGAACAATGCCGCGGTCAGCACGTGCGCGGGCACAGCCTCTTCCATCGCTGCTTCGATCGTCCAATGCCCCTCGCCCGAATCCGCGACGCGGCCGGAGAATTGATCGAGCGCCATGTCCTGGGCCAATGCCTGGGCGCAGAGATCGAGCAGCCAGGACGAAATCACCGATCCGCGCCGCCACACTTCGGCAATGTCGGTGAGATTGAGGTCGAAGCGCTCTTCCTCAGGCAGCTTGTCGGAAACCTTGCTCTTGAGGATATCGAAGCCCTCGGCATAAGCCTGCATCAGGCCGTATTCGATGCCGTTATGGACCATCTTGACGAAATGCCCCGCGCCGGCAGGGCCGGCATGGATATACCCCTTCTCCGCCCGCGGATCTTCGCCTTCCCGTGCCATCCGGTTGGGCGTCCGCGGAATCGTGCCGACACCGGGGGCGAGCGTATCGAAGATGGGATCGAGATGACGCATGACGTCGCCATCGCCACCGATCATCATGCAATAGCCGCGTTCCAGACCCCAGACACCACCCGACGTGCCGACATCGACATATTTCAGGCCCTTCTCGGCCAGCGCCTTCGAGCGGCGGATATCGTCCTTGTAGAAGGTATTCCCGCCGTCGATGATGATATCGCCCGGCGAACAAAGACCGGTGAGCGTTTCGATCGTGCTTTCGGTCGGTGCGCCCGCCGGCAGCATCACCCAGAAAATGCGCGGGCTGTCGAGCTTGCCCGCCATCTCCTCAAGCGACCCGGCGCCCATGCCGCCGTCGGCGACGATTTCCTTCACCGCTTCGGGCGCGCGATCATAGACGACCGTCTCATGATTGCCGCGCATTAGCCGCCGCGCGATATTACCGCCCATGCGGCCAAGGCCGATGATTCCGATTTTCATGATTCGCCAAACCTTTCAACCGTTCGCCCTGAGCTACTCGAAGGGCGTAGGAACGCATCGTGCTTCGACAGGCTCAGCACGAACGGAATGAGGTGCAGGCGCTGATCAGGTCGCTTCGGCCGGGTGCTTGGCAGCGATCGAGCCGAGCAAGTCGTCGAACGCCTTGGAGAAGGACGCGACGCCTTCCTCGACCAGGGTTTCGGTCACGCCCTGCAGGTCGAGCCCAAGCCGCTCGGCCTCGGCCAATACGTGCCTCGCGCCGTCCAGATCCTGGGTCAGCGTCTCGGCAGCGGTGCCGTGATCGCGGAAAGCGTCGAGCGTCTTGGGCGGCACGGTGTTGACGGTATCGCGACCGATCAACGTATCGAGATAAAGGACATCCGAATAATCCGGATTCTTGGTCCCGGTCGATGCCCAGAGCAGCCGCTGCGGCATCGCGCCCTTGGCGGCGAGCGCCTGCCAGCGGGCCGACTGGATGAAGTCCTGGTACCAGGCATAAGCCGCCTTGGCGTTGGCGATCGCCACCTTGCCCTTCAGCGCCTTGGCTTCCTCGCCGCCAGTGCCAGCGTCGATCGCGTCGTCGATCTTGGTGTCGATCCGGCTGACGAAAAAGCTCGCGACGCTGGCGATGCGGTCGATCGCCTCGCCACGCGCGGCGCGCTTCTCGAGACCCTCGACGAACGCCAGCGCGACCGCTTTGTACGCCTCGATCGAGAACAGCAACGTCACGTTGATGTTGATGCCCTTGTCGATCGACGCCGCGATCGCGGGGACGCCCGCGGCGGTGCCCGGGATCTTGATCATCAGGTTGGGCCGGTCGACCGCTTTCCACAGTCGCTCGGCTTCGGCGGCCGTCTCGTCGGTGTCGTTGGCAAGATAAGGCGACACTTCCAAGCTGACATAGCCGTCCTTGGCGCCGAGCCGGTCATAGACCGGGCGCAGCGTGTCGGCGGCGGCCTGGATATCCTGGATCGCGAGATGCTCGTAACGCGCCATCGCCGACGCACCGGGATTGGCCTTGTCGAAGTCGGCGAGTTCGGCGTCATAGGCGTTGCCATGCCCCATCGCCTTCTCGAAGATCGACGGGTTGGACGTCACGCCGGTGACGCCGTCTTCCTCGACCAGTTTCTTCAATCCGCCCTCGGCCAGCAGCTTGCGGTCGATGAAGTCGAGCCAGATCGCCTGACCGAGTTTTTCCAGATCGTTGATCCGTCCCATTGGTCTTTCCTTCTGCGTCACCCCAGCGAAAGCTGGGGTCTCATGCGGCACAAGATCCCAGCTTTCGCTGGGATGACGGCCATTATTTGGCCAAAAGCGCCTTCGCCTTGGCCACCACGTTTTCCACCGTGAATCCGAACTTGTCCTGCAACCCGGCGAGTGGTGCCGAAGCGCCAAACGTCGACATGGTGATCGTCGAACCCTTCGGACCGACATAGCGATCCCAGCCCATCTCGCCGCCCATCTCGACGGCGAGGCGCGCGGTAACGCCCGATGGCAGCACGCTTTCGCGATAGGCCGCATCCTGCAGCTCGAACCTGAACCAGCTCGGCATCGACACGACGCGCACCGCGACGCCTTCGGCCTTGAGTTGCTCATAAGCCTTGGCCACCAGGCTGACCTCCGATCCGCTCGCGATCAGGATCACCTGAGGATTATCGCTGTCGGCCAGCACATAGGCGCCTTTCGCGACGCCATCGGCACTGGCATATGTCGAGCGATCGAGCGTCGGCATCGCCTGACGCGACAGAACGAGCGCGGTCGGGTGGCCGCCATCCTTCATCAACGCGCGCCACGCCGCAGCGACCTCATTGGCGTCGCCCGGACGGATCGTGTCGATCCCCGGCGTCGCGCGGAGCATCGCCAGCTGCTCTATCGGCTGATGGGTCGGACCGTCCTCGCCAACGCCGATCGAATCGTGCGTGAACACCCAGACCGAACCCAGTTCCATCAGCGCCGACAGGCGCACCGGCGGGCGCATATAGTCGAGGAACACGAAGAAGGTCGAACCGTAAGCGCGCAGATGCGAGAGCGACATGCCGTTGACCACCGCGCCCATGCCGTGTTCGCGCACCCCGAAATGGAAATTGGTGCCGCCATAATTGTCCGGCTCGAACGACGGCGCGTTCTTGATGTCGGTCTTGGTCGACGGCGCGAGATCGGCCGAGCCGCCGAGCAACCACGGCACCTTCGGCACGATCGCGTTGAGCACCTTGCCGCTCGAATCGCGCGTCGCGAGCCCCTTGGCATCGGCGTCGAAGGTTGGAATGTCGGCATCCCAACCCTCGGGCAGCCGATCCGACAGGATCAGGTCGAGTTCCTTGCCGAGATCGGGATAGGCCGACTTGTACTTGGCGAAGGTCGCGTCCCATTCCTCGCGCAGCGGACGACCGCGGTCGGCAATCGCTCCGTTGAAATGCTTCTCGACGCCATCGGGGACGTAAAAGTCCTTCTGCGGCCAGCCATAGGCTTCCTTGGTCGCCTTGACGTTGTCGACGCCGAGCGGCTCGCCATGCGCCTTTTCGCTGCCGGCGCGGGGCGATCCCCAGCCGATCACCGAATGGACGACGATGAAGGTCGGGCGATCGTCGGTCTTGCGGAACGTCTCGAGCGCCTGGGCCATCGCCGCACAATCATTGGCGTCGTTCACATGGATGACGTTCCAGCCATAGGCCAGGAAGCGCTTGCCAACATCCTCGTCGAACGCGAGCGCGGTGTCGCCCTCGATCGAGATATGGTTCGAATCGTAGATCCAGCAGAGGTTGGAAAGCTTGAGGTGCCCGGCGATCGACGCCGCCTCAGCCGACACGCCTTCCATCATATCGCCATCGCCGCACAGCGCGTAGACGTCGTGATCGAACAGCGTGAAGCCATCCTTGTTATAGCGCGCCGCGAGCCAGCGCTCGGCGATCGCCATGCCGACCGAATTGCCGCAGCCCTGCCCGAGCGGACCAGTGGTGGTCTCGACCCCGGTGGTGTGGCGATATTCGGGATGACCCGGTGTCTTCGAGCCAAGCTGACGGAAATTCTCGATATCGTTGAGGCTGACCGCTTCCTTGCCGGTCTTCTTGCCCGTGCCATCGACTTCCTCGATCCCGGCGAGGTGGATCAGCGAATAGAGCAGCATCGAGGCATGGCCGACCGACAGCACGAAGCGGTCGCGATTGGGCCAGGTCGGCGTCGAGGGATCGTAGCGGAGGAATTGCGACCAGAGCGTGTAGCCGACCGGCGCCAGCGCCATCGGCGTGCCGGGGTGCCCGGAATTGGCCTTTTGTACCGCGTCCATCGACAGCGTGCGAATCGTGTCGATGGTCAGACGCTCAATCGAACCGTCTTCTTTGAGCTGATCCACGTCGGCGGTCTGGGTATCGGACATTCTATTTCGGGCTCCCGCTTCGGGTGGACGAACGCGCGGACCGCATCGCGGTTGCGCCATTTCCACGCCCTATATGGGGAGCATCGCGCGCTTGCCACCCGTCAGGTGGTATTGCGTTCCATTTTCGTAACGGTTCCCCCGTCGGCGATATAGGCGGCGTCGACCTCGCGCAGGAAAAGACCATGCCCCATCACGCCGGGAATCGCCTGCAACGCGGCCGCGAGCCCGGCCGGGTCCGGGAACGACACGAAATGGCAATCGAAGATGACATTGCCCTGATCGCTGCGCCACGCGCCTTCGTCGGCCATGCGCAAGACGGGCTCGGCGCCCAGCGCCGCGAGACGGGCAGCGACGAAACTCCTCGCGAAAGGCAGCACCTCGACCGGCAGCGGCGCGGCGCCGAGCCGATCGACCCGCTTCGAGGCGTCGGCGATCACCACCATCCGCTCGGACGCTTCGGCGACGATCTTTTCGCGCAACAAAGCCCCGCCCGCCCCCTTGATGACTTGCAGCCCGGGATCGATCTCGTCGGCACCGTCGATCGTCAGGTCCAGCCGCGACGCGAGCGCGAATCGCCCGATCGGAATGCCGACATCGCGCGCCGCCTGTTCGGTGGCGATCGACGTGGCGAAGAATATCGTCCGGCGAAGTTCGGGCAGGCGCGCGGCGATCGCGCGGATCGCGAACGCCACGGTCGATCCGGTACCGATGCCCACCAGCATGCCGTCACGGATTTCGGCGACCGCGGCTTCGGCGGCGATCCTCTTGTCGTCGTCGATCATGGACGTGGGCGTAGCGCGAAACCGCGCGCGCGGGAACGGCCGGTTCATCGCCGACGCATCACGGTTATAACCCTGCGGAATGGTGCACCGCAACGAAACGGCTTGATTCATGTAACAATGCAACATAGCAGAACGCAACCGCAACCCGCTCGTCGAGCGATCGGCCGGAGATTATGGCGACTATAGCAAGGCGCATCGGTAGCACGTCGCGTCCGCCCCATCAGGGGCGGCGGCTGGGTGCTGGCTGGATTGCCGTGCTGCTGGCCATGCTGGTGGTGTTCTCGTGGCAGAGTTTCGTTGCCCAGACCCACAACCATTTCGCCAGTGCGCCGATCTCCACCGCTGCCGGCCAGACAGGCGCGGTCGCGGCGACCTCGTCGGACCGAAACTCACCATTCGATTCACCGGCGAATTGTCCGATCTGTCGGGAAATCGCGCAAAGTGCCGCGTACCTGCCACCAGCGCCGATCGTCCTTCCGGCGCCCCAGGCGATGCCCGTCTGGCTAATTACTGGTCTCGCCTTCGGGTTGAGCCTCGAACGTCGCTCGCTCGGCTGGCATAGCCGCGCACCTCCGACCCAACTCCACGCCTGACATAATCACCGCGACGCGAAGGCACGACACCGTGCCCAGTCGCGTCCAGCGGATTCCGCAGTGAATCCGCGACCAAGGTTCCCGGAGTTTATTAGAATGCGACATCTATTCCTGCTGGGCGCGGCATCCGTCGCGCTGTTTCCCGCGATGGCCTCGGCCCAGGACGCGCCAGCCAGCCCGCCACCGGCTGCCCCTACCCCCGCCCCTGCCCCGTCGGATCAATCGGGCGACATCGTGATCACCGCGCAGCGGCTCGACGCGGCGCGCGACGCCATCCTGCCGTCGCTCGGCGCCAGCGCCTACACGATCGACAAGGCGATGCTTTCCAAGCAGCCCGGCGGCGCCAATGTCAGCCTGGTCCAGGTCCTGTCCCAGGTCCCCGGCGTGACGCTCGACAGCTATGGCGCGGTGCATGTCCGCAACGAACACGGCAACCTTCAATACCGATTGAATGGCGTGATCGTGCCGGAGAGCATCTCGGGCTTCGGCCAGACATTCGACCCCCGGATCGCCGACTCGGTCGAGCTGATCACCGGCACGCTGCCGGCGCAATATGGCTATCGCACATCGGGTGTGGTCAGCCTGAAGACCGGATCGGGCGGGTTCGACAATGGCGGCGATGTCGGCTTTTACGGCGGCAGCCGGAACACGATCAATCCCAGCGCGTCGATCCATGGGACGGACGGATCGCTGAGCTATTTCGCCTCGGGCAGTTATCTCCAGAACGACCTGGGCGTCGAAAACCCGATCCCGACGCGTGACGCGATCCACGATCGCACTCGTCAATATCGAGCGTTCGCGTACATCTCCGACATCGTCTCGTCGACCAGCCGCATCACCGCGTTCGGCGGCACGTCGATCGGCTATTTCCAGATTCCGAACAATCCGGGTCAGGGGGACCCTGCTACCAACTTCAACCTCAACGGGAATTCGAGCTTCGATTCCTCCAAGCTCGACCAGAACCAGCGCGAGATCACGCATTACGGCGTGCTTGCGTATCAATATGCCGGCGGCGCGCTCAATTTTCAGGTGGCCCCGTTCATACGCTACTCCCAGACCCGCTTCACGCCCGACCCGCAGGGTGGCGATTTGATCCTCGCGGGCGTCGCGGACAATTCCCGTCTGTCCAGCCTGGCGATCGGCGTGCAGGCGGACGGCAGCTATAAACTGTCCGATGCTCATACATTGCGCTTCGGCCTGTTCGTTCAGAACGAGCGGACGCGCACGCTAGTGACGTCACGCGTGTTCCCGGTCGACGGGAATGGCAAGCAGACCTCGGACATTCCGATCACGATCACCGACAAGGGCGGGCGCAACGGCCAGCTCTATGGCGTCTATCTCCAGGACGAATGGTCGCTGAGCCCGACGCTGACGCTCAATTACGGCGTCCGGTTCGACGCGGTCAGGGCCTATACGCGTGAGCAACAGGTCAGCCCGCGCGTCAATCTCGTCTGGAAACCGAGCGACGGCACCACTTTCCATCTCGGTTATGCGCGCAACTTCACGCCGCCGCCGCAGGAATTGATTGCGGCGCCGACGCTGGCCCTGTTCAACGGCACGACCAAGGAGCCCGAAATTCAGACCGCCGACCCGGTACGGGCGGAGCGCGAGCATTACTTCGATGCCGGCGTGCAGCAGACCGTGCTGCCTGGCCTCAAGATCGGGCTCGACGCTTACTACAAGATCAAGCGCAACCTGCTCGACGAAGGCCAGTTCGGCACCTCGCTGGTGCTGTCGCCGTTCAACTACGCCAAGGGCTATGCCTGGGGCGTCGAGCTCAGCGCCAATTACACCAAGGGACCGGTCGACCTCTACGCCAACGTCGCACGTGGTCAGGAGAAAGGCCGCAACATCATCTCGAGCCAATATTTCTTTGCGCAGGACGAGCTCGATTACATCTCCAACCATTATATCTTCACCGACCATTCGCAGAATTGGACGGCCTCGGGCGGCGCCAGTGTCACGATCCATGACGGGATCGGCACGCTCGTTCCGGCGGTCGACTTCCTCTATGGCGACGGGCTGCGCGCGGACGACCCCGCCGGCATCGTTCCCAATGGCGGCAAGCTGCCCTCGTACGTCACCGCCAATATCGGGATCGCGCAGAATCTCGAGGGTCCCGGCGTGCTCAAGGGGCTGTCGATCCGCTTCGATGTCGTCAATCTGTTCGACAAAAGCTACCTGATCCGCGACGGATCGGGGGTCGGCGTCGGCGCCCCGCAATATGGTGCGCGGCGCGGGTTCTTCGCGGGCATCAGCAAGAAGTTCTGATCGAGTATCGGGGCGTGCCGGTGGCGCGCCCCGGCGAGATGGCCAGTCGCCGCGGCGCGTCCGCGGCGGCAGGTGGCCTGCGCCTTTCCAACCGGCCGTCGCGGCGGGCCGCCTATCGAACCTTGGAGAACCCCATGCCCCATGGAGACCCTGCGGTAAGTGCGCCGGCGATCGACTGGGTCGAACGCGCCGCGGTCGGCGCTTCAGCGCTCTGCCTGGTCCATTGCGCCGGCTTGCCGCTGCTGCTCGCCGCCCTGCCCGCCCTATCGTCGCTGATTGCCCTGCCCGAGAGCTTTCACGTCTGGGTGCTGGCATTTGCCGTGCCGAGCTCGGCGCTGGCGCTGTTCGCCGGCCGGCACCGTCATCGTCGAGCTTATCCGTTGATGATTGGCACAACGGGACTGATCCTGCTGGCGACGGGCGCGCTTCTGCTGCTCGGCGGGCGTTGGGAGACACCGGTGACGATCATGGGCAGCCTGTGCCTCGCCTGCGCTCATCTCGCCAATTGGCGGCTGCGGCATTCCAACCATCAGCATTGCGACTGACACCGGCATCGCCGGTAAGTGGCGTCAGTCCGACACGGGCACCAAGCGTTCTGTGAAACTTGTTTGACCACCTCTTTTCGATTATATTTTAATCAGTCTGATAGAGAGTGATTAGAATGACTGCCGAGACGAAAGTGCTAACCGCGCATGTTCCGATCGGACTCGCGGAAAAGGTCGAAGCCATGGCCTCGCGGCTCGAACGCTCGCGCGGCTGGGTGATGAAACAGGCGCTCGCGGCCTGGGTCGATCAGGAAGAGGAGCGTCATCGCATGACGCTCGAAGCTTTGCTGGATGTCGATTCCGGCCGGGTTATCGACCATCAGGCGATCCAAGCATGGGCCGATAGCCTCGGAACGGACAAGCCACTGCCCTCCCCACTCAAGTGAAGCTTCAGTGGACCAGCAAGGCGTCCTCGGACCTTGTACGTCTGCACGAGCATCTAAGCCCGGTCGCGCCCGAGGCCGCGGCGCGCGTGGTCCAGCAGCTTGCCCGCGCCCCGGAACGGCTGCTCGACTATCCGAGGATCGGCGAGAAGCTGGAAGCCTATGAGCCGCGCGAGGTCCGCCGGATTATCATCGGTAATTACGAGATGCGTTACGAGATCGCGGCCGGGACCATCTTCATCCTGCGTCTCTGGCATTGCCGCGAAAACCGCAGCTTAGGGTCGGAAGAATAGCATTTCGCCCCCGGTACCCGGTTAGAGCGCTATCGCAGCGGTGCTATTGGCGGCAGGTCGGGAGCATCCAGTCCCCCGAACGGCTCCCGCCATGCCTCGATATTTTCGAGTTGATCATACCAACGGCAAATCGCCGGATACTCGCCAATCGGCAGGCAGGCGATGTCGTTGAACGGCAGAAAGGCGGCCATTCGGAAGTCGGCGTACGAAACCGATTCCCCGGCAAGCCACTGTCGCGCGCGGAGTTCACTTTCGAGGATGGTCGCAGCGACCCGGAAACGCGCCAGCCCTTCCGCAACCTTCTCGTCATCGATCGGCCCGAGAGCGTAACGCTGCTTCGTTCCCCGCTCGAAATGGACCATATCGCACGCCTGCATGAAATTCTCTTTCCCCCAGCTTAGCCAGCGGATCATCTCGGGCTCGTCATCTCCTGTGCGCCAGAAGTCTGACGCGGCGTCGCGCGAAAGCCGGCATGCTATTGCGTCCGCTTCCCAGAGAACGCGCTCGCCGTCCACGAGGATGGGTAGCGAGAGGTTGGGATTCAGAGGCCGGAACTTCTCGGATTCGCCGGGCGCGAAGGGCGAAGCATATTCGAAGTCGACCGCCGAATTCAGGTAGCGCGCGACCGCGACCGCAAGCCGCGGATTTGGGTTTCGACTGAAGAAGAGCTTCATCATCATCGCAATTCCGGAAGCGAATGTACGATCGGCATGTGCCGCCGGCCGGTACAGCCGCCATCGCTGCACGACAAGGTTCTGGATCAGGCCCTTGCGCCAGCAACACGGAGGTTCGGAACCACGACTTGGGCAGCGAGCTGACCCAGAACGCGAACCGCCGCCTCTGGTGTAGAGGCGGCGGCGATAGGCATTAATGCCTGTGAACGGAAATGGCGCGCCCGGAACGATTCGAACGTCCGACCCTCAGATTCGTAGTCTGATGCTCTATCCAGCTGAGCTACGGGCGCCTGGGAGACGCGGCACATAGAGGGGTGTTTCGGGAAGCGCAAGTGCGTTGCGCCATAGTTTTTCGCCGCCTAGAGCAGCGTCATGTCAAAGCGCATCGCGATACTCCTCACCCTCGGGCTTATCGGCTGTACCGAAGCGCCGGGGGTCTATCCGTCGCTCGCGCTGCGGCCGATCGAATCGCGCTCGGACGCCGAACCTGAAGTTGTAACGCCCGTCGCCGCCCCGGATCCCGAACTCGACAAGAAGATCGCGGCGATCGGCGCCAAGCTGGGCGCGTCGGAGGCAGCGTTTGCGGCCAGTGCCGCCACTGCGGAGAGCGCCGCGCGGAGCCCCGCGGCGCAGGCGGTGGGCAGCAACGAATGGGTGCGCGCCGAATCGGCGCTGGCCGACCTCGATTCGCTCCGCGTCGATACGCTCGGCGCCGTCACCGATCTCGACCAATTGACCAGCGAGCGCGGCGTGGCCGGCGATCCCCCCTATCCCGCGCTGGAAGACGCGCGCGCCAAGGCGCAGGCGCAATTGGACGCCCAGCAGACGAAGATCGCCGCGATCAAGGCGATTCTCGGCGAGAAGTAAGCCAGCCGCCTTCTCCTCTCGCAGGCGACGGGATCAAGGCGAGCCATGGAAGGCCACCGATCGCATTCCCCTCTCCCGCTTGCGGGAGAGGGAGGGGCCCGCCGTGAAGCGGTGGGAAGGTGAGGGTCTTCTTACTTCTTCTTTGGCAAG